>NZ_JBIALQ010000002.1:544548-921618 GCF_042873545.1 Kitasatospora sp. NPDC004615
GTGCTCTGAACACCCATGACAGGACTCCTAATTGATCGGTTCGAGGACGGCGGGAGAGAGGTGGATCAGATGACGTCCGGGTAGCACGCGCCGCAGCCGTCGGTGGTCGCGTGACCCGCGCTCACCGACGGGGCGGTCGCGGCCTGCGCCGACACGGCCGGCGCGAACACCGCACCACCCACAGCGGCAGCAACCGCCACCGACAGCGCGGCCTGACGGGCCAGCGCAGCGAACTTCGAAGCGGACTCGGTGCTCTGAACACCCATGACAGGACTCCTTCGGGGAGGGGATGAATCGGGATGAATCGGGCCGCTCGGGGCGTGTTCCGCCCACGGGTGCGGCGCGGGGGTCAGACGGTCGGGATCCGCAGGGCCAGGGGTTCGGCGCCGGGGCGGCACTGGAGGTCGCAGCCGCAGCCGGGGGGCAGCAGCAGCCAGTGGCCGGGGAGGAGCCGGACGCCCTGGTGGGTTCCGAGGCCGGTGGGGTGGACCCGGCTTCCGCCGTGGTGCTGGAAGAGCAGCAGGCTGCTGTCCTCCGGGGCGGCGAGCCGCCGGACGGGCCGGCTCGGGGCGGGTTCGACGGGGCGGCCGAGGTGGTGACGCAGGGTCTCGGCCCAGTGGGCCGCGCCGTGCGCCGGGGCGGCGTCCGGCGGGTTGCCGCCGGGGTGTTCGCCTTCGGTCCACAGGAGTGCCGGGCCGGTGCCGAGTCGGCGGTTCAGGAAGGCGACGACCTCGCGTTCCGGGTCGGCCGGACGGTCTTCGTCCTGTCCCCAGTGCACTGTCGCCACCTCCGTTCCGCTGTCCGGTGGGGCCCGGTGTGCCCCGCTGACATCAATGGTGCGGCGCGGCGGAATTGACGGACAGTCACGGCTTGGCGGTCCCGGGCGGCCGGTAACGGGTGGCCGGTCCCGGGACCGCGTGACACGCGGAGGCGGGGCGAGTCAGTCGTCGAGCAGGCCGGCCCGGGCGGCGGCGGCGCCGGCCTGGAAGCGGCTCTCGGCGCCCAACTCGTCCATGATGTCGGCGATGTGGCGGCGTGCGGTGCGCAGTGACATGCCGAGGCGGCGGGCGATGGCCTCGTCCTTGAGGCCGGCGGCGAGCATGCGGACGATGGTGCGGTCGAGTTCCTGGGAGACCTGTTCGAGGCCGTCCTCGGCGGCGGCGGCGAACGGGCGGGCAAGCGACCAGGCCTGTTCGAAGATGCCGCAGAGGTAGGCCAGCAGCGCTTCCTGCCGGACCACCAGCGCGCCCCAGGTGCCGTCACTGAGGGGGAGGAAGGCGAGTTCGCGGTCGAAGACGATGAGGCGGCCGAACAGCTCGTGCGCTGTGCGGTATTCGGCGCCGAGGGCGGTGGCGGCCTCCACGTAGGCCTGGCTGGGGCCGTTGAAGCGGGCGGTGTGGTGGTAGAGGGTGCGCATCCGGACCCCTCGGCCGAGCAGGGCGCGGTCGCGGCGCAGGGCCTCCTCCATCGCGGCGGGGACGCGGGAGCCGCCGCCGGGCTGGCTGGTGAGCACTTCGCTGCGGCATTCGGCGGAGGCCCGGTCGAGGGCGTCGCGGACGTCCTGGAGGTCGCCGATCACCTCGATCTCGCCCGCTCCGCCGGTCTCCCGGACCTGCCGGTGGTAGGCCAGGAAACCGGCCACCTGGGCCTGGCGGTGGGCGAGTTCGGCGCGGCTGCGCTGGATCTCGGCCTCGACGGGGGCGGCGAGTGCGGCGATCGCGGTCTGCGGGGGCAGGGCCCGGCAGCGGCCGGGGTCGGCCGGGTCGGGCTGGAGCAGCTGCCAGGCGGCCAGGCGGTCCAGGGCGGTGGTGGCGGCGGCCGGGTCGAGCCCTTGGCGGGCGAGGTGTCCGGCCAGCGCGTCGGGGTCGAGGCGGCCGTGTTCCAGCACCCAGGAGTAGGCCGCGGCGTCGGCCGGATCGGGCGCGAACTCGGCTCCGGCGCACGGAGCTTGGGCCGATAGGTCCATTTTCGTCCCTCGGTCATCTTGCTGCCAGAGCAGTTGGTGAGGTGGCTGCACGATGGTTCGGGCACCCGGCGGTCGCCATGCTAGTTCCCAGGCGCCGGGCCTTGGTTGAAAGCCCGGACACCGAGATCCCCGTCTCTTCCCGTCCTCAGGAGGACTCTGCCATGAAGCGGTTCGCTCGCACCGTCGCGTTCGCCGGTCTGCTGCTCGCCCTGGCCGGTGCGGCCCCCGCGGTGATCGCGGCGGCGCAGTCCGGCCCGGCGGCGGCCGTGCGGGCCGACGGCGCGAGCCCGACCGGCGACACCTCCTGGGGCGGCAGCTGCGAACTGCCGCTGTGCCAGCCCGAGTTGTACTGAGCCGGAGCGGAGCGGGCCCGGATCAGAGCGGGCGGACGTTCATCGGCAGCCAGTTGTCATTGGTGTCGGTGAGTCCGATCCGGGCAGTGTCCCACGTCCCGTAGCGCGGGTTGACCTGGATGTGCAGCGCGGTGCCCGCGTCCACCAGGGCCTTGCGGATCGCGGCGTCACCGGCGGCGCCGGTCGGGTCCTGGCCGCCGGCCAGCTTGGTGAGGCCGAGCTGCTGGCGGTAGAAGTCGTCGATCCCGTCGGCCGGGACGCCCTGCTTGACCCGCAGCAGTTCGGCCAACTTGGCGTCGCCGCCCACGGTGCGGCTGTCCGCGGCCCGGGCCGCGCCGATCTCGCTCGCGTCGACCTTCAGCCGGCGGTCCGCCAGCGCCCGGCCGATCACCTTGTCGAAGATCAGCTCGTTGACGGTGTGCCTGACCAGCCCGGACTGTTCGTTCGCCGCCTGCCCGCCGGCCTGCCCGGCGCCGCCCGCGCGGACCGCCGACATCCTGGCCTGCACCTGCGCGATGGTGATCCGCTCGTCGCCGACCACGGCGGCGGCCCCCTGGTGCGCCGGCGCCCCGCCACAGGCGGAGAGCGCGGCGGCGGCGACTGTCACGCCGAGTGCGGCGCGCAGTCGGCGGACGGAGCTGGTGCGGGTCACTGGGGCCTCCTGGTCGATGGAGCGCGTTCCGGTGGTGCTTCGCGTACGTGGCTGGGACGAACAATAGGGAGCCCCGTCCCCTGGTGCCAGACCCCGCGCGCAGGTCCCCCGTCCGAGATCGTCCACCGCTCCCCGGGGTGGACGAACGTTCGCCTAGGATCTGCCGCGATTCGGCCTACTCACCTGGGGGACACGGAACATGACCACTCGACGGAACCTGCTGCGGGTCGCCGCGGCCGGCGCGGGAGTCGGCGCGGCGACGATGGCGGGCACCGGGAGCGCGGCGGCGGCCGTCGCCGACCCGGCCCGGCCGCTGGGCTGGATCGACGTCAAGGTGGCCTACCAGGCCAAGGGCGACGGCACGGGCGACGACGCGCCGGCGCTGCAGAAGGCGTTGAACGATGCCGGTCCGGGCGGCGTGGTGGTCCTGCCGACCGGCAACTACCTGATCTCGTCGCCGCTGGTGGTACCGACCGGCGTGCGGATCCAGGGCAGCGGCTCGTCCTGGTACTCGGGCGGCGGTTCCCGGGAGACGGTGATCAACGCCTCGCCGTCGTTCTCCGGCAACCAGTTGATGCTGATCGACGACAGCCGGGGCGAGAACATCGCGGTGTCGATCCGCGACCTCACGCTGCGCGCGGCGGACGCCCCGCCCGGGACGGCAGTCGGCCTGGACGTGGTCGGGGCGGTCTCCCAACTGCTGGTGGAGAACGTCCAGGTGACGCAGACCAAGGGCGCCGGGATCCGGCTGCTCGCGGCGAACGGCAAGGCCCCGACCACCGTCCGGTTCCGCCAGGTCGGCACCTGGGGCACCCAGGGGAACGGCTTCGAACTGGACGCCCGGGACAGCCAGTTCACCGGCTGCCTGGCGTACCGCAGCGGAGGGTCCGGCTGGCGGCTCGTCCGGTCCAGCAACAACCAGTTCGCGCAGTGCCGTTCCGAACACAGCGCGCGGCACGGCTTCGAGTGGACGGACGACCAGCCGATCGGCGCGGTCGTCCTCACCGCCTGCACCACCGACCAGAACGAGCAGGACGGCTTCCACCTGGAGCGGATCGGCGGCGTGGCCGCGGTCCAGTTCGACGGCTGCTGCGCCCGCCGGGACGGCAGCACCGCGGGCGGCCGGTTCTCCGGCGTCAGCATCACCGGCTGCACCGCGCCCGTCCTGCTGACCGGCATGGTGGTCACGGCGTTCCGCGACGACAAGGCGACGAAGGAGTCCCCGTACTACGGCCTCACCGTGGCCACTTCGTCCTCGGTGGGCCTGCAGGCCGCGGCGCTGTCCACGATCGCGGGCGGGCAGGCGGTCAACTGGGACGGGCAGGGCCGGCTGAGCACCGGACCGAACCTGATCACCGGCACGTATCAGAACAACGCCACCGCCTGGAACCCCTCCGACGGGCTGCGCAGCGGCCCCGACCAGCTGTCCTTCGCGAGCGCGGGAGTCGTCACCCCGCTGCTCGACCCGACCCCGCAGCCCGCCGATCAGGGGCTGCTGACCTGGGCGTTCGACCCGTCCTCGCTCGGCAGCACCGGGGTGCCGACGCCCGGGACGATCCAGCTGGTCCGGGTCCTGCTGCGCACCCCGCAGCAGGTCTCCGCGGCGCTGGTCGCCGTCACCGGCGCCGGCTCCGGGCTGACGGCCGGCCAGAACCTGGTGGGCCTGTACGGGGCGGACGGGTCGCTGCTGGCGAGCAGCGCGGACCAGAGTGCCGACTGGACCGGGACCGGCCTGAAGACCGTCCCGCTGACCAGGACCGCCGGCGTGCCCGCCGTCCTGCCCGCCGGCTCGTACTGGGTGGCCCTGCTCACCAACGGCGCCACAAGCCCCGGCTTCGGCCGCGGCTCCTTCCTCTCCACCACGGCCATCAACGTGGGCCTCCCCGGCCAGCCGCCGCGCTACGGCCAGTACGGCACCGGCCAGACCGGGCTGCCCGCGAAGGTGACGTTCGGCCAGGCCGCTAACTCGACCAGCTCGTTCTGGGTGGCACTGCGGTAGACCGCACTCCGTCGACCTGGTGGTCGGCTTCGGCCCGGTCGGACGCGGACATCGCAGGTCGCAGGTCGCAGTTCGGCAACGAGGAGCGGGATTGACGGCGGGCGGGTGTCGCAGGTCCGGAAAGCTTGGGACTCTTGACGAGATGTCATGTCAGCCCGATTCATGGGGGAAGCGGGATGTGGGGACCGGGCACAGTACTGGGCGGGCGCTACACGCTCGGTGAGCGGCTGGGCAGTGGCGGCATGGGCGAGGTCTGGCGGGCCGAGGACGGGGTACTGGGCCGGGCAGTCGCGATCAAGGTGATGCATCCGGGGCTGGGTGACGAGCAGGACTTCATCGAGCGGTTCCGGCGCGAGGCCCGGATCCTGGCGACGGTGCGGCATCCGGGCATCGTCCAGGTGATCGACTACTGCGAGCCGGCCGAGACCACCGACGTCCGGGCGACGTACATCGTGATGGAGCTGATCGAGGGCCGCCCGCTGCACCTGGTGCTGGCGCAGGACGGCCCGATGGTGCCGGCCCGGGCGCTGGGGCTGGTCGCGGAGGCGCTGGACGCGCTGCACGCCGCGCACGCGCGGGACATCGTGCACCGGGACCTGAAGCCGTCGAACCTGATGGTGCGGGACGACGGCGGCGTGGTGGTCACGGACTTCGGGATAGCCCGGGCGTTGGCGGGCACCCGGCTGACGACCACCCACTCGGTGCTGGGCACGGCCCTGTACGCGGCGCCGGAGCAGGCCGGCGGCCAGGCCGTCACGCCCCGCTCCGACCTGTACTCGATCGGTGTGGTCTGCTTCGAACTGCTCACGGGGCAACCGCCGTTCACGGGTGAAACAGTGCTGGAGGTGGTGGTCAAGCACCTCCAGCAGCCGCCGCCGGGACTGGCCGAGGCGTTCCCGGCGCCGGTGCGGGCGTTCGTCGCGCGGGCGCTCGCCAAGGACCCGGCGGACCGCTTCCCGGACGCGGCGGCGATGGCCGCGGCGGCGCGCTCGGCGGCCGAACTCCCGGCCTCGGCAAAGGCGGTGGCGGCGGACACGCTGCTGGCCACCGTGCCGGACAGCCCGACGCCGAGTACCGTCCCGGCCGCCCCTCCGGCGGACACCGGCGCGCGGACCGCGGAGACCCCTCCCCCGGAGAGTCGGCGGCGCCGGCTGCTGCTGCCGATCGTCGTGCCGGTGGTGATCTCCCTGGGCACGGGCGGCGTCTTCCTGGTCCAGGCCGCGCCGTGGAAGTCCGACACCTCGCAGACGGGTTCCGGCCCGGTCTCGGCACCCGGCGGCGGATCGCCGCTCCCGGTGGCGTCGACGTCGGGCGGCCCGCCCGGGTCCGCCTCGCCGTCCGCCTCCGCCCCGGCCCCGGCCTCCGACTCGCCCTCCCCCGGCCCGCAACAGCCCTCGTCCGACCAGCCGGGCACCACCGACACCCGCCCGGCCCAGGGCGGCGGGGGAACCGGCGGCGGGGGAACCGGCGGCGGGGGAACCGGCGGCGGCGGAACCGGCGGCGGCGGAACCGGCGGCGGAGGCAGCAGCAGCAGCAACGGTGGTGGCAATCAGCAACCCAGCGGCACCACCGCCCCGCCGAACACGCCACCCGCCAACGGCGGCACGACCCCCGGACCCCCCGCAGGCTGCGGGGGCGCCGGCTGGGGATACCTGACCTCGGTGGGCAGCGGACAGCGGCTCGGCCTGGCGGCGAACACCCTGGCGGGCGGCACGGCGGCGGTGATGGACCGCAACACCTCGTTCGGCTGGTACCGCTCCGGCCCGGACCCGGGCGGCTGGTACACGCTGTACCCCTGCAACATGAGCAAGCCGATCCTGGTCCAGAACGCCACCGGGACGGCAGTCACCCTCCGCTCCGGATTCAACGTCCTGACCAGCTGGTCGGTGGTCCAGGCGCCCACGCCGGGCGCGTACTACCTCAAGGACTACATGGCCAGCCTCTGCCTGACCGACAACGGCTCCGGCAACGCGGCCACCATGGAGAACTGCACCCCGGGCAACACCACCCAGCAATGGCGCATCCCCCCGGCGGGCTGACAGCCCCCGCCGCGGCGACGGCGGATCGTCGCGGTCGATCTCGGCGCCCACAGCGGCGACGCCGGAATCGACCGTCAGATCCGTCAGATCCGTCTGGGAGGCTCCGGGCATGGAGATGACAATGCAGCTGACGATCGACTGCTCCGATCCGCAGCGGATGGTGGCCTTCTGGGCGCAGGCCCTGGGCTATGTGCCCGAGCCCGCGCCCGACGGGCACGCCACGTGGCGCGCCTACTGGGAGGCGATAGGGGTGCCTGCGGAGGAGTTGCCGGCCGGGGCCGGCGACATTCCTGAGTCGATCGTCGATCCGGCGGGTCGTGGACCGCGCGTGTGGTTCCAGCAGGTGCCGGAGCCGAAGACCGTCAAGAACCGGTGGCACTTCGACCTCACGGTCGGTGGCGGTCGTGACGTCCCGCTGGACGTCCGCGCGCAGCGGGTCAGGGCCGCGGTGGATCAGCTGGTCGAGGCCGGTGCCACCGTGCTGGAGATCAGGGACGAGCCGAGCATGGGGCTGTACGCCGCGGCCATGCGGGATCCCGAGGGCAACGAGTTCGACGTCGTCTGAGGACCGTCGCGAGTGTGTGCCCGGTCGGCCCGCACCGCGATCGTTCACCGCCCGGGATCCACTTCCGATACACGCCGCAGGGCCGGCTCCCCGGTCAGGTCGCGTACGGGTTGGTGGTGGTGCGGTGACTGCCGAGCTGCTCCAGGTGCGCGCGCAGGCGGCGGACGTCGGGGTGGTGCGGGCCCTGACGGCGCTCGGTCTCCAGCAGGAGTTCCAGCAGGCTCTGCCAGGCCGCCTCGACATGGCCGGTGGCGGCGAGCAACAGGCCGATGCGTTCGCGCAGTTCAGGGGCGTGCGCGGAGCCGGGCGGCAGGGACGCGAGGACGGCCCGGTACTCGGTGAGGGCCTCGCGGGTGAGGCCGAGCTGCTCCAGGCAGCGGGCCGCGTGGCGGCGGTGGTCGAGCGCGGCCGGGTCGCGCTCGGCCGCCGCGGCGGCGGCCAGCACGCGCAGTTCGGGCAGCGCCTCGGCCCACTGCCGTTCGGCGAGCAGGGTGCGGGCCCGGATCGCCCGCACCGTCTTCACCAGTGGCGCGGCCTCGCCCTGCTCGGCGACGGCCCGGGGCAGCAGCCGTGCGGACAGCTCGAGCACCTCGCCGTGCCGGCCCGCCGCGACCAGGTCGGAGAGCCGGGCGCAGGCCACGGCCAGGGTCTCCTGCCCGGGCGGCTGCTCGAACCGGACGGGCGGCGGCACGGCAGGCATGAACACCGGCTCCGGCGGCGGCAGTTCGGCTCCCCCGGCGGGCTCCGGGTGGTGCGGGTAGCGGTACGGGTCCGCCGGGTCGGGGACGGCGGGCAGCCGGGTGCGCGGGCGGCCGGTCGGGGCGGGCAGCAGCGGCATCAGCAGGGCGTGCACCTCGGCCGCGTCGACCGGCCGGTGGTCGGGCTGCTTGGCGAGCAGCCACAGCACCAACTTCTCCAGCGCGGGCGGGACTTCGAGACGCAGCCCGCGCAAAGGCTGTGGCGGGTCGTCGAGCTGGCGGCGCAGCACGCCGAGCGCGGTGGGGGCGGGGAACGGGGGGCCGCCGGCCAGCATCTCGTGCAGCATGCAGCCGAGCGCGTACAGGTCGCTGCGCCGGTCGGTGTCGGCGGCCATGGCCTGCTCGGGGGCCATGTAGGCGGGGCTGCCGATCGGACTGCCGGTGAGGGTGAGCCGGGTGGCGGTGGGATCGATGGCGGCGGCGATGCCGAGGTCGAGCAGGATCACCCGCCCGTCCGGACGGACCATCACATTGCTCGGCTTCAGGTCCCGGTGGACCACCCCCACCCCGTGCACGGCGGACAGCGCGGCGCACAGCTGCCCGGCGACCGCGACGGCCCGAACAACGTCGAGCGGGCCCTCCTCGGCGATCAGGTCGGCCAGGCTCATCCCGGGGACCCGCTGCATCACCAGGTAGAGCTCGTCCCCGTCGGCGCCCGCGTCGTACACGGTGACCAGGCCCGGGTGGTCGAGGGACGCGCCTATTCGGCACTCGCGCAGGAACCGCTGCCGCAGCAGCTCGCCCTGGCTGTCGCCGCGCCCGGCCTGGTCCGGCACCGCGTCGGCGCGCAGCAGCTTCACCGCGACCTGCCGCCCCAGCTGCTGGTCCCGGGCCGCCCAGACCTGCCCCATCCCGCCGTGCCCGATCTTCTCCTCGAGCACGTACCGCCCACCGACGGTGCGGCTCACGGCTGCCCGTCCCCGGCCTGACGGCGCAGCAGCTCACCGAGCTCGCGCAGCTCGGCGGTGCCGGTCGCGCCACCCGGTGCGGCGGCGGGGGGCGGGGTGGCGGGCTGCGCGACCGGGGCCGGGGCCGGGTAGGGGTACGGGGTGCCGGAGGGGTACGTCGGGGCCGACGCCGAGTACCCGGGGTACGCCGGGTACGGGTACGGCGGCGGGGTGGCCACGGCCTGCGGCCAGAACCGGCGCTGGTTCATCAGCAGGTAGTGCACCGGCGTGCCGAGGAACAGCGGGAGCAGCAGCAGCAGACCCACCAGGTTGTTGATCGTCCCGCCCTCCGGGGTCAGCCCGGCACCCACGTACAACCCCAGCTGCATCAGCCCGATGATGATCGCGCCGACGATGTCGGCCCGGCGCCGCCGCCCGACCGCCAGCACCAGCGAGGGCACCATGCCGAGCATCCCGAGGGTCAGCACCGGCACCGCCGCGCACAGCAGCGTCACCCAGATCCGGGGCGGGCCGGAGACGGCGCGGGCGGGCATGGACGCTCCTCGACGACGGGAATGTGCTGCGCACACGCTACCCCCACCGGAAGCTGCTGCCACGACTGATGGCGGGTCAAAGACGGGGACCGGAAACGGCGGGACCTCACCCGCCCCGCTGGTCCTCCGCAGACTCGCCCTCGCCGTTCTCCCCCAGCCCTTGGGGGCTGGGAGGTGCCCCCACGAGCCCCTGAACGGCTTCGCCGTTCCCCAGCGCGCGTCAGGATGGCTTCGCCGTTCCGGCCGCGAGGGCGTCGGTGAGGGCGCGGGTCAGGGTGCGGGCCTCGGTGGTGGTGCGGGTCAGGGCGGCCTCGTAGTCGGCGAGTTGGCGGAACGCGGCGCCCAGGGCGCGCTGCTGCTCGACCGGGACGCGCGGGACTTCGACCCGGCGGATGTCGAGGCGGCTGGTGGTGGATGCGTAGCTGCTGGCGCGTCGGCCGGCGCCGGTGGCACGGAGCTGGCCGGCCAGGAAGTCGGGGTCGAGCAGTGCGGGGTCGGGCCGGAGCAGGTGGAGCCTGGCCCCGAGTGCGGCGCCCGCGTAGGGGCTGCCGGGGTGCACCGCCTGTGCGCCCTCGCCGCCCAACGCCGGTACCAGTACGTCGCCGTGGCGGATCGTCAGCGCGTCCGAAGCGTCGGTGGCGGCGCTCGGTGGGGAGGCGGCCTGGAGGTCCTGGTCGGTGAGCAGCGGGGTGCGGCCGCCGGGGCGGGCGGGGGCGCCCTGGCCGGAGGAGTGCACCTCGAGCGCGCCGGAGCGGGCGAGTTCGCCGATGCTGACCTGCGGGGGTGCGGCCGCGCCCGTGGCGGCGAGGGCGGGGAGGGCGGCGTCCAGGTCGGCGAGCCGGGCGAGTTCGGCGGCCAGGTGTTCGCGCAGGGCGGTGAGTGCGTCGGGGGCGGCCTCGGCGGGCAGGGCGGGCAGGTGGCGGGCGGGGGTGAGGTCGGTCTCGTCGTCCAGCAGGTCGAGCGCGGGCACGGCCCGGGAACGGCCGGGCCGGTCCGCGGGCAGCGGGCCGCCGGTGCGGGCGGCGGTGTCGAACGCCTGCCACGCCGTCAGGACGTCCTGCTGGAGCGCGGTGCGGTCGATCCGTTCCCGGCCTCCGTCGGCGGCGGCGTCCAGCAGCAGCAGGTGCCGGAAGTCGTCGCCGGGCTCGGGTCCGCGCAGCACCCACACGTGCAGCGGCACGCCGTAGGGCGGGGCGACGCCGGCGGGCAGCGCGATCACGGCGCGCAGCGCGCCCGAGCGAACGAGTTCGGCCCGCACCCGGCGGCCGGCCCGGCGGGACGCGACGGTGGGCGGCAGCAGCAGGACAGCCGTCCCGCCGGGGCGGGTGTGCGCCAGGCAGTGCAGCACCCAGGCCAGTTCGGACTCGCCGCGCGGCGGCACCACCCCGCCGGGCCAGCGGCTGTCGTACTGCAACTGGTCGTGGCCCCAGTCGCGTTCGTTGTACGGCGGCCGGCACAGCACGGCGTCGGCGGCCAGCCCCGGGAAGGCGTCGGCGCGCAGCGCGTCCCCGGCCCGGACGTCCACCGGCAGCGGGCCGGGGAGGTCGGCGGGGGCGGCCAGCGCGAGGCGCAGCAGTGCGACGCCGGCCAAGCCCGGGTCGGCGTCCTGCCCGCGGCGCGCGGCGGGCGCGGCGGCGAGCAGCACCCCGCCGGTGCCGCACGCCGGGTCCAGCACCGCCTGGTCGCTGCCCGGCGGTCCGGCGAGGGCGGCCAGCAGGGCGGCGGTCTGGGCCGGAATCGGCTGCTGGAGACGGGGGTTGGCCTCGGTGTACCTGGTCAGCAGCTGCTCGTACGCGGCGGCGGGGGCGCTCTCCGCGGTCAGCCGGGCCAGCAGCCGGGCCAGGTCCAGGTGGGTGGCACCGGCGATCAGCGGCAGGTCGAGCGTCGCGGGCGCGTCCGGGCCGAGCAGCGCCCCGACGGTGCGGCGCAGCGCCTTGGGCAGCGCGGTGGCCAGCCGGGTGTCCGGCTGCTCGGCGAGTTCGGCCCACGCGGACGGGGCGCGGTGCAGCAGGAGCAGCAGCGAACCGGCCGTCACCAGCGGGGCGACGGCCGAGCCGGACGGGTCGCGGAGCAGCTCCAGCTGCTGCCAGACCCGTTCCAACAGCGGAAGTTCGGCGAGTTTCCCCTGCGCGCGGAGCCACTGTTCGACCTGGTCGAGCCGGAACGTCGGGCTGGTCTCGGTGCCGCCCGCGGGCCGGGGGAAGTCGGTGTGGCGGCGGCGCCAGTTGGACACGGCGGCCCTGCCGACCCCGGCAAGCCGGGCGATCTCGGCGGCCGTGACCTCGGGACTTTCCGACATGCGCGGGCTCCTCAGCAGCTGGGTGTGGCCACACAGCATAGCCAGGACGCCACCCCGACGCGTTCACACGTGAACAGAGACGTTTCGTGAACTCTCATTGACACTGTTCACAGTCGGGGCTTTACTGGAGTCATCGCCGGAACCCCGGCCCACCGCAGAATCCCTGGGGGAGAGCCCGTCATGTCCATCCGCATCAGCACCCGCCGCACCGCCGCCGTCCTCCTCGGCGCCTGCCTGCTCGCCGCCGCGACCGCCTGCGGCCCCGACAAGAACTCCGTCTCCACCGCCCCCAAGGCCGCCGACTCCTCGAGCGCCTCCAGCGCCGGCGGCGACCAGGGCAAGGCGGCCGGCTCCTCGGTGGCCAAGCCCGGCGACACCATCGGCCTGAAGGGCGTGGAGAAGTCCAACACCGCGGACGTCACGCTGGTGAAGGTCGTCGACAACTCGGAGGGCGCGGACGAGTACACCAAGCCCGCCGACGGCAAGCGCTTCGTCTCCGTCCAGTTCCGGATCAAGGCCACCGGCAGCGCGGCCTACGCCGACGCCCCCGCCAACAGCGCGAAGGTCCTCGACGACAAGGGCCAGGGCTACAGCTCCACCGTCGCCGACACCAAGGCCGGCCCCGAGTTCCCCGTCCCCGCGAACATCGCCCCCGGCGAGACCGCCCTCGGCTTCATCACCTTCGAGATCCCGGCGGACGCCAAGCTCGACAAGATCCAGTTCGCGCTGGACAGCGGCTTCGCGCAGCAGACGGGGCAGTGGAAGCTGTAAGGGCACGCAGGCGGGCGCGAAACGCAGGCGGGCGCGAAACGCAGGCGGGCGCGAAACGCAGACGGGCGCGAAACCGGGGGCGCGGGGAACTGCGCGCAGCGGAAGGCACCCGCCAGCAAGATCGCGACGCGGGCAATGACTTGCCATTGATCGCGACCTTGCTGACGTGCGCTCGTTGCTCGCGCAGTTCCCCGCGCCCCTGGTTTCGCGCCCAACCGCTCGCGCCCAACCCCTCGCGCGAGTCCCCCTGCCTTATCGCTTGAGGTCGTCGAACATGGTGCTCAGGAACTCCGTACTCCACGACAGCAACTCCCGCCCCACCAGCGGCTTGCCGCCAATGCGTCCGCCGGAGCTGGGCCGGGGCACCAGCAGCTGCTGGGCCGCGGACTTGATCTGGGTGCGGGGGTAGAGCCGGTTCAGCCGGAGTTGCTGGGACTCGCGCAGGTCGACCGGCCCGAAGCGGACGAAGTTGCCCTGCAGGGTGATGTCGCCGATGCCGCAGCGCCGCGCGAACAGTCGCAGGCCGGCCACCAGCAGGAGGTTCTCGACCGGTTCGGGGAGCTTGCCGTAGCGGTCGGTCAGCTCCTCGCGGACCTGCGCGATGTCGGCCTCCGAGTTGACGGCCGCGATCGACCGGTACGCCTGGAGGCGCAGCCGCTCGCCGGGGGCGTAGTCGTGCGGGACGTGTGCGTCGACCGGCAGTTCGATCTTGACTTCGAGCGGCTCCTCCTCCGGTTCGGCGCCGCCGCTCTCCAGGGACTGGCGGAAGTCGGCGACGGCTTCGCCGACCATCCGCATGTAGAGGTCGAAGCCGACGCCGGCGATGTGGCCGGACTGTTCGCCGCCGAGCAGGTTGCCCGCGCCGCGGATCTCCAGGTCCTTCATGGCAACGTACATGCCGGCGCCCATCTCGGTGTGCTGGGCGATGGTGGCGAGGCGTTCGTGCGCGGTCTCGGTGAGCGGCTTCTCCGGCGGGTACAGCATGTACGCGTAGCCACGCTCCCGCCCTCGGCCGACGCGGCCGCGCAGCTGGTGGAGCTGCGAGAGCCCGAACGTGTCGCCGCGTTCGACGATCAGGGTGTTGGCGTTGGAGATGTCGATGCCGGATTCGACGATGGTGGTGGAGACCAGGACGTCGAACTCCTTCTCCCAGAAGTCGACGACGACCTTTTCGAGTTGGGTCTCCCCCATCTGCCCGTGCGCGGTGGCGACGCGCGCCTCGGGCACCAGGTCCTTGAGCCGCGCGGCGGCCTTGTCGATCGACTCGACCCGGTTGTGGATGTAGAACACCTGGCCCTCGCGCAGCAGTTCGCGCCGGATCGCGGCGGAGATCTGCTTCTCGTCGTAGGGGCCGACGAAGGTGAGGACGGGGTGGCGCTCCTCGGGCGGGGTGGTGATGGTGGACATCTCGCGGATGCCGGTGACCGCCATCTCCAGGGTGCGCGGGATCGGGGTGGCGGACATGGTGAGCACGTCCACGTTGGCCCGGAGCTTCTTCAGCTGTTCCTTGTGCTCGACGCCGAAGCGCTGCTCCTCGTCGACGATGACCAGGCCGAGGTCCTTGAACCGGGTCTCCGAGGAGAACAGCCGGTGCGTGCCGATGACGACGTCCACCGAGCCCTCGAACAGGCCCTCCAGGACGGCCTTCGCCTCGGTGTCGGTCTGGAAGCGGGACAGCGCCTTCACGTTGACCGGGAAGTTCGCGTACCGCTCGGCGAAGGTCGAGAAGTGCTGCTGCACCAGCAGCGTCGTCGGCACCAGGACGGCCACCTGCTTGCCGTCCTGCACGGCCTTGAAGGCGGCCCGGACGGCGATCTCGGTCTTGCCGTAGCCGACGTCGCCGCAGATCAGCCGGTCCATCGGGACGGACTTCTCCATGTCCGACTTGACCTCGCCGATGGTGGTCAGCTGGTCGGGGGTCTCGGCGTACGGGAAGGCGTCCTCCAGCTCCCGCTGCCAGGGGGTGTCCTGGCCGAAGGCGTGGCCGGGGGCGGCCATGCGGGCCGAGTACAGCTTGATCAGGTCGGCGGCGATCTCCTTGACGGCCTTCTTGGCCCGCTGCTTGGTCTTGGCCCAGTCCGCGCCGCCGAGGCGGTGCAGGGTCGGGGCCTCGCCGCCGACGTACTTGGTGACCTGGTCGAGCTGGTCGGTGGGCACGAACAGCCGGTCGCCGGGGTGGCCGCGCTTGGCGGGCGCGTACTCCAGCACCAGGTACTCGCGGGTGGCGCCCTGCACGGTGCGCTGCACCATCTCCACGTACCGGCCGACGCCGTGCTGCTCGTGCACCACGTAGTCGCCGGCGGCCAGCGCCAGCGGGTCGATGGCGTTGCGGCGGCGGGACGGCATCCGGCGCATGTCCTTGGTGGAGGACTTCTGGCCGGACAGGTCGGTCTCGGTGATGACGGTGAGCTTGAGGGCCTCGTCGACGAAGCCGTGCTCGATCGAGCCGCAGGAGACGTAGACGACGTCCCGGGTCGGGGCCTCGCCGAGGTCGGCGACCAGCCGGGCCGGGATGCCCTCGTTGCCGAGCACCTCGGCCAGTCGGGCGGCCGGGCCGTGGCCCTCCGTCACCAGCACCACGCGCCAGTCGGCGGCCAGCCGCTCCCGGGCGTCGGTGATCGCCCGCGCGGTGTCGCCCCGGTACGCCTCGACGGCGTGCATGCCGAGCGTCAGCGTGTCGGCGTCGCCGTGCCAATCAGCGGCTCCGCCGCGGGCGAGGATCTCGGAAACAGTCGAGTCACTGGTCGCGAACGGGCTGACCGACCACCAGGGCAGCCCGATCCCGGCGGCGTGCTCGCGCACGTCGGCCAGCGACCGGAGCGACGCGGCGGAGACGTCGATCGCCTCCAGGTCGATCGGCCGGTCGGCGCCCGCGGCCGCGGCCACCCAGGACGCGGCCAGGAACTCCTGGCTGGTGGCGACCAGGTCCGCGGCCCGGGTGCGGACCCGCTCCGGGTCGCAGACCACCGCGATCGAGCCGGTGGGCAGCACGTCGAGCAGCAGCTCCATGTCGTCGACCAGCACGGGGGCCAGCGACTCCATGCCTTCGACCGCGATGCCCTGCGCGATCTTGTCCAGGATCTCGCCCAACTCGGGGTGCTGGGCGGCCAGTTCGGCGGCCTTGGCGCGCACCTCGTCGGTCAGCAGCAGCTCGCGGCAGGGCGGCGCCCACAGGCCGTGCTCGGCGATCTCCAGCGAACGCTGGTCGGCGATCTTGAAGTAGCGGATCTCCTCGACGTCGTCGCCCCAGAACTCCACCCGCAGCGGGTGCTCCTCGGTCGGCGGGAAGACGTCCAGGATGCCGCCGCGGACGGCGAACTCGCCGCGCTTCTCGACCAGTTCGACCCGGGCGTAGGCGGCGGCCGCGAGCTTGTGGGCGACCTCGTTCAGGTCGTGCTGCTCACCGCGCCGCAGAGCCACCGGCTCCAGTTCGGCCAGGCCCTTCACCTGCGGCTGCAGCACGCTGCGCACGGGGGCGACCACCACCTGCACCGGCCCCGCGGCGGGGTCGTCGGCACGCGGGTGGACGATCCGGCGCAGCACGGCGAGGCGACGGCCGACGGTGTCCGAGCGGGGGGAGAGCCGCTCGTGCGGCAGCGTCTCCCAGGCCGGGAACTCGGCGACCGCGTCGGGCGGCAGCAGCGAGCGCAGCGAGGCGGCGAGGTCCTCGGCCTCCCGGCCGGTGGCGGTGACCGCCAGCACCGGGCGGCCGCTCTCACCGGCCCGGGCGGCCAGCGAACGGGCCAGCGCCGCGATCGCGAACGGCCGGGCGGCGGGCGGGCCGACCAGGTCGAGGTGCTGCCTGTGCCCCGTGGCCGCCGCCTCGATCGCCTCGGCGATTGCGGCGTCCCGTACGACGACATCGAGCAGTCCGGACAGGCTCATACGTCAAGTTCTCCACGGCGGGGAGTTGGCCCGGAAGCAGACGGCCGCCGGGCAGCGCGACAGTCCCGGAACGCGGTGCGCCCGGGGGGTGTCCAGCCTACGCCGCGCGGGGGCCCCGCACGTGGCGTGGCGTCCTGGACCGGCGGCGCCGGGGCGACTTACCGGTATTCGTACAGGCTCGTCCAGAGATCATGCAGCCGACACACTCCTGTCACTGTCTGTCCATGGTGGCCGCGCAGGATGGAGCACAGCGCAGGCCGCATCCAACCGTGGGGGATGGCTGCGGAAGCGCGATCGCACCTCGATGGGGGTCGGGAGTGCGAAGGCCGGGCGACCCTGGGTGGGGGCGCCCGCGCCACTCACGCCGGGACTCGCGGCGCTTGCCTGGGGCTTGCGCCGCGAGATCTCGGCGTCGGCGCGCTGTCCGCCGATATCCACCGGCCTTGCGGGGTGGCCGAGTTCAGTCACCCGCCCGTCTCCGGCCACTTCCCGCGAAGCCGCCCGCGCGACGGTCGCGCCTCCGTACTCTCTTGTGAAGAAGGTGTGGGGACACCGGGGGATTTCCAGGGGGTTGGGTTCGCCATGCGCGTTGTCATCGCAGGTCAGGGCTATGTCGGTCTCCCGCTCGCGGTCCGCGCCGCCGAGGTGGGCCATCAGGTGGTCGGGTACGACGTGGACGACCGCCGGATCAAGCGGCTCGCGGTCGGTGAGTCGTACGTCGAGGACATCCCCGGCGACCGGCTGCGCCCGCTGCTGGACGGCGGCCGGTACCTGCCGTCCGCCGACCCGGCCGACGTGGCGGGGTTCGACATCGCGGTGATCACCGTCCCGACCCCGCTGCGGGACGGCGCGCCCGACCTCTCCTACATCGAGGCGTCCGCGAAGCTGCTGGGCCGGCACCTGAGGCGCGGTGCGACGGTCGTCCTGGAGTCCACCACGTACCCGGGCACCACCGAGGAGCTGCTCGCCCCGCTGCTGGAGGCCGGCTCCGGACTGCGGGCGGGGGACGACTTCCACCTCGGCTACAGCCCCGAGCGGATCGACCCGGGCAACCCGGTGTGGAAGCTGGAGAACACCCCGAAGGTGGTCTCCGGCACCACGCCGGACGGGCTCGCGGCCGTCTCGGACTTCTACGGACAGCTGGTGGAACGGACGGTGCCGGTCTCCTCCTGCAAGGAGGCCGAGCTGACCAAGCTGCTGGAGAACACCTTCCGGCACGTCAACATCGCGCTGGTCAACGAGCTGGCGATGTTCGCGCACGACCTCGGCATCGACGTCTGGGAGGCCATCGACGCGGCCTCCACCAAGCCGTTCGGCTTCCTGCGCTTCACGCCCGGCCCGGGCGTCGGCGGCCACTGCCTGCCGATCGACCCCTCGTACCTGTCCTGGCGGGTGGAGCGCGCGCTCGGCCAGTCCTTCCGCTTCGTCGAGCTCGCCAACGACGTCAACAGCCACATGCCGGACTACGTGGTCCGCCGCCTCGCCGACGCGCTCAACCGGCGCCGCCGCAGCGTCAACGGCTCCCGGGTGCTGCTGCTCGGCCTGGCCTACAAGAAGAACACCGGCGACGCCCGCGAGACCCCGGCGGCCCGGATCGTCGAACTCCTCACCCGCCAGGGCGCCGAAGTCCGCGCCGCCGACCCGCACGTGGTCGCCGGCGTCCACGTCGCCGAACCCCACGACGCGGGCCCGCTCGCCACCGTCCACCGCGTCGAGGCCACCCCCGCCGAACTCGCCGCCGCCGACGCGGTCATCCTGCTCGCCGACCACGACGAGTTCGACTACACCGCCGTCACCACCCACGCCCAGTACGTCCTGGACTGCCGCCACCGCCTGACGGGAGCCTCGGTCGAGGTGCTGTGAGTCAGCCTCGCGAGCGGGCGTCGGACCGGCGCACGAGGACGGTCACGGCCGCCGCCGCGACGACCGACAGACCGCCGGCCGCCGCCCACCACTGCCAGTCGGCGCTGTCCTCGGCCTTGGCCGTGGCGGCTGCGGACGGCACCCCCGAAGCGGGCGCGGACGCGGACGCCGACGGTCGCGGAGGCGGCTGGGTCGGGGCGGTCTGGTCGTCGTTGGTGAAGCTGAAGCGCCCCTGGAGCGGCGCCCCGTCGGCCGCGACCGCCCGCCAGGTCACCTGGACGAGGCCCCTCGGCAGGCGGGTGACCTTCTGCCGCACCTCGCGGTCGGTCGCGGTCGGCGCGCCGTCGCTGTAGGACGTCCCGTCGGTGCCGGCGACCACGATCGTGGTGTAGCCGGCCTGCACCGCGCTGTCGAAGGTCAGCGTGATCGAGGTCGGCGACTCGGCGACCACGGAGTCCGCGGCCGGGCTGGAGTCGAGCAGCTGCGCGTGCGCCGCCGCCCGGGGCGCGGACACCAGGACGGACAGCGCGGCCAGCAGCAGTGCCAAGAGCAACGGCACGGCCGCCGGGCGGGAGGGAACTCGGGGCTTCACGTGTCAGTGGTCGTCGCCAGCCTCCCGGAAGTTCCCGGCACATCGCGGGAACTTCCCGCCCACCCGGTCCGACCACTGCGGTAACTGCGGCACACAACCACGCCCGCACCCGAGTCGAAAGCCGATGCACCCCCATGCCGATCACCACCGCCCCGGCCCGTTCCCCCCGCCTGCGCCGCCTCGTCGCTGCCACGGCGGTCGGGGCGATATCCCTCACCGCCCTCGTCGCCTGTGGCAGCAGCGACTCGTCCTCCTCGGCCAAGAGCCCGGCGGCCAGCACCTCGCCCAGCACCACCGCGAAGGCCGATTCGGCACCGGTCACCGTCAAGGACCCGTGGGTGAAGGCGTCCGACACCGAGATGACCGGCGTGTTCGCCACCCTGGTCAACAACACCGGCGCCAAGGTCACCGTCGTGTCCGGCACCTCGACCGTCTCGGCGAAGACCGAACTGCACGAGGTCGCGGACGTGGACGGCAAGCCCACCATGCGCCCGAAGGCAGGCGGCTTCGTCATCGAGGCGAACGGCAGCCACGAGCTCAAGCCGGGCGCCGACCACGTGATGCTGATGGGCCTGTCCAAGCCCGTGAAGCCGGGCGACGAGGTCACCGTCACGCTGACCCTCGACGACGGCAAGACGCTGAAGTTCACCGCTGTCGCCAAGGCGTTCGCGGGCGGCAAGGAGGACTACAACTCCGGCATGACGAAGGGCTGAGCTCCCGATGGACACCAGCCCCACCGAAGCCGCTGCACCCGCCACCGCTGCGGTCGGCCGCCGCCGGCTGCTGACCGGCGGCGCGCTCGCCCTCGGCGGGGCGCTGGCCGGCGGCGGTATCGGCGCCGCCGTGGCCGACAGCCCCCGCCGCCCCGGCGAGGAGCGGTCGGCAGCGCCCGCGTACGGCGTCCAGAAGATCCCCTTCCACGGGCCGCACCAGGCGGGGATCGACACCCCCGCCCAGGCCCACGGCGTGTTCCTCGGCTTCGACCTGGACGCCGGAACGGACCGCGCCGCGCTGGGCCGCATGATGCGGCTGCTCACCGACGACGCCGTGCGGCTCACCCAGGGCGAGCCGGCGCTCGCCGACACCGAGGCCCAACTCGCCGAACTGCCCGCCAGGTTGACCGTCACCTTCGGGTTCGGCCCGGGCTTCTTCAAGGCCGCCGGGCTGGACGACCGGCGGCCCGCCTCGGTCGAACAGCTGCCGGTGTTCTCCATCGACCGGCTCCAGGACCACTGGTGCGGCGGCGACCTGCTGATCCAGATCTGCGCCGACGACCCGCTCACCGTGGCCCACGCCCAGCGGATGCTGATCAAGGACGCCCGCACCTTCGCCCGGCTTCGCTGGGCGCAGCGCGGCTTCCGCCGGGGCCGCGGCGTCCAGGCCGACGGCGTCACCCAGCGCAACCTGATGGGCCAGATCGACGGCACCGTCAACCCGGAGCTCGGCAGCGACATCTTCGCCCAGGCGGTGTGGGCCGAGGACGGCCCGGACTGGCTGCGCGGCGGCACGACCATGGTGCTGCGGCGGATCCGGATGGAGCTGGAGACCTGGGACGCCGCCGACTCCAAGGCCAAGGAGTTCTCGATCGGCCGGACCCTCGACACCGGCGCCCCGCTCACCGGCACCGCCGAGACGGACCCGCCCGACTTCGACGCCAAGGACCGGCTCGGCTTCCCGGTGATCTCCGACTTCGCCCACGTCCGGCGCGCCCACGTGAGCGACCCCCGGCAGCGCATCTTCCGCCGCCCGTTCAACTACGACGACGCCCCGGCCGCCGACGGCACCCCCGACACCGGCCTGCTCTTCGCCTCGTTCCAGCGGGACATCGCCACCCAGTTCCTGCCCATCCAGCGCGCCCTCGCCGCGTCCGACCTGCTCAACCAGTGGACCACCCCGATCGGCTCCGCCGTCTTCGCCATCCCGCCCGGCTGCGCACCCGGCGGCTGGATCGGCGAGACCCTCCTGGGCTGACCGCCGGACGAAACACCTCCGCCCCGTCCGACAGCTGCCTGCTGCCGAACGGGGCGGAGGTGTTTCCGGGCGCTCAGCCCCGGCGCTGGATGCGGTCGCGGTTGGGGCGGGTGTCGTGGTTCAGCCCGAGGTCGTCGACGATGACGATCTTGGGCACGATCTTGGTCTCCGCCTCCGGAGCGGTCACGGGCGCGGGCACGGCCGGCTCGGCCGACGCAACAGGCGCGGCGGGCGCAACCGGCTCGGCCGACGCGGCGGGCGGGGTCGCGGGCTTGGGCGGCAGCGGGTCCTTGGCGAAGCTGGCGGGCTTGGTGGGCGGCGCCGGGGGCTCGGCCACGGTCGGGGTGTACGGCTTGCGGGGGTCGGCGGCCGCGGGCCTGGCGGCCGACTCGCCCTTGACGGGGCCCAGCAGCACCGCGGTCGGCTGGTCGACCGGCTTGGCCTTCTCGGCGACGGGCTTCTCGGAGGGCTTCTCGACGGCCGGCTTGGTGGCCGTGGCAGTACCGACGGGGCCCTTGGTGAGGTCGGCCTTCTTCGCGGCGGCGGCCGGCGTCCCGTCCTCCGGGTCCTCGATCGCGCCGACGGCGGCGCCGGTGAGCGAGGCCAGGGTGCCCTTGATGTGGTCGAGGTGGGTCTGCACCTTGTCGAGGCGCTTGGTGAAGTCGGCCTGCTCGCGCTCGCTGGCGAGCTTGATCCGGGCGGCCTTCTCCTTGGCGGCGGCGATCTCCGCGTCGGCCTTGACCTGGGCCTGGGTGTCGAGGCGGCGGGCCTCGGCGAGCATCGCCTCGCGGTGCTGCTCGGCCTCCTTGACCCGGGTCTCGGCGGCGAGGGTGATCTTGGCGACGGCGGCGTCCGCGTCGGCCTCGGCGGTGGCGAACTCCTCGTCGGCCTTGCGGCGGCGCTCGGCGAGGGTGACCTCGGACTGCTCGGAGGCGTCGGCGGCGGAGACCCGGATCCGGGCGGCGTGGCCGGTCGCGGCGTGCACGACGGCGCGGGCCTCGGCGTCGGCCTGGGCGCGGATCCGCTCGGCCTCGGCGCGGCTGCGCTCGTCGGTGCTGCGGGCGAACCGGTCGGTGTCCTCGCGCTGCTTGGCGGCGTACTGCTTCGCGTCCCGGGCGGCGGCCTCGCCGGCCTCGTGGGCGGCGTCCCGGGCGTCCTCGCCGGAGCGCTTGGCCTTGTTGTGGATCGCCTCGGCCTCGTTCTGGGCGATCTTCAGCAGGGCGGCGGCCTGCTCGCTGAGCTCGCCGAAGTCGGGGTCGGGGGCGTCCTCGGCGGCCTGCTGGATGTCGGTGAGGCGCTTCTCCATCTCGCGCAGCCCGGAGCCGAGCACGCTGAGGCGCTCCCAGGCCTCGTCCCGTTCGCGGCTGAGCGCGGACACGGCCGCGTCGACCTGTTCGGGCGCGTAACCGCGCCGGGAGACGGTGAAGCCGTACTGGGACACGGCGTCGCTCATTCGGCTGTTCTCCTCGTGCTCGCGGGCTGCGCAGCCCCGCCGGGTGCGTGGTTCGGTGGGCGGAATCGTCCGTCCCATTGACCTATTTTGCGCAGATACGAACGCAAACCAAACAGGCCGCTGCCGCGCGGCCGGGGGAACCGGCCGCGCGGGAGGGGCTACAACAGTCCGTCCCAGAGCTGTTCGACCAGCACGGCCCACCAGCTTTCGGGCGTGTGCACGGCGGCCGGATCGGCCGCCAGCAGCTGGGCCTGGAGGTCGGTGGTCCAGCGGCCGGCCTGCTCGGGCGTGAGGCCGTGTCGCAGGTGCCACATCCGGGCCAGCACGGTCAGGCAGCGGACAAACTCCGGGACACCGCTGTTGACGAACCGCGGCGGCTCGGCCGGGTTCTCGATGTCCACGGCGACCACCGCGGCCGTGCCGTACTGGACGCACAGCTGGCGGCCGTAGTCGTTGCCGAGCACCAGGTAGCCGCCGAAGTCCGGGCCGGGCGGCAGGCCGCGCTCGGCGGCCAGCTCGGCCAGCGTCGGGATCGGCCGGCCCTCCTGAGCCTGCGCCCAGAAGAACGGCGGGAACTCGCGCGGCAGACCGACCCACATCAGGGTCTGGGCCACCGCGTCCGGCACGCCCTGCCGGGCCACCGCGCGCTGCTCGAACCGGAACACGCCCGGGCCGAACAGCTGCCCCAGCTCGGCGGCCAGCTGCTGCGGAACCATCGGCGGCAGCGGCGGCACCGAGCCGGGCGGCGGCAGCGGCACCCGCTGGGTACGGGGGCGCGGCGGCGCGGACACCAGCTGGTGCAGTTGCTCGACGTGCTCGCTCAGCACCGCCATGCCGGCCTGCCGGGCGGCGGTGTCCCGGCCGTACGGGGCGGTGTGGCTGATCCGCGCGTTCGGCCAGGACGCCTTCACCATCCGGGCGCAGTAGCCGCCGGGCAGGTCGCACAGCTCCAGGTCGGTGTGCACCTCCAGCACCTGGTCGGCGGGCACGCCGATCCGGCGCAGCTCCTGCAGCGCCTTCCACTCCGGGTGCGGGGTGCCGAGCTCGGACATCATCACCAGGCTCCGCTCGGAGCCGTCCGGCGCCCGGTAGTTGACCACCGCGGTGGTGCCGGGACCGGTGGTCGGCACACCGGACGGCGGCACCGGCGCGACCGGCGCCGGGCCGGGGCCCGGCGGCGGCACGGGGGCGCCCGGGAACGGCTGCGGCGGCATGCCCTGCGGCGGACCGGGGAACGGCGGCGGGGCCTGGAACGGGGCACCCTGCTGCGGCCCGGGCACGGGGAACGGCGGCGTCGCCATGCCACCCGTCGGCGGCATCTCGATCGCCGGGGCCAGCTGGGTCGCCTGGTACGCGACGGCGGCGGCCTCGGGCGCCGGAGCGGCCGGCGGCGCGGCGGGCGCACCGGCGGCGCCGCTCAGCTCGGCGGGCGCGGGCGGCGGCGGGGCACCGGGGCCGGTGCGGCCGCCGGGGCCCTGCGCGGGGCCGCCGGTGGGCGGCAGCAGGTCGTTCGGCGGGGGCGGCGGCGGAGCGGTCGGAGCGGACCGGCCGAGGCCGACGTGCGCGGGGCCGCCGGTCGGCGGCAGCAGGTCGTTCGGCGGGGGCGGCGGCGGAGCGGTCGGACCGGACCGGCCGAGCTGTACTCCATGCGCGGGCGTGCCGGGCGCACCGGGCAGCCCCATCAGCCCGGGCGGGCCGTCGGTGGCCAGCATGGTCGGCGCGTAGTCGATCGACGGCGCGGGGCCGTCCGGCGGAACGGGCGTACCGGGCACGGGAGTTGCCGGCCCGCCGAGCGGGAACGGCGGCGTCGCCCCGACGGGCACGGGAGTTGCCGGCCCGCCGAGCGGGAACGGCGGCGTCGCCCCGACCGGCACCGGCGTCCCGGGAACGGGCGTCCCACCGACCGGGAACGGCTGGGCCGGCGCCAGCACGGTCGCAGCCTCCGCGCCCGGCGGGGGCGGAACGGGCGCGCCGGGGAGGGGCATCCCGGACGCGTCGAAGTAGTTGGGGCCCTCCTCACCCGGCACGGACGGCATCGGCGGCACCGGCGGCGCAGCAGCAGCCACCGGCGCGGGCAGCACCGGCGCGGGCGGCACCGGCACGTGCGGCGTCGGCACCGGCGCAGCCGGCATCGCGGCGGGCGGCGGCGTCGCGGACCCGGACAGCTGCGCGGCCTCGGCGGCCACCGCCGCGGCACCGGCGTCCTGCAGCCACTGCGGGGGGCTGAGCAGGAAGGAGGTGGCCTCGACCGCCCCGCGCACCGGCTTGGCGGCGCCGGCCGGGTTGGGTTCGGCGGGGCTCCCGTACAGCTCCTCGAACTGCTGGACCACCTCGTTGATCGGCAGCGGCGGCCAGAGCATGCTGGCGCCGCTGTCGCGGGCGATCACCAGCCGCGGCGAGGTGCCGGGCCCGCCGCCGTGCTCGCTGCCGTCCACCGCCCAGCAGACGTAGCCGAGGTCGAACTCCCGGACCCGCACCTCGCGTTGGAGCGAGCGCGGCACGCCGGCGTTGATCCAGTCCTCGGCGGTCTCCTGCGCCTGCGCGTACGTGGTCACCACGTCTCGTCCCACCCCTGTCGTTCGGTCAGTTCACCGGGACGGCGCGCGCGAAGCCGCCGTCCACCATGAGTTCGGCGACGGTCTCCAGCTCCGGGGGGCTGCCCGCGAGCCGCAGCAGGAAGGCGTCGAAGCTGTCGCCGCAGGGCAGCAGCAGCCGGGCCACCCGCTGCTCCGGCGGCTCGTCCGTGCCCTGGTCGCGGGCGTCGTCGTAGGGCAGGAACCAGACCGAACCGGTCTGCTCGCCGCGGACCTTGAGCGTGAGCAGGCCGCCCTGCTGGTAGGCGATGGCCAGGTAGTCCTTGGTCAGGTGGTCGCGCAGGCACTTGTTGGCGTACACCAGGTCCTGGGTGCCGTACTCCTCGCTGAGGGTGAGGAACGGCTGGTCGACCAGCAGGCCGAGGTCGACGTCCAGCGCGGCGCCGGCCGGGGCGCGGCCGCCGGCCAGCTTCAGGAAGTCGCGGTAGACGGGCGGCAGCGGGTGGCCCAGGCGCTGTTCGGCGCGCTGCACCAGGTCCTCGGTGACGGCCAGCGGGTCGCCGCCGTCCTTCGCCAGCGGGAGGTGCACGGGGCGGCGCTCCTGGAGCGGGCGGGTGCCGCGCCGGGCGTGGTCGGCGGTGGAGACCGCCAGGCCGCCGTGGTGCCGCAGCAGGGCCTTCACCTCGACCGGGATCAGCTCCATCCGCCGCCAGCCCGCCGGGGCGCGGCCGACCACGTGGTGCCAGGTCCAGCCCTGCGGGGTGGCGACGGCGGTGTCCAGGTCGGCCCACAGTTCGTGGCCCTGGGTGTAGAGCGCGGCGTTCGCCGACACGTAGTCGGTGAGCCGCAGTTCGTCCACGCCGAAGCCCTCCGGCGGGTCGGCGACCTCGGCGGCGGCGACCGCGTACGGCGAGAAGTCCGGGAACCCGTGCTCGTCGATGCGGACGCCCTGGGGGTGCCGCTCGGCCCGGACCGGGTCCGGGAACTGCACCACCTGGCCCGCGTACGCCGCGTTGGGCACGGCAGCGGTGCCGGGCCGACCTGTCGTCATCTGGGGTCCCCCACAGCAGAAGCCGAAATCCTCGGGGACCAGCGTAGGGCAACGACCGACCACGATAAGGGTCACGGGGGTACCCGGCCGGGGTACCGCCCGGCCGGGACCGACACCACGTCAGCTCCGGCGCACCGCCCGCACCAGCGTCTCCGCCACCCGCACCTGCTGCCCCTCGGTGAGCTGCGGGAACATCGGCAGCGTGAGCAACTGCCCGGCGGCCCGCTCGGTGACCGGGAAAGCGCCCTCCGGGTATCCCAGTTCACGGAACGCCGGCTGGAGGTGCACCGGCACCGGATAGTGCACGCCCACCCCGATCCCGGCCTGCTGCAACTCCGCGAGCACCCGCTCCCGATCCCGTTCCACCCGTACCGCGTACAGGTGCCAGACGTGCTCGTTGCCGGGCAGCGTCCGCGGCAACGTCACCCCCTCCAATCCGCCCAACAGCTTGTCGTACCGCTCGGCCGCCGCCCGCCGGGCCTCGTTCCACGCCGGAAGCCGCCGCAACTTGCTGCGCAGCACCACCGCCTGCAAGGTGTCCATCCGCGAGTTGAACCCGAACCGCTCATGCACGTACTTCCGCGCCGACCCGTGGTCCCCGATCAGCCGCACCGCCCCGGCGAGTTCCGCGTCGTCCGTCACCACCGCACCCGCGTCCCCGTACGCCCCCAGGTTCTTCCCCGGATAGAAACTGGTCGCCGAGATCCGCCCCCAGCTCCCCGACACCCGCCCATGCCGCGCAGCCCCCTGCGACTGCGCCCCGTCCTCCACCACCGGCAAGCCGCCGGCAACCTCCAACACCGCTTCCATCGGCGCGAGTTGCCCATTCAGATGCACCGGCACCACCGCGACGGCCCCCGCCACCCGCTCGGCCACCTGCTCCACATCGATCAGCAGGCACTCCTCGTCCACATCCACCAGCACCGGCCTGAGCCCCGCCCGCACCACAGCCTCCGCCGTGGCCACAAACGTGTTCGCCGGCAGCACCACCCCACCCCCCGGCGCCAAGTCGAGTGCCCGCAACGCCAGTTCGAGAGCGTCGGTCCCGTTCGCCGTCCCGACCGCGTGCCCCACCCCACAGAACGCCGCGAACTCCCGCTCGAACGCGGCAACGTCGGGGCCCTTGATGTACGCCCCACTCGCCAGCACCGCCTCGAAGCCCTCCCGAACCTCATCGGCGATTTCCGCGTGCGCGGCGTGCAGATCAACCAGCGGAATGTCGTTCACTGAGAATCACCAACCAGGGGCTCGGGGAACTGCGAGAGTCGGAAGACGAACGCCGGAAAGATCGCGGCAGAGACAGCAAGTTGCACGTGGGCGCGCCGCGAGCAGTCAGAGCGCCCGCTTCAAAGCCCTCACCACCCGCTCCTGCTGCTCCCCCGTCAACGAGTGGTACAGCGGCAGAATCAACGTCCTCGAAGTCAGCAACTCCGTCACCGGCAACGGCACCCTCGCCGCCCCCTTGTACGGCGCCTCCAGATGCGCAGCCATGATCCCCCGCCGCGCCGAAACCCCCTCCGCCGCCAGCGAAGCGAGCACCTGCCCCCGCTCCGGCGCGCCCTCCGGCAGCAGCAGCCACAGCGACTGGAAGTTCGACGTCCCGTGCGCCGGATCGCCCACCAGCCGCCCCCCGAGCTCCGGCCCGAGCAACTCCCGGTACGCAGAAGCGAGTTCGCGCCGCCGAGCGACCATCGCCGGAAGCTTCCCGAGCTGCACCAGCCCGATCGCCGCCTGGACGTCCGTCATCCGGTGGTTGAAGCCGATCTCGTCGTACGTCTCCAGCACGGCCGCCCCGCCCGCCCCGGAATGCCTCTCGGCGGCGGAGACGCTCATGCCGTGCTCCCGCAACCGCCGCAGCCGGGCGGCGAGTTCGCCGTCCCGGCAGGTGACCATGCCGCCCTCCCCGGTGGTGAGCAGCTTGCGCGGGTGGAACGAGAACGCGGCGATGTCCGCGCCCGCGCCGGCCGGGCGGCCCCGGTAGACGGAGCCGGCGGCGCACGCGGCGTCCTCGACGACGGCGATGCCGCGCGGCCGGACCAGCTCCTCGATGGCGTCCAGGTCGACGGGGACGCCGCCCTGGTCGACGGCGATCACCGCCCGGGTCCGGTCGGTGAGCAGCGGGGCGACGGTCTCGGGGGTGAGGTTGCCGCCGGCCGGGTCGACGTCCGCGAAGACGGGTGTCGCGCCGACGTAGGTGACGGCGTTGGCGGTGGCGATGAACGAGAACGACGGGACGACGACCTCGTCACCGGGCCCGACGCCCGCGCCGATCAGCGCCAGGTGCAACGCGGTGGTGCAGGACGAGACCGCGACGGCGTGCGGCACGCCCACCGCCTCGGCGAACGCCCGCTCGAACTCGGCGACGCGCGGGCCCTGCGCGACCCACCCGGAACGGACGGCATCCGCCGCGGCCCGGGCCTCTTCCTCGCCGAGCCACGGGATCATGACGGGAATGGTGGACATCGGGTTGCTCCTTCGCTGGGTCGCGCCCACGTGCAAGTCACTCGTCCTGCCGCGATCTTTCCGACGTTCGAGTCCGCCCTGTCAGACCTGTTCGCGCCACCAGGCGACGAGCTTCCGCAGCCCGTCCGCCAGCCCCAGCTCCGGCTTCCAGCCCAGGTCGTGCTCGGCCGCCGAGATGTCCGCGAGCCGCCGGACCACGCCCCCGGCGGTGTCCCGCGCGGGCCCGTGTTCGACGTCAAGGTCCGATTCCATGGCCTCCAGCAGCGCGTCGGCGAGGCCGCGCAGCGACACTTCGGTGCCGGAGGCGATGTTGTAGACCCGGTCGGTGGCGGGTGCGGTGGCGGCGAGCAGGTTGGCCCGGGCGATGTCCTCGGTGTAGACGAAGTCCATGGTCTGGGCGCCGTCGCCGAAGATCAGTGGTGGTTGTCCGGCGGCGATGCGTTCCATCCAGCGGATGAAGACCTCGGTGTAGCGGCCGTGGACGTCCATCCGGGGGCCGTACACGTTGAAGTACCGCAGGGCGACGTAGTCGAGGCCGTACATGCTGTGGAAGCTGCGCAGCAGGCCCTCGTTGAAGACCTTGGCGGCCCCGTACAGGGTGTCGTTGTTGTAGGGGTGCTGGTTCTCCGGCGTCGGGAAGGTGTCGGCCAGCCCGTACACGGACGCGGTGGAGGAGGCGATCACCTTTCCCACCCCCGTCTCCGCGGCGGCCTCCACCACGTCGAAGGTGCCGTCGACCATGACTTCCACGGCGAGCCGGGGTTCGGCGGCGCACTGGGTGATCCGGATCGCGGCGAGGTGGAACAGCACGTCGGTGCGGGGGGCGAGGAGTTCGCGCAGCAGCGCGCGGTCGCGGATGTCGCCGTCCACCACGGTCAGTTGGCCGGGGGCGGCGATTTCGCGGGCGCGGGCCAGGTTCTCGGTGCGGCCGCGGACGAAGTTGTCGAGTACGACGACCTCGCGGGCGCCGGCTTCGATCAGTTGGTCGACGACGGTGGAGCCGATGGTTCCGGCGCCGCCGGTGACCACACAGCGCGAGCCTTCCAGCTGGGCGGCGGCGTTCATCGGACGGTGGCCCTCTCCAACACGGCAGTCTGACGGGTGGTCTCCACGGGGACGGTCGAGCCGCCGAGTTCGAGGCTGAGGGACGCGGCGTGCAGCAGTCGCAGCACGCGCAGCCCGGCCCGGCCGTCGGTGAGCGGGGTGCGGCCCTCGTCGATCGCAGCGGCGAATTCGGCCATCACGTTGCGCAGGGCTTCCTGTTCGACCAGGGCGGGGGCGACCATGTCGCCGACCCGGTAGGAGATCAGGGCGCGGTGCCGGATGGCGTCGGTGAGTTCGTCGGGCGGGGTGAGGTCGACGCCCCGGTCGTGGATCGCGAGGCGGGCCTGCGGGTTGAGGTCGTCCCAGACCAGGGTGCGGCGGGAGCCGCCGATCAGGGTGGTGCGGACCTTGGTCGGGGAGAGCCAGTTGACGTGGCAGTGGGCGAGTGCGCCGTTGGACAGGCGCACCGTCAGGTAGGCGACGCAGGCGCGGCCGGCGCCGATCGGGTCGGCGGCCTGGGCGCTGACGCCGACGGGTTCGACGCCGGGCGGCAGCACGAAGTCGAGGATGGACAGGTCGTGCGGGGCGAGGTCCCACAGCACGTCGACGTCGGGCTGGACGAGTCCGAGGTTGATCCGGACCGAGTCGAAGAACTGGATGTCGCCGATGTCGCCGCTGTGCACCAACTCGCGGATCCGGCGCACCACGGGGGTGTAGCAGAAGGTGTGGTCACACATCAGGACCAGGCCGCGTTCCTCGGCGAGGGCGACCAGGTCGGCGGCTTCCTCGACGGTGGTGGTGATCGGCTTCTCGACCAGGACGTGCTTGCCGGCCTCCAGGGCGGCCCGGGCCAGGCGGTGGTGGGCGGCGGCGGGGGTGGCGATGGCGACGGCCTGCACCCGTTCGTCGGCGAGCACCTGTTCGTAGGAGGTGGTGGCGGTGACGGTGGAGTACTCGCCGAGGACCTTGCGGGAGCGCTGTTCGTCCAGGTCGCACAGCCAGTGCAGGTGCAGTGCAGCGGTCTGTTGGGCGTTGCGGACCAGGTTCGGTCCCCAGTAGCCGGCTCCGACGACGGCGAGTCCGATCCGCCGGTCGGGTTCTCGGTCGGTACTGCCCGGTGTGGGCACGTGTTCCCCAGGCGCCTCGTGCGCCACGACGTTCGACCCCATCGCAAGACCCCCCTTGCCGCCGCGTCGCTCGAACGGTACCGGCCCGGCCGGTCCGGCCGAGGCACAATCGGAAAACCCGGTGAACGCCACCAGGAGCGTGCGGTACGGGAGTTGAGCCCTCCGTACACCTCCGCGCGCCCCCGTGTCGCACCCCGGCTCGGCAGAAGTCGGATCCGTTTGGCAGGCTGGATGCTTCGGGGTGAGGATTCACCGTCCGTCAGCAGACCCCCGGCAGCGGAAAACTGCCGGTGCGCCGTACAACGTCGAGGAGCAGTCATGGACCAGTCGGGCCCGCCGCCCGTGTTGCGGCACCAGCGCGACAGCCTGCTGCCCGCGGTGGCCGCGGCGCTGATGCTGCGCGGCGGCGAGGTGCACACACTGGCCGGGGAGAAGTCCGACCTGTCGCCGATGCTGCACCCGCTGGTCGGCGAGTTCCTGGCGGCGCTGCCGGTCGACAAGCGGGAGCGTTTCCTCGGCCGCTGCCCGGAGCCGGCACTGCTGTCGCAGTACCTGGGGCAGGTCGACGCGTCCCGCTCGAAGCGTGCCTCGCGCAAGCCGATGACGGTGCAGGAGGCCCGGAAGGCGCTGAAGGGCGCCCGGATGACCACGGTGCGGATCCGCGAGGAGGGCGACCCGGCGCACGGCACGCACGCACCGCCGTGCCGCTCCTGCGCTCCGCTGCTGGATCATCTGAGCGTGGCCAGCGTCGCGGTCGGGCCGCCCGGCCGCCGCTGACCCTCCTGTTCCCCGTCCCCGAACCACCGGAGCACGTCCTGAACGCCAGCACCGTCCGTACCCAACCCCGCTTCCCGGCCGACGTGGCCGCCGCCCTCAAGCAGGCCGGCTGGCACCCGGGCCGGTGGGAGATCCGCCAGGCCGAGCAGTGGGCCGATGCGATGGTCGCGCACGGCGGTCCGACGGACCCGCAGCACGCGGTGTTCCCCGCCGCGGTCGAGGCCTGGGCCGAGTTCGGCGGCCTGGCCTTCGACGTCCCGGGCCCCGGGCGGACGATGGCCCGTACGCCGTTCCTGCTCGACCCGCGCTGCGGCCTGCACGCCCCGCGCACCCTCACCGACCTCGGGCGCGCCCTGGGCACCCGGCTCGCCCCGCTCGGCGAGGAGCTGCACGGGCAGGCGCTGCTGGCCATCGACGAGCAGGGCCGGGTCTACAGCCTCGACCACACCGGCGAATGGTTCCTCGGCCACAGCGTCGACCAGGCGCTGGCCACCCTGGTACTCGGCCTGGCCCCGCACCGGCTGCGCACCGCCGAGGCATAGGCGGAGGCCGGGGCATAGCCGGAGGTCAGTCCAGCGGTGCGACGGCCAGCCGCAGCCGGGACGGCAGCACCGCCTCGACCCGGAAGCCACCGTCGCTCTCCGGCCCGGCGTGGAACATCCCGCCCAGCGCCAGCACCCGCTCGCGCATCCCCACCAGCCCGTTGCCGCCGCTGGGCAGCGCCACCGGCACGGCCGCGCCGCCCGGGCAGTCGTTGACCACCGACACCCGCACACCGTTCGGCACGTACGCCAGCAGCACCGCCACCCGCGCCCCGCCGGCGTACTTGTGGGCGTTCGTCAGGCCCTCCTGCACCACCCGGTACGCGGTCTGCTCGGCCTCCGCGACGTACACCAGGTGCTCGCCGCTGACGGTCAGCGAGACGGCCATGCCGGCCGCCCGGGACTGGTCCACCAGCTCCGGCAGCTCCCCGAGACCGCCGACCGGCGCCTCCACCTGGTCCTGCGCCTCGGTCATCCGCAGCACGCCGAGGATCTCCCGCAGCTCGTCCAGCGCCTGCCGGCCGACCTCGCCGATCAGGTTCGCCGACTGCTGGGCCTTCGCCGGGTCCTTGGGGATGATCCGCTCCACCGCCGCCGCGTGCACCACGATCAGGCTGACCCGGTGCGCGACCACGTCGTGCATCTCCCGGGCGATCAGGGTGCGTTCCTCGACCCTGGCCCGCCAGGCCCGCTCCCGGGCCTGTTCGGCGAGCAGCGTCAGCTCGGTCTCCAGGCCCTCCGCGCGGTCCTTCAGCGACTCCACCAGGCGGCGCCGCGCCCCGATGTACAGGCCGGTCACCACCGGGGCCACCGCCATGCCGACCGCGACGAACGCCGAGGCGATCACCAGTACCCACGCCGGCGGCAACGGCTCCTGCGGCGGCGACGGGTTCGGCGCGAACATCGCCAGCACCACCATGCCGAAGGTCTCCACCGCGGCCACCGCCGACAGCACGATCACCCGGGCCCGCCTGACCGGCCACTCCCAGGTCGCCGCCAGCGTGTACAACGACACCACCAGCAGGATCACGCCGAAGAAGCCCGGCACGAACACCAGCGCCACCACCACCGGCAGCACCGGCCACTTGCGCCGCACCACCAGCGAGAGCCCGGCCAGCGCCCCGAGCACGATCCCGACCACGGCCGGCCCCAGGCCCAGCTCCAGCCGGACCCTCACCAGCCCGTACGCCCCGGCCGCACACTCCGACGCCGCCACCAACGCCAATCCCACGTCCAGCGCCGCGCCGCGTCTCCGCGCCCACCACCACACGCCGTCCCCCGCCGGCTGATTACTCATAACGGACACCTTACGCAGGCCGGTGCGAAAGCAGGGGCCCGGGGAACGGCGGAGCCCCTGATTGTTCGCCCGCCTGCGCTCGCGCCCCCCTGTCCGCCATCCGGCCACCTCTCCGTTCTGGCACCGGGTGCCACCTATGCTGTTGCCCGTCGGACAGCGCGGTCCGCACCCGTCACCCGCATCGCGGTGATGGCAGAGCCGTTGCCGAACACCCCACCACCACAGGGAGCCAGCCGTGACCGCTCCGGTCCCCACTTCGGCGGACAACCCATCCCCGACCGCCGACCAGGCAGACAATGCCGCGCTGCGTGCGGACATCCGCCGCCTCGGCGACCTGCTCGGAGAGACCCTCGTGCGTCAGGAGGGCCCGGAACTGCTGGGCCTGGTCGAACAGGTGCGCCTGCTGAGCCGTACCGACGGCGAGGCGACGGCCCAGCTGCTGGCGTCGATCGATCTGGACACCGCCGCGAAGCTGGTGCGCGCGTTCTCGACCTATTTCCATCTCGCGAACGTCACCGAACAGGTGCACCGCGGACGGGAGTTCGCGTCCCGCCGGGCCCGTGAGGGCTCGGTGCTGTCGCAGACCGCCGACCAGCTGAAGGAGGCGGACCCGAAGCACCTGGCCGACACGCTGGCCAACCTCGCGGTGCGTCCGGTCTTCACCGCGCACCCGACCGAGGCGGCCCGCCGCAGCGTGCTGAACAAGCTGCGCCGGGTCGGCGAGCTGCTGGAGCGGATCCACCGCGAGCAGGCGGCGACCGGCCAGGTCGACTCGGCCCGGCAGACCTCCGCTCGCCGGCAGGCGGACCGCCGCCTGGCCGAGGTGATCGACCTGCTGTGGCAGACCGACGAGCTGCGGATCGCCCGCCCGGAGCCGACCGACGAGGCCCGCAACGCCGTCTACTACCTGGACGAGCTGTACCGCGAGGCGGTGCCGGCGGTGCTGGAGGAGCTGCACGAGGAGCTCGCCCGGGTCGGCCTGGCCCTGCCGGAGGGGGTGCGCCCGCTGACCTTCGGCACCTGGATCGGCGGCGACCGCGACGGCAACCCGAACGTCACCCCGCAGGTCACCTGGGACGTGCTCAACCTGCAGCACGAGTACGGCATCAAGGACGCGCTGGCGGCGATCGACGACCTGCGCGCCTCGCTGTCCACCTCGGTGCGCCTGGCGGGCGCCTCCGAGGAGCTGCTGGCCTCGCTGGACGCCGACCTGACGCACCTTCCGGAGCTGAGCCCGCGCTACAAGCGGATGAACGCCGAGGAGCCGTACCGGCTGAAGGCCACCTGCATCCGGATCAAGCTGGAGAACACCCGCGAGCGGCTGGCCGCCGGCACCCCGCACGTCCCCGGCCGGGACTACGTCGGCACCCGGGACCTGATCGCCGACCTGAAGCTGATCCAGGACTCGCTGCGCGCCCACCGCGGCGGCCTGATCGCCGACGGCCGGCTCGCCCGGGCGATCCGCACCATCGAGGCGTTCGGCCTCCAGCTGGCCACCATGGACGTCCGCGAGCACGCCGAGGCGCACCACCACGCGCTGGGCCAGCTGTTCGACCGGCTCGGCGAGGAGGCGTGGCGCTACACCGACATGCCGCGCGAGTACCGCCAGCGCCTGCTGTCGAAGGAAATGCGCTCGCGCCGCCCGCTGGCCCCGACCCCGGCCCCGCTGGACGCGGCGGGCGCGAAGACGCTCGGCGTGTTCAGCACCATCCGGCAGGGCTTCGAGCGGTTCGGCGACGAGATCGTCGAGTCGTACATCATCTCGATGTGCCAGGGCGCGGACGACGTGTTCGCGGCCGTGGTGCTGGCCCGCGAGGCGGGGCTGATCGACCTGCACGCGGGCATCGCCAAGATCGGCATCGTGCCGCTGCTGGAGACCACCGACGAACTCCAGCAGGCCGACCGGATCCTGGAGGAGATGCTCTCCGACCCGTCGTACCGGCTGCTGGTGTCGCTGCGCGGCGACATCCAGGAGGTCATGCTCGGCTACTCGGACTCCTCGAAGTTCGGCGGCATCACCACCTCGCAGTGGGAGATCCACCGCGCCCAGCGCCGGCTGCGCGACGTCGCGCACCGGTACGGGATCCGGCTGCGGCTGTTCCACGGCCGCGGCGGCACCGTGGGCCGCGGCGGCGGCCCCTCGCACGAGGCGATCCTCGCCCAGCCGTGGGGCACCCTGGAGGGCGAGATCAAGGTCACCGAGCAGGGCGAGGTGATCTCCGACAAGTACCTGCTGCCGTCGCTGGCCCGGGAGAACCTGGAGCTGACCCTCTCCGCCACGCTGGCCGCGTCCGCGCTGCACACCGCCCCGCGCCAGGCCCCGGAGGAGCTGGCCCGCTGGGACGCCGCGATGGACCGGGTCTCGGAGGCCGCGCACACCGCCTACCGGGCGCTGGTGGAGCAGGAGGACCTGCCGAAGTACTTCTTCGCGTCCACCCCCGTCGACCAGCTGGCCTCGCTGCACCTGGGCTCCCGCCCGTCCCGCCGCCCCGACAGCGGCGCCGGCCTGGACGGCCTGCGAGCCATCCCGTGGGTGTTCGGCTGGACCCAGTCCCGGCAGATCGTCCCCGGCTGGTACGGCGTCGGCTCCGGCCTGGCGGCGGCCCGCGAGGCCGGCCTGGCGGACGTGCTCGACGAGATGTACGGGAAGTGGCACTTCTTCCGCAACTTCCTGTCCAACGTCGCCATGACGCTGGCCAAGACCGACCTGCGGATCGCCCGCCACTACGTCGAGCAGCTGGTGCCGGGCGAGTTGCGGCACGTCTTCGACCAGATCGTCGCCGAGCACGAGCTGACGCTGCGGGAGGTGCTGCGGCTGACCGGCGAGTCCGAGCTGCTGGAGCACAACGAGGTCCTGAAGCAGACCTTCACCGTCCGCGACGCCTACCTCGACCCGATCTCCTACCTGCAGGTGGCGCTGCTGCGCCGCCAGCGCGAGGAGGTCGCCCACGGCCGCCCCGAGGACCCGCTGCGGGCCCGCGCGCTGCTGCTGACCGTCAACGGCATCGCGGCCGGCCTGCGCAACACCGGCTGACGCACCGAAACAGCGAGGTCCGCTCCGCGGGGGAACTCCCCGGCGGAGCGGACCTCGTCCGTTTGTGGACTCCCGCTAGGCCTTCTTGCGCTTGCGCAGCCAGGTCGCCGCACCGCCGGCCACCACCACCAGGCCGCCGCCGACGGCGTACACGCCGGCCGAGCCGACGGAGCCGGTGGGCGGGGCGAGCTTGGCCGCGGCCGGCTCGGGGGTGACCGCGACGACAGGCTCGGCGGCCAGCGCCGGCGCAGCGGCCCATCCTCCGGCGGCCAGGCACAGCACGGTGCCACCGACGACCTTGCCCACACGCTTCGAGCGGATCACGCTCCATACCCCCAGTGACGGCACTTCAATCCTTGCACCGGGTCCGACGGTATCCGATTCCTGGCGTGTTCTGACCACCAGTCAGCTTCCACGAGGCAAGCGTTGCATGAATGTTGTGTACGGAGGGTGGTCGAAGCAGGTCAGGAGTTGTAGTTCTGCTGTGCGCGCTCCAGGCCGTCGGCGAGCAGTGCCTCGACGGCGTCCGCGGAGCGGTCGACGAACCAGTCGAGGTCCTTGCGCTCGGTGGACGAGAAGTCCTTGAGCACGAAGTCCGCGACCTCCATCCGGCCGGGCGGGCGGCCGATGCCGCAGCGCACCCGGTGGTAGTCGGGGCCGAGCGACTTGGTGATCGACTTCAGTCCGTTGTGGCCGTTGTCGCCGCCGCCGAGCTTGATCCGCAACGCCGCGTAGTCGAGGTCGAGTTCGTCGTGGACGGCGATGATCGCCGAGGCGGGCACCTTGTAGAAGTCGCGCAGTGCGGTGACCGGACCGCCCGAGAGGTTCATGAAGGTCATCGGCTTGGCGAGGATCGCCCGCTTGCCCGAGAGGCGCCCTTCGGCGACCTGGGCGCGGCTCTTGTGGGCCTTGAACTTGGCGCCCATCCGCTGGGCCAGCAGGTCGGCCACCATGAAGCCGATGTTGTGCCGGTTGCGGGCGTAGCCCTCGCCGGGGTTGCCGAGGCCCACCACCAGCCAGGGGCCGTCGTACTCGCTCATGCCGCTCCTCACGCGGGTGTCGTTGCGTCGTCCATCATCCCGGACATGCCGCTGCCCCGGCCGCCCGCACGAAGCGGAAGGCGGCCGGGGCAGCGACGGAGAGATCGCGAGGATCAGGCCTCGACAGCGGCCTCTTCGCCCTCGACGGCCTCGGTCTCGGCCTCTTCCTCGGTGGCCTCGGGGGCCTGGGCGCCGATGACCTGCAGCACGACGGCGTCGGCCTCGACGGCCAGCGCGACGCCGGCCGGCAGGGCGATGTCACCGGCGGTGATGGAGGCGCCGGCCTCCAGGCCCTCGATCGAGACGGTGACCGACTCGGGCAGGTGGGTGGCCTCGGCCTCGATCGGGAGCGCGTTCAGCACGTGCTCGACCAGGTTGCCGCCGGGGGCCAGCTCGCCCTCGGTGTGGACCGGGATCTCGACGGTGACCTTCTCGCCACGCTTGACCAGCAGCAGGTCGACGTGCTCGATGGAGCGCTTGATGGCCTCGCGCTGGACGGCCTTCGGCAGCACGTACTCGTCCTTGCCGTCGATCGGCAGGACCAGCAGGGCGTTCGGGGTCTTCAGGGCCATCATCAGGTCGTGGCCGGGCAGGTTCAGGTGAACCGGGGCGTGGCCGTGGCCGTAGACGACACCGGGGACGAAGCCGGCGCGACGGGCGCGACGGGCGGCACCCTTGCCGAACTCGGTGCGGGACTCAGCGGCGATGCGGATCTCGGACACGACTGCACTCCTCGGAAATGCGCAGGGGTGCAGGAACGACAGAACCGCCGGGCCACACCCTCAATAACGTTTGGGGGGACACTCGGCGGTTCGATCAAAGCGCATCGTTCTCGCGCGTCGATCACGGAGCACCGAAAACGGGCATCCCTCGCCGAGCAGTCTCCCCAGACTAACCGGGCGGTGGCGCGGACGTGAAATCGGCCCCCGGTTCCAGGCGGAACCGGGGGCCGATCAAGGGGCTGACAAGGGGTCAGCGCCCGCGAGAGGTCAGTGCACGCCCTCGAACAGGCTGGTGACCGAGCCGTCCTCGAACACCTCGCGCACGGCGGCGGCGATCGACGGGGCGATCGACAGCGTGGTGATCTTGTCCATCTGGAGCTCGGCCGGGGTCGGCAGCGTGTTGGTGAACACGAACTCGCTGACCCGGGAGTTCTTCAGCCGGTCCGCGGCGGGGCCGGAGAGCACGCCGTGGGTGGCGGCCACGATGACGTCGGCGGCGCCGGCGTCGAACAGCGCGTCGGCGGCGGCGCAGATGGTGCCGGCGGTGTCGATCATGTCGTCGACCAGGACGCAGGTGCGGCCGCGGACGTCACCGACCACCTCGGCGGAGAGGATGGTGTTGGCCTGCGTCATGTCGCGGCGCTTGTGGATGATCGCCAGCGGGGCGTCCAGGCGGTCGCACCACTGGTCGGCGACCTTCACCCGGCCGGCGTCCGGCGAGACGATGGTCAGCTTGGACCGGTCGGCGACCCGGTCGCCGACGTAGTCGGCGAGCATCGGCAGCGCGAACAGGTGGTCGACCGGGCCGTCGAAGAAGCCCTGGATCTGCGCGGTGTGCAGGTCCACGGCCATCAGGCGGTCGGCACCGGCCTGGCGCAGCAGGTCGGCCACCAGGCGGGCCGAGATGGGCTCGCGGCCGAGGTGCTTCTTGTCCTGCCGGGCGTAGCCGTAGAACGGGAGGATCGCGGTGATGCTGCGGGCCGACGCGCGCTTCAGCGCGTCGATCATGATCAGCTGCTCCATGATCCACTGGTTGATCGGAGCCGTGTGGCTCTGGATCACGAAGCAGTCGGCGCCGCGCGCGGAGTCCAGGAAGCGGACGTAGATCTCGCCGTTGGCGAAGTCCAGGGCCTTGGTCGGGACGAGTTCGGTGCCCAGCGAGCGGGCAACCTCCTCGGCAAGTTCCGGGTGGGCTCGACCGGAGAAGAGTTTGAGCTTCTTCTCACCGGAGGTCGTGATCCCGCTCACTGCACCGTCTCCTCGTGTATTTGCCACTCTGAGTGAGTACGCCGAGGCACGGCCCAGCAGGCCCGATGGCGCACGTATGTACTTCAGGTTACGCGCCCCGGACCGTGACCGACGGCCGGGGACCTCCGTTCAAGATCCCCGGCCGTCCGGTCCGGCTACTCCGGCGAGGACGCCTCGGCGGCGGCGCGGGCGGACGCCGAACCGGGCCGCTTCCGCTCAACCCAGCCTGCGATGTTGCGCTGCTGGGCCCGCGCGACGGCCAGCGAACCGGCCGGGACGTCGTTGGTGATCACGGATCCGGCGGCGGTGTAGGAGCCGTCACCGATCGTCACCGGGGCGATGAACATGTTGTCGGAACCCGTGCGGCAGTGGGCTCCGATGACCGTGCGGTGCTTGTTCACACCGTCGTAGTTCACTGTGACCGACGCCGCACCCACGTTGGTGCCCTCACCGATCGAGGCGTCCCCGATGTACGACAGGTGGGGCACCTTCGCGCCCTCGGCCAGCTGGGAGTTCTTGATCTCCACGTAGGTGCCGGCCTTCGCCTTCCGGGCCAGCACGGTGCCCGGCCGCAGGTACGCGTAGGGGCCGACCGAGGCCTCCGGGCCGATCTCGGCGCGCTCCGCCGTGGTGTTGCTCACACGGGCGCCCGCGCCGACCGAGGTGTCGGTCAGCGTGGTGTTCGGGCCGACCTCGCAGCCCTCGCCCAGGTGGGTCGCGCCGAGCAGCTGGGTACCGGGGTGCACCAGCGCGTCCGGCTCGTAGCCGACCTGGACGTCCATCCAGGTGGTGGCCGGGTCGACCACCGTCACGCCGGCCCGCATCGCGCGCTCCAGCAGCCGGTCGTTGAGCAGGCGGCGGGCCTCGGCCAGCTGCACCCGGTCGTTGATGCCGACGATCTCGCGGTGGTCCGCGGCCACCACCGCGCCCACCCGGTGGCCCTCGCGGCGCAGGATCTCCAGGGTGTCGGTCAGGTACTCCTCGCCCTGCGAGTTGTCGGTGCCGACCAGCGACAGCGCGTGCGCCAGCAGCTTGGCGTCGAACGCGAACACCCCGGAGTTGATCTCGTTGACCGCCAGCTGTTCGGGGCTGGCGTCCTTGTGCTCGACGATCGCCGCGACCGCGCCGTCGCTCTCGCGCAGGATCCGCCCGTAGCCGGTGGCGTCGGGGACGAGGGCGGTCAGCACGGTGACGCCGTTGCCCTGCTCGGCGTGCGCGGCGGCCAGCGCGGACAGCGTGCCGCCGGTCAGCAGCGGGGCGTCGCCGGTGGTGACCAGCACGGTGCCGTCCAGCTCCACGCCGTCGGCGGCCAGCGCCTGCAGCGCGGTGCGCACCGCGTGGCCGGTGCCGAGCTGCTCGGTCTGCACGACGGGGCGGGCCGCCGGGTACTGCTCGGCCAGGTGCGCCTGCACCAGCTCGCGCAGGTGGCCGATCACCACCAGCAGCTGACCGGGCGTCAACTCCTGGGCGGCGGACACCGCGTGGCCCACCAGGGAACGGCCGCAGATCTCGTGCAGCACCTTCGGCAGGGCCTTGGACTTCATCCGCGTACCGCCCCCGGCGGCGAGCACGATCACGGCAGCGGGCTGGTTTGCACTCACGCGGGAAGACTCCTCGGTCGATGCGGGGTGAGGGTGCACCGAGAATACCGAGACGAGACGGGCGGAAAACGACCGAAACGGTCGTGGAGGCTCCGCCGCTAGGATTCGAACCCAGACAAAGGCCTCCAAAGGGCCCTGTGCTGCCATTACACCACGGCGGAAAGGCGCGGTTGCCGCGCCCAGCACAGCCTACGGGTTGACGGCCCGTAGCTCCACCACCTTCCGCGAAGCACACGAACGACACACCCGACTCGGGTGGCCGTCCTGCCGGAATGCGACCGACGAACACCGCGACACGTCCGCGCGCGAGCCTTCCGCTTACCGCCGTCCGATACCTACGATGCCGTAGGTTACGGAAACGTAGGTATCCGCTGGCACCACCCTCCTCCCCCGGGAAGCGCCATGACCATCCAGGCCGGGCAGGCGCCGCCGAGCGCCGCCGAGGACCTTCTCCCCCGTCTGTCCGCCACCAGGGGTGGCGAGAAACAGGGCCCCGCAGAACGAATCACCCTCGCCCTGTTCATCGCGGTGCCGTTCCTGGCCCTGCTGGCCGCCGTCCCGATCGCCTGGGGCTGGGGCCTGTCCTGGCTGGACGCCGGCCTCGCCGTCGCCATGTACTTCCTCACCTGCCACGGCATCACCATCGGCTACCACCGCTACTTCACCCACAGCGCGTTCAAGGCCAAGCGGCCGCTGCGCATCGGCCTCGCCGTGCTCGGCTCGTTCGCCGTCGAGGGCCCGCTGGTGCGCTGGGTCGCCGACCACCGCAGGCACCACCGCTTCTCCGACAAGGAGGGCGACCCGCACTCCCCGTGGCGTTACGGCGAGAGCGTGCCCGCCCTGCTCAAGGGCCTGTGGTGGGCGCACATGGGCTGGATGTTCGACGAGGAGCAGACCCCGCAGCTCAAGTACGCGCCCGACCTGGTCCGCGACCCGGCCATGAGGCGCATCTCCCGGCTGTTCTGGCTCTGGACGACGCTCTCGCTGGCGCTGCCCGCGGTGATCGGCGGCCTGGCCACCTGGAGCTGGCAGGGCGCGCTGTCCGCCTTCTTCTGGGGCTCGCTGGTCCGGGTCGCCCTGCTGCACCACGTCACCTGGTCGGTCAACTCGATCTGCCACGCGGTCGGTTCACGCCCCTTCAAGTCCCGCGACAAGTCCGGCAACGTGTGGTGGCTGGCCGTACTGTCCTGCGGCGAGTCCTGGCACAACCTGCACCACGCCGACCCCACCTCGGCCCGGCACGGCGTTCTGCGCGGCCAGGTCGACTCCTCGGCGCGGGTCATCCGCTGGTTCGAGAAGGCGGGCTGGGCCACCGACGTCCGCTGGCCGGGTGCGGAGCGGATCGCCGCCCGCCGCGCCGCATGAGGCAGCGCCTGCAGCATGATGGAGGGGTGAACGGGACCAACGGAGACAGCGCCGGCCATCAGCAGCCTTCGCGGCGCGGCGCGGCCCGCGGCGCCGCCGCGAAGACAAGTGGCCGGGTGCGGATGACCGGCAAGCAGCGCCGCGAGCAGCTGCTGGAGATCGGCCGAACGGTCTTCGCCGAACGCGGCTACGACGGCACCTCGGTGGAGGAGATCGCCGAACGCGCCGGGGTCTCCAAGCCGGTCGTCTACGAGCACTTCGGCGGCAAGGAGGGCCTGTACGCCGTGGTCGTCGACCGCGAGATGCAGCTCCTGCTGGACATGGTCACCGGCGCGCTCACCGGCGGGCACTCCCGGGAGCTGCTGGAACAGGCCGCGTTCGCGCTGATGGACTACATCGACACCTCCACGGACGGCTTCAAGATCCTGGTCCGGGACTCGCCGGTGGCCCAGTCCACCGGCTCGTTCGCCTCGCTGATCAGCGACATCGCCACCCAGGTCGAGGACATCCTCGGCCTGGAGTTCAAGTCCCGCGGCTTCGACGCCCGACTGGCGCCGATGTACTCGCAGATGCTGGTCGGCATGGTGGCGCTGACCGGCCAGTGGTGGCTGGAAGTGCGCAAGCCCGCCAAGGCGGAGGTCGCCGCCCACCTGGTCAACCTCGCCTGGCACGGCCTGGAGGGCCTGGAACGGCACCCCAAGCTGGTCGGGGACCGCAAGAACTGACCGGCCCGGCCCCGTCACCGGGGCCACCGGGCCGTCCCGCACGACAGGAGAACCCGTTGACGGTCTTCCTGCTGGCCCTCGGCGCGGCCTGCTGCCTCGGACTCGGCTTCGTCCTGCAGCAGCACGCCGCCCAGCGCGCCCCCAAGGGCGACATGCTCCGCTGGCGGCTGCTGCTCGACCTGATGCGGATGCCCGACTGGCTGCTCGGCATCGGATTCATGATCGCCGGGCAGGTGCTGTCCGCGCTGGCGCTCAGCCAGGGCGAGGTCACCCTGGTCGAGCCGCTGCTGGCCACCAACCTGGTCTGGGCGATGCTGCTGGCCCGCCGGATCACCGGCACCCGGCTGGGCCGCTCCGGCTGGATCGGCGTCGCCCTGATCGCGCTCGGAGTCACCGCGTTCATCGCCGCCGGACAGCCCCAGGGCGGCGGCCCCGGCGTCGGACCGGTGCGGCAGTGGCTGGTCATCGGCACCGTCGCCGGCCTCGCCCTGCTGCTGGTCTCGGTGGCCCGCCGCCTCCCCCTGTTCGAGGAGGCCACCCTGCTCGCGCTGGCCGCCGGCCTGCTCTACGGCCTCCAGGACGCCCTCACCCGCTCCACCTTCGACCTGATCGACCAGCACGGCGCCACCGCCGCGTTCGCCTCCTGGCAGCCGTACACCGTGATCGGCATCGGCGTGGTCGGGCTGCTGCTGGTGCAGTCCGCGTTCGAGGCCGCGCCGCTGCGGATGTCGCTGCCCGCGCTCACCGCCGCCCAGCCGCTGGCCGGCATCGCCTGCGCGGTCGGATTCCTCGGCGACCGGGTCCGGATCACCCCCGCCGCGCTGGCCTGGCAGAGCGCCGGGATGGCCGCGATCGTGGTCGGCGTGGTGGTCCTCGGCCGCCACCCGGCCCTGCCCAGCGCGAAGTGACCCTCCCTCAGCGCCGGACCGCCACCGCGAACACCCGGCGGAACGGGAACACCGTGCCGTACTCGCCCGCCGGGTACGCCTCGCGCAGCAGCGCCCCGTACTCCGCCAGGAACGCCTGCCGCTCGCCCGGATCGGGCAGCCGCTCCAGCACCGGGCGCAGCGCGGTGCCCTTGACCCACTCCAGCACCGGGTCCGGCCCCTGCAGCACCGTCAGGTACGTGGTCTCCCAGACGTCCGCCGTGCAGCCCGCGGCCAGCAGCGCCTCCAGGTAACGCGCCGGGGCGTGGCAGGACGCGTCCGGGCGGACGGTGCCCAGCCGCTCGCGCCAGCGGGCGCTCTGCCTCAGCTCGGCGAGCAGGGTGTGGCTGGGGGCGGCGAAGTTGCCGGGCAGCTGGAAGGCGATCACCCCGCCGGGGCGCAGCGCCGCCGCCCAGCGCGGCAGCAGGGCGAGGTGGTCGGCGGTCGGGGTGTCCATCCAGTGCAGGGCGGCGTTGGACGCGATCAGGTCGGGCCGCTCGGGCGCGGGGTCGTACGCGGTGACGTCCTGCAGCCGGTACTCGGCGGTGGGCTCGCCGGTGGCCCGGGCGGTCTCCAGCAGGGCGGGCGAGGTGTCCAGGCCGAGCAGGCGGGCCTCGGGCCAGCGGCGTCGCAGCACGGCGGTGGAGTTGCCGGGGCCGCAGCCGAGGTCCAGCACGGTGGGGCGGGGCGGGAGTTCGGGGACCCGGGCGAGCAGTTCATTGAGCGGCCGGATGCGTTCCTCCGCGTAGCGCAGGTACTGGTGGGCGTCCCAGTCGGCGGGCATGGCGAACCTCCAGAAGTATCTCGACGTCAAGATATCTTTCGGACGCCGAGCGTTCCTTTGTTATCTCTTGATGTCAAGAGACTTCACATCGACACATCCCCCGATACACTGATCGTCATGGAGGACGAGGTCGACCGCCTGGTCGCAGCATGGCGCCGAGAGCGCCCCGACCTCGACGTGGAGCCCCTTGAGGTCCTCAGTCGGGTGAGCCGACTCGCCCGCCACCTGGACCGCGCCCGCCGCACCGCGTTCGCCGAGCACGGCCTCGAACCCTGGGAGTTCGACGTCCTCACCGCCCTGCGCCGGGCCGGAGACCCCTACCAGCTCTCCCCCGGCCAGCTCCTCACCCAGACCCTGGTCACCTCCGGCACCATGACCAACCGCATCGACCGCCTCACCACCAAGGGCCTGGTCGTCCGCCTCCCCGACCCCGACGACCGCCGCGGCGTCCTCGTCCGCCTCACCGACGCCGGCCGCGACAAGGCCGACCAGGCCCTGGCCGGCCTCCTCGCCCACGAACGCGAGATCCTCGCGCAGCTGGCACCCGCCCGGCGCGCCGAACTCGCGTCCCTGCTCCGCCAGTTGGTCATCCCTTTCGACCGGGCAGGTTGATTTTCGAGGGGCCGGAAGATCGGCTCTTCAGGGGCCCGGGGAACGGCGGGGCCAAGTCTGCGGTTGATCAACAGGGCCCTGGGCGTGCATACGTTTTGGGTCTCCCGATACCTCAAGACACCCGAAGCAGCACGACCGCATCGCAAGGTCTGACCATCCGCAGTCCCGGCCTCGCCGTTCCCCGAGCCCCTGAAGACAAAAACTCAAAAGCCGTCCGGATACAGGGCCGAGAGCGCCGGAGGCTTGTCCGGGGCACTCTTGTAGCCGGGCAGAAGCGCAGCCAAGCAGTCGCGAACCGCAGGATCCTCGTTGCCCGTCGCGGCCCCGTACAACGCGGTGAGGCCCCCCGCCAGGTCCTCGACGCCGGTCGCGTTCGCCGCCGTCGCGTAGATCCGCGGGTGCGCGGTGGGAAGCCGTTCCTCGGTGTCGGAGAACAGCGCCTCGTTGAGTTTCTCGCCCGCCCGCAGCCCGGTGTACCGGATCTCGACCTCCGCCGCGTCCAGCTGAACCTGTTCCGCGAAGTTGTGGACCAGGTCCACGATCCGCACCGGCTCCCCCATGTCGAGGACGAAGACCTCGCCGCCCTCGGCCATCCGTCCGGCCTCCAGGACCAGGCCGACGGCCTCCTCGATGGTCATGAAGAACCGGGTGACGTCGGGGTGGGTGACCGTCACCGGCCCGCCGCTGCGCAGTTGTTCCTCCAGGACGGACAGCAGCGAGCCGCGGGAGCCGAGGACGTTGCCGAAGCGGACGGCGGCGAACACGCCGGTGCCGAGGTTGCGGGCGTCCTTCGCGTTGGCCTGGACGATCAGCTCGGCGAGACGCTTGCTCGCGCCGAGGACGGAGGTGGGGTCGGCGGCCTTGTCGGTGGAGATCAGGACGAAGCGTTCGACGCCGGTGGCGAGCGCGGCCTCGACCAGGTGGTCGGTGCCGAGGACGTTGGACTTGACGGCCTCGCTGGGGTGGCGTTCCAGCAGCGGCAGGTGCTTGTGCGCGGCGGCGTGGAAGACGACCTCGGGGCGCAGGTCGCGGAAGATCTGCTGGATCCGCGGGCGGTCCCGGATGTCGGCGATCACCAGGGACTCGTCGGTGAGCAACGCCTCGCCCCAGATGTCGAGTTGGAGCCGGTGCAGGTTGGATTCGTCGTGGTCGAGCATGTACAGCGCGGCGGGGCCGAACGCCTGGACCTGGCGGCACAGTTCGCTGCCGATGGAGCCGCCCGCGCCGGTCACCAGGACCCGGCGGCCCTCGATGACGGTGCGGACGTCGGGCGAGACGACGTGGACCTCGTGCCGGCCGATCAGGCGGTTGACGTCCAGGGTGCGCAGGTCGGAGCCGACCACGGCGCGGCGCAGCGCGGACAGGAAGGACGGCAGGTAGCGGACGGCCGCGCCGGCCGCCGCGGCGGCGGTGGCGAGTTCCCGGACGCGCTGGTGCGGCAGGCCGGGGATGGCGAGGACGACCACCTGGGCGCGGTGGGCGAGGGCGTGGCGGGTGAGGTCGGCGAGCGGGCCGAGGACGGGGCGGCCGGAGACGTGCCGGCCGGCCTTGGCGGGGTCGTCGTCCAGTACCCCGACGGGGGTGAGGCCGAAGTCGGGGGTCCGGTCCAGGTCGCGGACCAGTGCCGTGCCGGCCGCGCCGGCCCCGACGACCAGGGTGCGCAGGCCGGCCGAGCCGTAGCGCTGCTCGGGGATGCGGGTGCGGGCGCGGGCTGCGTGCGGGCGTGCGGAAGCGCGGTGCGGCAACATCTGACCTCCGGTCTCGCTGACTCACGGAGTGGAAACCTGCTCGGAAGGCGGGGCTCGTTCAGCCCGCGCCGGGGCCTGCGGTCGAGGCGACGGTCGGCGGTGGGGCGGGGGCGGGCATGATAGGCGGCCCGGGCGGCTCGGAGGGGGCGATCCCGGCACGGCGGGCGACGGCGACCGCCGCGAGCGTGGAGTGCACCCCGAGCTTGCCCAGGACGTTCTGCATGTGGGTGCGGACGGTGTGCGGGGAGAGGAACAGCCGCTCGGCCACCGCCTGCCTGCCCAGGCCCGCGACCATGCAGCGCAGCACCTCCTCCTCGCGGGGGGTGAGCGCGGCGACCAGGCGTTCGCTCTCCGAGCGGTCCCGGCGGGCGGAGGTGAGTTCGCGGACCACCCCGGTCAGCAGGGCGGGCGGCAGGTGGGTCTCGTCGCGCAGCACGCCGCGGATCACGGCCATCAGCGCGCCCAGCGAACTTTCTCGTGCCACCCAGCCGTTGGCGCCGGCTTGCAGGGCGCGGACGGCCCGTTGCGGGTCGTCGGCGACGGCCAGCATCACGGCCCGCAGCGTCGGGTGGGCCCGGCAGGCCCGGCCGACCAGGGCGATCCCGTCGCCCGGCCGCATCCCGTCGGCGGGCGGCCGGGCGGCGGCCGGTGGGCGCGTCAACTGTCCGGCGGCGAGCCGCTGTTGGGGCACTCCGAGGTGGTGACGGGGTGGTGGTGCCGGGGCGGCGCCGAGGTCGGCGTCGACCAGCAGCACGTCGTACGGGCGGCGTTCGGCCGCCGCCCGTTCCAGCGCGCGTTCGGCCGCGGCGGCGCTGCCGGCCGCCCCGACGTCCACATCGGGCTCGGCGGCGAGCGCCGTGGCGAGTGCCTCGGCGAAAATACGGTGGCCGTCGACCACCAGGACGCGAATCCGCCCCATCGTCCTGCCCCCCTGCTCCTGGCCCGACCCCCACCGGTGCCTCAATCAGCGTACGGGCGGCCGCCCGTACGGCGTGGGGATTTGGTGAAGTTCCTGTACGCAGAGACTTCAGGGGTCGGAGTCGGGCCGGGAGCGGGGCTGGTCAGGCGCGGTGGGCGAGGGTGAATTCCCAGGCGTCGGCGACGATCCGGTCGAGCTCGGGGTGCTTCGGCGCCCAGCCGAGGGCCTCCCGGGCCCGGTCCGCGGCGGCCACCAGCACCGCCGGGTCGCCCGGGCGGCGGTCGGCGACCTGCACCGGGATCTCCCGCCCGGTGACCCGCTTGACCGACTCGATCACCTCGCGCACCGAGAAGCCGGTGCCGTTGCCGAGGTTGCAGATCAGGTGCTCACCGGGCTTGGCGGCGTCCAGCGCCAGCAGGTGCGCCTCGGCCAGGTCGGCGATGTGGATGTAGTCGCGGATGCAGGTGCCGTCCGGGGTCGGGTAGTCCTCGCCGAACACCGCGATGTGCGGGCGCTGCCCGAGCGCGGCCTGGAACACCAGCGGGATCAGGTGCGACTCCGGCTCGTGGCGCTCGCCGTAACGGCCGTACGCCCCGGCCACGTTGAAGTACCGCAGGCTGACGGCGGCTAGGCCGTGGGCGATCGCCTCGGAGGTGATCAGGTGGTCCACGGCGAGCTTGGTGGCACCGTAGGCGTTGGTCGGCGAGGTGCGCGCGGTCTCCTTGATCGGCACCTCCTCCGGCTCGCCGTACACGGCCGCGGTCGAGGAGAACACCAGCTTGCCGACGCCGGCCTTGCGCATCGCCGACACCAGCTCCAGCGAGCCGGCCACGTTGTTGCGCCAGTACTTCTCCGGGTCCGCCACCGACTCGCCGACCTGCGAGGACGCGGCGAAGTGCAGCACCCCGTCGAAGGACGCGTCGAGCACGTCGGAAGCGTCCTGGATCCGGCCGCGGACGAACTCCGCACCGTCCGGCACGGCCTCCGCGAAACCGGTCGACAGGTCGTCCAGCACCGTCACCCGGTGCCCCGCCTCCAGCAGGTGCGCCGCCACCACGCTGCCCACGTAGCCGGCTCCGCCTGTGACCAGGTACTTGCTCATGCCCTCGACCTCCGCAACACTCGGTGTTCCTCGCTCGGAGCATATGGCACTTGACTAAACGGCCGGTCGGACCGCCCAGTGGGGGTCGCGCCCGCTGAGCGCCAGCAGCGCCTCGAACGCGTCGTCCCCGGCGTAGCCCACCGGCTCCGCGAACATCCCCATCGCCCCGACCGGGCCCCGGTCCGCCCGGGTCGCGGACCTCGCCACCCGCAGCGGCCTGACGGTGCGCGGCCTGCGATGCCTGTTCGCCGCCCGGGTGGGCGTCCCCCGAAGTGGGTGGTCCTGCGCTACCGGATCCACGAGGCCCTGGAGGCGGCGCAGCGCCCGGGCGCCCCGGACTGGTCCCGGCTCGCCGCCGAGCTCGGCTACCGCGACCACGCGCACCTGACCCGCGAGTTCACCCGCACCGTCGGCGTCCCGCCCCCTGCCTACGCGGCGCGCTGAACACCGCTGCAACTCAGGCCAGTTGATCCAGCATGCCGGTCCGCGCGGCCAGCGCGGCGGCCTCCAGCCGGGAGCGGGCGCCGAGCTTGGTCAGCACCCGCTGGACGTGTGTGCGCGCCGTGGACGGGGCGATCCGCATCGCGGCGGCGATCGCCGCGGTGTCCTCGCCGTCGGCGATCCGGCCCAGCACCTGCACCTCGCGGCGGGTCAGCAGCCGCAGCAGCCGCACCGCCTCGTCGTCGGGCTCGACGACCGGCCACAGCAGGTGCTCGAACGCGGCACGCAGCACCTCGACCGCGACGGCCGCCTCCCCCGCCCGGACCCGGGCGATCGCCCGGTCCACCACGTCGATCCGCTCGTCGCTGCGCACGTAGCCCGCCGCACCGGCGGCGAACGCGGCCGCGACCCGGCCGGGCGCGCTCAGCGGCCCCAGCACCACCACGGCGATCTCCGGACGGTCGCGGCGCAGCCGGCGCAGCACGTCGAACGGGTCGTCCGGGCCGGCGGCCGTCCCGAGTAAGCACACCTCGGGGCGCCGCCCGATGACCAGGTCGAGCACCGAGCCGCACGGCGAACCCACGCCGAGCACCCGGTGGCCGCGCTGTTGCAGGGCGGTGCCCAGGGCTTCGGCCATCAGCCGGTGATCGTCCGCCACTACGAGCCGCACGCTCATGCCGCCCCCTCCCCGGTTCGGCAGGACAGACGCACCATCACAGCGCATTCGTGCGCGGGCCGCCAGGGGACGTACCGAAAAACCGCCGTCGCGGTTTGGCCAAGAGTCGGGAAACGGGCAAACGCCGAAGGCCCCGCCGAGTGGCGGGGCCTTCGTTTGCTGAGCCCCCATGCGGAATCGAACCGCAGACCTTCTCCTTACCATGGAGACGCTCTACCGACTGAGCTATAGGGGCTTGTTGCTCCGGGTTCCTGCGGTTCCCCTTGCGACGAGGAAGACATTACATGGTCGGCGGACCGGTTGGGAAATCAGCTTCGACCAGGTGGGCGGGCTAAACTGCCCGAGAAGACCCGATCTGCTCTGCAATGTCGCCCAGCAGCCGCGAACTCCCGTTCAGCGAAAGCGCGTGATCCCGTGTCAGCCCCCGGCCGCAGTCGTGCTTCCTCCGACCGTTCCGCCTGGTGGGCGCTGGCCCTGCGGCCGGCCCGGCCGCCGGTGCCGTGGCGGCCGATGGTGCGGGCGGCGCTCGGGATGGCGGTGCCGCTGTCGGCGGGCCTGCTGTTCGGCCGCCTGGATCTGGGCGTCTTCGCGGGGCTGGGCGCGATGCACGCCACCATGAACGACCGGGTGGAGCCGCTGCGGCTGCGCGCCCCGCGGATCGCGCTGGCGCTGACCGCCTCCACCACCGGCATGCTGATCGGCGCGGCGCTCCAGCACCTCGGCGCGGGCGGCCTGCTGGTCGGCATCGCGCTGACCCTTATCGGCTTCGCCGGCGGCGCCCTGTCCGCGACCGGCCCGCGCGGCTCGGCGGCCGGGATGCTGCTGCTGGTCTCGGCCTCGCTCGGCGGCGGCATGGCGCTGCCCCACCCGTGGTGGGCGGCGCCCGCGATGATGCCGTGCGGCGCGGCGCTGGTCCTGCTGCTGGGCCTGCACTACCGCACCGACGTCCGCACCGACCCGCGCACCGTCGCGCTGGCGGAGGTCTACCGGGCGCTCGGCGGCATGCTGGCCGCGGTCGGCACCCCAGACGGACCGGCGGCCCGCCGGGTGCTGACCGGACGCCTCAACCAGATGCAGGACCTGCTGCCGCCGACCCGCCCGGGCCGCCGCGAGTCGGAGCGGCTGCGCTGGCTGCGCCGCTCGTACGAGGCCGCGCTGGGCACCACCGAGGCCGCCGCCGGGCTGCTCTGGGCGTGGCGGCCGGTGCCGCCGGAGCTGGTGGAGTTCCCGGCGGCACTGGCCCGGCAGATCACCGGCGGACCCGAGCCCGCCTACCCGGACTGGCAGCCGGACACCCCGTCCCGGACGGCGTTCGACACGGCGCTGCGGGCCGCCGCCGACACCGTCTCGGGCCGCTGGGCGCCGCTGGACACCGCCGCCCCGCCGCCGCCCGACCCGTGGCGGCTGCGCGCCCGTCTGCTCTCGCCCGGCTCGGTGCGCTACGGCCTGCGGGTCGCGCTGTGCGTGGCGGTCGCCGAGGCGGCCGTCAACGCGCTGACGCTGAGCCGCAGTTACTGGGTGCCGCTGACGGTGGCGTTCGTCCTGAAGCCGGATCTGGGCTCGGTGTTCCATCGGGCCGTCAGCCGGGTGCTGGGCACCGTGCTCGGCATCGCGGCGACGGCGGTCCTGCTGGCCGTCACCACGGAGTCCTGGGCGCTGAGCGTCGCGGTGTCGCTGTGCGTGGCGCTGCTGCCGTACTCGACGGCCGCGCACTACGGGCTGAACACCGCCGTGATGACGCCGGTGGCGCTGATCCTGGTGCAGCTCGGCGGGGAGAGCGGCGCCGCCGAGTTCTGGCCGCGGGTGCTGGACACCACGCTGGCCAGCGCGATCGTGCTGGTCTTCGGCTACCTGCTGTGGCCCGAACGCGCCCCGCACCGGATCGAGCCCGGCATCGTCAAGGCCGCCGCCACCGTCCACGAGTACCTGGCCGCGGTGGCCCGGGTCGAACCCGTCGCCGAGGTGTGGCTGCGCCGCACCGCCTACCGGGCACTGGCCGACGCCCGCCGCCAGGTCGACCTGGGCCTGGCCGAACCCCCGCCCGCCGGACGCCTCGCCGAGGAGTGGCTGCCCGCCACCTCCGCACTGGAACGGCTGGCCGGCGCGGTCGCCGCGTACGCCGCCCAACTCCGTTACGGCGGACGGGAACCCGAACCGGAGGTGATCGAACGCGTCCTGCACTCGCTGGACCGCCTCACCGACGCCGCCCGCGCCCACCACCCGCCGTCCGGCCGCGCCGCCCGCCCGACCGGCCCGCACGACCCGACCCGCAGCGCACTGGCCCGGGCCGCGGACGAACTGGACGTCCTGCTCGGCTGACCCGCGAGGGCCGCGCACCCGCGGGTGCGCGGCCCTCGCCGGGCTCAGACCTGCTCGGCCAGCTCCAGCCAGCCCATCTCCAGCTCCTCCTTCTCCTCGCGGACCTTGCGCAGCTGCGCGTCCAGCTCGGCGACCTTGGAGAAGTCGGCGGCGTGCTCGGCGAGTTGGGCGTGCAGCTTGGACTCCTGCTGGTCCAGCTTGGCGATCTGCCGCTCCAGCTTCTGCATCTCCTTCTTCGCCGCCCGCAGGTCGCCCGCCGACAGGCCGGAGGTCTCCGCGGCGGCCGGGATCTGCGCGGCCGCGGCCGCGGCGGCGGCCTCCGCCATCGCGGTGCGGCGCTCCAGGTACTCGTCGACGCCGTTCGGCAGCATCCGCATCCGGCGGTCGCCGAGCAGCGCGTACGAGGTGTCAGTGGTCCGCTCGATGAAGAACCGGTCGTGGCTGATCACGATCATCGAGCCGGGCCAGCCGTCGAGCAGGTCCTCCAGCTGGTTGAGGGTCTCGATGTCCAGGTCGTTGGTCGGCTCGTCCAGGAACAGCACGTTCGGCTCGTCCATCAGCAGCCGCAGCAGCTGAAGGCGGCGGCGCTCACCACCGGACAGGTCGCCGACCGGCGTCCACTGCTTGTCCTTGCCGAAGCCGAACTGCTCGCACAGCTGCCCGGCGCTCATCTCCCGGCCCTTGCCGAGGTCCACCCGGCCGCGAATCTGCTCGACCGCCTGCAGCACCCGGGTCTCCGGGTCCAGCTCGGCCACCTCCTGCGAGAGGTACGCCAGGCGCACCGTCTTGCCGACCTTGATCACGCCGCCGGCCGGCTGCACGTCGCCCTCGGTCGCGTACGCGGCCTGCATCGCCCGCAGCAGCGAGGTCTTGCCCGCGCCGTTCACACCCAGCAGACCGATCCGGTCACCCGGGCCGAGCTGCCAGGTCAGCCGCTCCAGCAGCAGCTTCTCGCCCGCCTTGACGGTCACGTCCTCCAGGTCGAAGACCGTCCGGCCCAGCCGCGCGTTGGCGAACTTCATCAGCTCGGACTTGTCGCGCGGCTCCGGCACGTCCGCGATCAGCGCGTTCGCCGCCTCGATCCGGTACCGCGGCTTGGACGTCCGGGCCGGGGCACCGCGACGCAGCCACGCCAGCTCCTTGCGGGCCAGGTTCTGCCGCTTCTGCTCCTCCGTCGCCTCGATCCGGGAGCGCTCGGCGCGGGCGAACACGTAGTCCGAGTAACCACCCTCGTACTCGCGGACCTCACCACGCTGAACGTCCCACATCCGGGTGCAGACCTGGTCCAGGAACCACCGGTCGTGGGTGACGCAGACCAGCGCCGACCGGCGGTTCTGCAAGTGCTTCGCCAGCCAGGCGATGCCCTCCACGTCCAGGTGGTTGGTCGGCTCGTCCAGCACGATCAGGTCCGGCTCGCCGAGCAGCAGCTTCGCCAGCGCGATTCGCCTGCGCTCACCACCCGACAGCGGCCCGATCACGGTGTCCAGCCCGTTCGCGAACCCCGGCAGGTCAAGCCCACCGAACAGACCCTGAATGATGTCCCGGATCCGCGCATCGCCCAGCCACTCGTGGTCGGCCCGGTCCGCGATCACCTCGTGCCGGATCGTCGCCGTCGGATCCAGCGAGTCGTGCTGCGTCAGCACCGCCATCTGCAACCCACCGGAGTGGGTGATCCGCCCGCTGTCCGGCTCCTCCAGCTTCGCCAGCATCCGGATCAGCGTGGTCTTGCCGTCACCGTTCCGGCCCACCACACCGATCCGGTCCCCCTCACTGACGCCGAGACTCACCCCGTCCAGCAGGGCCCTGGTGCCGTACACCTTGGTGACGGACTCGATGGTGGCGAGGTTGACGGCCACGAAGCTGCACTCCTGGGGAAGGGGGGTGGAACGAACCCCCAGCCTAGTGCCGTCGAGCAAGCGACCAGGGGCGCGGGGAACGGCGCGACAAGCGCACACCACGTCCGAAACGTCGCGATCACGTGCAAGTCATGGCCCCGCGTCGCGATCTTGCCGCTGGGTGCCTTCCGCTTCGCGCAGTTCTCCCCCAGCCCTGGGGGGCTGGGAGGTGCCCCCACGCGCCCCTGGTTCGCCTTACCGCGCCCGGTCCAGCAGATCCCGCTGCTCCGCCGTCAGCTCCAGCTCCAGCGCCCCCAAGCTCTCCTCCAGCTGCGCCACCGACGACGCCCCCACCAGCGGAATCACCGGAAGCTCGCCGCCGAGCAGCCACGCCAGCACCACCTGGTTGCGGGTCGCCCCGGTCTCACGGGCCACCGCATCGAGCGCGGCGAGCCGGGCCGGGGTGCCGGCGTGGTCGAAGGACGGGCCGAGGGGCTTGTCGTCGCGGACGTAGGCGCCGCCGAGCAGCGGGGAGTAGGCGACCAGGGTGAGTTCGGGGCTCTCCTTGAGGTACGCGATCAGGTCGCCCTGGACGGCGGCCTGGTCGCCGTCCTGGCTGAGCAGGCCGGGCCAGTCGCCGCGGCGGCGCAGGTAGGTGTGGCCGTACTGGAGCACCTCGTAGCCGGGCAGCCCGGCCTGCGCAGCGATGTGGCGGGCCCGCTCGACCCGCCAGGACCAGTGGTTGGAGACGCCGAGCAGCCCGACCGTCCCCCCGTTCACGAGCTCCCCGAAGGCGTGCACGGTCTCGGCGAGCGGCACCGCGGTGTCCTCGATGTGCGCGTACAGCAGGTCGAGCTTCTCGACGCCGAGTCGCTTGCGGCTGGCCTCGGACGAGGCGCGGATCACCTCGGCGGACAGGCCCTCTCCGTTCTCGATGAACCCGGTGCCGGGGGCCTTCGGACGGGCGCCGAGCTTGGTGGCGATCACCACCTCGTCGGTGATGCCCCGGCTGGCCCGCCAGCGCCCGAGGACCTCCTCGCTGGTGCCGCCCTGGCTGCCGTCCTGCCAGTACGCGTAGTTGTTGGAGGTGTCGGTGAAGGTGCCGCCCGCCTCCACGTACCGGTCCAACACCGCGAAGGAGGTGGCCTCGTCGGTGAGCGTGCCGAACAGCATCGCGCCGAGGCTGAGCACGCTGACCTCGCGACGGGTGCGCGGGTCGGTTCCGATGGTGCGCTTGCGCATCCGGGTTCCCCTCGTCTCCGCGGCCCGCCCGGTGCGGGCCGCGGCAACGAGTCTCGAACCCGGAGCGCGCTCCAGGTCAAGCAGCGGCCCACGCGGGCGCGCGGCCAAGCCGTACCACCGCACAGCGCACGGCGAGCGCCCGTAATTGCCCGGCCTGTTCCTGCCGAGCGGTACTGCGCGAAGAGCACAACGGCGAAGCGGAGAGCCGGAGGTGTGCGATGACGGCAGTGGAGGACCGGCCGCACATGCTGGTCGAGGAGTTCGAACGCATCGCCCTGGCCGCCGAGCGCGAGGGCGTGCGGATGGAGTTCATCCACGGGCGGATCGGAGTCAAGGCAGCGCCCGACGGCGACCACGACGAGATCATCCGCTGGGTGATGGAACAGTGCGTGCAGCAGCGCCCCGACCTGTGGCTGTACCCCGAACGCGGGCTGCGGGTGGAGACCTGCCGCAAGGGCCACGCCCAGCCGGACGGCACGCTCGCCCCGAAGGGCGGCTTCGCCGGCCAGGGCGAATGGGCCGACGCCGACCAGGTCGTCATGGTGGTCGAGGTGACCTCGTACGACACCGACACCGACACCGACCGCCGCGACCGGGACGAGAAGCCGCGGGCCTACGCGGAGACCAGTATCCCGGTCTATCTCCTCATTGACCGGGACAGCTGCGAAGTGTTGGTCCACAGCGAGCCCGAGGACGGCCAGTACGCAAGCCTGGTGCGGCGGCCCTTCGGCAAGACCGTCGTGCTGCCCGACCCGGTCGGGATCAGCCTGGACACCGAACCGTTCAAGGCGTGGGTGCGCTGACCACCCTCGCCCCGGGCACCGGCCCGTACGTGGCGTGGGCCGTGCGGCAGGTGCCGGAGGTGCGGAGGGTGGCGGCGATGTGGGCGGCGGCGTCGGCGTCCTTGGCGAGGAAGGCGCAGGTGGGGCCGGAGCCGGAGACCAGGGCGGCGAGGGCGCCGGCCTCGGTGCCGGCGTGCAGGGTGTCGGCGAGCGAGGGGCGCAGGGAGACGGCGGCGGCCTGCAGGTCGTTGCTGAGGGCGTCGGCCAGCGCGACGGGGTCGCCGTCGGCGAGGGCGGCGAGCAGGGCGGGGTCGGCGTCGGGGGTGGGCACGTCGTCGATGGTGGCGCCGGTGCCGGACTCCTCGCGGATCCGGTCGCACTCGCGGAACACCGCCGGGGTGGAGAGTCCGCCGTCGGCGACCGCGAACACCCAGTGGAAGGTGCCGGAGACGGGCAGTGCCTCCAGGATCTCTCCGCGTCCCCGGCCCAGCGCGACGCCGCCGAGCAGCGCGAACGGGACGTCGGAGCCGAGCTCGGCGGCCAGCTCCAGCAGGGTCTCCAGCGGGGTGTCCAGGCCCCACAGCGCGTCGCAGGCGACCAGCGCGGCCGCACCGTCGGCGCTGCCGCCGGCCATGCCGCCGGCCACCGGGATGGCCTTGGCGATGTGCAGGTGGACGCCGGGGTCGGCGAGGCCGTGGTGCGCGGCGAGCAGGCGCGCGGCGCGGGCGGCCAGGTTGGTGCCGTCCAGCGGGACGGCGTCCGCGTCGGGGCCGGTGCAGGTCAGGGTGACGCCGTCGGCCGCGGTGGCGGTGACCTCGTCGCCGAGGGCGACGGCGAAGAACACGTTCGCCAGGTCGTGGTAGCCGTCGGGGCGGACCCCGCCGACGCCGAGCTGCACGTTGACCTTGGCGGGCACCCGGACCGTCACCATTACTGTTCCTGCGCCTTCGGCTTGTGCTCGGCGATCGCGGCGAACTGCTCGACCGTCAGCATCTCGCCGCGCAGCGTGTGGTCGATGCCCGCACCGCGCAGCGCCTCCTCGGCGGCGGCGGGCGAGCCGGCCCAGCCGGCCAGCGCGGCCCGCAGGGTCTTGCGGCGCTGCGCGAACGCGGCGTCCACGACGGCGAACACCTCGCGGCGGGTGGCGGTGGTGGACGGCGGGTCGCGGCGGATCAGCGAGACCAGGCCGGAGTCGACGTTCGGCGCGGGCCAGAACACGTTCCGCCCGATCGCGCCGGCCCGCTTCACGTCCGCGTACCAGTTGGCCTTCACGGACGGCACGCCGTACACCTTGTTGCCGGGCTTGGCGGCGAGCCGGTCGGCGACCTCGCTCTGCACCATCACCAGCGTGCGCTCGATGCTCGGGAACGTCTCCAGCATGTGCAGCAGCACCGGCACGGCGACGTTGTACGGCAGGTTCGCCACCAGCGCGGTCGGCGCGGGGCCGGGCAGCTCGGTGACGTCCATCGCGTCGCTCAGCACCAGGTCGAAATTGGCGGCCTTGCCCGGCATCCGGCCCTTGACGGTGTCCGGCAGGTGCCGCGCCAGCAGCGGGTCGATCTCCACCGCCGTCACGTGCCGCGCCACCTCCAGCAGCGCCAGCGTCAGAGACCCGAGCCCCGGCCCGACCTCGACCACCGCGTCCTTCTCCGTCACCTCCGCCGCCCGCACGATCCGCCGCACGGTGTTCCCGTCGATCACGAAGTTCTGCCCGCGCTGCTTCGTCGGCTTCACGCCGAACGCCTCGGCCAGCGCACGAATGTCGGCAGCCCCCAGCAGGTGGCCGTCAGAGGTGGGTTCGGTGGTGCTCACCCGCCAAGGATACGGGGGTCAGAGCTCCACCAACTGCTTGAGATCGATCTCGACCGGGAACGGCAGGTCGGTACGGAGCAGTCCCTCGTGCACGGCGACCGGAAGATAGACGCCCTGCAGCTCGTCACGCCGGAACTCGTGCACGACGGGGAGGTCGTTGTCGCCGCGCTCGACCCGCCAGTAGGACGGGATTCGCTGCTCGGCGTAGATCCCGGGCTTGCTGAAACGGTCTGCCACACGTGAGCCGGGCGACACCACCTCAACGGCCAGAACCACCGACTCGGGCGGAGTGCACTCCAACTCGAAAACGTTCAGGTCGGTCCGGTCGAACACGACGACATCGGGCAGGAGAACGGTGTACTCGTCGATCAGCACACAGCGCTCGGCGTCTGCGACGTAGGGCTCGACCCGAGCCGCTCGAAGCGCCGAGTACAGCTCGTTGCGCACCCGGTCGTGCCACCACTTCGTCTGCCCCCGGACCACGATCGCTCCGTCCACCAGTTCCCACTTGAACGGCAGGTCGATCACGCTGAGCTCGCTGTACGTCCAGCCATTCGCCGGCGGGTACATCAAGTCGATCGGTTCGGCGCTCATCACAGCCTCCTCACTGCCTCCATGCTAACGAGCGGACCCCGCACCGGGATGCGGTCAGTACCCGAACGCCCGCGCCGTGTTGGCGCTGATCGCCGTCGCCAACTCGTCCTCCCCCAGCGTCAGATGGGCCGCCATTGCGCGCAGCGTGACCGGGATCAGGTAGGGGGCGTTGGGGCGGCCGCGGTAGGGGTGGGGGGTGAGGAAGGGGGCGTCGGTCTCGATCAGGACGCGGTCGAGGGGGGTGGCGGTGAGGGCCTCGCGCAGGGGGTGGTTGGCCTTGTAGGTGACGGGGCCGGCGAAGGAGAGGTACCAGCCGTGTTCGGCGCAGGTCCTGGCCATGGCGGCGTCGCCGGAGTAGCAGTGGAAGATCGTGCGCTCGGGGGCGCCTTCTTCGAGCAGGACGGCGATGACGTCCTCGTGGGCGTCGCGGTCGTGGATGACGAGTGCCTTGCCGTGGCGCTTGGCGATCTCGATGTGGCGGCGGAAGGACTCCTTCTGCAGGTCGACGCCCTCGGGGCCGGTGCGGAAGTAGTCGAGGCCGGTCTCGCCGACGGCGAGGACGTGCGGCAGGGCGGCGAGGCGGTCGATCTCGCCCAAGGCCTTGTCGAGAGCGTCCTGGCCGCCGGGCGAACGGCGCTGGCCAGACCAGTTGTCGGGGTCGCCGAGGAAGATCCGCGGGGCCTCGTTGGGGTGCAGCGCGACGGCGGCGTGCACCTGCTCGTACTCGGCGGCGAGGTCCGCGGCCCACTGCGAGCCGGGTACGTCGCAGCCGACCTGGACGACGGTGGTGACGCCGACGGACGCGGCGCGGGCCAGTCCCTCGGCGGGGGTACCGGACTGCATGTCGAGGTGGGTGTGCGAGTCGGCGACGGGGACGGCGAGCGGCTCGGGGAGCGGCGGCGGGGTGTTGCGGTCGTCGTTCTTCTTGCTGGCCATCAGGAGGCGATCTTCTCTTCGAGTCGGCGAGGCGGCGGACGGCGGCACGGCGGTGGCCCCCGACGAAATCCTAGTCACCGGAGAACGCCGCGGCCCCGGACCGCACGGGCGGTCCGGGGCCGGGGGTCGGTCGGTTCAGCGGGGGCGGTGGCTCCGGAAGAGGCGGTTCCACCAGTGCAGGACCCTCGGCTTGCGGGGCTTCTGCGGACCCTCGGGTTCAGCGGTGGGGGCGTAGCCGGGGGCGGCGGCCATGGCGGCCAGTCCGGCCACTCGGCCGGCCCGCATGATCCGGACCCGTTCGCCGCCGCAGCCGGGGCAGACCAGTTCACGCAGCGGGGACGGCACCTTGACGCCGTTCGCCTTGTACTCGACCAGGATGTGTCCGTCCCGGTCCATGTGGTGTTCGATGTCGTACGCCTGCTCCCAGCCGTAGCCGCAGTTGAGGCAGACGAAGGAGTAGGCCTCACGGACCGTCTCCACGGGGGTTCGCGGCCGGGTGGTCAGCCCGAGGCCGCTGGGCGCTCCGCCTTCCAGGGGGCTGTCGATCGTGTCGCTCATGCGCCACCTCGCTTCGCTCGGAGCCCGTCGCCCGACCTGGCGGGCCCGGCGCGGGTCTTTCCATCCCAGGGAATGCCCGGGAGGGTCCGTCCGATGCCCGGCTTGCCAAGTCTTGGTTCCGAATTGGCCCTCCGCTGGGGTTGCTCATTCCAACGTACGACCGATTTCGGCCACGGGCACTCGTCGGGTCAGCCGGCGTGCTTGGCAGCCGCCACGGCACCGAACTCGTCGGGTCAGCCGGCGTGCTTGGCGGCCACCACGGCGTCGAACTCGTCGGGTCAGCCGGCGTGCTTGGCGGCCGCCACGGCGTCGAACTCGTCGGGTCAGCCGGCGTGCTTGGCGGCCACCACGGCACCGAACTCGTCGGGTCAGCCGGCGTGCTTGGCGGCCACCACGGCACCGAACTCGTCGGGTCAGCCAGCGTGCTTGGCGGCCACCACGGCGTCGAAGACGACGGACTTGCGCAGGCCGAGTTCGGTGGCGACGGCGGCGATCGCCTCCTTGCGGCGTTCGCCGGCCTCCTCGCGGGCGGCGACCCGGCGGGCGAGTTCGGCGGGGCCGACCTCCTCGGGGGCGGCCGGCGGGGCGCCGGCCACCACGACGGTGATCTCGCCCTTGACGCCGTCGGCGGCCCAGGCGGCGAGTTCGGCGAGCGGGCCGCGCTTGACCTCTTCGTAGGTCTTGGTGAGTTCGCGGCAGACCGCGGCGGGCCGTTCGGCGCCGAACGCCTCGGCCATCGCGGCGAGGGTTTCGGCGATCCGGTGCGGGGCCTCGAAGAACACCATGGTGCGCGGTTCGGCGGCGATCTGGGCGAGCTGCCGGGAGCGGTCGCCGGCCTTGCGGGGCAGGAAGCCCTCGAAGGTGAACCGGTCGACCGGCAGCGCGGACAGCGCCAGCGCGGTGAGCACGGCGGACGGGCCGGGCACGGCGGTCACCTTGATCCCGGCGGCGACGGCCGCGTCCACCAGCCGGTAGCCGGGGTCGGAGACGGAGGGCATGCCGGCGTCGGTGACCAGCAGGACCCGGGCGCCGTCCTGGAGGGCGGCGACGAGTTCCGGGGTGCGGGCGACCTCGTTGCCCTCGAAGTAGGACACCACCCGGCCGGTCGGCGTCACGCCGAGGGCCTGGGTCAGCCGGCGCAGCCGCCGGGTGTCCTCCGCCGCGATCACGTTCGCCTCGGCGAGTTCGGAGCGCAGTCGGGGCGGCGCGTCCTCGACGTCGCCGATGGGGGTACCTGCCAGTACGAGAACACCAGTCACGGCACCATCCTCCCCTACCGGAGGGGGGTCCTCACCGGGACGGACGCGGCGCGGTGCGGCGCGGGCCGTACGGGGACCCCTTGTGACTTCAGCCATTGCCCCTACGATGTGGCCCGTGAGCGGCGACATGGACAGTGGTATGGACCACCCTGAATGGGGTGGCGTGAGCGTGCTGGAATCGGCCGATCCGGCCGCCGTTCCGGCACCGCGCGCCGAGCCCGAGCCGGACTCCCGGTGGGCCCGGGCGCTGTCCGGCGTGGGCTACCGTGCGCCGCGGCGCACGGCGGTGGACGAGCAGTTGGTGCCGCCGATGCCGGACGGGCCGGGCGTCACTCCGGAGCGCGTCGCGCCGTCCCCGCTGCTGGCCCGGCTGGGCATCCGGCTGCCGGACGCGCTCTGGGCGTGGCTGTGCCGCTGGTCCGGCTGGCTCGGCCCCATCGCGGTGGCCGCGTTCGCCGGCGTGCTGCGCTTCGTCAACCTCGGCGGGCCGCACGCGCTGATCTTCGACGAGACGTACTACGCCAAGGACGCGTACTCGCTCTGGCAGGTCGGTTACGAGACCAACTGGTCCGACGACGCCAACAACCTGATCACCGGCCCGAATCCGACCGTCCCGTTCCGCACCGACCCGGCGTACATCGTGCATCCGCCGGTCGGGAAGTGGATCATCGGCCTGGGCGAGCAGATCTACGGCATGAACCCGTTCGGCTGGCGGTTCATGATGGCCGTGCTCGGCACCCTGTCGGTGCTGATGCTGGCCCGGATCGGGCGGCGGCTGTTCCGCTCCACCCTGCTGGGCTGCGTGGCCGGGCTGCTGATGTCGGTCGACGGCCTGCACTTCGTGCTCAGCCGCGCCGCGATCCTCGACCTGATCGTGATGTTCTTCTTCCTGGCCGCGTTCGGCCTGCTGCTGATCGACCGGGACAGGAGCCGCGCCCTGGTCGCCGCCCGTCTCGAACAGGGCCTCGGCGGCGAGTGGTGGCACCTCGGCTGGCGGCCCTACCGCCTGGCGGCGGGCGTCAGTCTCGGCCTGATGATGGGCACCAAGTGGAGCGGCGGCCCGGCGATCCTCGCGTTCCTGCTGCTCAGCGCGTTCTGGGACTCCTCGGCCCGCCGCCTGGCCGGCGGTATCCGCCGCACCCCGGACGGGCGGCCGATCGGCGAAGGCGGACGGCTGCTACGGCACGCCTGGGACTTCTTCTGGTCCGGCCTGACTCTCGGCCTCACCGCGCTGGCCACCTACCTGGTCACCTGGACCGGCTGGATCATGTCCTCGACGCAGCCCGGCAAGGGCGGCTACTTCCGCGACTGGGCGGTGCAGAACCCGGGCGGCTTCGGCCCGGACTGGCTGCGCAGCCTGTGGCACTACCACTACACGATGTGGGACTTCCACACCCACCTGCACAGCCCGCACACCTACCAGTCCAACCCGTGGAGCTGGATGGTGCTGGGCCGCCCGGTGTCGTTCTTCTACGAGTCGCCGAAGAACGGCCAGGACGGCTGCACCACCTCCGACTGCGCCCGTGAGGTGCTGGCGATCGGCACCCCGCTGCTGTGGTGGGCGGGCATCGCCGCGCTGCTGTACTGCCTGTACCGCTGGCTGTGGCGCCGCGACTGGCGGGCGGCGGCGCTGCTGAGCGGCGTGGCGGCCGGCTACCTGCCCTGGTTCATGTACCAGGAGCGCACGATCTTCCTGTTCTACGCGGTGTGCTTCGTGCCGTTCATGGTGCTGGCGGTGACGATGATGATCGGCGCGATGCTGGGCCCCGCCGACGCCTCGCCGGACCGCCGGCTGGCGGGGGCCACGGGTGCGGGTCTGCTGATCGCAGCGATCATGTGGAATTTCCTGTACTTCTATCCGATCTACACCGGCCAGACGATCCCCATGTCGGACTGGAACGGCCGAATGTGGCTCAGCACCTGGATCTGAGCCACCGGAACCACACCGGAAACCGTGTACCGGATCTGTCACAAACGGACGGCGTGTCGTGAGTGCACGGATGGTGTCTGCTTATGGTGTCGTGGCCGCTGAATTCCGACGGCCATGACACATCTCGGGGGGCTCCACGTGAACAACGGCGCGAAGATCGGCATCGCCTCGGCCGCCACGGTGTTGCTCCTCGCCGGTGGCTACGGGGCCTACGCCCTGGTCTCCGGCGATTCGGACAGCAAGGAATCCGCCAAGAAGCCCCGCACCGTGGTCGCCGAACCGCCCAGCCCCGAGCTCGCCGCGTCCGGCGCCAAGGCGTTCCTGGACGCCTGGGGCAAGGGCGATCTGTCCGCCGCCGCCAAACTCACCGACGACCCGGACAAGGCGCAGGCCGCGATGCAGGCCTTCAAGGACAGCGTGAAGCCCAGCGCCGTCCACCTCACCGTCGGCGGCCCCACCACCGCGCCCAGCCCGTCCGCCTCCAAGTCCGCCGCTGCCTCGGCATCGGCGCCGGCATCCGCGTCGGCGCCGGCTCCGGCGGACTCCGGTCCGACCGGGGTGTTCGAGAGCTTCAAGGCCTCGTTGGAGTTCGCCGACACCGGCACCCCGTGGAACTACGACGGCGTGCTCGGGGTGGTGAAGATGAGCGACGGCACCGCCGCCGTGCACTGGGCACCCACCGTGATCCACCCGAAGCTGGACGCCAACGAGACCATCGGCGTGAAGCCGGTGTTCGCCGCGCCCTCCGCCGTCACCGACCGCAAGGGCAAGCCGCTGGCCGGCTACGCCTCGCTCACCGGCCTGCTCAACCAGCTGAAGGCCGCCGCCCCGCAGGGCAGCCCGGAGGACGCCGGCACCGCCGTGGTGATCTCCCCGGCCGCCGGCAACGGCGCCTCCGAGAAGCTGTTCACGCTGAAGGAGCCCAAGGCCGTCCCCAACCTGAAGCTGACCCTGGACGCGGACCTCCAGGCGGCCGCCGAGGCCGCGGTCTCCGCCCAGGGCAAGCCGGGCTCGCTGGTGGCGATCGAGCCCAGCACCGGCGGCATCCTGGCCTACGCCTTCTCCCCCACGAACGGCCAGAACCGGGCGTTCTCCGGGGCGACCGCGCCCGGCTCCACCCTGAAGGTGCTGACCGCCGCCGCGCTGCTGGAGGCCGGCCTCACGCCGAGCAGCTCGATGCCCTGCCCGGAGACCACCATGGTCACCGGCAAGTCCATCAGCAACGACTTCAAGGGCGCGCACCCGGAGTACACGCTCACCGACGCGTTCATCAACTCCTGCAACACCTCGTTCATCGAGAAGGGCAAGGACACCCTCAAGGCGAACAGCCTGCCCTCGCTCGCCAAGGACGTGTTCGGGATCGGGCTGGTCTGGAAGACCGGCCTGTCGAACTTCGACACCGACATCCCGACCGAGACCAACATGGCGGGCGCGGCCAGCGAGTTCATCGGCCAGGGCAAGGTGCGCGCCAATCCGCTGGGCATGGCGTCGATCGCCGCGACCGTGCAGTCCGGGGTGTTCAAGCAGCCGATCCTGGTGCCCGGCATGGACCAGGTGAAGGCCGCCCGGACGCTCTCCCCCGAGGTGCTCTCCAGCCTGCGGTCGCTGATGACGCAGACCGTCAAGTCCGGTACCGCCGCGGCCGTGAAGCCGGCCCTGCCGAGCGGCTCCGGCGCGAAGACCGGCACCGCCGAGGTCGACAACACCGCCGACGCGAACTCCTGGTTCACCGCCTACTCCGGCGATCTGGCCGTCGCCGCCGAGTTCCAGGGAGCCGGGCACGGCTCGGCCGCGGCCGGTCCGGCCTCGTCCAAGGTGCTGGGGGTCGGCAACCACAAGTGACGGCGGGCGGGGCCCCCGCCCGGCCTGCGGGACGGCGGGGGCTACTGCGCGAAGCGCCGCAGCAGGTTCTCGGTGACCTGCCGGGTGAACGCGCCGGCCTTCCCGTCGATGCCGTGGATGCCGCCCTGGCCGGTCGCCTCCAGCGACTCCACCCACCGCATGGTGCCGGTGGCGAACACCAGCGCGCCGCTGCCCGCCGTGTACAGCGCGGTGTCGGCGAACGAGTGCCGGCCCTCGCAGACCACCGGCGAGTGCGACAGCACCTCGATGCCCTGCGGGGTCGGGAAGGACGGGTCGACCCGGTCATACTCGACGCCCACCAGGTGCGGGAAGCTGTCGCCGGCCTTCGCGCCGGTGCCCGCGAACAGCCAGTGGCCCGGCTCGGTGACCACGTACGGGGCGTCCACCGGGTAGCCGTCGTAGATCACGCCGAGCAGCGAGGACTCGGGGTCGGCGCCGGGCGGGGAGCGGAAGTCGGTGGTCGCCGGGTGCCCGGCCTGGTACCCGGGGTCGTCCTTCCAGGCGCCCTTGTAGCAGACCACCGTGCGGTCCGGCCCGGTCGGTGACGGCTCGTACCGCACCCGCCGGAAGCAGCAGTTGGCACCCAGGATCGCCAGGTGCGATCCGGCGTCGCGGGCGGCGGTGAAGTGCGCGCGCTGCTCGGGCGACCAGTACTCGTCGTGGCCGAGCGAGAGCACCGCCTTGGCGCCGTGCAGCAGGTTCGGGTCGGCGGCGACGTCGATGCCGGTGGTGTACGACAGCGGGATGCCGAGTTTCTCGGCCTGCGCGACCAGCGGGGCCTCGTAGACCAGGAACAGGCCCGCGCCGTCGTCGTACTGGTACGGCCGGTCGAAGCTGACCTGGAGCGAGCGGGTCGGCAGGCCGCCGGACGGGCCGTTGTACAGGTTGTAGCCGCCCCACTCGTTGTAGGCCTGCCAGGTGGAGACCGCGTTGACCACCACGGTGGTGCCGGCGGTGCTGCGCGAGCGCACCGTGAGCGGCACGTACCGCTGCCCGGCGCCGCCGTCCGCGTCCAGCCGCAGCAGGTAGCAGCCCTCCGGCCAGCCGGTGGTGTCGACGGCGGTGCTGCGCGGCCAGGCGGTGATCACCATGCGGGTGGGCTGTTCGACGGTGAACGGCTGCTGCTTGCTGCCGGGCAGCCGCTCCGACTTCCACACCTGCCGGGCGCGCGCCCCGCCGTACCAGCCCATCCGGTAGGCGGTGACGGTGAAGCCGGGCGCGGTGGTGGAGACGTGCAGACCGACCTGTTCGCCGGGCAGCACGCTGGCCCGGTCCGCCCAGCCCTCGATCGCGTCGGCCGGGCCGGCGTTGCGGATCGCCCAGTCGGCGTTGCCCGGTTTGGCGTTCTCCGCCGCGGTGGCGGACGGCGCGGGGCTCGGCGCGGCGCCGCCGCCGCTGCCTCCGGTGGCGGTGCGGTTCGGGCCGCAGGCGGCGAGCGAGGCGGCGGCCGCGCCGGCGGCCAGGCCCAAGAAGCGGCGTCGTCCGGTGGCGCCCAAGATCACTCCCGTGTTCGTACGGTGTCCCGGGACACCATAGGCACTGCGAGGGGCCGCCGCTGCGTCGCCCGGCGCCGGGGCACCGGAACCGGCCGCCCGGGGGCCGCCGCCAGCCGCGGCCACAGCACCAGGACGACGGGCAGCGCCAGGTAGCCGAACCGCCCGGCCGGGGCCAGCGCGAACGCCACCGTCAGGCCCGCCGCCAGCAGGTCGCAGGCGGCGACCGCGGTGGCCGGCGGGTGGGCCCGCAGCCACAGCGCGACGGCCAGCGCACCCAGGCACAGCAGGGTCAGCGACAGGGTGTGGCCGAGCGGGCCGAGACCGGCCAGCACCTTGCCCGGCAGCGGGCTGCCGGCCGGCGTGTGGACGGCGGTCAGCCCGAGCGGGAAGCGCACCACCTGCTCGTACAGTTCGCGCGGGTGGAGCACCACGAGCGGGCCGATCACCGCCCCGCCGAGGGCCAGCACCGGCCAGGCGGCCCGCAGCGCCGGGCGCAGGCCGTGACGGCGGTGCAGCAGCAGCAGCGCGATCGGCAGCGCCGGCCAGGCCGTCCACTTCAGCGTGCAGGCCAGCGCCAGCACCAGGCCGGTGCGCAGCGGGTGGCCGCGTTCGGCGAGCGCCATGGCCAGGCAGCAGACGCCGATCAGCGGCAGGTCGACGCCGCCGACGGTCAGCGCGGGCGCGATCAGTGGCGAGGCGGTGAGCACCGTCAGCGGCAGCACCGGCGCCCGCACCGGGGCGGGGCGCAGCAGCCGCCAGCCGGCCAGCAGGCAGGCCAGGAACGCCGCGGCGAACCACAGCCGGGCGTCGCCCAGCACCCGCACCGCCGGGCCGTCGGCCGCGCCGAGCAGCAGCCGGGGCAGGCCGAACAGCGACATCGCGGGCAGGTACGGGTTGTAGTCGACGACGTGCACCGGGTGCGGCAGGTACGGGCTTCCGGTGTGCAGCAGCAGCGCCGCCGACCGTTCGACCACCGTCACCTCGGACTGGTGCCGCCCGGCCAGCGCCAGCGTCCCCAGCGGCAGCAGCACCGCGCTCAGCGCCGCCGCGGCGGCGGCCGCCCGCGCCGCGATCCCGCGCGGCAGCGTCAGCGTCAGCACTGCGGCGAGCAGGTACCCGGGCGCCGCGAACCGCCCCCAGGCGACCTGGTTGGCCAGGTGCGACACCAGCGGAAACGCCCCCGCCCAGCCCGCCGCCGCCAGCCACCCGCCGGCCTGCACCACGGGGTGCCCGAACACGCGCAGGGCCCGTCGGGTGCTCGCCATGGCTCGAAGGCTAGGCGGGATGTGCACGCTCTGTCGCGAAGCCCGGGCCGGTTTCGCCCTTTCCGTCCGAATTTCAGCGGCACGTGGGCTACGGAGTGTCAGCTCCCTCGCTGCGGGCGGCGGCCAGCCGGGAGTGCTTGGCGCTGTAGGTGAAGTAGAGGACGCCGGCCAGGGCCAGCGCGATCGCGAAGGCGATGAAGGTGTCGCGGTGCAGCCTGGTGATCAGGTAGACGCAGGAGGCGGCGCTGAGCACGGGGGTGACCGGGTAGAACGGGACCTTGAAGCCGCGCGGCAGGTCGGGGCGGGTGCGGCGGAGCACGATGATGCCGACGGACACGGCGCAGAACGCCACCAGCGTGCCCATCGAGGTCATGTCGGCCAGCAGCTTGAGCGGGAAGACGGCGGCCAGCAGGGCGACGGCGGCACCGACCATGACGGTGTTCCACACGGGGGTGCCGGTGCGCGGGGAGACCTTGGTGAAGTGGCGCGGCAGCAGGCCGTCGCGGCCCATCGCGAACAGGATCCGGGTCTGGCCGTAGATCACCACCAGGGTGATGGAGAAGATCGAGATGATCGCGCCGCCGGCGAACACCAGGGCGGGCCAGGACTGTCCGGTGACGTCCTGCAGGATCTGCGCGAGGCCGGCCTTCTGGCCGTCGAACTGCTGCCAGGGCTGGGCGCCGATCGCGGTGACGGCGACGGCGATGTACAGCAGGGTGACCACGCCGAGCGAGATCAGGATGGCCAGCGGCAGCGTGCGGCGCGGCTCGCGGACCTCCTCGCCGGCGGTGGAGACGGCGTCCAGGCCGATGAACGAGAAGAAGATGGTGGAGGCGGCGGTCTGCACGCCCTCCCAGCCCATGGGGGCGAACGGGGTGAAGTTTCCGGCGTGGAAGCCGGTCAGGCCGATGGCGACGAACAGCAGCAGAATGGCCAGCTTGATGGCCACCATCACGGCGTTGACCTTGGCGGATTCGCCGGCGCCGCGGATCAGCAGCACGGTGACCAGCGCGACCAGGATGACGGCGGGCAGGTTGACGATGCCGTTCTCGCCGGGCGGGGCGGTGAGCGCCGCGGGCAGGTGCAGGCCGAACGCCAGGTCGGCGAACTGGTTGAGGTACTGGCCCCAGGTGACGGCGATCGCGGACGCGGAGACGCCGTACTCCATCAGCAGGCAGACGCCGACGCCGAACGCGACGATCTCGCCCATGGTGGCGTACGCGTACGAGTACGAGGAGCCGGCCACCGGGATGGCGGAGGCGAGCTCGGCGTAGCAGAGCGCGGTGAGGCCGGCGGTGACGGCGGCGATCACGAAGGACATCACCACGGCCGGCCCGGCTTCGGGGACGGAGGTGGTGAGGACGAAGAAGATGCCGGTGCCGACGGTGGCGCCGATGCCGATCGCGGAGAGCTGCCACAGGCCGATGGACCGGCGCAGGTGCCCGGCTCCGGTTCCGCCCGCTTCGGCGATCAGGGTGTCCACGGGCTTGCGCCGCAGCAGGCGGGTGGTGCTCATCGAATTGTCCTTCTGGTGGGGATCAGGGAGGAACTGTATCAAATGCACCGCTTTGCATAACTATGCGACCTTGAAGCCTTGCGGCGGTCACCGGTTCAGGGCGGCCTGCATGACGGCCTTGGCGATCGGCGCGGCCAGCTTTCCGCCGGTGACGTCGGTGGCCTGGCTGTCGGCGACCACCACGGCGACCGCGACCGGCGGAGTGGCGGTGGAGCCGGCCGGGCGGGCCCAGGCGATGAACCAGGCGTACGGGGTGCCGGTGTTGTCGACGCCGTGCTCGGCGGTGCCGGTCTTCCCGCCGACCTCGGCGCCGGGGATCTGCGCGTTGCCGCCGGTGCCGTTGTTCACCACGTTCACCATCAGCGTGCGCAGCTCGGCGGCGACGCCGGGCCCGAGGGCCTGCCGGTAGAGGGTGGGACGCATCAGCTGGACCTGGGTGCCGTCGGCCTTGGTGAGCCTGTCCACAAGCTGTGGATACATCACCCGCCCGTCGGCGGCGGCCCCGGCGGCGACCATGGCCATCACCAGTGGGGTGGCGGCGGTGTTGTACTGGCCGATCGAGGACAGCGCCAGCTGCGAGCTGTTCATGGTGGTGTCGAAGTTGGAGCGGGCGGCCCGCACGGGAACGTCGAGCCTGGCGTCGTCGAAGCCGAAGCTCTTCGCCATCGCGACCATCCGGTCGAGGCCGGTCTGCACGCCGAGCCAGCCCATCACGCTGTTGCAGGACATCGTCATCGCCTCGTCCAGCGACAGCCCTTCCTGGTCGCAGCCGCTGGTGTCGTTGTTGAGCGTGGTGGTGGTGCCGGGCAGCACGTACGGGTAGGGCGCGCCGGTGGGGGCCTGGATGTCCGTCACGGTGCCGTTGGCGAGGGCGGCCGCGGCGGTGACCACCTTGAAGGTGGAGCCAGGCGGGTAGATCTGCCGCAGCGCCCGGTTGAGCATCGGCTGGTCGGGGTCGGCCTGGAGTTTCTCCCAGGTGGCCTGGTCGGCGGAGCCGGTGCCGGCGATCGCCCCGGGGTCGTAGCTGGGGGTGGAGGCCAGCGCGAGGATCCGGCCGGTGGCGGGTTCGATCGCGGCGACGGCGCCCTGCTGGCCGCCGAGCCCCTGCATGGCGGCGCGCTGCACGGCCGGGTCGATGGTGGTGACCACGTCGCCGCCGGGCTGCTGGTGGCGGGTGATGGCGTCCCACACCGCCCAGCCGGCCAGCCGGGGGTCGGTACCGGTAAGCAGGTCGTCGTAGACGCCCTCCAGCTGGGTGTTGCCGTAGAGCTGCGAGGAGTAGCCGGTGACGGCGGCGTACAGCGGGCCGTCGGTGTAGGTGCGCTTGTACGCCAGGCGGCCGCCGGTGGCGACCGAGCCGGTGACGGACTGGCCGGCGATCAGGTTGCCGCGCGGCTGCGCGTACCGCTGGATGGTGGCGCGCTGGTTGGCGCTGTTGTGGTCGAGTTCCTGCTTCTGGAACACCTGGACCCGGGTGCCCTGGACGGCCAGCGCGATGATCAGCAGCATGCAGAAGGTGGCGGCCCGGCGGCCGGTGGTGGAGATGCCGGGCAGGCCCTGCGGCCCGCCGTTGGTGCCCTCGGGGCGGGTGAACCTCACGCCGCCTCCTCGGGGACGGGGCGCCGGGCGACGTCGCTCATCCGCACCAGCAGCGCCACGATGATCCAGTTGGTGACCACCGAGGACCCGCCCTGCGCGATGAACGGCAGCGTCATGCCGGTCAGCGGGATCAGGTCGAGCACGCCGCCGGCCACCACGAACACCTGGATCGCGACCAGCGCGGCCAGGCCGATCGCGAGCAGCCGCCCGAACGGGTCGCGCAGCGCGATGCCGGTACGGAAGCCGCGGGAGACCAGCAGCGCGTACAGCAGGAACACCGCGAGCAGGCCGGTCAGGCCGAGCTCCTCGCCGATGGTGGCGAGAATGAAGTCGGACTTGGTGGCGAAGCCGATCAGCGCCGAGTGGCCGAGGCCGAGGCCGGTGCCGAGCTCGCCGCCCCAGGCGAACGCGAACAGCGACTGGGCGATCTGGTTGGCGCCCTGCCCGGCCTCGATCGAGGCCAGCGGGTGCAGCCACGCGGTGACCCGGCTGTGCACGTGCGGCGACAACCAGCCCACCCCGACGGCGGCGACGGCCGACAGCAGCAGGCCGATGACGATCCAGCCGGTGCGGGCGGTGGCCACGTACAGCATCACCACGAACAGGCCGAAGAACAGCAGCGAGGTGCCGAGGTCGGTCTCCAGCACCAGCACGCCGACGAACGCCGCCCAGATCAGCAGCACCGGCCCGAACACCCGGCCGAGCGGGAGCCGGAACCACAGCACCTTGCGGCCCGTCAGGGCGAGCGAGTCGCGGTGCTGCGCCAAGTAGGCGGCGAAGAAGATCGCCAGCAGCACCTTGGCGAACTCGCCGGGCTGGAAGGACAGCGGGCCCAGCGTGATCCAGATCCGCGAGCCGTACACCGGCGGGAAGAACACCGGCAGCACCAGCAGGACGAGCGCCACGAACGCGCCAAGGTACGCGTAGCGCTGGAGCCAGCGGTGGTCGCGCAGCAGGAGCAGCACCGCGATGAACAGGCCCACCCCGAGGGTGGACCACAACAGCTGGGTGGGGGCGGCCTCGTGGTGCGGGGTGTTGCGGTCCAGCCGGTAGATGACGACCAGCCCGATGCCGTTCAGCAGCACCGCGATCGGCAGCAGCAGCGGGTCCGCCCACTTCGCCCGCCAGCGCACCGCGCCGTGCGCGAGCAGCGCCAGCACCCCTAACGCGGCGCCGTACTGGGCGGCGTCCGGCGGCGCCTTGCCGTCGATGTTGACGCCCACCTCGACGTACCCGAACACCGCGATCCCCACCGCGGCCACCACCAGCAGCAGTTCGGTCCACCGCCGGGGCCGCCGCGCGCCGGCCACGAGGATCGCGTAGTCAGTGGCCACCGGGCGTCCTCGCCAACTCGAAGGGCAGGGACGGCGGGGTACCGAGCGACCCCGCCGTACAGCGTTGAGGCAGCGTCAGAGCGTGGACGTGGGGTTCGCCGCGCGGGCGATCTCCCGCAGGTGCTCCTCCTCGTCGTGGCTCAGCGAGGTCTGGATCAGCTCGCCGCCGAACTGCGCGACCGCCGGGATCACCTTGTCCTGGGTGGCGGTGCGCACCAGGGCGAACACCGCGGCGCTGCCCGGGGCCAGCTTCTGACCGACCTGCCGCATGAAGTTGTCGTCCACGCCGGTGTCGGTGGAGGCGCCGACGGCGGCGCCGGTCGCGCCGCCGATCGCCGCGCCGATCACCGGCATCAGGAACAGCAGGCCGATCACGCCGCCCCACAGGGCGCCGGAGGCCGCGCCCAGGCCGGTGTTGGAGACCGCCTGGTGGAGCTTGATCTTCCCGTCCGCGCGGCGCTCGACCACCACGATGTCCTCCAGGTCGATCAGCCGCTGCTTCTGCAGGCCGATCAGCTCGTCCCGGACCTTCTGCGCGGTGGCGACATCGGGGTAGGCAATCGCAAACAGGTTGCTCACAGCAGGGTCCTTCCGGCAGGGCATCGGGCACGTCACCAGCACCCTAGCCAGGGTTCGCGGTATTTAATCCCATCTACTGCGGTGTGTCCGATTCCCCCGCGCTCACTCGCCCCGGCGCTCCGCCACCGCCACCGCCGCCCACCCGGCGGCGGCCGCCAGCGCCACCGCGCCCGGGAACGTCCACCACGGAACGGACAGCGTGTGCTGCCGCGAGCCCAGCACCAGCGCCCGCACCACCACATTGGCGGGCGAGCCCGGTACCAGCAGCACCAGCACCATCGCGCCCAGCCCCAGCGGCACCGCGTACTGCGTGGCCGCCACCACCGGACGGTTGCACACCGCGCCCACCGCCGTGCCCGTCAGCACGCACACCACGGTGGCCAGCAGACCGGCCGCCACCGCCGGCCCGGAGCTGCCGCTGCCCACCAGCAGCACCGCCGCCAGGCCCGCCGCGCCCAGCGCCAGCCCGGCCAGCGCCGCCGCCAGCAGCGCCGACAGGTGCACCCGCCGCCAGCCCGCGGCCGCCACCAGGCAGGCCCGGGACTGCGCGGGCTCCGCCGTCACCGCCGACCGGACCAGCCAACCCGTCACCGGCACCAGCAGACCGGCCGAGAACGCCGCCGCCGACAGTGCCTCGTCGCCGCCCGACACACCCAGGCCCATCAGCAGCAGGTACACCAGTCCGGGCGGCAGCCAGCGCTGCGAGCGCACCAGCAGCTCCAGGTGGTAGCGCGTCAGCATGCGCACCGTCATGACGCCTCCTGCTGGACGGACCTGATGTGCACCGGCGGATGGTTGGCCAGGAGTCGGCGCAGCAACGCGTCGGAGTGCGCGGCCGACACGTCCAGCCGGGTGGCGCCGTCGGCCAACGGTTTGCGTTCGGGCCGGCCCGGCAGCCACTCGGGCAGCGACTCGGCCTCGACCACGACCGCGGTGCGCGGCCCGCCCTCCTCGACGCGCGGCAGCGGGATCGGGTGCAGCGTGCCGCCGTCGACCCGGTGCCCCTCGGTGGTCAGGCCCGCCAGCCGGGTCGGGTCGTGGTCGACGAACACCACCAGGCCGCCGGCCGCGGCCCGTTCGGCGACCGCGCTGTCGAGTTCGCCGCGGGCGTTCTGGTCGAGCCCGGTCCACGCCTCGTCCAGCAGCAGCAACTCGGCCTCGGCGAGCATCGCCTGGGCCACCGCGACCTTCTGGCACGTCCCCTTGGAGAGCCGGCCGATCGGGGTGCCCGCGTACCCGGCGATGCCGAACCGCTCCAGCCAGTGGTCGGCCCGCCGCCGCGCCTCCCCGTCGGACAGGCCGCGGATCCGGCCCAGGTGGCACAGGTAGCCACGGGCGTCGAACGGCAGCGCGGGCGGGAACCGCTCCGGGACGTACGCCCGGCTCGCGGGCACCTCGACCGTCCCCCGCCCGGCGCGCTCGATCCCGGCGAGCAGCTTCAGCAGCGTCGACTTTCCGCTGCCGTTGGCGCCCTCGATCCGCACCAGGGAACCCGGACGGAGCGTCAGCCCGACCTCCCGCAGGACCCACGGACCCCCGCGCCCGTAACGTTTTCCGACGCCCGCCAGACGCACCGTCATGCGCTCTCCCCGCCTGCTGTGCCGACCAGTTCAGGGTACGTCGCGCCCACCACGCGCATTGGGCGATTGGAACTGACGGTTCATAGGATGCGGCGGTGATCACCCTTACCAAGAAACGACGGACGGCCCGCGGAGCCGCCCTGCTCGGGGCGCTGACGATAGTCGGCGCCACGGTGCTGGCCGGCTTCCCCGCGTACGCCGACGAGCCCGGGGCCCCGCCCGCCGCCGCGACCGAAGCGCCCAAGGTCGACCTCATCCTGGACGGGTCGGGGTCGATGCGGACCGCGGACATCCAGGGCAAGAGCCGGATCGCGGTCGCCCAGCAGTCCATCAACGAGGTCATCGACGCCCTGCCCGACGAGACCGAGTTCGGCCTGCGCACCCTCGGCGCGACCTACCCCGGCGCCGACCAGAAGGAAGGCTGCAAGGACACCAAGCAGCTCTTCCCCGTCGGCAAGACCAACAAGGTCGAGGCCAAGACCGCCGTCGCCACCGTCCGCCCGACGGGCTGGACCCCGATCGGCGTGGCGCTGCGCGCCGCCGCCCAGGACCTCGGCACCGGCCCGACCACCCGCCGGATCGTGCTGATCACCGACGGCGAGGACACCTGCGCCCCGCCCGACCCGTGCGACGTGGCCCGCGAACTCGCCAGCCAGGGCATCCACCTGGTGGTCGACACCCTCGGCCTGGCGCACGACGACAAGACCCGCCAGCAGCTGCTGTGCATCGCCAACGCGACCGGCGGCACCTTCACCGACGTCCGCACCCAGGAACAGCTGACCACCCGCGTCAAGCAGATCGTCACCCGCGCCCAGGACACCCACACCGTCACCCCCGCCAAGGTGACCGGCGCCGAACAGTGCACCAACGCGCCGATCCTGGCGCCCGGCGTGTACAGCGACCGGGAGAAGTTCTCCGAGCACCGGGTGTACCGGGTGCCGGTGAAGGCCGGCCAGGAACTGCGCGCCTCGGTCAGCGTCACCCCCGACCGGGCCGTCGCCCGCGACTACGGGGTCCTGCTGCAGGCCACCGACAGCAGCGGCCAGGAACTGGTCCGCGGCAGCGACGCCGGCTCCGGCCGCACCGACGTGGCGTCCACCGGCGTCCGCTGGTCCGCGCCCGACACCTCCGCGTCCCCGTCGCCGAGTTCCGGCACCAAGGCGAGCACCGACCGCACCGTCTGCCTGATCGTCAGCAACTCCTTCGCCGGCCAGGCCGCCGCCCAGGCCGCCGACCCCGGCCTGCCGCTGGAACTGACCGTCGACGTCTCCGCCGCCTCCCCCGCGCCCGACGGCGCCGCGATGGGCCTCGGCCGCGGCTGGATCCTGCTCGGCGTGCTCACCCTGGCCGGCCTGCTCGCCGGTCTGATCTTCGGCTGGCTGGCACGCTGGCGGATCGCCGTCTGGCGGGAGAACTGACCATGCGCAAGCTCTTCACCCTCGCGGCCCCGGCCGCCGCGCTCACCGGCCTGCTCCTGCTGGCCCCCGCCGCGACCGCCGCTTCGCCCTCACCCTCGCCGTCCGCGAGCGGCAGCGCCAAGCCGGTGCTCAACTCGGTCGGCACCAGCTTCCTGACCGCCACCACGCTGGCCGCCGGCCAGGACGCGGACGTCCCGGTCTCCACCGGCGACTACCTGTACTGGGCGTTCCCGGCCTCCGAGGGCCAGACCGCCACCGTCCAGGTCAAGGTCACCCTCCCGGACGCCGCCGACCGGCACGGCGCACAGACCTGGACCGTCGAACTCTTCGACGGCCTGCGCCGCCGCCAGGCCTGCACCGCAGGGCCGCAGAACGGCAGCGCCGAACAGAGCGCCACCACCATCGCCCTGAGCTGCACCCTGCGGCAGATCCGCTCCTGGGCCGAGCCCTGGTCCGGCGACCCGCTGCCCGGCACCTACTACATCCGGCTCTCCACCAGCGACATCCCGCAGCAGGACCTCGGCCTCGCCTCCCAGGTCCACGTGCACGTCGCCACCACCGGCGGCCTGAACGACGCCCAGCCCGAAGGCGGCTCGCTCAAGGCCCCGCTCGTCCCGCCGGTCAACGCCGGCTCCACCGCGAGCGGCCCGGCGGCGACGCCCGCCCCCAGCGCGAGTGCCGCGTACGCGGCGGCCCCCACCGCGGAAGAGACCCACTGGTACTCCGACCTCTTCTCCGGCTGGAACACCCGCTGGTGGTGGACCGCCGCAGGCGGCATCCTCGCCGCCCTCGCCGGCGTCCTCGGCTACACCCTCACCCGCCACCCGCGAGGGCACCGGCCGCACCACCATCACCACCCGGTGGAGTAGGCAAGAACGCAGGCGAGCGCGAATACAGGGGCGCGGGGAACTGCGCGCAGCGGAAGGCACCCCACCGCAAGATCGCGATGCAGGCAATGACTTGAACACTGCTCGCGACCTTGCGGACGTGGCTTGCGCTTGTCGCGCAGTTCCCCACGCACTACCCCCTGAGCGTCGCGAGGATCCGCACCGCCGACATCCCCAGCTCCGGCGTGACAGCCGCGCTGGGTGCGAAGTGCCGCTCGAGGACGTCCTCCGTGTACCGCCGGCACTGCTGGTGCCAGTGCAGCACGGCGGCCATCCAGTCCTCCAGCTCGTGGACGTACCCGTCGATCGCCTCCGACGCCTCGCCATCCAGACCGAAGTCCTGCTTCAGCAAGGGCAGTTCACCCTGCACCACGTGCTGGAACTGGTTCAGCCGCGAGCCCATCAGGTCCGCGACGATGTCCACCGCGACGGGGTAGTCGCAGGAGAAGAAGTTCTCCACCACCCGGACCAGGTTGTGGAACTCGCCCTCGTACTCGATCTCCTTCTGGTACGAGTGCAGGTCATTGACCAGGCAGGCGTAGTCCGCCGCCGAGTTCTCGATCGCCCGCATGGTGCCGCTCTCGTACACCGCCTCGGGAATGGTCTCGCCGCGCCCGAGCCGGGACAGGCTCATCGTCAGGTCGGACCCGAAGGTGGCGCGTCGCATCTCGATGTAGTCGACGGGGTCGGGGATGCGGTTCTGCGCGCCGTTGGCGAGCTCCCACAGCCAGCTGTCGATCATGTCGCCGACGGCCTTGCGGAACTTGGCCCGGGCCGAGGTGGAGAAGGGCGCGCTGGTGCGCTGCCAGAGGTCGGCGAGGCCGGCTTCCAGGGCGTTGCGGGGCTCGAAGGGGAGGCTGCCGTCGAGCGTCATCAGGGCGTAGAGCCGCTCGTTGGTGGCCTTCGCGCCGGCCAGGTCGCGGGGGCGGCCGAAGACCGGGGGGTAGTAGTCGTCCGCGTAGGTGCCCCAGGTGAGCCAGGCGGAGCTGAGGTCGAGTTCGGCGGCGGTGCCGTCGGGGTCGATGCCGGCGGCACACAGCGGGAAGTCGTAGTCGCGGAGCTTCTGTTCGTTCCAGATGTCGGAGGCGGGGACGCCGGGCTCCGGGTCGAGCAGGCCGAACTCGCGGGCCCAGTCGATGACGTTCTCGCGGGAGGCGTCCAGGTGCGGGTTGAGCGAGACGGCGTACGGCATCGGGAAGTCGGGCATCCGCGAGGGCCCGACCTTGCGGTGCGGGGTGTGGGCGAAGCTGCGCAGGCCGCGGATGCCCGCCGCGAGGCGGATGTTGGCGGCGGAGGTGCCGAGGCCCTTGGGGCCGAGGACGGGGGCTGCCGCGCCGCCGCCGTTCATGTAGCGGCTGGAGCGCATGTGCCATTCGTGGCCGCCGGATTGCCAGTCCTGCATGCCCTTGACGTAGGCCAGGACGCGGGCGATCTCCTCCGGGTTCAGCGCGTGTTCGGCGAACAGGCCGGGGAGTTCGGTGAGCGCGGTGTTCTCGAACTGCTGGAGGCGGGACGTCAGCAGGTCGTTTACCGCGTCCGCGGCCTGCTGGGTGGAGCAGCCGAGGAAGGTCTCCAGCACCAGGACGCCGTTGGAGAGTTCGCCCTCCTCCTGGATCTCGCGCTCGTACGAGAACAGGTCGTTGCGCAGGTGCACGCCGTCGGAGAAGGCGTCGCGCAGGACCCGCAGCGGACGGGAGTACGCGACCGCCTCGGGCACCTCGGCGTGTGCGGCGTACTCGATCAGACCGGCCGACCAGGGGGCGCCGCCGACCTTGCGGCGCATCTCGATGTACTCGACGGGGTTGGAGACCCGGCCCTCGTTGATGTTGGAGAGCTCCCAGAGGGACTCGTTCAGCAGGTTCCGGGTGGACTCGGCGAACCGGGCCCGCCAGTCGGCCGACATGTGCGGGACGGTGCGCTGCCAGAGGTCCGCCAGGCCCGCCTCGACCGGGTTGGTGGCATCGGGGAAGCCGTCGGCGAGGTCCATCGGCATGAAGGCGGGCAGCCGGTCCAGGTAGGCCTTGCCGCCCTCGCGGTCGAGGGTGCGCTTGAAGATCTCCAGGAAGTGGTCGTCGAAGAAGAAGACCCAGGTGTACCAGTCGGTGACGAGGTCGAGTGCCTCGCTGTCGCAGTCGGGGTGGGTGTAGGAACAGAGCAGCGCGTAGTCGTGCGAGTCGAGATCGTGCTCCTCCCAGATGCCCGATCCCTCCAGCATGCCGAAGTCGCGTGCCCACTCCTTGGTGTGCACCCGCGCCTTCTCGTAGTGCGGGTTGATGCGCGCCGGGTACGGCACGTAGAAGTCCGGCAGTTCGAACGGCTGAGCCACTGGGTCCCGCCCCTTTTCGACGACAGAGATCGGCGCGATGCCTAACGAGCCCTCCGACCCTCGGTCACCGCTACCCGGCTCCGCCGCCCCGACGCCACAAACCACTCGTACGAGTGAACTCGGGGACGATCGCGTGACATTGGGTGCTGTCGGACCCCTCCGCCAGACTGTCACCGCCCGCCTCCCCCGCCCCTTGGAGCCTCGCATGGCGTTCACCGACGAGACCTGGCGCCTGCTGCGCGGCGAGGAGTTGGTCGGCGAGATCCGCATCACCGAAGCCGACTTCCCGTGGCTGTCCGGCGATTTCCTGCCCGGCCCGGGCTGGCCGGCAGCCGAGCCCGGGTTCGCCGAGAGCCTTCGGCTGGTCGAGGCCGAGGAGTGGGAGGCGTGGGACCCGTTCTACACCGCGCTGACGAAGAACTGCACCCTGCACGCCCCGGACGGCCCGGTCGCCGAGTTCCTGCTGCACATCGAGCCGCCGCAGGCATGGTTCCGCTTCAGCGAGGAACCGTTCGAGGACGACTGACGCACCGCCCGTCAGGCCTGTGGCTGGAAGATCCGGGCCTCCGCCAGGTCGCTGCTCCAGTCGACCTGCCAGCCGCGGCTTGCGGCCAGGGCGGCCAGCCCGTCGAGGCCGATGCCCCGGTAGTAACGCCGCCGGATGCTCGTCCTGGGCATCAAGTCCTTGCCCTTGTACTTGTAGCGGTACTTCTTGTTGTGCTCCAGCCGCGACCGCACCCTGGCCAGCTCCCGTTCGATGCCCCGGTCGAGCGCCCGCGCGGCCCACGCCTCCCACTCCTCGCGGGTGCCGTGCCGCTCCAGGCGGTAACGGCTCGGCGTGAGAACGAACTTGGACGCACCGGGCTCGGCCGTGCCGTCGAGCGCCACCGAGCCGTCCAGGAAGTCCCAGAGGACCCGGATCGGCAGCCAGAACCACTGCAGCGCGAACTGGAGCCGCAGCCCGAACGCAGAGCGCTGCGGCAGTGGGCCGGTACGGAGGCCGGGCGGGGCCGGTGGGTGCCAGTCGCTCATCCGAATGCCTCCAGGGTCTTCACGTCGTCCGGGCCGAGCAGTGCACGCTCCGAACCGCAGTTCGATCTTCGTACACCAAGCGCAGGGTATCTTCCGCCGCCGAAGAGGCCGACGGGGCGTCAGGGCAGCGCGAGCACGAGCGGCCGGACGGGGCTGCCGGGGTCGAGGCGGTAGCTCCAGTCGGCAGGCACCAGCAGGCACTGGGCGGCGCGCAGGCGCAGCGTGCTGCGGCCGGCGGCGGAGCCGGGGGGCGGGCTCAGCTGGACCGCCGCGGCGCCGCGCCGTTGCACCAGCAGCACGGCGACCTGGCCGTGCTGCCACGGTCCGGCGAGGCGGTCGGGGACGGCCAGGACGGGGCGGGCCAACTCCCGCTCCAGGGCGGCGGCCAGCGCATCGGCAGAGCAGTCCGGGGCCGGTTCCTGCTCGCTCCACATCAGCGCCGGCCCGGAGCGGGCGGTGCCGCCCCGCAGGAAGGCCGCCAACTCGACGACCTGGCCGTCAGGTTCGGGGGACCGCCGGTCCTCCCCTTCGTACCACTGCACGACTGCCCCCTCCGGAGCGGGCGCCGAGCCGTCTCGGGCACCGCCGAACCATCCTGGGCCGCTCCCAAACCTGATGGACAGTCACGAGATCGCGTGACACCCGACCCCGTACAACCATCCGGCAGGACATGGCCTTTCAACCGATTTGACCTGTTTCGCCCCCTGGTCACTTTGCTGCCAGCGCAGTTGATGAGGTGGCCACCCGGTGGTCCGGCGGCGGCCCGGCGGACATGCTGGATGCAGGCCGAGCAGCACCGGGCAGCACCGCCCGACCGGCCCGCTCCCCACCCCACAACCGCCCTCGGAGGCCCCCATGAAGCGCGCCCTCGCCCTCGCCGCCGTCACCGCCGCGGCCCTGTTCGCCGCCGTTTCCCCGGCCTCCGCCGACACCGCCGCCCCGACCGGCTCCACCACGCTGCAGCAGCAGGTGACGGTCGACCTGCCGGACACCCCGCTGGACGGCGACACCTCGTGGGGCGGCGCCTGCGAGACCCCCCTCTGCAAGCCCTGGAACTGACCCCCGCTGCCACCTCGACCTCCGGGAGTTCTCCATGCACACCTCCACCGTCCAGCACCCCGCTGCCACCGTCGGGTTCAGCCGCCGCGAGCTCCAGGTCCTGCACCTGGTCGGCGAGGGCGCCAGCTATGCGACGATCGCCCGCCGGCTGGGGCTCAGCCCGCACACCGTGGACACCTATCTGCGCCGGATCCGCGCCAAGTCCGGTGTCAGCTCGCAGGTCCAGCTCGCGCTGCTGGCCTCCCGGCTGCCCACGCCGGCAGCCGCCTAGGAAGGGGCGAGGGGTGCAGCTAGGTGCACCCCGGCCGGGCAGGTGGCTGCAATGGCACGAGAAGCGCCGCCCGGGATCGTCATGGGTGACACGACGATCCCGATCGAGAGGCGAACTCCCATGCGGAACACCCGGGCCACCCGGACCGGCTGGTTCGGCCCCGCCGCGCTCTTCCTCGCGGTGGCCTTTCCGGCCGCCGGCCTGCTGGGCGCGGTCCAGCCGCTCACCGGACTGCCCGATGAAGTCCTCCAACTGACCCAGTTCGGACCGGCGTTGGGCGTGGCCGCGGTCGCCCTGATGCGGCCGTCGCAGGTATGGGGCCTGCTGACGGCCGGCGGGGCACGCGGCCCGCGCGGGGCGCTGCTGCTCAGCGCCGTGGCGATCACCGCGCTGGCGGTGGCCGGCGCCCTGCTGCTGCACGGCGGTGTCCCGGTGCGCAACCCGGGTTCGCTGGCCGCCCCGTTCGGCGTGGTGGTGGTCGCCCAGTTCGTGGGCGCCTGCGGCGAGGAGATCGGCTGGCGCTGCCTGCTGCAGCCGCTGCTGCGCACCCGTTTCGGCCCGCTCGGTTCGTCCGCCGCGGTCGGTCTGCTCTGGGGCGCCTGGCACGTGCAGGTGTTCGCGCAGGCCCCGGCGTACGCGGCCGGGTTCCTGGCGGCGACCGTCGCCATGTCGGTGCTGCTGGGCCTGGCCTGGGAGCGGATCGGCGCCCACCGGCTGCTGCTCGCCGGCGGCTTCCACACCCTGGTGAACCTGGGCATGCTGCTGTTCCTGGACGAGGAGTCCGGCGCGGTGGAGCCGATGCTGCTGTTCGGCGCGGCGAGCGTGCTGGTCGCGCTGCCCTGGGTCCTGGCCGACCGCCGCCCGGCCCGGGCGGATAGGCTCGCGACGACATGACGGACCGACAGATGCGCTTCCGGGGACCACTGGTCGCCCTGGCCCGCTGCCAACGACTCTCGCTGGACGCCCTGGTGACGTCACTGCGGGGGCTCGCGGCGCTCGGCGCGCTGACACTGCTGCCGGTCGGCCTGGGTCTGCTGCTCCTGCCGTCCGCGGCCGGCCTGCTGCGCCGCGGCAGCGACCGCGAACGCGACCGCACCGCCCGCTGGACGGGCACCGTGCTCGACGATCCCGAACCGCTGCCCACCGCCCCGACCGTCACCGGCCGGGCGGTGGCGGTGCTCGGCTCGCACGCCTTCTGGCGCGACCTCGCCTGGTCCTGCTTCGGCCCGTGGAGCACCGGCCTGCTGGTCGCCGTCCCGCCGACGCTGGTCGGCTTCGGTCTGTTCGGCGCGCTGGTGCAGCCGTTCATCTGGCAGTACCTCGGCCCGGACAACTGGTACGCCTTCGTCCCGGTGGAGTCCACCGGCACCGCGCTCGCCGCCGCCGCGCTCGGCCTGGCCTTCGTCGCGGGGGGCCTGTGGCTGACCGTCCCGGTGCTGGTCCGCTACGGCGAGTGGACCGGCAAGCTGCTGGGCGACCCGTACGCGACCCGGCTGGAGCGCCGGATCGGCCAGCTGACGGACAGCCGGGCCGACGCCCTCGACACCCAGGCCGCCGAACTGCGCCGGATCGAACGCGACCTGCACGACGGCGCGCAGGCCCGGCTGGTCGCCCTCGGCCTGACCCTCGACCAAGCCGACCGGCTGGTCGACAGCGACCCGGCCGCCGCCCGCCGGCTGCTCGGCGAAGTCCGGGCCAGCTCCGAGCGGGCCCTGCAGGAGCTGCGCGACCTGGTCCACGGCATCCTCCCGCCGGTACTCGCCGACCGCGGCCTGCCCGACGCCGTCCGCTCGCTCGCCCTGGACGCCTTCCTGGACGTCGAGGTGGACGCCGACCTGCCCGGCCGGCTGCCCGCCGCCGTCGAGGGCGCCGCCTACTTCGCGGTCGCCGAACTGCTCGCCAACGCCGGCAAGCACTCCGGCGGCCGCACCGTGCGGATACGACTGCGCTGCGCCGACGGCCTGCTGCGCGCCACCGTCACCGACGACGGCCGGGGCGGCGCCGACCCGGCCCGCGGCAGCGGCCTGGCCGGGGTGCGCCGCCGACTGGCCGCCTTCGACGGCACCCTCGCCCTGGTCAGCCCGCCGGGCGGACCGACCACCGCGACCCTGGAGCTCCCGTGCGCGTCGTCCTCGCCGAAGACCTCTTCCTCCTCCGTGACGGCCTGAGCCGCACCCTCGCCGAACACGGTTTCGAGGTCGTCGCCGCCGTCGACAACGGCCCCGAACTGCTGCGCGCCCTGCGCGAGTTGCGCCCCGACGTGGCCGTCGTCGACATCCGCCTACCGCCCACCCACACCGACGAGGGCCTGCAGGCCGCGCTGACCGTCCGCCGCGAACGGCCCGCCCTGCCGGTGCTGGTGCTGTCCCAGTACGTGGAGCAGCTGTACGCGCAGGAACTGCTCGCCGACGGGGAGGGCGCGGTCGGCTACCTGCTCAAGGACCGGGTCACCCACACCGCACAGTTCGTCGACGCCGTCCGCACCGTCGCCTCCGGCGGCACCGTGATGGACCCGCAGGTGATCGCCCGCCTGATGGCCCGCTCCACCGCCCGCGGCACCACCGCCGACCTGTCGCCCCGCGAACTCGACGTACTGCGCCTGATGGCCGAGGGCCGCTCCAACGCCGCGGTGATGGCCGAACTGCACATCGGCGAGAGCGCGGTGGCCAAACACACCGCCGCGATCTTCGGCAAGCTCCGGATCGACAACACCCCCGACGCCAACCGCCGCGTGCTCGCCGTCCTCGCCTATCTGAAGCGCTGACGCCCTGGCGCCGCGCAGTCGGGCTCGCAGGGTCCTGAGGAACCGCCGAACCTGGAGTGCCTCTTTGCTCGCCGAACCCTCCCCCGCGCCGCCTCTGCCGCCCGCCATCGGCACAGGTCAGGACGGCCGGGCCCGGGAGGCGTTCTTCGACAACGCCAAACTGCCGGCCCTGGTCCTGGTGGTCTGCGGGCACTTCTGGGAGCCGCTGGCCCGGCAGCCCGGGCACCGGGCGGTGCACGCGGCGTACCTGCTGGTGTACGCCTTCCACATGCCGGTGTTCGTGTTCGTCTCCGGCTGGTTCTCCCGGTCCTTCACCGCCCGGCCGCACCAGGTGAACCGGCTGATCGGCGGCGTGCTGGTGCCCTACCTGCTGTGGACCACGCTGCTCGGCCGGTACACGGCGTGGCTGAACGGCCGGGCGTTCACCCTGGACCTGCTCACGCCCGCCTGGGTCACCTGGTTCCTGCTGTCCCTGTTCCTGTGGCGGCTGAGCGCACCGCTGTGGCGGCAGCTGCGCGCGCCGATCACCGTCGCCGTCGCGATCGCGCTGCTCGCCGGGGCGCTGCCGCTCACCCCGCAGCTCTCGATCGGCCGGACCCTCCAGTTCCTGCCGTTCTTCGTGGCCGGCCTCACCCTCGACCGCGACAAGGTCCTCGCCCTGCGCGGCAACCGCGCCCTGCGGATCGCCGCCGTCCCGCTGTTCGCGCTCGCCGCCGTCGCCGCGTACCGGGCGGTGCCGCGCCTGGACGCCGCCTGGCTGTACCGCAGCATGAGCGCCACCGGCCTGCACTCCGGCTACCTGCGCTGGGCAGCCCTCTCACTGGCCCTCGGCGTCGCCGGGGCGGTGCTCGGCGCGGCCTTCCTCGCCCTCACGCCCACCCGCCACGCCTGGTTCACGGCGCTCGGCGCGGCCGGCATGTCCGCCTTCCTGGTGCACCCGTTCGTCCAGCTCGCCCTCGTCCACCAGGGCGCCTACGACGGGGCCTTCCTCGCCTCCGCCCCGGGCCACCTCGCCCTCACCGCAGGGGCCGCCGCACTCGCCCTGCTGCTGTCCACTCCCCCGGTGGCCCGCCTGCTGCGGCCGCTGCTCGCCCCGCGACTCGGTCTGCTGCTGCGTCGCCAGAGCCTGTCCCCGGAAGCCGGTCCGCCGCCCGCCCGTGATCGCTAAGCTGCCGGGGCGGTGGTGGAACGATCACGGAGGAACGGTTTGCGGGGCGAGTGGATCAGGGTGCCGGTCGGCGACGACTCCGCACGGTGGACCACCCGGGGCGAGTGCCGGCGGGTCCTGCTGGTGGCACACAACGTCACCTCGGCGACGCGGCTGCTCGACGTGGTCGGCCTGTTCCGCGACGACCTGCGCGTCCAACTGCTCGCCACCTGCCCAGGCAGCTCCCCGTTCCGCTCCGGACTGCCCGAACTCCTCCACTCCCTGGGCGTCCCCGTCGTCCCCTGGGAGCAGGCCCTCGAGCTCGCCCCCGAGCTGGCGATCTCGGCCAGCTTCGGCGGTCAACTGCACGAGCTCAAAAGCCGGTTGATCGTCCTCTCGCACGGCGTTGGCTACAATAAGAAGCTGGCAACACCGGACACCGGACACCGGACACCGGACACCGGAGCGCCGGTGTTCGGGCTTTCGCGCGAGTGGCTGCTCCACGACGGGGTCCCGGTCGCCGATGCACTGGTGCTGTCCCACCCCGATCAGCTCGACCGGCTCGCGGCGGCCTGCCCGGAGGCGGCCGGTACGGCGGTGCTCGGCGGTGACCCGTGCTTCGACCGCATCCTCGCGGCCCGCCCCCGCCGCGACGCGTTCCGCCGGGCGTTCGGCGTCCGCCCCGGCCAGCGCCTGATCGTCCTCAACTCGACCTGGAACCCCACCTCGCTGTTCGGCGACGGCGGCGCGGAGGACATACTGCCGCTGCTGCTCTCCCGCCTGCCGGAGCTGCCGCTGGACGAGTACCGGGTCGCCGTCGTCCTGCACCCCAACGTGTGGCACGGCCACGGCCCCGGCCAGGTCCGGCTCTGGCTCGACGGGGCCCGCCGGGCGGGCGTGACGCTGGTCGACCCGGTCGCGGACTGGCGGCAGGCCCTGATCGCCGCGGACGCCGTGATCGGCGACTTCGGCTCGGTCAGCTACTACGCGGCGGCCCTCGGCACCCCGGTGGTGCTGGCGGCGGCCGGCGCATCCGTCCTCGACGACGGCTCCCAGGTCGCCGCGTTCGTCCGCGAGGCCCCGAAGCTCGACCTGCACGCCGCGCTGGCCCCGCAGTTGGCGGAGCTGCTCGCCCGCGGCACGGCACCGGCCGGACCGGCCGAGCTGACCAGCTCCCGCCCGGGCGAGTCCGCCGGTCTGCTGCGCGCGCTGTTCCACCGCCTCCTCGACCTCCCCGAACCGCCCGCCCCCGCACTGCTCGACCTGCTGCCCCTGCCCGCCCACCAGCCGCCCCTGGTGACGGCACCCGTTCGGGTGCTGGCCCACGCCGGCAAGGACGGCACGGTCGAGATACGCCGGTTCGCCGCTCCCCGCCACGAACCGGAGGGCCCCGGCACCGCCCACCTGGTCGCCCACGAGGACACCCTGGACCCGGGCACCCTGGCCCTCGCCGACGTCATCGTCCGCCACGGCACCCTCGACGACCCCCGGCTCGACCCGCCGCTCGCCTGGGCCGATCACACCCTGTCCCGCCACGCCTCCTGCACCCTGGCCGTCCAGATCACCGGCCCGACCACCTGCACGGCCCGCCACCGCTCCGGCGCGAACCTGGAGTTGACCTCCCTCGACGGCCTCGACCCAGCCACCGCCGCCTCCGCCCTGCTCGCCCTCGGCCCGGCCACCGGCACCCTGACCGTCCGCACCGGCACCACGATCCACCGGGTGACGGTCACTCAGCCCCGCTGACGCACAGCTCGGTCACTCGCCCCCGTTGACGCCCAACTCGGTCACTCGCCCCCGTTGACGCCCAACTCGGTCACTCGCCCGCGCCGCCGCACAGCGACCGCAGCACCGCGAGCGGCACCAGGTGGAACACCGCGCCGCCGCGCTCCAGCAGCACCCCGGCCTCGTCCAGCAGCGGCAGCGCCTGCGCCCCGTGCCCCTGGTCGATGAGCGTCTGGACCAGGTCGGTGAGCGCGCGGGCGGTGTTGTAGGCCTCGCCGGTGCCGCGGAAGAACGCCACCGCCTGCTCGATCGACGCCCGGGCCTCCTCGAACCGGCCCAGTCCGCGCAGCGCCCGGCCGCGGTGCCGGGCGAGCAGGGCGCGGGCCCGGGGCAGGTCGGCCTGCCCGCTGTCACCGTCCCCGATGCCGTCGAGCAGTCCGACGGCCCGGTCGAAGCACTGCAGCGCCTCGGCCCAGCGCCACTGGCGCAGCCGCAGCAGGCCGAGCGTCTCCACGGCGGTGGCCTGCCCGCGCAGGTGACCGTCCGACTCCTCCACCTCGGCGGCCAGCACCAGCTGCTGCTCGGCCTCGCCGTACTCCTGCAACTCGGTGAGCGCCAGCGCGAGTTGGACGTGCATCCGGGCCGCCACCGGAGGCCGTACGGCGGATGCGGCCCGCGCACCGGCCCGCAGCGCGGGCAGCAGTTCGTCGTGCCGGCCGGCCTTCAACTGGACCGCCCACAGCGCCTCGACCAGCTGGCAGACCAGGTCGGGGGCGGCGAACTCCTCGGCGGCGCCCACGGCTTCCACCAGGTTGGGCAGTTCCGCCCCGAGCGCCGCCAGCGCCTCGGCCTCGCCGGGGTAGCCGTCCGGTCCGAGCTCCGCGTACAGCGGGCCGAGGTGCCAGCGCTGCGGGAGCGCCGCGTAGTCGGCGCGGACGGCGAGCCGCAGGTAGTGATCGACGGTGCGCCGCACGGCAGTTGCGCAGGCCGCGAGCCCGTCCTCCCGAATGGCTGCTGCCTCGGCGTGCCTGCGGACGGCCGGGCGGTAGCGGTGGCGGCCGTCGAAGGCGGTCTCCAGCAGTCCGGCGGCGGCGAGTTCGTCCAGCGCCTCGGCGGCCTCGGCCTCGGTCAGTCCGGTGGCGGCCGCGGCGGCGGCCGGCCCGATCGCGGGCCACCGGCGCAGCGCGCAACTGCGGTACACCGAGGCGCTGTTCGGCGCGAGGCGGGCGTACCGGTCGGCGGTCGCGGCCTCCACGGGGTCGGCGAAGACCTGCCCGGCGAGCGCCCGCGGCGCGGTCTCGCCCAGCACGGTGGCGGCGGCGCGCAGCGCGAACGGTGAGCCGGCGCAGCGGTCCAGCACCCCGGGCAGGGCGGCCTTGGCGGCGGTGACGGCGTGTTTGCCGGCCAGGTCGGTGAGCAGCCGGCGGGCGTCCTTGTCGGCGAGCGGTCCGACGGGGATGTTCAGCGCGTCCAGCCCGGCCAGCGGGCGGCGCGCGGTGATGACGGTGACGACGCCGGGGGCGGCGGTGAGCAGCGGCCGCATCTGGGCGGCCGAGTGCGCGTGGTCGAGGACGACCAACAGCCGCCGCCCGGCGAGCAGTTGCCCGAACCGTTCGGCCCGGTCCTCGACGGTGGCGGGCAGCTGGTCGGCGGGGACGCCGAGCTTCTGCAGGAAGCGCCGCAGCACGGTGGCCGGGTCGGCCGCGCCCTGCGGTCCGCCGGCGCGCAGGTCGGCGTACAGCTGTCCGTCGGGGAACCGGTGGGCCTCCCGGCCGCCCCAGTGGATCGCCACCGCGCTGGTGCCGATGCCGTCCGGGCCGTGCAGGAGCACCTGCCGGGGCCGGCCGTCCGCCTTCCGTCCGGCTTCCTTGTCGAGCGCGGCGAGCGGCCCCTTGCGGTCGGTGAAGTACCGGGTGGAGACGGGCAGCAGCCGCGGCACCGCGTCGGCCTGCTCGGACTCCCCGTCGGCCAGGCCCGTCAACCACGCGGCCAGCGCCTGGGCGTGGGCCGGATCGCGCCGCGCCCCCTCGACCAGCAGCCGGGCGAGTTCCTCCCGCTCCTCGGCCCCGGAGGGCGCCGCGAGCTGACGGCCGGTCACCCGCTGGGCCAGGTTCCCGATCGACTCCCAGGCCCACTTCCCGGCTTCCCCGGCCATCGCCGAGCCGATCGTGCCCAGCACCCCCGCGACCGCCGAGACCGACAGCGGATCGATCATGCCCCCACCCCTCAGTACCGTGCGCGAAGACGACGGCCTCCGCCCACTCCACCCGACGCGCCCAACGGTAGCCTGCACACCACCCTCCGTCAGCACGCCTTCCCGGCCCCCGGCCCCGGCAGCGGTCCGGCCGACCGCCCAGCCGCAGGTCGAGATGACGGTGGAATCGGCCAGCACCGACCCGGAGTCGTCCACGGTGAGCGCGAACAGCGCGCCCTAGCTGTCCAGCCGCCCGTCGTGGCTCTCCGGGTCGCGGCTGAACACCTCCATCAAGGTGTTGCGCACCTCCGCGAGCGGGAACAGCCCGCCGTAGACCCGTGCCGCCAGGTGTGCCCGGGCGCGGGCTTCGTCCGCCGCAGCCGGTGACCGTCCTGCCACGGGAGCAGCCCGTCGGCGTCCAGCGGGTAGACCTTCTGCTTCTCGTCCGGCGCCGGCACCGCCCGAGCGCTGAACAGTTCCACCGCCCGCCAGAACTCCACCACGGCCGCCGCCCGTTCGACCCCGCCCGCCACGTCCGCCTACCGAATCGCCGCAACGCAGAAGTCCCGCCCGGGTGACCCGGGCGGGACTTCTGTTGGGTGGAGCTGAGGGGATTCGAACCCCTGACCCCCTCGATGCGAACGAGGTGCGCTACCGGACTGCGCCACAGCCCCAACAAGAAGAAACTCTATCACCCCTGGAGGGGTACTCATGACCATGGTCGCCGGGCGGCCGTGACTGGACGTTCGAAAGCCCGGAAAACACGAACGCCCCGGCCACCTGGATCGATGGGCGGGGCGCTCGGAGGTGCGGGCTACTCGTTGGCGGCGCGGGGGCGGTACTCGGGGGCCGCCTGGTGGCCGGGCTCGCCGTACTGGTCGAACAGCGGGGTGGCGGCGGGGCGGCCGGAGTCCCAGGTGTTCGGGGCGGCGAGGTCGAGGCCGCGGTTGACCCGGGGGGCCACCGGCGCGGTGACGTAGGTGGGCAGCGGGACGGGGACGGGCTCCCAGGAGTCGGGTCCGGCCGCGGCGCGGGCGCGGACTCCGTCGACCCACTCCTCGTGCTCGGTCGCGTCGGCGAGGGCGCTGGCCCGGGCGGCGGGTTCGGTCGGGACGTCGATGCCGTGCGGCGCGGTCGCGGTGTCGGCCGTCCGGGCCCGCTCGCGTTCCCGCAGCCGCTCGGCGGCCTGCGCGGCCCGGACCCGGTCGAACTTGACCTCGTAGCGCTGCCGTTCGAGGCGGCGCAGGTGCCCGATGTAGAGGGTGAGCAGGATGCCGGGCACGGCCGGCACCCAGAGGAACGCGACACCGGCCACCGCGGCGACCACCGCACCGAGCGCGAAGGCGAGGAAGAGCATCGAGACCATCCGCCGCCGCCGGGCCAGCAGCCGGGCCCGCCGCTCGGCGGAGCGCCGCTCGTCCTGCTCGCCACGAGCGCCCTTCCCGGCCGAGGAGGCCGGCGGAACCGCCGAGGCGGGCGGCGCGGACGGGGCGGTGGCGACCGGCGGGACGGCAGCGGCGGGCGCGGTCTCCTCGGCGGTCGCAACCGGCCCGGCCGGCACGTCGGGCTCGGACCCGGACCCGGAGGCCGCCCCGGCGCCGTCCCATCCGGCGGGCCGGGTGGGGACGTCTGCGGGGTCGGCGAGGACCCCGTCCGGCTCCCCGGCGGGGTGCTGCTGGTCGGCGGTCTGTTCGCCGAGGGCTCGGGCCGCGCGCCGCTCCATGGCCGATCGCCCGGCCAGCAGGCGGATCGCGGTACTGAACCGTTCCGTCGGACGCGACTCGTTGAGCTCGTCCTGCCTGCGGAGCCACATCGGCACCAGATAGGCGGCCCAGGCCCCTACGATGACCGCGTAGATAAGGCCACTGCTGCTCACGTTTCACACGGTACGGGCGCGGGGTAAGGCGCTGCAGCAATTTGGGACGGCGTGTCGTCCGATCAAGCTGATTCTCAGACTATTTTGCCGCTATTTGTGGCGGCTCGCCCCGGCTCCGGCGCCCCGCCGATGCCATATCGATATCTACTATTCGAACAGATATTCAATTCTCCTGCGGAGGACCACTCCTGAGGGAGTGCCAGCGCCGCAGCAGGCCGTCGGCGGCCTCGTCGGCGGTGAGCGCGTAGACCAGGTGGTCGCGCCAGTCGCCGTCGATGTGCAGATAGCGGGGGCGCATTCCCTCGGCGCGGAAGCCGAGTTTCTCCACCACCCGACGGCTGGGCCGGTTCTCGGGGCGGATGCACACCTCGATGCGGTGCAGGCCCAGGTCGCGGAAGCAGTGGTCGACGGCGAGCGCGACGGCGGTGGGCGTGATGCCTCGGCCGGCCACCGCCTCGTCCACCCAGTAGCCGACGTTGGCGGAGCACATCGAGCCCCAGGTGATCCCGCCGACGGTCAACTGGCCGACCAGGCGGCCCCGGTAGACCACCACGAAGGGCAGCATCCGGCCGGCGGCGGCCTCCGCGCGCAGGTAGCGGACCATCTGCCGGAAGGTCGGCCGGGGCAGCGGGACGCGGCCGGGCGGGGCGGGCGGGACGGTGGCCTCCCAGCGGCGCAGCCACTCCCGGTTGCGCCGGCTGACCTCCTGCCACTCGGCCTGGTCGCGGCGGCGGATGGGCCGCAGCACGATGTCGCCCTCGGCCAGTTCGACCGGCCAGCCCGCGTTCAGTGCGCACCGCCCGCGGGGCGCGGGTGGTCGCCGCCGGCCAACTGGTCGACGGCGTGCGGCAGCAGCGGGGCGAGCACCGCGAGGCCGTCGCGGACGCCGCCGGTGGAGCCGGGCAGGTTGACGATCAGGGTGCGTCCGGCGAGGCCGGCCAGGCCGCGGGAGAGCGCCGAGGTGGGCACCTGCTCGCGGCCGTACGCGCGGATCGCCTCGGGGATGCCGGGGACCGGGCGGTCGATCACCCGGGCGGTCATCTCGGGCGTGAGGTCCTGCGGGGAGATGCCGGTGCCGCCGGTGGTGAGCACCACGTCGTACCCGGCGGCGACGGCCTCGCGGAGCACGGCCTCGACGGGGTCGCCGTCGGGGACGACCGTCGGGCCGTCGGCCGCGAAGCCCATCTCCCGCAGTCCGGCGACCAGCAGGGGGCCGCCCTTGTCCTGGTACACGCCGGCCGCGGCCCGGTTGGAGACGGTGACGGCGAGCGCCCTCATCGGGCGTCCTCCCGCACCCAGTCGCCGCTCTTGCCGCCGGTCTTGCTGAGCACCCGGACGTCCTCGATGGCGGCGGCCTTGTCGACGGCCTTGACCATGTCGATGACGGTGAGCGCGGCGGTGGCGACGGCGGTGAGCGCCTCCATCTCGACGCCGGTGCGGTCGGCGGTGCGGACGGTGGCGGTGATCTCCACGGCGGTGTCGGTGACCGTCAGGTCGACGGTGGTGCCGGTGAGCGCGATCGGGTGGCAGAGCGGGATCAGGTCGGGCGTCCGCTTGGCGCCCATGATGCCGGCGATCCGGGCGACGGCGAGCGCGTCGCCCTTGGGGACGCCCTCGCCGCGCAGCAGCTCGACCACCCGGGGGGCGACCCGGACGCGGCCGGCCGCCACCGCGACCCGGGTGGTGGTGGCCTTCTCGGAGACGTCGACCATCCGGGCGGCGCCGGTGTGGTCGACGTGCGTGAGGCGGTCGCCGGGGGGTGTGTCGGTCACGAATGGGCTCCAGTAACACGGTGCGAATCTCGCGCTACCGTACCGCCCCGCGCGGGTCAGTCCGTGAGAAGGAGCACATCGACGGGGCTGCCGGCCGGCAGTGCGGTGGTGTCCTCGGGCACCGTGATCAGGCAGTCGGCCTGGGCCAGCGCCCCGACCAGGTGCGATCCTTCGCCACCGACCGGACCGACCGTGCCGTCCGCCGGGCGGTACCGTCCGCGCAGGTACTGCCGCCGTCCGGCCGGGGAGCGCAGCGCGGCGGTGGTGGTGGCGCGCACCACGGGGCGGTGCACGTCGGGGGCGCCGAGCATGGTGCGGATGACGGGGCGGACGAACAACTCGAACGAGATGTACGCGCTCACCGGGTTGCCGGGCAGCGCGAGCAGCGGCACGCCCCGCTCGCCGCCGATCCGGCCGTAGCCCTGCGGCTTGCCGGGCTGCATCCTCAGCCGCCGGAAGTCCACGCCGGCGTAGTCGGCGAACACCTCCTTGACCACGTCGTACGCGCCGACGGAGACGCCACCGCTGGTGACGATCAGGTCGGCCCGGCCGAGCTGGTCCTCCAGTACCGCGCGGAGAGTTGACGCCTCGTCGGGGACGCCGCCGACCCGGTAGGCGACGGCGCCGGCGGCGATCGCGGCGGCGGTCAGGGTGAAGGAGTTGGAGTCGTGGATCCGGCCGGGGCCGGTCTCCTCGCCGGGCTGGACGAGTTCGCTGCCGGTGGAGAGCACCACGACGCGCGGCCGGGGGCGGACCCGGACGGTGGCCCGGCCGATCGCGGCCAGCAGGCCGATCTGGGTGGGGCCGAGCACGGTGCCGGCCTCCAGCACGGTGTCCCCGGCGGTGACGTCGCTGCCGCGGCGGCGGATGAACGCGCCCTCGGAGACCGGGCGCAGCACCCGCACCTCGGTGCCTTCGTCGGCGCCGCCCATCGCGTCGGCGGCCTGCCCGGTGCCGGTGCCGCCGTCGGTCCACTCGACCGGGGCGACGGCCTCGGCGCCGGGCGGGACGGGGGCGCCGGTCATGATCCGGGCGGCCTGGCCGGGGCCGACCTTGGGCAGGTCGCCGGCCCCGGCGGCGATGTCGCCGACCACGGCGAGCACCGACGGGTACTGCCCGGTGGCCCGCACGGTGTCGGCGGTGCGCAGCGCGTAGCCGTCCATCGAGCTGTTGTCGAACGGTGGCAGGTCGGCGCCGGCCCGCACGTCCTCGGCGAGCCGGCAGCCCTGGGCGTCGAGCAGCCGCAGTTCGATGGGCGGCAGCGGGGCGGCCGCGAAGAGCACGTCGGCGAGGTGTTCGTCGACGCTCCACAGGCGCGGCGAGGCCGGGGAGCCGGCGCCCTCTCCGCAGGGGTCGTGCTTCCCGGTCATCGCCTCACGCTCGCCTTCGTGGTGGGTCAGCCCTGCATCTCGGCGGCGACGAACTGCCGCAGCCAGGTCCGGAATTCGGGGCCGAGGTCCTCGCGCTCGGCGGCCAGCCGGACGATCGCGCGCAGGTAGTCGGCGCGGTCGCCGGTGTCGTAGCGGCGGCCCTTGAACAGCACGCCGTAGACCGGGCCGCCGGCGTTCTCGTCGCGGGTGGCGAGTTCGCGCAGCGCGTCGGTCAGCTGGATCTCGCCGCCGCGGCCGGGCGGGGTCTCGCGCAGCACGTCGAAGACGGCCGGGTCGAGCACGTAGCGGCCGATGACCGCGTAGTTGGACGGGGCGTCGGCGGTGTCGGGCTTCTCGACCAGGTCGGTCACCTGGAAGACGTCCTCGCCGAAGCCGTTGGGCTTGACGGCGGCGCAGCCGTACAGGTGGATCTGCGCGGGGTCGACCTCCATCAGCGCGACCACGGAGCCGCCGAGTTCCTGCTGCACCTCGATCATGCGGGCCAGCAGCGGGTCCCGGGGGTCGATCAGGTCGTCGCCGAGCAGGACGGCGAACGGCTGGCCCGCGACGTGCTGTTCGGCGACCGAGACGGCGTGGCCGAGGCCCTTCGGGTCGCCCTGGCGGACGTAGTGCATGTTGGCCAGCTGCACGGACTCCTGGACGCGGCGCAGACGGTCGTGGTCGCCCTTACGGGTGAGCAGCTCCTCCAGCTCGTACGCGCGGTCGAAGTGGTCTTCCAGAGCACGCTTGTTGCGACCGGTGACCATCAGTATGTCGGACAGACCGGCCGAGGCGGCCTCCTCCACGACGTACTGGATGGCCGGCTTGTCGACGACCGGGAGCATCTCCTTCGGCGTGGCCTTGGTGGCGGGGAGGAACCTGGTGCCGAGGCCGGCAGCGGGGACGACTGCCTTGGTGACCGGCGTGCGGGCGTGCTTGTTCGTCATGCGTCGACCTTACTAAGGCAGGAACTCCACCCCGCTGAGAGGCGGATGAATCGTCGGTCAGGGCCGGTCACCGGTCGTATGGGGGCCGACGGTGGCCACGGGCGGGGCGAGGGGGTTCCCGCCGGGGCCGGAAAACACCTTACCGGGCACCGGTGAAGCGTCCGGACCGCTCGACGCGGGCGGGCCGGACGGAGCGGGGCGCCAGCAGTCGCCGCCGGCCGCCCTGGCCTCGGCGAGCGCGCGGTCGGCGGCCCGCAGCAGGACGGCGGCGTGCGCGCCGTCCCGGGGCAGTACGGCCAGGCCGATCGCGGCGGTCAGCCCGCTGCGGGCTTCCGGGTCGGCCGGCTCGCCGGGGTGACGGTCGGTCAGGCGGTGCCGGCGCACCGACCAGCAGAGCCGCTCGGCGACCTGGGCGGCGCCCTCCGGGGCGGTGTCGGGCAGCAGCACCAGGAACTCCTCGCCGCCGTATCGGCCCAGCGTGTCGCAGCTGCGGATCTCCACGGCCAGCCGCTGGGCGAGGTCGCGCAGCATCCCGTTGGCGCGCGAGCGGCCGTGCTCGGCGACCAGTGCGTCGAAGCCGACGAGTTCCACCATCAGCACCGACAGCGGGCGCGGGTCGACGGCGGTGGCCTCGGCCCGGCGGGCCCGTTCGATCTCCTGGTCCAGGGTGAGCTGGAGGTGCCGGTAGTTCCACACCCCGGTGAGCGGGTCGCAGGACGCGGTGCGGCGCAGCTCGTCCCGTTCCGCCGTCAGTTCCGCGATCTTCGCCAGAAGTTCCGTCTCCCTGCCGCCGGGCGCGGCCCCGGCCCCGCGGCGGCGCAGCGCCGCGACGCCGGCGGCGACCGGGGCGGCCGCGCCGAGCACGGCCAGGGCCTGGAGCAGGAGCGGGGTGGGCATGCGGCGGCCTCGACGTGTCAGGCTCGTGTCACTGCGAATGACGGAGCCGAAGGGATACGGATGGTGTCTGCGGATCAGTTGTCCAACGACAAGGCGGCGCTCAGGTCACGGCTGCTCGCCGAACGGCGGGCCCTCACCGCCGAACAGCGGGCCGCCGCGGCCCGGGCGCTGGCGGAGCACGCGACGGAGCTGGTGCCGCCGGGCGGCACCGTCGCCGCGTACGTCTCGGTCGGCGCCGAACCCGGCACCCGCCCGCTGCTGGCCGCGCTGGCGGCCGCCGGGGCGCGGGTCCTGCTGCCGGTCCTGCTGCCGGACAACGACCTCGACTGGGCCCCCTACGAGAGCGAGGCCCGGCTGGCACCCGCCACCCGCGGGCTGCTCGAACCGCTCGCCGACCGCCTCGGCCCCGACGCCGTCCGCGAGGCCGACGTCGTCCTGCTCCCCGGCCTGGCCGTCGACGCCCGCGGCATCCGGCTCGGCCGCGGCGGCGGCTCCTACGACCGCGTCCTGGCCCGCCTCGCCCGCGCCGGCGCCCACCCGCTGCTGGCCACCCTGCTCTACCCGCACGAGCTCCTCCCCGCTGTCCCCGCCGAACCCCACGACCTCCCGGTCCACGCCGTGGTCACCCCGGCCGGCGTGACCCGCTTCGCGGACTGACCGCGGGGAACGCCGGAGGCAGGGTGGCACGGAGGTCGGCAGGGCCGCCGTTCCACCGGAAGCCGGCGTGCCGGCCCGCCGCAGGCGGCCACCGTCCGCGGCGCCGCTGTGCCCCGCGCCGCTTTCCGGGGTTCCGCCCCGAAACGCGCCGGAGGCGGACCCCCTTGTCGTTGGGGGTCCGCCTCGGTTGGGGCAGGGGCTGTCAGCCGGCGGTCAGGGTGAGGGTGTTCTTCCCGGACTTGGTGACGGCGTCCTTGGTGTAGGACCAGGGGAGGAGTTCGCCCTTGGCCCAGAGGTCGGTCTGGTCGTTGTAGTTGGGGTGGAAGGTGTGGCCGGAGGCGCCGCCGACGTTGATCCAGCGGGAGGCGTCGAAGTCGCTGAGGTCGACGACCATGCGCATCGAGGGGATCCAGTCGACGTCGTAGCCGGCGGCGGCGTTCCAGCCGGTGGCGTCGACCGCGGCGCTGCCGCCGGACATCTTGTACGGGCCCCGGTTGAGCAGCTTGTGGACGGCGGTGGAGGCGATCGACGAGTCGTCGGTGCCGAGCGTGGGCTCCTGCAGGGTCAGCTGGTGGAGTCGGCCCCAGCTCCAGGTGGAGATGTCCTTGCCGAGGCGCGAGGTGAGGTCCTGGCGGGCGTCCTTGAGGGCCTCGGCGAGCAGCTTGTCCAGGCCGTGCTGCTGCTGGTGGTTGGAGTCGATGTAGTCCCACCACGGCGACTTGGGGTCGGCGAGCTGCTGGCGGACGACCTCCATCCAGCGGTCGCCGCCGTCGGGCTGGGCCAGCGAGGGCTTGCGGGTGCCGCACTCGGTGACGGCCTGCGCGGCGCCGCCGAGCGCGTCGTCGGGGAGCGTGTTGTCGCGCTTCTGGCGGACCAGCAGGCAGTCGCCCTCGACCCGCAGGTCGGCCGGGAACTTCTGGCCGAAGGAGAGCATCAGCAGGTTCCGCCAGACGCCGTTGTAGTACGCGGCGGCGGCGGAGTCGGCGTCCTGGTGGTAGTTCCAGTCCTTCAGCAGGTCCTGGGCCTCGCGCACGTACGGGTCGTCGATCTGGACCTTGAGCAGCAGCGGGACGAGTTCCTTGGCGAGCACGCTGGTGTTGTCGAGCTGCATGGACTGCATGTCGTTGAGGGAGATCTTGCCGCCGTTCTTCAGCTTCGACTGAATCTGGTCGGTGATCTCCTTGGCGCGGGTGCCGTACTCCCAGTCCTTGGTGAGCAGCGGCTTGTAGGTGTCGTCGACGACGGCCTGGTTGGCCGTGACGATGTAGCCCTCGGGCGGGTTGTACGCGTAGGGCAGCGACTTGAACGGCAGGTAGTTCGCGTTCCAGGCGTAGGTGGAGTCCCAGCCGGGGGCGGGGTAGCGGCCGTCGCCCTTGCCGCGGACCGGGATCAGGCCGGGGGCCTGGTAGCCGATGTTGCCCTTGGTGTCGGCGTAGATCAGGTTCTGCGCGGGGACGGCGAAGTCCTGCGCGGCGGCCCGGAAGGTGGTGAAGTCGCTGGCCTTGTCGAGCTTGAAGACGGCGTCCATGGTCTTGCCGGGGACGAGCGCGGTCCAGCGCAGCGCGACGCCGTAGCCGGCCGCCCGGTCGGGGGCGGCGTTGCCGGCGGGCGCGTAGCTGCCGATCTTCTGGTCCTCGGAGGACTGGTCGGAGATCATCGGCATGCCGTCCTGCGTGGTGCGGACGGTGATGGTCCGGTCCGAGCCGCCGGCGACCTTGATGGTCTCCTTGCGGACGGTGAACTTCACGTCCTTGCCGTCGAGCAGGTAGGTGTCGGGGCCGGTGACCTTCTCCAGGTACAGGTCGGTGACGTCGGCGCCGAGGTTGGTGAAGCCCCAGGCGATGTCCTTGTTGTGGCCGATGACGACGCCCGGCATGCCGGCGAAGGTGTAGCCGGCCGTGTCGTAGGTGCAGGCGGCGGAGGCGGCGCGGCAGTGCAGGCCCATCTGGTACCAGATCGACGGCATGCCGGGGCCGAGGTGCGGGTCGTTGGCCAGCATCGGCTTGCCGGTGGTGGTGTTGGCGCCGGAGACGACCCAGGAGTTGGAGCCGATGCCCTGCCCGTTGGGGCCGAGCAGCTGCGGCATTCCGCCCATCTTGCCGGACAGGTCACCGAGCAGCTGCTGGGTCACGGCCCGGGCCTGAGCGGTGTTCACCGCGGCGGCGCTGCCGGGCTGGGCGGGCACGGTGGCGCCCTCGCCGGGGGTGTAGGTGCCGTCCGTGACGACCTTGCCGGTCTTCACGATGGTGCCGTTGCGGTCGTACGGGTAGTCCGGGTAGAGCTGGGCGATCTGCTCGGTGGTGAAGTTCTGCGTCAGCAGCGAGCGGTCGATCTCCTCCTGCATGTTGCCGGACAGGCTCCAGGCCATCGCCTTCAGCCAGGCCACCGAGTCGACCGGGTCCCACTTCTCGGGCGTGTAGCCGGAGTTGACGGCGCCGAGCAGCGCGTACTCGACCGAGGCGCCGGCCCCGCCAGGGTGCTCGGCCAGCCAGGCGTTCACGCCCTCGGTGTACGCGGTCAGGTTGCGCTTGGTCTCCTCGGACAGCGTGGTGTCCCACTCCTTCTGGGCCACCTGACGCCAGCCCATGGTGCGCAGGAAGCTGTCCTTCTCCACCGTGCCGGAGCCGAACATCTCGGAGAGCCGGCCGGCGGTGATGTGCCGTCGGACGTCCATCTCCCAGAACCGGTCCTGCGCCTGGACGTAGCCCTGGCCGCGGAACAGGTCGGCGTCGGTGTCGGCGTACAGCTGCGGGATGCCCTTGTCGTCGCGCACCACGTCCACCGGGGCGGACATGCCGGGCACCTTGACGGTGCCGCTGACCTGCGGGAACGACGAGCGGACGGTGTCCACTGCCCACCAGCCGCCGCCGGCCAGACCCGCTACCAGCAGCACGGCCAGCAGGATCACGATCAGACGTGCGCGCCGGAACTTCTTCGAGCGGGGCATCCGAGTCCTTGTATGAGGGAGCGTGCAGCCGTAACAGGTCACCACATTAGGGCGACGGCAGCGGCAGCTGTGCACGGGGGACACCGGCAGGGCTTCGCCGGTGCCGTTCGGACCCTATCGGGCCTGGATGAAAGGAGGGACTAGCGTAAAGATCAAGTAAAATGTTAGACTGAGTAACGATCCGTCAGCCGCCCTTCCTGCCCCGAGGTGCCCCTGCGTGACCGTTGACCACCTGAACGAGCTGCTTCTCGAGTCCGCCGTCATCCTGCTCGTCGCCGTCGGCGCCGTCAGGCTCTCCACCCGAACAGGGCTGCCGTCACTGCTGCTGTACCTCGGCATCGGTGTCCTGCTCGGCCAGAACGGCATCGGCATAAGTTTCAACAACGCCGAACTCACTCAGGTCCTGGGCTACGCGGCCCTGGTGGTCATCCTCGCCGAGGGTGGACTCAAAACCAGCTGGAAGGCGATCAAACCGGTCGTACCGGCAGCCGCCGTGCTCGCCACCGTCGGCGTCGCGGTCTCGGTGTTCGTCACCGCCGCCGGCGCGCACTGGCTGGTCGGCCTGGAGTGGCGCACCGCGCTGCTGCTCGGCGCGATCGTCTCGTCCACCGACGCCGCGGCGGTCTTCTCGGTGCTGCGGACGGTCCCGCTGCCCAAGCGCCTCACCGGCCTGCTGGAGGCCGAGTCCGGCTTCAACGACGCGCCCGTGGTGATCCTGGTGGTGGCCTTCGCCACCACCGGCGAACTCGACTCCTGGTACGTGCTGCTCGGCACCATCGCCATGGAACTGGCGATCGGCGCGGCCGTCGGCCTCGCGGTCGGCAAGCTCGGCGCGTACGCGATGCGCCGGGTCGCGCTGCCCTCCTCCGGCCTGTACCCGATCGCGGTGCTCGGGCTGATCGTGCTCGCCTACGCGGGCGGCGCGCTGCTGCACGCCTCCGGCTTCCTGGCCGCGTACCTCGCCTCGGTGGTCCTCGGAAACTCCAAGCTGCCGCACGGCCCCGCGGTGCGCGGCTTCGCCGACGGACTCGCCTGGATCGGCCAGATCGGCATGTTCGTGCTGCTCGGCCTGCTGGTCACCCCCGCGAGCATGGGCTCGGCGATCATTCCGGGCCTGGTGGCCGGCACCGTGCTGGTGTTCGTCGCCCGGCCGCTGTCGGTGATGGTCAGCATGACGCCGTTCCGGATCTCCTGGCAGGAGCAGGCCCTGCTGTCCTGGGCCGGACTGCGCGGCGCCGTGCCCATCGTGCTCGCCACCATCCCGCTGGTGTCCGGCGCGGCCGACGCCGAGCAGCTGTTCAACGTGGTGTTCATCCTGGTCGTGGTCTTCACCCTGCTCCAGGGCCCGACGCTGCCGATGGTCGCCCGCTGGCTGAAGATCGGCGAGGGCGACATGGGCCAGGACCTGGACATCGAATCCGCCCCGCTGGAGAAGCTGCACGGCCACCTGCTGTCCGTGCAGCTGGCCGCCGGCTCCCGGATGTCCGGCGTCGAGGTCTCCGAGCTGCGCCTGCCCAAGGGCGCCGCCGTCACCCTGGTGGTCCGCGAGGGCTCCAGCTTCGTCCCGGAGCGGATGACGGTGCTGCGCGAAGGCGACGAACTGCTGGTGGTCACCACCGACGAGGTCTCGGAGGCCGCCGAACACCGGCTGCGCGCCGTCGACCAGGGCGGCAAGCTGGCCGGCTGGCTGCACAATGCCGAGGCTTCACCTTCCGTTCCCAGAAAGAAAGCGGGCTGAACCGCTAAGCTGAAGGCTGAAAACCCCGATTCCCCCGCATCTGCCTGATGCAGAGTCGGCGCGACCGCTCGGCGGCCGGGCCCCGAGGCGCACCGCCCGGGCCCGGTAACAACCCCGGTCGACGCGCGAGAGGACGACTCTCGGCGCCGGTCCCGGTTCCTTCTTGCTTGCCCGGTCCCGCGCTACCAGGCAGCAGAGAGGACCGACCGTGGCGGCCCGCCGACCGGTCGACGACACCACCTCCAACGGCTACGTGGCCCTGCTGCGCACCCCGCGCGCCTGGACCTTCCTGCTCCCCGCCCTGGTCGCCCGACTGCCGTACGCCATGCTCGGCCTCGGCATCGTGCTGCTGGTGCGCGACACCACCGGCTCCTACGGCCTGGCCGGCGCCGTCGCCGCGACCGCAGCCGTCTCGCAGGCCCTGATCGGCCCGCAGACCGGCCGGCTCGCCGACCGGCACGGCCAGGCCGCCGTGCTGGTCCCCGCCGTCCTGGCGCACGCCGCCGCGGTGGGCACGCTGATCGCGCTCGCCCACGGCGGCGCCCCCGAGTGGACGCTGTTCCTCGCCGCCGCCCCGGCCGGCGCCTCCGTGCCGCAGGTCGGCGCCATGGTCCGGGCCCGCTGGGTGAACCGGCTGAACCAGCGGCCCGCGCTGCTGAACACCGCGTTCGCCTTCGAGTCCGTCACCGACGAGTTCACCTTCGTGATCGGCCCGGTGCTGGCCACCGGCATCGCCACCGCGGTCAACCCGTCCGTCGGGCTGATCGCCGAGGCCACCCTCACCGTGATCGGCGGCCTGGCCTTCGCCGCCCGCCGCGGCACCGCCCCCGCCCCCAGCGGCCCCGCCGCCCCCGGCCTGCGCCGCGCCTCCGCACTGGCCTCCCCCGGCGTGCGACTGCTGGCCGGCGGGTTCCTCGGCCTCGGCACCGTCTTCGGTGCGCTCCAGGTCTCCATCACCGCCTTCGCCGAGGACGCCGGCACCCCCGGCCTCAGCGGCCCGGTCTACGGCCTGTTCGCGGCCGGCTCGATGGTCGCCGGCGTGCTCTACGGCCTGATCCCGTGGCGCAGCTCGGCCCGGCAGCGGATGCTCGCCTGCTACGCGCTGCTGGTGATCGGCTGCTCCACCCTGTGGGCGATGCCGAACCTGGTCTCGCTGGCGATCGCCGGCCTGTTCTGCGGCCTGGCCATCGCCCCCACCCTGATCACCGGCTACACCCTGGTGGAGACCCTGGTCGCGGACGGTGCCAAGACCGAGGCGTTCACCTGGCTGACCGGCGCCATCGGCCTCGGACTGGCGGTCGGCTCCACCGCCGCAGGCCAGCTGATCGACCACTCCGGGCCCTCGCTGGGCTTCGCCGTCGCGCTGATCGGCTCCGGCCTCGGCCTGGTGGCGATGGTCACGATGCGCGGCCTGCTGCTCGCTCCGGCCGCCCCCGGCCGTACGGTGGTTCACGGTGCCGACGCCCGTCAGGAGCCGGCCGGAGCAGGCCTGCGCGGCTGAGCCGCTGGACTCCACCAGCGGAATGCCGCATCATGGACCGTCGTTAGCACTCGTAGCGTGAGAGTGCCAGGGGGAGTGCAGGAGGAAGCGGAAAGTGCCCACGTACCAGTACCAGTGCACCGAGTGCGGCAACAGCCTCGAGGCGGTGCAGAAGTTCAGCGACGACGCGCTGACCACGTGCCCCGTCTGCCAGGGGAAGCTCCGTAAGGTCTTCTCGGCCGTGGGCGTGGTCTTCAAGGGCTCCGGCTTCTACCGCACCGACAGCCGCAGCAGCTCCAGCAGCTCGCTGAGCTCGTCGTCCTCGGCCTCGTCGTCGTCCTCGTCGAGCACCTCGACCTCTTCTTCGTCGGCCTCGTCGTCGACCAGCAGCAGCTCGGCTCCGGCCGCGAGCTGATCGCCTGAAGCAGCAGCACAGCAGGCCCCGCCCGGTACCGACCGGGCGGGGCCTGCTGGCGTGTCCGGGGCGGTTACGCGGGTTCCTCCGGACGGCGGGGCGCGGCGCCTGCGGGGTGTGCTCCGAACGGCGCAGCGGTTCAGCCCTGCGGGTGACGGCGGTTTTCCACAGGGCCGGGTTATCCACAGGGTGGGGATATCGGCGGGCGGGGGCCGCGGGGCGGGCGCAGGATGACTGCCGCGACCCCGGTCGGGGCCGCCGTTCCCGAGGAAGGGCCTGCCGCCATGACCGCCTTCGTGCTTCCCCCGCTGCCCGCCGCGCCGGTGCCGCCGCGCCGCGAAGTGCCCGATTTTCCACCGATCCGGGGCACCGCGCGGGGCCGCCACCGCTTGCGGCAGGCCGTGCGCCGGCGTCCGGGCTTGCTCGCTATGGCCTGCCTGGCGCTGGCCGCCGCGTTCACCTCGGGCCCGCTGCGGCCCGCTCCCCCGCCCGGTCCGGGAGCCGCCGGATGCCCCCGGGCGTCAACCGGAGGGCTGTGGATTCACCCGTGACCTATGAGTACTGCCGCCGTTCGACGCGGCATGAAAGGCTTCAAGGAATTCCTGCTCCGCGGCAACGTGGTGGACCTGGCCGTCGCCGTCGTCATCGGTGCGGCCATCACCAACGTCGTCAATGCGTTCGTCAAGGGCGTCATCAACCCGCTCCTCGGGCTGATCGGCACCAAGGACCTGAACAGCTACGCGTCCTGCCTCCGGGGGCCGTGCTCGATGGACGCGAGCGGCAACGTGACCTCCGGCATCTTCATCCTGTGGGGCTCGGTGATCAGTGCCGTGATCAGTTTCATCATCATCGCCGCTGTCGTGTACTTCCTGATCGTCCTGCCGATGAACCACTTCATGGAGAAGCGGAAGACGGTCGAGGAAGAGGTACTGAGCGCCGAGGTGAAGGAGGTCCAGCTGCTCACCGAGATCCGCGACGCGCTGGTCAGCCGCTGAGGGCTGCGCTGCTACTTCTCGCCGTGGTGCGGGGGCCGCTGGTCGAGGTACCAGTCCAGCCCCCGCCCGCCCTGCGACTCACCCCAGCCGCGGTCGGTGTCGTCACTGGTCTGCTGCTCGAACGGGTCCTTGAAGACCAGTCGCGGCTTGGGCTTGTTCGTCTCGTCCTGCTCGGTCATTCGTCCACTCTAGAACCGACGGGCGCCCCCGCAGGGGCGCCCGAAGGACTGATCGTGCGTCGATGGTCACGCGGCTTCGAAGCCCGCGTGGTCGGCGATCTTCTTCAGCTCGGCCAGCGCGTGCTTCTCGATCTGCCGGATCCGCTCGCGCGTCAGGCCGTGCTGCTTGCCGACCTCCGTCAGCGTCCGCTCGCGGCCGTCCTCCATGCCGTAGCGGCTTCGGATGATGGAGGCGGTGCGGTCGTCGAGGCGGCCGATCAGACCGTCCAGCTCCTCGCGGCGGAGCATCACCAGCACGGCGTCTTCCGGCGAGACGGCTCCGGTGTCCTCCACCAGGTCTCCGAACTGGGTCTCGCCCTCGTCGTCGACCGCCATGTTCAGGCTGACCGGGTCACGGGCCCAGTCGAGTACGTCCTTGACCCGCTGCTCGGTGGTGTCCAGCTCGGCGGCGATCTCGGCGGGCTCGGGCTCGCGGCCCAGCTCCTTGGCCTTCTCGCGCTGCACCCGGCGGATCCTGCCGAGCTCCTCGACCAGGTGGACGGGCAGCCGGATGGTGCGGGACTGGTCGGCGATCGAGCGGGTGATCGCCTGGCGGATCCACCACGTCGCGTAGGTGGAGAACTTGAAGCCCTTGGAGTAGTCGAACTTCTCCACCGCACGGACCAGGCCGGCGTTGCCCTCCTGGATCAGGTCGAGCAGGGGGAGGCCGCTGCGCGGGTAGCGGCGGGCGACGGCGACCACCAGGCGCAGGTTGGAGCGGATGAAGACGTCCTTGGCGCGCTCGGCGTCGTCGGCTATCGCGCGGAGCTCCTCCGTGCTGGCGCCGTCGAGCTGCTCCTCCTCGTCCAGCAGGTGCTGGGCGAAGACTCCGGCCTCGATGCGCAGGGACAGCTCGACCTCCTCGGCGGCGTCGAGCAGGGGCGTCCTGGCGATCTCGTCGAGGTACATGCCGACCAGATCGCGGTCGGCTTCGAGGTTGGTCGGTCGGGCGGTGCGAGTCCGATCGGCCCTGTCGCGTACGACGGCACGGGTGGCCATGCTTGCTCCCTCACTGACGAGGCCGGGGGCGCTCCGTTCCGCCGCCTGGCACAACCGTGTGGGCCAGTTCCCGGCTCACACGTAACGATCCAACGCACAGAAATCGGACAACATTCCCAAGTGGCTCAGTTTTTCGTGAGCGATGCAGTATCCTGCCGATTTTCATCCGTCGATACACGCAGCGTGACGTGGCTCGCACACCCCGCATCCACCCGCCACCACCGAACCGGCGCGGAGCCTTCGCGACACATCCGCACAACTGATGCCGAATCGCTATCGACGGACGGCCGACTGGCCTCCCGCCGTTGGGAAGGTGTCTGTCATGCACCAGTCCACCGATGGCTCCCCGTCGGTCGACCGGCCCCCGGCCGGCCGCCGCCGCTCTCCGGTTCAACGCCGGACACTGCTCCGTTGTGCCTGGATCGGGCTGACGGGTCTGCTGCTGTTCACGGTGCTGCTGGTTCTGGTGAGAACCGGCTGGTCGCCGCTGGACCGGCTGGACCACGGCTGGGTGGCGGCGCTGCACCGGTACGCGCTGCGGCACCCGGTGTGGACGGCGGCCATGCAGACGCTGGCCGACATCGGCGCCCCGTGGACGATGCGCGCCCTGCTCGGCGCCGCCGCGCTGTGGCTGTGGTGCGTGCGCGCCCGGGTGCTGGCCGGCTGGGTGGTCGCGGTCGGCCTGCTGGGCTGGACGGTCAGCGGGGCGGGCCGGGCGCTGATCGGCCGGGCCCGGCCGCACTTCGCCGACCCGGTCGCGGTGGGCTCCGGCGCGGGCTTCCCGTCCGGGCACGCGATCGCCTCGGCGGTGGCCTGCGGGGCGCTGCTGGTCCTGCTCTGGCCGCGCGCGGACCGGGCGGTCCGGGCGGTGGCGGGCACCGGCGCGGCGCTCACCGTACTGGGCGTCGGCTGGACCAGGCTCGCACTGGGCGTGCACTACCCCAGCGACGTGCTGGCCGGCTGGGCGGCGGCGGCCGCGGTGCTGGCCGGGGTGACGCTGGCGGTCGAACTCTGGCTGCCGGGCCGGCTCGGCCGGGACGTCCGCCGACTGCACTGGCGGCTGCGGCCCCGGGTGCAGCGGGTGCTGGCCCCGCCGCTGCCGGTCGAGGCGGACGGCGACCCGAGCCGCTCCTGACGGTTCGTGAGCAAGGTCACACTCCGCATCCGGGCCGTCCGGGGGAGGGAACGGACGTGGGCGGCATTCCGCATGTTTCCGGGCGGAAACGGCGCTCGGCAGACGACCCGCCACGGCCTCCGAACGCCCACCGCGACGGGCCGGATCGGCCCCCGAACGGCACCCGACTCCCCATCGGGTGCCGAATTACGGCAGACTTCTGCGGCTGGATGCACCCTGCAACCGGCAGATGGAGCCCGGCCGGACCGGAACTCCCGCACATTCCCACGCAACGCCGCACGGGCACCGATCGACGGGGGGTCCGATGACCACGCACACCGCGGACGGCCCGACCGACCCGTACGACCCGTACGCCCAGCAGCGCGGCCAGCACCCCCAGCAGGGGGGCCCGTACGTTCCGCAGGGCGGCCAGTACCCGCAGCAGGGCGGCCCGTACGCCCAGCAGCCGGGTGGTCAGTACCCCCAGCAGGGCGGCCCGCAGCACCCTCAGCAAGGTGTCCAGTACCCCCGGCAGCGCGGGCCGTACGTTCCGCAGGATCCGCCGGCCGTTCCGCAGGATCCGCCGACCATGCAGTTCAGCCGGATCCCCGACCAGTTCGGCCAGTACGACCAGGTCGGCTACCCGCCGCCCCCACCGCAGGCTCCGGTGCCGGTGCCTGCGCCGCGGGCGAGCGAGGAGCAGGAGCGAGAACAGGCGGCGGAGACGCCGGCGGCCAAGCCCGCCGCGTCCACCGGGCGCAACGGTCTGATCATGGCGCTGGGCTCGCTGGCGTCCCGTGCGCTGGGCTTCGTGCGCAGCGCGGTGATCGTGGCTGCGCTGACCATCGGCCCGGCCGGCGAGGCGTTCAACGTCGCGAACTCGCTGCCGAACATCGTCTACATGATGCTGATCGGCGGTGTGCTGGCCTCGGTGTTCGTGCCGGAGCTGGTGCACGCGATGCAGACCCACAAGGACGGCGGCCAGGCGTACACCGACCGGCTGCTGACCCTGTGCGGGACGATCCTGGTGGTGCTGACGCTCGGTGCGTGGCTGTTCGCCCCGCAGATCGTCGACCTCTATTCCACGTTCGACGGGGTGCAACGCGAGCTGGCGATCACCTTCGCCCGGTACTGCCTGCCGCAGATCTTCTTCTACGGCGTGTTCACCCTGCTCGGGCAGGTACTGAACGCCCGCGACCGGTTCGGCGCCATGATGTGGACGCCGGTGCTGAACAACGTGGTGGCGATCGGCGTGTTCGGCGGCTACCTGGCGATGGGGCACCACGCGTACGCGGCCGAGGAGGTGAGCAGCGGCGACGCGCTGCTGCTGGGTCTCGGCTCGACCATGGGCATCGTGGTACAGGCTGCCGCGCTGCTTCCCTCGCTGCGCAAGGCCGGTTTCATCTACCGTCCGCGCTTCGACTGGCGCGGTGCGGGCCTCACCCGGCCACTGCGCGCGGCGGGCTGGGCGCTGGCCCTGGTGGCGGCCACCCAGCTGTCCTTCGCGGTGATCAGTAGCCTGGGCACCGGTGCGGGCAAGGCGGCGCACGACGCGGGCATCCTGGGCGGCCGGGGCATCTTCGCCTACAACAACGCCTACGCGCTGTTCGTGGTCCCGCAGGGCGTGATCACGGTGTCGCTGGTGACGGCGCTGCTGCCGAGCATGGCGCGGTCCGCGACGGCGGGCAACTACCGGAAGATCGGCGAGGACCTGTCGGCGGTGCTGCGCTCCTCGGCGGCGATGGTGGTGACCGCCGCCGTGCTGTTCTTCGCGCTGGGTTCGCAGATCGCGATGGCCGCGTACGGCTACGGCTCAGGGCCGACCGTGCATGACGACGCCATGGTGGTGGGCCAACTGCTGATGGCCTTCGCGATCGGACTGCCCGCGTTCTGCGCCCAGTACGGCCTGGCCCGCGGCTTCTACGCGATGGGCGACGCCAAGACTCCGTTCTGGCTGACCCTGATCTCCACCGGCACCAACGCCGCGCTGTGCTGGGTGGCGTACGAGGTGTTGCCGCTGCAGGACAAGGTGATCGGCATGGCGGTGGCGCACACCGCTGCCGCCATCCTGTCGGTGCTGGTGACCGGCGTCGCGCTGGGCCGCCGCCTGGCGAAGGGCGCTCCCCCGGCCGCCGTGCCCGCCGCAGCGGAGCCGGACCTGGACTCGACCATGGTGCTGCGCACCGACGCCTTCGCGCCGGGCGCGAACGCCACCGTGGACCTGGGGACGCGGCGCGGCGGGCGGCGCGGCAGCGGGCTGGAGGGCTTCCGGCTGGTGACCCTGCACGTGGGCTTGATCGTGGCGTGCCTGCCGGGAGCATTCGCCGCGCACTGGCTGGCGGGGCGGTTCGGCGAGAGCCTGTTCGGCAGCCTGGCGGGCCTGGCGGCGGGCTCGCTGGCAGTGCTGCTGTCGCTGTTCCTGCTGGCCCGTCCGCTGGGCGTGGGGGCGGCGGTGGCGCCGTTCGCCCGGAAGCTGCGGATCCCGTACCCGACGCCGGCCCCGGCCGCCGGGGGCAAGCACCGCCGCTAGGGTCCGCCGTCGGTGCCGGGCGGTGTCCGGTGCGTGCTCTCGGTGTGCCGGGGTGGAAGGCCTCGCCCGGGGACGCCTCCCGGCCGAGAGCCGGGCGCGCGCCGTGGGGCAGGCGGGAGCTCGAAGACAGGCCCTGGGCCGGGGACACCGCCTCGCGTCGTCAGGCGGGGGCGTCCTCGGCGGCCTCCAGCCAGCCGAGGCCGGCGACCTGGATGCCCGCCTGGAAGCGGCTGCGGGCGTCCATGCGGATCATCAGGTCGGCCATCATGCGGCGGACGGTGCGCAGTGAGACGCCCAGGCGTTGGCCGGCGCGTTCGTCGGTGAGGCCGTCGGCGAGCAGGCGCAGCAGTTCGCGTTCCTGGCCGGTGAGGCCGTGCGGGTCGCGCTGGGTGGATTCGCCGAGCGGGCGGGCGTGGTCCCAGACCTGGTCGAACAGGGCGCGCAGGGCAGCGACCACGCCGGGGCTCTGGAGTAATACGGCGCCCTTGCGGGGGTCCTCGGGGTCGATCGGGACGATGGCGGTGGCGTTGTCGACCACGATCATGCGCAGCGGCAGGGTGGGTGCGGTGCGGACGGCGCCGCCGAGGCCGTGCAGCCAGCGGGCGTACTGGACGGTGGCGGGGTCGTTGCGGACGCTGTCCTGGTAAACGGTTCTCATCCGTACGCCGCGTTCCAGGGTCTCCTGGTCAAGGGTGCGGCTGGCCTCCATCACCTGGGCGGGCTGCGGGCCGCCGGGGGCGAAGGAGAGCACTTCGGCGGTGGCGTCGGAGGCGAGCTGGATCAGCCGGTCGCGGACCTGGTCGAGGCTGGAGAGCATTTCGACGCCGCGTTGTTCGCCGGGCGAGTGCAGGTGGGCGTACTCGGCGATCAGGCCGGCCATCGCGGCGCGGCTGCGTTCCATTTCGCGGTGGCGGCGGGCTGCCTCGGCTTCCTGGTGGGCGAGCAGGGCGGCCAGGCCGCGTTCCGGGTTGACGGCGCGCCAGCGGGTTCCGCAGCTGGTGGGGCGGGTGAGGGCGAGGTCGGCGAGGCGGTCGAGAGCGGCGCAGACCTCGGTCTCGGTGCTGTCCAGATGGGTGGCGAGGCCGCCGGTGTCGAGGTCGGGGTGCAGCAGCATTGCCCGGTAGACGGCTTCGCCGAACGCGTCGAGCCCGATCGGGCCGCCGGCGGTCAACGTTCGGTCTTCCGTATGTCCTGTCCGGTGCCGGTGCGCGTCGCTCTTATCATCTCGGCCTCCATGCGCCGGTTCGCGGCGCTGCCCCCGGGTAGCGTCCTGATCGGGCGTCAGGTTATTGCCGCCCGAGTCAGGTCTGGAACTGACTTGCGGAGATTCTGGCGGACGGGTGGGCAACCCGTGAAGGGTGCCGGGCAACTGGCATTTTCTTGCCAGGCGGATATCTGTCACCCGTGACGCCCTCCGGCGGGGGCTCGGGTCCGTCACGCTGGGGGGGTGTACGCGATCCGCCTGGAGCTGATCCCGCCGCGGCCCGTCCCGGGCGGTCCGGCGATGGAGGCCGATCCGGTCCGGCTGGCCCTGCTGCGGCTGCCGCTGATCGGGGCCCGGGTCTGCCATGCCCGGGTGCTGACCGGACCGGACGGGTTGGCGGCGGTGTGTTTCCTGACCGCCGGGTCGTTGCTGGCCGCGGAGCGGGCGCTGCAGGTGGGCGCGGGTGCGCTGGCGGAGCCGGGCGGGCCGTTGCCGGGCTGGGCGGTGGTGCGCTGCGAGGCGGATCCGTGGATCGCGCTCGGCATGTTGCAGGCCCGCGCACGGAGTTGACCTCTCGGCGGGAAGCTGGCCGTTCGGTGTCACGGCACTCTGGTGCCAGCTCCGGGTGCTGACGCGGGGGTGCCGTCCGGGCCACTCTTGGTGATGTCGGCAGGACGGCGGTGCGAGACCGCGGGAGCAGCCCCCGGCGGGGGCCGCGGATCGCACCGGAGACCTGACGGCGGTTCACCACACTTCCCCGGCGGCAGCCCGGGGATCGGCCGAACGCGAGAGGATCGGGCACTCCCATGACGCTGAACATCCGTTTTGTCACGATTGCCGCTCTGGGTGCGATGGTGGTCGGCGGCATCGCCACCGCCGCGGAGCCGGCCGGGCCGAGCCGGCCGGGAGCGGTGGTCACGGCGGACGGCACCGTCGCGGGCGGTCCGCAGCCGCCGACCGACGCGGGTGCGCAGGTGATCGTGGTCGGGCCGACGCCCACCCCGGCGCCGTCCGGCAGCCCGACCTCGACCGAGCCGCCGCACAACGACACCTGGGGCTGGGGCTGATCGGGCCGGGCGGCAGAGCCGGGGAGGCGTCCGGATGACCACCGCACTGGAACGCCCGCTGGTGCAGCGGGCCCTGCCCCACCAGTTCCCGCTCGCCGCGGCAGCGGCGGCGAGCCCGACCAGGGTGCTGCTGGCCGACCGGCACCACCTGTTCCGTTCGGGGCTGGGGGCGCTGCTGGACCGGGAGGAGGACCTCGCGGTGGTCGCCGAGGCGGTCGGCGGAGAGGAGGCCGCGGCGGCGGCGTCCGGGGTGCGCCCGGCGGTCGCGGTGCTCGGCGTGGACGAGGAGCAGCCGGATCCGACGGCCGCCGCGCGGCGCCTGCAGCACGCCGCGCCGGGCACCGCGGTGCTGCTGCTGGTACCGGCCCTGCCGCGGACGGCGCAGGCGCGGCGGGCGCTGGTGGAGGGCGCGGCGGGGGTGCTGCTGAAGGACGTGCAGGCGCCGGCGCTGATCGCGGCGGTGCGTGAACTGGCCCGCGGCGGGCGGGTGTACGACCCGCGGCTGGTGCTGGAGGTGGTGCGGACCACCGGGCAGCCGGGTCCGCTCAGCCGCCGGGAGCTCGCGGTACTGGGCGAGATCGCCGAGGGCAGCACGGTGCAGGAGGCCGCGGTGGCGCTGTCGCTGTCGCCGGGGACGGTGCGCAACTACGTGTCGGCGGCGATCGCCAAGACCGGGGCGCGCAACCGGTGCGACGCGATCCGGATCGCCCGCGAGTGCGGCTGGCTGTAACACCCCATGAACGGACCCGCCGACGACCCGTCAGATTCCCGCTGACGGGTCGCAGGCGTGCGTGCGTACAGGCCTGTGTCAGAAGTTCCCGCCGAGTCCCTCCCCGGCCCGGGCGGCGGAGACCACGTCGGCGAAGCCGTGCGCGGTGCGTGGCAGGTCGGCGGGGCGGCTGCCGATCAGGAACTCGCCGACGGAGGATTCGGCGGCCCAGTCCAGGCCGAGGGCGCGGGCGGCGGCGTCGGTGTCGCCGGAGCCGAGGCCGCAGGGGGCCAGGCCCATGGCGGTGGCCACCAGGTAGAGGGTCTGGTAGAGCACGCCGACGTGCTTGAGGGTCAGTGCGTAGGCGATCTGGCTGTACTTCCAGGACAGCCGGCCGAACCGGCTGGTGACGGTGAGCAGTACCTGCGGTTCGACGATGCAGGCGGTGGCCCGCCAGGCGGCGGTGATGAGTTCGCTGAACGCGGCCTTCTCGCCGGGGTCCTGGAACGGGCGCGGGCGCAGCCGGTGCGCGGCGGCGTCGTAGCGGTAGACGCCGGGTTCCAGGCCGACGCACTGGACCACCGAGAGGTAGATCTCGAGTTCGCCGGTGGCGCCGCCGGCCGGGTAGGGGCGGTCGACGCCGTCGTAGCCGTGCGGGTCGGCGGGGTCACCGGGGATGATGCGGCGGACCCGGGCCACCCGGTAGAGCAGTTCGGCGAGTTGGTCGAGTGTCACCGGGGTCTCGGCGTAGGCGCGGACCGAGCGGCGGCCCTCCAGGACCTCGCTGAGGGCGGGGTCGCGGGCGACCACGGTGTCCCAGTCGGGGATCGGCAGCTCGATGCCGGTGCCCTCCTCGCGGGTGCCGGGGCCGGAGACGACGGGCAGTCGCGTGACGTCCTGGTGGGCGAAGACGCCGCCGGACGGGTAGTCGTGCCGGCCGGGACGGCTGCGGGCGTGGAACAGCAGGTCGTGGAAGTCCCAGAGCGGGGCTTCGGCGCCCTGTCCGGCGTCCAGGAAGCCGCCGCCGGCCAGCAGTCCGGCGAGTGCCTCGCCCTCGCCGGCGGACATTCCGGCGAGCAGTGCGGCGTCCTCGGCGGTGCGGGAGGTGCTGAGTGCGGTGACGAAGGCGCCGGCGGCGGCCCGGTGCAGGACCAGCCGGAACGGTGCCATCGGCGATTCGAGGACGCAGGACTCGCCGTGGCCGTCCGGCAGCCGGCGCAGGTAGGCGAACCGGGAGAGCACCAACTGTCCGGTGGGGCGGGCGAATCCGGGCAGGTCGGCGGAGCGGGCGATGGGTACCGCGGTGGCCAGCGGGTCGCCGAGCGGGTCGGTGACGGTGGTGTTGACCAGGTACGGGAAGCGTTCGAGCAGTTTGAGCAGGCGGACCTGGTCGAGGGCGAGTTCGTCCAGGTCGGCGTCGGTGCGGGTGAGTTCGGCGAGTGCGGCGACGGTGCGCTCGCCGAGGGCGTGGATGCGCTGGCGGCCCCACGGGTGGGTGAGTTCGACGTCGGCTCCCTGGGCGGTGACGTCGACCTCGGGGCGCAGCCGGAGCAGGCGGCGCAGCGGGCGGTGGTCCCCGGTGGTGGGGGCGGGTGGCAGGTGTTCGATGACGGTCATGGGTACCTCCCCGGATGGGCGGGGCAGCCGGGCCCGGCTGCCCCGCGCTTCGGTCAGATGAAGATCGGGATCGGGTTGAGCGCGCTCTCCGGGGTCGGGGTGTCCAGCCAGCCGAGCCGGACGGGGACGTCGTAGAGCCGGCCCGGCGCGAAGCGGGCCCAGAAGTGCCGCATGCCGGGGACGATCACCCGGGCGACGGGCAGGCCGACGTCGGGGCGGGTCTGGTCGGCGACCAGGAACTCCATGCCGTGGTCCTCGACGATGCGCTGGACGAGCGCCAGGTCGTCGGCGAGGTCGGCGCCGGCCAGCGGGAGCCAGCTGGCGGGGGTGGAGCGCGGGGCGTTCGGGTCGGGCAGCAGGTAGGGCTGGTTGGCGACGGTGGCGGTGGTCCACCAGGCCTTCTGGTCGCGGTCGGCGCCCGCGTAGCTGACCCGGCCGTGCTCGTCGCCGGCGACGGGGCCGAGGAACTGGTTCATTTCGGTGAGCGCCCGGGTGAGCGCGATGTGCGGGTCGAGGTGCGCGCCGAAGGCGATCAGCACGTCCTCGTTGGTGCCCGAGCCCGGCTTCGCGTCGAGTCGGCGGGAGAACGCGCCGACCACGGGGATGCCGAAGTCGGCGGTCAGGTCGAGGGCCCAGATCTCCCGGCGCAGTCCGCGGTAGACCTCGCGCAGCTGGTCGATGTACGGGTCGCCGAAGGCGTCCAGGTCGATGCCGGGGCGCTGCACGCGGTTGTACCACCACAGGGCCACCGCATCGCGTTCGACGAGTTCCAGGAAGCCCTGCAGCGCGGCGTCCTCGAAGGAGGTGCCGGCGGCGCAGCCGTTGGAGTCGCCGGCGGCGTAGAACCGGCCGCTGTGCCGGTAGCCGTAGTACATCGCCTGGGTGGGCAGCCAGCGGTGGCGCTGCTCGGTCAGCGACCAGGCCGGGGACCATTCGATCGGGTCGTCGGTGCGGAACGGCTCGGGGACGATGTGGAACGCCGACTGCTTGGCGTTCCACTGCTCGCGTTCGGCGTACTGCTTCGCCGAGTACAGCAGGGTGCGTTCGGGGTGGATCGCGGCGTCGCCGAGTTCGGCGAAGGTGGCGAGGCGGCGGGCCTCGTCGCCCTGGAAGACGCCGGAGAAGCGCTCCATGGCCTCGCCGAGCGCGGACGCCCGGGCCTGCGCGTCGGTGCGGCCCTTGCCGCAGCTGTTCGAACGCAGGCCGCTGCGCAGCTGGCGGAGGCTGCCGGCCTGCCGGGACAGGTTCTGCCCGGACATGTACACCCGCAGGCCGGTGGGGGTGTGGGCGGCGGGGACCAGGGTGGTGACCACGCCGGTGATCGGGCTGAGCTGGGGGCGGTACTTGTCCAGCATGTCCTCGGGCGAGGCGGAGCGGTGCCCGCCGTCCGCGGTGAACGCCTTCGGGCGGGGCTCGAAGCGGACGGGCTCCAGCTGGCGTCGGGTCACGGTCGCGTCGTCGCCGCAGGCGGTGCACTGCGGGCGGCGGACCAGGGTGTGCTTCTCGCTCTCCAGCAGCACGGTGTCCAGGGTGGTGACGGCGGCCTGCGCGGGGCGGGCGCCGGCCAGCCACTTGGTGGTCTCCAGGGCGGCGAGCTGGGTGCCGAGGGCCAGGGTGGCGGGCAGGTGGGCGCCGGCGGTGGAGATCGGCTCGTCCTGGCCGAGGCGGTGCTGGAGGTAGCTGAGCGACTGCCGGTTGGCGGACAGCCGGTGCGCCAGGCACTCCCAGCAGCCCGAACCGTCCGTACCCTCGCTGCCCGGCACGTCCGGGGTGAACACCGGGCCGACCCAGACGATCGAGCCGACCGGGCGGGCCAGCAGCCAGGGGCGGCCGTCGGCGAGCGCCTGCCGGTTGCGCTCGGCGAGGCCGGGGTGCAGGTAGTCCTCGGTGAGGGCGACGGTGAACTCGGCGTCCTGGTCGACCGTCACGCCGGCGGCGGTCAGTGCGGCCAGGTACGGCGCGGTGTCCACGTCGCCGTGGACCTCGATGCGGACCCGGGCGCTGCGCAGCGCGGCCATCGCGGTGTCGCCGTCCTGCCCGGCCATTTCGAAGAAGGCCGCGCCGGGGCGGTCGGTGTCCGGGTCGGCGGCGGTGAGCCAGCCGCCGGCCAGCAGTTTGCCGACGCCCGCGTCGACCTTGTCGGCGGGGACGACGCCGTCGAGGGCGGCGCCGATCTGTTCGGCGGTGCGGGTGCCGTCCAGCAGCGGGGCGAGGGCCTGGGCGAGCCTGCCGTCGACCACCGAGACGCCGCGCTCGGAGACCAGGTAGACGGCCTCGCCGTCGACCACGTACGGGGTGAACTGGCGCTTGAATCCGATGAGTTCGGACATGACGGGTACTCCTCGAAGCGGTGGCGCGGTCAGCGCAGGGTGGCGAGCGGGGCGGCGGAGGTGTCGTGCACGCGAAGGAGCAGCAGGCCGACGGCGACGGTGCCGTCCAGCGCGCCAAGGTTGACGGTGTCGTCGATGGCCCGGTCGGGGAACCAGGTGCCGTGCACGCGGTGCCGGGTGATCAGTTCGCGGGCCATCAGGGCGGCGGCTTCCCGGCCGTCGTAGAACGGGCCGGGCAGCAGCGCCTCGGCGCCTTCCGGAAGGGTGTGGATCAGGCCGGCCTCGGCGGCGGTGAGCGCCTCGGTGGCGGCGGACAGCAGGGCCCGGCCGGAGAGCGCGGCCAGTTCGGGGCCGGTGACGGGCGGGGCGAGCGCGGCCAGGTCGGCGCCGTCCACGGCGTCCGCGCCGAGCGAGACGGCGGTGTCCAGGCAGGCCAGGCGGCCGGCCCGGGTGCCGGTGGCGAAGCGGTGCTCGCGCAGCCGGGCCCGGACGGCCTCGGGGTCGGCGAGCAGCGCGGGGGCCTCGGCGACGGTGCGGGCGAGTGCGGCGGCGATCGAGTCGGTGCCGCCGGGGACCAGCTCACGGAAGTCGAACGCCGGTGCCTCGTCGTCGAGTTGGCCGGTCGCCCGGGTGGCCAGGGCGCGGATCGCCCGGTCGGTGTCGGGGTGGCCGCTGCCGGCGGCGCGGCGCAGCCGGAGCAGGTTGAGCAGCAGGCCGGCGGTGCCGAGCGAGGCGTCGGCGGGCGCGGCCGTCCGCGGGCGGCCGGGCCGGTCGGAGACGGACTCGGCGACGCCGAGCGCGCCGGGGACCAGGGCCTGCGCGGCAGCCAGGAACTCGCCTTCGCCGAGCAGCAGTCCGCCGCGGGCCAGCCCGTGGATGATCGCGCCGGGTCCGGCGAAGCCGCCGGGGACGGGCGCGCCGGACGCCAGCCGGGGGTCGGAGGCGAAGACGAAGGCCCGCGGATCCTCGATGTCGATCACCGCGGCGGCCTCGGACAGCAGGCCGTGCGCGGCCCGGTGGAAGCGCGGTTCGCCGGTGGCGGACCAGAGTTCGGCGAACAGCAGGGCGATGCCGAGGGTGCCGGACACCAGGTCGGGGCCGAGTGCCTCGATCTGCCGCAGGCCGGTACCCGGGTACCAGCTCTGGCCGAGCCAGCCGGTGGACCGCCGGTCGGCGAGGATCCGGTCGCCGAGCGCGGTGGCCTGCGCCAGCAGTTCGCCCGGGGTGGGCGGTTCGGCGGCGCGGGCCTGTCCGGCCGATCTTGCCGGATCAGCGTGCGGCGTCGGGCGGGTGGGCCTGGCGGGGGTCTGTTCGGTGCCGGCCCGGGCGGGGGTCTGTTCGGTGCCGGCCCGGGCGGGGGTCTGTTCGGTGCCGGCCCGGGCGGGGGTCTGTTCGGTGCCGGCCCGGGCGGCGTCCACGCAGCCGGACAGGATGGCGACGTGCGCGTCCAGGTCGAAGCCGTCGAGTTCGGCGATCCGCTGCTGGAGGCGCTTCCAGCCGGTGGACCGGAAGTGTCCGGGGATCTCCCGGCCGTCGGCGGTGAACACCGAGGAGGAGGTGGTCAGCGAGCGGAAGAACGGGATGTCGAAGGAACGGAAGGAGTCGAGTTCGGCGAGCACCACCTCCAGCAGGTCGCCGCGGGCGGCCTTCCCGGCCCGGGCGGCGACGGCCCCGCGCAGCGCGCCGGCGATCACGGTCTCCCGGGTCGCGCCGTCGTCCAGCGCGAGCGGGCTGGTGGAGGCCCGGAGGATCTTGTACCCGTCCCAGGTGTGCCGCCAGATGTAGCGCACCCAGACCCCCCGGAAGCCGCTCAACGGACCCTCGGGGTCGGCGAGTTCGCCGCGCAGGCGGTGCAGGACGGTGTGCATCTCGCGGTAGCCGTCGACCACCTGGTCGGTGTACTGCCACGGGTCGGCGGGCCGCCCGTCGTGCACCGGGCGGTACGGGGGCAGCGGCAGGACGGGCACGCCGGGGGCGCTCTCCTGGCTGCCGACCCGGGACAGGCAGCCGATGTCGACGGCCTCGGTGTGGCCGGGGGGCGTCCAGGACAGGAAGGCCATCGAGGTGCGCACCACGGTGGTCTCCAGCTCGTCCAGCAGGCTGTGCTGGGCGGCCGACAGCGCCGGCGGGTCCTGCACCCGCGGGTACAGCAGGCACTCCAGGTCGACCAGGACCGGGTGCTCGCCGTCGGCGAGCAGGTTGTCCGCCCACAGGTCGCGGCCCTCCAGCAGCTGGACCAGGCGGATCGTCATGCCGAGCCGGCGGTAGAACCGGGCGAAGCCCTCCCGGTCGGCGCACGGGCGGGCCGGGACCAGCTGCTCCCAGCCGTAGTCGCCGGAGCAGTCGGTGCTCAGCGAGGCTCCGTGGCCGTCGTCGCCGCGGTCCGAGCGGAGCACCACGGTGCGCAGCGGAAGGTCCAGCGACAGTTCGGAGTTGAGGCGCTCGACCAGGCCGAGGAAGGCGGTGGCGTGCCGCATGTCCTTGGGCTTGTAGACCACGCCGGCGCCGTGCTCGAAGTGCAGCAGCGCCACCGAGCGGCCCTGGGCGTGCCGGTCGCCGGCGTCGCCACGGACGGCGGTCAGGGCGCCCGGGTCGGTGCCGTGCCACATCCTCTCGACGAGTTCCTCGCGGTCGGCGGCGAGCCGGGCGAACAGCTCGGTGTACATCTCCTGCCACTGCCGGCAGACCGTGCCCACCAGGTGGGCGAGGGCGGGCAGCCGCTCCAGGCGGGCCAGCCAGCCGGTGGCGGAGGCGTCGAGGCCGCCCTCGGTGTCCCAGTCGGTGGCGCGCGGACGGCCGGTGGCGAGCTGGAACTCGTGGCAGAACGTCAGGTGGCAGGCTTCGGTGAGCCGCCGGGTCAGGGTCTTCGCCAGGTCGGCGCGGGCCGCGCCGGTGACCGGGACGCCGAGGATGCCGCCGGGGCCGGTGGGCAGCAGGGCGTCGGCGGCGGCGGCAAAACCGGCGGTCAACGCGCCCGGGGCGGTGGCGGGTTGGGCAGGCTGGGCGCGGAGGAAGGCGCCCAGCGCGTGCGCCCAGGAGGGCAGCTTCTCCGGGTCGGCGAGGCGGACCCGGCGCAGGCCCTCGCCGAGCGGGCGGCCGGTCTCGGCGAGGTGTTCCAGCAGCACGCCGGCGGAGCGCCGGTCGCCGGCCGCGCGGCTCAGCCAGGTCTCGACGGCGGCGGCGCGGCTGCGGCGGTCCTCGGCCGGGTCGGGGGTGAACAGCGCCTGCCCGTCGTCGCGGGCGGCGGCGCGTTCGTCGAAGCTCGCGGCGGCGGCGATCACCTCCCTCAACCTGGCGTCGGCGCCGGGGAGTTCGGGCAGCAGGGCGGCAACGGGGGTGTCGGGGCCCGGACTTCCGGCGGTGCGGAGCCAGGTCTGCAGTTCGAGCGACATCTCACATCTCCTGGAAACGGGCGAGGCGGGTGAACAGCGGGTCGGTGCCGAGCAGTTCGCGGTAGGTGCCCTCGGCGGACACCCGGCCCCCGTCCAGCACGTAGATCCGGTCGGCGGTGCGGATGGTGCTCAGTCGGTGGGCGATCACCAGGCGGGTGCGGTCGAGTCCGGCGACGGCGTCGGCGACCCGCTGCTGGGTGGTGTTGTCGAGGGCCGAGGTGGCCTCGTCGAGCAGCAGCACGGCGGGGTCGCGGACCAGGGCGCGGGCCAGCAGCAGGCGCTGCACCTGGCCGCCGGAGAAGCCCTGCGCGTCCTCGCCGACGCGGGTGCCCAGGCCCATCGGCAGGGCCCGCAACTCCTCGGCGATGCCCGCCAGTTCGGCGGCCTGCCAGATCCGGTCCTGGTCGATGTCGGGGTCGGCGCCGGCCAGGTTGTCCAGCAGCGAGCCGCGCAGCATCCGGCCGTGCTGGAGCACGGAGCCGAGCTGCTGGCGCACCAACCGGGCGTCCAGCGTTGCGAGTTCGCGGCCGTCGTAGCGGACCGCCCCGGACTCGGGCTGCTCGAAGCCGAGCAGCAGCCGGATCAGGGTGGACTTGCCCGCCCCGGACGGGCCGACCACGGCGACGAACTCGCCCGGCTCGGCCCGCAGCGACACCCCGTCGAGGGCCGGCGCGGCATGGCCCGGGTAGCGGAACGTGACGTCGTCCAGGGCGAGTTGCCCCTTCAGGCGGCCCGGGTCGGCGAGCCGGCCGGACCGGTCGGCGGCCGCGCCGGCCGGCTCGGCGAGGATCGGCCGCAGCCGCTCCAGCACCGGGGCGATGCCGTACGCGCTGGTCGCCGCGTGGGTGACCTGGCCGAGCGCCAGCGCGACCTGGCCGATCGCCACACCCGACGCCATCAGGTGCCCGGCCGTGGCGCCCGGGCCGAACGTCGCTCCCGCCAGCAGCACGGCCAGCAGCAGCGGCTGCAGGGCGGTGGTCAGCGCGCCGGCCACCGCGTCGGAGCGCATCGCGGCGGCGTCGGCGCGCTTCTGCCCGGCGAACGGGGCCGCCCAGCGAGCAAACGCCTGGATCTCACGGCCCGCGGTCTGGATCTTGTCGATGCCCAACAGCAGCCCGTACAGCACCCCTTGGAGCTGCCCGTGGGCCGCGAACACCTGCGCCTCGTGCTCCTGGCGGTGACGGCCGAGCAGCAGCAGCCCGGCCGTCACCGCCAGCACGGCGAGCAGCAGCAGCCCGCCGAGCCGCCAGTCCACCAGCAGCAGCACCGTCAGGCCGGTGACGGCGAACACCGCGCCCAGCACGGCGCCCACCAGCCCCTCCGAGAGCACCTGCCGGGCCTGCGCCACCGCGTTCGCCCGGTGCACCAGATCACCCGTGGTGAAGTCGCGGAAGAACCGCGCGTCCTGGGCCAGCAGCCGGTCCCAGACGGCGGGTTCGAGCGCGTTCTGCACCCGGCTGGTGAGCCGGACGGCCGCGGTGTTGCGGACCAGCGTGAGCAGCCAGGACGCCACCACCGCGGAGCCCAGCAGCACGGCCAGCCAGCGCACCGGGTGCCGATCGGCCAGCAGCAGGCCGGGCAGCAGCACTCCGGTGGACAGCGGGACGAGCAGGCCGAGCAGCGCCGACACCAGCCCCGCCACGCCCAGCACCGCCACGTCCCGGCGGGCACCGGGCACGGCGAGCACGAAGCGCAGCAGGACTGCCGGGGTCGGGCGCCCCGGTGGCAGCGGCGGGTACAGCAGCAGCGCCTGGCGGCTCAACTCCGGACGCTTCTTGGGGCGTTCGGAGGCCGGGTCGAGGCGGCGGTGCCGTCCGGCCCGGGGAATCAGGGCGATCGGCCGGCCGTCCTCGGCGGCGAACGCCACCATCGGACCGGCCGTGCCGCGTTCGTCCCCGCCGTCCAGCGTGACGGGACGCCAGCGCACCCCGGCCCGGCGCAGCAGCGCGGTGACCGGATCGGCGGCGTCCCGCACGGCGGCGGGGATCTCCTCGGGAACGTCCACCCCCAGCGCCCGCAGCACGTCCCGCGCCTGGTCCGCGCGGTGGCGCGGCGCGAACGGCGAACTCTCGCCGCGGCGCGGGACGGTGTGCGGACGGGTGGTGGCGGCGGTTCCCAGTGCGGCCAACGCGTCCGCGAGTGCGGTCCGGTTGGCGGCCGCGGTGGCGTCGGCCCGGGTCGCCGGGTCGCGCTCGGTGTCCGCCGCGGCGGTCTGTGTCCCGCCCCGGGGGGCGGCGGTGGCGGTGCTCATGCCTGCTCCTCCGTTCGGGCGGGGCGGTTCTCGGTGGTGTCGGTGGCGGTGGTCTCGGCGATCTCGGCGGTGTCGTCCGCTTCGGCCTCGCGCAGCAACTCCCGGTACGGGCCGTCCTGTTCGGCGAGTTCTGCGGGCGGCCCCTGCTGGACGATGCGGCCCCCGGCGAGCACCACGACGCGGTCGGCGGCCTGGATGGTGCTGATCCGGTGGGCCAGCAGCAGGCAGCTGACGCCGCGCCGGCGCAGGTGCTCGTTGACGGCTGCCTCGGTGTGCGCGTCGAGTGCGCTGGTCGCCTCGTCGAGCACCAGCAGGGCCGGGTCGAGGGCCAACGCGCGGGCCAGTTCCAGGCGTTGGCGTTCGCCGCCGGACCAGTTGCGGGCGTCCTCGTCGATCGGGGCGTCCAGTCCGCCGCGGCGGCGGACCAGGTCGGCGGCCTCGGCGTCGGCGAGGGCCCGGTGCAGGGCGTCCTCGTCGGCGGCCGGGTCCCAGAGCGTCAGGTTCTCCCGGACGGTGCCTTCGAAGAGCCTCAACTGCTGTTCCACGTAGGTGATCTGGCCGGTGACGATGCCCCGGTGCCAGTCGTCGCGGGGGCGCCCGTCGAGCAGCACCGCGCCCTTCCAGGGGCGCAGTACGCCCGCCGCCAGCCGGGCCAGCGTGGACTTGCCGCTGCCGGAGGCGCCGACCACGGCGACCCACTCGCCGGGGGTGATCCGCAGCGAGATGCCGGAGAGTGCGGGCGGCCGGTTCGGGTCGTAGCCGAACTCCAGGTCGCGCAGCTCGAGTTCGCCGCGCAGCCGGACGGGTTCGGCGGGGCTGTCGAGCACCGGCGCGAGGTACGGGTCGACCTCGCTGGTCGAGATGTCCTCCAGCAGTGCGTTCTGCGCCCTGGCGATGGTGAACTCGGCTCCGGTGCCGACTAGTTGGGAGACCGGCAGGAGGAAGCCGTTGAGCAGCAGCAGGAACGCCAGCAGGGTGCCGAAGGAGAGCGATCCGGCCAGCAGCAGCACCGTGCCGGCGACGAGTGTGACGGCGGCGGCGGCCGAGTTGAGCGCGCCGGGCAGCGAGAGCGGCACCAGGACGGCGTCGGAGACCCGCTGGCCGGTGTGCGCGGCGCGGGCCTGCCAGCCCGCCCAGGAGCGGAACAGCGCGTCCTCGGCACCCTCCGCCTTGACCGTCTCGATCGCCGACACCCCGGCGAACGCCACCCCGTCGCGCTTGTGGTTCTCGCCGTGCAGCCGGTGGATCAGGCCGCCGCGTCGCCGGTCGGCGGAGCGCAGCGCGAGGGTGTCCAGCACCGCGACGGCGACCGGGATCGCGGCGAGTTTCGGGGCCAGCCAGACCAGTGCCGTCAGGTGCACGGCGGCGGAGGCCAGCGAGGACGCGGCGCCGGCGAGCCGGTAGGACAGCAGGTTCGCCAGGCCGTCGTTGAGCTGCACCCGGGTGACCAGTCCGCCGAGCTGCCGCCGGTGGAAGAACGCGCCGGGCAGCCGCAGCATCCGCCACAGGAAGGCGGCGGACGAGCTCGCGGCCATCGCCTCCAGCACCCGGTTGACCATCGCCGAGCGCAGCCAGTTCCCGGCCAGCACCAGCCCCGCGACGGACAGGCCGGCCGCGGTCAGCGGCACCGCCCAGCCGTCCGCGCCGCCGTTGACCACGGCGGCCAGGTAGGTGCGCAGCAGGAACGCGCCACCCACGCCCGGCACCGTCGTCACCATGCCGACCAGCACCGCGACCAGCAGCGGCCAGGCGTACGGCCGCATGCGGGCGGCGAGGGCGCGCAGCAGCGGGAAGCGGCGTCCGCCGGGTTCGAAGTCCGGGCCGGGCTCGAAGCCGACGGCGATACCCGCGAAGGTGGCCCAGAACTCCGCCGGGGTGGCCGAGTAGGAGCCCAGCGACGGGTCGTTGACGTACACCCGGCCGCGCTTGATGCCCTCGAACACCGCGTAGTGCGGGCCGGTCATCAGCACCATCGACGGCACCGGCACCGCGCCGAGCCCCGCCAGCCGGTCGTCCCCGCGCACCACCCGGCGCCCCCGGGTCGTCAGCCCGTAGCGCCCGGCGGCGCGCGCCACCGATGCCGCGCTCACCCCGTCCCGGCTGACCCCGCAGGCGCGCGACGCCTCGTGCAGCGTCACCCGTCGTCCGAACGCGCCCAGCACCACTGCCAGGCAGGCGGGGCCGCAGTCCTGTTCCTCCATCTGCGGGACCACGGGCGTGCGAATGTGCTTGCGTCGCTTGGCGGTTGACGTCCGACCGGGCTTCGGTGCGGGCGCGGGGCCGCTGGTGGTCTCGCGTTCGGCCGCCGCGGGCGGCTCCACGGTCCTGACCGCGGTGGGCTTCATCGGGTGGCCTCCTTCCCGAACACGGCCTGGTACGGGTGGCGGCTGCCGAGGTCGACCCGGACGTCCACGGCCAGCGGGTCGGCCAGCGGGACGTCCTGGGGCAGGCGGGCGTACGCCACCCAGACGGGGGCGGAGCCGGTGGGCAGGCCGGGGACGGCGACGGGCAGGGTGCCGTCGAGGGTGTCGGCGCGGACGGGCAGCGGGTCGATCCGGTCGACGACCGCCTGCACCGCTCCCCCGCCGGGCACCGGTACCAGGACGGGCCGGCCGGGGCTGAGCTTCGCGGCGTCCTTCGGGTTGTCGAACACCAGCCGGACGGTGGCCGGCGCGTCGGCCGGGTCCAGGGCCAGCACCGGCGCTCCGGTCGCGAGTTGGGCGCCGGGCGCGGCGAGCAGGGCGCTGACCGTGCCGGCGACGGGGGCCGTCAGTTCGGTGGTGCCGTCCGGGCCGGCCAGCCGCGCCAGCGCCTGCCCGGCCGTCACCGGCTGGCCCGGGCGGACCAGGAACGCGGCCACGCTGCCGCCGTGCGGCGCGGAGACCCGCACCGGTGCGGTGCCGTGCGCGAGGACGGCGTGCACCGTCATGGCGTTCGGCAGGCTGCCCCACACCGCCCAGCCCGCGCCCGCGCCGACGGCCAGCGCCAGCGCGATGCCGGCCAGCCGGAGCCGCGCGCCGACCAGCCGCACCGGCTGGTCGAGTCCGGGTTCCAGCACGGCGGCGGCCCGCGCGGCGGCGACGGCGGCCTGCGAGCGCTCGGTGGCCGCGGTGTCCTGGGGTTCCGTCACGGTGCTCATGCCGCCACCCCCAGCGCGGGCTCGCGCAGCGGGCATTCGACCGGCAGTTCGCGGATGCCGCCGAAGGCGAACTGTTCGTGGCGGCGGGCGGTGGCGTCGGTCAGCGGGGTGCTCAACTCCCGTGTCAGGTCGGCCTCGGCGAGTCCGCGCAGGACGGCCGCGCCGGCGATCAGGGAGAGCGGGGCGCCGAGGCAGTGGTGCGGTCCGTGGCCGAACGCGAGGTGCTGGCGCTCGGCGCGGTCGGGGTCGAAGCGGTCGGGGTCGGTGAAGCGCCGCGGGTCGCGGTTGGCGGCGGCGTACAGCAGCACGGCGACCCGGCCGGCCGGGATCACGCTGCCGCCGAGGGCGATCTCGCGGGTCAGCGCCCGGGCACTGGCGCGGACGGGGCTGCCGAGGCGCTGAGCCTCGTCGAACACGGCGGCGGCGAAGGCGGGTTCGGTGCGAACGCGCTCCGCCAGGCCGGGGGTGCGGATCAACTCCCAGGCGGCGACGGCCAGTCCGGCGGTGAGTGTCTCCAGGCCGTTGGCCAGCAGCATCACCACGAAGGCGAGCAGTTCCTCGGTGTCGAGCCGGCCCTGGTCGCGGGCGACGGTCAGCCGGGAGATCAGGTCGTCCCCGGGCCTGGCGGCCCGCTCGGCGCACAACTCCTCGACGTAGGCGCGGAATTCGGCGAACTCGGCGTCCAGCTCGGCGGCCCCCGGCCCGGCCCCGAACGGGTCGAGGAAGGAGCGGGTGATCAGCGCGGCCCAGCCGGTGATCCGGTCGTGCTCGGCGTCGGGGATGTCCAGGATGGCGCAGGAGACCGCCACCGGCAGCGGCACGGCGAGGTCGGCGACCAGGTCGAAGGAGCCGGCGTCGATCAGCGGGGCGAGCAGCCGGGCGGCGGTGGTCTCGATCCGCTCGCGGATCTGCTCCAGCCGGCGGTGGCTGAACGCGGCGGTGGCGAGCCGCTTGAGCCGGGTGTGGTCGGCGCCGTCGCGCATCGGCAGCATCCGGTCGATCACCTTGATCAGCGCGGTGTTGCCCGCCCGGGGCAGTCCGACGCTGGTCGGGTCGACGTTGGTGCCGGGGTTCATCAGGACGGCGAGGATCTCCTGGTGCCCGGAGACCACGTACGCCGGGCCGAGGTCCAGGACGGGCGCCTCGGCCAGCAGCCTGCGGTAGAGCGCGGGTGGGTCCTGCTGAGCGGCGGGCTCCTGGATGAACCGCATCAGCTCGTGCCGGAGGCTGTCCATGCCCGGCTCTCCTTCAATCCGACGGTGGGGCAACGGGGTTGGGCCGGGTGGGTGCGGGGGTGGGCCGCCGGGGCGGACCACCCCCGCACAGATCCCGAATTACTCGGACTCGAGCACCACCGAGCTGAAGCAGGACACCGGGCAGGCCATGCACATCAGCGAGGAGGCCGCGCCGCCGCTGACCGTGTCCAGCTCCTCGACCTCGATGTCGAACTGCTCGTCCTTCTCGATCTCGTTCTGCGCCATGGGAATCTCCTTCTGTTTCGCGGCGCCGGCCCGCTTCTCGGGTCGGTCGCCTCGGTTTTCTTTTGCCGCCTTTCGCTTTCCCGGTTTCGCTTTTCTCCGGTTCCGCTCTCGGCGATGTCTCAACTATGGCCGGGCCGCGAAAGCCTGTGCAGTAGGAGATGTCAGATTCCCGGGAGCGTAAATGTCACCGCCCTGGATGACATTTTGCACATACTCCGACCTGCGACGATGCGCTACTTGCAGATAACCGCGCGCACCCGTCACGCTGCAGTCATGACACCTCTTTCCGAGAATTCCCCGGCCGTGGAGGTAGTGGATCTGCGGCGCAGCTACGGCGAATACCAGGCGGTGCGCGGCATTTCCTTCGCCATCGCCCGCGGTGAGCTGTTCGCTCTGCTCGGCACCAACGGCGCGGGCAAGACCACCACCCTGGAGGTGCTGGAGGGCTACCACCCGCCGACCTCCGGGACCGTCCGGGTGTTCGGCCTGGACCCGTTCACGGCGGGCGCCCGGGTGCGCCGGCGGACCGGCACGATGCTCCAGGAGGGCGGGTTCTTCCAGGAGTTGACGGTCAAGGAGACCGTCGACTGCTGGCGCACCTTCACCAGCCGGGCCCGGCCCACCGCCGAGGTACTGGCCCGGGTGGCGCTGGAGCCGAAGGCCGGCACCCGGGTCGGCCAGCTGTCCGGCGGCGAGCGCCGCCGGCTGGACCTGGCGCTGGCGGTACTGAACGACCCCGAGCTGCTGTTCCTGGACGAGCCCACCACCGGCATGGACCCGGAGGCCCGCCGCACCACCTGGCAGCTGGTCGAGGAACTGCGGGCGGCCGGCACCACGGTGGTGCTGACCACCCACTACCTGGAGGAGGCCCAGCAGTTGGCCGACCGGGTGGCCATCATGGACGGCGGCGTGATCGCCGCCGCGGGCACCGTCGACGAGGTGCTGTCCGGCCGCGGCGACCTGATCACCCTGCCGCTGCCGCCCGGCCGCCCGCTCGCCGCGCTCCCCGAACTGCTCGGCTCCGCACCGTCGTTGACGGACGGACGGGCGGTGTACCGGGTGCCCCGCTCGGCGCCCGCACTGGCCGCGCTGCACGCCTGGTCGGCCGCCCAGGGCATCGAGCTCGACGGCCTGGAGGTGCGCTCCAGCTCCCTGGAGGACGTCTTCCTCGCCATGGCCGACCACCACCGCGCCGACCACCACCACCACGCCGGCCAGCACCACGCCGCCCACCACCACGCCGTCGCCGAGGGAGCGTCCCGATGAGCTGGTTCGCGTACGCCAAGGGTCAGTTCGGCCTTTCCTGGAAGGTGTTCTGGCGCAACCGGCGCTCCACCTTCATCGGGTTCCTGCTGCCGGTGCTGCTCAACCTGCTGATCGCGGCGCCGCTGCGCGGCAAGTGGATCGGCGGGGTGAACGCCGCCGGGTACGTGGCGGTCGGGCTGCTCGGGCTGGCGCTGGTCACGTCCTTCGTCAACCTGCTGAGCAGCGTGGTGGCGCGCCGCGAGGAGCTGGTGCTCAAGCGGCTGCGCGGCACCGAGTGCCCGCCGAGTGCCGTCCTCGCCGGGCAGTTGGGCGCGGGCGCGGTGGTGGTGCTGATCCAGGCGCTGGTGCTGGGGGGCGTCGCGGTGGGCTGGTTCGGTGCGCCACTGCCGGCCGATCCGGCGCTGCTGCTGCTCACCCTGCTCGGCGGCTACCTGCTGTTCTCGGTGCTGGCGGTGGCGCTCTCCGGGCTGACCCCGACCACCGAGACGGCGCCGCTGGTGGCCACCCCCGTGCTGGTGCTGTGCATGTTCGGGGCGGGCGTGTTCACCCCGATCTCCGCGCTGCCCGACTGGCTGCACGGCCCGGCGGGCGCGCTGCCGCTGTCGCCGGTGGTCCGCGGGCTGCGCACCGCCTGGTTCGGCCGCGAGTTCGGCGCGGAGAGCTGGTCCGGCGGCCCGCTGCGCGAACTGGACCTGCTGCACGGCTGGACGTCCGCCGCCCCGTCGCTGCTGCTGCTGGCCGCCTGGCTGGCCGCGTCGTTCGCACTCTCCCGCCGCCTGCTGCGCTGGGAGCCCCGCCGCGGCTGACCCCGCCCCTCCCCGACCCGACCGGCCCGACCAACCGACCGACCCGCCCCGCCGCGAACTGCCCGGCCCGCCCCGCCGCGAACTGCCCGCCGCCGTACGGGAGTTCCGGACGCGGCGGGCCGTCGGCATACCCGCGCGACCGCGGGCCGGTGGCCGGTGGCCGGACCACACCTGCCCCCGCCCCGCGCACAAGGGCCCACCCCGGGCCCTGCCCTGCGCCGCCCTGCCCCCGGTGTGCGCCCCCTACCGCGCGCCGCCGGGAAACGGTGGCCGGAGCACCTCCTCAGCCCCGGGCCCCTCGGCAGACAGTGGAGGCGCCGGGAGGCCGGGTCCCCCGCCCGACTCCCGGCGGACCTTCATCATCACGATGCCGAGGAGTGATGGGACGTGTATGCAACGCGGCGGGGATCCCCCCGCCACAGACCTTGGGCACTGTCGGCCGACCACATCATCGGCGGCGAGTCGCTGCGGATCTGGGAGCGCCCCGGCGCCCCCGACGACGCCCCGCACGTGGTGCTGGCGCACGGTTTCGAGGAGAACTGGGACACCTGGCTGCGGCTCGCCGCGCTGATCCCGCCGGGCCTGCGGCTCAGCGCGCTGGACCTGCCCTGGCGGGCCGGTTCCAGCTACGCGTGGACCGAGCACGGCAGTTCCGCGGTCTGGCTGGAGCGGGCGCTGGAGCTGCTGGAGGAGCCGGCCACCGCGCTGGTGGCGCACTCGTTCGGCGCCAGTTCGCTGCTGGAGCTGCTGGCCCGGGACGTCCCGGCGGTGAAGGCGCCGGCGGTGCTGGTCGCGCCGGTCTACCGGCCGCACGACCGCGCGGTGGACCCGGAGTACTTCACCGAGGCGGTGACCCGTTTCCGCCGGGTGCTGACCGAGGGCATGTCGGTGCAGCTGGGCCCGCGGGCGCAGCGGCTGGACGCGGAGCTGCTGGAGCTGATGCAGCGCAGGATCCGGGACCGGGTCGAGCCGCACGGCTTCCTGCAGTTCTACGCGATGCTCGCCCGCATCCCCGGCCTCACGCTGGACCGGATCACCGTGCCGGTGCAGTTGATCAGCGGCACCAAGGACATGTCGGCGCCCCCCGCCGCGGTCCGTGAACTCCGGTCCCGGATCAGTGACCTGACGGTCCATCAGAGCAATCGGCTGAGCCACTTCTGCCAGGTCGAGCAGGCCGAGGAGGTCGCCGCCGAGGTGCTGACCTTCCTGGGCTGTCTCGGCATCGGCTTCGAGGGCGACCGGCTCACCGACCCCACCACCGAACGGATCCGCATCGAGGAGGCGATCAGCGCATGACACTCGCGACCGAGCAGAAGTACGACGTGGTGATCAGCGGCGCCAGCGTCGCCGGCTGTGCGGCGGCGGTGCTGCTGGCCCGGCAGGGCGCCCGGGTGGCGCTGCTGGAACGGCGTTCCGACATGTCGGCGTACAAGGTGCTCTGCACCCACTACCTGCAGCCCAACGCCTTCCCGGTGCTGGAGCGGCTGGGCCTGATCGAGACCCTGAAGTCGGCCGGTGCGATACGCAACGAGGCACGCTGGTGGACCCGTTGGGGCTGGATCCACCCGAGCCCGGGCCCGGACGGCAAGGAGCTGCCGTACGCGTACAACATGCGCCGGCAGACCCTGGACCCGCTGATCCGCAGGGCGGCGGCGGACACCCCGGGCGTGGACCTGCTGCTGGGCCACACCGTGGTCGGCGTGCTGGACGAGGGCGGCCGGACCGCGGGCGTCCGGGTCAGCGACGGCAAGCGGGAGTTCGAGCTGCGGGCCCGGCTGGTGGTCGGCGCGGACGGCAAGGACTCGGCGACCGCGCGGCTGGCCGGGATCCCGGTGAAGACCGTGGAGAACCAGCGGTTCAGCTACTTCGCGCACTTCGAGAACCTGGAGCTGGCCGGCGGCATCACCCAGTGCTGGTTCCTGGAGCCGGACGTGGCGTACGCGATGCCGAACGACGACGGCGTGACGGTCGTCGCGGTGATCCCGGACCGGAAGAAGCTGCCGGAGTTCAAGAAGGACCTGGAGGGCGCCTACCTGGACTTCGTCCGGAACCTGCCGGACGCCCCCGACGTGGACCGGGCCACCCGCATCTCGAAGATCATCGGCACCGTCAACTACCCGCTGCTCAGCCGCCGTCCGGCGTCGCCGGGCCTGGCGCTGATCGGTGACGCGGCGATGGCCAGCGACCCGCTGTGGGGCGTCGGCTGCGGCTGGGCGCTGGAGTCGGCGTCCTGGCTGGCCGACGCGGTCGGCCCGGTGCTGGCCGCCGGCGGCGACGTGGACCGGGCCGTCGCGGCGTACGGCAAGCGGCACCGCAAGCAGCTCGGCGGTCACCGGCACCTGATCTCGGACTACGCGAGCGGCCGGGCGTTCAACCCGTTCGAGCGGCTGATGTTCGCGGGCGCGGCCCGGGACGCGGTGACCGCCCGGCACATGCACCTGTTCGCGTCCCGGCTGATCGGCCCGCTGAAGTTCCTGTCCGTCCCGGCGATGTTCCGCGCCCTGCTGGTCAATCTGCGGCACCTGGGCGAGAAGCCCCCCGCCCCGGCGAGCCGCCGGCCGGACCCGGCCCGGCTCACCCCGACGGCCTGACGGCCCCGCCCCACCCCGAACCCACCGCCACGAACCCGGAAGAGGACACCGCCATGAGCACGCCCACCACCACCCTGACCGACGCCCAGGCCGAGCTGATCCGCGAGATCGTCCTCGACGTCCTGGAGCTGGAGCCCGAGGAACTGACCCTCTCCAGCCACTTCGTGGACGACCACGGCGCCGACTCGCTGCTCGCCATCGAGATCCTCGCCCGGATCGAGCGCGACCTCGGCGTGGCCATCCCGCAGGACGACCTGGTCGAGCTGACCAGCCTGGAGAACGTCTACGTGATCGTCGCCCGTCACCAGGTCGGCGGCGGCGATGCCTGAGCAGACCACCCGCAAGCAGCCCATCCGCGAGCAGACCACCCGCGAGCAGCCCACCCGCAACCGCCCCGACCACCAGCGGGTCGTGGTCACCGGGCTCGGCGCGGTCAGCAGCGCCGGCCTGGGCGTCACCGCCTTCACCGAGTCGGTCCGGGCCGGACGCCGCACCACCTCGGAGATCCGCAGCTTCGACACCACCGGCTTCCCGCACGTCCACGCCGGTGAGGTGCACGACTTCGACCCGAAGCAGTGGCTGCGCCGGATCGACCCCGAAGTCTGGGGCCGCAGCGGCCAGTTCGCCGCCTCGGCGGCCCGGATGGCGGTCGAGGACGCCGGATTGACCGCCGAGCAGCTCGCCGCCGCGCGGGCCGGCTCGGTGATCGGCACCACCAGCGGCGAGTCGGCGGTGATCGAGCAGCTGGTCGGCGAGTGGGTGTCCGGCGAGCTGAAGTCGCTCACCCCGGGCACCGTCGCCGCCGCCCCGGCCCAGCGGATCGCCGCCGCCGTCAACACCGAACTCGGCCTGACCGGCGAGGCGTTGACCCTGGCGACGGCCTGCTCGGCCAGCAACTACGCGCTCGGCTACGCCTTCGACCAGGTCTCCTCGGGCGAGGCCGACTACATGATCGCGGGCGGCGCCGACTCGGTGAACCGCTGGGCGCACGCCGGTTTCTACCGGCTCGGCGCGCTCGCCGAGGAGGTGTCCCGGCCGTTCGACGCGGACCGGGCCGGCATCCTCACCGCCGAGGGCGGCGTCGCGCTGCTGCTGGAGCGCTACGACCACGCGGTGGCCCGCGGCGCCCGGATCTACGCCGAGATGCTCGGCTACAGCGTCAACTGCGACGCCGAGCACATGGTGCACCCGGACCCGACCAGCATCGCCGCCTGCATCCGGGCCGCGCAGCGCAGCGCGGGCGTCACCCCCGAGGAGGTCGACTACGTCTGCGCCCACGGCACCGGCACCCGCACCAACGACTCCACCGAGGTGGCCGCCGTCCGCGAGGTGTTCGGCGACCGGCTGCCGCCGATCAGCTCCCTGAAGTCGATGATCGGCCACACCATGGGCGCGGCCAGCGGCTTCGGCGCGCTGATCTGCTGCATGGCGGTGCACGAGGGCTTCCTGCCGCCGACCGCGAACCTGCGGCAGGTGGACCCGGCCCTCGGCCCCGGCGTCGACCCCGTCCCGAACACCGCCCGGCCGGCCTCACCGCGGATCGTCCAGAACCACGGCTTCGCCTTCGGCGGCAACAACGCCATCACCGTCTTCGGGAGGGTCGCATGACCACGGCAACGGCTGTCGCCGTCGAACCGCTGGCGATCACCGCGGCCGGCGTGGTCACCCCCGCCGGGCTCGGCCTGGACGCGCTCGGCGCGGCCCTGGCGGGCGCCCCGGTGGCGGGCGGCGACCCGGCGGACGTGACCGCCGAGACGCTGCCGCCGCGGCCGGTCCGGGTGGCGCCGGAACTGCCGGTCGCCGAACTCCTCGGCAAGAAGGGCAACCGCCAGCTCGACCGCACCACCAAGCTGGCGCTGATCGCCACCCGGCTCGCCCTGGACGTCGCCGCGGCAGGCACCCCGGAGTCCGGCCCGGTCACCACCGCCCGCAGCGGCGTGGTGCTCGGCACCAGCACCGGTTCGATCCGCAGCTCCAGCGAGTACTCGCGAGAGACGCTCGAACTGGAGAAGCCCTACCTGGTGAACCCGGGCCTGTTCCCGAACACGGTGATGAACTGCGCCGCCGGGCAGGTCGCCATCCGGCACGGCCTGCACGGGGTGAACGCCACCCTGGCCGGCGGGCACCTGTCGGGCCTGCAGGCCGTCAAGTACGCCCGCAACGCGCTGCGCCAGGGCCACGCGGACCGGCTGCTGGTCGGCGGCGTCGAGGAGTTCTGCGCGCAGAGCGCCTGGGGCTGGCACCGCTCCGGGGCCCTCGCCCCGGGGGCCGCGGTCGGCGAGGCGGCGGCCCTGCTGCTGCTCGAACCGGCGGACGCCGCACGGGAGTCCGGCCGCCGGACGCTGGCCGAGGCACTGGCCTGCGAGGTCGGCTTCGGCGGGACGGACGTGGCCTCCGGCGGCCTGTCGGCGGCCCTCGCCCGGGTGGTCGGGTCGGCCCTGGAGCGCAGCGGCGTCGCCCCGGCCGAGGTCGGCGCGCTCTCGCTGGGCGCGAGCGGCCAGAGCGGCCTGGAGCGGATCGAGGAACGGGCCGTGGCCCGCGTCCTCGGCGCCCTGCCGGAGCGGGTGCTGCGGGCCAAGCGGGTGCTGGGCGAGAGCTTCAGCGCCGGCGGCGCGGTGCAGATCGCCGCGGTGCTCGCGGTCTGGGAGCGCGAGCAGGCCCCGGCGGGCAGCGTCGCGCTGGTCACCTCGCTGTCCCCCGACGGCCAGGTCGGCTGCCTGGTGCTGCGGCGCTGACCGTACGGCCCGGGGCCGCCGCCGCCGCACCCCGGCAGGCGACGGCGGCCCCGGGGTGCCGCCGATGACTTCTTCTCCCCAACTCACCGGAACAGGAGGCGAGACCCATGTCCGTCGGACAGCCCACCGTGACCGCCGACCTCGGTACGGCCGAGCTCGTGCGCGACTGCCTGGCCGGCGCGCAGCCGGCCTGGCGGGCGCTGGTCGAGCGGTACTCCGCGCTGGTCTGGAAGATCGCCCGTTCGCACCGCCTGTCCTCGGCGGACTGCGAGGAGGTCTACCAGCTCACCTGGCTGAGGGTGTACCAGCACCTGGCGAACCTGCGCGAACCCCACCGGTTCCCCGACTGGCTGACCACCTGCGCCCGCCGCGAGAGCCTCAAGCAGGTCTCCCGGACCGGCCGCTACCTGCCGATCGGCGACAGCACCGAGTTCGAACGCGGCGCCGCCGCCGCGGACCAGTCCGAAGCGCCGGACCACGCGCTGCTTCGCGACGAACGCCGCACCGAGGTGCTGACCGCGCTGCGCCGGCTCCCGGCCCGCGACCAGGCCCTGCTGACCCTGCTGAGCGCCGACCCGGCGCCGGGGTACGACGAGATCAGCCGGGTGCTGGGCGTGGCCCGGGGCTCGGTCGGCCCGCTGCGCGGCCGGGCGCTGCGCCGCCTCGCCGAGGAGCTGGAGGCCGCCCGCAGGGCGGAACGCCGCTGAGCCGTCAGTCCGCCTCGGCCGGGGCGACCGGCGGGGGCCAGGAGGCCACCAGGTCGACCAGGGCGGCCGGGGGTTCGTCCGCCAGCGCCTCGCGCACCAGGATCGCCAGGATCTCGTCGTCCACGGGAAAACCGCCTCCTCTGCCAGAACGGGCCGGTCACGGCGCGGATCTCCTCCGCACCGTAACCGGCCCTGGTCGTTGTGCACAGTGGTCACGCCAGGGCCCGCAGCAGTGGCAGTACCCGGCTGCGGACCCGGGGGGCCGCTCCCGGGAACGCCACCGCCGCCACGAAGCCGGTCGGAACGTTCAGGTCGAGCAGGTGCCAGCCGTCCTCGCCCTCGGAGCGGGCGCCGGGCCGGCCGGGCCGGGCGCCGAGCCCGACCCGGACGCCGTCGACGCCGTGCGCGATGCCCACGCCGATGCCTTTCAGGTACGCCTCCTTGCGCACCCAGCAGCGCAGGAACGCCGCGGCCCGTTCGTGGGCGGGCAGGGCGGCGAGGTCGTGCTGTTCGAGCGGGTGGAGGTAGCCGGCCAGCCGTTCCTCGGTGCCGGGCCGGACGGGCGCGGTCTCCAGGTCCACCCCGACCGGTCGGCGGGCGAAGGCGTACAGCACGCCGTCCGCCGAGTGCGACATCGAGAAGTGCAGGGTGCCGTCCTCCGCGTAGGGCTTGCCGTGCGCGCCGCCGCAGCGGCCGCAGGCGGCGCGGTGCAGGGCCACCGCGTCGGGTTCGCGGTCCAGGTAGCGGGCCAGCAGGACGCGCAGTCCGGCGTGCGCGGAGACGAACCGGTGCCGGCGTTCGGCCTGTTTGAGCCGGGCGGCGCGGGCCAGTTGCTGCCGGTCGAGCAGGTCGAGCGCCCAGGCCTCGGTGCGGCGCCCGGCGTCCCCGTCCGGCCGGGACGGGACGGCCATCCACCAGACGTCGACGCCGTCCCACTGCTGCGGCTGGGGGCGGGGGTCGGGTCTCACAGCGCGACGCCGCCGTCCACCTGGAACACCTGGCCGGTGATGTACCCGGCGCGTTCGGAGACCAGGAAGGCGGTGAGTTCGGCGACCTCCTGGGCGCTGCCGAAACGCTTCATCGGGACGATGGACAGCGCCTGCGCGCGGGCCCGGTCGGAGAGCGCGTCGGTCATGTCGGTCTCGATGAAGCCGGGCGCCACCACGTTGACCCGGATCCCGTAGCGGGCCATCTCCTTGGCGAAGGTGCGGCTCAGGCCGTGCACGCCGGCCTTGGAGGCGGCGTAGTTGGCCTGGGTGGCGTGGCCGTAGACGCCGGCCACCGAGGAGATGTTGACGACCGTGCCGGTGCGGCGCTTGAGCATGTGGAAGCCCACCGCGCGGCAGAAGTTGAAGGTGCCGGTCAGGTTGGTGTCGATCACCGCGTGCCAGTCGGCCAGCGGCATCATCACCAGGGCGTTGTCCTTGACGATGCCGGCCGAGTTGATCAGGGCGTGGACCGGCCCGAGTTCCTCCTCGGCGCGTTTCACGAAGGTGTCGACGGCCTGGTAGTCGGCGACGTCGAGGGCGGCCGGCAGGCACTGCACGCCGTGCGCGCGGATCAGTTCGGCGGTTTCCTCGGCCTCGGCGGACTCCCGGCGGCCGCAGAACGCGATGTGGTAGCCCTCCGCGGCCAGTTGGAGTGCGACGGCCCGGCCTATGCCGCGGCTGCCACCGGTGACGATCGCGGTCCGGGGTGCCGACTCGGTCATGGGTCTTCTCTCCTTGTTCGCTGTGGTCCCGACACCTGTACAGAGCCTCCGGACCGGCCCCTGGATACCTGTCCCAACAGGCTTGCCGGGCCGCTCTGTTCGAAAGAGACGAATCGAGGGAGGGACCGATGGAGCGACTGTGGGAACGCTGGGTCGACCTGTGGAACGGCGACTTCGCCGCCGCCGCCGACCTGGTGGGCGAGCGGCTGGAGGCCCGGCTGCCGCGGGTCGGGATGCCCGAGGAGGGCACGCTCACCGACGGTGCGGCGCTGGCGACGTGGATCGTGGACTTCCGCTCGGCCTTCCGGGACGCCCGGTTCAGCACCGAACTGGGCCCGTTCGCCGTCTCCGGCCCGGACGGCCGCCGCTACCTGGTGGCCCGCTGGCGCTGCGAGGGCGTCTGGGACGGCGGCACGGCGCTGGGCGCGCGGGCCGCGCCCGGCACGCGGGTGGCGTACAGCGGCACGGACGTGCTGCGGATCGGGCCGGACGGCCGGTTCGACGGGTACTGGCTGTCCGACGACCAGTTGGGCGTGTTCAGCCGGCTGGAGGCCCCGGTGCCGGCCTGGACCTGACCGCACAGCGCAGGGCCCCACGGAAGACTCCGTGGGGCCCTGCGCGTCGCCGGTGCCCGGTTCAGGGCCAGAGCTCCAGCGCGCGGCGGCGCACCGGCTCGGTGAAGTTGTCCTTGAACGCGGTGGAGCGCGGCCGCTTCTCCGGCTCCCAGGGCAGCAGGCAGTCGTAGGCGGTCTTCGGTCCGCTGCCGGACAGGATCTCCTCCTGGCTGTAGAAGATGTGCAGCGGTGTCACCCGCTCGTCCTCCAGGCGCAGTTCGCCGCGCCCGGGGTGGCAGCGGGTGGCGAAGCCCCAGAGCAGGTCGCGCAGGTCGGTCGGGTCGATGTCGTCGTCGAGCACCAGGACCCGGCTGAGCCAGAACCCGACCTTGGCCCTGAGGCCGACCCGGGCGAGGGCGCGGGTCAGCATCCGGGTGGTGGTGAAGGCGCCGGCGGAGCGTTCGCGCCAGTCCCGCGGGACGGTGATGGCGAGCAGGTTGACGGCGGATTCGGGGACCATCCAGGCGGCGGTGACGGGCAGCCCGGCCTCCCGCAGGTTGGTCAGGGCGACGGCGGAGTAGGTCAGTCCGACGCCGGTGTGGTCCTCCTCGACGGGCTTGCCGGCCGAGACCACCGGCAGGACCGGGTCGTCCCGGTGGGTGATGGCGCTGATCCGGAAGACGTTGCGCTGCCGGGGCTGCCCGGAGACGTAGCCGAGGAATTCGCCCATCGGCCCCTCCGGCACGGTCTCGTCGAGGGACACGTGGCCCTCGATGACGATCTCCGCACTGGCCGGGACCTCCAGGTCGACGGTCTTGCAGCGGACCGTCTCCAGCGCCTCGCCGAAGAAGGCGCCAAGGTAGCCGGCCTCGTCCACGCCGGACGGCAGGCCCATGCCGCAGACGAACGGGACGGCCGGCTCGCAGCCCTGGACCAGCGCGTACGGCATCGGTTCGCCGCGCTCCTGCCAGAGCTTGAAGATCTTGCCGAGGTCCTGCGGCGGGTTGATCATGCCGGCCATGGTGCGGCCGTCGACCTTCATGATCCGGGCGATCGACCAGTTGGTCCAGGTGCCGTCGGGGGTGCGCACCACGATCGCGCCCCAGGTGTTGATGTAGCGTCCGCCGTCGCCGTCGTGGATCAGCGGCACCGGGAAGGCGTCCAGGGTGGCGTCCTCGCCGAGCAGCACGTTCTGCTGGCAGGGCGCGTCCTCGACGATCACCGGGGCGATCGGGGTGAGCCGCTGGGCGCCGGCCAACTCCTCGACGATCTCCAGCGGGTGGCTGTCGACGGGCAGGCCGAGGGAGAGCGCGGCGCGGGCCCACCGGGCGCCGGGCAGGGAGCTGAGCGCGCCGGGGTTGCCGAGCACCCGGAAGCCGGGGGCGTGTCCGGTGACGGCGGTGAACAGCGGTGCCGGGTCGTTGCGTTCGACGGCGCGCCGGATGACGGCACCGATCTCCAGCTCGGTGTCGACGGGTTCGGCGACCTCGCGGAGGTCGCCGAGTTCGGCGAGCGCGTCCAGGTACTCGCGCAGGCTCTTCAGGTGCTTCCGGGTCACCGGGTCACGCTCGCTTCCCACTCCGCCGGGCAGGCGGTCTCGATGGTCTGGTGCCGGGCGTTCCGGGGGAACTCGCCCCAGCGCGGGAATCCGGACGTGTCCAGGCCGAACAGGTCCAGCACCCGTCCGACGGTCTGGTCGACCACGTCGTCCAGGCTGTCGGGCCGGGTGTAGAAGGCGGGCACGGGGGGCGCGATGATGCCGCCGTTCTCGGTGACGGTGGCCATGTTGCGCAGGTGGGTGAGGGTCAGCGGGGTCTCCCGGACCATCAGCACCAGCCGGCGGCGCTCCTTGAGCGTGACGTCGGCGGCCCGGGCCAGCAGGGTGTCGCAGGAGCCGGTGGCGATCTGCGCGAGCGACTTCACCGAGCAGGGCGCGACCACCATTCCGGCGGTGCGGAAGGAGCCGCTGGAGACGGCCGCGCCGACGTCCTCGGGGCCGTAGTGGACGTCCGCGAGGGCCTGCACCTCCTTGACGGTCAGCTCGGTCTCGTAGGAGAGGGTGAGTCTGGCCGCCCGGGACATCACCAGGTGGCTCTCCACGCCGAGGACCCGCAGCGCCTGCAGCATCCGGATGCCGTAGACCACTCCGGTGGCGCCGCTGATCCCGACCACGACGCGTTCCGGGGCGGGGGTCCGACTCATGACTTCTCCTCAGCTGAAGGCAGTGGAACAGGACGTGCGCCGCCCCCGCCCGGTCCGAGGGGGGAGGACCGGGCGGGGCGGCGCGCGGGCGGCCGGTGGGACGGCCGTTCCGGGGCCCGGGTGGGGGTCCGGGCCAGGATCCGGGTGGGGGTCCGGAAGGGGCGGAGGAAGGGGCGGGGGCGGGGCCGGAGTGGGGGCCGGCCCCGGGGCGGAGGCGGCTCAGCGCTCCGGGCGCTGGACGATCGAGGTGGTCCAGGTGAACCCGCCGCCGGCGCTGCACATGATGGCGAACTCGCCCGGGGCCAGCAGGTCCTGGGAGATCAGGTCGGCCAGGTTGGCGGGCAGGTCGCCGGCGCCCATGTGGCCGGTCTTCGTGCCCAGGTTGATCTGCTGGGCCTTCACGGTGCTGAGCGCCGGGCCGTACATCATCTCCTGGAGCCCGGGGCCGACCCGGGAGATGGTGATGTACTTGATCCGCGGGTCGTCGTGCTCCAGGCCGGCCTCCGCGAGGCCCCGGTCGAGGGAGATCTGGGTGTGCCGCCGGGCGGCGTCCGGGAAGTGGTTCTCGCCCATGCGGTCGTTGAACTCGCCGCGCTGCGCGTTGGTCGGCCAGGTCTTGGAGTGCTGCATCGGGTACTGGCTGAACGGGTTGTCGCCGCGCTCCATGCTCTCCATCTCGTGCGCGGTGGAGTGGGTGAGCGCCAGCAGGTGCAGCGCGTCGTCCGGGCGGGCCTCGCGGCCGAGCAGGACGGCGGTGCCGCCGTCGCCGTAGCCGATGCAGGGGTGCTGCGCCCAGCGGTCCCAGACCGGCGCGAAGAAGCGCTCGCCGGTGGTGGTCATGGCGGACTCGAGGTCCGGGTCGGCGATCAGGTGGGCGGCGGCCAGGTGCAGGGCGGCGGCCCCGCCGTTGCACAGCTGCTCGATGCCGAACGGGAAGGCCCGGTCGGATATGCCCACCCCGTTGGCGACGAAGTGGCCGTAGGACCACTTCTCGTGGCCCTGGTGGAACACTCTGGCGTGGGCCAGGAAGCCGATCTTCGCCGGGTCCCAGTCGGCCGCCGCGAGGGCCTTGCGGCCGGCCAGCACGGCCATCTCGGGGCCGGCCAGGTCGGCGCTGACGGGCACCTCGGTGATGCCCATGGCCTCGCCGCGTTCGGCGTCGCAGAGGCCCGCCGCGATCCGCTCCTCGATCGTCTCGACGGTCTCCGGGAGCCAGGTGGCGGCCGACTTGATGCCGATCTTGTTGGTGAACCTCATGGTGTGCGACTCCTTGCGGGTGCGGTGGCGGTGGTGCCCTCTACACCCGTACAGATCCGCGCCCGGCCGCCCGGATACAGCCCGTCGCCCACCCGTTCGACCCGTTCGTACGGAGTCCGGAACGTGCCGGAGCCGCCGCGCCCGGGCGGGGCGCGGCGGCTCTGCGGAGGTGGCGGGAGCGGTCGGTTCAGCCCTTGGCCGCGGCGGTCTCCTTGGGCAGGGCGGCCAGCAGCAGGGCGACCAGGGCCGCGGCCCCAGCGAGTGCCGCGGTGACGACCCAGCCGTGCTGGAACGCCTTGACCGTCTCGGCGACGCCGTGCGGGGTGCCGAAGGCCGCGATGAACACCGACACACCGACGGTCAGGCCGATCTGCCGGACCATCATGTTGACGGCCGATCCGGTCGCGTAGGACGGCGCCGGCAGGTCCCGGGTGACCACGCCGACCAGCGCGGTGATCACCAGGATGGTGCCGACCGGGGCGAGCACCGCGCCGGGCAGCAGCATCGACCAGTACGAGGCGTCGGCCGCGGCCAGCGCCGCCCACCAGGCGAGCGCGCCGGTCAGCAGCACGCAGCCGGTGGTGATCACCGCGGTGACGCCGAAGCGCTTGACCAGCTTGCCGACCGAGAAGGCCAGCGGCGGCATCAGGAAGGTGCCGGGGGCCAGCGCCAGACCGGTCTTCAGGGCGGAGTAGCCCCAGACCGTCTCGGCCCACAGCATGAAGGAGAACAGCATCGCGGCGAACGCGATGTTGAAGGTCAGCGCCAGCACGTTGGCGATGCTGAACGAGCGGAGCTTCAGCAGGCCGAGCGGCAGCACCGGGTGCGCGTGGCGGGCGGAGCGGACGAAGAAGGCGGCGAAGGACGCCACCGCGACGGCGATCGCGCCGACGAAGTTCACCGAACCCCAGCCCCACTCGGGGGCCTTGACCAGGCCGAGGGCCAGCGAGGCGATGCCGAGGATCAGGAAGACCGCGCCGAACAGGTCCGGCACCGGGCCGGTGGCGGGCTCCTGGTTGGCGGGCAGCACGCGGCGGCCGACGAGCAGCGCGGCGATGCCGAACGGCAGGTTCACCAGGAAGATCCAGCGCCAGTCCAGGTTCACCAGCGAGCCGCCGAGGATGGGGGCGATGGCCGCGGCGATGCCGCCGACGGCGGTCCAGGCGCGGATCGCGCCGCCGCGCTTCTCCGCCGGGTAGGCGGCCAGCAGCAGGCCGAGCGCGGTGGGCACCATGGCCGCGGCGCCGGCCGCCTGCAGGACGCGGGCGGCGACCAGCTCCGGCACGTTCTGGGCGATCGCGCACAGCGCGGAGGCGACGGTGAACAGGCCGAGGCCGATCAGGAAGCCGCCCTTGCGGCTGGAGCGGTCGGAGAGCCGTCCGGCCGGCACCAGCAGGGCGGCGAAGACGATGGTGTAGGCGTTCAGCGTCCAGGACAGGCCGGCCACGGTGGAGCCGCGGAACTCGTGTTCCAGGGCCGGGAAGGCCACGTTGACGATCATCATGTCGAGCTGGGTCATCACGAACCCGGCGCACAGCACCAGGAAGGTGAGCATCCGGCGGCGGGCCACCGACCGGTCTTCGGGCGGCGCGACGGGCGCCGCCACCTTTGTCGTGGGGAGTTCCTCCACCGACTGGGCCATGAGCGTGGATCCTCTCGGGAGCGTGGGTTCGGGATCAGCCGTTGAGGGCGCCGACAGCGCCGACGGTGGCGAACGTGCGGTTTCCGGTGACCGACCAGACTTCGGTGATCAGGCCGTCGCGGAAGGCCAGTTGGTCGATGCCGCTGTTGGCGACGGGCTTGCCGCCCGGGCCGCGGTAGGCGCTGTACCAGCGGCTGACCACCTGGTGGGTGCCGGGGCCGCCCGGGGAGGCCAGTTCGACCACGGGGGTGCCCTCGACGAAGTAGCGCAAGTCGGTGTGGGAGTCGCGGAACAGCTTGACGAAGCCCTTGACGTCCTCGGGGGTGCCGAAGGCGTCGCTGTCGACGGTGGGCAGCGCGTTGCCGAACCGGACGCGCAGGGCGGGGGCGAGGATGCGGTCGGCGATCGTCAGGTCGCCGTTCCACATCCCGGTCCACCGCTGGAACAGTTCGATGCCGCTCTCGCGGGTGTCGGCGCTCACGCGGCGCTGCTTTCCCGAACAGCCGGCCCGGCGCCCTCGGTGGTCTCGGCGCCCTGCGTCCAGGCCTCGGTGATCACGCCGTCGGCGACCCGCAGGATGTCCACGCCGACCCAGCGGATCGGGCGGCCGGCGACGTCGCGGGGCCAGCCGGTCAGGCCCTTGCAGATCGCGGTGCCGTACCAGCGGACGACCAGCAGGTCGCCGTCGACCACCGGGCCGACGTCGGTGCGGTAGGTCAGCTCGCCGAACTTTCCGGCGAAGCCGCGGACCCAGTTCTCCATGGCGGCCGGGTCGGTGATGTCCGCGGGGTCGATGGTCGCGCCGACGGTCGGCAGGTGGAGCCGGTACGTCGGGGCGATGATCGTGCGCGCGTGGGACGGGTCCTCGTTCCACATGCGCAGCCAGCCGTTCCAGATCCGCTCGGCCTCTTGCCGCGTCAGCGGGACGGTTCCCGTCGTCGCCTCGTCCAGCACGGACATCGCTTGTCCTCCTGTGTCGCCCGTCCGGTGGCCGGGGGTGCTGCTCCCCCGGGCTCACCAGGACAGAGCGGGGTGCCGGGGCCGCGGATACACCTGACGCGGGGAAAGTTCCGGACGGTCAGCGGGCGGGGCGTTCGACGACCATGCAGGACCAGGTGAAGCCGCCGCCGCCGGCGAAGCAGAGCGCCGACTCGCCGGGTGCCAGCAGCTCCAGCCGGTCCAGGTCGGCGAGGTTGGCGAGGGCGTCGCCGCCGCCGAGGTGGCCGGTGCGCGCGCCGAGGTGGACGAGTTCGGCGTCGAGCAGTTCGGTCATCACCGGCCGGTAGAGCAGGTCGATGGTCTTGGGGCCGAGGCGGGAGAGCAGCACGGCGCGGATCCGCGGGTCGCGGGCGGCGAGTCCGGCGTCCTCCAGTGCGCCGGTCAGGGCTTCGCGGACCTTCGGCGGGGCGGCCTTGCGGAGCAGTTCCATGCCGCCGGCGGCGAGGAACTCCTTCTTGGTGCGGCGGGCGTCGATCGGGGCGCGGTGGGTGAGCGGGGCGGGCGAGAACGCGTCCTCGCCGCGGTACATCGACTCGAGTTCGGGGGCGGCGACCACCCGGCTGGCGACCAGCCGCAGTCCGGGGCCGCCGCGGCCGAGCACGACGGCGGTGCCGGCGTCCCCGAAGACCGCGTCGTAGTCGCTGCGCCAGCGGTCGAAGCCGGGCCGGGTGAAGCGGTCCCCGGTGGTGACCAGTGCGGTGTTCAGCGCCGGGTCGGCCTCCAGCAGTCCGGCGGCGGTGTGCAGGGCCATCGCCCCGGCGTGGCACATCTGCTGGACGCCGAACGGGACGGCCTGCCCGGCGCCCAGCCGGTCGGCGACATAGTGCGCGGGGGACCAGAAGTCGTGGCCCTGGTGGTAGATCCAGCCGTGCACCAGCAGGTCCAGCCGTCCGGCCGGCAGCCCGGCCGCCGCCAGGGCCGACTGACCGGCCCGGACGGCGAGTTCGGGGCCGGACGCGTCCGCGGAAACCGGTACTTCGACCGCCCCGGAGGCCTCGGCGACGGCGGCGTCCACCTCGCCGGCCAGCACCGCGTCGGCGGCGCTCCGGCGGGGCGGCAGCCAGGTCCGCGCGGCGCGGACGGTCAGCTCGGTGAAACGCATCGGGTCTCCTCGGCTCGGACGGCGTGGGCTCGTCCTGACAGAGCCCCGCCCGGCCGCGCCGGGTACGGCCCGCCGCTGTATCCGCCGCCGCCCGGATCCGCTCTGTCCTCACCGACCGCCGACCGCCCGGCCGGCGGTCGCCGAACGGGAGGCCCTGATGACTGACCTGGCACTCGACCCGCGTTCCGAGCCGGTGGAGGCGAGCCGCGCCGTCCTCTGGTCGCGCTGGATGGACCTGTGGAACGGCGACCGGGAGATCGGCCGGCGGATCCTCGCGCCGGAGCTGACGCTCCACCTGCCCGAGGTCGGCATGCCGCCCGCCGCGAGCATCCGCACCCCGGAGGACTTCGTGAACTGGATCGCGCTGTTCCGCGGTTCGTTCCGGGAGGACGCCCGGATCCGCACCACCCTCGGCCCGTTCTCCTGCGGCGATTACCTGATGGCCCGCTGGGAGTACCGCGGCGTCTGGACCGGCGGCCGCCCGGCCACCGCCACCGCACCCCCCGGCACCGGGATAACGCTGCGCGGCGCGGACATCGTGCGCCTCGACGCGCAGGGCCGGATCGCCGAGTACTGGCTCTCCGACGACCTGCTGGACATGTACGCCCAGCTCGGCGCCGAGACGCCGCGGAAAGGCTGAGCGGTGACGCCCGCGGCGGACCACCCGGCCTTCCGGATCGTCCGCGGCAACCCCGGGCCGGAGGAACTCGCCGTCCTGACCGCCGTCCTGGCCGCCCTGGCCGCCCGTCCCCCGGCCGCCCCGCGCTTCGCCCACGGCAGCCACCGCCCCCGGGCGCGCTGGCTGCGCCCGGAGCGGCTGGTCTCCTACCGAAACCCCGTCAGCTGGCGGTGACCGACCGGTCGTACGGGCTCCGCTGTCACGGAGCCCGCACGACCGGACGGCGGGGTTCCGGCGGCCCGGCCCCAACTGACCGATCCCATACGACCCTTCGACCTGACATTGACGCGGACCACGAGTTTTCCGGGCACGAATCGACTGCCTATCCTCGTGCCCCGGCGCCGGTTTCGGATCGACGCAGAACCGAGGAGCAGTGATCCAGGTGAAGGAAACCCCGGTCGCCCCGACGCACCGCGGAGACCTGCGCCCCCTGGTCGCCGAAGGCGTCTCACCCTGGCTGGACGGATTCCACCGGGGCCTGTTCGGACCGGACCGGCCGGCCCGGCTGACCGAACCCGCCGGACTGCGCGGCGCCACCTCCAATCCCGCCCTGCTGGCCGCCCGGCTGGCCGACGAACCGTCCTACGCCCAGCAGTTGGCCCGGCTCGCCGAGCACGGCGTGTCGGTGGAGGGCGCGGTCTGGGCGATCTCCGTGCAGGACCTGCGGATGGCCGCCGACGAACTGCTGCCGGTGTTCCGCGCCACCCAGGGCTACGACGGCCTGGTCTCCGCCGACATGGACCCGCGGATGGCCCACAATCCCGCCGCCGCCACCGCCGAGGCGATCGAGCTGGTCCGCGCGGTGGACCGGCCCAACCTGCTGGTGAAGATCCCGGCCACCCCGGAGGGCCTGACCGCCCTGCGCGACTGCGTGGCCCTCGGCATCGGCGTGCACGCCACCGGGGTGTTCTCGGTCCAGCGCTACCGGGAGGTGGTGGACGCCTGGTTCGGCGGCCTGGAGCGGGCGCTGCGCGCCGGCCGGACGGTGTCCCGGATCGCCTCGGTGGCGTCGCTGCCGGTCGGCCCGGTGGACCGGGAGATCGACCGCCGGCTCACCGCGATCGGCACCGGCCCCGCACTGGAACTGCGCGGCACCGGCGCCGTCGCCACCGCCCGGCTGCTCTACCAGGTGTACGAGGAGCAGCTGGGCAGCGCCCGCTGGCGGGCCCTGCGCGCCCACGGCGCCCGCCCGCAGCGGCTGCTCTGGTCCACCGCCGAACTCGCCGACACCGCCGCCGCCCGCTCCTGGTACGTCGAGGGGCTGGTCTCCTGGGGCACCGTGCACGCGATGACCCGGCCGCTGCTGGACGAGGCGGCCCGGGCGCTGCGCCTGCGCGGCGACACCCTGATGGGCCAGCACGAGGCGGCCCTGACCGTGCACGACCGGCTGGGCCGGCTCGGCATCCCGTACCGGGCGGTGGTGCGGCGGCTGGAGTCGGAGAACATCACCGGACTGGTCGACTCCTGGATGCGGCTGCATGCCGCGATGGAGGCCCGGCTGGGCGGGAAGGCCGGCGCACCTCGGGACGGTCGGTGAGCGGGAACTCCGCGCCGGTCAGCGCGACCAGCGGCGCGGCCTTGACCGCCGTCTCCTGCCACTCCGCCTCGGCGTCCGACAGGGCGATGACCGCCCCGCCGACGCCGTACCGGACCCGTCCCCCGGTGACCACGGCGGTGCGGATGACCACGCTCAGGTCGGCCGCGCCGTTCAGCGAGAAGTAGCCGATCGCGCCGGAGTACACCCCGCGCGGGCCGGCCTCCAGCCGGTCGATGATCTGCATGGTGCGCTGCTTGGGCGCGCCGGTCATCGAGCCGGGCGGGAAGGCCGCGCGCACGCAGTCCACCGCGCTGCGGTCGGCGCGCAGGGTGGCCCGGACGGTGGAGACCAGCTGGTGCGCCCGGGCGTAGGTCTCCACCCGGAACACCTCGTCCGCCTCGACGCTGCCCACCTCGGCGCAGCGGCCGAGGTCGTTGCGGACCAGGTCGACGATCATCAGGTTCTCGGCCCGGTCCTTCTCGCTGGTCCGCAGGTCCTCGGCGAGCGCCCGGTCCTCCTCCGGGGTGGCGCCGCGCGGCCGGGTGCCCTTGATCGGCCGGGACTCGGCACGCCGTTCCCGGTCGATCCGCAGGAAGCGTTCGGGTGAGCTGCTGAGCACGGACACCCCGTCGAAGCGGAGCAGCGCGGCGAACGGCGCCGGGCTGACCCGTCGCAGGTGGCGGTAGCCCTCCCAGGGGTCCAGGGTGCCGCCGGTCTCCAGCATGTTGGTCAGGCAGACCTCGTAGGTCTCGCCGGCGGCGATCTGGCGGTGGCACTCGCCGATCAGGTCGAGGTAGCGGCGGTGGCCGTGCCGGGCCCGGATCCGGCCGAGCGCCGCGGGCCGTTCGGCCGGGCGCGGCCGGGCTCCCGCCGCGTCGGCCAGCTGTCCGGCCGCGGCGTCCAACCAGGCTGCGGCGTCGGCCTGTTGGCCTTCATTGGCGAGCGCGAGCAGGTGGGTGGTGCCGGTGGCGTGGTCGAGCACTGCCGCGCGGGTGGCGAACACCAGTGCGGCGTCCGGGAGTTCGGATCGGTGGGCGCGGTCGCCGCCGCACTCGGCCTTCAGTTCGTAGCCGAGCCAGCCGACCCAGCCGAGCGCGAAGTCGCAGGGCAGGTCGGGCAGTTGGGTGCTCGTTCCGCGCAGGTCGCGGTCCAGCCAGTCGAGCAGGGCGCCGTCGGTGGTCCGCTCACCGGCCGGGCCGGTGACGCGGACGGTGTGCCGCCAGGCGTCGGCGGTGACGGTCCGGCCGAGCGGCCCGGCGGAGTCGCCCATGATCGAGAACCGTCCGAGTTCCGCGTCGGGCCGGCTGCTGTCCAGCCAGAAGGGGTTCACCCCGGCGCGGAACAGCCGGTCGTAGGCGACCTCGTCGTCCCAGCCGGTGGGCAGGGCCCGGCTGAGCACCGTGTACCGGCGCACTGCCGTTCCCGGGGCCGGGGCTTCGGCGGGCTGTGTGCGGTTCGCCGGCCGGAGCGTCCGGCCGGCCTGCCGGTGGTGCCGTTCGGTGAGGTCGCGGAAGTTCTCCAGCAGCCGGTGCCCGTACCGGCCGCCGATCGACTCGGGGTGGAACTGGAGCCCCCAGTATGGGCGTTCGCGGTGCCGCAGGCCCATCAGCACGCCGTCCGCGGTCCACGCGGTGGCCTCCAGTCCGGGTGCGAGCCGGTCCACCGCCAGCGAGTGGTAGCGCACCACGTCGAACGGCGAGGGCAGTCCGGCGAACAGTTCCGAGCCGTCGTGCTCCACCGCGGACACCCGCCCGTGGACCGGTTCGACCCGGGAGACCCGGCCGCCGTGCAGCGCCGCCATGCCCTGGTGGCCGAGGCACACCCCGAGCGTGGGCAGGTCGCCGCCGAGCAGGATCTCCCGGCAGATGCCGAAGTCGGCGGCGCGGCGAGGGTCGCCGGGCCCGGGCGAGAGGACCACCTGGTCGAAGCCCCCCAGGTGGCCGGGGCGCCAGCCGGGGTCGTCGTTGAGGACCACCTCGGGCTCCTCGCCGTTGACCTCGGCGAGGTAGTGGAAGAGGTTGTAGGTGAAGGAATCGTGATTGTCGACCAGCAGCGTTCGCATCGGATGCCCTCCCCCGTTCAGCCGCGCCGGCCGGCCTGCGCGGGCACCGCGTCGGCCCGCCCGCCGGGCCGCCGCCGCTCGACCACTTCCAGCAGCATGTGCTGCACCAGGTGCTCGCCCTCCTGCACCGGGACGGTCCGCAGGATCCGCAGCGCCCGGCCGCACTCGTACGCGATCCCCATCAGCGCCATCAGATCGCCGCGGGTGGAGAAGTGCAGCAGCACCGAGCCGTTCGGGGTGGTCCGCCGCCACGCCTCGGCCAGGAAGCGGCGGTGCGCGGCGTAGCCGGCGTCCACGTAGGCCCGTTCGTGCATGTGCTGGTAGCGGTAACTCTCGGGCGCCATCACGTAGTTGGAGCTCCAGAACACGGTGTCGAAGCGCTCGTCCGGGTCCAGCCCGTCGAACAGGTCGCTGTGCATGGTGCGGACCTTGTGCGCGACGCCGTGCCGGCCCGCGTTCAGCTGCGCGTTCTCCACCGCGGCCGGGTTGATGTCGGAGGCGACCACCCGCTCGCAGCCGGCCACCGCGCCGCTCACCGCGATCAGGCCGGTCCCGCAGCCGATCTCCAGCAGCGAGCCGCGGGCGGCGGCCGCGGGCCCGGCCAGCCCGAGCAGGCCGAGGGCGGTCACGGTGGACGGGGAGTCGGCCGGCGCGAACACGCCTGGCAGTAAGTCCCATTCGCGGCCCTGCATGGTGAAGGTCGACGCGCCCTCCCGGCGCTTGCGGGAGAGGCTGCTGCGCTCCAGCGACCGTCTGTAGTCCATGACGTCCTGCATCAAGGTTGCCCCCCTGGCTCACCGGCTGTCGCCACCTGCGTTCCGTTGGGGCAACCCAAACGCACGCCGGCGCTCCGCAGGAAGGTGAGGAGGCAACACACCGCGCCTCGGGGAACGGTGGTCCGGGCACCGGTGGCCGGACCACAGGAGTTGACCAAACCTTGACGGGTTGTTCGGTTCCGCATACGGTCCGTGGCCGAGGCCTTACCGTAGTCTGGTCGGCTTCAGGGGGTCCGGGGGAGGGACTGTCATGGCGCATCGGCCGGCGGAATCGGTGGCCCTAAGCGTTCTCGAACTGCTCGCCGCCGAGGCGCCGATCGCCCAACTCGACACCCTGGTCGAAGAGGCGTTCCGCGGCTGCGAGTCGGCGCAGGACCTGGAGTCGATCCGCCGTCTCAGACAGCTCGGGCTGAGCATCCACGCGCAGTCGAGACGCCGCCAGCAGCGCGAAGCCGGCCTGGCCGCCCTGGTGGACACCGCCCGCGACCTGGCGATGCCGTACGACCTGGACGGCCTGCTGAAGGTGATCACCCGTCGGGCCCGGCTGCTGCTCAACGTCGACATGTCGTACATCAGCTTCCCGGACGACGAGGAGGGCTACATCTACGTCCGGACGTCCGACGGCCACACCTCGATGCTCAGCGTCGGCCTGCGGCTGCCGGACGACTCCGGCCTGGGCAGCAACGTGCTCGCCAACCCCGGGCCGTTCTGGACGCCCGACTACCTCGCCGACGAACGGATCGAGCACCACCCGGAGCTGGACGAGGTGGTCCGCGCCGAGGGCCTGCACGCCATCATGGGCGTGCCGCTGAGCCACCGCACCACCCCGTTCGGCGTGCTGTACGTGGCGGACCGCAACGTCCGCTACTTCACCATCGACGAGATCGCGCTGATGACCTCGCTCGGCGACCTGGGCGGCGTCGCGATCGAGAAGGCCCGGCTGCTCGGCCAGTCCACCGCCGCGGTCTCCGCCCTGGAGCTGCAGAGCCTGCGCACCGAGGCCGGCCTGCAGCAGACCCGCAGGATCACCGAGGTCCACCAGGAGCTGCTGGAGCTGGCCCTCTCCGGTGGCGACGTGCACGCCCTGATCCGCGAGGCCGGCCGTCAACTCGGCCTGGAACTGCGGCTGTACGCGACCGACGGCACCGTGCTGAGCTTCACCGGCGAGCTGCCGGAACTGTCCGAGACCACGGCGACCGCCACCGCGATGGACACCCACGCGGCCCGCCGCCCGGTCCGGCTGCCGGACGGGCTGTGGGCCGCACCGGTGACCGCCGGTGCCTCCAACCTGGGCACCCTGGTGGTCCGGCCGTCGTCCGACCGCGGCGAGTACGCCGAGCAGATCTGCCGGCTGGTCGCCCAGGCGGTGGCCGTGCCGCTGCTGCTGGACAGCAGCCGGGCCGCGACCGCCGTCGGCCACGTCCGCGACGAACTGCTGGACGAACTGCTCGCCAGCCCGCAGCGGCCGCCGCAGCAACTCGCCCTGCGTTCCCGGAGGTTGGGCATCGACCTGTCCACCCCGCACGTCCTGGTGATCGCCCGGCCGGAGTGCGAGGCCCAGGGCAAGGCCGCGACCTGGGCCAACCTGTACGCGCACCGGATGAGCGGCCTGAAACGGGTGCACAACGGCCGCGCGGTACTGCTGCTGCCCGGCACCGACCCGGGGGCGGCCGCCCGCTCCGTCCTGGAGGAACTCGCCCCGCTGCTCGGCAATCCGGTGACGGTCAGCGCGGCCGGCCCGGTGACCGACCCGACCTCGGTGTTCCACGGCTACCAGGAGGCCCTGCGCTGCCTGGACGCGATGACCTCGCTCGGCGCGGTCGGCAAGGCCGCCTCGGCCCGCGAACTCGGCTTCCTCGGCGTCCTGTTGGCCGACAACCACGACGTCGAGGGCTTCATCGACTCGACCATCGGCCCGGTCCTCGACTACGACCAGCAGCGCTTCACCGAGCTCGCCCGCACGCTGTACGCCTACTTCGAGACCGGCAACAGCCCGACCTACGCCGCGCAACGGCTGCACGTGCACACCAACACGGTGGCCCGGCGGCTGGAGCGGATCTCCGAACTGCTCGGCCCGAACTGGCAGAAGCCCGACCGCGCGTTCGAGATCCAGCTCGCCCTGAAGCTCTCCCGGATCCGCCGGCTGCTGCTCGACCGCGCCGCCGACGAGGCCCCGGACAACGACTCCTGACACGGCATCACCCCGCCCGTTGCTGCCGACGAGCCCCCGAACAACGACTCCTGACACGGCGTCACCCCGCCCGTTGCCGCGGGCAGGGCCCCACCACGGCCCCTGCCGCCAGCGCGGTGACCGCGTGCGCGGCCGAGGCCAGCGTGATGTGCCGGTGCCAGCCGTCGAAGGAGCGGCCCGCGAAGTCGCGGATGCCGACCCGGTCGGAGATCCGCTCGAAGTCCCGCTCCACCCGGTGCGTCAGCCGGGTCAGCCGGAACAGCGCGGCCGGCGGCAGGTCCACCAGGTCGGTGAGCCACAGCTCGACCGGCCGGCCCCGCGCCGGCCCGCCGAAGGCCAGCTGCAGCAGGTCCTCGCCGGGCGGCCCGAGCACCAGCCGCCCGGCCCAGGCGGGCACCCGGACCCGCAGCGACCAGACCGGGACGGCCCGCGTCCCACCGCTGTGGCCCGACCACACCACCGGACGCCAGTTCTCCCGCACGGCGGTAACCAGCCGATCCGCGGACACCCGCCCGGCCCCCGGAACGGACGCCGCGGCCTCGGCCGGGACGAGCGGGAGGCCCCCGTCGATCCTCGCCAGCACCGGCATCCGGGCGGCCCGCAGCCGGCGGACGGTCCGCAGCCCGTCCGCGTCCCGGGCGTCCAGCACCACCGGCCGCACCGGCAGACCCCAGCGGCCCGGCAGGCCGAGCACCGCCTCCAGCGCGCAGTCGCCGAGGGTCTCGGCGTCCACCCCGTCCGGGATCAGCGCCCGGCTGCGCCGGGGCTCGTTGTCCAGCCAGGCCTGCGGCAGGTGCAGCCGCCAGTTGACCGGGCAGGTCAGATCCCCGGAGGCGGCCCAAACCCCCACCGCCTGCTGGACGTTGCACACCTGGCCGAGGGCGGGCACGAACCGCCGGTCCACTCCGACCAGGTGCTGCCCGGCCCTGGGGACCACCATCGGGCGCACCACGTACGCCTGCGGCGGCGCGACCCGGGCCAGGTACTGGGCGAGCGCCTGCCGGACGGGCACCCAGTCCCAGGTGGAGCCCGCGACGAAGTGGTGCAGGCTCTGCTCGGCCCCGGCGCCGCCGACCACCGCGGCGATGTTGCGGATCGTCTTGCGGCCGCGGGCGTCGATCAGGCCGCGCACGTACTGCGCGCCCTTGTCCCGCTGGTCGCTGCGGCGCAGGGACGCGAACAGGACCGGGCCCAACTCGTCGAGCAGGGCCCGGCCGACGGTGCCGACAACCGGCGCGCCGACGGTGCCGGCAACCGGCGCGTCGCCCCCGCTCAGGGCATCCCGCACGTGCAGGGCGAGACCGCTCATGGAACCCCCTCGACCGGACGGATGACTGGTACGTGCCTCATCGAACGCTAGGCACCCGAAGCGCCTGCGCGTAGGTGTCCGGCGCACCGGCCTGCCGCACCCGATGGTGGTCCGGCCACCGCCACCCGCCGCACGACCCGGTCGAACACCCCTCCGGCACTCTCCATCCGGTGGCCCGGGCACCATCCGCACCATACGACCGTGCCCGCACCACCGATGACACCCACAAAACGTGATGATGAGTCAACTCTCCCCGGCATACGCTTCGCTGGTTGAGCACCGCCTGCCGGCGCAGGACAAGCCTCCGCCGCAGCCGAGACCGGAGGCACCGCGTTGAAGCCCAGCACCACCCCCACCGCGAAGGTCGACTTCTACTTCGACCCGGCCTGCCCCTTCGCCTGGATCACCTCCCGCTGGATCCTCGAGGTCCAGCAGCTCCGCGACCTGGACCTCAGGTTCCGCGTGATGAGCCTGTACGTGCTGAACGAGAACCGCGAACTCCCGGACTGGTACCGAGAGTTGGTGGACAACTCGCTCTCCCTCACCCGGATCTGCACCGCCGCCGCGGCACAGCACGGCGAGGAGGTGCTCGCGCCCCTGTACACGGCCCTGGGCACCCGCATCCACAACGAGGGCACCAAGGACTTCGCGATCGTCGCCGGCCAGGCCCTCGCCGAGCTCGGCCTGCCCATGGAACTGCTCGCCGCAGCCGAAACCGACCAGTGGGACGAGGCCCTGCGCAAGAGCCACCACGAGGGCATGGACCCGGTCGGCGAGGACGTCGGCACCCCCACCATCCACATCGACGGGGTGGCCTTCTTCGGGCCGGTCCTGAACTCGATCCCCCGCGGCGAGCAGGCCGCCGCCATCTTCGACGGCGCCCGGGCCCTCGCCAACTTCCCGGACTTCTTCGAACTGAAGCGCACCCGCACCGGATCGCTCAGCTTCGACTGACCCGCAGCCTTTTGTACCCACCAGCAGAAGGAGACCGCCCGATGACCGCCACCATGACCGCCGGGGAGTTCCTGGCCCTGCACACCCGCACCGAGCCCGCGGACCCGCTGGTCCTCCCCAACGTCTGGGACGCCATCAGCGCACGGGCGTTCGCGGACGCCGGCTTCACCGCGCTGGCCACCTCCAGCTCGGCCGTCGCCGCCGCACTCGGCTACCGGGACGGCGAGGACACCCCCGCCGACGAGATGTTCGCCGCGCTCAAGCGGATCACCCGCTCGGTCGACGTCCCCGTCACCGCCGACATCGAGGCCGGCTACGGCCTCGCCCCCGCCGAGATCGTCGAACGCCTGCTGGAGGCCGGGGTGATCGGCTGCAACCTGGAGGACTCCACCGCCGCCACCCGCCAGCTCAAGGACCCCTCCCAACACGCCAGTTGGCTCGCCGAAGTGCGCTCCGCCGCCGGCGACCGCCTGGTCCTGAACGCCCGGGTCGACACCTTCCTGTTCGGCGACCACGAGGTCGAATCCGCCGCCGCCCGCGCCGCCCTCTACATCGACGCGGGCGCCGACGTCATCTACCCCATCCTCGCCCCCGAATCCGCCCTCCCCGCCCTCGCCGCCGCCATCCCCGCCCCCCTCAACGCCCTCTGCCACCTCGACACCACCACCCCCACCCACCTCGGCACCCTCGGCGCCTCCCGCGTCACCTACGGCGGCTCCCTCCAGCAACACTCCGCCACCACCATCACCACCCTGGCCCAGCGCCTCGCCCCGCAGTAACCCCCACCCCACTGGCCCTCCGCCTCGTTCGGGACGGAGGGCCAGTGGCCTGTGGGAGCCGCGTCAGCGCCGGTACGCGACCAGGTAGGAGGTGTAGCTGATCACCGACGGCACCGGGACATTCAGCGCGCCGGCCGACTCGGTCAGCATGTCCTCGTCGCCGAGGATCCTGCCGGTGGCCGGGTCGATGATGAACGTGTACCGCGACGGCAGGCCGCTGCGGGCCGATTCCGCGGAGACCGCCTCGCCCAGCCGGCCTGCCCGATCGACCACCGTCCCGTCGTGGCGCAGGCCGGGCAGTGCGGCGATCAGCCGGAGCACTGCCGCGCGCTGCCCCGGGCTCAACGCCTGGGCGCGGAGCAGTCCGCGGAGCGCCTCGGCCGCGCCGGCGGGGTCGTCGACAGCGGGAGTGGACCGGCGGAGCACGGCTCGCAGGGCATCCGGGTCCGCCGGGACGGGATCGGGATAGAGCCCCCGTTCGTGGGGCTCGGTCTTTCCTTTCTCCCCTTCGAAGGCTCGGGTCAGGGTGCCGGAACCGTCGGCATGAATCACGACCTTGCGGTCCTCGGCCATCACCCGGGAGGACACCCTGTTGCCGTCGATCCGGGTGAACAGGCTCCACTCCTTCCACTCCAGGACGGCGTCCGGGCCATCCGGCTCGGACAGCGCCGCCGTCCGCTGCGCGATCTCTTCGAGCAGCTGGGGTGCGGGAGTTGTCGTCGCCGGCGCCTGGTAGCTCAGCAGCGGCGGAGTGACGGCATGGGCGGTGCTGGCGGTGCCGCCCGGCAAGAGCCCGAAGACGAGTGCGGCCGCGGCGCCCGCCGCCAGCGCCCCGAGCGGGACGAGCAGCCGCTTGCGCCGCAGAACCGGGACGGCGGGCCGGGGCACGGCGGCGTCCGTCCGGTCGGCCAGGACGATCTTCTCCAGGTCCCGCTGCCGTCGAGCCGGGTTCCCCACCAGGTCGGCGGCAGGATCGCTGTCGGCGAGCAGGGCTTTCACGCTGTCAACCGTTCGCACGGTTCACCTCCAGGACGGTCGGCCTCGCGGAGTCGAAGTCGGGTGACACGGACTCATTGAGTGCCGCGCGAAGCCGGCGCCGGGCCCGCAGCAACTGCACCGAGAACGTTGCCGGGTTACAGCCGAGAGACCTGGCCGCCTGCCGGACACCGAGGCACTCCCAGGCGATCAGCGCCAGCACTTCGCGATCCCGCTCCCCCAGACGCGCCCACGCGGCATGCGCCCCGTCCCGAGCGGCCACCTCCTCGGCGACGTCGGGCGCGGGCGGCAGGGGCTCGGCCTCCCACCGCGCGGCCAGCCGCTCGGCCCGGCCCCGCCCACGAAGGTGGTTGGCCACCACGTTCCGCGCAACCCCGTACAGCCACGGCAGCGGGTCGGCCGGCACCTCCGCCCAGCGCCGCCACGCGACGACGAACACCTCGGCCGCCAGATCGTCCGCACTGTCAGCACCCGCCCGCCGCCGGACGTAGCGCAGCACCGCCGTGTGCTGCTCGTTGAACAGCACGCCGAACTCCTCAGCCACACCCACCGCTCCCCCTGTCCTCGGCCTCCGTCCTGTCTGTGTCCGGCACCCCGCCGGTTCTTACGCCAAGGCCGGAGAATTCTCCACCGACGGACAGTCATCACCTCTGCCCGGACGGAGCTTCCTCATGCTCGGCTACGTCCTGGCCCTCGCTTCGAGCACCCGACGCAGGAGCCGCAGCGGGTGTTCCGGTCGTACCGCTCGCTCCGGAACGATCCGACAGCGGTGCGGCCTGCCCGCCGCCTCAGCCGACGTTCACCCCGTTCGGGCCGAGCTGCAACGCGTCCCTCGCCGCCCGCACCGCCTCCCGCACCCGCGCGGCGCCTGCGCGGGTGACTCCCGCGCCACCGCCGACGGCCGGGGCGCGGCGGGTGGCGAGGCCCGCGCAGGGGCGGCAGATGCCCGGTTCGGGGACGGGATCGTTGCACTTGGTGCACTCGGGGCGGTGGTCGACTGCGGGGCGGACGTCCGGATGAGCCGGGGAGAGTTTGCGTTCAAGTCGGTTGCGGAGAATAGCTGTTGGGGAGTGCAGCGGAACGGGGAGTCCGGGCAGCAGGGCGCGGGCGAGGTCGGCGGGGGTGGCGCCGTGCTCCAGCCACTGGGCGACCAGCGGCGCGAGGGTGCGGGCCTCGGATTCGCCGAGGCGCAGGCGCGGTTCGGGCCGAATCACCCGGTACAGGACGGCGATCGCCGCGCGGGTCTGTTCGTCCGGCACCGGCGGGGTTTCCCCGGGCGGCTCGGCCGCCGCCTCGACGGCTGTCGCTACGGCCGGGAGGGTGGGTTCTTGGTCCCGGTTCTTTAGAAGGGTGTCAGCACCGCCGGTATTCGCCTCACCGGGTTCCGGACGGGTGACACTCGGCTGCCACGCGAGCTGCGACACCGGCTTTAGGAGATCTTCCAAGACAGCGCCCTGACCTGCAACGATGCAGGCCGCACCCGCCTTGACCTGCAAAGACTCCGGGCTGAGGCCGGACGTACCGGCTGACGAGGTGCCCGTCAGCGCAGAGAACGCACCATGACGGCGTAGAGCGGGGCGTCCTCGAAGGGTCGGTGCTCGCCGACCTTCTCGTACTTCCACTGCTCGTACAGGGCCTGTACGCGGGGGTGCGTCACGTCGACGTAGAGCACGGCCAGGGCCTCCGGGCGATTCGTCAGCAGAGCTTCGTGCGTCTGTTCCGCAATCCCCTGCTTCCGCCAGGCGGGACGCACCATGACTTCGGAGACGGCGAACGTCGATGTCTCTGCGGGCTCCGGGACGAGGTGCTGGCGCCACCACTCGCGGCCGGGTTCCGTCGGGGCACCGTAGGAGAAGCCGATGGGCTCAGCGCCGTCGAAGGCCATCACGCAGCTGTAGCCAGGCAGGTTGGTCCAGTGCTGGGCGAACCACGGGAAACGCTGGACGAAGGGGTCGTCGGCCTGGTCCTGGTAGGCGTCGCTGTGGACGGCGATGAGGGTCTGCCGGTGATCGTCCGGCAGGGCTCCGGCTTGGAAGTGGCGGAGGGCTATCGTCACTGCATCTCTCCCTGGGCGCGTACGCGGTCAGTCCACTCTCGCGTAACCGCCGCGTCCGGCGCCAGGGTGATCAGCCCCCGGTGGAAGTCGCCGAGGAGGCTGCGCAGCCGCGGGGGAAGCGGGTCGGTGCCCATCAAGGTGTAGACCTGAGAGGCGGTCTTGTACGCCTGGTCGAGGTCGTCCTGCCCGAGCTGCGCGAGGGCGAGCCGGGCGGTGGCCAGGCTGCGATTGCGGCGGAACTGGGGCGGGATGCCCGCGATGGCGTGGTGCGAGGACCGTTCGGACTCGGGGTTGTCGCCGAGTTGCTGGTGGACGACGGCGCTCAGGGCGGCGAGTTCGGCCGGCCCGTAGAAGGTGATCCATGACGGGCGGGGGCGGTCGTCGGCCCGGTGGAGGGAGTCGTTCGCGTGGCCGAGGGCGCGGACCGCGGCTTGCCGGTCGCCGGCGGCGGAGAGCGCGATGGCGGATCGGGCGTGCGCGAGGGAGGCGAGGAACGGGTCTCGGCGGGTGGCCTGGGTGGACTGTGCGGCCTGTGCGGCGGCCAGGGAGTTGGCCGGGTTGTTCCGCTGGTAGCCGATCATGGCCAAGAGGTTGAAGGCGCGGAAGGTCGTCACGGGGTCGCCGGCGAGCCCGGCCAGGCGCAGGGTCCGGTCGAGGAGCTGCTCGGCGTGGCCGAAGGACCGGGAGTCGATGGCGGAGAAGGCCGCGGTTGCCGTGTACTCCGCCGCGAGGCCGTACAGGCGCTTGCGGACCGACTGGCCGACGGCGCTTCGCTGCAGGTGCAGAGCCTGCTCGGCACCGGCCAGTGAGGCCGATTCGAGGGAGCCGTGTCCTCCGCGGTGATCGTCCAGGGCGGTCAGGGTGTCGAGGCTGACGCGGAGCCGGTCGACGTCGGAGTGGCCGACGAGGCGCGGAGGGGCGGAGGCCGCGATCGGGAGAGCGGCGGAGGCGGCGAGGAAGTTGCGGCGGAGCACGGGGTCCTCCGATGGTGCTTGGCGCGCTTCAGCGCCAAGGGGCGGGATGAAGCCGAGCTGCTCGGGTGTGCGGTCGAGGGCACGGGTGAGTGCAGCTCGGATTCTGCCTTGAGGCCACTTGCTCTTGCCGGACAGCCAGTTGGCCACTGTCCTGACCGTCACGGTGCCGGGGCATCCGAGTTCCACGAGCTCGTGGTTGACCAGGCGGGCGAGATCGGGCCGGGTGATGCCTCGATCGGCCATGAGAGCGCGTAGTTCGGCGTTGTCCCCCATGCGCTCAAAGTAGCTCGGCGGATACTTTGCGCGCATGGCGAAGGGTAAAGGGGGCGCCAAAATTTCCCTCTCGACAACACGGGAGGGTGGCTGTTTTTCACTCCCCTCCCATCCGGCATGGGAGTTGACTGACCGTCAGACAGCGGAAGTACCACGCCTACGGAGTGCCATCGATGATCGGCGCGAAGGCGTGGCCTACCGGTTCCGTCACCTCAAGGAGAGTCCCCATGCTCGCCGACAGACCACAGAGCACCGCCCAGGACGGTGGTCTCCCGCTCACTCCCGCGAACAGCTGCTTCTCCGTGTCGCAGAGGGAGTTCGTGGCTGAGCTGCAGTCCGCGGGGCTCGCTCGGCATTGGGTGAGGGGGGTTCTTGAGGAGCACAGCTGGACGGCTGCCACCCCGGCGGTGGACGACCTCGTGGTGATCGTGTCCGAGCTGGTCACCAACGTGGTGCTGCACGCATCGGTGCCCGGCAAGGACGTGCTGGTGCGTCTGCGACGGGTCGAGGACCGCTGCCGGATCGAGGTGCTGGACGGGCGACCGGACCTGCTGCCGCCGACGGACCTCCATCCGTCCGAGGAAAGGGGCCGGGGCCTTCTTCTGGTGCGGGGCCTGTCGGCGGACATGGGCGTGGAGAGATCGGGAGGGGACAAGGTCGTGTGGGCCGAGGTACACCCCCAGGGACCGTTCGGGGCGGCGGCGTGACGGCACGCCGGTGGACGTTGGCGAAGCGTGCACTCAGCATGTCGAGGTCTTCGCGTTGACGCTGCTCGTGGACAAGACGGCGTACGTGTTCTCGGCAGGGGCCAGCACCGGGGCGGAGCCCCGCCTGCCGGGCCGACTGCGGCCCACCGTGGCCGTCTGACACGGCACACGATCTGGCGGGCCGCGCGCCGACGGCGGACCGGCCTGGAGTAGGAACGCCCGGCGTCCCCGGTACAGAAGCGCCGCGCTCGCCGCGGCCGACGAATAGGAGTTGCGATGACCGCCACGGCGGAAACGACCGGCCAGTCCTCTCCCGAGCAGCTGCGCACGGCCATGGTCGAGGCGCTGCGGTCCAGCGGTGCGATCCGTACGGACCGGGTGGCGGCAGCGCTGTTGGCCGTGCCCCGGCACGTGTTCGCCCCCGAGGTGCCGATCGCGGAAGCGTACGAGCCCGAGCGGGCACTGGTGACCAAGCGGGACGAGCACGGGCTCGCGCTCAGTTCGGTGTCGGCCGCGCGGATCCAGGCGCAGATGCTGGAGCAGGCGGACGTGCAGCCGGGGATGCGGGCGCTGGAGATCGGCTCGGGCGGCTACAACGCGGCGCTGATCGCCGAACTCGTCGGCCCTGCCGGCGAAGTAGTCACCGTCGACATCGACCCATTCGTCACCGCCCGCGCCGAAAAGTACCTGACCGAGGCTGAGTACGAGCGGGTGCGGGTGGTCCTGGCGGATGGCTCCGAGCCGGTGGAGGGCGGCCCGTTCGACCGAATCATCGTCACGGTCGGGGCGTGGGACCTGCCGCCGGCGTGGACCGGAGCTCTCGCCGAGGGCGGCACGATCACCGTGCCGCTGCGGATGCGCGGGCTGACCCGCTCCATCACCTTCCGCCGGGAGGGCGCGCGGCTGGTAAGTGTGTCCGCCGAGGTCTGCGGCTTCGTCAAGATGCAGGGCGCCGATGCGCACGACGAGTTCCTGGTGCTGCCGCGCGGCACCGAGGAGGTCGGCCTGCGGTTCGACGAGCTGGCCCGGCCGGACACCTCCGGCCTGGCCGGGGCTCTGGGGCAGCCGCGGGTGGAGCTGGCCTCCGGGGTGACGGTCGGCAACCGGGAGCCCTTCGACTCGCTGTACCTGTGGCTGGCGTCCTCGCTGCCCGGCTTCGGGCTGATGTCCGTCGACCCGAAGCTGGACACCGGGACGGTCGCCCCGGCGAACCGGATGGCGTGCCCGGTGACCGTGGACGGCGGCAGCCTCGCCTACCTCTCGCTCAAAAAGGTGGACGAGGACCCGGCGGTGTTCGAGTTCGGCGCGCACGGCTTCGGCCCCGACGGCGAGCGCCTGGCCGCCCTGATCACCGACCAGGTGCAGGTCTGGGACCGCGACTACCGCGCCGGCGACGGCCCGGTCTTCACCGCCCACCCGGCGGGCACGCCCGACGACCGGCTCCCGGACGGGCTGGTCATCGACAAGACCCACGTCCGGCTCACGATCTCCTGGCCGTAACCCGCGGTCAGGTCCTGCACCACCGACTCCACGGAGGAAGCACCATGACCACTTCCCTCACCGGCGCCGTCGCCGCGGGCGACTTCGACCTCGACGTGACCATCGTCGAGGGCGCCGACCCGGTGGCCGCGCTGCTGCGCGACACCGATGACAACTGCGGCAGCACCTGCGGCGGCAGCGCCTGCGCCTCGGGCAGCGGCAACGTCTGACCGCACCCCTCTCCCCGTGTGACCTGGGCCCGGCGTGCGGCGCCCTGGTGCGCGCCGGGCGCTGGGCCGACGCCTACCTCCACCTCAAGCAGTCCACCGCCCCCGGCGACCGCCTCTTCGAGGCCCGCCAAGTCGCCGCCGTCGCCATGGCCCTCGAAGGCCGCACCGCCTTGGCCCGCGCTCTGGCCCGCGACACCGCCGCCGAAGAGCCATGGGAACACGCCGTCGCCGCCGCTCTGACCACCGCGTGCACGCTGCTCGACGGCGACCCGGCCGCCGGGCAGACCGAGGCCCTGCTCCGTACCCACGCCGCCGTCACCCCGCGGGAGGGCAGCGCGGTGTTCGACACCCGGCTCGCCCTGACGGTCGCCGACCTCGCCACCGCCGCCGGCCAACTCCCGCACGCCGCCCGCGTCTACATCACCGCCGTCGCCCAGACGCTCGCCAAACCCGAGGGCTACAGCGCCCGCGACCTCGAACGCCACCGCCTCGCAGACGGCCTCCCTGCCGAACAGCGCCGCCAACTGGCAGCCATCGCCGCCGACTCCGGCGTCGGCGGCCCGGCCACCCTGACGACCGACCACGACGACCGGATCACCGCTGCCCTCGCCCTGGCCGCCGCCGTCATCACCAACGCCGCCGCCAAGTCCCTCTCGCCGTCGCGGGCAGTCCCACCCTGGCATGTGTACTGAATGTGTACCGGGACGTCGCAGGCCCCCCGCCCCGAGGGGTGGAGGGCCTGTGGCCTGCGGTCACACTCGTGCCCCAGACAGGAATCGAACCTGCGACACCGGCTTTAGGAGAGCCGTGCTCTATCCCCTGAGCTACTGAGGCGGGCCATGCGTCCCCCACAGCGTAGCGGATCGTCCCCACCCCATGGCCCGCCGTTTGCCGCCGCTGCCGATGGCGGGGGACGGGTGCGCGGTGTGGGCTTACGGTGGATTTGTTCGTTCTTGTGTCAGATTCGACCTCCCCGGAAGGCGCCGACCCGTGACCTCCTCTTCTGAGCCTCAGACTCCGTTCGGTGGCCTCGGCCGGATCCTGGTGATCATTCCGACCTACAACGAGGCGGAGAACGTCGAACGGATCGTCTCCCGGGTCCGGACCGCCGTGCCGGAGGCCCACGTGCTCGTCGCCGACGACAACAGCCCGGACGGGACGGGCAAGCTCGCGGACGGGCTGGCGGAGGCCGACGAGCAGGTGCAGGTGCTGCACCGGAAGGGCAAGGAGGGCCTCGGTGCGGCCTACCTGGCCGGGTTCCGGTGGGGGATCGAGAACGGGTACGACGTACTGGTCGAGATGGACGCGGACGGCTCGCACCAGCCGGAGGAGCTGCCGCGGCTGCTCACCGCGCTCCACAGCGCGGACCTGGTGCTGGGCTCGCGCTGGGTGCCGGGCGGTGCGGTGGTGAACTGGCCGAAGTCGCGGCTGCTGCTGTCGAAGGGCGGCTCGACGTACTCCCGGCTGATGCTGAACGTGCCGATCCGCGACGTCACCGGCGGCTACCGGGCGTTCCGCAAGGAGACCCTGCTGGGTCTCGGGATGGACCAGGTCGCCTCGCAGGGCTACTGCTTCCAGGTCGACCTGGCCTGGCGGGCCGTCAAGGCCGGGTTCAAGGTCGCCGAGGTGCCGATCACCTTCGTGGAGCGCGAGCACGGCGCGTCGAAGATGAGCCGCAGCATCGTGGCGGAGGCCCTCTGGCGGGTCACCGCCTGGGGCGTCTCGGACCGGGTGGCCCGGCTCACCGGGAAGCGCTGAGCGTTCCGACCCGCCAGGCCGGCCCGACGGAGGTTTCGGTGTGACAGAGCCACCACGTCCAGCAGACCGGCACCCCGGCCGGTGGACGTCCGCCAGGGCCCGGGCGGCCCGGGTGGCCGCCTCGGCGAAGGGTGCCCCCGAGCGGATTCCGCTGCTCGGCCGGACGGCCGGTGAGCTGCTCCGGGTCAACCTGCTGGACAACGCGACCCGACTGGCGGCCCAGGCGTTCCTGTCCGGCCTGCCCGCACTGCTGGTGGTGGCGGTGTTCGCGCCGGCTGCCGTCAAGCGTGGCCTCACCAGCTCGCTGCGCACCCAGCTCGGCCTGCAGGGAGCCGCCCAGCAGCAGGTCGAGCAGCTGATGAACACTCATCCGGACGGCGCCGCACAGGCGTTCGGGGCGGTCGGCGTGCTGGTCACGCTGGCCTCCGCGACAGCGATGAGCCGGGCGTTCCAGCGGGTCTGCGAACGGGCCTGGGAGCTGCCGCGCCACAGCACCCGGCTGGCGCTGTGGCGCTGGGTGGTGTGGCTGCTGGGCTGGCTGGTGTTCCTGGTGATCCAGGTGCCGTTGCGCAAGGGGTTCGGTGCGGGCCTGTGGCTGGGCCTGCCGCTGACCTTCGTGGTCTCCACCTGCGTCTGGTGGTGGACCCAGCGCCTGCTGCTCGGCGCCCGCATCCGCTGGGCCCCGCTGCTGCCGGGCGCGGTGCTGTGCGGCTTCGCGCAGGTCGTCCTCGGGGTCGCCTCGCAGGTGTACCTGCCGCACGCGGTGTCGGCATCGATTGCCAGGTTCGGCCCGTTCGGCCTGGTGTTCACGCTGCTGTCCTGGCTGATCGTGGTGTTCACGGCGATCACCCTGGCCCTGGTGCTGGGCAGGGTGATCGCCGAGGAACCGTCGGTGGCCGCGCGACTCAGCCGAGGCGCGTCAGCCGGGAGGTGATGGACGGCGGGGCCAGGTCCTTCTGGAGGGTGACCGGGACCTCGACCCGGTCGGCGCCGTCGCCCGCCGACAGCGTGCCGACCTGGGTGCCGGCCGACAGGGTGTGGGCGATCTTGCCGATCGGGGTGAGCGTCAGGTGCGCGGTGATGCCGGACCAGCCCGCCACCGTCAGGTCCTTGGCGGCGACCACCGGGACCTTGCCGCCGATGCCGTCGTCGACGTAACCGACCACGTCACCCTGCTTGGCCAGGGTCTGCCCGGTCAGCACGGACTGCGCGGCCACGTTGATCTTCTGGCTGACCGGCTGGGCCGCGGTCACCAGGTCGTACCCGGGGGTCACCGGCTGGCCCAGAGTGACGCCGACCAGGGTCCGCTTGACGCCGCCGATCTCCTTGACCGCCGCCCACATGAAGCAGGACTGCGCGGGGGAGGACGAACCGGTCTTGCCGCCGATCATGCCGTTCTTTCCGAGCAGCTTGTTGGTGTTGTAGATCCGCTGGTTGTTGAACTTGGTGTCGGGCTCGGCGATGACCTGCCGGAAGACCTCGTCCTTGATCACTACCTCGGCCAGCTTCAGCTGGTCCTTGGCGGTCGACTTGGTGTCGTTGTTGTACCCGGCCGCGTCGGCGTACGTGGTGTTGGTCATGCCGAGCTGCTTGGCGGTGTCGTTCATCTTCTTGACGAACGCCTCCTCGCTGCCGGAGTCCCAACGCGCCAGCAACCGCGCCACGTTGTTCGCGGACGGCAGCATCAGCATCTCCAGTGCCTCGTACTGGCTGAGCTGCTGGCCCTCCGTCAGGGTCACCCTCGACTCGTCGGTGTTCGTCGACTCCGACGCGGACTGCTTGTCGACCGTGAGCATCGGGCCGGCCTGGCCCTTCTTCAACGGGTGCGCCTGCAGGATCAGGTAGGCGTTCATCACCTTGGTGACGGACGCGATCGGCACCGCCTTCTCCTCGCCGGACGCGCCGAGATCACCCACCCCGATCACCTCCGCGGCGGCCTGCCCCGTGGTCGGCCACGGGATGTTCAGCTGCTCGCCCTGGAACGTGAACGAGTCGGCCAGCCCGAGCTTCGCCTTCGGCGCGGGCAGCGGACGCAACAGCTGCGCGGCCGACAGCACACCCAGCACCACGGCCAGGAAGACGCCCCAGATCAGCACCCGCTTCATCGCCCGCCGCAACGGGCTCACCGGCCGGGCGCTCAGTGCCTTCAGCACCTCCAGCGCCTCGACGGTGCTCTCCGGCCCGGCCGGAACGGGCTCGGCGACCGCGACGGGCGCGACGGGCGCAGGCGCGACCGGCACCGGCGCGGGGGCGGCAACGGGCGCGGGCTTCGGCGCGGGCGCGGACTTCGGCGCGGGCTTCGGGGCCGGGGCCGGGGCCGGCTTGGGCGCGGCGGCCTCGTCCTTGGGCAGCCGCAGCATGACGGTCCGCTCGGGACTGTCCTTCTCCGCCCGCAGGTTCATGGTCGGGTCGGGCTTCGCCGGAGTGTCGCCCTCCGGCTCCTCGGCCTTCCCGATGCGCAGCGTCATGGTGAGCTCGGGCCCGGCGGGAGCGGACTCCTCCTCGGGAGCCTCCTCCTCGGCCTCCGGCTCCTCGACCTTCGCCATACGCAGCGTCATCGTCGGCTCGGGCCCGACCGGAACGGACTCCTCGTCCTCGGTCTCCGGCTCCGCCGCCTTCTCCATGCGCAGCGTCATGGTGAGCTCGGACCCGACCGGAGCCGACTCCTCCTCGGGAACCTCCGGCTCCTCGACCTTCGCCATACGCAGCGTCATCGTCGGCTCGGGCCCGACCGGAACGGACTCCTCGCCCTCGGAAGCGTCATCAGCTTCGGCCTCAACCTCGCCCTCGGGCTCGTCCTCGGAAGCGACTTCGGCCTCGGCCTCGTCCTCGTCCTCAACCACGTCCTCGGGCTCGTCCTCGGAAGCGGTCTCCTCTTCCTTCTCCTCCCCCGCCTCCGCCTCCTTCGGCTCAGCAGCAGTCACCCGCCCGAGTCGTACGGCCGGAGCCTCGACGGTGAGCGCGGCGCCGGCTTCGGGCAGGTCGAGGTCGGTGCCGGGCTCGGACTTGCTCGCGGCGTCGGTCTCGCGGGCGCGGAGGTGCACAGTGGAGCCGCCCTCGCGAGGAGCTCGCTCCTCGGCCTCGGCCGGCCGCGTCCTGTCGTCGCGCGGCTCGCTCTGCGGGGACTCGCCCACGTAACCCACTCCTCCTCGTCCGCCCCGGCGGTTGCCGGTCCGATCACACAAGCTGGTTTTTTTCGGGCGGGTTCTCGACCCGCCCGGGTACCTGTACAGTCTCCGGCACCGTGGCCGCGATGGCCTGCCGCACCCCGCCCCACCGGCGGTTTTTCCTGCCGGTGAAGCCGTCTGCCGGATCAGACGCGGGGGTGTCGAACGGTGGTTCCAGCCTGCCCGAGCAAGGTCACGATTCGGAGGCGTACTCGACAAGGCTGTGTGAGAGGCGTCACCCTGTCATTCATCCACGCGGGGAGGCTTGGATGGGCAGGAGCCGCAGAACTATTCCCGAGGAGCTGTTGCTGCTCGCACTGGACCCGGCCACGGGTACCACCGCGCAGCCGCAGACCCTCGACCTCGGACTTGCCGGGGCGCAGCTTGTCGAGCTGTCCCTGGCCGGAAGGATAGTCCCGGACGGGGACCGGATCGCCGTGGTGGTGCCACGGCCGACCGGTGACCCGACGTTGGACCATGCGTTGGAACTGTTGCGCAGGCGTGGCAGTCCGGTGCGCGCCGCGCACTGGATCGGCGGGCCGCGCCTGGGCCTGAGGCAGACGTACCTGGCGCACCTGGAGCGGTGCGGCATGGTGACGGCGGTGCCGGGTCAGGTGTGCGGTGTGCTGCCGACGACCCGTTACCAGGCGTCGGACGACTGCACCAACGCGGCGATCAAGCAGCGGCTGGACACCGCGATCCGCACCGGCGTTCCGCCGGACCCGCGGACGGCGGCACTGGCGGCGCTGGCGCACGCGGTGGGTCTGGGCAAGCACCTGTACCCGGGCAACGAGGGGCGGTCCTCACGCTCCCGGCTGCGGGATCTGATCAGGTACGACCCGCTGGGCGGAATGGTGGCCCATGCGGTGATGGACGTGCAGAACGGTCTGCCGGCCCAGCAGGGCAGGTCGGCGCCCGCGGGTTCGCGGGGTCCGGCCGGTCGGCCCGCCGCCGCGGGGCGGGGTGTGGCCAGCCGGGTGGGCGCGCGATGAGCGGCGTACGCCGTTAGCGTTCGATGCGGTTCGAGGGCGGTGGGGGCCGGGGGGGGGCCCCCGGCCCCCCCCCCGGGGGGGGGGGGGCCCCCCGGGGGGCCCGCCCCGCCCCCCCCCCCGCGCGGGGGGGGCCCCCCCCCCCCGGGGGGCGGGGGGGGGGGGGGGGGTGGGGGGGGGGGGGGGGGGGGGGGGGGGGGGGGGGGGGGGGGGGGGGGGGGGGGGGGGGGGGGGGGGGGGGGTGGGGGGGGTGGGGGGGGGGGGGGGGGGGGGGGGGGGGGGGCCCCCCCCCGGGCCCCACCGCCTTTGGGCGTTCTCTCCCGGCGGGCGTTTTCCCGGCGCCGCGTCAAGTGTCCTGGGGCGCAAGGAATGCCCTTTAGCGCGTGGGGCGGGTGGTCCGCAAGTACCCCCATCCCGATTGAGCTATTTTCCGATGATCTGTTCTACCGTGCTGCCTCGATTCCCGGGCGTGGACCGCGGTTGAGGTGGCATGCTGCTCAGCGTCAGGGGGTTGGTACCAATTACCGCACTGTTGCCAGTAGTAGGGCCGGAGGTCGATGTGTCCGCCAGCGTGAATCCGACGGTTCGCCGCCGCAGGCTCGGCGCCGAGCTCCGGCGGCTGCGCGAGCTCAGGGGGATGACCGCCGAGGAGGTGGCCGGCCGCCTGATGGTCTCCCAGTCGAAGATCAGCCGACTGGAGAACGGCCGCCGATCGATCAGCCCGCGCGATGTGCGCGACCTGTGCGAGGTCTACGAGGTCGAGGACGAGCGGGTCCGCAACGGGCTGATGGAGATGGCCAAGGAGTCGCGCCAGCGCGGTTGGTGGCACGAGTTCGGGGACATCCCCTACAGCGTGTACATCGGACTGGAGGCGGAGGCCTCGTCGATCCGGGCTTACGAATCCTCCTTCGTGCCGGGGCTGTTGCAGACCCGGGAGTACGCGGAGGCGGTGGTGGCCGGCACCCAGCCGGACACCGATCCGGCGGCGATCCACCGCCGGGTGGAGGTGCGGCTCAAGCGCCAGCTCCGGATACACGGTGACGACCAGCTCGGCAGCCTGTGGGTGGTGGTGGACGAGGCGGTGCTGCGCCGCCAGGTCGGCGGGCCGCGGGTGATGGCCGAGCAGCTGTTCCAGCTGGTCGAGCTCGGCGAACGACCGAACATCAACCTGCAGGTCATACCGTTCAAGCACGGTGCCCACCCCGGGATGACCGGGACATTCTCCCTGATGGAGTTCCCCGAGTCAGCGGATTCCACAGTCGTCTACTTCGAAGGAGTGACGGCCGATCTCTACTTGGAGAAGGAAGCCGACGTACGCCGCTATACCAATCTCTACGACCACCTGCGAGCCGCGGCGATGAGTGTCACGGAAAGCCGGTCGATGATCACCGATTTGGCAGAGGAGTTCATGAAATGAGCAAGGCCATCGAGACCCTGACCTGGCGCAAGAGCAGCTACAGCGGCGGCAACGGCGCGTGCGTCGAGATCGCCGTCCCGACTTCTGCCTCTGTCGCGGTCCGGGACTCCAAGGACCCGCACGGCGCGCAGCTGCACTTCTCCAACGAGAGCTGGGCGGCTTTCGCGGCGGCTGCCGGCACCGGCGCCTTCGGCGAGGTCTGATCCACGGCTCCCTGCACAACTCCCGGTGCCCGTCGCTCCCCCGCGGCGGGCACCGTCGTACCGAGGAGCGTCAACTGCCGACGGGGTAGCGGGTGTTCCAGCCCTCGGTGCCGTGCAGCGCGGGGCCGTGCAGCAGTTCCAGCACCAGGTCGTCGGCGAGTTCCAGGATCGTGCCGCGGCCCTCGAGTTCGGCCAGCAGCTCGGGCGGCAGCGCGGTCTCGCCGTGCAGGGCGCCCAGCAGGTTGCCGCAGATGGAGCCGGTGGAGTCGCTGTCGCCCGAGTGGTTGACGGCCAGCAGCAGGCCGCTGCGGACGTCCTCGGCGACCAGGGCGCAGTACAGGCCGATGGCGAGCGACTCCTCGGCGGTCCAGCCCTCGCCGAGCTGCTCGACCCGTTCGGCGGACGGCACGCCGGCCCGGACGGCGTCCAGCGCGGCCCGCAGCGCGGCGGTGGTCTCCTCGTGGCCCGGCCGCTCGGACAGCAGCGCCAGGGCGAGGTGGACGCCCTCCTCCAGGGTGCCGCCGCGGGCCACCGCGTGGACGATCACCGCGAAGGCCCCGGCGGACAGGTAGCCGGTGGGGTGACCGTGGGTCAGCACCGAGCACTCGACGGCGAGTTGGAACACCAGGGCCGGGTCCCAGGCGGTGAGCAGCCCGAACGGGGCGGCGCGCATCACGGTGCCGCAGCCCTTGGAGTTCGGGTTGCGCGGCTCCTCGACGGTGGCCGGCGGCCCGTCCCCGGTACCGGCCAGACCGGACAGGCAGGCGTTGCCGGGGGCCCGGCGTTCGTACAGCCACTCCTCGCGGCCCAGCCAGCCGAGGTCCTTGCGGCGCTCGTCCGGGCCCCAGTCCTGCTGGGTGGCGTACCAGCGCAGGTAGGCGCGGTGCACGTCGGACGGCGGGTGCCAGGCTCCGGTGTCGCGGCCTATGTGGGCGCGGATCAGGCCGTCGACGGTGAACAGGCTCATCTGGGTGTCGTCGGTGACGGCGCCGCGCCGCCCGTAGGCGGGGACATAGCCGGTGACGCCCGCCTCGCCGTGAGTGGCGCGGATCTGCCCCAGCCGTTCGAACTCGATGCCGGCGCCGAGGGCATCGCCGATCGCGCCACCGAGCAGACAGCCCCGCACCCGGCTGCGGAAGTCCTGCTGCTGGGCGCGTGACCACAGGGGCATCACGGGTGGGGGCCTTTCGGTCGGCGGGCGTCGGACAGCAGACGCACTGTATTCGAAGGCCCGGCCGAAACCGCCGGGCTCCACCGAACATCCATCCGCCCGACAGGCACTAGTGCCGCGGCAGGCAACTTTTGCCCGTCAAGGAGCGGCCCGAGGCGCCCGGCTGGGCGTGCCGCCGAAGCGCCCTCGTACTGGGTGTACTTGGGTGCTTTGGCGGTGCGTCCAGGCGGGATGCATCGGGCCGCGACGGGGCAAAGGTTGCCTGTTGCGGCACTAGTCCAACACGGGCAGCAGCCGCGGCAGGTGTCCGTCCGAGGCGAGGGCCGCCGCGCGGCGTTCGGCGGGCACCTGGCCGTAGTCGGTGGTGCGCTGCCGGGCGGGGCGGCCGGCCAGGGCGGCGATCGCCTCCAGGTCGCGGACCGACTTGTAGGAGCCCCAACCGGAGCCCGCCATCCGGGAGATGGTCTCCTCCATCAGCGTGCCGCCCAGGTCGTTGGCGCCGCTGCGGAGCATCTCGGCGGCGCCCTCCGCGCCGAGCTTCACCCAGCTGGTCTGGATGTTGGGGATGTGCGGGTGCAGCAGCAGCCGGGCCATCGCGGTCACCGCCCGGTTGTCGCGCGCGGTCGGACCGGGCCGGGCGATGCCCGCCAGGTACACGGGGGCGTTGGTGTGCACGAACGGCAGCGTGACGAACTCGGTGAACCCGCCGGTGCGCTGCTGGACTTCGGCCAGCAGCCGCAGGTGGCCCAGCCAGTGCTTGGGGGTGTCGACGTGCCCGTACATCATGGTGGACGAGGAGCGCAGGCCCAGTTCGTGCGCGGTGCTGACCACCTCCACCCAGGTCGCGGCGGGCAGCTTGCCCTTGGTGAGCACCCAGCGCACCTCGTCGTCGAGGATCTCCGCGGCGGTGCCGGGGATGGAGTCCAGGCCGGCCTCCTTCGCGGCGGCCAGCCAGTCGCGGATCGAAAGCCCGGTGCGGGTGGCGCCGTTGACCACCTCCATCGGCGAGAACGCGTGCACGTGGATGCCCGGCACCCGCTGCTTCACGGCCCGGGCGATGTCGAAGTAGGCGGTGCCCGGCAGGTCCGGGTGGATGCCGCCCTGCATGCACACCTCGGTGGCGCCCACCTCCCAGGCCTGCTCGGCCCGTTCGGCGACCTGGTCCAGCGACAGGGTGTACGCGTCGGCGTCGGTGCGGCGCTGCGCGAACGCGCAGAACCGGCAGCCGGTGTAGCAGACGTTGGTGAAGTTGATGTTCCGGGTGACGCAGTACGTCACCTCCTCGCCGACCGTGTCGCGGCGCAGGTCGTCGGCGATCCGGCACAGCGCGTCCAGCGCGTCCCCGTCGGCCTGGAACAGCGCGAGGGCCTGGTCGTCCGTCAGCTTCGTCGGGTCGTCGGCGGCGGTGGACAGTGCGGCGCGGACGTCGGCGGGCAGGCGGCTCGGGGCGGGGACGGCGACCTGTTCGCGCAGCGACTCCCAGTCGCCGTAGACCTCGTCGAAGTCGGAGCGGCGGTCGCCGGTGCGTCCCTCGGTGTCGACGGTGCGGAACAGGTCGGTGCGGCCGCCGCCGGTCATCGGCTCGTCGGGCTCCTGCCAGGGCAGGCCGGCGGGGCGGCGGCCCTCGACGGCCAGGCCGGTGGCCGGGTCGGCGAGCGCCCGCACGTGCGGCAGCAGCCGGGGGTCGAGCCAGGGCTCGCCGCGCTTCAGGTACTCGGGGTAGATCGTCAACCGCTCGCGCAGCAGGTACCCGGACTCGGCGGTCCGTTCGGCCAACTCTTCGATGTGCGGCCAGGGGCGTTCCGGGTTGACGTGGTCGGGCGTCAGCGGCGAAATGCCGCCCCAGTCGTCGATGCCCGCGCCGATCAGCAGCGCGAACTCGGCGTCCACCAGGTTCGGCGGCGCCTGGATCCGGGCGGCCGGGCCGAGCACCAGCCGGGCCACCGCCACCGCGGCCGCCAGCTCGGACAGTTCGGCGTCCGGCATGGCCCGCATCGCGGTGTCCGGCTTGGCCCGGAAGTTCTGCACGATCACTTCCTGCACGCCCTGGTAGGCGCGGGCCACCTTGCGGATCGCCAGCAGCGACTCGGCCCGCTCCTCGAAGGTCTCGCCGATGCCGATCAGCACCCCGGTGGTGAACGGCACGGCGCTGCGCCCGGCGTCCTCCAGCACCCGCAGCCGCACCGCCGGCTCCTTGTCCGGGGAGCCGTGGTGCGGGCCGCCGGGCTCCGACCAGAGGCGGGTGGCGGTGGTCTCCAGCATCATGCCCATCGACGGGGCGACCGGCTTGAGGCGCTGGAAGTCCGTCCAGGACAGCACGCCCGGGTTCAGGTGCGGCAGCAGCCCGGTCTCCTCCAGCACCCGCACCGCCATCGCCCGCACGTACGCCAGGGTGTCGTCGTAGCCGTGCGCGTCCAGCCACTCGCGGGCCTCGGGCCACCGGGTCTCGGGGCGGTCGCCGAGCGTGAACAGGGCTTCCTTGCAGCCGAGTTCGGCACCCCGGCGGGCGATCTCCAGCACCTCGTCCGGGGACAGGTACAGCCCGTGGCCGTCCTTGCGGAGCTTGCCGGGCACGGTGGCGAAGGTGCAGTAGTGGCAGCGGTCCCGGCACAGCCTGGTCAGCGGGATGAACACCTTGCGCGAGTACGTGATGACGCCCGGACGGCCCGCCTGCTCCAGCCCGGCGTCCCGGATCCGCGCCGCGAACCCGCACAGCTCCGCCAGGTCCGCGCCGCGCGCCTGGAGCAGCACCGCCGCCTCCGCGGCGTCCAGCGCCACCCCGTCACGGGCCCGGCGCAGCGCACGCCGCATCGCGGTCGGGGTGGGCGAGGAAGGGGCGGGCAGCGGGGGCTGGTGGCTCATGGGCCCGACCCTACGCGAGGCGTACACCTCCGGATGGACACGACCCTGACGGCGTCTCAGGGTCGCAATACTCCGGATACAACGCGAGACGTAGCGCGATCTGCTGCCGCCGGGCGACGCGTCGAGGGGTGCCGCGGGGCTTCAATGGACAGTGACAGCAGACGAGCTCTGGAGGGGGCCGCAGTGAACCAGGAAGCCACCGCAGTAGAGGACATGACGGCGGTTCGGGCGGGCAGGCGCCGCACCGCCGTCCGGATCGGCGTGCCGGCGGCGATCGCCACCGTCGTCGCCATCGGCATGGGCCTGGTGCCCGCACTGGCCAGCGACGAGTCGCCGAACCTGCCGGCCATCAGCGCCCAGGACCTGATCGCCAAGGCCATCTCCGCGAACACCGACACCTTCAGCGGCACCGTCCGGGTCAACGCCGACCTGGGCCTGCCCACCGCGCTGACCGACCTCGCCTCCGGCTCCGGCCCGCTCGGCGAGATGGCCCGCGGCGCCGGCGCCAAGACCGGCAGTGCCGACCCGCAGATGAAGGCCGTCGAACTGCTCGGCGGCTCGCACACCCTGTCCGTCTCCTCGGACGGCCCGGACCGCCAGCGGCTCACCCTGTCCGGCCAGAAGTCCGGCTACGAGCTGGTCCACAACGGCGACCAGGTATGGGCGTACGACCGCAGCTCCCAGCAGGCCCTGCACCTCACCGGCACGGGCACCGACGGCCACCGGCCCGACGGCAAGGAGGGCATCGGCTCCATCACCCCGCAGGACGTCGCCAAGCAGCTCCTCGAACACTCCTCCGCCACCACCTCGGTGACGGTCGACGGCACCGAGCGGGTCGCCGGGCACGCCGCGTACAAGCTCAGCATCAAGCCCAAGCAGGCCGGCTCCACCGTCGCCGAGATCCGCGTCTCGATCGACGCCGACAAGGGCATGCCGCTGGCCGTGCAGCTGCGCACCGTGGACGGCGCCACCGCGTTCGACGTGCGCTTCGGCACCCTGTCCTACGACAAGCCCGACGCCAAGACCTTCCAGTTCAGCGTCCCCAAGGGCGCCAAGGTGATCGAGCAGTCCGCGAAGGACCACACCGCCAACCCGATGCCGTCCATCCCCGGCCTGCCCTCGCTGCCCACGGGCGGCGGCACGGACGGCGCCAAGGACGGCGCCAAGGGCGGCGTCATCGGCGAGGGCTGGACGGCCATCGCCCACGGCGACGCCGGCGCGGACGCCGCCAAGGGCATCGCCAAGTTCGCCGGCCGCGAGGTCAAGGGCGGCACCCTGGTGTCCACCCGCATCGTCAACGCCCTGGTCACCAAGGACGGCAAGGTCTACATGGGAGCCGTCACCCCGGAGACCCTGGAGCAGGCCGCGGCCTCCGGCAAGTAACCACCACACACGACCACGCGGGGCCCCGGGACCGCCCGGGGCCCCGCGTCGTCAGTTGGCGACCGTCTCCGCCGGCACCGGCACCGCGACCTGCCGCCGCTCCGACCGCACCCGGCGCAGCGCATCCACGCTCAGCACCACCAGCGCCACCCACACCAGCCCGAAACCCGCCCAGCGGGCCGGTGACATCGACTCGTGGAAGACCGTCACCCCGATCAGGAACTGGAACACCGGCGCCAGGTACTGCAACAGGCCCAGCGTGGTCAGCGGCACCCGCAGCGCCGCCGCCCCGAAGCACATCAGCGGCACCGCCGTAATGACCCCGCTGGCCACCAGCAGCGCGGTGTGACCCCAGCCGTAGTGCGTCAGACTGCCCTCACCGCGCACGCCCAGGTACACCAGGAACCCCAGCGCGAACGGGAACATCACCGCGCTCTCCACCGCCAGGCTCTCCGCACCGCCCAGCGCGACCTTCTTCTTCAGCAGACCGTACGTGGCGAACGACAGCGCCAACGTCAGCGCGATCCACGGCAGCCGCCCGTACGCCACCGTCAGCACCGCCACCGCCGCCACACCGACCCCGACCGCCGCCCACTGCGCGGTACGCAGGCGCTCGCGCAGCACCAGGACGCCGAACGCGATCGTCACCAGCGGATTGATGAAGTACCCGAGGCTGGTCTCCACCACGTGCCCGGCGTTCACGGCCCAGATGTACACGCCCCAGTTCACCGAGACGGTCGCCGCCGCCACCGCCAGCAGCGCCAGCCTGCGCGGCTGACGCAACAGCGGGCGTATCCACCCCCAGCGCCGGCGTATCAGCAGCATCACCACCACCGCCACCAGCGACCACACCATCCGGTTCGCCAGGATGTCCGCCGCCCCGGCCGGCTCCAGCAACGGCCAGAACAGCGGGAACAGCCCCCACATCCCGTACGCCGCAAAGCCGTTCCAGAGCCCGACCCTGGCCTCCCGCGCACTCTCCGCCATGGCCTGCCCTTCACCCGCGCACGAAACGTCCTACGAAAGGTAGCGGCACGCGGGTGAAGGTGTCATCCCCAAACGGAACTTTTGCTGCTGACAGCTTCCGGGCTAGGCGGTCACCGTCCAGGTGCTGGACCCAGCCAGCAAACCAGCCAGCTCCCCACGCCCCTTCTGCTCCTCCGCAAGCGCCAGCTGGTCAGCCATCTGCGTGTCGTAAACAGCCCGCTTCACATCCCGCAGCACACCGATCGGCGTGTTGTGCAGCAGGTCCGTCTCGGTCAGCCGGGTGAGCGCGAACGCCGTCGCGGGACTGCTGGCGTGCGCGTCGTGCACCAGCGCCTCACCCTCGCTCCGCGGAGCGATCCGCAGCTCCCCGTCCGCGCCCCGCACCACGTGCCGGTCCGCGCCGACCAGGACCGGCTGCCCGTGCTCCAGCCGGATGAGCGCCTCGTCCCGGGTGCCGGGCTCCTTGAGGATCTCGAACGCGCCGTCGTTGAAGATGTTGCAGTTCTGGTAGATCTCCACCAGCGCGGTGCCCTCGTGCTGCGCCGCGGCCCGCAGCACGGACTGCAGGTGCTGCCGGTCGGAGTCGATCGTCCGGGCCACGAACGAAGCCTCGGCGCCGATCGCCAGCGACAGCGGGTTGAACGGTGCGTCCAGCGAACCCATCGGGGTGGACTTGGTGATCTTCCCGACCTCGCTGGTCGGCGAGTACTGGCCCTTGGTCAGTCCGTAGATCCGGTTGTTGAACAGCAGGATCTTCAGATTGACGTTCCGGCGCAGCGCGTGGATCAGGTGGTTGCCGCCGATCGACAGCGCGTCGCCGTCGCCCGTCACCACCCACACCGACAGGTCGGGGCGGGAGGCGGCCAGGCCGGTGGCGATCGCCGGGGCGCGGCCGTGGATCGAGTGCATGCCGTACGTGTTCATGTAGTACGGGAAGCGGGACGAGCAGCCGATGCCGGAGACGAAGACGGTGTTCTCCCGGCGGATGCCGAGCTCCGGCATGAAGGACTGGACGGCGGCCAGGATCGCGTAGTCGCCGCAGCCGGGGCACCAGCGCACTTCCTGGTCGGTCTTGAAGTCCTTCGCGGTCTGCGGGCCGTCAGCCTTGGGGACGAGCCGCAGGGCGGGGAAGTCGGTCATCGGGTCGTCGCCTCCGCGTCGAGCGTGCCGATCGCCGCGTGCAGCACGTCGGCGAGTTGGGCGGCCTTGAACGGCAGGCCGCGCACCTGGTTGTAGGACTGCGCGTCGACCAGGTACTTCGCGCGCAGCAGCAGGGCGAGCTGCCCGAGGTTCATCTCGGGGACGATCACCCGCTCGTACCGGCTCAGCACCGTGCCGAGGTTGGCCGGGAACGGGTTGAGGTGGCGCAGGTGGGCCTGGGCGACCTGGCCGCCGTCGGCCCGGACCCGGCGCACCGCGGCGGTGATCGGGCCGTAGGTGGAGCCCCAGCCGAGCACCAGGACCCGGGCCTCGCCGCTCGGGTCGTCGACCTCGATGTCGGGCACCTCGATGCCGTCGATCTTGGCCTGCCGGGTGCGGACCATGAAGTCGTGGTTGGCGGGGTCGTAGGAGATGTTGCCGGTGCCGTCCTGCTTCTCGATGCCGCCGATCCGGTGCTCGAGGCCGGGGGTGCCGGGCACCGCCCACGGGCGGGCGAGGGTGTGCGGGTCGCGCTGGTAGGGGCGGAAGGTGCCGTCGGGGCCGTTCGGCTCGGTGGCGAACTCGACGCGCAGGTCCGGGAGTTCGTCGACGTCCGGGATCTTCCACGGCTCGGAGCCGTTGGCCAGGTAGCCGTCGGAGAGCAGGAACACCGGGGTGCGGTAGGTGAGCGCGATCCGGGCCGCGTCGAGCGCGGCGTCGAAGCACTCGGCGGGCGTCGCGGGGGCGACGATCGGCACCGGGGCCTCGCCGTTGCGGCCGAACATCGCCTGCAGCAGGTCCGCCTGCTCGGTCTTGGTCGGCAGGCCGGTGGACGGGCCGCCGCGCTGGATGTCGACCACCAGCAGCGGCAGTTCCAGCGACACCGCCAGGCCGATGGTCTCCGACTTCAGCGCCACGCCCGGACCGGACGTGGTGGTGACGCCCAGCGCGCCGCCGAACGCCGCGCCGAGCGCCGCGCCGATACCGGCGATCTCGTCCTCGGCCTGGAACGTCCGCACGCCGAAGTTCTTGTGCTTCGACAGCTCGTGCAGGATGTCCGAGGCCGGGGTGATCGGGTACGAGCCGAGGAAAACCGGCAGCCCGGACCGCTCCCCCGCCGCGACCAGGCCGTACGACAGCGCCAGGTTCCCGGAGATGTTGCGGTACGTGCCGGCCGGCAGCTTGGCCGGCGGGATCTCGTAGGAGACCGCGAAGTCCTCGGTGGTCTCGCCGAAGTTCCAACCCGCCCGGAACGCCGCCACGTTGGCCTCGGCGATCTGCGGCTTCTTCGCGAACTTCTGCCGCAGGAACAGCTCGGTGCCGTGGGTCGGCCGGTGGTACATCCACGACAGCAGGCCCAGCGCGAACATGTTCTTCGCCCGCTCGGCGTCCTTGCGGGCCAGCCCGCTGTCCTTCAGCGCCTCCAGCGTCAGCGTGGTCAGCGGCACCGGGTGCAGCCGGAACGACTCCAGCGAACCGTCCGCCAGCGGGTCCTTGTCGTACCCGACCTTCGCCAGCGCGCGCTTGGTGAACTCGTCGGTGTTGACGATGATCTCGGCGCCGGCCGGCAGATCCGGCAGGTTCGCCTTCAGCGCCGCCGGGTTCATCGCCACCAGCACGTCCGGGGCGTCGCCCGGCGTCAGGATGTCGTGGTCGGCGAAGTGCAGCTGGAAGCTCGACACACCCGGCAGGGTGCCTGCGGGGGCCCGGATCTCGGCCGGGAAGTTCGGCAGCGTGGACAGGTCGTTGCCGAACGCCGCCGTCTCCGAGGTGAACCGGTCGCCGGTGAGCTGCATACCGTCGCCCGAGTCACCGGCGAACCGGATGATCACCCGGTCCAACCGCCGGATCGGCTTGGCCGGCCGCCCGGACCGGGCCGAGGCCGGACCCGACCGGCGCTCGCCGCCCGGGCCGTCCACTGCCTCTGACTGATCGACCTGACTGGTCACTGCCGCGGACCTCCTCGAGGGGAGCCAGCAGCGGGCGTGAGCCGTGTGCCCCGTCCGCCTGGCGCACCAAGGGAATCCTAAGCGGGCAGAGCACCGCTGGAAGGGAACTCGCGAAGACCGCCACGCGGGTCCGCAAGCCGGTCAGGACTCCAGATACGCCAGCACCGCGAGAACCCGCCGGTGATCCTCCTGGCTCGGTCCCAAACGCAACTTCTGAAAGATGTTCGACACATGCTTCTCGACAGCCCCGTCGGACACCACCAGTTGCTTGGCGATCGCCGCGTTGGTCCGGCCCTCCGCCATCAGCCCCAGCACCTCACGCTCACGAGGCGTCAGATTCGCCAGCGTGTCCACCTGCCGGCTGCGGCTCAACAACTGCTGCACCACCTCCGGGTCCAGCGCCGTGCCGCCCTCCGCGACCCGGGTCACCGCGTCCGCGAACTCCCGCACCTCCGCGACCCGGTCCTTCAGCAGGTACCCCACCCCGCGGGTCGAACCCGCCAGCAGCTCACCCGCGTACTGCTCCTCCACGTGCTGCGACAGCACCAGCACCCCCAACTGCGGGTACCGCTTGCGCAACTCCACGCACGCCCGCACCCCCTCGTCGGTGTGCGTCGGCGGCATCCTCACATCCGCCACCACCACATCCGGCAACGAGCCCTCCCCGTGCAGGCCGTCCACCGCCCGCAACAGCGCTTCCCCGTCACCGACCCCCGCCACGACCTCCATCCCCCGGTCCGTCAGCAACCGCGTCAGCCCCTCCCGGAGCAGCACGGAATCCTCGGCGATCACCACACGCAACATAGCCCGAACCCTAGCGCGCAGGGGCGCGGGGAACCGCGCGAAGGGGAACGCACCCGATCGCAGGATCGCGGCACGGACGGCGACTTGCACGTGAGAGCGCCCAACCGGACGGTCACATGGTGCGAATCGCCACCGTGTCGCAGAGCTCCTGCAGCGCCGCCTTCGCCGGGCAGTCCGGCAGCGGGTCGAGCAGCGCCCGCGCCTCCTCGGCGTAGCGCAGCGTCTCGCGGCGGGCCCGCTCCAGCGCGGGGTGCCGACGCAGCAGGCGCAGCGCTTCCGCGTGGGCGTCGTCGTCGGACGCCAGATCGGTGTCGAGGAGCTCCCGCAGCCGGACGTCCTCGGGGTCGGCCGGGTCGACGGGCATCTGACGCAGCAGCAGGACCGGCAGCGTGGGGACGCCCTCGCGCAGGTCGGTGCCGGGGGTCTTGCCGGACTCGTGGCCGTCGCTGGCGATGTCGAGGACGTCGTCGGCGAGCTGGAACGCGGTGCCGATGCGCTCGCCGTACTGGGTGAGCAGGTCGACGATCCACGGTTCGGAGCCGGCCATCATCGCGCCGAAGCGGCAGGAGACGGCGATCAGCGAGCCGGTCTTGCCGGAGAGGACGTCCAGGTAGTGCTGCAGCGGGTCGTCCTCGGCGCGGGGCCCGACGGTCTCCAGGATCTGGCCGGTGACCAGCCGTTCGAACGCGTCGGCCTGGACCCGGACGGCCTCGGGGCCGAGGTCGGAGAGCACCTGGGAGGCGCGGGAGAACAGGAAGTCGCCGGTGAGGATGGCGACCGAGTTGTCCCAGCGGCTGTTGGCGCTGGGGGCGCCGCGCCGCACGGGGGCCTCGTCCATCACGTCGTCGTGGTACAGCGTCGCGAGGTGGGTCAGTTCGACCACCACCGCGGACGGCACCACCCCGCGCGCGGCGGGGTCGCCGAACTGGGCGGCGAGCATCACCAGCAGCGGCCTGAACCGCTTCCCCCCTGCCTCGATGAGGTGGCTGGCGGTCACCGTGATGAAGGGCACGTCGCACTTGACGGCCTCGATCAGGGCGGCCTCCACGGCCTCCATCCCGGCCTGGACGTCACGGGTCAGATCGCGGTCCTGCACGCTCAGCCCGAAGGGCCCCACGACGGTCACGCTGACCACTCCTGTCCCTGGTCGATCCAGCGGGCCGGTCCCTCAGCGCCGCCGATGCACATACAAGGCAGCGTATCCGGTCCCGAGTGGATCACTGCACGGGCATGGACCTTCCGCCCCTGGTGGCGGGGCCGGGGGCCGGGGGCCGCAGGTCAGCGGGGGATGATCCGGGTGAGGTCCAGCTCGAAGTCGGACGGCAGGCCGAACTCCCTGTTGCCCCCTGCCACAGACAACGATCGGGCCCCCACCAGGTAGTGCAGGCGGGGGCCGGATCGTGCTGAAGAACGTCAACGGATGAAGACGGACGCCTTCGAGGCCAGGTCGAGGAAGTACTGCGGGAGCAGACCCAGGCCGAGCGTCACCAGGACGCCGAAGGCGATGGTGGTGGCGGTGAGGGCGCTGGGGACGGCGACGGCGGGGCCGGCGGGCTGGGGGTCGGAGAAGAACATCAGGACGATGACGCGGATGTAGAAGAAGGCGGCGATCGCGGAGGACAGCACACCGATGATCACCAGGGGGGTGGCGCCGCCGGCGGCCGCGGCCTGGAAGACCGCGAACTTGCCGGTGAAGCCGGAGGTGAGCGGGATGCCCGCGAAGGCCAGCAGGAACAGCGCGAAGACCGCGGCGAGCAGCGGTGAGCGGCGGCCGAGGCCGGCCCAGTTGGAGAGGTGGGTGGCTTCGCCCTTGGAGTCGCGCACCAGGGTGACGACGGCGAACGCGCCGAGGGTGACGAAGGAGTAGGCGAGCAGGTAGAAGAGGACGGCGGCGACGCCGCGCCGGTCGGTGGCGATCAGGCCGGTGAGGATGAAGCCGGCGTGCGCGACCGAGGAGTAGGCGAGGAGGCGCTTCACGTCCTGCTGGGTGACGGCGAGGATCGAGCCGACCACCATGGTGAGGATGGCGACGCCCCACATGACGGGCCGCCAGTCCCAGCGGATGCCGGGGAAGGCGACGTAGAACAGCCGCAGCATGGCGCCGAACGCGGCGGTCTTGGTGGCGGCGGCCATGAACCCGCTGACGGGGGTGGGCGCGCCCTGGTAGACGTCCGGCGTCCAGGAGTGGAACGGCACCGCGCCGACCTTGAACAGCAGGCCGACGGCGAGCATGGCCAGGCCGATCAGCAGCAGCGCGTCGTTCTGGGTGGTGACGGCGAGCGCGGGGGTGACGGGGGCGGTGCCGGCGACGACATCGGCGATGTCGCCGAGCCGGACGCTGCCCGCGTAGCCGTACAGCAGGGCGGTGCCGAACAGGAAGAACGCGGAGGCGAACGCGCCGAGCAGGAAGTACTTGACGGCGGCCTCCTGCGAGAGCAGGCGGCGGCGCCGGGCGATCGCGCACATCAAGTACAGCGGCAGGGACAGCACTTCGAGCGCCACGAACATGGTCAGCAGGTCGTTGGCGGCGGGGAAGAGCAGCATGCCGCCGACCGCGAACAGGGTGAGCGGGTAGATCTCGGTGGTCCGCATGCCCTCGCGGGTGGCCTCGCGTTCCTGCTCGCCGCCGGGGACGGCGGCGGCCTGCGCGGTGAACGCGTCGATCCGGTGGCCGTTGATGCGCGGCTCCAGCCGGCCTTCGGCGTAGGTGAGGACGGCGAGGACGGCGGTCAGCAGGATGACGCCCTGCAGGAACAGCGCGGGCCCGTCGATGGCGACCGAGCCCATCGCGAGCAGCCCGGCCTTGGTGGAGGCGTGGCCCTGGGCGGCGAGCACCACCACGGCGACGAACGCGCCGACCAGGCCGGTCAGCGAGATGCCGAGCTGGCTGGAGGCGCGCAGCCGTCGCGGCAGGAACGCCTCGGCCAGGATGCCGATCAGGGCGGCGCCGAACACCACCAGCATCGGCGAGAGTTGGCCGTACTCGATGTGCGGGGCGGGGATGCTCGGACTGTTGCCGCCGGCGGCGGCCAGCGCGTGGGTGGCGATCACTTCTGCTCACCTCCGTTGGTGGCGGCGACCGGGTGGGCGGGCGCGGGGTCGGTCCGGTGGACCTGGCCGAGGGTGTCGTTCACGGCCGGGTTCACCATCTTGGTGAGCGGCTGCGGGTAGACGCCGAGCAGCAGGGTGAGGGCCACCAGCGGGGCTACGACGGCGAGTTCACGGGCCTTCAGGTCGGGCATGCCCTGCACGGAGGCCTTCACCGGGCCGGTCATGGTGCGCTGGTACAGCATCAGCGCGTACAGCGCGGCCAGCACGATGCCGAAGGTGGCGATGATGCCGATCACCGGGTAGCGGGTGAACGTGCCGACCAGGACCAGGAATTCGCTGACGAACGGGGCCATGCCGGGCAGCGACAGGGTGGCGAGTCCGCCGATCAGGAAGGTGCCGGCCAGCACGGGCGCGACCTTCTGCACGCCGCCGTAGTCGGCGATCAGGCGCGAGCCGCGGCGGGAGATCAGGAAGCCCGCGACCAGCATCCACGCGGCGGTGGAGATGCCGTGGTTGACCATGTAGAGGGTGGCGCCGGACTGGCCCTGGCTGGTCATCGCGAAGATGCCCATGATGATGAACCCGAAGTGCGAGATGGACGCGTAGGCGACCAGCCGCTTCATGTCCTTCTGTCCGATGGCGACCAGCGCGCCGTAGACGATGCCGATCAGCGACAGCACCAGGATCGCCGGGGCGAAGGTCTTGGACGCGTCCGGGAACAGGCCGAGGCAGAACCGGAGCATCGCGAAGGTGCCGACCTTGTCGACAACTGCCGTGATCAGCACGGCGGTTCCGGCGGTGGACTCCCCCATCGCGTTCGGCAGCCAGGTGTGCAGCGGCCACATCGGGGCCTTCACCGCGAAGGCGAAGAAGAAGCCGAGGAACAGCGCGCGCTGCGCGGTCGGGTCGATCACCAGCTTGCCGGAGGAGATCGCGTCGGTCAGCGCGGGCAGGCTGAACGTCGCGTGCCCCTGGTCGGCGGCCACCACGTACAGGCCGATCACGGCGGCCAGCATGACCAGTCCGCCGAGCAGGTTGTACAGCAGGAACTTCACTGCGGCGTAGGAGCGCTGACGGTCCGAATCGGGTCCGCCGGCCCGGTCGCCGAAGCCGCCGATCAGGAAGTACATCGGGATCAGCATGGCTTCGAAGAACACGTAGAACACGAACACGTCGGTGGCCAGGAAGGACACCAGCACCATCGCCTCGACGGCGAGGATCAGGGCGAAGAAGCCCTGGGTGCGGCGCTTGGACTCGAACGAGCCCTCCGGCGCGGCGGGGTCGGCGTCGTGCCAGCCGGCCAGCATCACCAGCGGCACCAGCACCGCGGTGAGCAGTGCCAGCACGGCGCCGATGCCGTCCACGCCGAGCGAGAAGCTGATCCCGAAGGACCGGATCCAGCTGTAGGACTCGGTCAACTGGTAACGGGGGCCGCCCGGTTCGAAGGCGACGGCGACCGCGACGGCCAGCCCCAGGGTGACCGCCGAGACGGCGAGCGCGACGGCCTTGGTGGTGCGCCGCCGGGCCTCGCCGGTGCCGGCCGGGAGGGCAGCGGTGAGCACTGCTCCGGCGGCCGGGACGGCACAGGTGGCGGAGAGGAGGTAGCTCATCAGACCGACCTCATCAGGAGAGTGGAGGCGACCAGCACCAGCGTGCCGCCGAACATGGAGAGCGCGTACGTCCGGACGTATCCGGTCTGGATCCGGCGCAGCCGCCCGGACAGCCCGCCGATGGCGGCGGCCAGGCCGTTGACGAAGCCGTCCAGGCCCCTGCTGTCGAACCAGACCAGGGTGGCGGCGAGCGCCGAGCCGGGCCGGACCAGGACGGCGTGGTTGAAGTCGTCCTGCAGCAGGTCGCGGCGGGCGGCCCGGGTGAGCAGCGAGCCGACCGGTGCCTGCACCGGGACGGGGCTGCGGCCGTACATCGCATAGGCCAGGCCGGCGCCGGCCAGCATGCAGACGGTGGCGATCACGCTGACGGTCACCGAGTTGATCGGGGAGTGGCCCTCCTCGTGGCCGGTGACCGGCGTCAGGAAGTTCACGAAGGAGCTGCCGAGGGTGAAGAGCCCGCCCGCGAACACCGAGCCGAAGGCCAGCAGGACCATCGGAACGGTCATGCTCTTCGGCGACTCGTGCGGGTGCGGCGGGTTGCCGTTCTCGTCCGGCTGCCAGCGCTTCTCGCCGAAGAAGGTGAGCAGCACCACCCGGGTCATGTAGAACGCGGTGATCGCGGCACCGGTCAGCGCGCACACACCGAGGATCCAGCCCTCGGTGCCGCCCTTGGCGAACGCCGCGTCGATGATCTGGTCCTTCGACCAGAAGCCCGACAGGAACGGGAAGCCGATGATCGCCGCGTAGCCGGCCATGAACGTCCAGAAGGTGACCGGCATGTACTTGCGCAGGCCGCCGTAGTGACGCATGTTCACCTCGTCGTTCATGCCGTGCATGACCGATCCGGCGCCGAGGAACAGTCCGGCCTTGAAGAAGCCGTGGGTGACCAGGTGCATGATCGCGAAGGCGTAGCCGATCGGGCCGAGGCCGGCCGCCATGATCATGTAGCCGATCTGCGACATGGTCGAGCCGGCCAGCGCCTTCTTGATGTCGTCCTTCGCGCAACCGACGATCGCACCGAACAGCAGCGTCACCGCGCCGACCACCACGACGACGGTCTGCGCGTCGGGGGCCAGGTCGAAGATCGCCGCGGAGCGGACGATCAGGTAGACGCCGGCGGTCACCATGGTGGCCGCGTGGATCAGCGCGGAGACCGGGGTCGGGCCCTCCATCGCGTCACCCAGCCAGGACTGCAGCGGCACCTGCGCGGACTTGCCGCAGGCGGCGAGCAGCAGCATCAGCGCGATCGCGGTGAGCTTGCCCTGGCTCGCGTCGCCGGCCGCGCCGAACACCGGGCCGAAGGCGAACGAGCCGAACTCCGCGAACATCAGCATGATCGCGATGGACAGGCCCATGTCGCCGACCCGGTTGACGATGAACGCCTTCTTGGCGGCCGTCGCGGCGCTCGGCTTGTGCTGCCAGAACCCGATCAGCAGGTAGGACGCGAGGCCCACGCCCTCCCAACCGACGTACAGCAGCAGGTAGTTGCCGGCCAGCACCAGGATCAGCATGGCGGCCACGAACAGGTTCAGGTAGCCGAAGAACCGGCGGCGGCGCTCGTCGTGCGCCATGTAGCCCACCGAGTACAGGTGGATCAGGGTGCCGACGCCGGTGATCAACAGCACGAAGACGATGGACAGTTGGTCGAGCTGGAAGGAGATGTCGGCCTGGAAGCCGTCCACCGGGATCCAGGTGTACAGCCGCTCGATGACGGCCCGGTGCGCGGTGTCACGGCCGAGCATGTCCGCGAACAGGGTGAGGCCGAAGGCGAAGGACAGCGCCGCGAGAGCGGTCGCGATCCAGTGCCCGAAACGGTCCAGGGCCCGTCCGCCGAGCAGCAGCAGGGCAGCGCCGGCCAGCGGCGCCGCGACCAGCAGCGGAATGAGAGAGTTCACTGAAGGGCCCTCCGCCTACAGCTTCATCAGGTTGCTGTCGTCGACCGAAGCGGAGTGCCTGGTCCGGAAGATGGAGACGATGATGGCGAGGCCGACCACGACCTCGGCCGCCGCGACCACCATGGTGAAGAACGCGAGGATCTGGCCGTCCAGGTTGCCGTGCAGCCGGGAGAACGTGACCAGCGCCAGGTTCGAGGCGTTCAGCATCAGCTCCACGCACATGAACAGCACGATCGCGTTGCGCCGGATCAGCACGCCGGAGGCGCCGATGGTGAACAGCAGCGCGGCCAGGTACAGGTAGTTGACCGGGTTCACTCCGCCTCCTCCTTGCTCGGGGTCGGCACGGTCTCCAGCGCCTGGCGGGGCCCGGTGACCTTCGGACGGGCGGAGGACGGCCGGCCGAGCCAGTCGGCGGTGCTCTCCTCCAGCTCGGCCATCCGCCGCAGCATCTCCTGGCTGACGTCGCGGATCTGGCCGCGCTCGCGCAGGGTGCTCATCACCGAGTCCTCGGCGACGGTGCCGTCGGGCAGCAGCGCCGGGATGTCCACCGCGTTGTGCCGGGCGTACACGCCGGGGGCGGGCATCGGCGGCACCTGGATGTTGTCCTTGACACGCTGCGCCGCGAGTTGACGCTGCGTCAGGCGGTCGCGAACCTTCTCGCGGTGGGTCAGCACCATCGCGCCGACCGCCGCGGTGATCAGCAGCGCGCCGGTCACCTCGAACGCCCAGACGTACTTGGTGAAGATCAGCTTCGCCAGGCCCTGCACGTTGCCCTCGGCGTTCGCCTCGGACAGGCCGGTGAAGTGCGACAGCTTGGCGTTCGCCAGACCGGCGATCAGCAGCACGCCGAAGCCCACGCCGCAGAGCACCGCGGCGATCCGCTGGCCCTTGAGCTGCTCCTTCAGCGAGTCCGCCGAGGAGACGCCGACCAGCATCACCACGAACAGGAACAGCATCATGATCGCGCCGGTGTAGACCACGATCTGCACCACACCCAGGAACACCGCGCCCTGCGCCAGGTAACAGACCGCCAGCGACAGCATGGTGGCGGCCAGGCAGAGCGCCGAGTGCACCGCCTTCTTCATCAGCAGCATGCCGAGCGCCCCGCCGACCGCGATCACGGCCAGCACCCAGAACTGCACGGCCTCGCCGGTGGAGGTCATGACTGCGCCTCCTTGTCGTGCGCGTGCTTCTCCTGCTGCACGGTGCCCGGCGCGGCACCGGTGATCTCGCCCCGGTAGTAGGCGCCCTCGTCGGCGCCCGGGAAGTACGCGTGCGGCGAGTCGACCATGCCCTCGGTCAGCCCGACCAGCAGCTGCTCCTTGGTGAAGATCAGGTCCTGCCGGCTGTCGTCGGCCAGTTCGTACTCGTTGGTCATGGTGAGTGCCCGGGTCGGGCAGGCCTCGATGCACAGCCCGCACAGGATGCAGCGGGCGTAGTTGATCTGGTAGACCGCGCCGTACCGCTCGCCGGGCGAGTACCGCTCGTCGTCATGGTTGTCGGCGCCCTCGACGTAGATCGCGTCGGCCGGGCAGGCCCAGGCGCACAGCTCGCAGCCGACGCACTTCTCCAGGCCGTCCGGGTGCCGGTTCAGCTGGTGGCGGCCGTGGAAACGCGGGGCGGTGGGCTTCTTGTACTCCGGGTACTGCTCGGTGAGCCGCTTCTTGAACATGGCCTTGAAGGTCACGCCGAAGCCGGCGGCCGGCCCGAGGACCGACTTTTCCGAAGATTCGTCAGACATGGCGGGGCTCAGCTCCCTTCGGAATGGTCGGCCCCGTTGAGGGCGTCCTGGAGTTGCGGGGTCCGGCGACGGCGGCGCGGGACGGGCGGCAGTTGCTGACCGGGCAGCGGCGGCACCGGATAGCCGCCGGCCATCGGGTCGAACGCCGCCGGCGGGGCGGCGGCCGGCGGCTCCGCGGGCTTCTTCCGGATCACGTCCGCCACCAGCGCGATCAGCAGGATCGCCGCCAGCGGGGCGCCCACGTACAGCAGCACCTTGGTGAAGTCGTAGCCCTCGTTGCGCAGCGCCCGCACCGCGGACACCATCACCAGCCACACCAGCGAGACCGGGATGAGCACCTTCCAGCCGAGCTTCATGAACTGGTCGTAGCGCAGCCGGGGCAGCGTGCCGCGCAGCCAGATGAAGAAGAACAGCAGCAGCTGGATCTTCAGCACGATCCACAGCATCGGCCACCAGCCGTGGTTGGCACCCGCCCAGAACGTCGAGATCGGCCACGGGGCCCGCCAGCCGCCGAGGAACAGCGTCGAGGCGACCGCCGAGACGGTGACCATGTTGACGTACTCGGCCAGCATGAACATCGCGAACTTCAGCGAGGAGTACTCGGTGTTGAAACCGCCGACCAGCTCGCCCTCGGCCTCCGGGAGGTCGAACGGGGCCCGGTTGGTCTCGCCGACCATCGCGATGATGTAGACGATGAACGACACCGGCAGCAGCACCGCGAACCAGGTCGGCTGCTGCGAGGAGACGATCTCCGAGGTCGACATCGAGCCCGAGTAGATGAACACCGCCGCGAACGACAGGCCCATCGCGATCTCGTAGCTGATCATCTGGGCGGACGAGCGGATACCGCCGAGCAGCGGGTACGTCGAACCGGACGACCAGCCCGCCAGCACGATGCCGTAGATGCCCACCGAGGCGGTGGCCAGGATGTACAGCAGCGCGATCGGCAGGTCGGTGAGCTGCAGCGGCGTCCGGGTACCGAAGATCGACACCTCGTTGCCCGCCGGGCCGAACGGGATCACCGCGAACGCCATGAACGCGGGGATCGCCGCGACGATCGGCGCCAGGATGTAGACCGCCTTGTCGGCGCCCTTCACCACCAGGTCTTCCTTCAGCGCCAGCTTCACACCGTCGGCCAGCGACTGCAGCAGACCCCACGGGCCATGCCGGTTCGGGCCGATCCGCAGCTGCATCCAGGCGACGACCTTGCGCTCCCAGACGATCGCGATCAGCACCGTCAGCACCAGGAAGGCGAAGCAGAACACCGCCTTCAGCAGCACCAGCCACCACGGGTCGCGGCCGAAGTAGCCCAAAGTGTCGTACGCAGCAGCGAGGTCCGTCATGATTCCTCCGCCGGGGCGATGGTGACCAGGTGGCCGAGCGTGGTGCCGAGCGTGCGGTGCACGCCGCCGCCGGGCGTCGAGTTGAGCGGCAGCCAGACCGTGCGGTCCGGCATCGCCCCGGTGACCTCCAGCGGCAGGGTCAGCGACCCGGCCGGGCCGGAGATCCGCAGCAGCGCGCCGGTGGCGCCGATCTCGGCGGCGGTGGCGGCGGACAGCCGGGCCACCACGGGGTGCCGGGTGCCGGCCAGGTGCTCGTCGCCGTCCTGCAGCGAGCCGTTGTCGAGCAGCATCCGGTGCCCGGCCAGCACGGCCTGCCCGGTGACGGGGCGGGGCAGCGCGGCGGGGTGCGCGGCGGGCTCGGCGGGGCGGTCGCCCTGCCAGGGGGCGAAGCGGTCCAGCTCCAGCCGGGCCACCCGGACGTCGGGCAGGCCGATCGGCCGCCCCAGCGCGTCCGCGACCATCGACAGCACCCGGACGTCCGCGTGCAGGTGGCGTCCCATCAGCTGGTCGGGCTTGATGGCCGGCTCGAACATCCGGACCCGGCCCTCCCAGTCCAGGAAGGTGCCGGCCTTCTCCGCGACGGCCGCGACCGGCAGCACCACGTCGGCGTGCGCCGTCACGGCGGACGGGCGCAGCTCCAGCGAGAGCACGAACCCGGCCTGTTCCAGGGCCTGTTCGGCGAGCGCCGGGTCCGGCAGGTCGTCCAGGCCGACGCCGCCGATCACCAGCGCGTCCAGCTCACCGGCCGCGGCGGCGGCCAGGATCCGGCCGGTGTCGCGGCCGGGCGCGGCGGGCAGTTCGTCGACGCCCCAGTGGGTGGCGGCCTCGGCGCGGGCGGCGGGCACCTCGACGGACCGGCCGCCGGGCAGCAGCCCGGGCAGCGCGCCCGCCTCGACCGCGCCGCGCTCGCCGGCCCGGCGCGGCACCCAGGCGAGCTTCGCCCCGGTGGTCTGCGCCAGGCGCAGCGCGGCGGTCAGGCCGCCGGCGGTCTGGGCGAGCCGTTCGCCGACCAGGATCACCGCGCCCGGGGAGCGCAGCGCGTCGGCGCAGCGTCCCGCGTCGTCGGCGAGCACCTCGTCGCCCGCGAGCGCGCCGAGCCATTCGGCCTCGGTGCCGGGGGCGGCGGGCAGCAGCGCGCCGTGCAGCTTGGCGAGGCCCCGGGTGGCGTGCGAGGCGATCGAGAACACCCGCAGTCCGGTGGCCCGGTTGGCCTTGCGCAGCCGCAGGAAGACGATCGGCGCCTCTTCCTCCGCTTCGAGTCCGGCCAGCAGCACGGCCGGTGCGGCCTCCAGCTCGCGGTACGTCACCCCGCCGCCGTCCACATCCGTCCCGTGCCCGGCGACGACCGCGGCCAGGAACTCGGCCTCCTCGGCGCTGTGCGGGCGGGAACGGAAGTCGACGTCGTTGGTGCCGAGCGCCAGGCGGGCGAACTTGCCCCAGCCGTAGGCGTCCTCGACGGTGACCCGGCCGCCGGCCAGCGCCGCGGCCCGCTTGCCGCGCAGCCCCTCGGCGGCCTCGGCGAGCGCCTCCGACCAGGACACCGCGACGAGTTCGCCGTCACGGCGCACCATCGGCGAGGTGAAACGGTCCCGCTGCTGGGCGTAGCGGAACGCGAACCGGCCCTTGTCGCAGTTCCACTCCTCGTTGACCTCCGGCTCGTTGCCGGCCAGCCGCCGCAGCACCTTGCCGCGCCGGTGGTCGGTGCGCTGCCCGCAGCCCGCCGAGCAGTGCTCGCACACGGACGGGGAGGACACCAGGTCGAACGGGCGGGAGCGGAACCGGTAGGCGGCGGAGGTGAGCGCGCCGACCGGGCAGATCTGGATGGTGTTGCCGGAGAAGTACGAGTCCAGCGGCTGGTCGACGCCGGTGCCGACCTGCTGGAGCGCGCCGCGCTCGACCAGGTCGATGAACGGGTCACCGGCGATCTGCTGCGAGAACCGGGTGCAGCGCGCGCACAGCACGCACCGCTCGCGGTCCAGCAGCACCTGGGTGGAGAGCGGGATCGGCTTCTCGTACGTCCGCTTGACGCCCTCGAACCGGGACTCCGCGTCGCCGTTGGTCATCGCCTGGTTCTGCAGCGGGCACTCGCCGCCCTTGTCGCAGACCGGGCAGTCCAGCGGGTGGTTGATCAGCAGCAGTTCCATCACGCCGCGCTGCGCCTTCTCGGCGACCGGCGAGGACAGCTGGGTGCGCACCACCATGCCCTCGGCGACCGGGATGGTGCAGGAGGCGACCGGCTTGCGCTGCCCCTCGACCTCCACGATGCACTGGCGGCACGCCCCGGCGGGGTCGAGCAGCGGGTGGTCGCAGAAGCGCGGGATCTGGGTGCCGATCTGCTCGGCGGCGCGGATCACCAACGTGCCCTTGGGGACGCTGACTTCGACGCCGTCGATGGTGAGCGTGACCAGCTCGGTCTGGGTGGACGAAGGCTCCGTGACCGTCACGCGTGCACCTCCCTCTCGGTGGCGGACTCGTGGACGGAGGCCCGGTCGGCCCAGACGGTGGAGGCCGCCGGGTCGAACGGGCAGCGGTGCTCGTTGATGTGCTGCTCGTACTCGGCGCGGAAGTGCTCGAGCGAGGAGACGATCGGGCTGGCGGCGCCGTCGCCCAGCGCGCAGAAGGACTTGCCGTTGATGTTGTCGGCGATGTCCAGCAGCTTCTCCAGGTCGCCGGGCACGCCCTGGCCGGCCTCGATCCGCTTCAGCAGCTGGACCAGCCAGTAGGTGCCCTCCCGGCAGGGGGTGCACTTGCCGCAGGACTCGTGGGCGTAGAACTCGGTCCACCGGGTGACGGCCCGCACCACGCAGGTGGTCTCGTCGAACACCTGCAGGGCCTTGGTGCCGAGCATCGAGCCGGCCGCGCCGACGCCCTCGTAGTCGAGCGGGACGTCGAGGTGCTCGTCGGTGAACATCGGGGTGGACGAGCCGCCCGGCGTCCAGAACTTGAGGCGGTGCCCGGTCCGGACGCCGCCGGACATGTCCAGCAGCTGGCGCAGCGTGATGCCCAGCGGGGCCTCGTACTGGCCGGGGTTGGTGACGTGCCCGGACAGCGAGTACAGCGTGAAGCCGGGCGACTTCTCGGTGCCCAGCGACTTGAACCACTCCTTGCCGCGGGCCAGGATCGGCGGCACCGAGGCGATCGACTCGACGTTGTTGACCACCGTCGGGCAGGCGTACAGGCCGGCGATCGCCGGGAACGGCGGGCGCAGCCGGGGCTGGCCGCGGCGGCCCTCCAGCGAGTCCAGCAGTGCGGTCTCCTCGCCGCAGATGTACGCGCCGGCGCCCGCGTGCACGGTGATGTCGAGGTCGATGCCCTCGCCGAGGGCGTCCTTGCCGAGGAACCCGGCCGCGTACGCCTCGGCGACGGCGGCCTGCAGGCGGCGCAGCACCGGGACGACCTCGCCGCGCAGGTAGATGAAGGCGTGGTTGCAGCGGATCGCGTAGGAGGCGATCGCCATGCCCTCGATCAGCGAGTGCGGGTTGGCGAACATCAGCGGGATGTCCTTGCAGGTGCCCGGCTCGGACTCGTCGGCGTTGACCACCAGGTAGTGCGGCTTGCCGTCGTTCTGCGGGATGAACTGCCACTTCATGCCGGTGGGGAAGCCGGCGCCGCCGCGGCCGCGCAGGCCGGAGTCCTTGACCAGGGCGATCACGTCGTCGGGGGCCATCGCCAGGGCGGCCCGCAGGCCGTCGTAGCCGCCGTGCCGGCGGTAGGTTTCGAGCGTCCAGGGGCGGTGGTCGTCCCAGGACGCGGAGAGGACTGGGGAGAGCAGCTTCTCGGCCGGCTCGGCGGAGGTCATCACGCTTCCGTCCCTTCTTGCCGGGGGGAGACCACCTTGGCGCCCGGGGTGCCGGGCAGTGCCTCGCCCTTGGCCAGCCGCAGGCCGGCCAGCGAGGGCGCGCCGCCGGCCCCGGACTCGTCGACCGCGCCCTCGCGTTCGTCGGCGAAACCGGCCAGGATCCGGGAGGTCTCCTTGAACGAGCAGAGCTTCGCGCCGCGGGTCGGCCGGACCTCTTCGCCCGCGCGCAGCCGGTCCACCAGCTCCCGTGCGGATTCCGGTGTCTGGTTGTCGAAGAACTCCCAGTTCACCATCACCACGGGCGCGTAGTCGCAGGCCGCGTTGCACTCGATCCGCTCGATCGAGATCGCGCCGTCCTCGGTGGTGCGGTTGTTCTCGATCTCCAGGTGCTGCTTCAGCTCGTCGAAGATCTGGTCGCCGCCGAGCACCGCGCACAGCGTGTTGGTGCACACCCCGACGTGGTACTCGCCGGCCGGGCGGCGCCGGTACATGGTGTAGAAGGTCGCGACCGCGGTGACCTCGGCGGTGGTGAGGTCCAACTGCTCGGCGCAGAACCGGATTCCGGTCGCCGAGACGAAGCCCTCCTCGGCCTGCACCAGGTGCAGCAGCGGCAGCAGCGCGGAGCGGGAGTGCGGGTAGCGGGCGATCAGTTCGGCCGCGTCGGCGGCCAGTCGCTGCTCGACCTCCGGCGGGTAGGGCTTGGCCGGCAGCGCCGGCAGGCCGAGTTCTGTGCTGCTCACCGGTCCACGCCTCCCATCACCGGGTCGATCCCGGCCACTGCCACGATCACGTCGGCCACCTGGCCGCCCTCGCACATCGCCGCCATCGTCTGCAGGTTGGTGAACGACGGGTCGCGGAAGTGCACCCGGTAGGGCCGGGTGCCGCCGTCGCTGACCACGTGCACGCCGAGCTCGCCCTTGGGCGACTCGACGGCCGCGTACGCCTGCCCGACCGGCACCTTGAAGCCCTCGGTGACCAGCTTGAAGTGGTGGATCAGGGCCTCCATCGAGGTGCCCATGATCTTCCGGATGTGGTCCAGCGAGTTGCCCATGCCGTCGGGGCCGACGGCGAGTTGGGCGGGCCAGGCGATCTTCTTGTCGGCGACCATCACCGGTCCGGGCTTCAGCCGGTCCAGGCACTGCTCGACGATCCGCAGCGACTGCTTCATCTCCTCCAGGCGGATCACGAACCGCCCGTAGGAGTCGCAGCTGTCGGCCGTCGCGACCTCGAACTCGTAGTTCTCGTACCCGCAGTACGGGTCGGTCTTGCGCAGGTCGTGCGGCAGCCCGGTGGAGCGCAGGATCGGGCCGGTGGCGCCGAGCGCCAGGCAGCCGGGCAGGTCGAGGAAGCCGACGTCGACCAGGCGGGCCTTGAACACCGGGTTGTCGGTGGCGAGTTTGTCGTACTCGTGCATCCGGGAGCGGAGCAGCTTGACGCCCTCGCGGATCTTGTCGACCGCGCCGGGCGGCAGGTCCTGCGCCAGCCCGCCCGGGCGGACGTAGGCGTGGTTCATCCGCAGGCCGGTGACCAGCTCGAAGATGTCCAGGACGGTCTCGCGGTCGCGGAAGCCGTAGATCATCAGGGTGGTGGAGCCGATCTCCATGCCACCGGTGGCGAGGGCCACCAGGTGCGAGGAGATCCGGTTCAGCTCCATCATCAACACCCGGATCACAGACGCCCGTTCGGGAATGTCGGCGGTGATCCCGAGGAGCTTCTCCACGGCCAGGCAGTAGGCGGTCTCGTTGTACAGCGAAGTGAGGTAGTCCATCCGCGTCACGAACGTGGTGCCCTGCACCCAGTTGCGGAACTCCATGTTCTTCTCGATGCCGGTGTGCAGGTACCCGATGCCGCAGCGGGCCTCGGTGACCGTCTCGCCGTCGATCTCCAGGATCAGCCGCAGCACGCCGTGGGTGGACGGGTGCTGCGGGCCCATGTTGACGATGATCCGCTCGTCGTCGGCGCCCGCGACGGCCTCGGCGACCTCGCCCCAGTCGCCACCGGTGACGGTGAACACCCGTCCTTCGGTGGTCTCCCTGGAGCCCGCTTCGTACTGTGTGCTGCTCATCAGGTGTACGACCTCCGCTGGTCGGGCGCCGGGATCTGGGCGCCCTTGTACTCGACGGGAATGCCTCCGAGCGGGTAGTCCTTGCGCTGCGGGTGCCCCAGCCAGTCGTCCGGCATCATGATCCGGGTGAGCGCCGGGTGGCCCTCGAAGACCAGGCCGAAGAAGTCGTAGGTCTCCCGCTCGTGCCAGTCGTTGGTCGGGTAGACGCTCACCACGGACGGGATCCGCGGGTCCGCGTCCGGCGCGGTCACCTCGATCCGGATCAGCCGGCCGTGGGTGATCGAACGCAGGTGGTAGACCGCGTGCAGCTCCCGGCCCACCTCGCTCGGGTAGTGCACGCCGCTGACGCCCAGGCACAGTTCGAACCGCAGCGCCGGGTCGTCGCGCAGGATCCGCACCGCCTTCAGCAGGTGCTCGCGGGCGACGTGGAAGGTCAGCTCGCCGCGGTCCACCACGGTCTTCTCGATCACGTCGTCGACGTCGAGGCCCTGCTCCTCCAGCGCGCCCTCGAACTCGTCCGCCACCTCGTCGAAGTAGCCGCCGTACGGCCGCTCGCTCGGGCCGGGCAGCACGATCGCGGCGTTCAGTCCACCGAAACCCGAGGTGTCGCCGGTACCGTGCGCACCGAACATCCCCTGCCGGGTGCCGACCACCTCGACCGGAATCTCCCGCCGCGTCGCCGGAACCTCGGCCTGCTCGCCCTTCTCCTGCTCGCTCATCGCAGCAGCCCCCGCATCTCACTGGTCGGGGTGGCCTGCAGCGCGAGGCGCTCGGCCTCCTCCTCGGCCCGGCGGCGGTTCACGCCGAGCTTCTCGTGCTGGATCTTGTCGTGCAGCTTGAGGATCGCGTCCAGCAGCATCTCCGGACGGGGCGGACAGCCCGGCAGGTAGATGTCCACGGGCACGATGTGGTCGACGCCCTGGACGATCGCGTAGTTGTTGAACATGCCGCCGGAGGAGGCGCACACGCCCATCGAGATGACCCACTTGGGATTCGGCATCTGGTCGTACACCTGGCGCAGCACCGGAGCCATCTTCTGACTCACCCGGCCGGCCACGATCATCAGGTCGGCCTGCCGCGGCGACCCGCGGAACACCTCCATGCCGAACCGGGCCAGGTCGTAACGGCCCGCCCCCGTGGTCATCATCTCGATCGCGCAGCAGGCGAGCCCGAAGGTGGCCGGGAAGACCGAAGCCTTCCGCACCCAACCCGCGGCGGCCTCCACGCTGGTGAGCAGAAAGCCGCTCGGCAGCTTCTCCTCGATACCCATCAGTTCCCTCTCAATGCCTTCGAGTCCGGTGGCTTGTCCGCCCGTTCACAAACACGGGGTCGGGGGTCAGTCCCACTCCAGGCCGCCGCGGCGCCACACATAGGCGTAGGCGACGAACACGGTGGCGATGAACAGGAGCATCTCGACCAGCCCGAAGATCCCCAGGGCGTCGAAGCTGACCGCCCACGGGTAGAGGAAGACGATCTCGATGTCGAAGACGATGAACAGCATCGCCGTCAGGTAGTACTTGATCGGGAACCGACCGCCGCCCACGGGCTGCGGGGTCGGTTCGATGCCGCACTCGTACGCCTCCAACTTGGCCCGGTTGTAGCGCTTCGGGCCGGTGAGCGAGGCCATCACCACGGAGCCGACCGCGAACGCCGCGGCAATGGCACCGAGTACGAGGATCGGCGCGTAGGCATTCATAGCCCCCGCTCCCTCCGTCCAGTCGTCCTTGACTGCAGATCGGAACCACCAGGTCACCAGCGGTGAACCGATGATCCACTTCGTGAGATCCGGCTCCATGTGAGGCAGTTCACAAAGCCAGGTTGGAGCGCATCCTATGCCTGTCTGCTTGTGATCTGCGACACGCAGTTCCCGACGATCTTTGTGATCTTCGCCACCCGACGAACCGCACAGACCGCCACAGGGCACCACTGTTCGACCCAGAGCAGGCACATGGCCACATACAGTCGCAACTCAACGCGAAACAACCGCTGTTCGGCCACGGCCTATATCAATTCTGCGGCGGAACAAGCAAATTTCTGCACGATCACGTTTACGTGATAAAGCCCCTCACCCACCCGATGGACCCCGACCCCCACCCGCTTGACCCTTCATTCACAAGCCCCCGCGACCGCCCGCCCGACGCCGCCCACGACAGGTGACGGGCAACAGATCGGCGGCCGCACCAGGACTCCCGATCGGTTCGCTCGAGAACGGGGGGAAGTCCGGCGCCCAGCAGCGGCCGACCACGAAGTCGGCGCCATTTACCCGGCGTGGAGGAAGCGTTGGCCGGCTACGTCCGAAGTGACACGCTCGATGTCCTGGAGAGGCGGGCGGACCGGAACGACGGCGTCGCTCTCGGCGCAGAGTGTGCGAGCTGCTTCGAAGCAGGGGCCTGGCAACGTTTCCGGAGCGGCCGTACTGGCCGGACGAGGCGTTTCCCCTGGTCGTGTATCGGCCCGAGGTCGTGCGCGTTGACCTGTCGGCCGCTCACCGGTCCCTCGGTGGAACACCTACGAGTTCTGCCTGGAGCTTCGGAAACTCACGAAGCTCCAGGCAGACAAGGTGCCGCGGGCTCGCGCCGGACGGCTCTACGTGGCCTGATGCGGGCCGGCCCGGCCGAACGGAGGGCCGGGCCGGCCCAGGCACTCTCAGGCCCGGGGGGCGACCTTTGCGAGGCCGTTGATGATGCGGTCAGCGGCGTCGCCGCCGGTGGGGTCGGTGAGGTTGGCCAGGAGCTTGAGGACGAACTTCATCAGGACCGGGTGGGTGAGGCCGCGCTCGGCGGCGATGCGCATCACGCGGTCGTTGCCGATCATCTTCACGAACGCGCGGCCGAGGGTGTAGTAGCCGCCGTAGGTGTCCTTGAGGATCTGCGGGTAGCGGGCCAGGGCCCGCTCGCGGCCCTCGGGGGTGATGCGGGCCATGGCCTGGACGATGACGCCGGCGGCGAGCTGGCCGGATTCCATCGCATAGGCGATGCCCTCGCCGTTGAACGGGTTGACCATGCCACCGGCGTCGCCGACCAGCAGCAGGCCCCGGGTGTAGTGCGGCTGGCGGTTGAAGGCCATCGGCAGGGCGGCGCCGCGGATCGGCTCGGTCATGTTCTCCGGCGTGTAGCCCCACTCCTCGGGCATGCCGGCGCACCAGCTCTTCAGCACCTCGCGCCAGTTCAGGTCACCGAACGCCGGCGAGGAGTTGAGGATGCCGAGGCCGACGTTGGAGGTGCCGTCGCCCATGCCGAAGATCCAGCCGTAGCCGGGCAGCAGCTTCTTCTGCCCGCCGCGGGTGTCCCACAGCTCCAGCCAGGATTCCAGGTAGTCGTCGTCATGCCGGGGCGAGGTGAAGTACGTCCGGTAGGCGACGCCCATCGGGCGGGACTCGATCCGGTGCAGGCCCATAGCCAGCGACAGCCGGGTGGAGTTGCCGTCGGCGGCGACCACCAGCGGGGCGTGGAAGGCGACTTCGCGCTTCTCCGGCCCGAGCTTGGCGGTGACGCCGGTGATCCGGCCGGTGCGGTCCTGGATGGGGCCGCTGACGTTGCAGTTCTCGTACAGCCGGGCGCCGGCCTTCTGCGCCTGACGGGCCAGCAGTTCGTCGAAGTCGGCGCGCTTGCGGACCAGTCCGTAGTCGGGGAACGAGGCCAGCTCCGGCCAGTCCAGCTCCAGCCGGACGCCGCCGCCGATGATCCGCAGGCCCTTGTTGGGCAGCCAGCCGTTCTCGGTGGACACGTCGATGCCCATGTCCACCAGCTGCTTGACGGCGCGCGGCGTCAGGCCGTCGCCGCACACCTTCTCGCGCGGGAACTCGGTCTTCTCCAGCAGCAGTACGTCCAGGCCCGCCTGGGCCAGCCAGTACGCGGTGGTGGAGCCGGCCGGACCGGCCCCGACCACGATGACGTCGGCGGTGGACTCCACGGCGGTCTCGGTCATTCGGCTCTCTCCTGAGCGCGTCGGGGTCACGGGGGTCGGGTCCGGACCCTCCGTCGTCGGAAACGGCCCGGAGTGCCGAACCCTCGCAGTCTACGGGGCCTTGAAGCCGCGGTGGAGGGCCACGATGCCGCCGGTCAGGTTGCGCCAGGCCACCTTCGTCCAGCCGGCCTGCTGCAACTCGGCGGCCAGCGAAGGCTGGTCGGGCCAGGACCGGATCGACTCGGCGAGGTAGACGTACGCCTCCGGGTTCGAGGACACCTTGGTGGCCACCGGCGGCAGCGCCCGCATCAGGTACTCGGTGTACACGGTGCGGAACGGCGTCCAGGTCGGCGTGGAGAACTCGCAGATCACCACCTTGCCACCGGGCTTGGTGACCCGGAGCATCTCGCGCATCGCGCCCTGGTGGTCCTGCACGTTGCGCAGCGCGAAGGAGATCGTCACCGCGTCGAACGACTCGTCCGCGAACGGCAGCCGGGTCGCGTCGCCGGCGGTCAGCGCCAGTTCGGGGTGCCGGCTCTTGCCCTCGGTCAGCATCCCGATCGAGAAGTCGCACGGCACGACGTCCGCGCCGGCCTCCAGGAACGGCAGCGAGGACGTCCCGGTGCCCGCACCGAGGTCCAGGATGCGCTGGCCCGCGACGGCCCCCACCGCGTCGGCCACCGCGCGGCGCCACAGCCGGGCCTGGCCCAGCGAGAGCACGTCGTTGGTGCGGTCGTACTTGGCCGCGACGTCGTCGAACATGGCGGCGACATCGTGCGGCTGCTTGTCCAGATGGGCTCGGGTCACGCCCCCATTCTTAACCCAGCCCCCCGGACGACCGTCACCAGGGCTCACCGCAGCGCGCGGCGGCCCCCCTTGCGGCGCCGACGCGACCGCTTCCCGTGCGTCAGCGCGGGCATCCCCTCCGCCGCGAACGCCACCGTGATCCCGGCCGCCCCCGCCTGCCCGTCCGCCGGGTACGCCCGCCTCAGCCGCCGGATCCGCAACACGCACACCAGGCACAGCAGCACCGCCACCGGCACACTCGTCTGCGCCAGCCCGACACCCACCGGCTGCGGATACCGCTTCCCGCACACCCGCACCGCACCCGCGTCGTCCGCCGCCCGCTCCAGACAGATCGGATCGCCGACCTTCGCGCCCTCCGGCAGCCACAGGTCCGCGGCCGTCAGCTTCCGCCCGTCCGCGAGATAACTCACCTGGCTGTACGTCCCGCTGCCACCCGGCAGTTGGGTCACCGTGCCCTCGACCCGCACCGGATGCGCATTGATCCGGTCCGCCTGGTCCGCCTGCCGCCACCCCAGCAGACACATCGTGACGGCCACCACGGCACTCAGCACCGCCCCCACGTACCACCCCCGGCCGGACCTGGTCCGCGAATAATCGGAGGTGGCGGGTCGCATGCGTCCTGTTCCTGACTCGGCGAAGTACTGAATCGGGATCGTAGCCGCTGGTAGGCCGTCAGGTCACGATGCGTCAGGATTTGGGGTCAACGACCAGGGGCTCGGGGAACGGCGAGGGCGAGTCCGCGGAGGATCGACAGGGCGCGAAGAGGTCCCGTCGTTTCTGGTCCCCGCCTTTGACCCGCCGCAGCCACGACCCCCCGCTGTCTCCGACCACCCGCAGCCCGGCCCCGCCGTTCCCCGGGCCCCTGAAACGCTTCACCGCCTGCGATAGAGCAGCCGCCCGCCGAGGACCGTCGCCAAGCAGCTCGCCCCGGTCTCCAGCTCCTCCAGCGTCCGGGCGTCGAACACCGCGAAGTCCGCCGGCCCGCCGACCGTCAACGGCCGATGCGCCGCCGCCGCGAGAGGCCGACCGTCCAACGGCGAGAGCGGCCCCGGCGCGCCATCACCCGCCACCACGTGAAACCCGGACCGCGCCACCGCGGTCCGCACCGACGCCCGGTCGAACGGGCCCGTCACGGCCGTCGCGCCGAACCCGAGCATCCGCTGGAGGCCCCGGCGGGCGCTCCCGCCCCACCGTTCCTCGCTCAACTCGCCGGACGGCAGCAGCGGCTGGTCCCCCAACTCCTCGCGCGGGTCCGGGTGGTAGGCGCTCTCCAGCAGCCACCGCCCGTGCCGGTTGACCAGCCCGGGCACCAGCACGCCGTCCCAGTCACGTACCCTGGCCGACCCGGAGGCCAGCTCGGCGAACGGCCCGATCGCGGCGACGGTCGTCCCGTCGACCAGCACCGCCCCGTCCACGATCGACGGGGCGGCAGGGTCGGCCACGACCTCGCGGGCGCGATGGAGCGTCAGCACGGGACAGTGGTCAGTTCGTGGCCAGGATGGTCAGTTCGGGGTGCGCGGTGCCGCCCTCGATCGCGGTGGAGGCGATGTGCGAGGCGACTCGCGGGTCCACCGGGTCGTTGGCGGGGTCGTCCAGGACGCGCAGGTGCTGGTACGTGGTGGAGCGCTGGGCGGGGACGCGGCCGGCCGTGCGGATCAGGTGGATCAGCTCGTGCAGGTTGGAGCGGTGCTTGGCGCCGGCCGCGGAGACCACGTTCTCCTCGAGCATGACCGAGCCGAGGTCGTCCGCGCCGTAGTGCAGCGACAGCTGGCCGGCCTCCTTGCCGGTGGTCAGCCAGGAGCCCTGGATGTGGGCGACGTTGTCGAGGAACAGGCGGGCGATGGCGATCATCCGCAGGTACTCGAACACCGTGGCCTGGGTGGAGCCCTTCAGGTGGTTGTTCTGCGGCTGGTAGGTGTAGGGGATGAAGGCCCGGAAGCCGCCGGTGCGGTCCTGCACGTCGCGGATCATCCGCAGGTGCTCGATCCGCTCGGCGTTGGTCTCGCCGGTGCCCATCAGCATGGTGGAGGTGGATTCGACGCCGAGGCGGTGCGCGGTCTCCATGATTTCCAGCCAGCGCTCGCCGGACTCCTTCAGCGGGGCGATCGCCTTGCGCGGCCGCTCCGGCAGCAGCTCGGCGCCGGCGCCCGCGAACGAGTCCAGGCCGGCGGCGTGGATCCGGGTGATCGCCTCTTCGATGGAGACGCCGGAGATCTTCGCCATGTGCTCGACCTCGGAGGCGCCCAGCGAGTGGATCACCAGCTCGGGGAAGCGCTCCTTGATCGCGGAGAAGTTCCGCTCGTAGTACTCGACCCCGTAGTCGGGGTGGTGCCCGCCCTGGAACATGATCTGGGTGCCGCCGAGCTCGACGGTCTCCGCGCAGCGGCGCAGGATCTCCTCGAGGTCCCGCGACCAGCCCTTGTCGCTCTTCGGCGGGACGTAGAACGCGCAGAACTTGCACGCCGTCACGCAGACGTTGGTGTAGTTGATGTTCCGCTCGATGATGTACGTGGCGATGTGCTCCACGCCCGCGTACCGCCGCCGGCGCACCGCGTCGGCTGCCGCGCCGAGCGCGTGCAGCGGGGCCGAACGGTACAGCTCCAGCGCCTCTTCGGCGGTGATCCGGCCGCCCTCGGCCGCACGGTCCAGAACGGCCTGCAGCTGGGCGGCGGAAAGGTTCTGCTCGGACACCTGGCGGGCCTGCTTTCATCGTCGGAGGGGCGTCCCGCCCAGACTACGCCAGGGCATTTCCGCCCCTGCTCAGCCCTACTGCTGCTTCAGCAAGTCCCCTTCCGGGTCGGTGCCGAGCTGCGCCCCGGTGACCGACACGTGCAGGCCCGCACCGTTGTCCAGGACGGTGTACGTCTGCGTCTCGGACACCACGCCGCACCCGGACTGCGGACCGTCCAGCCGTTCCCGCAGGGTGATCGTCCGGGCGTCGGCCGACACCAGGGTCAGCACGCCGCGGCAGACGGTGCTGCTGAACGCCGAGGCGTTGCTGGTCCGTCCGACGTCCTCGCCGACCTTCCCGGCGGTGAAGGTGGCCGTGAACGTGGACGGCAGCGCGACCACCTTGGTGGTGATGGTGCCCTTCCAGGTGCCGAGGAACGCGCCGGGAAGCGCTTTCCCGCTGCTTGCCGGACCGGAACTGCCGCCGGACGGGCTGCTACCGGCCGCGCCCAGCGGAGGAACCGGCGCGGCAGGAGACTGCGTGGCGCCCGGCGTCCCGGACTGCCAGGGCAGGTTCCCGGTCGCGGCCAGCCCGCCGTACAGCGCGCCCAGCAGCACCACCCCGGCCGCCACCGCCATCCACACCCGGCTCCGCCGCCCGCGTTCCAGCTGTTCCGTCACCGCGCCCGGGGCGACCCGCGCCGCTCCGCCGTCCAGCGCGGTGGGCACCCGGTCCACGACGGCGGGCGTCGCCGGGCCGGCAAAGCCAGGCGCGCTGTCGGCCTCCAGGTCGAGCAGCTCGACGGCGGCGCGGCCGACCGCGGCGGCCAGTGGGCCGGGCAGCCAGGTCTCGGGGCCGACGGCGGCGGCGCCGGGGGCGAGCCGGGCGCGCAGTTCGGCGGGGGTGGGGCGGCGGTCCGGGTCCTTGGCCAGGCACTCCGTCACGATCTCGCGCAGCTCACCGTCCAGGCCGCGCAGTTCCGGTTCCTCGTGGAGCACCCGGTAGAGCAGGACGGCGGCGCTGACGCCCTCGCCGAACGGGGCGGTGCCGGTGGCGGCGAAGGCGAGCAGGGCGCCCAGCGAGAAGACGTCGCCGGCCGGTCCGACCGGCGAACCGGCGGCCTGCTCGGGCGACATGAAGCCGGGCGAGCCGACCACGTACCCGCTGTGGGTGAGCGAGGCAGCGGCGTCCAGCGCCCGGGCCACCCCGAAGTCGATCAGCCGGGGACCGTCCAGGGTGAGCAGCACGTTGGACGGTTTGACGTCCCGGTGCACCAGGCCGAGCGTGTGCACCTGGTCCAGGGCCTCGGCCAGCCAGGCGCCGAGGGCGTGCACGGAGGGGGCGGGCAGCGGTCCGCCGGTGTGCACGGCGGCGCCGAGCGAGGGGCCGGCGATGTAGCCGGTGGCCACCCAGGGGCGGGGGCCTTCGGTGTCGGCGTCCAGGACGGGCGCGGTCCACCGGCCGCCGACCTTGCGGGCGGCGGACACCTCCTGGCGGAACCTGGCCCGGAACTCCGGGTCGTCGGCGAGTTCGGGGCGGACGGCCTTGACGGCGACGGTCCGCCCGCCCGCCGTCCGGCCCAGGTAGACCCGCCCCATGCCGCCGGCGCCGAGCCGCCGCAGCAGCCGGTAGTCGCCGATCGTCGACGGGTCGTCAGCCGTCAGCAGCTCCATGACCGTTCCCCCTCCGGCACCGGCCGCCGCCCCTCGACCGCCCGCGAAACCCACCAGGACCGGTCCGATCATCCCAAAATGATCGGAGGTCCGGTGCATCAATTCTCAGGCAGGAACGGCCGCTTCGGCCCCGGCCGGCTCCAGCAGCCGGATCTCCACGTCCGGCGCGAAGCCGCTGTCGTGCGCGACCCGGCGGGCGAACTCGGCCAGACCGGCCAACTGGCGCTCGCCCAGCGAGAAGTCCAGCGCCTCGCTGAAGTACCGCTCCAGCAGCGGCGCGTCGAACTCCTCCCAGCGGGCGGCCTGTTCGGCGACCTTGGCGGCCTCGGTCAGCGAGAGGTCGCGGGACTCCAGGAACGCCCGGTGCACGGCGGCGGTCAGCTCCGGGTTCCGCTCGACGTACTCGCGGCGGGCGGCCCAGACCGCGAACACGAAGGGCAGTCCGGTCCACTCCTTCCACATCGCGCCGAGGTCGTGCACGGCCAGCCCCTGCCGGGGGGCCTGCTCCAGCGAGGCGCGCAGCGCGGGGTCGCCGATCAGCACGGCGGCGTCGGCCTCGGCGAGCATCGCGTCCAGATCGGGCGGGCAGCTGAAGTACTCGGGGCGCACCCCTTCGCGCTCCTCCAGCAGCAGCCGGGCCAGCCGGACGGAGGTGCGGCTGGTCGAGCCGAGCGCGACCTTGCGGCCACCCAGTTGGTCCAGCGGGACCTTGCTGACGATCACGCAGGACATCACCGGGCCGTCGCTGCCCACCGCAATGTCGGGGAGGACCACCAGCCGGTCGGCGTTGCGCAGGTACTCCACGCAGGTGATCGGGCCGAGGTCGAGTTCACCGGCCACCAGCCGGTCGCTCAGCTTCTCCGGGGTGTCCTTGGTGAGGTCGAGGTCGAGCAGGTTCCCCGTGCGCGCCAGCCCCCAGTAGAGGGGAAGACAGTTGAGGAACTGAATGTGTCCGACCCGCGGCCTGACCGCGGCCGCCGGCCGTTCGGCTTCCCGACTGCTCACCGTGTACTCCCTTGCCGTTGGTGCTCTCCGGGCAGCGTATGCCTGCCGCTCCGGGGGGCTCGCACCCGGTGCCCGACACACCGTTCGGGGGCGCTCCGACATGCTCTCCGACACGCTCTCCGACACCTCCGTCGGCCCCTGGTCGGGGCCGCCACCGCGTGCTACCGTTCACACCAGTTGCAGTTTGATTCCCCTTGCAGTACTTGGAGCCTGCGGAGCATGTAACCGCAGGCTTTTTGTAATTTTTCAGCAGCATCAGGCATCAATTGAGCATTGATTGAGCACTGTGCGAAAAAACTCCGGGCTCGTCCGGAGGCAGGGCGATCAGCGCAGCGGACCCGGGCGCCACAAGGTGTGGTGTCCACTACGTCCCTTGCAAGGAGAACGGTATGGCGACCGGAACCGTCAAGTGGTTCAACGCCGAGAAGGGCTTCGGCTTCATCGCCCAGGAGGGCGGCGGCCCCGACGTCTTCGTCCACTACTCCGCCATCAACGCGAGCGGCTTCCGCTCGCTGGAGGAGAACCAGGCGGTCAGCTTCGACGTCACCCAGGGCCCGAAGGGCCCGCAGGCCGAGAACGTCGTCGCTATCTGACATCTCTGCACTTCTGATCGCTCACGGCCCCTCGGGTCCGTATGAGTTGAAGTCCCCAAGGGGGCCCGCCCATCGGCGGGCCCCCTGCCTTTTCCGCCCGAATTTCCCCTCCCGACACATTCCGTCCGCATTCCGGACGCATTTCCGATAAACCTCCGGCCCCACCGCCGAAGCGGCCCCGACCCCGCTATCCGGGCCGCGGCCCGACGGGGGGATCATCGAGGCATGCACCGCCTCCGATCCGCCCACCGCACCCTCGACCGCACGCTGCGCCGGATCGGTATCGACACCTATCTCCTGCTGCTGCTCGGCACCGTCCTGCTGGCCACCGTGCTGCCCGCCCGGGGCGCCGCCGCGAGTGCCGTCACCGGCGGTGTGCACCTCGCCGTCGGCCTGCTGTTCTTCCTGTACGGCGCCCGGCTCTCCCCGCAGGAGGCGCTGGCCGGTGCCCGGCACTGGCGGCTGCACCTGCTGATCCTCGGCTGCACCTTCGTACTGTTCCCGCTGCTCGGCGAGGCCACCCGGCTGCTGCCCGACGCGGTGCTGCCGCCGGAGCTGTTCACCGGCGTCCTGTTCCTCACCCTGCTGCCGTCCACCGTGCAGTCCTCGATCGCGTTCACCTCGATCGCCGGCGGCAACGTGGCCGCCGCGATCTGCGCCGCGACCTTCTCCAGCCTGCTGGGCATCGTGCTGACCCCGCTGCTCGCCGCCTGGCTGCTCTCCGGCGCGTCCGGCGTCTCGGTGGACGGCGGCCAGGTGCTGGACGTGGTGCTGCAGTTGCTGGTCCCGTTCGCCGCCGGTCAGCTGCTGCGCCGCTGGGTCGGGCCGTGGATCGCCCGGCACCGGCTGGTGACCCGGCTGGTGGACCGGGGTTCGATCCTGCTGATCGTCTACAGCGCGTTCGGCGAGGGCGTCCGCGAGGGCATCTGGAGCCGGGTCACGGTCGGGCAGTTGCTGGCTCTCGTGGTGCTGTCCTCGGTGCTGCTGGCCACCGTCCTCGGCTTCACCCACGTGGCCTCCCGGCGGCTCGGCTTCTCCCGCCCGGACCGGATCACCATCCAGTTCTGCGGCTCCAAGAAGTCCCTGGCCAACGGCCTGCCGCTGGCCACCATCCTGTTCCCCGCGGGCGCGGTCGGGCTGACGGTGCTGCCGCTGATGCTGTTCCACCAGATCCAGCTGATGGTCTGCACCGTCCTCGCCCAGCGCTGGGCGAGGAATGCCCCTGACGGGGCATCAGCTACTACGCTGCCCGGGTGACCTCACTGCCGGACACCCCGCAGACCCGGGTCGGCTCCGCCGAGCGCGACGCCACCACCGAACGCCTCCAGCAGGCGTACGCCGAAGAACGGATCACCCACGAGGAGATGGAGCAGCGCCTGCAGCAGGCGCTCACCGCCACCACCCGGGCCGAACTCGACCTGGTCACCGCCGATCTGCCCGCGGACCGGCCGGTCGGGGACACCGCCACCATCGCCACCGGCGGCGGCCGGATCGTCCGCCGCGGCGCCTGGCGGGTGCCCCGCGTCCTGAAGGTCGCCTCCCCGTTCGGCAAGGTCCGGCTCGACCTGTCGCACGCGATCATCGACCACCCGGTGGTCGACATCGAGCTCGGCCTGGGCTTCGGCCGCGCCACCATCACCGTCCCGCACAACGCCACCGTCGACGTGTCCGGCGTCCAGGGCGGCTGGAAGGACGTCCGCTACCGGCCACCCCGGCACGCCGTCCCGGGCGGCCCGCTCATCCGGATCACGGGCACCCCCGGCTTCGGCCGCCTGCGCGTCCGGCACGCCCGCGGCCGCTGACCTGCGCGGCCGGCCGCTCCGAAGCCGGCCGTTCAGAGCCAGCCGCGTTGCGCCGCCTTGATGCCCGCCTCGAACCGGCTGGCCGCGCTCAGCCGCTCCATGATCGACGCCATGTGCCGGCCGACGGTGCGCGAGGAGATGCCCAGCCGCTGCCCGGCGGTGTCGTCGGTGAGCCCGGTGCCGAGCAGCCGCAGCAACTCCCGCTCGGTGGGGGTGAGTCCGGTGGCGGGGTCGTCGGGGGTGGCGGCGCCGAGCGGGACGGCGGTGTTCCAGGCCTGCTCGCAGAGGTCCGCCAGGGCGCGCAGGATGCCGGGCTCGGTGACGTGCAGCGCGCCCTTGCGGTTGTCGTCCGGGTCGATCGGGACGAGCGCCTCCCGCCGGTCCACCAGCACGATCCGCTGCGGGATGACGGGTGCGGTGCGGACCTCGCCGCCGCGGCTGAGCAACCAGTGCGCGTATCCGGACACGTGCGGCTGGCTGCGGGTGGAGTCCTGATAGAGCGTCCGGACGGCCACCCCGCGGTCGAGCACCTCGGCATCGGCGGGCCGGGACGCGTCGAGGTCCTCCGCGAACTGCTGGCCCGGCTGGCTGCTCAGCACCTCGACGGCGGCGGCGCGCCCCATCCGCTCCAGCCGACGGTGGATGGCGTCCATGCCGGTGAGCCGCTCGCCGTGCGCGGCGTGGTGCTCGGCGCGGTCGGCGACCATGCGGGTGACGGCGGCCCGGGAGGCGGCCAGCGCGGCCTGCCGGGAGGCGAGTTCGGCCTCCTGCCGGGCCAGCATGTCGGCCAGGCCGATCGACGGGTCGACCGCGCGCATCCGGCCCGGCTGCTCGGCGGAGGCGCGAACCAGCATCAGCGCGCCGAGCTCGTCCAGGCTGTCGTGGACGTCTCCGGGTGCCAGGCCGCAACGCACCGCCACGTCGGTCACCGAATCGGCCGGGTGGTCGAGCATGGCCTGATAGACCCGACCGGCACGGGCCGACAGTCCGAGTGCTTCCAGCATGAGTACCCCCTCCAGGTGGCGGATGTGCAAGCCTCGTGAGCTCCCCCACACGAAGCGTCACGGAATCCTCTCAGCACAGAGAATCGCTCACAAGATCGAATATGTGGCATTGCTGGGCTCTCGCACCGGATGCCGGAAGGATCCTGCGTGTGCGGCACATCACCGTTGCGGCCGATATGGCCGCATTGCGGGGAGATTATTGACATGGACATGTTGCCGTGTCCGAAGTCGGACAGGCGGATTGGGGACGGCCCGGAAGCCTTCTCGACGGGTGGCCGGGCGACGAGAGTAGTCATTGCCGCCAGGGAGAACCGGCCGGGCGGCGAACCGGAGAGCGCGTCAACCGCGGGACGCCTCCACGGGAACGACCAACCCCTTTGCCGAAACCGACAGTTGAGGAAGAAACCGATGCTTCGCAACCACTTCGCCAAGGCCGCCGCGGTCCTGCTCGCCCTGGGCGCCCTGATCACCGCCCCCGCCGCCGTGGCCGCCGCCGAATCCGCCCCGACCACCCGCACCACCGTCGCCGACGGCCCGATCGACGGCAGCCTCGGCTGGGGCGGCAACATCGTCAGCGGCGACAGCCTCGGCTGGGGCGGCAACATCGCCCAGGGCGACAGCCTCGGCTGGGGCAGCTGACCCGATGGAAATCGTCTACGCCAGCCTGCATCGCAGAAGCACCACCGACCCGGTCCCGCCCAACGAGGTGGGCGAGGTCCTCGGCATCCTGTGGGCGCACGCCCGCCCCGAGGAGAACCTCGAGCACGTGAGCGCCCGCAGCGAGCGCGACCGCCTCGACCTGCTGCTCTACCTGCTCACCCCCCGGCCCGGCGCCGGCACGCCACCACCCGTGGCCGCCGCCCACAGCCTGCTCGTCCGCAGCCACCAGGCTTCCCCCGTGCTGCGCCGACGCTTCCAGGCGCCGACCTCGGATCCCGCTCCGACCGAGCACTGAACTCCCGTACCAGGCAAGCCCGTTCGCACAACCGACCGCTGACCCTGCAGGACAGCCGTCCGCCCGCGCACGTCGCCCCTCGGGGGCATCGCCCGTCAACCGTTCGATGCCACAAGGAGATCCGTCATGCCCGTCGCCACGTCCAAGCTCGCCCGCGTCGCCCTGGCCACCGCCATCGCCGTCTCGGGGTCGGTCGCCGCCACCGCTGTCACCCTCGCCACCGCCACCACCGCCCGGGCCGCCTCGGCCGTGGACGGCCCGATCACCCGCGGCGAGATCATCCAGCGCGCCCAGTACTGGTACGGCAAGTCGATCCCTTACAACCAGGGCGGCGCGTACCCCGACTCCAGCGGCCGCAACTACCGCACCGACTGCTCGGGTTACGTCTCGATGGCCTGGCACCTCGGCACCAGCCTGAACACCCAGACTCTTCCAGGCGTCGCCACCGAGATCGGCCGCGATCAGCTCAAGCCGGGCGACGTCCTCAACAGCTACTACGACCACGTGCTGCTGTTCGAGAAATGGGACGACGCCGCGCACACCAGGTTCTCCTACTACTCCTTCGGCGACACCCCGGTGACGCACGTGACCGGCCAGTCGATCACCGCCGGCACCATCGACGGGCACCCGAACGGCGACTACAAGGCACTGCGCTACAAGAAGGTCGTCGACGGCGGCGCCGGCACCGAAGCGGGCGCCGGCCGTACCCGGTACGCCGACTTCGACGGCGACGGCAAGGCCGACTACCTCGTCGTCGAGGACTCCGGTGCGATCCGGGCCTTCCTCAACAAGGGCGGCGACGGCCGCGGCGGCTGGCAGGACCTCGGCACCGTCGCCACCGGTGTGACCAGCGACAAGTCCCTGGTCCGGTTCGCGGACTTCGACGGCGACGGCCGCGCCGACTACCTCGTCATCCAGCCGGGCGGCACCGTCCGGGCCTTCCTCAACAAGGGCGGCGACGGGCGCGGCGGCTGGCAGGACCTCGGCACCGTCGCCACCGGCACCACCTCCGACGCCGACCAGGTCCGCTTCGCCGACTTCGACGGCGACGGCCGCGCCGACTACGTCACCATCGCCGACAACGGCGCCGTAGCCGTGTTCAAGAACAACGGCGGCGACGGCCGCGGCGGCTGGCAGAACCTCGGCCAGGTCGCCACCGGCGCCACCTCCGACCGCTCCCGGGTCCGGTTCGCCGACTTCGACGGCGACGGCCGCGCCGACTACAACGTCATCAACCCGGACGGCTCGGTCACCAGCTACACCAACAAGGGCGGCGACGGCCGCGGCGGCTGGGCCACGCGCGCCAAGATCGCCACCGGTACGACCACCGACCAGAACACCGTCCACTTCGCCGACGTCACCGGCGACGGCCACGCCGACTACCTCGTCGTCAACGGCCCCACCCGCGCCTTCGCCTACAACGGCGGCGACGACGCCGGCGGCTGGATCAACCTCGGCCAGATCGCCACCGGCGTCTGACCCGGCAGCACCACAGCCGCCGGACCTCGCCACTTCCGGGCGCCGACGCCCGCCCCGCCCGGGCACTGAACTCCCGCGCCGGGCACCGACGTTCGCGCATCCATTGGCAGCATCCGCAGCTCCCCCGTGCCGCGCCGACGCTTCCTGGCGCGGCACGGACACCCGCCCCGACCGAGCACTGAACTCCCGTACCAGGCAAGCCCGTTCGCACAACCGACCGCTGGCCCTGCAGGACAGCCGTCCGCCCGAGCACGCCGCCCCATCGGGGGCGCAGCCCATCAATCACCCATCGCCACAAGGAGATTCGCCATGTCCGCAAACGCGTCCAAGCTCGCCCGCCTCGCCCTGGCCGCCGCCGTCTCGCTCTCCGGCGCGGTCGCCACCACCGCCGCCACGGCCGTCTTCGGCGCCACCTCGGCGCACGCCGCGACCACGTCCTCGGTGGACGGTCCGATCACCCGCAGCGAGATCATCCAGCGCGCCCAGTACTGGCTGGGCAAGTCGATCCCCTACAACCAAGGCGGCTCGTACGGCGACTCCTCCGGCCGCAGCTACCGCACCGACTGCTCGGGTTACGTCTCGATGGCTTGGCACCTGGGTTCCAGCCTGAGCACCCAGACCCTGCCGGGCGTCGCCACCGAGATCTCGCGCAGCGACCTCAAGCCGGGCGACATCCTCAACAGCTTCTACGACCACGTGCTGCTGTTCGAGAAATGGGACGACGCCGCGCACACCACCTTCTCCTACTACTCCTTCGGGTCCACCCCGGTGAAGCACGTCACCGGGCAGTCGATCAACGCCGCCACCTTCGACTCGCACCCGAACGGTGACTACAAGGCGCTGCGCTACAAGAAGGTCATCAACGGCAGCGCCGGGACCGAGTCGGGCGGCGCGGGCCGGGCCCGGTTCGCGGACTTCGACGGCGACGGCAAGGCCGACTACATCGTGGTCGAGGACTCCGGCGCGATCCGGGTCTTCCTCAACAAGGGCGGCGACGGCCACGGCGGCTGGCAGGACCTCGGCCAGGTCGCCTCCGGCCTGACCAACGACAAGTCCCGCGTCCGGTTCGCCGACTTCGACGGCGACGGCAAGGCCGACTACATCGTCATCCAGCCGAACGGCGCCGTCGGCGTGTTCAAGAACAACGGCGGCGACGGCCGCGGCGGCTGGCAGGACCTCGGCCAGGTCGCCACCGGCCTCACCACCGACCCCGACCAGGTCCGGTTCGCGGACTTCGACGGCGACGGCAAGGCCGACTACGTCATGACCCAGGCCGACGGCTCGGTGGGCGTCTTCCGCAACACCAACGGCGCCGGCGGCTGGCAGGACCTCGGCAAGGTCGCGGGCGGCGTCACCTCCGACCGCTCCCGGGTCCGCTGGGCCGACATCAACGGCGACGGCCGGGCCGACTACAACATCATCAACCCGGACGGCTCGATCACCAGCTACACCAACAACGGCGGCGACACCGGCGGCGGCTGGACCCTGCGCGCCAAGATCGCATCCGGCCTGACCACCAACCAGAATGTCGTCCACTTCGCCGACGTCACGGGCGACGGCAGCGCCGACTACCTGGTCGTCAACGGCCCCACCAACGCCTTCGCCTACAACGGCGGCGACGACACCGGCGGCGGCTGGATCGACCTCGGCCAGATCGCCGCCGGCGTCTGACCCCCGCAGCACCGCATCGCCGCAGCGCCGGCCCGCCGCCCCCGCCCGGGGAGCGGCCGGCCGGCGCCGCCCTCCGACCGCACCCGTACGAGCCGAAGGACATCGCTGTGAAGCGCCCCACCTCCCTCGCCCTGGCCGCCGCAATCGCCGTGGGCGTCCTCTCCGCGACCGCCGCCCCCTCCTCCGCCGCCACCGTTCCGCCCACCCCGGCCCCGCTGCGCGTCATGCCGCTCGGCGACTCCATCACCGCGGGCGTCGGCAGCACCTCCGGCGCCGGCTACCGGCTGCCGCTCTACAACACGCTGTCCGGACAGTCCCGCTACCGCTTCGACCTGGTCGGCTCCTGGTCCGGCGGCGCGGTCGGCGACCCGGACAACGACGGCCACAGCGGCGCCCTGATCGACGAGATCACCCAGAACATCGACAGCTGGCTGGCCGGCGCCCAGCCCGACGTGGTCCTGCTGCACCTCGGCATCAACGACCTCGACCGCGGCGACCGGACCCACGCCCCCGACCGGCTCGCCGCCCTGGTCGACCGGATCGCCGCCGACCGGCCCACCGCGACCGTGCTGGTCCAGGGCCTCATCCCGACCACCGGCCAGCTGGAGAGCGCCGCCCAGACCTTCAACGCCGCCGTCCAGGCCCAGCTCCAGAGCCGCGCCGACGCCGGCCGCAAGGTCCGCTACCTCACGCCGCCCGCGCTCACCACCACCGAGATGAACGACCGTCTGCACCCCAACGACAAGGGCTACGCGCGGATGGCCCAGGTCTTCACCGCCGGCCTCGACCAGGCGTTCACCGACGGCCTGGCCGTCCGCCCCGCCGCCCCGCGGGCCGGCACCGAGGCGGGCGGCGCGGGCCGGGCCCGGTTCGCCGACTTCGACGGCGACGGCAAGGCCGACTACATCGTGGTCGAGGACTCCGGCGCCGTCCGGGTCTTCCTCAACAAGGGCGGCGACGGTCACGGCGGCTGGCAGGACCTCGGCCAGGTCGCCACCGGCCTGACCAGCGACAAGTCCCGCGTCCGGTTCGCCGACTTCGACGGCGACGGCAAGGCCGACTACCTCGTCATCCAGCCGGGCGGCGCGGTGAACGTCTTCCTCAACAAGGGCGGCGACGGCCGCGGCGGCTGGCAGGACTACGGTCAGGTCGCCAGCGGCACCACCAGCAACCCCGACCAGGTCCGGTTCGCCGACTTCGACGGCGACGGCCGCGCCGACTACGTGACCATCGGCGACGACGGCGCCGTCAACGTCTTCCTCAACCGCGGCGGCGACGGCCACGGCGGCTGGAACGTCCAGGGCAAGGTCGCCGGCGGCGTCACCACCGACCGCTCCCGGGTCCGCCTCGCCGACGTCACCGGCGACGGCCGCGCCGACTACAACGTCATCAATCCGGACGGCTCCATCACCAGCTACACCAACAACGGCGGCGACACCCACGGCGGCTGGACCCTCCGCCCCAAGATCGCCGCCGGCCTCACCACCGACCAGAACACCGTCCACCTCGCCGACATCACCGGCGACGCCCGCGCCGACTACCTCATCGTCAACGGCCCCACCCGCGCCTTCGCCAACAACGGCGGCGACGACACCGGCGGCGGTTGGACCGACCTCGGCCAAATCGCCACCGGCGTCTGACCCCCACCCAGCAGAACGGCCCGCACCCCCGGAAAGGGGTGCGGGCCGTCGGGCGGTCAGAAGTCCGAGGTGTCCAGCCGGAGTCCGAACGGTTCCGGCAGCTCGACCGGCTCCCCGAAGGGCAGCGGCCCGATCGTCCGGGTGTACCCGAGCGGGCCCGGCTCTGAGAACAGCGTGCAGGCCCGGTCCCGGCGGTCGATCAGCAGATAGAGCGGAGCCCCGTACTCGGCGTACCGCCGCCGCTTCACCACCCGGTCGGTGTCGCCGTTGGAGTCGGACGTCACCTCGACCACCAGCAGGGTCTGGTCGGGGAGCAGTGCGCCACCGTCCTTGGCCAACGGGGTGGGTACGACGGCCACGTCCGGGATGAACCAGTTGCTGGACCCTGGAAGATCGAGATCGCCCGCGCCCATCACACAGTCGAGTGCGTGGACCTTGTCGTTCAGTTGGCGGCGCACATGACTGGCGATCGCCTCGTGTCCCCACCCCGGTGCCATCGGCTCGATGACCCCCTCAATGATCTGGACGCGTTCACCGGCGTGATGCTGGATCGCGTACTTCAGGGCCTGTTCCGGATCGACCGAGTTGTACGGCAGTTCGCTGGGCAGAGCACTCATCGACCCCTCCTTCGTCGGCTCCACGCTACCGATCGTCCCTGCTCGTCCCAAAGGAATCTCACCCCAACGAGCGACGGCCCGCACCCCCAGGAGGGGTGCGGGCCGTCGGGCAGGGTGTGTGTCAGGCGGCGGCCGGAACCGCGGCGGGACGGTCCTCGGTGAGGAGGTCGCCGGTGGGGCGGTTGTAGGCGGTGAGGTCGAGGGTCTTCTCACGGGCCGAGACCAGGATCGGGACGACGACCTGACCGGCCACGTTGGTGGCGGTGCGCATCATGTCGAGGATCGGGTCGATGGCCAGCAGCAGGCCGACGCCCTCCAGCGGGAGGCCCAGGGTGGAGAGGGTCAGGGTGAGCATCACGATCGCGCCGGTGAGGCCGGCGGTGGCCGCGGAGCCGATCACCGAGACGAAGGCGATCAGCAGGTAGTCCTTGATGCCGAGGTCGATGCCGTACACCTGGGCGACGAAGATCGCGGCGAGCGACGGGTAGATCGCGGCGCAGCCGTCCATCTTGGTGGTCGCGCCGAACGGCGCGGCGAACGACGCGTACTCGGACGGGACGCCGAGGCGCTCGGTGACGCGGCGGGTGACCGGCAGGGTGCCGACGGAGGAGCGGGAGACGAAGGCCAGCTGGATCGCGGGCCAGGCGCCCTTGAAGAAGTTCAGCGGGTTGAGACCGGCGACGAAGCGCAGCAGCAGCGAGTAGACGCCGAACATGACGATCGCGCAGCCGACGTAGACGTCGATGGTCAGGGTGGAGAAGGGCTTGAGCAGGTCCCAGCCGTAGACGGCAACGGACTTGCCGATCAGGCCGAGGGTGCCGAGCGGGGCGAGCCGGATGACCCACCACAGGGCGGTCTGGACGAGTTCGAGGATCGCCTCGGAGAGCTTGCGGACCGGCTCGGCCTTGTCGCCGAGCTTGAGCAGGGCCGCGCCGACGACCACGCCGAGGAAGACGATCTGAAGGACGTTCACCTTCAGGAAGGCGTCGGCGATGTTGGTCGGGATGATGCCGGTCAGGAAGTCGACCCAGCTGCCGCCCTTCTCCACGCCCTTGACGCCGGCGGTGGAGAGGTTGGCGCCCTTGCCGGGGTCGGTGAGCAGGCCGAGGCCGAGGCCGACGGCAACCGCGATCAGCGAGGTGGCGAGGAACCAGAACAGCGTGCGGACGGCCAGCCGGGCGGCGTTGGTGACGTTCCGCAGGTTGGCGACCGAGACGATGATCGCGGTGAAGACCAGCGGCGGGACGGCCAGCTTGAGCAGCTGGACGAAGGTCTTGCCGATGGTGTCGAGGGTGGTCTTCAGCCAGGACACGTCGCCGGACCGGGCGATCCAGCCGAGCAGCAGGCCGAGGACGAGGCCGCCGACGATCTGGACCCAGAACGGGGTGCGTCGGATGCGTCCCAGCAGGGTGGGCGCGGGCACGGGCGCGGTGGACATGGGTGTGCGACTCCGGTGAGGTGCGGGGGTGGGGTGAGGGGCGGAGGCGGCGGCACGCCGGACGCGGGCCGGGTGGGGAGACCCGGGAGCCGACAGCGGAGCTGTCAGCGCGTCAGGAGCGGCGTGCCGCCCGCATACAGCCGCCGGAGCGACAGCGGCACGGGCCGTCCACGGCACCGGGCAGACGCGGGCAGCGGGACATGAGCGGGGTGCTCGTCCCGGTCTGGCGCGCGGCGTCTGCGGTGGTCATGCCCCGTAGATTAGCAACAAACCTTTGAGATGTTCAAAGTACTTGTTTGAGATCGTTCTCGAACCACCCTTCACTGACGGATCATCAGCTCGAACGGCCCACGGCCTGCAGCTTTGACGCCCCTCTGGTTATACGTATAACTTGAGGCTTCACCGAGACCTCGCCAGAAGGACGCCCATGGGCTACGCCGCACTGCTCCGCGCCCCGCACGTCACCCGGCTGCTGGTCGGCACCCTGATCGGACGACTCCCCGCCGGCATGACCGCACTGGTGATCGCCCTCGCCCTGCGCGAGGCCGGCACCCCGTACAGCCGGATCGGCCTGGCCACCGCCGCGTACGCGATCGCCGCCGCGATCGGCGGCCCCGTCCTCGGCCGGATCGTCGACCTCACCGGCCAGCCCCGCGTCCTGCTCGCCTCCGCCACCCTGGCCGGCGGCGGCTACGCGCTGCTCGCGCTCGCCCCGGGCTCCCCCGTCGCCGCCCCGCTCGGCGCCGCGATCGCCGGCCTGTGCATGCCGCCGCTGGAACCCTGCCTGCGCTCCCTCTGGCCCGACGTCGTCGAGGAGAAGCAGCTCGACACCGCGTACGCCTTCGACTCCGCCTCCCAGCAGATCCTGTACGTCGCCGGACCGCTGGCCGTCGCCGGACTGGCCGCCGCGTTCTCGCCGTCCACAGCCCTGTGGACGGCCGCCGCGCTCGGCCTGCTCGGCTCGCTGGTGGTCGCCACCACCGCCCCCGCCCGCCACTGGCAGGCCCCGCCGCGCGCCGAATCCGCCGGACTGCTCGGCCCGCTGCGCTCCCCCGGCCTGGTCCTCCTGCTGCTCGGCCTGGCCGGCACCGGCTGGGCGGTCGGCGCGCAGAACGTGCTGTTCATCGCCTACGCCGAACGCCACCCGGGCGGCCTGCCCGGCGGCGCCGGCACCCTGCTGGCACTGGCCGCACTGGCCGGCCTGCTCGGCGCGCTCGGCTACGGCGCCACCGCCTGGAAGGCCGACACCGCCACCCGCACCTGGATACTCGCGCTCGGCATGGCCCTCGGCTACCTGCCGCTGCTGCTCCTGCCCGGCCCGCTGCCGATGGCCGCGCTCGCGTTCCTCTCCGGCCTCGGCCTGGCCCCGCTGCTGGCCGCCGCGTTCATCCTGGTCGCCGAACTCGCCCCGGCCGGCACCGTCACCGAGGCGTTCGCCTGGCTGGTCACCCTGTTCGCCACCGGCAACGCGGCCGGCTACGCCGTCTCCGGCGCACTGGTCGACACCTCCCTGCACGCCGTCGCCCTCTGCGCCGTCGCCGGCTCCGCCCTCGGCGGCCTGCTGCTCCTCACCACCCGCCACCGGCTGCGCCCCGCCCAGGTCGCGCTGGCCGCCTGAAACCGCTCGCCCGCACCGCCCGCGGCCTGCTTGGATGCGCCGCATGACGAACTTCCAGCTGCCCGCGGGCTACACGGTCTCCACCGATCCGGCGCTCCTCGACCGGGAGTCGGTGCACCAATGGCTCTCCGAGGACGCCTACTGGGCCCTCGGCCGGCCCCGCGAGAAGCAGGACCGGGCGATCGACCACTCCCTCAACTTCGGCCTGTACGAGGAGACTTCCGGCGCCCAGGTGGGCTACGCCCGGGTGGTCACCGACCGGGCCACATTCGCCTGGCTGTGCGACGTGTACATCGCCCCGCCGGCCCGCGGCCTGGGCCTGGGCACCGCGCTGACCGCCGCCGTCCGCGACGAGCTGGCCGCACTCGGACTGCGCCGCCTGATGCTGGCCACCCGGGACGCGCACGAGGTGTACGCCAAGGTCGGGTTCAACCCGCTCGCGCTACCGGAGAAGTGGATGGTGCTCGGCGAGCAGTAGCCGCTCAGGCCGGCGCCGTGGACCGCCGCACCACCAGCGTGGTCGCCAACGGGTCGGCCGGTGACGGCAGTTCACCGCCCAGCAGGGCCACCAGGGTGGCCAGGCCGGTCCGGCCGAGCTGTTCCCCCGGCAGATCGACGGTGGTCAGCGGCGGGCTGAGCAGCTCCGCCACCGGAATGTTGTCCATGCCGACCACCGACAGGTCGCCGGGGATCCGCAGCCCCAGCTCGTTCGCCGCCTGGTACAGCCCGGACGCCACCACGTCGTCGTCGCACACCACGGCGCGCGGCCGGTCCGGCCCGGCCAGCAGCTCCCGGGCCGCCCGCGCCGCCTCCCGGTTGCCCTCGTTCAGGCTGACCGCCCGCTCCTGCACGTCCAGCTCCGCGGCCGCCGCCGCGAACGCCGCCTGCCGGACCCGGAAGGTGTACGCCGAGTGCACCGAACGCAGGTAGCCGATCCGCCGGTGCCCCAGCGCCGCCAGGTGGTCGACGGCGGCCCGCATGCCCGCGGTCAGGTCCAGTTCGACGGTGGGGCGGCCGGGGTTGGCCGCCGGGTCGGCGTCCAGGAACACCGCCGCCGTGTCGGCGGGCAGCCCACCGAGCTGCTTGTCGTCCGGGGAGCAGATCAGCATGCCGTCGAAGCGGCCCGCGGCCGCGGCCTCGGCGAGCGTCGCCGCGTCCCAGCCGCTGGAGACCACCACCGAAAGACCGTGCCGGGCCGCCTCCTCGTGCACGCCCGTCAGCACCCGGCCGAAGAACGGGCCGAGCAGGTTCGGCACCGTCAGCAGCACCATGCCGCTGCGGCCCAACCGCAACTGCCGGCCGGCCGCCTGCGGGCGATAGCCCAGCTCCCGGGCGGCATCGGTGATCCGCTGGCGGGTGGCGTCCGAGACCCGGTGCCCGGCGCTGCCGGAGAACACCAGCGAGACCGTCGCCTGCGACACCCCCGCCAGCCGGGCCACGTCCCGCCCGGTCGGCCGCCGCCGCGCCCCCTCGCCGGACCCGGAGTCCGACACGCCGGTCAGCCGGCCTGCGCCTGCCGGGCGGCAGCGGCCCGGGCCGCGTCGTCCGCCTCGTCCTCGGCGGCGTCCCGGACGACGGAGCGGGCCTTGCGGTTGTCGATCCGGTTCGCGATCTGCGCCGACATCTCGTCCCGCTGCTTGCTCAGCACCACGTAGCTGATCGCCGAGGACGCCACCATCGCCAGCGCGAACAGCAGGATCAGCCCGAGGTCACCGACCACCGGAATCACCCCGAAATGGGCCAGCAGCAACGCGACCAGCAGGCAGGCCAGAAAGATGCTCGCCCGCAGCGAGGTGTAGCGGAGCGTCGCGTTGATCTTGCTGCTCACCGGGGATCGTCCTTCACTGCCGGGTCGCGCCGCAGGGCACGAGGGGGTAATGGCCCTCCCAGTGAAGCACGACCTCACATCTTTCAAGCGCAGAGGGGAGCCCCGCCAGGGCCTGAGGCCCGCCGCAGTCACGACCCCCCGCTGTCCCCGACCACTCGCAGCTCGGCCTCACCGTTCCCCGAGCCCCTGAATGTCCGCCCTGCAAGCGCCAGACAGCACCCCACCGCCACCACACACAACACCCCCGCCGCGTACCAAGTCGCGTCGTAGTTCCCGAAGCTGTCCCGAGCCAACCCGGCCAGCCCGGCAACAATCGCCGCCCCCACCTGGTGCGCCGCCAGCACCCACCCGAAAACGATCGGCGCATCCGCCCCGAAGTGCCGCCGGCACAGCGCGACGGTCGGCGGCACGGTCGCCACCCAGTCCAGCCCGTAAAAAACGACGAAGGCGAGAATCGGCGGCCGCAGGCTCTCCCCGAACAGCGACGGCAGCAGCACCAGCGAGAGACCCCGCAGACCGTAATAGGCGATCAGCAGCCGCGTGGAGTCGAACCGGTCCGTGAACCACCCGCTCGCGATCGTCCCGACCACGTCGAAGACCCCGATCAGCGCCAGCAGCGAGGCCCCGGTGGTGACGGGCATGCCGTGGTCGTGGGCGGCGGGGATGAAGTGGGTGCCGACCAGACCGGCGGTGGTCGCACCGCATATCGCGAAGGAGGCGGCGAGCAGCCAGAACGCCCGGCTGCGGGTGGCCCCGCGCAGCACTCGCAGGGAGCGGGCGATCGCCGAGCCGTCGACCACCGGCGGCGCGGGGGCCTCGGTGGCCCCGTACGGCAGCAGCCCGAGGTCCGCGGGGCGTTCGCGCATCAGGATCAGTACGGGGACGGCGACGGCCGTGGCGGCGAGCGAAACGACCACCACCGCCGTCCGCCAGCCCTGGTTTTCGACGAGCGCGGCGAGCACCGGCATGAAGATCAGGTTGCCTGCCGCGCCGGCGGCGGTCAGCACGCCGGTCACCAATCCCTGCCGCGCCTGGAACCACCGTCCGGAAATCGTGGTGGCGAACGCGCCGGCCATCGAGCCGCTGCCGAGTCCGACCAGGACGCCCCAGCAGAGGATCAGCTGCCAGGAGGCGGTCATCAGGACGGTGAGTCCGGCGCCGACGGAGATGGTGAGCAGTGCGCAGACCACCACCAGCCGGACGCCGAAGCGGTCCATCAGGGCGGCGGCGAACGGGGCGGTGAGGCCGTAGAGGGTGAGGTTGACGGAGACTGCGCTGGAGATGGTGGCGTGCGACCAGCCGAACTCGTTGTGCAGGGCGTCCATCATCAGGCCTGGCGCGGAGCGGAATCCGGCGGAGCCGACCAGGACGACCAGCGAGACGGCTGCGACGATCCAGGCGTAGTGCAGGCGCGGGGCGGGCCGTGGCGGGGCCGGGTCGGCGACGGGCGTGGTGGTGAGTTCGTTCACCCGCCGAGTCTGCGGTTCCCGGCCCCGCCCGCACGACGGGGTTTGCTGCCATCTCCCATCGAGATCCGGACGCCGTCCGGGCGCCCGCGACGTCAGTGCCCGCCGGCGACCGGCCCGCCGTCGGGGACCCTGCGCAGGCCTCGGATGGGCGCGCTGAGCAGCAGGGCGGTGGCGGTCAGTACGGTGACGATGCCGCCGACCACCAGGACGTGCTGCGCGCCGAAAGTCTCCATCGCGGGTCCGGCGAGCGCGGAGCCGAGCGGGAACATGCAGACGGAGCCGGCCACTTCGTACGCGTGGATGCGGTTGAGCACCTCGCCGGGCACCTGGGTCTGCACGCTGGTGGCCCACATGACGCCCCAGAAGCTGATGCCGATGCCGGAGACCGTCATCGCCGCGCCGAGCACCGGCCAGGGCAGGTCGAAGGCGAGCGCGAACTGCTGGAGCGGGAAGGCCAGGAGGGCGAACGCACCGGCGGCGAGCGGACGGACGGGCTTGACCCGGATCGCGATCAGTCCGCCGATCACGGTGCCGGCGCCGAACATGCCGTTCAGGATGCCGAACACGGTGCCGCCGTGCGCGGGCACCACCAGCGAGCCGAGCAGCGGGGTGAGCGGACCCCAGGAGAGCACTGTGAAGATCATCCAGATCACGATGACGCCCCACATCCAGCTGCGGGAGCGGAACTCGTGCCAGCCCTCGACCAGGTTCTTCCACAGGCTGTCGCCGGGCGGCGGCGCGGGGACGGGGCCGAGCCGCAGCACCAGCAGCGAGCTGGCGCTGATCGCGTACATCACGCCGGCGATGACCATCACCCAGCCGGTGGAGGCGGCGGCCAGCAGGCCGGCCAGCGGCGGGCCGGCAAGGACGGTGAGCGCCTCGGAGATCCGCAGGATGCCGTTGGCGCCCTGCACGTCGCGGGCCACCAGCGGGACGGTGGAGGCGGCGCCCGGCTGGAACATCGCGGCGGCGGTGCCGGCCAGCGCGAGCAGCAGGTAGAGCTGCCAGAGCTGGTCGACGCCGCGGAAGAACAGCAGCGCGAGCAGCACCCGGGTGGTGAGGTTGAGCAGGTCGGCGAAGATCATCAGCCGGCGGGCGGTGAAGCGGTCCGCGAGGACGCCGCCGATCAGGACCAGGCCGGCGAACGGGGCGAGCAGGAAGGCCATCGCGTAGCCGACCGTGGAGGCCGAGTGCCCGCTGGTCAGCAGTCCGGTGGTGACGGCCACGGGGAGCATCGCGTCGCTCAGCAGGCCGGCCGAGCGGGCGGTGAAGTAGAGCCGGAAATTGCCCGACCAGATGGCGGGTTCGGCGGGGGTACTGACGCGCGCGGTGGAGGCAGTATCGAGTTCTGGTGCGGTCACGACCCACAGTTTTGGTGTAGACCACCACCGTTTGCCAGTGCTTTTGGATCACGATGCGGCGTCCGACCGGTGACTGACCGGACGACAGCCCGCCGTGCGCGCCCCGAGCACGGCACCGCGGGCTGTCGTCCGGGTCTGCGTCCGGGCCCTGAAGCCGTGACGCCGGGCGTCCCGATTTCGCCGAGGTTCCGGGCGGATGCGGCCAACGACCCCCTGAGTGTCGGCACCGCCCGGGCTCCCTCGGCGTCCCCTCGCAACGGAACGCCGCACCCAAGAGTGATCAGTCGGATACGTCACGTCAATGGGTTGTCCGAAATTCAGATGGATCACCCGGAGCGCGGACAGCGCACGCGTGGCGCGCCCGGACCCGCCGACGGGCGTTCAGCGCGCCGAAGCGACCGGCTGCGCCGCCCGTTCGCACACCGCCGCCACCGGGCCGATCTCGCACCACACCCGCTTGCCGGAGCCGTCCGGGTACCAGCCCCAGCGCTCGCACAGCAGTTCCACCAGCTCCAGGCCGCGCCCGTTGGTGGCCTCCGCGTCGGCCCCGGCGTGCCGGGGGGCGGGGGCGGCGCAGCTGGCGTCCGCGACCTCCACCCGGACCCCCGGCGGGGCGTCCGGACCGGCCGGCATCAGCAGGCGCAGCACCGCCGGACAACCGGTGTGCACCACCGCGTTGGTGACCAGTTCGGAGACCACCAGCACCAGCGTCTCGGCAACCGGCGAGTCCGGGTCGAGACCGCCGGCCTCCAACCGGGCCCGTACCCAGCGCCGGGCTCGTGAGACCTCCGCCGGGTCCGCCTGGACCGCCAGCTGTACCTGAAGTACCTGCACCGTTCCACCACCCGCACTCGGTATTCGGCCCGCTTGATCCCGCCGGTCCGGTCGGCCGTGCCTCGTGGAGGCCGCCGATCCGCACTGCCCATGGCATCGACACGAATACGCCCCAGAATGATTCCGGGACCGGGTCGCAGCAAGAGCTTCGGGCATATTCCAGCGTTCGGGGGATGTCTCGGTGCATACTGTCCCGCTCACCCTGCCGGGGTTCGCACGACCGGTCGGCGGCACCGCCACCGCGGGTACTCCCGACCGTACTCCCCACGCCCCGTCATCACCGGGCCGCCACGAGCGAACCACCCTTCCCACAAATGTCCAGCGGGCGCTCGAACGGCGCCCGCCGAGCATTCGTCAGGCGAACACCACGGTCCGGGTGCCGTTCAGCAGCACCCGCCGCTCGCTGTGCCACTTCACCGCACGGGCCAGCGCCTGGCACTCGACGTCCCGGCCGAGCGCCACCAGTTGCTCCGGCGTCACGTCGTGGGTGACCCGGGCGACCTCCTGCTCGATGATCGGGCCCTCGTCCAGGTCGGCGGTGACGTAGTGCGCGGTCGCACCGATCAGCTTCACACCGCGGGCGTGCGCCTGGTGGTAGGGCCGGGCACCCTTGAAGCTCGGCAGGAACGAGTGGTGGATGTTGATCACGCGGCCGGACAACTCTTTGCACAACCCGTCCGACAGCACCTGCATGTAGCGGGCCAGCACCACCAGTTCGACCCGCTCCTGCTCGACCAGGTCCAGCAACTGCTGCTCGGCCTGCTCCTTGGTGTCCTTGGTGACCGGCAGGTGGTGGAACGGGACGCCGTAGGACTCGGTCAGCTCGCGGAAGTCGGTGTGGTTGGACACCACCCCGACGATGTCCACCGGCAGCGCCCCGATCCGGGTGCGGAACAGCAGGTCGTTCAGGCAGTGGCCGAACTTCGAGACCATCAGCAGCACCCGCATCCGCTCCGCGGACTCGTGGATCTGCCAGTCCATCCGGAACGAGGCGCCGACCGCCGCGAACGACGCCCGCAGCTTCTCCGCCGTCACCGGCTGCTCGGCCGAGAAGTGCACCCGCATGAAGAACAGCCCGGTACCGGCGTCGCCGAACTGCTGGCTGTCGATGATGTTGCAGCCCGTCATGAACAGATAGCTGGAGACCGCGTGCACGATGCCCTGCTTGTCGGGACAGGACAGCGTCAGAACGTACTGGGAGTGGGCGGTCTCTTCCATGTCGCGGGGTCCCGTTTCTCGGCTCTGGTGCGGACGGATCGCCCAGCCTGGCACAAATCCGCCCGCCTTGCGGCCACCGCCCGCCACCCGAGACTGCGCGCCACCCCCACCGCTCAGCGGTGCGCGGTCAGTTGCCGCAGCTCGGCCGGCGTGGACGGCGGCAGGTCGGGGTCCGTACCGTCGTTGACGGCCAGCAGGTGGTGCGCCTCACGCGCCGCCCGCACCGCCTCCGGCCAGTCCGGGTGCCCGAGGTAGACGGCCGCCGGGGCGTACTCGCCGACCTGGCTCACGATCCGCAGCACCCGCAGCACCGCCGCGTCCACCGCGACCGCCTCCGCGGAGTCCCGGAACACCGAGCCGACGTACTTCTCCGCCGCCTTCCACCGGTCCAGCCAGCTGTCCTCGACCAGCCGGTACACCGCGTCGTGGAGATCCCCGTAGTCGCCCTGCCCCTCCAGCCAGGCCATCCGCTGGAAGCCGGGGTCGGAAAGCATGTGCAACGCCGAACGGATCCGGGCGCGCCAGCGCCACCAGGGCACGTCAGTCAGGGGCATGACGCCCATCGTGCTGGAGCGGCCGCCCGTTCGAGAAGAGTTTCGGGCAGAACGGTACGGAGAATCCACGCTGTCGGACACGGGAGATGATCGTACGTTCCCCGGCCGGTCGCCCTCCACACGCGACGTCATCACACCCGCGAACCCCGTGTTCCTCCCCCGTTGACGGACCGTTCACATCACGTCCCTCTCGCCGTGCGCAGCCCCCACCACGCTGGACGCGCCGAACCTGCGCAAAGAAGCACGGGTCAGTCCCCGCAGCATCTCCAGGGAGGAACAGAGCACCATGACGCGGAACGGAACCCCCCGCCCGAGACCCGCCGTCAGCGGCCGCCACCACCGCACCACCGCCGCCCTCGCCGCCGGCCTGGCGCTGCCCGCCCTGCTCTCCACCACGGCCTGCGGCGGCCCCGCCGCCGCCGACGCCACCGGCCGGGACGTCACCGTGATGACCTTCGCCCCGTCCGGCACCGGCGCCGCCGACCGCCCCGGCATGACGGCCCTCGCCGAAGCCATCGGCCGCGACCTCAACGCGCACGGCGGCCTGAACGGCCGCAAGGTCACCGTCCTCACCTGCAACGAGCACGACACCACCGACGGCGCCACCGCCTGCGCCAACCAGGCCGTCGGGGCACACGCCGTCGCCGTGGTCGGCTCCGCCAGCCAGTACGGCAGCAACTTCATCCCCGTCCTGGAAGCCGCCGGCATCCCCTTCATCGGCGGATACGGCCTCTCCACCCCCGAGTTCAGCAGCCCGCTGTCCTACCCCGTCAACGGCGGCACCCCCGCCCTCGTCGCCGGCAGCGGACGCCAACTGATCGACGCCGGCTGCAAGCAGATCGCCCTGATCCGCCCCGACACCCGGGCCGGCGACGCCCTGGTCAGCTACCTCAACACCGCCGTCAAGCAGACCAGCATCAAGGTCACCGACATCAAGGCCCCCGAAAAGTCCCCCGACTACGCCCCCTACGCCCGGCGGGCCATCGGCGACGACCGCCCCGGCAACTGCGTACTCTCCGCACTCGGCGCCGAACCCACCGGCAACCTGCTCGACCCCTACCGCCGCGCCAACCCCAGGAACACCCAACTCGCCTCGGTCATCGGCTCCTTCCAGCAGTCCGTGGTCGACTCCACCGGCGGCGACAGCGGCCCGCTCCGCGGCGCGTACGCCACCGGCTGGTTCCCCGCCGAGAGCTCCCCCGTCTGGGACAGCCTGCGCGCCACCGCCCGCACCTACGGCAACGGCACCACCATCGACGTCACCGACCCCGGCGTCCAGACCACCTGGGTCGCCTACACCGTCCTCCGCCAGGCCGCCGGCCGCATCGACCCCACCCGGCCACTCACCGCGAAGGCCCTGCAGACCGTCCTCGACAGCGGCGACCCCATCGACACCGCCGGCACCACCCCACCCCTCGGCTGGGGCGTCACCAACATGCTCCCCACCGCCGACTCCCCCCGCCTGGTGAACACCTCCGTCACCTTCCAGCAGGTCCAGAACGGCCGCCTGGTCGAACAGCACCAGGGCTTCACCAACGTCCGCACCATCCTCGCGGGGTGAATAGCGGGCGAAACCAGGGAGAGCACAACCAGGGGCGTGGGGAATTGCGCGAAGGGGAACGCACCACGTCCGCAAGATCGCGACGCAGGACAATGACTTGCACTTGATCGCGACCTTGCGGACGTGATGTGCGCTTGTCGTGCAGTTCTCCCCCAGCCCTAGGGGGCTGGGAGGTGCCCCCACGCGCCCCTGATTTCGCGCCCGCCTGCCTTCGAGTCCCCTGCTACAGCTCCGTCGCGCCCTTCTCCGCCAGCCCCGTCTTCGACGCGATCGCGCCCCACAGCTTCGAGGCCTGCTCCTTCGCCGTCGTGGCGGAGCCACTCGCGGTGTTGCCGTTGCGGTAGTGGTCGTTGTCCTTCGCCTTGCCCCCGTCGCAGCCCGCGACCATGTCCCCGGCCCACAGGGCGTATTCGGAGTCGGCGGTGGAGGACGCCTGCCAGGCCTTCTGCAGCTGCTCGACCAGCTTGCCGCCGTCGGTGAGCTGGTCCACCTTCAGGTCGCCGAGCTTCTTCAGCAGGTCCTGCCGCTGCGCGGCGGCCGCGGTCAGCGCGGCCTGCGCGTCCGGCAGACCCTGGCACTTGCCAACGGCGGAAACCGCGTTGACCACCGAGGTGCGGCTCGCGCTCGCGGTGCCGAGCAGGTCGGACATCGCCTGCGCCTGCGCCTTGGTTTCGGGGCCGACGGCGCCGTCCGCGCCGCCGCCACCGGCCTGCGCGGACGGTGACTGGCTGCTCGAACTCTTGGTCTTGGCCTGGCTCTTCTTGGTGTCGTCGCCACCACCACTGGCGAACACACCGATCAGCACCGCGATCACCGCGACACCGGCCACGCCCGCACCGATCAGCACCTTGGTGTTGGGCTTGCGGCCACCGCCGTTCGCCGACCCGCCGTTCCCCGACCCACCGTTCGCCGATCCACCAAACCCGGCCTCCGGCGCGGCCTGGTACGCCTGCTGCTGCGGCGGGACCGCCCCGTACGCACCCCCGTAGCTCGGCTGCGCGGGAGCGGGCGCGGGCGCCGCGTACTGCTGCTGCCCGCCGAACGTCCCGCCGGCGTAGCCCTGTTGCGGGAATCCGATCTGCGTCGGCGCGTTCGACGCGGCCGCCACGGACGGGTCGCCCGCCGGGTAGGGCGGCAGGTACTGGGTGGCCCCGACGTCCCCCTGCGGGGCGACCGGCGCGGCCTGCTGCGGCGCGCCCCAGTACTCGGGGCTGCCGCTCTGCCCCAGCGGCGGGGCGGACTGCTGCTGCGGAACGGGGTTCTGCGGCTGGGCGTACGGGGGCTGCGAGGCGGCCTGCACCGGGGTACCGGTGCCCTGACCGTCCGTGGCGGGTTCCGGCCGGAACAGGTCGTCCAGATTGAAGTCGCCGGAGTTCGGATACGAGCGGCGCTGGCTCAACGCGATTACCTCACCTGTGCACGGCACCGGGATCCCGGGCCTTTCGGTTGCCCCGCCGGGTTGCTGACGACGGACCACAACTGCGAGGCCACGCTACCGGTTCACCGGCACAGGTGACTACGTGGGCTGTTGTTCTGTGCTATTGCTTCACGAAGCCCGATCGTCCCCACCTGTACCGGCCGACCCTGCCCCACCTGCTACGCGGCCACCCCACCTACTACGCGGCCTCCCCGTCCATCCGGGCGTGGAACTCGCGTACCGCCCGGTGGCTCCGGTACGGCTCCAGCCGGCTGCGGAAGTCGTCCAGGTACTCCACGCCCCGGTTCGAGCGCAGCCCGCTGAGCAGCCGGACCGCCTCGGTGCCGGTCTCGCAGGCGCGTTCGAGGTCGCGCTGCTGGAGTTGGGCCGTGGCGAGCAGCACCAGGTCGACGGCGCGCCGGCGGACCCGGTGCGCGGGATGCAGTTCGAGCGCGGTGCGGGCGTAGTGCTCGGCCCGCTCGCCCTGCTGGAGGTCCCGGTGACAGTGCGCCAACTCGTCGGCCAGGTAGGCCTCGTCGAAGTGCACGATCCAGTCCGGGTCGTCGGCGGGGTTGCGGCGTTCCATCGAGGCGAGCGCCTTCGCGGCGACCGCCTCGCAGGCGTACGCGTCGCCGAGCAGGGCGTGGCCGCGGGCCTCGGCGGCATAGAACATCGCCATCGCGGTGGGGGTGGCCACCGTGCGGGCGCCTTCCTGGGCGGCGCGGGCGAGTTGGGCGATCTCCCGGGGGTTGCCGAGGGTCGCAGCGAGGTGGCTCATCGAGGCCGCCAGCACGTAGCCGCCGTAGCCGCGGTCGTCGGCGGCCTGGGCGAGGCGCAGCGCCTGGATGTAGTAGCGCTGGGCGAGGCCGGACTGGCCGGTGTCGACCGCCATGTAACCGGCCAGCTCCGTCAGCCGGGCGACGGCGCCGAAGAGTTGACGGCCCGTCTCGTCCCGGTAGGAGCCGCCGAGGAAGCCGGAGACCACGCTGTTGAGGTAGTGCACCACGACGGGGCGGACGTGGCCGCTGCCGAAGCGGTGGTCGAGGTCGACCAGCATCTGGGTGGTGGCGCGGATCGCCGCCACGTCGGCGAGGCCGACCCGGGTGCCGCCGGTCCGCGCGACCACCGGGTCGGGCGGGGTGATCAGCCAGTCCCGGCTGGGTTCGACCAGGGCGGACGCGGCGACGGTGGTGCCGGCCAGGAAGTCGCGCTTGCCGACGTCGCTGCGCCACAGTTCGCAGATCTGCTCCAGCGCGGTGGCCAGGCTGGGCGCGAACTGGAGTCCGACGGCGGAGCTGAGGCTCTTGCCGTCGGCCATGCCGATCTCGTCCACGGTGACACCGCGGCCGAGTTTGCGGCCGAGGGCCTCGGCGATGACGGCGGGCGCCTGCCCGCGTGGTTGTTGCCCGCGCAGCCAGCGGGCGACGGACGTTTTGTCGTATCGCAGGTCGAGCCCGTGCTCGGCTCCGCAGAGGTTGACCCGGCGGGCCAGGCCCGCGTTGGAGCAGCCTGCCTCCTGGATCAGCTGCTGCAGACGTTCGTTCGGCTCTCGTGCGACGAGCGGTCTCGCGGCCATGGGATTTTTCCGCCTCCCCAACGCCGTCCGGACCCGACCGGAGGGCGACGACTGTGCAACACCATGCGGAATACCCACGGTGACGTACCCACTCCCCACGCGCCCTGCTGAATGCCCCTGTGCGCCCCCACTGCGCCCGTTACCGCCCCTGTCGCGCCGGGGGGTTCCGACCAGGATCACCGTCCCGGGTGACAACGTGCGCCCCGTTCGAATCGTTCGGCGGCGGCCCGTAACCCCCACTCACGGACGGTAGTTGTGCTCCACGTGGACAACGCCTCCCAATCCCCCGAACCCGACTCGCCGTCGCTACTGGCCGAAGCCGTCCGCTGTGCCGAGGTCCGCCACTGGGAGGTGGTCCCCGGGGCGTGGCTGGTCGATGACGACGGTTTCACCCGCTGCTCCTGCGGCGATCCGCGCTGTGCGCTCCCCGGCGCACACCCCGTCGGCGCCGACTGGGGGCTGCTGGCCAGCGTCGGGTCCGCGGTGGTCCGCGGGTGGTGGGCGGAGCACCCTGAAGCATCGATTCTGCTGCCCACCGGGAGGGCGTTCGACGTGCTGGACGTGCCGGAGGTGGCGGGCTGCCTCGCCCTGGCCCGGATGGAGCGGATGGGGCTGCCGCTCGGCCCGGTGGTCTCGGTGCCGGCCGCGGCGGGGCGGCGCGGACGGCGGCTGCACTTCCTGGTGATGCCCGGCGCGGTCGCCAAACTGCCGGAGCTGCTGCGGCAGATCGGCTGCACCTCGGGCGGGCTGGACCTGGTGGCGCGCGGCGAGGGCGATTGGATGGTGGCCCCGCCGTCCCGGTTCTCCGGCCGCGGCGGGACGGCGATCTGGGCCCGGCCGCCGACGGCCCAGAACCGGTGGCTGCCGGACGTGGTGGATCTGGTCAGCCCGCTGGCGTACGCCTGCCGGCGCGACCCCTCGGCCCCGCGCCCCGCGCAGCGGGAGGCCGCCGCGGTGCACTGAGCGACCGCGCGCCACGCCTCCGACCGCTCGGAACGCGATCTTCCGGAAATAAGTCGTCATACCCGCAGGTCAGCGGGACAAGCCAACCGATCGGGTGACAGCGCTCAAGGATTGGCGGCGTCGACCGAGGGGATCATTCTCAGCGTCGGCACGGGGTCGAAAAAACGGAAGGAGCGGGCGGGCCGAGAGCGTGGGGGACTGCCGGGAGGGCGTTCGGTCGGGGAAGCCGAGTGCGGCAGCAGGAGGGGCTGGAGGGGATCAGGGAGGGACCGGAGGGGATCAGGGAGGGAGTCGGGGGAGGGAGGCGCGGCGGGGCCCGGTGCGGGGACACCGGGCCCCGAAGCGTGTGCCCCGAAGCGTGTGCCCCGAAGCGCGGGCCCCGCGTGTTCCGAGGCCCCGGGGCCTGCCCGGCCCAGCAGCGTCTCCCGCTACGGCTGCGCGACGAACACGTGCGCCGCGATCTCCTTGCCCAGTTCGGCCGCGCCGTCACCGGTGCCGACCAGCACGCCGCCGGCCGCCGGGGCGACCCGCACTGTCGCGCCGGGGCGGACGCCCGCGCGGCGCAGGGTGCGCATCAGTTCGCCGTCGGTCTGGATCGGCTCGCCGATCCGCCGCACCACCACGTCCGCGCCGTCCTTGCCGGCCACCGACTCCAGCGTCACCAGCCCGGCGTCGAAGCCCTCGCCCTCGGCCTTGGTGTCGCCGAGCTCGTCCAGGCCCGGGATCGGGTTGCCGTACGGGGACTGGGTGGGGTGGCCGAGCATGGCGAGCACCTTGCGCTCGACCGTCTCGCTCATCACGTGCTCCCAGCGGCAGGCCTCCTCGTGGACCTGCTCCCACTCCAGGCCGATCACGTCCACCAGCAGGCACTCGGCGATGCGGTGCTTGCGCATCACCCGCACCGCCAGCCGGCGGCCCTCCACGGTGAGTTCGAGGTGCCGGTCCTCGGCGACCTGGAGCAGGCCGTCGCGTTCCATCCGGCCCACCGTCTGGCTCACCGTCGGGCCGGACTGCTCCAGCCGCTCGGCGATCCGGGCGCGCATCGGGGTGATGCCTTCCTCCTCCAGCTCCAGGATGGTGCGGAGGTACATCTCAGTGGTGTCGATCAGCCCTGACATCGCCCCTGGCTCCGTTCTTCGGTGTCCTCACCGCCAATTCTGACGTACGAAGGTGACAACCCGGTGCGCTCCGCCGTTGTGCCCGGCTGCCGGACGCCCTGCGCGACGGTTGACAGCCGGGCGCGGCAGGGGCCACCGTGCACGCCGTAGCTGTCCCCATGCGGCCCGGGCCCCCGGACCGCCCGCGCGCTCGGACGGAGCACGAGATGACCGAACTGGTCGGCCGTTACCTGGATGCCGCCGTGGCCCACCTGGAGCGGATCCGCACCGAGGAGGGCGAGAACATCGACGCCGCCGCCGAGCTGCTGGCCGAGGCCGTCGAGCACGGGCGCCGGATCTTCGCCTTCGGTGCCGGGCACTCCTCGCTGGCCGCCCAGGACGTGGTCTACCGGGCCGGCGGCCTGGTGGTGATGAACCTGCTCAACGTGCCCGGCATGACCGGCGTGAACGTGATGCCCGCACACCTCGGCAGCGCGCTGGAGCGGGTCTCCGGGCTGGCCACCACCACCCTCGACCTCACGCCCGCCCGCAGCGGCGACCTGCTGTTCCTGATCTCGCTGTCCGGCCGCCAGGTGATGCCGGTCGAACTCGCCCGGCACGCCCGCGACCGCGGCATGAGGGTGATCGGCGTGACCTCGCTGGCGTATCCGGCCGCGGTGAGCTCCAACCACCCGTCCGGCACGTACCTCAAGGACAACTGCGACCTGGTGCTGGACAGCAAGATCGCCCCCGGCGACGGCGAACTCGACCACCCCGGCGCGGGCGCCCCGTTCGGTTCGGTCTCCACCATCGTCACCAGCGCGCTGATGCAGTCCGTGATGGCCTCCGCCACCGCCAAGCTCGCCGACCGCGGCATCACCCCGCCGCTGTTCCGCTCCGGCAACGTGGACGGCGGCACCGAGTGGAACAACAAGGTGATCGCCGACAACGCGGACCGCATCTTCTACGCCTGGTGACCGCCGGGCGCCCTCCGCTGACCTCCCGCTGACCGCCCCGCGCCCCCGGCGCAACCCCGCGCATTCGGCCAACTCCGGTGCCGGTCGCGTAAGTTCGACCGGCGCTGGGAAGGACTCCCGAGACCGGTGAGACGGCGCTGCGGGGGCAAAAATGGCAACTGGAGCGGGGCGTTCGATCGGCTTCGTACGGGAGCAGGACCTGCTGCCGCGGCTGTTCTGGGCCGCCGACGGCGCGTCCCTGCAAGGTCAGGCCCGGGCGGTGGCGCTGTCCCGCTGGGAGTTGCTGCTGCTGGTCGGAGCGGCCTTCGCCGGCTCCGCCGACGGCCCGCTGTACGCCTGGCTGGCCGCCGTCGCCTACCTCGGCGCGCTGTTCATCGCCGTCACCGTCGCCTGGCAGAACCCGCAGCGGCTCTGGTACGACGGCCGGGCGATCGCCGAATCGGTCAAGACCCTGGTGTGGAAGTACGCGGTGCGCGCCGACTCCTACCGGCCGCCGCCCCGCAAGCTCCCCGACGCCGAACGCCTGTACGGCATGCAACTCACCGACATCCTCGGCGAGTTCGACACCGAACGGCTCACCCCGGGGCTCGCCGAGGAACTGCGCAGCTGGCGCGCCCCGGCCCGGCACCCGCAGATCACCGAGACCATGGAACGGCTGCGCGACCAGCCGCTGCCGGTCCGCCGCGAGATCTACCTGCGTGAACGGGTGCACAGCCAGCGCGAGTGGTACCAGGCCAAGGCCATCCAGTGCCGCAACGCCACCCGCCGGGTCGACCGGCTCGCCATCGTCCTGCCCGCCGCCGGCCTGGTCCTCGCCGTCCTGCGCGCCCTCGGCGAATTCACCTTCGACGCGCTCGGCGCGATCTCCGCCGTCGCCGCCTCCATCTCGGCCTGGGCCCAGCTGCGCCAGTACCGTCCGCAGGCTGCCGCCTACACCCTCGCCGCCGCCGAACTCTCCAAGGTCGAAGCCCAGTTGGCGGCCGTCGACCTGTCCGCCCCGGACGCCGAGGAGAACTGGGCGCGACTCGCCCGGGACGCCGAGGACGCCATCTCCCGGGAACACACCACCTGGCAGGCGCGCCGCGAGGTGCGCAGCCTGGACATCCCCAGCTGACCTGGAGGCGCCGCGTGGCCACCCGCAGGATCGACACACCGGACGGGGGCATCCTCGCGGTCGAGATGTCCGGAGACCCCACCGGCAGGCCGGTGTTCCTGCTCCACGGCACCCCCGGCAGCCGGGTCGGCCCCGCCCCGCGCAGCGCCGTCCTGGCCCGGATGCGGGTCCGGCTGATCTCCTTCGACCGCCCCGGCTACGGCGAGTCCACCCGGCTGCCCGGCCGCCGGGTCCGCGCCGCCGCCGAGGACGTCACCACCATCGCCGACGCCCTCGGCCTCGACCGCTTCGCCGTCGTCGGCCGCTCCGGCGGCGGCCCGCACGCGCTCGCCTGCGCCGCCCTGCTCCCCGACCGGGTGGTCCGGGCCGCCACCCAGGTCTCCCTCGCCCCCCGCGACGCGGACGGCCTCGACTGGTTCGACGGCATGACCCCGTCCAACGAACGCGCCTACCGCCAGGCCGAGTTGGGCCAGCCCCGGATCGCCGGCCCGTTCCAGGTCCGCTCCCAGGTGATCCGCCGCGACCCCGCCCAGCTCATCCGCAACCTGGTCCCCGAACTCACCCCGCCCGACCGCACCGTGGTCGCCGACATCGGCATCCGCCGCATGCTCCAGTCCACCTACCGCCAGGCCTTCCGCTACGGCGCCGACGGCTGGATCGACGACGTACTCGCCTTCATCGCCAACTGGGGCTTCGCCGTCGACACCATCCGCGTCCCGGTCCGCATCTGGCACGGCGCGGACGACAAGTTCTCGCCGGTCGGCCACTCCTCCTGGCTCGCCGACCACATCCCCACCGCCCAGCTCTACCTGGAACCCGGCGCGGCACACTTCGGCTCCCTGAAGGAGATGACGGACGCCATCCGCTGGGCGGCCCACGGGCCGCGCTGACCGGCGGGTGGCCGGGGGCGGCGAACCCGCCCGCCCCCGGCCTCCCGCCGCCGGCCCCGCCTACAGCGGCTGCGGCTCCAGGTCCCGGTTGATGCGCTGCCAGGCGCGGGCGGACACCACCGACGGGTGCTCCTCGCCGAAGAGTTCGACCAGCGTGGCGATGGCCTGCATGCGCAGGCTCTCGGCCTCGCTGCGCCGCCCCGCCGAGCGGAGCGTGATGGCGAGGTTGACCTGGCAGACCAGGGCATCCGGGTGGCTGGCCCCGTACCGGACGGCAAGGCCGTCGTACGCGGCCCTGGCGAGTTCCTCCGCCTCCGCCAACTCGTTCTTCTCCGCGAGGGAGTTCGCGAGGTTGATCACGGCGTTGAGGACGAACGGGTGGCCTTCGTCGAGCACCCGGGTGAGTCCTTCGACGGCGGCGCGGCCGTGCCTGACCGACCCGACCAGGTCACCGGACCCGCGCAGGTAGATGGCCAGGTTGTTCTCGCAGGCGAACGTGAACGGGTGGTCGTCGCCGAGCAGGCGCCGGTGTCCCTCGTAGGCGTCGTTGGCGATATCCCGGGCGGTCTCCTTGTCGCCGGCGGCGCTGAAGTCGGCGGCGAGGTTGAGCCGGCAGGCCAGCGAGTCGGCGAAGTCCGGGCCGTAGAGGGCGACGTAGCGCTCGTAGGTGCGTTCGGTGAGTTCGCGGGCCTCCCCGTAGCTGCCGGCCCGGCGCAGGGAGACGGCGAGCGACTTGGCGTTGCGCAGTTCCTCGGGCAGGCCCGGGGCTTCGACGTCGGTGAAGGCCTCGGTGACCTCGCGCAGCAGCTCGACGGATCCCTTGTAGTCGCCCATTTCCCGCAGGTCGCGGGCCAGGTTCGACTTGGAGCCGAGGGTGTAGGGGTGAAGCGGGCCGAGGACGGCGGAGCGGCGTTCGACGGTGTCCTGGTCGAGGTCGCGGGCGGCGACGCTGTTGCCGACCAGGCGGTGGTCGATGGCGAGGTTGTTGGCGACCGACAGGGTGCGCGGGTCGTCCTCCCCGAAGAGTTCGACGAACTGGTTGTAGGTGTCCTGGTCGAGGACCAGCGCTTCCTGGAAGCGGTTGAGGTAGCGCAGGTCGGCGGCCATCGAGTTGGCGGTCATCAGCGCATACGGGTGGTGTTCGCCGAGGAGTTCGCGCTGACCGTTCAGGGTCTCCTGGTTCAGGGCGAGCGATTCGTTGTACGAGCCCTGGGAGCGCAGCACGTTGGCGACCTGCAGCCGGAGGCTGTAGATCTGGCGGCGCCACAGCCGCTGTTCCATCGGGTCGGGTTCGGACAGGGCGCGCGCGGTCCACGCCTCGTCGAGCTGTCGGCCGAGCTGCAGCGCCTGGTCGAGGTCGACGCGCTTCCACAGGTAGCGGACGCGGTCGATGAGCAGTTCGCGGACTTCGCGTTCGTCGCAGTCCTGCGCCCTGGACGGCGCAAGGTGCGGCCAAATGGCTTCCAGGGTAGGCCAGTTGGCGGGGTCGTCGGTGTCACCGCGGGGCGGGCGGGCGTTGACCAGGATGCGATGCACCTGGTGCATGGCGATGTTGCGGTCGTTCTCGTCCATGCCGCTGCGGACGACGGCCTGGACCAGCCGGTGGACCTGGAAGGAGTCGGAGCCGGCGTCGGTCTTGGCGAGGGCGTACCGGCTGACGGCGCGCAGCACCTTGCCGAGCAGGAAGGTGTCGGTGAGTTCCTCGTCGTAGGGGTAGAGCGCGACGCGCATCTGCTCGGAGAAGAAGAACTGCTTGAGCGAGATCGGCTCGGGCGCGAAGAAGGCGCACAGTTCCAGCAGCCGGACGGCGGCGGGCGACTGTTCGCGCAGCCGGGTGATGGAGACGTTCCAGGTCAGGCCGACCGGGGTGGGGTAGTCGACGGGGGTCTCGCCGGCCGCGAGCACCTTGGTGGCCTCGGCCTTGAGCTGGTTGACGTAGGTCTCGACGGGGGTGCGGGTGGTCTCCAGCCAGGCGGCGGCGACCTCGACGGCGAGCGGCAGGTCGCCGACGGCCTCGGCGACCCGGTCGGCGTCGGCGCGGGTCAGGCCGCGAACCCGGCGGGTGAGGTGGTCGACGGACTCGGTCCGGTCGAACACGTCGACGTTGAGCACGCCGGCCTGCCCGGACCAGCCCTGGTTGCGGGAGGTGACCAGGATGTGGCCGGGGCCGTCGGGGAAGAACCGGCGGATCTCGCCCGGCTCGTCGGCGTTGTCGAAGATCAGCAGCCAGTTGGGCGTGGGCAGCCCCTGCCGCAACGCGTCGCGGGCGGCCTGGGCGGCCTCGTTCACGTTGTCGCCGACCCGCAGCCCGAGCCGGCCGGCCAGCTCCGCCAGGTCGACGACCACGTTCTCGCTCTGCTCGGCGTCGATCCACCACACCAGGTCGTAGTGCGACATGTACCGGTGCGCGTACTCCAGCGCGACCTGGGTCTTGCCGACGCCGCCGAGGCCGTACAGGGTCTGCGGCGGCGGCAGCACGGCGGTGGTGCCGCCGGCGAGTTGGGCCCGCAGGTCGTCGAGGACCTTGACCCGGCCGGTGAACGAGTGGTTGCGCTGCGGGACTTCCCAGTAGGTGGGCTTGGTGCCGGGGAAGCGGGGCGCCCCGGGGGTGCGGTCGGGCAGGTCGGTCTCGGTGCGGCCGAGGGCGCGCAGCAGGACGGTGGCGGCGGCCTGTTCGTCGCGGCCGATCAGATCGACCGGGTTGCGGCTGTTGTAGGGCGCGTTGAGGCGCACGTCGGAGACCCGGACGGGGATGAGCTGGCGGCGGGCGCCGGCCGGGTCGGCGAGCACGGTCCGGTCCCACAGCGCCTGGGCCTGCGGGGACTGCAGGTAGGCGGCGGACAGCAGGGCGACGGTGCGGTACGCGGAGTCGATGCCGCGGCCGGTGGCCTCGCGCGGGTTGGCGCCGGCGCCGAGGTCGCGGGGCACGACGCGGTAGCCGGCGTCGGTGAGCAGCGCGGAGATCCAGTCCGCCCAGGCGCGGTCCTCGGGCACGTAGCTGAGGTACAGGTCGGCGGGGGCGGTGGGGCGGCGGCGGGCGAAGCCGTCGAGGTGGCGCAGCCGCAGGTCCTCGGGCATCGGCGGGAGTCCGGCGACCCGGCCCTGGGTGATCTCCCGGGTGAGTCGTTCGTTGGCGGCGAGCATGGATCCGGGCAGGCCGGGCTGGTCGCCGAACGGGGCGAGGATCTCCTCGTACGCGTAGAACGGCCGGTAGGGGATCTCGACGCCGGCCCAGTAGCGGGCCAGGTCGGGTTCGCCGAAGCCGGCGGGCAGTCCGCCGAACTTGATCCGGGCGAGCGCCCGGCCGGCGTCGGCCTTCTCCTTCTCGCCCTCGTCGATGCGCATCGGGACGGGCAGGATGCGGATGTCGCGGTCGCCGTAGCGGTCCTCGATGACCCGGGCGATCCGGGAGGCTCCGTCGATGGACTGGTCGCTGAGGGTGAAGCAGACCACCAGGTCGTCGGGCATCTCGACGGTGCAGATGTCGGCGGTGTCGGTGAGGCCTGTGCGGCTGTCGATCAGCACGTAGTCGTAGCGGCGCTTCATGTCGGCGCGCAGCGACTGGATGAACCGCCGGCCCTGGTAGCGCTCGTAGAGCAGGTCCCAGTCGAGGCGGGTGACGGAGTAGTCGCGGTTCTGCTGGCCGGCCGGGACGAGGTCGATCCGGCCGCCGCCGGGGAAGTGCGGCCAGGCGAGGGAGAGCGCGTGCGGGTGGATCCGGGCGAAGTCCTCGATCCAGTCGGGGTCGCGGTCGACCGGGCGCCGGGCCTCTTCGATGTAGTCGGCGAACAGGTCCATGATGCCGGTGGTGGCGGCGACGATCTCGGGGTTGAGGAACGGCCGGAAGAACTGGCTCAGCCCGGGGGCTTCCAGGTCCCAGTCGACGACCAGCACCCGGTAGCCGTTGGCGGCCATGATCCAGGCGGTGTTGGCCAGCGCCATGGTGCGGCCGGTGCCGCCCTTGTACGAGTAGAAGGTGACGATCCGTCCGTGACGGTTCTCCACGGTGGCGTCGCGACGGCGCGCCTGGATCTGCGGGCCCTTCGCCGGCCTCTCGGTCATGACGTTCCCTCCCCCGGGCCCTTGGTGCCCGTCGTGTTCCCGCACGCCGTACCGCCGAACGGAGTTCCGACCGTCCGGCGTCCTGCTGTCACCCGCTCCCAGCTCCTAGGGTCCGATGCTGGGTCTGCGGTCCGTGGGGCCGTCGTCCGGCCGGTCGCGGTGGTGCTGTTCATGGGCGGTGCAGGCGCGCATGACGGCGCGTTCCATCTCGCCGCGGAACTCCTCGAGGCTGCCGGGGGCGCCGGCCGCGGCGTCGTCGCGCAGGCTGGGCTTCTGCAGGGCCCCACGGCTGACGGCCAGCACGCTGTCGCCGATGTCGTTGAGCATCCGTTCGTGGTCGCGACTCTGCTGGTCCTCGCGGTTCCAGGGTTCGATGATGGCCACCGAGCCGAGGTTGCGCCGGTCCAGCCGGCGCACCGCCTCGACCCGCTGCACGTCCAGGAACGCCCACCGGTCGACCAGCAGCACGCACGGCGCGGACGGGCGTTCGCCGGTCAGCAGTTGCTCCGACTCCTCCTCGAACTCCCGTACGGTGGGCTGGAATCCCATGTTCCGGGCGACGTCCGCGGCGTCCTGCGCGAGCGGCCGGCTGGAGTCCGGCCGGAACGGCTGCCAGTCGGTGCGCAGCTCGCCGTACCAGGCGCCGCTGCGCTGCGGCGGCAACTCCGGTTGGTTGTAGGAGAACACCGAGATCCGCACCTTGTCGGCGACGTCCGGCTGGTCGAACGCGGACGGCTGGGACTCGAAGTCGAAGACCTGGCCGGCCGGGATGACGGTCTGCTCGGCGACGTCGACGATCCGCTGGGCGAGCCGCCACACCGCCTGGTGGTACTGCGAGCTGAACGCGGCGATCTTCATCAGCGCGTACAGGCCCTCGGCGGCGTAGTCGTCGCCGAAACTGTCGTGGTTGAACTGCAGTTCGCCGGCCACCCGGGGCAGCGGGTAGTGGTCCATCGGCACCCACAGCGCCGGCACTATCCCGGTCATCCGCTCGGCCGTCGGGCGGCGCTGGTACACCGACCGACGGGTGAACAGGTGCCATTCCCGGCCGCACGCCTCGGACTTGAAGTAGCGCGGCGAGTACAGCGGCACGAACACCCGGCAGCTGGAGAGCTCCCGCGACAGCCGCTCGGCCCACTTCTGCCCCTGGTGCATGGACCGGTCCATGAACCCGATCGGATGCCCGGCCGGCAGGTCGGTGATCTGCAGTATCGCCTCGCACAGGTCCTGGTAGAGCTTCGCCACCCAGAGGTTCGGATCCGCGGCACCTCTGGAGTTCACCCGCGGGGTGTGCGCGTAGCTGAGGAAGAAGTACGGCCTCGGTGCTTCCTTCCCCCGGCCCGCTGGGCTGTTCACACGCGCCTCCCCCGAGCCCGCCTGTCACCTGTTCCCCGAAAGGGACTCAAGTGTAGGAAGAGCCGCCACCGAAATGGAATAGGGCCTCGGGCCGACGGCTCGTCAGTCCTGCTTGTTTCTCAGCCATTTATCGGCGAAATCAACCGCTTCCCGGATCGGGAGCAGGAAGCACGGCGCATGGCCGAGGCGTCCCCGGGCCACCTTCCCGCTGTCACGCAGGACAGTTTCGGCGACGTCCAGGAAATGCGCGGTGGTAACGGCGGGCGCGGTGAACCGTACCCACTGTCGTGCGCCCCCTGCGCCGGCCATCACGCAGCCGTACTGCTGCAGGGGCGGCGCGTCCTGGCGGTACTCCGCCAGGTGGAACACCGTGCAGCAGGTCCACGGCACATTGACCAGCAGCACCCGGCCGTCGGCCTCCAGCAGCCGCTGCACCGGCGACCCCTCGCCGAGGTGGGAGTTCAGGTCGTGCCGTTCGGTCAGCCACCCGGCGAGCGGCCCCAGGGCGGCGAACGAGGTCTGCGGGTGCGCGCTGCGCAGCGCTCCCTCGGTGGTGCGGATCTCCTCGGACAGCCGCCCCATGGTGGGCGAGGCCGGAGTGGCGCTCCGGTCGAACGGCGGCATGGTCGCCCGGTGGGCCCGGACTCCCGCCGGATCGAGCGGGGCGATGGCGTCCCGGTACAGCTGGGAGGTCTCGGAGTTCTCCGGCGTCGCCGTGTACGCCACCAGGGTGCCGGCGGGGCCGAGCACCTCGCGCAGCGCCGCCACGACTCCGGCGGACCGGCCGTCGACCGGGCCGATGGACCGGGTGGCGGCCTGCACCAGGAGCGTCTCGCCCTCATCGACGCCGAGTGCGCGGAGGTCGCCGGTCAGCTCCGCCACGGAGTGCAACAGGTCCTCCAGCGGAGCGACGTTCATCGACGGCCCCACAATAGTCGCCGACAAGGCATGGTACGTATCCGGAATTCCGCCGTCCGACTGGTGATCGCACGTCAGTTCCCGTTCTGCAAATAGGCGATCGATTCACCGACCCGGCGAGTGTCCGGATGGTCGGTTCCGAGGATCCCCTCCAGTTCGGGCAGCAGGTCGCGCAGTTGTCTCAGCCCCGTGGCGACGTCACCGGCCAGGGCCGTCCAATAGGCGTGATCGGCCCGGGCGCCGAGAAACACCGGGTCCTCCGGCGTCAGCCAGCGCCCGAGATCGGCCAACAGCTCCCGCAACAGGGCGACCGCACCGGCCGGATCGCCGAGTTCACCGGTGGCCTGGGCGACCCGGAGGCGGAATCCGTACGGGGTGGGGTGGTGCGGCCCGAACGCCGCGGCCAGCCGCGGGATCAGCGGCGAAACCAGGCGCAGCACGTCGGCCGGGTCTCCGTTGACCGAACCCCAGTACGCGATCTCCGCCTCGGTGGTCAGGATCAGCGGGTCGTCCGGGCCGAGCACCCGGCGCAGATCCGGCAGCAGCGCCTGCCACAGCGCCAGGGACTCGTCCGTGTGCCCGGTCAGGCCGGTGAGGGACGCGATGTTGGCCCGGGTCCGCAAGGTCTCCCGGTGTTCCTCCCCGTAGACCCGCCGCTGCCGGGGCAACAGGTCGAGATGGGCCTCCAGGGCGGCCGGCCGATCACCGCCGATGCCCAGCCAGAAGCCGCTCTGGTGGCGGCTGTACAGGCATTCGGGGTGGTCCTCGCCGAGGACCCGCTCCTGGTCGGGAAGCAGCGCCCGGTAGCCGGCCAGCGCGGCGGCCGGGTCGCCCGCCCGGCCGCTCCAGTGCGCGATCCTGGCGCGCAGGGTGAGGGTCTGCGGGTGGGTGTCGCCCAGCCGGGTGCCGAACTCGGCGAGCAGTTCCCGGCACAGCCGCAGCGCGGTCTGCGGGGATCCCGCCTCGCCGATCCATCCGGCGAGGTCGAAGCGCCCGCCGAGGACCTCCGGATGGTCCGGCCCCAGCGCGCCCAGCAGCTCCTCCAGCACCTGCTCACCGCGTTCCACCGCCTGCTGCCACCGCTGCGCGTCGAGCAGCGCGGCCAGCTCGGGGTCGCGGGCCGCCAGCGCGCCAAGGTGCACGTCCCGGACCGGTCCGCCGGTGGTGGTGGCGGGTGCGAAGTGCCGGAACAGCGGGGTGTCGGCCTCGGCGAAGGCCGTCGCCCCCGGGGGCAGTGCCGCCGTTCCGGCTGTCACGGCGCGCAGGGCCGGCACGTACCGTCCGGCGCTGTCACCGCCGCGGACCAGGCCCGTGACCATGGCGGCGGTGTCGAGCGCGGCCCGGGCCGGAACGGTCTCCAGCAGGAGTTCGCGCAGCCCGGGCCGGAAGTCGTACCGGGACGGGAGCGCGGTCTCGGGGCCGACGGCCGGTGCCCGTCGCACCAGGCCGCCGAGCAGCACCTCGGCCAGGTGCGCGGGGCTGCCCCGCCCGCGCAGCACCGCCTGCTGGACCAGCCGCATCACCGGCAGCGTCAGCGGCCGGACCGCCGCCAGATGCCCGGCCAGCACGAAGGCCTCCGGCGAGGCGGCCGCCCGGAACGCCGCCAGCCGCGCCCGCATGTCCACTGCGGCGGCAGCGGGAGCCGGAGTGAAGGCACCGGGCCGTTCGGCGGCGGTTCCGGCCACTCGCACGGTGAGTTCGCCGCCGCCGACCAGGAATCCGGTCCACTCGGCGAGGGCGGTGGCGCTCAGCTCCAGCACCGGGACCGGGAGTCCGGTGAACGACACCAGGCCGGGCGGCAGGATCGGATCCGCCACCTGCCACGCCGAGTTGGGGACACCGGGCCGGCCGCCCGCCCGCAGCGTCTTCGGTTCGGTGCGCAGCCCGGTGCCCGGCCACAGCCGCTGCGGCAGCGGCTGCAGTACGGCGGTGGGGCAGCGCCGGGCCCAGCCGCCCAGCAGGCCGCCCACGCCGCCGCCGCGCCAGTGCGCGCCCACGGTGTCCGAGAGCACCAGGACCAGCCCGCGGCCGTCCGCCGGGCAGAGCGCGCCGGACGGCACCACGGGCGCGGCCGGCGCGAACGGCCGGGCCCGCAGCCGCGGGCCGTCGGGGTGGCGACTGTCCAGGCCGTAGCTGCGCATCCGCCGGAACGCCCCGGAGCGCCCGAGGAGCGTCCGCAGCTCGGACGAGAGTTCCTGCCACAGGTGCATCGACAGGCCGTCGTCGACGACGAGGGCGAGTTCGAAGCGGCGTTCCGGGCGCGGCCGCAGCACCGGGTCGAGGATGCCGGTGTCGGCCGCCAGGTCCGCGGTGGCCCGCTCGTCCAGCTCGAACCCGCGGCGGGACGGCACCCGCTGCCGCAGCGGCCGCAGCGAACGGGCCAGCGCCGGCCCCGCGGGCAACGCCCTGCCGTCGGGCACCAGCACCGGCAGGGCGGCGGCGCCGTCGGCGACGTCACCTGCCGCCGCGTACACGTCCGAGCCCTGGGAGGACGGCGGTGGCGGCGCGTGGCCGCCGGGGTGGGTGGCGGGCGGGCGGCCGTCGGTGCGCGGGCCCGGCCGCCCGCCCGGATCCGGATCGTCGGTGGGTGCGGGGCGTGGCGGCAGCCGGCCGGCGAGCCAGACGGCCTCGGCGAGTTCACGGGCCGTCAGGTCCGCCCCGGCGGCGGCCAGCGCCTGCTGCAGCAGCTCCAGCGGCCGCGCTCCGGTCACGACAACTGCCCGCCGTCGATCGACCGCAGGACTTCGTCGAGCAGTGCGTCGTCCAGGTCCACTCCCGACAGCAGGTGGACGGCGTTCAGCAGCTGATCGGTGGCGAGGACGGCCTGCCCGGTGTCGCGGCGGGTCAGGAAGCGGTCGATCAGGGTGTCGACGTCGGCCCCGCCGTCGCCGAGGTGGGCCCGGACGATGTCCCGCAGTTGCTCGCCGGTCGGCGGCTTGAGGTCCAGGCGCAGGCAGCGGCGCAGGAAGGCGGGTGGGAAGTCGCGTTCGCCGTTGCTGGTGAGCACGACGATCGGGAACTCGGGGCAGGCGACCAGGCCGTGTCGGACGGTGTGCCGTTCCCGGCCGCCTTCGACCATGACGGCGACCTCCGGGTGGCGCTCACCGAGCCGGGCCAGCTCCGGGATCCGGAACTCGCCCTCCTCGAAGACCACCAGCAGGTCGTTGGGCAGGTCGATGTCGCCCTTGTCGAGTTCGTCGACCAGCAGCACCCGCGGCCGGTCGGGCCTGCTGGTGGCCAGCGCGGTGCCCAGCGCGCCGAGTTGCAGGTAGCCGCCGATGTCGGACTCGTCCTCCTGCGGGCGGTCACCGCCGAGTCGGGCGTCCCGCAGCCGGCCGACCGCGTCGTAGCGGTACAGGCCGTCGGCCAGCACGGTGCGGCTGTTGATGTCCCAGCGCAGCGGCTCGCCGAGGCCGAGTTCGTGGGCGATGGAGTAGGCGAGCGAGGACTTCCCGGTGCCCGGCGGCCCGGTGACCAGCAGCGGCCTGCGCAGGTGCAGCGCGGCGTTGACGATCCGCACCTCGTCGGGCGTGATCCGGTAGGTGCGGGCCCGCCGTTCGGCCCCCTGGGCGGGAAACCTGCGCCAGGGCGGCGGCTCGGGCATCCGCTCCACCGGGTGCGGTTCCCCGTCCCCGCGGTACAGCTGCCAGTTGCTCGTTCCGTCGGTCACCGGGGTGTCCTTCCAGGCGTTCGGTCGTTCGGTCGTTCGGTCATGAGGGGTCTGCGAGGGTCAGCGTGGCCGGTATGTCGTCCGGGCCGTCGTACACCAGCGCCAGGTGCCGGCCGATGCCGTCCTCGCCGGACCGGACGCGCGCCCGGTACACCGCCCTGGGCAGTTGTGCGGACGTCAACCCGGCTGCCAGGTCCCGCAGTTGTGCGACATCACGATGGGAGGCGGTCGGTCTCGGCCAGACGATCCCGGGCACTCCCACGGCCGCCGCGATCGCCCGCAGCATCGCGGTCTCGGCCGGCGGACAGCACAGTGCCACCCCGCCGACCGGCCGGGGCCGGCCGCGTTCCTGGACGGCCGGCTCGCGGCGCTCCTGGACGAGCACCTCGGCACTGCGCCTGGCCTGCCACCGGTAGCGCAGCTCCGGCAGGTACTCGGGCCGCCGCAGTTCCGGGCAGCGCAGCACGACCAGGAAGTCCTGGCCGAGAACGGCCGGGAACAGCTCGTCCTGCCGGTACACCCACTGGTCGATGTCGAGGTTCAACTCGTCGCGCGGGACGAAGAATTCGACTCGGGGCAGCACCCCGGACGGGCTCTGACTGGCGGCCCGGGACAGCAGTTCGGCGAGTCGGGCGAGCAGTTCCTCCCGGCCGGCCGGGACGTCCTGGGTGCTGCGGTGGAACACGGTGCCGTCGGCAAAGCGGCCCTCGAAGCTCCAGCCGAACCGATCGGCCCCGCCGGACCGCCACAGCTGGACCTGCACCAGCGGCGGCCCGTCGCCGTCCACGGCCCCCGACTCCCGGGCCTGGGCGCGGTGTTCGGCCAGACCGGCGGCCACCCCGAGCCGCTCCGCCACCCCGTCCGACCAGGCCCGCAGCGCCGCGGCCGCGTGGGCGTCCACCGTCTCGTGGGCGGCGAACTCGACGGTGCGCAGCAGCCCGGGCACCTTGCCCTGCCGCGGCCGGTGCCCTTCGAGGAAGCGCACCAGCGTCGGCCAGTCGGCGTCCTCCGGCACGCTGATCAGCGGCAGTGCGCGCGCGACCACGCCCCCCGGTCCGGCCGGGTGGTGCGCCAGCAGTTCGAGCAGTTCCCGGTGCTCGACGGCGGTGAGCAACTCCTCGGGGACGGCGAACAGTGCCTCGGTCTGCAGGTCACGGCGCTGCTCCGGGGTGGGCGCGAGATCGGCGAGCAACGCCATCAGGGTGACCACGCCGTGATCGGCGGCCAGCGCAGTGCGCACGAACCACTCGGGCACCGGCGGGGCGCCGGCGGGCAAAACGGTGCCGAGCTCCCCGGCCAGCCGCCGCGCGGGGCCGCCCCGAAGAACCGGGTCGGGAAGGGCGCGGCCGACCGCATCGACCAACCGCGCCCACAGCCAGGCCTGTTCGGCGGAGGGCACGAAGGGATCGGGCACGGACAGCCAGGGCAGGTGCTCGACGATCGCCCGGGTGGGGATGGCGAACGCGCGGCTGTCCCGGCGGCTGACGACCAGGCCGACCACCCGACCCTGTTCGCGGTCCCACAGCGGCGAGCCGCTGTACCCCTCGACCAGGGGCTGCGCGGAGTCGGGCGTGTCCAGCACCAGCCAGTGCTCGGTGGTGCCCTGGACGGTGACGGCGGCGACGGTACTGGCGTTGCCGCTGCCGAACCAGGCGAACGCGGACGGCCCGGTGCGGTGATGGCCCAGCGGCGCGACGGCCGGGCCGGCCGGGGGCGGTTCGACCAGCACCAGGACCGCCAGGTCCGCGACCCACTCGCGGTCACCGGCCCGGGCGGGCCCACCGGATCCGTGGCCTGCCGGCAGCCAGTGCTCCAGCACCGCCCGGAACCTGCGACCGGGGGCCAGGCCGGGCAGCGCGAGCAGCAGACCGTCCACGGCGCCTTCGCGTTCGGCGGGCCGCCCCTGCTCGTGCCCACCGCGCCCGAGCGCCTGGTTGACCACATGGGCACAGGTCAGCACCCGGCCGTCGGGAAGCAGCAGGCCACCGCCGTAGGCGCGCGGGTCGCCCTCCCGGTACACGGCGACGTGTGCGGCCTTGGCCGCCGCATCGGGGTCGGCCCCGGCCGACGACCACCGGCGAACTGTCTGTCGTCCCAAAACCGCCCCCGCAGCTCCTGCTTCAGCGTGCGGCCGCAGCCGCTTCCTGCTCGGTCGCCCCGTCCGGCTGCGCCGGGATCTCCGCCGCCCGACCGGTCTGCCACTTGGCCCGGACCTTCAGCGCGGCCTCGCCACCCGCCGAGACGATCCCCAGCCGCAGGTCCTTGGAGAGCTTCACGCCGAACTCGACCTCGACCTCGTCCGGCGGCTTGATCGCGGACCGCACCGCGCCGTGCACCAGGTCGAGCACACCGCCGAGCGGCTGCAACGCTTCACGCAGCGCCTCGCCCGTGGTCCGGGCCGCGTCACGCACCCGGCCGACCGGCACCACGTCGCCGCTGCCGTCGGGAAGGTCGGGATCGCCGGACTCCTGGTCGGCCCGCCGCAGATCGAACACCTGCAGCAGCACGGCCGTACCGTCGGGCAGCGTCACTTCGGTGTAGTCGCTCATGCCCCCCACTCTCGCACCGGGAGGGGCGCCACACGCGCCCCAACCGGCCACTGGGGCAAAGCATTTCGGCCATTCTCGAATCGGCGCAGGTTCAGCGCGGCCCCGCCGCGGCCGTGCGGGCCTGCCACTGGGCCAGGTTCTCGGCGGCGGCCTCCCGGGCCGCGGTCTCGGCGGCGGCGCCGACCGGGACGGTGAGCCAGGGTTCGACGGCGGTGCGCATGCGTTCGGTGAAGCGGGCGCCGAGGGGGGTGAGGGCGCCGGAGTCGGCGAGGGTGTCGATGGAGGCGGCGGTGTGTGCCCGCCAGGTGGCGAGCTGGACCCGGGCGTGCTGGGCGGGGCCGTTGCGCAGCCCGTCGTAGGCCCGCACCCGGGTGGCCCAGAACTCGGTCACCGCGAGGTGCGCGTAGGTGCCCTGGAACAGGCCCTCCAGCGGGCGCGGGTCGGGCCGCCACGGGGCGTGGAACAGCCGCTCGTCGGTCCGGTCGTACAGGTCGTGGAAGTCCAGTACCGCGCCCAGTTTGACGTGCTGGAACTCGTGCGCGATCAGCAGCGCGAGGGTGGGTGCGGTGGCGGGCCGGGCGATGCCGACCGCCCCGAACGCCTGCCGGGCGGCGGCGGACACGTCGCGGCCGGCCGGGCCGGGCCGCAGCGGGGTGAGGGTGGACAGGCCGGCCCGGATGCCGGGCGCGTGGCCGGGCAGGTCGCGGCCGATCAGCTCCCAGGCCTCGCGCAGCGCCCCGCCCCAGGCCAGGTACTCGGCGTCCGCCAGCCGGTCCTCGACCGGCCACTGGTGGCTGTCGCGCTGCGGGTCGGTGTCCTCCAGGGCCGGCGCCCAGCCGTCGGCGAGCGCGATCCGCCGCACCGGCTGCCAGTGCGCGTCGGCGGGGGTGTCGGGGCCGATCCGCCGGCCGCCGACGGTGAAGCCCTCCGCGTCGCCGGTCACCACGCGCTCGCCCGCGCCGCCGACCAGCACCCGCCCGAGGGTGGGCAGGTGGACGGCGCCGCCGCGTACCGGCAGCGCCAGTTCGAAGGCGCGCCCGGCGCGCACCGAGGCAGCGGCGGCCACCTCGGCCATCCCGCCGAGGTCGGCGCGCGCGGTGTCGCCCTGCAGGCAGCGCACCGCCCAGGCCCGGGTGTACGGGTGGGCGAGCACGGCGTCCAGTGCCGGGGTGTCGCCGCCGTCCAGTGAGGTGACCAGCGCCCAGGCCGGGGAGCCGGTCCCGACGGCGGCCACCAGTCGCCGGGTGAGGCCGAGTTGGGCGCGGGCCAGGGCGCGGACGGTGTCGGCGCCGCCGTACCCGGCGGCGAGTTCGTCGAGCTGGCCGTCGGTCAGCGTCGCACCGGGCGCGTCCTGGGCGGGGACGACAACGGCGGGGGCCATCCGGTCGCGGATGGTGGTGATCAGTCGCATCAGGTCACCGCAGTAGACGGAGGGGTTGCGGAAGCCGGAGCCGTCGCCCCGGTAGCGGTGGGCGTACAGGCCGCCGCCGCAGGAGCGGACCACGGGGCAGCCGCGGCACTCCTCGGCGAGCCCGGCCAGCCCGGACTGTCGTTCGACCATGCCGGGGTGTTCGGCGACCTGATCCAGGGTGTTGTCGAACACCGTGAACCCGGTCTCCGGCGCCCCGTCGTAGGCGGTCTTCAGGCTGTCGGCCTGCTCGAAACTGCCGTCGGTCTCCACCACCACCAGGTCGGCGGGGTCGAGGCCGAGCGACTCGGTGAGGCTGGAGCGGCCGCGCAGTGTGCGGTGCACCGAGTCGAAGGTGCGCACCGGGACGGGCCGGCCGAGTTCCTCCCAGCGCCGGTAGACCGCCAACAACCAGTCGGCGTAAGGGGTTTCGCCGAGGCCTTCGGGCCGTTTCGGCGGCTGGTCCCAGGTGGCGTGCGGCAGGAGGAAGTCCACCCGGGGCGGCTCCAGGGCGACCAGTGCGTCCAGCACCGCGACGGGGTCGTTCTCCACGTCGATGGTGCACAGCAGGCCCGCGTACAGGTGCCGGTAGGCGGGGCGGCGCAGCAGCTCGACGGCGGCGAGCACCTTGGCGTGGCTGCTGCGGCCGTCGGCGAACCGGCGGTGCCGGTCGTTGGCGGCCTTGTCGCCGTCCAGCGAGATGCCGACCTTGATGCCATGGGTGGCGAACAGGTCGAGGAAGCGGGGGGAGAGCAGCACGCCGTTGGTGTGGATGCGCAGGTCGAGGGCGCAGTCGGCGGGCAGGGCGGCGCGCAGCAGTTCGGCGGCGCGGCCGAGCAGGGCGGGTCCGGCGAGCAGCGGTTCGCCGCCGTGCAGCACCACGTGGACGGCGGCGAGCCGGTGGGTGCGGGCGTGTTCGGCGATCCGTTCGGCGGTACGGGCGAGCACCGCCTCATGACTGGCGCGGGCCTTGCCGCGCCAGCTGGTGTCGGCGTGTTCGTACACGTAGCAGTGGTCGCAGGCAAGATCGCAACGGGCGTGCATCTTGATCACGAACTGCGAGAACGGCACCAGCGGGCGCGGCACGGGTATCGGGGTGACGTCGCGTCGGATTGCGCTCGGTCGGCCGGTCAGATGGATGAGTTGAAGGCGGCGACGGCCACCTGGCCGGACTCACCGCCCGGGAGGGCACGATAGAGCTCGGCGGTGAGCTCTTCGGCACCGATGGAGGCCAGAGCTGCCAGCGAGGGAGACTCCTCGACGCGCGCGCTGTCGGCGGGCTTGGTGGCGGCGACCATGATGACTCGTTTCTGCGCCTGTCGGCGCGAGACAGGCCTCGGCGTCCTGTGCCGAGAATTTCACCCGGAGCGACTCTAACGCCGCTACCCAGCTTTCAGTGGTCCAAACCACTAGTTTTTTAGCCCGTCAGAGGGGCAGGTTACTCCACCTGGTTGACTTGCGGGGCAGCAAACTTGACACTCCGTCAGGGGCAGAGCCGCTCCACCCGCCACCCGCCGCCACCCGCGCCCCCGGGGCCCTCGGCGACGAAGCGGAGGCGGTCGTGGAGGCGGTTCTCGCGGCCCTGCCAGAACTCGACGGTGCGCGGGACGACCCGGTAGCCGCCCCAGAACGGCGGGACGGGGACGCCCTCGCCCTCGGGGTAGCGGGCCGCGAGGTCGGCGTAGCGCCGCTCCAGCACCTCGCGGCCGGCCACCGGGCTGGACTGCTCGCTGGCCCAGGCGCCGAGCTGGGAGCCGTGCGGGCGGGTCCGGAAGTAGGCGGCGGTCTCGTCCCGGCCGACCTTCTCCACCCGGCCGCCGATCACCACCTGGCGCGCCAGTCCGATCCAGGGGAAGAGCAGCGAGGCGTTCGGGTTGGCGGCCAGGTCGGTGCCCTTGCGGGAGCCGTAGTTGGTGAAGAACACGAAGCCGCGCGGGTCGTAGCCCTTGAGCAGCACGGTGCGCGAGGACGGCAGGCCGTCGGCGTCGGCGGTGGAGACCACCATCGCGTTGGGTTCGACCACGCCCGCCTCGACGGCCTCGTGGAACCAGCGGGCGAACTGCCGGAACGGGTCCTCGGCCAACTGGTCCTCGGCCAGGCCCTCGTGCTGGTAATGCTTGCGCATCACGGTCAGGTCCGGCACGGGCCGCTCCCCGGCCGGCGTGGACAGGGCGTTCGGGTGACTGTGGCGTTCCGCGGTAGGCACGCCAACATCATCCCGTACGACAAGCGCCGAGCGCCGCTACGTCCGCGCAAACACCCGGAGTCGGGATGCGCGGCCGCCACCGCCCGGTGAATCGTCCGGATTTCGGCCGGAGTGTCCCGGAAAATCCGCCGACAACGCGCGGGGCGGCAGGGGTTCGAGCGGCGCGTGGGGGAAACATCACCGTCGTGGTGTATGGCGCAATGCACTCCGTGCCTGCCACTCTGACACCGAGTGCCAACCACCATCGGTCACCGGCGTGCCGCCCCACCACGGCCGCACGTCGTGTCGGATCACTGAAGGAGCCGTTCTACATGTCGGACTTCGTACCCGGCCTTGAGGGTGTCGTCGCCTTCGAGAGCGAGATCGCCGAACCCGACCGCGAGGGCGGCGCGCTCCGCTACCGCGGGGTGGACATCGAGGACCTGGTCGGCCAGGTCTCCTTCGGTCACGTCTGGGGCCTGCTGGTGGACGGCCGGTTCGCCCCCGGGCTGCCGGCGGCCGAGCCGTTCCCGATCCCGGTCCACTCCGGCGACATCCGGGTCGACGTGCAGTCGGCGCTCGCCATGCTCGCCCCGGTCTGGGGCCTCAAGCCGCTGCTGGACATCTCCGCCGAGCAGGCCCGCGACGACCTCGCCCGGGCCGCCGTGATGGCGCTGTCCTACGTCGCCCAGTCCGCCCGCGGCCAGGGCCTGCCGATGGTGCCGCAGCGCGAGATCGACAAGGCCGAGACCATCGTCGAGCGGTTCATGATCCGCTGGCGCGGCGAGCCGGACCCGAAGCACGTCAAGGCCGTCGACGCCTACTGGACGTCCGCCGCCGAGCACGGCATGAACGCCTCCACCTTCACCGCCCGGGTGATCGCCTCCACCGGTGCCGACGTCGCCGCGGCGCTGTCCGGCGCGGTCGGCGCGATGTCCGGCCCGCTGCACGGCGGCGCGCCGTCCCGGGTGCTCGGCATGATCGAGGAGATCGAGCGCACCGGCGACGCGGCCGGCTACGTGAAGAAGGCCCTCGACAAGGGCGAGCGCCTGATGGGCTTCGGCCACCGCGTCTACCGCGCCGAGGACCCGCGTGCCCGGGTGCTGCGCCGCACCGCCAAGGAGCTCGGCGCGCCGCGCTTCGAGATCGCCGAGGCGCTGGAGAAGGCCGCGCTGGAGGAGCTGCACAACCGCCGCCCCGACCGCGTGCTGGCCACCAACGTCGAGTTCTGGGCCGCCATCATGCTGGACTTCGCCGAGGTCCCGGCGCACATGTTCACCTCGATGTTCACCTGCGCCCGCACCGCCGGCTGGTCCGCGCACATCCTGGAGCAGAAGCGCACCGGCCGGCTGGTCCGCCCGGCCGCCCGCTACATCGGCCCCGGCTCCCGCACGCCGCAGGAGATCGAGGGCTGGGACCAGATCGCCCGCTGACACCCGATCAGGTGAACACCTGACGGACCGTCAGCATCCGTGACGGCACCCCCGGGCGCGCGCACCACCCCTGACCAGGGGCGGCGCGCGCCCCGGTGAGCGCTGTCCGGTGCCACGAAGATCGCGTCTCAGCCGCCGGACGGCCGTACAGCCGGGCAATTCGGGGCGATAGGGTGCGGGTGTGGCTCAGATTCAGATCCCCGCCGACAATCTGCCCAACGACGGCCGCTTCGGCTGCGGCCCCTCCAAGGTGCGCCCCGAGGCCTTGAGTGCCCTCGCCGCCACCGGAACCTCCCTGCTGGGCACCTCCCACCGTCAGGCCCCGGTCAAGAACATCGTGAAGCGCGTCCGCCAGGGCGTCGCCGAACTGTTCTCGCTGCCCGAGGGCTACGAGGTCGTGCTTGGCAACGGTGGCTCCACCGCGTTCTGGGACATCGCCGCGTTCGGCCTGGTGCGCGAGAAGTCGCAGCACCTGAACTTCGGCGAGTTCTCCTCCAAGTTCGCCTCCTCCGTGAAGGCCGCCCCGTGGCTGGCCGAACCGACCGTCATCAAGACCGAGCCGGGCACCCACCCGCTGCCGGTCGCCGAGGCGGGGGTGGACGTCTACGCGCTCACCCACAACGAGACCTCCACCGGTGTCGCCATGCCGATCCGCCGCCCCGAGGGCGCGGACGCCGGCTCGCTGGTGCTGGTCGACGCCACCTCCGGCGCCGGCGGCCTGCCCGTCGACATCCGCGAGACGGACGTCTACTACTTCGCCCCGCAGAAGTCCTTCGCCTCCGAGGGCGGCCTGTGGCTGGCCACCTTCTCCCCGGCCGCCCTGGAGCGCGCCGCGGAGATCGCCGGCTCCGGCCGGTACATCCCGCCGTTCTTCGACCTGCCGACCGCGATCGACAACTCCTCGAAGGACCAGACGTACAACACCCCGGCCCTCTCCACCCTCTTCCTGCTGGCCGACCAGCTGGAGTGGATGAACGGCCAGGGCGGCCTGGACTGGGCGGTGTCCCGCACCGCCGAGTCGTCCTCGATCCTGTACGCGTGGGCCGAGAAGTCCCCCTACGCGCAGCCCTTCGTCGCCAAGGCGGAGGAGCGCTCGCAGGTCGTCGGCACCATCGACTTCGACGAGTCGGTGGACGCCGCCGCGGTCGCCAAGGCACTGCGTGCCAACGGCATCGTGGACACCGAGCCGTACCGCAAGCTCGGCCGCAACCAGCTGCGCATCGCGATGTTCCCGGCGATCGACCCGGCGGACGTCGAGAAGCTCACCGGCGCGATCGACTACGTGGTCGAGCACCTGAACGACTGACACCCCGTCGCCCTCGAAGGCCCTGGTCCGCGGACCAGGGCCTTCGTTCATGCCGCGTTGGGCCGAACTGGCCGAGGAAGCGGCCGGCGAACAGGTCGGCGCCCTTGAACTCGGCGACCATCGCGGCTGGCGCGGCGAACGGGCCGTCCGGCGAGGGCAACCGGCCCACGCCGCCGCCGCTGCCCAGCGGCAGCAGGATCATCGGGTGGCCGAGCGGGCGGTAGGCCCCGGTCGACGGCTCGTCGCGCAGCTGCGCGGAGATGTTCTCCACCACCACCTCGGCGTGCTGCATGGCGAAGCCCGCCATGTCGGCCTCCGGCAGGTCGGCCAGGTCACCGATCGCGTACGCCGGGTGTACGCCATGGAAGCCCCCTGCGTCGCGGCAGGCCCCACGGCCGGACCCGCGTCGCGCCCCACCCTGCGGATCGACCGCCCGCGAACCGGCCCCAACGCCGGAACGGCCTGGGGGCTACTTCTGCACGAGGGCGCTGATGATCACTACGGCGAGCAGCAGGACGAACGCGCCGGTGACGATCCGCATACGGGTCTTCGGGTCCACGCTTCGAGACTAGTCGGTCGCCCGACCTACCCGGGCTCCGGCCCCTGCTTCGCGGGCAGGGCACCGCCGCGGTACTCGCGCTGGCGGAAGACCGTCGGGGCGACGCCGACGCGGCGGGTGAACAGGCGGGTGAAGTACGCCGGGTCCTGGTAGCCAACCCGGCGGGCCACCGCGGAGACGGGCAGTTCGCTGGCCGCCAGCAGGTGCTTGGCCTCGTTCAGGCGGACGGTGAGCAGGTACTCCTTCGGGCTGGTCGCGCCCTGCGCGCGCACCGCGCGGCGCAGCTCCTCCACGCCCATGCCGACCCGCCGGGCGTGCTCGGCCACCGACAGCGGCAGGCAGGCGTCCCGGCGCAGCACCTCCATCACCGGGGCGCCCTCCGGGCCCAGGTCGGCCCGGTGCCGGTGCAGCTCAACCAGCAGCTCATGGACCGCCGCCGACGCCTCCGGGCCGGCCGTCGGCCCGCCCCGGCGGCAGACCGCCGCGATCCGGGCGATCACCCGCAGCGCGGTCTCCGCGGAATCCAGCGGCACCACCTCGGCCTCCGGCAGCAGGCCCAGCTCGGCGTACCCGGCGGTGCCCGCGCCGGTGAAGTCCACGAAGGACTCCGCCCAGCCGTCCGCGTCCGGCCCGTAGTGGTGCGGCACCCCCGGCCGCAGCCACAGCACCGCCGGCGCCACCACCGGCAGCCGCCGGCCGCCCGGCAGCGCGTACCAGCCGCGCCCCGAACCGACCACCACCGCCACCCAGTGGTCCAGCACCCGCGGCCCGACCACCGGCAGCCGCCCGCGCTGCAGGCCCACGCCCAGGCACGCCAGGCCGGTGCCCAACTGCGCCGGCCCCGGCGTCAGGTAGTGCCACCAGCGCTCCATCGTCCTCCGTCCGCGGATTTCCTCCCGGACAAGTCCAACACGCCGCCGGGCTTTGTCCATGGTCCGGGCCGGCGCGTTCCAGCAGGCTAGGAGGCATGCTCACCTACGACTCGACCGGCTTCCGCCTCGACGGCCGCCCGCTGCGCATCCTCTCCGGCGCGATGCACTACTTCCGCACCCGCCCCGAGCAGTGGCCCGCCCGCCTCGCCGCGCTGCGCGCGATGGGGCTGAACACCGTCGAGACGTACGTGCCGTGGAACCTGCACGAACCCTCCCCCGGCCGCTTCGAGCGCCTGGACGAACTCGGCGCGTTCCTCGACGAGGCGCACCGCCAGGGCCTGTGGACGATCGTCCGGCCCGGCCCCTACATCTGCGCCGAGTGGGACAACGGCGGCCTGCCCGGCTGGCTGACCGCCAAGGTCGGGCGCCGCGCCCGCACCAGCGACCCGGAGTACCTGGCCGCCGTCGACGCGTTCTTCGACGTCCTGCTGCCGCAGGTCGTCGAACGCCAGTGGGGGCGGCCCGGCGGCACCGTGCTGATGGTCCAGGTCGAGAACGAGTACGGCTCGTTCGGCAGCGACCACCTGTACCTCGACCACCTGGCCCGCGGCCTGCGCGAACGCGGCATCACCGTCCCGCTGTTCACCTCCGACGGCCCCGAGGACCACATGCTCGGCGGCGGCACCGTCCCCGGCATCCTGGCCACCGTCAACTTCGGCTCCGACCCGGAGACCGCGTTCGAGACGCTGCGCCGCCACCGCCCCCAGGACCCGCCGTTCTGCATGGAGTTCTGGAACGGCTGGTTCGACCACTGGGCCAAGCCCCACCACACCCGCGACGCCGCCGACGCCGCCGACTCGCTGCGCCGCATCCTCGCCGCCGGCGGCTCCGTCAACCTGTACATGGCCCACGGCGGCACCAACTTCGGCACCACCGCCGGCGCCAACCACGAGGACGCGCCGTTCAACTCCACCGACTGGACGCACTCCCCGTACCAGCCGACCACCACCTCCTACGACTACGACGCCGCCCTCGACGAACGCGGCCTGCCCAGCCCCAAGTTCCACGCCTTCCAGCAGGTCATCGCCGACTTCGCCGCCGAAAACCCGTCACTGGTGCACTACTTGGACGACCGGGTCGCCGAACTTCCGCCCGCTGTACCGGTGTTGGCTGCTCGCGAGGTCGCGCTCAACGAGATCGCCGAACTGCCGTTCGGGGACGCCGTCGCCTCGCCCGTACCGCCGCTGTTCGAAGACCTCGGGCTGGAACACGGCCTGATCCGCTACACCACGACGGTGCCCACGATCAGCTCCACCCAGCCGGTCACCGTCGAGAACCTGCGTGACCGGGCCGCCCTCCACATCAACGGCAAGCACGCCGCCACGCTCGAACGCGGCGTCACCCCACCGGACGTCACCACCACGGGCGGCGACCAGCTCACCCTGCTCGTCGAATCGCTCGGCCGGGTCAACTACGGCCCCCAGGTCGGCGAAACCAAGGGCATCACCGGCGTCCGCCACGAACGCCAGTACCTGCACGGCTGGCACGCACAGCCCCTCGCCCTCGACCCCCTCCCCGCCGCCGGCTACACCCCCGGCGAGCCCGCCCCCGAGACGCTCGCCCGCGGCACCTTCGACCTCGCCACCACCGGCGACACCTTCCTCGCCGTCCCCGACGGCGACCACGGCTACCTGTGGATCAACGGCTTCCTCCTCGGCCGCTACGACCGCCGCGGCCCCCAGGTCACCCTCTACTGCCCCCAGCCCCTGCTCCACGAGGGCACCAACACGCTCACCCTGCTGGAACTGGGGCAGGCGGCGCCCAAGCGCATCGAGCTTCGCGAGGCCCCGGAACTGGGCTAGAAGCGCGAAACCAGGGGCGCGGGGAACTGCGCGAGGCGGAAGACCCCAACCGCAAGATCGCGACGCAGGACAATGACCTGCACTTGATCGCGAGCTTGCGGACGGGCCTTGCGCTTGTCGCGCAGTTCCGCCCCCTCGCTTCGCTGGGGGTACCCCCAGCGCCCCTGATCGGTCGCCCGCCAGCTCGCGCAAGTCTCCCCACGCCTCTAACTCCGCAGCCGCCAGCTCTCGACCTCGGTGTACCTCGCAGGCCCGAACCCCGTCTCGCTGCGCATCAGGTGGATCCGCCCGGCCTCCCACTCCGCCCCCCGGAAGTGGTTGATCTCGTCTGCCATCGCCCGCATCCCGCCCGCCCTGAAACGGCTGCGGGCGAGAGTGAGGTGCGGGTGGAACGGATGGTCGTCCGTGACGTCGAGCGCGTCGCGGACCGCGTCCGCGAGTCGTCGCAGGGCAGCCGTCCCGCCCTGAACGCCGCACCAGAGCACCCGGTCCCCGAAGGTCCCACCGCCGGCCAGCCGCAGGCGGTGGCGGGGGTGCTCAGCCGCGACGACCGCCAACTTCTGGCAGAGCGAAGGCACTTCGTCCGCCGGAACGTCCCCCAGGAAGGCCAGGGTGAGGTGCCACCCGGCCGTCTCGCTCCAGCGCAGCCGGTCCGCCCCGGGAAGCTCTCGAAGAGCAGATGTCGCGTCGGCGACTTCCTGGATGGCGCGGGCCGGCGGGTTCACGGCGACGAAGAGCCTCATTCCGCCATCGTGCCCTACCGCCCGACGGCCGCCACCGGATAGAAAGGAGGCCATGCGCATCCGCACCGGAGGTCCCGACTCCGCTCCCGCTCTGCTCTCCCTCATCGATGGCGCGGTCGCCTGGCTGACCGCGCAGGGCCGTACCGGGCAGTGGGGGTCGGTGCCGTGGTCGCAGCGTCCGGAGTCGGTGGCGCGGGCCGAGCAGGCGTGCCGCGAGCAGTTGGTGCGGGTCGCCGAGCGGGCCGCGGGCGGGGGCGACGCGCTGGGCATCAGCGTCCTCTCGGAGGATGCGCCGTCGTACGCGCCGCCGGTGCCGGAGCGGGAGTTGTACGTGCGCTGGCTGGTCACCGACCGCGTGCACAGTGGTTCCGGCATCGGTTCCGCGCTGATCGCGGACGCGCTGCGCGAGGCCCGGGGCCGCGGCATCGACCTGCTGCGGGTGGACTGCTACGCGGGCGGCGACGGCCGGCTGGTCGAGCAGTACGAGCGGCTCGGGTTCACCCGGACCGCCACGTTCACCGTCGACCAGCCGACCGGCCCGTGGCCGGGCCAGGTGCTGGAACAGCGCGTCCCGCGGCACTAGCAGGCAGTCGCCAGGTCGCTCTTCTGCACCACCGAGAACACCCGCCCGCGGGTCCGCACCGGGTGCAGGTCGAACCGGAGCCGCAGGCCGCTGATCCGGCCGAGCACCAGGGCGACCACGCCGGCGGCCGCGGCGGAGACCAGTCCGCAGGCGAGCAGGCCGAGGCGGGGGCCGTACTCGGCGGTGATCCAGCCGACCAGCGGGGCGCCGATCGGGGTGCCGCCGGTGAAGACCAGGACCAGCAGGCCCATGACCCGGCCGCGCATCTCGGGGTCGGTGCCGAGCTGGAGCGCCGAGTTGACCGAGGTGTTGAAGGTCAGGCCGAAGATGCCGATCAGGGTGAGCAGCAGCGCGAACGTCCAGTAGCCGGGCGCGAACGCGGCCATGATCTCCAGTGCGCCGAACGCCAGCGCCGCGAAGACCAGGCGGCGCAGCCGGGGCGCGCCGCGCCGTGCGGCGAGCAGTGCGCCGGCCAGCGAGCCGACCGCCATCGCGGTGTTGAGCAGGCCGTACGCGCCCGCGCCGACGTGGAAGGTGTCGCGGGCGAAGCCGGAGAGCAGGGTCGGGAAGTTGAACCCGAAGGTGCCGATGAAGCCGGCCAGCACCATCGGCCACAGCAGTTCGGGGCGTTCCCGGACGTAGCGCAGTCCTTCGCGGAGCTGTCCGCGTTCGCGGGCGATCCGCTCGACGGGGCGCAGTTCGCTGCTGCGCATGGCGAGCAGGCCGCCGATGACCGCGGCGAAGGACAGCGCGTTGACGGCGAACGCCCAGCCGCTGCCGACCGCGGCGATCAGCGCACCGGCCACGGCGGGGCCGACCAGCCGGGCGGTCTGGAAGTTGGCGGCGTTCAGGCTGACGGCGTTGGCGAGGTCGCGCGGGGGCACCATCTCGCTGACGAAGGCCTGCCGGGTCGGGTTGTCGACCACCGTGACCAGGCCGAGCAGCAGCGCGAACAGGTAGACCACGACGGGCGTGACGGTGCCGGTGATGGTGAGCAGGGCGAGGCCGGCGGCGAGCAGGCCCATCGCGCCCTGGGTGGCGATCAGCAGGCGGCGCTTGGGCAGCCGGTCGGCGAGGACGCCGCCCCACAGGCCGAGCAGCAGCATGGGCAGGAACTGCATGGCGGTGGTGATGCCGACCGCGAAGGGGCTGCCGGTGAGGCTGAGGACCAGCCAGTCCTGGGCGATGCGCTGCATCCAGGTGCCGGTGTTCGAGACGACCTGACCGGCGAAGTAGTACCGGTAGTTGCGGATGCGCAGGGACGAGAACATCCCTCCCGGGCGGGTGAACCGGCCCGGCGAAGCGGCGGGGATCTCCGCCGCGGTGCGTTCCTCGGGGTCGTCGTCGCCGCTGCCCGGCAGGCCCGTGGGGGCGGGTGCCTGGCTCTGCGCGGCGGGGGCGCCGGTGGGCGCGGGTTCGTTTGCGGCCGTCTCGTCGGCGAACGGTTCGTCGGTGCGCTGCCCGGCGGGGCGGGCACTGATGCGTCGGGGGTCGGTTCGGAGGTCGGTGCGGATGGTCGCGGTGCGGATCGCGGCGGCGCGGGCGGCCGGCGGTGTCACAGTTGTCTCCCCTCGACGCGCCGCGGCCGTTTCGACGGCCGCGGCGCGGTGTGTGGCACTGGTGGTTGTTGCGGTGATGCGGTGAGCCCCTTCGTTTGCCCTGAGGCGGTCCGAGTCGGTCTGAAAACGCTTACAGGTGGGCCAGTTTGTAGAGCACGGGCGCGGCATCTCTCAGCCGCTCCCACTCCTCCTCGTCGAGGCCGTGGGCGAGCTCCGCCAGCCAGGCGTTGCGCCGCCTGCGGGACTCGTTGAGGATCTGCTCTGCCTGTTCGGTACTGCTGACCACCACCTGCCGGCGGTCCTCGGGGTGCGGCTCGCGCCGCACCAGGCCCTTCTCCTCCAGCATCGCGATGATCCTGGTCATGGAGGGCGGCTGGACGTGCTCCTTGCGCGCCAGCTCACCGGGCGTCGCTTTGCCACAGCGGGCAAGCGTGCCGAGCACCCCCATTTCGGTGGGGCTCAGCGACTCCTCGACCCGTTGGTGTCGCAACCGTCGGGCCAAACGCATCGCGGACGACCTCAGCTGGCTGATCGCCACCAGGTCGTCCTCGGACATCTCGGGCATGTCCTTAGCCTACGTCATTACCAAAGCTAAAGAAAATTGGATTTCGATCAACCCTGCCCGAGGCCCGGCAGACTCAGTCCGCGCTGAGCTGGAAGCCCAGCCGACCGAAGCGCAGGCGGTCGCCGGGGCGGACGACGGTGCCGCCGGCCAGGCGGCGGTCGTTGACGAAGGTGCCGTTGCTGGAGCCGAGGTCGTAGAGCACCCAGTCGCCGCCCTCGAAGCGCAGCTCGGCGTGCCGGCGGGAGACCGTCGCGTCGCCGAGGCGCAGGCCGGAGCCGGTCATCCGGCCGATCAGCAGGCGGCCGACGGCCGGGGCGGGGAGCTGGAGCCGGGTGAGCTGCTCGGCCTGCCAGGTCTGCCGCAGCCGGACGTTGAGCGAGGAGACCTTGGCGACGGTGCGCAGCAGCAGCCGGGAGACCGGGCCGTAGGTGCGCAGATCGCCGACCACCTCGGCGAGTTCGGCGCGACTGCGGGCGGTGAGGACCAGTTCCATCCGGCGGATGAAGGTGTCGTGGGAGAGCCGACCGCTGCCGACGCCGTCCCGCAGCACTTCCAGCGCGCTGTCCCGCTCGCCCTGCGAGGGACGGGCCAGCTCGGTGCCGAACTCCTGAGCGCTCATGGCGCGATTGTCGGCCGGGTGGGGCGCGGCTGTCCAGCGTGCGGCGCACCCCTGATCTGCGCAGTCCTCAACTGCGCCCCCACCGTGCGCCATTCGGCGAAATCCCCGTCAACTCGCCGGCCCGGCAACGAAGCCCTGGCAGGATCCGGTGCAGCACGATCCGCCGCACGAGGGAGCGCCGACATGGCCGTGATTGCCGTGACCGGGCACATGGACCTCACCCCGACCACCACCCGCGCGGTGCGCGCCGCCCTCGACGCGCTCCTCGCGCCTTACCCCGCTGAGGAGTTGACGGGGCTGTCGTGCCTCGCCCCGGGCGCGGACACGCTGTTCGCGGACGCCGTACTGGCCCGCGGCGGCCGCCTGGTCGCCGTGCTGCCGAGCCCGTCCTACCCCGGCCCGCAAACCGCGGCCGCCGCAGCCGACTTCGCCCGGCTGCGCGCCGCCGCCGACCGGGTGCTGGTGCTACCCGCGGCCGTGCTCGACGACGCCGCCTACGTCGCCGCCAACACCGAACTGCTCGCGCTGACAGACGAGTTGGTCGCGGTCTGGGACGGCGGGCCGGGCAACGGCCCGGGCGGGACGGCCGACATGGTCGCCACCGCCCGGGCCGCCGGGGTGCCGGTGTACGTGCTCTGGCCGGCCGGGTCGGCCCGCACCGGAAGTTGAACTGCCTTACGGCTCCAGCCGGTTCGGCCCGCGGAACAGGAAGACCGCGTCCCGGATCGAGGACAGCCCGAGGGCCAGCATCAGCACCCGGCCGAGGCCCAGGCCGAAGCCGCCGTGCGGGGGCATCCCGTAGCGGAAGCAGTCCAGGTAGCGGCCGAGCGGGCCTTCGGGGCTCGCGTCCATGCCCTTCTCCCGCGCCTGCGCGACGAGTTGGCCGTGCCGGTGCTCGCGCTGGGCGCCGGTGGTGATCTCCACGCCCTTCCACAGCAGGTCGTAGGACTCGGTGACGGTCGGGTCGTCGGCGGGCCGGTGATGGTAGAACGGCCGCACCGAGGCCGGGAATCGGGTGACGAACACGAACTCGTGCCCGCTCTCCTCGGCCACCAGCGCGCTGAGCAGCCGCTCGCCCTCCGGGTCGAGGTCCTCCCGCACGCCCTCCCGGTCCCAGCCGGCGGCCCGGAGCTTCGCCGTGACCTCGGCCATCGTCAGCCGGGGGAAGGGGAGTTCGGGCACCACGACGCGGGTGTCCCCGTGCTGCTCGATCTGTTCGCCGTGCCGTTCGGCGACCCGGGCCAGCACCCGGTGCAGCATCCGCTCCTGGAAGGACATCACGTCCTCGACGCTGTCGATCCAGGCCAACTCGACGTCCACGCCGGTGAATTCGGTGGCGTGCCGGGAGGTGAACGAAGGCTCCGCACGGAACACCGGGCCGATCTCGAAGACCCGGTCGATGCCACTGGCGATCGCCATCTGCTTGTAGAACTGCGGCGACTGCGCAAGGTACGCCGTCCGGTCGAAGTACCCGACCTTGAACACCTCGGCGCCCGACTCGGAGGCCGTGCCCATCAGTTTCGGCGTGTGCAGCTCGGTGAAGCCCTCCTCGGCGGCGACCTCCCGCATCGCCTGCTCGACGGTGGTCTGCACCTCGAACACCAGCCGCCGCTCGGGGCGCCGCAAGTCCAGGAAACGCCAGTTCAGACGCTGTTCCGCGCCGGTCTCCGCGGTGATCGGCAGGCCTGGTTCGGCGGCCGATACCACCTCGATCCGCTCCGGCAGGATCTCCAGCCCGCCGAGCTTCACCACCGGGTTGGCGACCACCTTGCCGGTGATCTCCACCGCCGACTCCGGCGTCAACCCCCGTAGGATCTCGTCGAGTTGGTCTCCGTCACCCCCGCGCCGGTGGGTCACCTGCACCATGCCGGTGTGGTCCCGCACCACCACGAACTGCATCCTGCTCTGCAGTCGCAGCGTGTTCACCCACCCCTTGACCGTCACTGTCCCGTCCAGTGCGGACGGCAGCTCGCCGACGAGGGTACGTACCATGATCAGCAACTCCCTGGGTTGCGGGCGCGTTGTTCGCGCCACGAATAGAGCGGTAAACAGCCGCCCTAGGACGCGCCCACACTAGCGGCCCGCCCACCTGCGGAGCTTCCGGTTTTCCGCACCGTCGACGCCAGAGCGACCTAGGATGGCCCGACTCGGCTGAAACCAGGGGGAGTTGAAGGCCGAACGGCGATACGCGCAGCTGGGGAGGTCGTCCGATGGGCGAGGACGCGTGGGACCGGCCGATGGTGCGGCCGCAGACCCTGGAAGGGCTGATCGACCTGGTCGGCTCCCGGATCGAGGTGGCGGCACTGCCCCAGGCGCAGACGACCGTCCGGCAGCTGGTGGTGCACGACCCGCTCGACCGGCCGATCGGCCGGGGCGACCTGGTGGTCGCCGCCGGCCTCGACTCGCACAGCACCGAGGCCGAGGACCTGCTGCGCACGGCCGGAGCGGCCGGCGCGGCGGGCGTGGTGCTGCGCGAGGCCCGCCACCTCGACCGCAAGCAGGAACTGCGGGCGCTCGCCGAACAGGCCGGTACGGCACTGCTGTTCCGCGCCGCGTGGATGAACTGGCCGCGGCTGATCGGCACCCTGGAAGCCGCCGCCGCGATCGGCCCCGTCCCCGACAGCGCCAACGTGCCGCTCGGCGACCTCGGCGGACTGGCCCGCCTGATCGCCGTCCAGGTACAGGGCGCCGTGACCATCGAGGACCCGGACTCCCGGGTCCTCGCGCACTACGCGGAGAGCGCCGCCCTCGACCCGATCCGGATCCTCACCATCTCCACCGGCCAGGTCCCCGAGGAACGCCGCCGGGCGATGACCGAGGACGGCTTCTTCAAAGAACTCTGGTCCACCGAACAGGTGTTGCACCGCCGCGCCGCCGGCGACATCCCGGAACGGATGGCGGTGGCGGTCCAGGCCGGCGGCGAACGCCTCGGCTCGATCTGGGTCGCCGCACTGAACGGACACACCCTCCAGGACAGCGCCGTCGAAGCCCTGCGGGTCGCCGCCCGACTGGCCGCCGCCCACCTGTTGCACCACCACTCCCGGCACCACGGCCGCAGCGAACTGCTCACCGAAGCCACCCGCGCCGTCCTGGACGGCCGGGGCTCCGGCACCCTGCTCGCCCGGCACAGCGGCCTGCCCGCCGACACCCACTGCGCCGTCCTCGCCGTCGGCGTCGCCGGCCCCCTCGACGACGACCTGCGGATCCGGCTCGCCCGGCACGCCGGCTGGCACCCCGCCGGCCCCGGCCGCAGCTCCCTGCTGCTCCCCGGCGAACGCGGCGTGCTGATCCTGCTGGCCGGCCTCGCCGCCGACCTGCCCACCGCCGAACTCCAGGTCGCCGACTACGGCCGCCGGCTGACCGCCGACCTGTCCGCCCACCTGAAGACCCGCGTCCTGGCCGGCCTCGGCCCGGTCCAGGACCGCCTCGACCACGCCTCCCGCTCCCGCGAATCCGCCGAACTCGCCCTCAGCGGGCTGCTGTTCGGCCGGGGCGAGCTCAACAGCGCCACCGTCGACCAGGTCGCCGACGCGGTCGCCCTGCGACACATCGTCGAAGCCCTGCGCGACCTGCCGCTCCCCGTCCGCACCTCGGTCTCCCGGCTGGTCGAGCACGCCGAGCAGAAGGGCGACCGCACCCCACTGGACGCCCTGCGCGCCTACCTCGACCACTCACGCGAACTCGGCCGCGCCGCCGACACCCTGGGCGTGGCCCGCACCACCTTCGCCAACCGGTTCCACAACAAGGTCCTGAAGATCTCCGGCCTGGACGTCTCCAACTCCGACGCCCGCCTGCTCGCCCACCTCCAACTCCGGCTGCTGGACGACCCCACCACGCCCTGACACCACATCGGGCCGGCGAACCGGTGCCCGGACACCACTCCGCCCTCCGCCCGCCCGCCGCCCGTCCGCCCGCGCACCCCCGGCCCGCCCGAACCGCCGCCCCGCACCGGCCTCACCCGAACGGGCGCCTCCGGCGGTGCACGCGCCCTGCCGCACCCGCCGAAACCCGGCGCGGCGGGCACAGACACCAAGGCACCCCGAACCGCACGCTGGAGCCACGGCCCGGAACCACGACCGGGCCCGGTCCCCCTTCCTGCCGACCTCGCGCGGAGCGTGCCCCATGACCGACCACCAGCCCCTGATCGGCGCCGAACGCCGTGAACTCGTCCTCCGCGCGGCCGTCCAGCACGGCCTGCTCGACCCGGAAGACGCCCCGCTCGCCGCCTTCCTCGACCTCGACGCCGTCACCGAGACCGTCGCCGCTCTGCACGCCGCGTTCCCCGCCCGGCTCGACGTGCTGCACGCCTTCGCCGCCAAGGCCAACCCGCTCGGACCGGTACTGCGCCGACTCCGCGGCCTCGGCATGGGCTGCGAGGTCGCCAGCCCCGGCGAATTCGCACAGGCCCTGGCCGCCGGCTTCGCGCCGGACCGGATCGTGCTCGACTCCCCCGCCAAGACCCGCCGCGAGCTGACCCTCGCGCTCGACCTCGGCGTCGCCGTCAACATCGACAACTGGCAGGAACTCACCCGCGTCGACGACCTGCTCGCCCGCCGCCCCACCACCTCCCGGATCGGCGTCCGGGTCAACCCGCAGGTCGGCGGCGGCAGCATCGCGGCGATGAGCACCGCGACCGCCACCTCCAAGTTCGGCATCCCGCTCGCCGATCCCGGCAACGCGGAACGCCTGATCGACGCCTTCCGCGCCCGCCCCTGGCTGACCTGGCTGCACTGCCACATCGGCTCGCAGGGCATCGACCTCTCCCTGATGGCCGCCGGCGTCGGCGCGACCGTCGACTTCGCCGAACGCGTCAACCGCGAGCTCGGCCGCCGCCAGATCACCGGCATCGACCTCGGCGGCGGCCTCCCCGTCAACTTCACCGACGACCGGATCACCCCCGGCTGGGACACCTACGTCGACGAACTGCGCCGGCACGCCCCCGCGCTCTTCGACGGCGGCTACCGGCTCGTCACCGAATTCGGCCGCTCCGTGCTCGCCAAGGCCGGCTTCACCGCCTCCTACATCGAATACACCAAGCAGGCCGGCGGCCGCGCCATCGCCGTCGGCCATGCCGGCGCCCAGGTCGCCACCCGCACCGTCTTCATGCCCGACAGCTGGCCCCTGCGCCTCACCGCCCACACCCCGTCCGGCGCCGCCAAGCACGGCGAGACCGTCCCGCAGGACATCGCCGGCCCCTGCTGCTTCGCCGGCGACCTGGTCGCCCGCAACCGCCCCCTCCCCCTCCTCGAACCCGGCGACCTGGTCTGCCTCCTCGACACCGGCGCCTACTACGCCTCCCACCACTTCAGCTACAACTCACTCCCCGAACCCCCCGTGTACGGCGCCCGCACCGACGCCTCGGGCACCATCCACTTCGAAACCCTCCGCCCCGCCCAAACCATCGACGACCTGGTCACCCGCACCACCGCCTGACCGGTCCGCATCCAGGAGGTCGAACTCCCCGCTGGCAATAGCGTCGGCAAGTTCTGTCCGCCTGGCCCGCTTCACGGCCTCCAGTAGCGCCGCATTGACCGTGGCGACCTTGGTGGTCGTTCCGAAGAGCTGCTGCGCCTCCGCGAGAAGGGCGTCGTCGAGGTCGATGACCGTGCGCGTCATGGATCGTCCCTCCGCCGGACCGTCCACACCACGATAGAGAGATCCTCCTCGTCCCCACACCGAGAACGACAACGGCCCTCCCCCGCAAGATTCGCGGGGAAGGGCCGTCGTACGACCTGAGGTCAGAGCAGGCCGAGGGCCGGCATCAGGTAGTAGAACGCGAAGACCGCGGCAACCGCGTACATCGGGATCGGGACGGTGCGGGCGCGGCCGGCGACCACGCGGAGGAGGCAGAAGGCGATGAAGCCGAAGCCGATGCCGTTGGTGATCGAGTAGGTGAACGGCATCATCGCGATGGTGAGGAAGGCCGGCATCGCGATGGTGTAGTCGGTCCAGTCGATGTCCTTGATCGAGTTCGCCAGGATCAGGAAACCGACGGTGACCAGCGCGGGCGTGGCGGCCTGGGCGGGGACCATGGTCGCCAGCGGGGTGAGGAAGAGCGCGATCATGAAGAGCGCGCCGGTGACGACGGACGCGAAGCCGGTGCGGGCGCCCTCGCCGACGCCGGCGGTGGACTCGACGAAGCAGGTGTTCGCGGAGGACGAGGTCGCGCCACCGGCGGCGGTCGCGATGCCGTCGATCATCAGGACCTTGTTGATGCCGGGCAGGTCGCCCTTCTCGTCGAGCAGGTGGGCCTCGTCGGCGACGCCGAGGATGGTGCCCATCGCGTCGAAGAAGCAGCTCATCAGCACGGTGAAGACGAACAGGATGCCGGTCAGCACGCCGACCTTGGAGAAGCCGCCGAACAGGCTGACCTGGCCGACCAGACCGAAGTCGGGGGTGGCGACGGGGTTGCCGGGCCAGGCCGGGACGGTGAGGCCCCAGTGCTCGGGGGCGAGGTTCGCGAACTGCTGGATGATCACCGCGGCGGCGGTCATCACGGCGATCGAGATCAGGATCGCGCCGGGAACCTTGCGCACGACCAGCGCCATGGTGAGCAGCAGGCCGATGATGAAGATCAGGACCGGCCAGCCGTGCAGGTGGCCGCCGACGCCGAGCTGCAGCGGGACGGTGGTGTGGGCGGCGTCCGGGATGCGGGAGACGAAGCCGGAGTCGACCAGGCCGACCAGCGCGATGAACAGGCCGATGCCGATGGCGATGGCCTTGCGCAGCCCGAGCGGGACGGCGTTCATGACGCGCTCGCGCAGGCCGGTGGCGACCAGCAGCATGATCGCGATACCGGCCAGCACCACCATGCCCATGGCGTCGGGCCAGGTCATCTTGGGGGCGAGCTGGAGCGCCACGATGGTGTTGACGCCCAGGCCCGCGGCGAGACCGATCGGAACGTTGCCGATGACGCCCATCAGCAGGGTGGTCAGACCGGCGGTGAGCGCGGTCGCGGTGACCAGCTGGGCGCTGTTGAGGTGGGTGCCGTTCATGTCCGTGGCCGAGGCCAGGATGATCGGGTTGAGCACCAGGATGTACGCCATGGTGAAGAACGTGGCGACACCACCGCGGATCTCGCGGGGCAGCGTGGAGCCGCGCTCGGAGATTCTGAAGTAACGATCCAGCGCGCCGGACGAGGGCTGCGGCGCAGGCTGGGCGGGCTCGGGCGACGCGGTGGTCGACTGGGCCTGAGACATTCGGGCGTCCTCGATCGGGTGAGGCAAGGGTGGGGGGAGTTTCAGTATGGCGATCCCCGTCGTGGACGCGCCATCTTCGCGCGTAGAGCGAGGCCCTTACGATCCCCCCGCAACCCCCTTGCGATCAGCATCGGTCGAATACGAAACAGCGGCGCACCCGCCGGACCCCGCCGCCCGCCCGGGCCCGCCCCGTAGGCTAGGCGCATGCCCAAGACCGCGCTGCGCTCCGCTCCCCCGCCGCTCGAGGCGAACGACGTCGCCATTGTCGGCGCCGGCACGGTGCTGTGGTTCGTCGGTTTCGTGGTGCTGCTGCCGTTCCAGGGCTGGCTGTCCGACCACGACCACGGCAGCTGGCCGTGGATCTGCCTGTCCGGCGGCCTGCTCGGCCTGATCGGCCTGAAGTACTGCCGGGCCCGCCGGGACGCGATCCGCCGCGCCCGTGCCGCCGAGGCGGCGGAGAACTCCGACCAGAAGGTGTGACGCTCCACTCGTCCGGCACGAAACGGCCGAGGCACGGCGCACCGCCCAAATCACCCACCTAGAGTCGGTGCCATGACGCACCCAGCGGAAGGCACCGCCCCTGCGAGCCCCGGCGCGCACCCCTCCGGCGCGGGCGGGTCGTACCGACCCGGCCTGACGGCGGCCGAGGTGGCGGAGCGGGTCGCCCGCGGGCAGGTCAACGACGTGCCGGCGCGTTCCAGCCGCTCGGTGCGGGAGATCGTCCGGGCCAATGTGTTCACCCGGTTCAACGCGATCATCGGCGTGATGTTCGGCATCATCCTGGTGGTCGGCCCGATCCAGGACGGCCTGTTCGGCCTGGTCATCGTCGCCAACACGGCGATCGGCATCGTGCAGGAGCTGCGCGCCAAGAAGACCCTGGACAGCCTGGCACTGATCGGCGAGGCCCGCCCGCAGGTGCGTCGCGAAGGCGCGGCCGTCCAGGTCGCCACCAGCGAGATCGTGCTGGACGACACCGTGCTGCTCGGCGTCGGCGACAAGGTCGTGGTGGACGGCACGGTCACCGAGGCGGACGGCCTGGAGATCGACGAGTCGCTGCTGACCGGCGAGCCGGACCCGGTGCACAAGCACCCGGGCGACCACGTGATGTCGGGCTCGTTCGTGGTGGCCGGCGCGGGCGCGTTCACCGCGACCAAGGTCGGCCGGGAGGCGTACGCCGCCAAGCTCGCCGAGGAAGCCAGCAAGTTCACGCTGGTCAAGTCGGAGCTGCGCACCGGCATCGACCAGATCCTGCGGATCATCACGTACCTGCTGATCCCGACCGCGCTGGGCCTGATCATCAGCCAGCTCGCGGTGCAGCGCCACGACTGGCAGGAGGCCGTCCGCCGGATGGTGGCCGGCATCGTGCCGATGGTCCCGGAGGGCCTGGTGCTGCTGACCTCGGTGGCCTTCGCGATCGGCGTGATCCGGCTGGGCCGCAAGCAGTGCCTGGTGCAGGAGCTGCCCGCGATCGAGGGCCTGGCCCGGGTCGACACGGTCTGCCTGGACAAGACCGGCACCCTCACCGAGGGCGGCATGGACCTGATCGACCTGCGCCCGATCGGCGCCGCCGACAAGGCCCGGATCGCCGAGGCGCTCGGCGCGATCGGCGCGGCCGACACCCGCCCGAACCCGAGCATGCGGGCCGTCATCGACGCGTACGGGCCGCCGGAGGAGGGCCGCTGGCGGCTGCTGGAGGCGATCCCGTTCTCCTCGGCCCGCAAGTGGAGCGGCGTGCAGCTGCTGGAGCCGGGCGGCACCGAGGGCAGCTGGCTGCTGGGCGCCCCCGACGTGCTGCTGCCGACCGGGCATCCGGCGCTGGCCGAGGTCGACGAGCTCGGCGCGAAGGGCCTGCGGGTGCTGCTGCTGGGCCGCAGCCCGCTGCCGCTGGACGACCCCGACCCGGCAGCCCAGCTGGAGCCGCTCGCCCTGCTGGTGCTCCAGCAGCGGGTGCGCGAGGACGCCGCGGACACCCTGCGCTACTTCCGCTCGCAGGACGTCCGGGCGAAGGTGATCTCCGGCGACAGCGCGGTCTCGGTCGGCGCGGTCGCCGCCCACCTGGGCCTGCCCGGCGCGGAGACCGCGACGGACGCCCGCAAGCTGCCCACCGACCCCGAGCAGCTGGCCGAGGTCGCCGAGCGCACCGCGGTGTTCGGCCGGGTCACCCCGCAGCAGAAGCGGGCGCTGGTCGGCGCGTTGCAGTCGAAGGGCCACACGGTCGCGATGACCGGCGACGGCGTGAACGACGTGCTGGCGCTGAAGGACGCCGACATCGGCGTGGCGATGGGCACCGGCTCGGACGCGACCCGGGCGGTCGCGCAGATCGTGCTGCTGGACGACCGGTTCGCCACCCTGCCGTCGGTGGTCGCCGAGGGCCGCCGGGTGATCGGCAACATCGAGCGGGTGGCCGGGCTGTTCCTGGTGAAGACCGTCTACTCGGTGCTGCTGGCACTGCTGGTGGTGTTCACCCAGGTCCCGTACCCGTTCCTGCCCCGGCACTCGACGGTGCTGTCCTCGCTGACCATCGGCATCCCGGCGTTCTTCCTGGCCCTGGCCCCGAACAACGAGCGGGCCCGGACCGGGTTCGTGCGACGGGTGCTGCGGCTGGCGATCCCGGGCGGCATCATCTGCGGCACCGCCACGTTCGTCGCCTACGCGCTGGCCCGCGCCGACCACGCCACCGAGCTGAAGGCGGACACCTCGGTCGCCACCCTGACGCTGTTCATCTCCGCGATCTGGGTGCTGGCGATCGTCGCCCGCCCCTACACCTGGTGGCGGCTGCTGCTGATCGGCGCCATGTCCGGCGCGTTCGCGCTGGTGCTGGTGGTGCCGTGGCTGTCCGACTTCTTCCAGCTCCAGCTGGTCGGCTGGCGCGACCCCCTGATCGGCGTCGCGATCGCGGCGGTCGCCGGGTGTCTGCTGGAGATCACCTCGCGGGTGTTCGTCGAGAAGAACGTCGAGAAGAAGGAGGAGGCCCACGCGGCGTAGGCCTCCTCCCGGGGCGTCACTCGTAGTCGCGGGCCGCCAGCAGCTCGTACGCCCGGTCGGGCTCGGTGAGCGCGGCCAGGATCTCGAACCGGCGGTGCCACTGCTGGACGGACCAGGCGAGGCCCGCGGCCAGGCCCTCGGGCGTCGAGGCGTGCAGCAGTCCGGGCACCGGCGGCACCTCGAATTCGTCGTTCTCGTCGGCCTCGTCCGCGTCCTCGGGGTCGTAGGGCAGCTCGGGGGCGATGGCGGCGGTGTCCCAGCGCCAGTCCACCCGGGCGTCCTCGCCGTCGGGGCCGACGACCAGCAGTTCCTCGTGCTCCTCGTACACGGCGGGGCAGCCGGGGAGCAGTTCGCGGACCACGGCGGGGGTGCGGTGCAGGGTGCCCTCGGAGAGCACCCGGCCGCCGGCCACCTCGCTGGCGAGCGAGACGTGCAGCCGCTCGGCGAGCGCGGGGGCGAGCGCGGGGTGGACGGGCAGCACCGGGTGGTCGTGCAGCAGCTCGACCAGGTCGGGGGCGTCGGCGACGACCGCGGCGGTGGCGTCGACGATTACCGTGCGGTCGTCCCGGCGGCCGGTGCCGCCGTCCAGCGGGGCCAGTGCCCGCACCACGTCCAGGCCCTCCACCCGCTCGGCCGGGAGGGCCGCCAACGCGCTGTAGACGCCGTGCAGTTGGCGGTGGGTGACGTCGGACAGCGGATCGGTGAGGCGGTCGATCAGTTCCTCGGGGCCGTGCGGTTCGGCGAGCAGCGCGGCCAGCGTGGTGCGCACCCCGAGGGCGTGCAGGAACTGCGGGTCCAGGCTCGTCCGGGCCTCGTCGTACAGGCCGCGCAGCAGCGGGTCGGCGCCGGCCGCGCGCAGGCCGGCGGGCTCCCGGCCGTCCAGCACGGGGTGGTCGCGCAGCCACCAGGCGGTGTACGACGGCAGGTCGGTGTAGGTGCCGTCGGGCAGCAGGGTGCGCACCGGCGTGACGACGGCGTCCCGGTACGGGGGGCGGGCGAGCAGCGCGAGCGCCTCGGGCCAGGCGTCGTCGGCGACCAGGTCGAGGTCGCGGACGGCGAGCAGTTCGGCGGCGACCGGCGGGACGCCCAACTCGCCCGCGTCGTCGGCGTGCAGGGCCTCCAGGGCGTCCTCGCACCAGTCGGCGAGGCCGTCGGGGGCCTCGTCGATCAGGCCGGTGGGGGCGCCGCCGGCCGCGCGGTCGGCGGGGGCGGTGGGGTCGAGGCGCTCCAGGTCGTCGGGGTCGAGCACGACGTCCTCGGCGCGCACCAGGGTGAACGTGGTGAGCACACCGGCCGCGGCCAGCACCTCCGGGCCCCAGCGCTCCAGCAGGTCCTCGTCCACGAACGCGGCGTCGTCCTCGCCCGCCAGGTTCGCCAACGGGCTTTCGGGGAGCAGCAGTTCGCCCGCCCGGGCGAGTTCGCCCTCGTCGTCGGGCAGCGCCAGCCGGGCCAGCCACGGGTACTCACCGGGGGCCGGCGCGGCGGCCTTCACCACGGCCAGCACGGCGTCCGCGAGGTCCACCGCGGCGTCGTAGTCGTCCTCGCCGAGCTCCAGCGAACGAGCAACGGCCGCGCGCAGTTCGGGGGTCTCCAGCAGGCCGCCGGGGGTGGCGGTGGCGGCGCCGAGCTTGGCCAGCAGCGGGTGCGCGGCCTCGGGGTGGGCGAGGCGCAGGTCGAGCAGGTCCAGGGCCTCGGCCAGCGACTCGGGGTAGCCCTCGAAGCCGGCCCAGTCGGCGGCGTCGGACGGCAGCAGGACCCGGCGCGGGCCGGTCACCGTACGGCCGTCGGCCAGCGGGACGGGCAGCGCGCCGAGCGCCTCCGGGTCGGCGCCGGCCAGCGCCGCGTACAGGCTCCGCCACCAGGCCGGATCCCGCTCCAGGCCGCCCAGCTGGTCGACCACCTCGGCCAGCGGCACCCGGCGCACCCCCAGCGTGCGCAGCTCGGTGCGGCGCTCCAGGCCGGCCGGCAGCAGGCCGGGGAAGATCGGGGCGAGCGCCTCCACCACCGAGTGGTCGGCGCCCTCCAGCACCAGCGCGTCGCGCGGACGCAGCGCCGGGGTGCCCTCCTCGGTGCCGCGCGGGTGCGGCAGGAACGGCGTGCCGGGCAGGCGGTCCAGGATCGCGGTGCGCAGCGCGTTGTCGAGCGCGCTCCCGCCGAGCGGGGACGGCACCAGGTCCAGCGAGTGCGCGTCGGCGCCGCGGGCCCGCAGCAGCTCGACGAAGGCCTCGGCGGCGCGCTCGACCAGGAAGTCGGTCAGCGGGCCGGGCGCGACGTGCCGGCGGGTCGGGTCGAGCGGGAACGAGGCGATCAGCAGCGCGGGCACCCCGAGCGGCTCGTCGCTCGGCGTCGGGGCGTGCACCACGGCCGCGGTGCCGGGCCGCTGCGGCCGGCCCTGCCCGTCCACCGGGACGGCCCAGGTCAGCGTCCACTGCGGCCGGGCCCGCTCCTCGGTGGTGCGGTCGGCCAGCAGCTCCGCCGAGGCCGTCCCGGACGCGCTGACGATCTGCCAGCCGGTGCTCCGCTCCCCGTCGGTGACGGTGACGACCGGCAGCTGCTCGGGCCGCGGCGCCCGCTCACCGCGGGTCAGCGTCCGCACGCCCTCGGCGGTCTCCACCACCACCTCGGCCAGGCCCGGCAGGGTCAGCAGCAGCGCGTCGTCGATCGCCGCCAGCAGCCGGCCCGTCAGGTCCTCGGCGGCACTGTCGCGCAGCGGCAGCACCACCACCGTGTCATAGCCCTCCGGGGCCTGTCCCTGCGCCGGGAACGGCAGCCGCAACAGCGGCACGTGCCCTTCCCGCCGCGTCAACTCCTCGGCCAGCTCCGGCCGTTGCGCGACCAGCGCCCGCGCCTCGACGAGCGACCAGCGCACCCCACCGGAGTGGCTCAGCACCGCCGGCTCGTCACTGACGGCCAGCACCGCGGAGAACCCCACGCCGAACCGCCCGACCACCGGCCGCTCGTCCCCACGCTTCGCGGACGCCCGCAGCGTGGACAACGACTCCACCGCCTCCGCGTCCAGCGGCGCCCCCGTGTTGGCCGCCGCCAGCACCCCGTCCCGCAACGTCAGCCGGAGCCGCCCGGCCACCCCCGCACGGGCCGCCGCATCGGCGGCGTTCTGCGCCAGCTCGACGACCAGCCGATCCCGGTACCCCCCGAGCGCCAGCTCCTCCTCGGCGTTCGCATCCTCCCGGAATCTCGCCGGCGCAGCCGTCCACGCAGCCACCACGGTGTGCCGCAGCCGAGCCGTGTCGAACACATCCGGCCCCTCGGGTGCCGCCGCGCTGCCGATGATCCGAGACTCCACGTGCCGAGCCGCCCTTCGCGTGGTCTGCGTAACGACTCGGCATTCTGCCAGGGGCCAACGACGGCAAGAGCCACAACCAGGGAGCGCAACCAGGGAGCGCAACCAGGGGCGCGGGGAACTGCGCGAAGCGGAAGGCACCCCACCGCAAGATCGCGACGCAGGACAATGACCTGCACTTGATCGCGACCTTGCGGACGTGGTGAGCGCTTGTCGCGCAGTTCCCCGCCCCTGTTCTCGCGCCCGCTACGAGTGCCCGAGCTCCTCAGCGGGAGCGTCCGGCTCGACGGAGCCCGAGTCGCGGTCCGCGTGGATGTGCAGCGGCTCGACCACCGTCTCGTCGAGGATCAGCTCGGACGGCACCGGCGGAGCCGGCAGCACCGCGGCCTCGGAGTGCGCGCCGCAGCCGTACGCGAGCGAGACGACCTGGCCGTCGGCAGGACTGAACTCGTTGCCGCAGACGCCGAACGCCTGCCCGAGCGAGCCGCCGATCGGCACCAGGAAGCCGCAGGTGCTGCAGGAGGCGGGTGCGGACTGCGCCATCGGCGTCTGAGGTCCGTACGCGGTCTCCCAGCGTTCGGCGGCCTGGTGCAGGCCCCTCCGGGAGAGCACGCGGGGGCGGCCGAAGCCCAGCTCGTCGGCCACGGCACCGATCTCGGCGCGGGCCGGCGGCGGCTGGATCCCGGCCTCGGTGATCACCAGGTCGTCCTCGGCGGCTTCGACCAGCACCGAGTTCGGGGCGGGCTCGTCCTCGCCGGTCCAGCCGGGCTCCAGGCGCAGGTCGTCCGCGCCGGTGGGCAGCAGGTCGCCGGGGCCGAGGTCGCCGGGCAGCAGGCGCTCGCTCCACGGCACCCACTGGGGGGCGAGGACGGCGTCGGGGCCGGGCAGCAGTGCGATCTCGTCGAGCGTGACGTTCTTGGCGCGCGGAGCGCGGGCCACGGTCACCGCCCAGTGCCAGCCCCGGTAGGCGGGGTCGAGGCACTCGAAGGTGTGGGTGACCAGGCGCTCGGCGTCGGCGTTGGCCTTCACGTGGGAGCCGACGACGGACTCTCCGACGCTCTCCACGGCTGCCTGGCGGGCGAGCTCGACGGCCTCGGCACAGAGCCGGTCAGGGGTACGGCTTCGCATCGCAGCACTCACGGCGTCGGTTCTCTCCCAGTCCTGTCATCCTGCGGTCTGTCCCGAGACGGCCCCCGCACAGGGCGGGCTCGCGCCGGTTGCCGCTGCCACGTCACCAGAGCAACCCCCGCTGACGCGGGACCGATCTATTCTGCTCGACCGGGGACCGCTCCGTGGCCGGGCCGCGCCGCCCCGGTCGGCCACCCCCTGCGCAGGCCGGGCAGGCGCGTAGTGCAGGCTACCCGCCGGTCGGCGGTGGAGCACAGTCCGGGGCCGCGGGGACGGGCGCGCCGCGCCCGTGGCAATCACTCGTACGGCGTGCGTTTGTCGGGCAGGATGGGCTTGTGGCGGAGGAGAACCCGCCGCAGCACGGACTGCGCCCCGGGCAGGACGAGAGCCGGCCGGAGCCGTCGAACGCGCCGCGGCAGCATCCCGTAGCCCCCGGCGAGCCGGAGGCGGACGAGCCACGCCCGACCGCGCGCCAGGAGGACGCGAAGGAACCTCCGACGGTGAAGCCGCGCGGGGTGTGGGCGCGGGGCGCGTCGGCGGCGGGGGCGCGCACGGGGCGGGTGGTGCACGGCACGGGGCGGCGGATCCGGCGGGCGACGTCGGCGGAGGGCGCGGGCGAGTCGGGCCTGGCGAAGCTGATCGAGCTGCACGCGCTGAATTCGTTCGGCGACATGCTGATCACGGTGGCGTTGGCGTCGACCATCTTCTTCTCGGTGCCGACCGGCGAGGCCCGCGGCCGGGTGGCGCTCTACCTGGTGATCACGATGGCGCCGTTCGCGGTGCTGGCCCCGGTGATCGGCCCGCTGCTGGACCGGTTGCCGAACGGCCGGCGTTCCGCGATGGCGATGGCGATGCTGGCCCGGGCGGTGCTGGCCTGGGTGATGGCGGGTCTGGTGCCCGGCGGCGGGCTGGCGCTGTATCCGACGGCGCTGGGTGTGCTGGTGGCGTCGAAGGCGTACGGGGTGGTGCGCAGCGTGGTGGTGCCGCGGCTGTTGCCGGCCCAGTTGTCGTTGGTGAAGGCGAACTCGCGGGTCACGCTGGCGGGTCTGGTGGCGACGCTGGTGGCGGGCGGGGTCGGCGGGCTGCTGCACCTGATCGGGCCGGACTGGCCGCTCCGCGGGGCGTTCGTGGTGTTCGTGATCGGCACCCTGATGGCGTTTCACCTGCCGCACCAGGTGGATTCGGCGAAGGGCGAGCAGCGGGCGGAGTTGCTCGCGGAGCCGTCCGAGGCGCGTCCGAAGGGGGTGCTGCGGGCGGTCGGGCCGTCGGTGATCATGGCGCTGCGCGGGGTGGCGGGGCTGCGCTGGCTGGTCGGGTTCCTGGTGATGTTCCTGGCGTTCCTGATCCGCAAGAACCCGCCGGGCGGGCTGCCGGAGACGGTGGCGCTGGGCGCGGTCGCGGCGGCGGCGGGTCTGGGCAACGCGCTGGGTTCGGTGCTGGGTTCGTGGCTGCGCACCCGCGGTTCCGAGTTGACGGTGACGGTGATGCTGGCGCTGGCGACGCTGGCGGCGGGTGCGGCGGCGCTCTGGTACGGCATCGTGACGGTGACGGTGGTGGCGGCGACGGCGGGCATGGCGGCGTCGCTGGCGAAGCTGGCGCTGGACGCGCTGATCCAGCGTGATGTGCCGGAGGCGGTGCGCACGTCGGCGTTCGCCCGCTCGGAGACGGCGCTTCAGCTGAGCTGGGTGGTGGGCGGCGTGGTGGGCATCTCGCTGCCGTTGAACGCGGAGCTGGGTCTGTGGCTGGCGGCGGGGGTGACGGCGGCGATGCTGCTGTGGACGTTCCGGTCGCTGCTGCGGATCGGGCCGCGCCGGTCGGCGGCCCGTCCGCGCGTGGCGTAACCTCGCGCGACTCGGCCACCCCGCTGTTACGTGATCACGGAAGGCGAGTAGCCTCTTGCGCATGAGCCTCAGCACCAGCGTCACCGCCGGACTCGCAGCCGCCACCGTCGTCGGTGCCGGCCTCGTCGGTTTCGGCGTCTACCAGGCCGTGGACAACGGCAAGCCGCCCAAGAACGAGGCCACGCTGGTCGTCGGCACCTCGTCGGTCCGGGCGGAGCCGACCTGCTACAACGGCGGCAAGGCGATCTCCGACGCCGAGCTCGCCAAGTGTGCCCAGCAGGCCTCGAAGGACTCCGAGCAGAAGAAGCTCACCAGCCTGGACGTGCGCGCGAGCGACCGCGTCGGCGTGGGCGTGCCGAAGGACCTGGCGGACAAGGGCTGGTACGCGTTCACCGGCTCGGGCCAGAACCGCGCCCCGATCATCACCGACGCCAGCGGCCGGACCTACTCGGGTTCGGTGTCGGCCTCCGGTCTGATGACCAGCGACGAGACGACCATGGTGACGGTCGCCGCGGTCGACAAGGACACCAACGAGTACTACGCGGTGTGGTTCTTCAACATGAACAACCAGAAGAGCTGAATCTCCGGTCGATGACCGCTGAGCGTCCCGACGAGCAGTCCGGCCCCGCCGCCGGACTGCTCGTCGTTGTTGCCGTGCCCGCGGAGGCCGAGGCGGTCCGCCGGGGTCTGGGCGAGGGCGCGCCGGTCGAGGTGCTGGCGGCGGGCGTCGGCCCGGCCGCCGCGGCGGCCGGTACGGCGGTGGCGCTGGCCCGCGGCCGGTTCCGGCTGGTGCTGTCGGCGGGCATCGCGGGCGGTTTCGCGCCCGCCGCGCCGACCGGGTCGTTGGTGGTGGCGGACGCCCTGGTGGCGGCCGATCTGGGTGCCGAGACGCCGGACGGCTTCGCCGACGTCACCGAGCTGGGCTTCGGCACGGTGCGGCACGCGGTTCCGGGCGGTGTGGTGGAGCTGGTCGCGGCGGCCACCGGCGGTGCGGTCGGCGAGGTGCTGACGGTCTCCACTGTGACGGGTTCGGCGGCGCGCGCCGAGCAGCTGAGGGCGCGTCATCCGCGGGCGCTGGCCGAGGCCATGGAGGGGTTCGGGGTGGCCGAGGCGGCCGCCCGTTTCGGGCTCGCGGCGGGGGAGCTGCGGGCCGTGTCCAACCCCGTCGGGCCGCGCGACCGCGCGGCGTGGCGGATCGGTGAGGCGCTGGCGGCCCTGGAGCGGGCCTTCGCGGCGCTGCCGGTGTCCCGTCTGCTCCAGGAGGTCTGACCCCATGGCCGAGCCGCTGAGTGTCGCCTACTCGCCCTGCCCGAACGACACCTTCGTCTTCCACGCCTGGGCGCACGGCCAGGTCGCCGGCGCGGACGCCCCCGAGGTGCGGTTCGCGGACATCGACATCACCAACGGGCTGGCCGAGCGCGGCGAACTGGACGTCCTGAAGATCTCCTACGGCCAGCTGCCGTGGGTGCTGGACGAGTACGCGCTGCTGCCGTGCGGCGGGGCGCTCGGCCGGGGCTGCGGGCCGCTGGTGCTGACCGCCGGGCCCATCGACGCGGCCGGGCTGGCCGGGCGGCGGGTGGCGGTGCCGAGCGAGCGTTCGACCGCGTACCTGCTGTTCCGGCTGTGGGCGGCCGAGGCGGTGCCGGGCGGGTTCGGCGAGATCGTGGTGCTGCCGTTCCACGAGATCATGCCGGCCGTCCGGGACGGCCGGGTGGACGCCGGGCTGGTGATCCACGAGGCCCGGTTCACGTACCAGCAGTACGGCCTGCACTGCCTGGCCGACATGGGCGAGGCGTGGGAGGCGGCGACCGGGCTGCCGATCCCGCTGGGCGCGATCGTGGCCCGGCGCTCGCTGGGCGCCGAGCGGCTGCGCGAACTCGCCGCCACCGTGCGCTCCTCGGTCCGGCAGGCATGGGCGGACCCGGCGGCCTCCCGGGAGTACGTGCTGGCGCACGCCCAGGAGATGGACCCGGCCGTCGCCGAGCAGCACATCGGCCTGTACGTCAACGAGTTCACCGCCGACCTCGGCGAGGACGGCTACGCGGCGGTGCGCGGCCTGCTCACCCGGGCCGCCGAACAGGGACTCGTCCCCGCCGTCGACCCGGGCGCGCTGGCGTTCCCCTGAGCCTGCGTCACACGTCGAACTGGTCGGCGATCGCGCGCAGCACCATGGCGATCTTCTGGCCCTCCGGCTTGCTGGGGTAGCGGCCGCGCTGCAGGCCGGGCAGGACGCTGTCCAGCTTGGTGATCAGGTCCTGCACGATCGGGGCCATGTCGTCGGCGCTCTTGCGGTTGGCCACGGCCAGCGACGGCAGCGCGTCCAGCAGCGTCACACTCATCGCCTGGTCGCCGCGGTGCCCCGCGGCGATGCCGAACTCGACGCGCTGCCCCGGCCTCAGGGTGGTGACGCCCGCGGGCAGCGCCTTGGTGTGGACGAAGACCTCGCCGCCGTCGTCGCGCGACAGGAAGCCGTAGCCCTTCGTCTCGTTGAACCACTTGACCTGGCCGGTGGGCATCTCGAAAAGTCCTCGGTGTCGGGTGCGAGCGACCTCGTCGGGTCGCGGATGGATGTGCGGCTCGGCTGCCGGAACTGGCGGCCGGTGCCGCTCAGTGCGGCAATGATCCCTCAGCGTGCGCCTCAGCGGCGACGGGATTCCGGACCGGGGTGCGGCCGTGCCTCGCGCCTGTCGCGCCCTCCATCGGTCCACACCCCCCATCGGTTCCGGGCGGGTTACTCGTGGACCAGCCGCTGGTCCGCCCGCGCGATGGCTGCATACCCGGCCCCGACGAGGGTCGAAACTCTTCGCGCGCACCGAGTTGCGCGCAGTGACGCCGGGCCGGTCAGGAGGGGTTGGCCAGGTGCTCGCCGAGCCAGCCGAGCGAGGCCGGGAGCATCCGCGACCAGGTGTTGAAATTGTGCCCGCCGGTGTCCAGCGTGATCGCGCTGACGGTGGTCGCGGTGCCCTTGGCGGCGGCCCGGAACCGCTCCGTCTCGGAGAAGTAGTCGCCGTCGCCCTCGCGGCTGCCGCCGACCAGCAGCGCGGTGCCCGGCGCGGGCAGGTGCGCGAGGCGCCAGTTCAGGTCGGCCTCCTCGCGGCGCTGCTGGTCGCCGCCGAACAGGTCGCCGGTGGTCGGGTCGTCGGCGGCCTTGTAGTAGCCGGACAGCGACACCGCCGCGGAGAACACCTCCGGGTGACGCATCGCCAGCTTCAGCGCGCAGTACCCGCCGGTGGAGTTGCCGATCACGCCCAGGCTGCCCGGGCCCTCCGCGATCCGGTACGACGATCGCAGCGCGGCCGGCACGTCGGCGCTGAAGTAGCGGTCGGACTGCGGGCCGCCCGGCACGTCCTCGCACTCGGTGTCGCGGGGCATCGCCGGGGACGGGCGCATCAGCACCAGGACCGTCGGCTTGGCCTTGCCCTCGGTGCTGAGCTTCAGCTGCACCGCCGGGTAGTTCAGCTTGGTGATCAGGTTCTTGGCGTCGCCGGGGAAGCCGGTGATGGCGATCGCCGCCGGGAAGTGCTTGTCCCGGAAGGCGGGCTGGAAGTACTGCGGCGGCAGGTACACGTAGCCCTCGGTGGACAGGCCGGTGGCCGCGCCGGGCAGCCGGACCTTCTCCAGCCGGCCGACCTGCGCCGGGTCGCGGCCCATCGCGCCGGTGTCGCGGACGTTCTCCGAGCTGATCTTCTCCACACCCTTGGTGCGGCCCAGCATCTGGTTCTGGATGGTCACCGGGCCGTCTTCGTTGGTGCCCAGCAGGTCGGCCCAGCTGCTGTAGAAGGCGAAGTAGTTGTTGGCCACCAGACCCAGGGTGCACATCACGGCAAGCTGGGTGCCGATGATGGTGCCCAGCCGGCCCAGCACCGCCTGCCAGCTCTTTTTGGCCAGTCGGGGCCACAACCAGACGGTGCCCGCGATCATCAGTGCGGAGAAAAGTGCCGACAGCGCAAGCACCTTGTGACTGGTAAGACCCATAACCGCGCGCGACCTCGCTCCCCGCCGTTTTCCCCCGGAGGATCAGAATGCCTGAGAGTTTCCTGGGAACCCTGAGCGTTCAGGTGGAGCGCGAACCGTCACGCCCCCGCCGATCGGCGGGGGCGTACGTGGGAAACTGGCACAAAAGACCGCACGAAGGAGTGCAGAAGTGACCCGTCAGTCCCGCGACGCCGGCGACACCCTGGTCCGCGTCGGCGGAGTGGTGTTCGTCCTCGGCGCGCTCGCCGTCATCGCCACCTTCGTGCCGTACGTCCTGGACCTGCCGCGCCTGCCGTCCATCGCCTGGGGCCTGTCCATGATGATGCCGTTCGGGCTGCTGGTGACGCTGGTCGGGCTGTTCGTCACCGCCCGCACCGAGTCCCGCCGCCGGCGCGCCGCCCGGGAGGCCGCCGCCGCGCGCTGACCGGCCCGTCAGGCCAGGTGCGCGGACAGCCAGCCGGGGAACTCGGTGAGGTCGCCCAGCACCACGTCCGCGCCCGCCGCGGCCAGTTCGGCGGCGCTGTACGGGCCGGTGGCCACGCCCACCGCGACGGCCTCGGCGGCCCGGGCGCCCCGGATGTCGCCCAGGTGGTCGCCGACGTAGACGTTCGCGCCGTGCGCGCGCAGCGCCTCGCCCTTGCCCTCCGCCCACAGGTCGCCGAGCAGCACGTCCACCTCCAGCCCCATGCCGTCCAGGTGCCGGCGCGCGTTCGGCTCCCACTTGCCGGTGATCACCAGCACCCGGCCGCCGACCGCCCGCACCGCCGCGACCGCCGCCAGCGCGCCGGGCAGCTCCAGCGCCACGGGCACCGCGTGCTCCACGTACAGCTCCCGGTAGCGGGCGACCATCGCGTCCAGCTGCTCCGCCGGGAACCAGTGCGCCAGCTCCTGCGCCAGCGGCGGACCCAGCCGGCTCGCCGCCAGCTGGGAGTCGATGAAGGTGCCGGTCTCGGCAGAGAGCACGTCGTAGGTGTCCTTGATACCCGGGCGGGTGTCGAGGAGTGTCATGTCGAGGTCGAAGCCGACGGTGAGAGCCATGCGCTCCAGCGTAACCAGCCGCCGTTTCCGGCCGGAAATACCGGATGTACAGCTACATTGCGGACATACTGCCGAGCTCCCCACCGGAGGCCCCTGGTGCCGCCCCTCTCCCGCCGCGCCGCCCTCGCCGGGCTCGGCGCCGCCCTGCTCACCGGCTGCGGCCCGCACGCCCTGCCCGCCGGGCCGCCGCCGCAGACCGCCACCGGCTCCGCGCCGCCCTCGCCCACGCCCAGCCCGACGCCCAGTGTCACCGTCAACGGCGCGGACGGGGCGGTCGCCGTCCCCGGCGGGGCGACCCGGGTGATCGCCCTCGACACCGCCGAACTGGACTCCGCGATCACCCTCGGCATCCCGCCCGTCGGCGCCGCCAAGGCCCCGCTCGACCCCGGCCTGCCCGACTACTGGCCGCCCTCCTGGCTGGCCCGGATCGCCGTGGTCGGCGACATCGGAGACCCGCCCGTCCCGGCGGCCATTGCCCAGCTGCGCCCGCAGCTGATCCTCTCCAACCGCACCCGCAACGCCGCCCACCTCGACACCCTGCGCGGCCTCGCCCCGACCGTGCTCACGCAGACCACCGGCGCGCCCTGGAAGGAGAACTTCCAGCTGCACGCCGCCGCCCTCTACCGCCACGAACAGGCCGCCGCCGTGGTCGCCGCCTACGCCCGCCACCTCGACCAGGCCACCCGGGCGCTCGCCTCCGCCGGCCTCACCGGGCAGCGCGTCAGCCTGGTCCGATTCGTCGAGGACTCCCCCACCGTCCGCCTGTACGCCCGGCAGAACTTCCCCGGCAGCGTCCTCACCGACCTCGGACTGCCCCGGCCCGACCCGCAGAACACCGACCAGTTCGCCGTCGAGACCGCCCCCGACCAGCTCTCCGCCGCCGACGGCGACCTGCTGTTCTACTCCGGCTACGGCCACCCCGACCGCAACGGACTGGGCGCCGCCCTCGCCTCCCCCGCCTGGCAGTCCCTCGGCGCCGTCCGCGCACACCGGGCCTTCCCGGTGAACGACCAGCTCTGGTTCCAGGGCATCGGCTACACCGGTGCGCACTTCCTGATCGCCGAACTGCTCCACCTGCTCGGCGCGAGCTGAGACGCCTGCCGGCCGATACGACAGTCGGACCCCGACGGATCACCGCGCGGGGCCCCTTCGGCACCGCGCCGCTAGGCCTTGCGGCGGCGCAGCGTCACCGCCAGCAGGAACAGCGCCGTCAGTACCGCCGCCGCCCGCAGGACGTCCGGGGCGGCTGCCCAGGTGGCGTGGCCGGCGTCGGTGCCCGGGGTCAGGGGGGTGCCCCAACGGCCCTTCTCGCGGCCCCAGTTCCATATCGTCAGACCGGTCACCGTGATCAGCGGGATGCCCAGGACGGCGAACTTCTTCAGCAGGTCGGAGAGGCCGCTCGACAGGTAGGCCACGCCCCAGCCCGCCAGCATCACCAGCAGCGAACCCGTCACCGCGCCGGCCACCAGCAGCACCGCGCCGAGCACCAGCAGCGGCGCGGGCCGCCGGGCCCCGCCACCCGTCGCCGGGGCCTCGGCGGGGGCGGCCTCCGGCGCGGGTGCGGGCTGCGGCTTGCCGAACAGGGCGCGCAGGGCACGCATCGCCAGTCCCGGGCGCGGTTCGGCCGGGGGCTCGGGTTCGGGTTCGGGCTCCGGCTCGGGCGTGGCCTTCGGCTCCGGTTCGGGGTCCGGCTCCGCCGGCAGGTCGAAGTACACCTCCGTCCAGCCGGGGAAGACCGAGGTGACGTCGGCGCGGCCGCGTCCCTCCGCCCAGTGCGCGGCCCGCTCCACCTCGTCCGCGGACGGCCCGGGCGGCAGCTCGAACTCGACGGGGGGCGGCACCGGCTTGTCGAACTCGACGGGGCGCCGCGGCGGGGGTGCCGCCGGCATCGGCGGGACGGCCGGTACCGGCGGCGGCTCCGCCGCCTGCGCGGGCACGTACACGCTGTCCCCGCCGTCCGAACCCTCCGCCGACCCGCCCTCGCGCCACCACGAGCCGCCCGCCATCGCCCCGCCACCCGCCCTCACGTCGTACTTCCCGCCGCATCGAGACGGTACCCACCCGCGGCCGCCCGAAGCGAGCCCGCTCCACTGGCCGTTGGGCCCGGACTGCCCCGGTTTCGCCGGGAGTTCTTCCGCCGTTCTGGGCCTCGGCCGGGGGCGTTGACTAGGCTGGACCGGATGACCGCACCGCGCGCCGCCCGCACAGGCGCCCCCCGCACGCTGGCCGAGGAACTCCGCGGCCGGGAGGACGACGCTGTCGCCGCGCTGCTCCGGGCCCGTCCCGACCTGCTGAACCCGGTGCCGACCGACCTCACCCAGCTGTCCGCCCGGCTCTCCAGCCGGGCGTCCGTGCTGCGCGCGCTGGAACGGCTCGACCGCTTCACCCTGCAGACCGTCGAGGCGCTGGCCGCCGCCCCAGAGGGCGCGTCCGAGACCGCGGTGCGCAACCTGCTGGCCGGGCCCGCCCGGGTCAAGCCGCACCCCGGCGCCGAGCCGGTGGACCGCGCCGCCGTCACCGCCGCGCTCCCCGGCGCGCTCGCCCGGCTGCGCGAACAGGCCCTGATCTGGGGCCCGGACTCGTCACTGCGGCTGGTCCTCGCCGTCCGCGAGGCACTCGCCCCGAGCGCCGCCAACCCGGGCCGCACCGGTCTCGGCCCGACCCTCGCCGAGGCCACCGTCGGCATGTCGCCCGCCCGCCTCCAGCAACTGCTGGCCGGCGCCGGACTGCCGCCCACCCCCGACCCGGTCACCGCCGTCGCCGCGCTCACCGCCCTGCTCGGCGACCGCAAGCGCCTGACCGCGCTGCTCGACCAGGCCCCGCCCGCCGCCGTCGGCCTGCTGGAACGCCTGGTCTGGGGGCCGCCCACCGGCACCGTCCCGGACGCCGCCCGGCAGGTCACCGCCGACGACGCGCGCGGCCCCGTCGAATGGCTGCTCGCCCGCGGCCTGCTGCTGCCGTCCAGCCCCACTTCCGTGGTGCTGCCCCGCGAACTCGCCCTGCACCTGCGCGGCGGCCGCACCCACCGCACCGTCGAACCCGCCCCGCCCGCCGTCGCCCCCGTCGTCACCCGCGACCCCGCGATGGTCGACCGCACCGCCGCCGGGCAGGCCGCCACCGCCGTCCGCACCCTCGAAGAGCTCCTCGAAGCCTGGAGCGTCACCCCGCCGCCCACCCTGCGGGCCGGCGGCCTCGGCATCCGCGACCTCAAGCGCGCCGCGACCCTGCTCGAAAGCTCCGAGTCCGACGCCGCGTTCTGGCTCGAACTCGCCCACACCGCAGGCCTGTTGGCCCCCGACGGCGAGATCGACGAGGTGTGGGCGCCGACCCCCGCGTACGACCAGTGGCGGCAGCAGGACACCGCCGAACGCTGGACCCTGCTCGCCCGCACCTGGCTCACCGCCACCCGCGTCGGCCGCCTGACCGGCACCCCCGACAGCAAGGGCCGGCCGCGCGCCGCCCTCGGCCCCGAACTCGACCGCACCCTCGCCCCGTCCGTCCGCCGCGCCACCCTCACCCGGCTCGCCGAACAGCCCCCCGGCACCGCCGCCGGCGCCGACGCCGTCCTGCCCGCCCTGCGCTGGCACCGCCCCCTGCGCGGCGGCCCCACCGGCCCCGACGGCCACGACCTGCGCGAGACCCTCACCGGCTGGACCCTGCACGAGGCCGAACTGCTCGGCATCACCGGCCGCGGCGCGCTCGCCGCCCCCGCCCGCGCCCTGCTCGCCGGCGCAGACCCCACCGCCGTCCTCGCCCCGCTGCTGCCCGAACCCCTCGACCACGTCATCCTGCAGCCCGACCTCACCGCGATCGCCCCCGGCCCGCTGCTCACCCCGCTCGCCCAGGCACTCGCACTCTGCGCCGACATCGAGTCCAAGGGCGGCGCGACCGTCTACCGCTTCACCCCCGAAACGATCCGCCGCGCCCTCGACGCCGGACGCACCGCCGCCGACCTGCAAGGCTTCCTCGGCCGGCACTCCCGCACGCCCGTCCCGCAGCCGCTCGCCTACCTGATCGACGACGTCGCCCGCCGCCACGGCGTCCTGCGGGTCGGCGCCGCCTCCTCCTACCTGCGCTGCGACGACCCCCAACTGCTCGGCGAAGTCCTCGCCGACCGGCGCGCCGCCGAGCTGCGCCTACGCCTGCTCGCCCCCACCGTGCTCGCCGCCCAGGCCCCGCCGGACACCCTGCTCACCGTGCTGCGCACCATGGGCTACGCGCCCGCCGCGGAGTCCGCCGAAGGCGACGTCGTGATCACCCGCCCCGACGCCCGCCGCACCCCGCCACGCGCCGCGCCCACGCCCGTCCCCGACGGCCCCGCCCGCCCCGACGACACCCTGCTCACCGCCGCCGTCCGCGCCATCCGGGCCGGCGACCGCGCCGCGACCGCCCCCCGCAAGGACGCTGTCGCGGGCCCCGCGAACGCGGTCGTCCCGCGCACCGCCGCCGCCGACACCCTCGCCTCCCTGCAGACCGCCGTCCTCCTCGGCGAACGCATGTGGATCGGCTACCTCAACGCGGAAGGCCTCTCCTCCCAGCGCGTCATCGACCCAGTCAAGGTCGAGGGCGGCTTCGTCACCGCCTACGACCACCTCTCCGACGAGGTCCGCACCTTCGCCCTCCACCGGATCACCGGCGTGGCCGAGGTCGACGACTAGGCAGTCGGGCCATACAGCTACTTGCCCGCGTGCTGCTTCGCCTCGTCCTCCGCCTTCTGCTTCTTCGCCTCCTCCACGATCGCGTGCGTGTCCGGCATCTTCGGCTCCACGCCGGTGAGCAGGCCGGTGCCGGTGAAGGCGAGGGTGCCGAGGAGGCCGCCGGGCTGGCCGACGTCGGCGACCTGGTCGAGGGCCGGGCTTTCGCCGGCGGCGCTTGCGGGGGCCGCGCCGAGGGTGGTGGCGAGGGCGGCGCCGGAGAGCGCGAGGCCTGCCAGGAATCGGTTGCGCATGGTCATGGCCTGCCCAACGAGCCGGCCGCCTGGCGGTCACTGTTGCGGGGGGCCGGGCTCCGCTTGACGATCTGCGCCGGGCGTCTCACGGGTGGCCGTTAGACTGCGGAGCGGCCGGGGGTGGGAGGGCTTCACCCGTGCCGGAAGCGGGCCTTCGCCGGCCCCCGACAGGACCGGAGCCGTGACCATTTCCTCCGCTCTGAAGTCCCCGGTCGCCCGTGCGGCGACGGGCCGTGTGGCCGGGGTCCGCTTGACCCGCCGGCGCCGGACGGCCCTGTTCACCCTGCTGAGTTTCGCGGTCTGTCTGGCGCTGGGCGTCCAGCAGTGGACGTCGCTCCAGCTGGGCGGTTTCGACCTGGGGATCTTCGACCAGGGCGTGCGCGGTTACGCGCATTTCGGGCTGCCGGTGTCGACGTTGAAGAGCGTGCACCACGAGTTCCCGCCGGGCTTCTCGTTGCTGGGCGACCACTTCTCGCCGGTGCTGGCGCTGCTCGCGCCGCTGTACTGGGTGTGGGACGACCCGCGGATGCTGCTGGTCGGGCAGGCGGCGCTGTTCGCGGCGGGTGTTCCGCTGGTGCGCCGGATCGCGAGCCGGGCGTTCGCGGGTGCCGATGCGCGGGTCCGTACCCGGGTGATGGACGGCGCGGCGCTGGTGTACGGGCTGGGCTGGCCGTTGCTGATCTCCTCGCGCGGCGGGTTCCACGAGGTCGGGTTCGCCGTCCCGCTGTTCCTGCTGCTGTTCGAACGGGCGGGGGCGCGGCGCTGGGGGTGGGCGGCGCTCGCGGCGCTGCTGCTGTGTGCGACCAAGGAGGATCTGGGGCTGGCGGTCGGCGCGTTCGGCGCGGTGCTGCTGTGGCGTGAGCGCGGCGGCACGGACCGGTGGGCGAAGGTGCTGGGCTGGTCGCTGCTGGTGTGCGGTCCGCTGGCTGCGGCGGTGGAGATCGCGTACGTGATACCGGCGATGGGTGGCGAGCCGGGCTACTACTGGAACTACGGGCAGCTCGGTGCGGACGGCGGCGAGGCGCTGCGGCACGTGCTCGGCAATCCGTGGCTGCTGGTGGAGTCGGCGTTCTCCAGTCCGCTGAAGCCGATGCTGCTCGGCTGGCTGGTGCTCACCACGGCGGCTCTGCCGTTCCGCTCGGCGACCATGCTGGTCGCGTTGCCGCTGCTGGCGGAGCGGATCCTGTCCGACAATCCGAACCACTGGTCGATCGCCCGGCACTACGACGCGTTCCTGTGGCCGGTCCTGGTCACGGCCGCGATCGAGACCCTGGGCGTTCTGTGGGCGCGCGGGCAGCGCCGGCAGGTCCGCCGGCTGGGGGCGCTCGCGGCCGTGCTGTCGCTCGCCGCCTCGGCCTCGCTCGGTCTCTACCACCTGGTCCTGCCGTACGAGTGGCAGCCGAAGGCTCCGACGGCGGCGCTGGCCCGGGCGGCGAAGCTGATCCCGGACGGCGCCACGGTGGAGGCCGACAACCAGGTCGCGCCGCGGCTGACCAACCGCACCCACGTGATGCTGGCGGACGGCACTCCGCGCGGCCAGGAGTACGTCATCCTGCGGTACACCCAGCGCGCCTTCCCGTTCCAGAAGGACCCGGACCAGGCCGCCTACCGCGCCTTCCTGCTCGCCCACGGCTACCAGGAGCTGTTCGACCAGGACGGCGTCACCCTGCTGCGGCACACCGGCACCGACCCCGTCCCCGGCACCCACCTCCCCGGCCCCGGCTCCACCCCGTACCAGGAGGTCATCCCCCCGGACGTCGGCCACAACTTCTTCCTCGGCTGACGGCCTCGCCGCACGATGCGGCACACTGGAGGTTTGGCCCCGGGCGGAAGGGATGCACAGGCGTGAACGGACCGCTGATCGTGCAGAGCGACAAGACGCTGCTGTTGGAGATCGACCATCCGCAGGCGGCGGAGTGCCGGCGGGTGATCGCGCCGTTCGCCGAGCTGGAGCGGGCGCCGGAGCACATCCACACCTACCGGGTGACGCCGCTGGGGCTGTGGAACGCGCGGGCGGCGGGGCACGACGCCGAGCAGGTGGTGGACGCGCTGGTGACGTACTCGCGCTACCCGGTGCCGCACGCGCTGCTGGTGGACGTCGCGGACACCATGGCGCGGTACGGGCGGCTGCAGTTGCAGAAGCACCCGGTGCACGGGCTGGTGCTGTCCACCACGGACCGGCCGGTGCTGGAGGAGGTGCTGCGGTCGAAGAAGATCGCGCCGCTGGTCGGGGCCCGGGTGGACCCGGACACGGTGGTGGTGCACCCGTCGGAGCGCGGCCAGATCAAGCAGGTGCTGCTGAAGCTGGGCTGGCCGGCCGAGGACCACGCCGGGTACGTGGACGGCGAGGCGCACCCGATCCACCTGGAGGAGGACGGCTGGGAGCTGCGCCCGTACCAGCGGCACGCGGTGGACGGGTTCTGGCACGGCGGCTCCGGCGTCGTGGTGCTGCCGTGCGGCGCCGGCAAGACGCTGGTGGGTGCGGCGGCGATGGCGGAGGCCAAGTCGACGACGCTGATCCTGGTGACCAACACCGTCTCGGCCCGGCAGTGGAAGCACGAGCTGATCAAGCGGACCTCGCTGACCGAGGACGAGATCGGCGAGTACAGCGGCGCCCGCAAGGAGATCCGCCCGGTGACCATCGCCACCTACCAGGTGATGACCACCAAGCGGAAGGGCGTGTACGCGCACCTGGAGCTGTTCGACGCACGCAACTGGGGCCTGGTGGTGTACGACGAGGTGCACCTGCTGCCCGCGCCGGTGTTCAAGTTCACCGCCGACCTGCAGGCGCGCCGCCGGCTCGGTCTGACGGCGACGCTGGTGCGCGAGGACGGCCGCGAGGGCGACGTGTTCTCGCTGATCGGCCCGAAGCGCTTCGACGCCCCGTGGAAGGAGATCGAGGCGCAGGGCTACATCGCGCCCGCCGACTGCTGCGAGGTGCGGGTGACGCTGTCCGACTCGGAGCGGCTGATGTACGCGACCGCCGAGCCGGAGGAGAAGTACCGGTTCTGTTCGACCACGGTGACCAAGCGCCGGGTGGTGGAGCGGCTGGTGGAGAAGCACAAGGGCGACCAGACGCTGATCATCGGCCAGTACATCGACCAGCTGGACGAGTTGGGCGAGGCGCTGAACGCCCCGGTGATCAAGGGTGAGACCTCGAACGCGCAGCGCGAGAAGCTGTTCGACGCGTTCCGGTCGAAGGAGATCAGTGTGCTGGTGGTCTCCAAGGTCGCGAACTTCTCGATCGACCTGCCGGAGGCCACCGTGGCCATCCAGGTGTCGGGCACGTTCGGCTCCCGCCAGGAGGAGGCGCAGCGGCTGGGCCGGGTGCTGCGGCCGAAGGCGGACGGGCACGCGGCGCACTTCTACTCGGTGGTCGCCCGGGACACCGTGGACCAGGACTTCGCGGCGCACCGCCAGCGGTTCCTCGCCGAGCAGGGCTACGCGTACCGGATCGTCGACGCCGACGACCTGTAGGCGAGGGGCTACATCTTGACGCCGTCGCGCCCGAGGAAGAGGACGCGCGCGGCGGTGTCGAGGACGATGCCGACGTTGCGGAAGGCGGCGGCCACCGGGCCCCGGCGGCGCTCCGAGACACTGTGGGCGCCGTTGACCTGCGGGTTCATTCGTTCGTTCGTCATGTCTCCATGGTGGGTCCGGGGGCGGTCGGCGGGCATCAACCGGAAGGCCGTACCTGGCGGGCAGTTGGTCGTCCTGAAGGTGGACCGACCCCTACGCCCGTCAGGGGGTGATCCCCCAGGGGTGGGGGGAGGGTCGTCCCTGAGAAAACGGATTCGCTCCCGGGCAGCGGCGGGTCTAGGATCGTCCGTCTGCCCTCCCGAACCGTGGTGCCGCGTCGGCAGCCGTGGGAGGTGCCGGCCGCTCGGAAACCGGCCGGTGTCCTTCACCGTGAGCCAAGACGAGTCCGCCGCCCCTGGATGCCGGGCGGCCGGGAAGGTCCGCCGTGCACTCCCTCACCCCCACCGACACGTTCGCCGCCGACACCGACCCGCTGGGCCGCGAACGCTCCCACCTGGCCGCCTCCCGGGCCGCGCTGAAGGCGATGCGCGAGGACGTCGAGGCGCTCGACCTGCGTGACGTCACCGGCACCTGGGTGTCCGCGCGGGTGCTGCAGAGGCAGATCGACGACCGCATCAAGGCGCTCGCCGACCTCGCGCACACCCCGCTGTTCTTCGGCCGGCTGGACTACCTGCACGCGATCAGCGAGGCCGAGTCCGAGGGCAGCGGCGGCGAGCAGTTCTACATCGGACGCCGGCACGTCCACGACGCCGACGGCGACCCGATGGTGATCGACTGGCGCGCCCCGGTCTCCCAGCCGTTCTACCGGGCCAGCCGCAAGGACCCGCTGGACGTCGCCAAGCGCCGCCGATTCGGTTACACCGGTGGCGAGTTGACGGCCTACGAGGACGAGAACCTGTCCGACCCCGACGAGGGCGACACCCGCTCCGCACTGCTCGCCGCGGAGATCGAGAAGCCCCGCGTCGGCCCGATGCGCGACATCGTCGCCACCATCCAGCCCGAGCAGGACGAGATCGTCCGCGCCGACATCACCGGCACCGTCTGCGTCCAGGGCGCCCCCGGCACCGGGAAGACCGCCGTCGGCCTGCACCGTGTCGCCTACCTGCTGTACGCGCACCGCGAGCGGCTCGCCCGCACCGGCACCCTGGTGGTCGGCCCGAACCGGTCCTTCCTCCAGTACATCGAGCAAGTCCTGCCCGCCCTCGGCGAGTTGGACGTCGCCCAGGCCACCGTGCAGGAACTCGTCGGCCACGTCGAGGTGCGCGGCACCGACACCGCCGACACCGCCCGGATCAAGGGCGACGCCCGAATGGCCCAGGTCCTGCGCAACGCCGTCCGGGCCGGGATCACCGTCCCCACCGAGCCCTGCGTGGTGGTCCGCGGCTCCCGCCGCTGGCGCGTTCCGGCCTACGAACTCGAGGAAATCGTCCGCGAGTTGATGGACCGCGACATTCGCTACGGGGCTGCCGCCGAGGCCCTCCCGCAGCGGATCGCGCACGCCGTCCTGGTCAAGATGGAACACGGCGGCGAGGCCCCCGACGACCGGGTGCAGGACGCGGTGGCCCGCAACACCGCCGTCAAGGCCGTCGTCAAGGCCAGCTGGCCCGCCGTCGACCCGGTGAAACTGGTGCACCGCCTGCTGAGCGACGCCGAATTCCTGGCCGCCGCGGCAGACGGCATCCTGGACGCCGACGAACAGGCCACCATCCTGTGGGCCAAGGCGCCGCGCTCCGCCCGCACCGCACCCTGGTCCGCCGCCGACGCCGTCCTGATCGACGAGACCACCGACCTCGTCCACCGCACCGCCTCGCTCGGCCACGTGGTCGTCGACGAGGCCCAGGACCTCTCCCCCATGCAGTACCGGGCCGTCGGCCGCCGCTGCACCACGGGCTCCGCGACCGTCCTCGGCGACCTCGCCCAGGGCACCACCCCCTGGGCCACCGACAGCTGGCAGGAAGCCCTGCACCACCTCGGCAAGGACGGCGCCCACATCGAGGAACTCACCCAGGGCTTCCGCGTCCCCGGCGAGGTCATCGCCTACGCCTCCCGCCTCCTCCCCGCGATCGCCCCCGGCCTGGCCCCCGCGACCTCCGTCCGCGACACCCCGGGCTCCCTCACCATCCGCCACGTCCCCGCCGGGCGCGACGAAGCCGTCCTCGCCGCCTGCCAGGACGCCCTCCGCCACGAGGGCTCCGTCGGCCTGATCGCCGCCGACGCGCGCATCCCCGCCCTCGCCGAGATGCTCGGAGCCGCAGGGCTGCCCTGCCTGGAACCCGGCACCGAAACCACCGCCGACGCCCGGCTGACCCTCGTCCCCGCCTCCCTCGCCAAGGGCCTCGAATACGACTACGTCGTCCTCGACGAACCCACCGCGATCATCGCCGGCGAACCCGACCACCGCACGGGGCTGCGCCGCCTCTACGTGTCATTGACGCGCGCGGTCTCGGGGCTGACGGTGCTCCACACGGACCCGATGCCGAACGAGCTGACGTAAGCCACCAGGGGCGCGGGGAACTGCGCGAAGCGGAAGGCACCCACCCGCAAGATCGCGACGCAGGACAGTGACCTGCACTTGATCGCGACCTGACGGACGGGTATGCGCTTGTCGCGCAGTTCCCCGCGCCCCTGGTTGTGCACCTCTAATCCCCGATGAGCTCCCGCCATTCCGCGACCCGTGCCGCGTCCACCGCCCCCGCCCAGCCCCCAGTTCGCGCCGCCCCGCCGATGTGGAACGCGTCGAAGCCGGCCGCACGCAGTTCGGGAACGTGCTCGGCGCGGAGGCCGCCGCCGACCAGGATCTGCTGGCGGTAGCCGGGGTTGCCGGACTTGGCGAGTTCGCCGAGGAGGACTTCCCGCCCGGCGTCGACGCCCGCCGGGGCGCCGGAGGTGAGGAAGGTGTCGAGTCCGGGCAGGTCGGCGACGGCGGCGCGGACCTCGGAGCGGTCGGTGCTGTGGTCGATGGCCCGGTGGAACGTCCAGCGGCAGCCGGTGACGGCGTCGGCGACGGTTCGGGTCGCGTCCAGATCCACCGCACCATCGGGGGTGAGGAAGCCGAAGACGAACTCGTCCGCGCCCTCGGCGCGCAGCGCGGCGGTCCGGGTCAGCAGCAGGTCGAGGTCGCCGGGGGTGAAGCCGTCGCGGATGCGGAGCATGACGCGGAGCGGGAGCGAGACGGCGGCGCGGATCGCGGCGAAGTCCTGGACGGTGGGGGTGAGCCCGTCGGCGGCCATGTCGGTGACCAGTTCGAGGCGGTCCGCGCCGCCCGACTCGGCGGCCCTGGCGTCCTGGGCGGTCAGCGCGATCACTTCGAACATTGGTCTAGACATATCCGATAGCCTGCCACATCGGTCCGCCCCGGGCGACCCCCCTCGTCCGTTCGGCCCCGCGTCCTCCTCCGTTCGCTCCCCGCCGGCGCCCCGTTCGCCCGCTTCCCTCCCCGTTCAGCCCAGCGGGGCAGCGATCTGACGCTCCGTCGGGCGGGTGGAGGCGAGCAGTCGGAACGCCGCCAGCAGCGCCAGCCCGGTCGCGAGCGCGTAGGGCGCGGCCCGCCACACTCCGCCGAGCTGCTCCCAGAGCGAGAACAGGCTGAACGCGACGGTCAGCGGCAGCAGCGCGACGCCGAGCGCGGCGGGCAGCAGCCGGTCGCGGGCGGCGAACAGCATCAGCAGCAGCGGGAGCAGCAGCAGCGCGGTCGGCCACCAGCCGTCCATCAGGTAGCGGGTGTCGTAGTAGCCCTGGGCCCGGGTCAGGGCGAATCCGGCGGCCGCGCCGGCCAGGACCAGCAGCCGGTCGGCCCGGCCGCGGGAGTCGCCCGGGCCGGTCGGTGCGACGGCCAGCAGCAGGCCGCCCAGCAGGTACGGCAGCAGGACGGTGGCGGAGTACAGGAAGAACCATCCGACGCCGGGTTGCGGGCCGAACAGGTCCAGCGCGGCGTACCCGATCCGGACGGTGCCGAGCAGCGCCACCACGGCGCCGAGCAGTCGGACGGCCCGCCAGGCGCCGAACACGGCGGCGGCGGCCAGCAGCACCGGGACGACGACGAGGCCCAGCACGGCGAGGTTCTCCACCAGTTGGGCCCACGGGAGGTCCGTTCCGGCGTGGGCGGCGCCGGTGATCCCGTACTCCCGCCAGTCGCCGGCGCCGGGCAGGGTGCCGAGGCCGAGCACGGTGCCGGCCAGCAGCGGGGCGGCGGCGACCAGCAGGCGGCCGGGGAGCGCGGTCTCGGTCAGGCCGGTGCGCAGCCGCAGGCCGTAGGTGGCGAGGTCGAGGGCCTCGCGGGCGGTGGCGAGGCGGCCGGAGCCGGCGGTGGTGTCGGCGAACACCTCGGCGAGTTCGGCGCCCCGGTCGCGGCGGTAGCGGGCGGGGTAGAGCGCGAGGGCGGTGCGCAGGGCCATGTTCATGCGGTCGCCCCCCGCGGACGGACGGCGCCGCCGAGGCGGCGCTGCGCCTCGGCGGCGACGGTGCGCAGCCGTTCGGCCTCGGTGGCCAGGACACCGCGGCCGGATTCGGTGAGGGAGTACGTGCGGCGGGCCCGGCCGTCGACGATCTCCTCGGCGGCGACCTCGATCAGGCCCTGCTGGAGCAGCCGGTCGAGGGCGCCGTACAGGGTTCCGGTGCGGAGCTTCACCCGCCCCCCGGAGATCGCGTCGACTTCCTGGATCAGCGCGTATCCGTGCCGGGGGGCGTCCGCTAGGGCGGTGAGCAGCAGCAGGGTGGGTTCCTGCATGGCGCGTTCAGTCATACGACTACATATATCGCCGACCTGCCTATCCGCGCCATCCCGCGGGGTCGTCCCGGCGCAGCGCGCCGAGCAGGCCGGCCAGCACCGGCAGCGCCAGGGCGAACAGCGCGATGGTGGCCCACGGGATGTCGGCGGGGTTCAGCACGGCGGGTGCGCCCAGCGCCCCGGCCACCCGGGAGCGCAGCAGGGCGTACGCGGGGACGAAGCCGCTGACGGTGCCGAGCAGGGCGCCGAGCAGCGAGATCAGTCCGGCCTGGAGCCCGGCGACGGTGCGCCGGGTGCGCGGCCGGGCGCCGATCGCGGACAGCAGGACGCGTTCGCGGCGGGCGTCGTCGGCGGCCAGCGCGGTGGAGACCACGGCCGCGCCGAGCACCACCAGGGCGGCGAAGCCGCTGAGCGCGACCTGCACCACGCTGCTCTGCGGCCGGAAGCCGCGTTCCACGCCGAACTCGGAGTGCGGGGCGAGTCGGGCGACGGTGGCGGCGGCCCGCTGTTGGGCCCGGTCGGTGACGGGCGTGGTGGGCAGCCAGATCGCCCCGGCCGGCACGACCTTCAGACCGAGTCCGCGGATCGCGTCGGGCGAGATCACCAGCGGCGCGTAGCGCTGCGCGGCGGGCCGTTCGAGCAGGACGGCGTCGACGGTGACGTCCTTGGGCTCCATGTTGTTGCCCAGCATCCGCAGCACCGCCTTGCCGTCGTGCAGGTAGGACGGGTCGGTGACCACGGCCTTCCCGGCGAGCAGCGCCGTCTCGGCGGCCTGGTCGCGCACCGCCAGCAGGTTGCGCAGCACCTTGGCGTCGCCGACCACGACCGACCTGGTGACGTCCCGGCCGTAGCGCTGCCCGCCCTCCGCGGACACCACGCTGGAGCAGCCCTCGCAGAACACGTAGTTGGCCTCGTACAGGTCGGCGCGCTCCCCGAGGTCCGGGATGTCCTGGACGATGGCGGTGCGCAGCTGGGGCATGGTGTCGGCGTCGCCGTGCAGGGTGAGCCTGACGGCGCCGACGGGCTGCTCCAGCCGGTAGGAGGCGCGGTCCTGGGCCTCGGCACCCGCGGTGTGCACGCCGACCGCGACGGCTCCGGCGACGGCGGCCAGCACGGCGGCGACCGCGGGGCCGGTGCGGGAGCGGTGCCGGGCGGTGTCGCGCAGCGCGAGCCGCGGGCCGACCGGCAGCAGGCGGGCGAGCCTGCCGAGCAGGGCGAGCAGCAGCGGGGTGAACAGCAGCAGGCCGAGTTCGGCGAGCGTGGCGCCGCCCAGCACCGACAGGGTGCGCGTCGACAGTCCGGCGACCACCGGCATCCCGCCGGTCGGGGCGGCCACCGCGCCGTACAGCGCGAGTCCGATGCCGGCCAGCACGACCGCCAGGCCGAGCAGTGGCGTCCAGCGGGCGGAGCGGCGCACCGGGTCCCGGTCCGTCAGGCCGTCGAGCACTTCGCGGCGTCCGGCCTGCAGGGCGGGCAGCAGGGCGGCCAGCAGCGCGGTGACCATGCCGACGGCGGCGATCCCCAGCAGGTCGGACGGGTTCAGGGTGAGCCCGCCGAACCGGCTGCCGCCCCACTCCTCGATCCGGGTGCGCAGCACGGCGACCAGGGCGGCGCCGACCACGGTGCCGAGCACCGCGCCGGCCGCGCCGAGCACCAGTCCGCCGCCGAGCACCACGGCCCGGACGTGTCCGGGGCGGCCGCCGGCCGCGCCGAACAGGGCGAGCTGGCGGCGGGCCCGCCGGGCGCCGACCGCGAAGGCGGGGCCGGCCAGCAGCGCGACCTCCAACAGGGCCATCGCGGCGGTGGTGGCGACCGTCATCAACCGGCGTTCGCGGGCGTCCTGCGCGCCGACGGCCTCCTCCACGGCCGGCACGTCGGCCGGCGGGTGGGCGGCGACCTGGCGGCTCGCCAGGGTGTAGCCGTAGCGGTTGAGTTCGCGGACCTGCTCCCAGCCGAGGCTCGCCCCGGCGGGCAGCCGGACCAGCCAGGCGGCCTTGTTGGCGGCGGCCTGCTCGGCGCCCGGGTTCTGCGGGGCGAGTCCGGCGGTGACCTGCGCGGCGTCCAGCTGCTGGTACAACTCGCCGGGGCGGGCGACCAGTTCGGACTTGTTCAGGTCACCGGGGAGTTCGACGGTGCCGGTCAGCGTGAACGGGGTGGACTCCAGGCCGCGGACGGTGACCCGGTCGCCGATCCGCAGGCCGGTGCCGGTGAGGAACGCCCGGGTGGCGGCGGCCTCGTGGGCGGCGGCGGGGGCCCGGCCGGAGACCAGGTTCAGCCGGCCCTGCCAGAGCTCGCCGGTCAGATCGGCCTCGAAGGTGTCGACGGGGGCCAGGCCGTCGTGGGTCTGCACGGACGCCACCGGGCCGGTGCGGGCCGGGATCAGGGTGCTGCCCTTCGGGAGCAACTCGCCGAGCAGCACGGTCGGTTCGGTGCCGACGGCGCGCTTCTGCTCGGGCGTCTGGTTGTCCGGGCGCACCGGCAGGGTGCGGACGCCGTCGGCCGGGAACACCGCCTGCTCGATGCTCCGGCCCGGGTCGTAGGCGCCGATCAGCGCGTCGGAACGGCCCATCAGCCGGTCGGAGCGCTCGGCGGCGCTGAGCTGCCCGCTGCGGTGCACCACGTCCACGCCGGTCGCGCCGAGCACCGGCAGCGCGATCATCGCGACCACCAGGGCGCTGCGGCCCTTGGCCCGCAGGGCGTCGCGGCGCGCCATCCGCAGCACCGCCCGCCAGGCGCTCATCGGCCGGCCTCGGTGCGCTGCGCCGCCTCGCGGAGGTACCGGCCGTCCCGGAGGAACACCACCCGGTCCGCCCAGGCCGCATGCGTGGGGTCGTGGGTGACCATCATGGCGGCGGCGCCGGCGTCGCAGCGCGAACGCAGCACCTGCAGCACGGCCTCGCCGGTGGCCGAGTCGAGCGCGCCGGTCGGCTCGTCGGCGAGCACCAGCCGGCGCTCACCCGCCAGCGCCCGGCCGATCGCGACCCGCTGCTGCTGGCCGCCGGACATGTCCTCCGGGAACCGGTCGGCGAGTTGGGCGATCCCCAGCTCCTCCAGCGCGACCAGTGCCTCCGCGCGGGCGGTCCGGGCGGAGACGCCGTCCAACTCCCTTGGCAGCGAGATGTTCTCGGCCGCCGTCAGCGACGGAATCAGGTTGTACGACTGGAACACGTAGCCGACCGAGCGGCGACGCACATCGGCCAACTTGGCCCGGCTCAGCCCCTCCAGCGGGGTGCCCTCGACCAGCACCCGGCCGACCGACGGGCGGTCCAGGCCGCCGGCCAGAGCGAGCAGCGTGGACTTCCCGGAGCCGGACGGCCCCATCACGGCCAGGAACTCCCCGGCCCGCACTTCCAGGTCGATCGGGTGCAGGGCGTGCACCTGGGCCTCGCCCCGGCCGTGCACCCGGCCGACTCCCTCCAGGCGCAGCACGGCCTGCGCGCTCGATCCGGTCATGGCTCCCCCTCGGAACAGCGGAACGTCTTGCATACCGAGTATGTATAGCCTTCGAGCGACGACTACTCAAGTCTGCGTCATAAGTCGGTGAACTACATATAGTCTGGATCACATCGCGGGCCGAACCATGCCGCCGCACCACCGGCAGGGAGCAGAATGACCGTCATGACCGCATCGCTGTCCGAGCGCTGGCACGCCTTGCTCACGCGCTGCGGCGCCACCGTCGACCCGGAGCCCTACGCCCGCGACCTGCTCGCCCGCTGGGCCGAACCGCAGCGCCGCTACCACACCACCGACCACCTGCGGGCCGTCCTGGACCGGATCGACGAACTCGCCGACCACGCCGAGAACCCGGACGCCGTCCGGCTGGCCGCCTGGTTCCACGACGCCGTCTACCGGCCCGACCGCTCCGAGAACGAAGAACGCAGCGCCGCCCTCGCCTGCCGCGCCCTACGCGAGGCGGGCCTGCCCGAACCCCTGGTCCACGAGGTCGACCGCCTGGTCCGACTCACCGTCACCCACCACCCCGCGCCCGGCGACCACAACGGCGAAGTCCTCTGCGACGCCGACCTCGCCGTCCTCGGCTCACCCCCCGACCGCTACGCGGCCTACACCGCCGCCATCCGCGACGAATACTCCTTCGTCCCCCCGAACGCCTTCCGCGAGGGCCGCACCACGATCCTCCACCACCTCCTCGCCCTCCCCGCCCTCTACCGCACCCCCGAGGCCCACGCCCGCTACGACGCGCAGGCGCGGGCGAACATGCAGCACGAGCTCAACGAGCTGGCCGGGTAAGAGGGCGGGCGCGAAAACTGTGCGGGCGCGAGACCAGGGGCGCGAGCGGATGCGAAGCGCCTGCTGTCAGTCGAGCTCCCCCACCGCCGCGACGATCAGACCCTTCTTGCCGCACACCCAGTGCGGATCCGCCCCCAACTCCGGCTCCACGCCCAGCGCGTGCGGGTCGTCCTCCGCCGCACAAGCCGCGCACAACGGCCACCGCCCGTACGACTCCAGCAGCGCGTCCTGCACGTCCTGCGCGATCAGCCCGAGCACGAACTCGCAGCCGTCCGGCCACTGTTCGAGCCACCAGCGGCGGTGGGTGACGGCGTCCTCGACCAGCGAGACGATCGCGGCGTCGGCGACGTCCCGCGCGGTGAGGTCGGCGAGGATCAGCGCGCGGGCGCTGTGCAGGGCGGCTTCGATCTCGTTGCTGGACATCCGCCCATTGTCCCAAACCGCCGCCACGACCCGGAAACGCCGCAAGGGCGGCCTCCCGAAGGAGACCGCCCTCACGGCGTGAGACTGACCGATCCAACCGGTGAGGTCGGATCAGAAGTCCATGTCACCGCCCGGCATGCCGCCGCCGGCGGCCGCGGAGGCCTTCTCCGGCTTGTCGGCGATGACGGCCTCGGTGGTGAGGAACAGCGCCGCGATGGAGGCGGCGTTCTGCAGGGCGGAGCGGGTGACCTTGGCGGGGTCGATGATGCCGGAGGCGATCAGGTCGACGTACTCGTTGGTCGCGGCGTTCAGGCCGTGGCCGGCGGGCAGGTTGCGAACCTTCTCGACCACGACGCCGCCCTCGAGGCCGGCGTTGGTGGCGATCTGCTTGATCGGGGCCTCGAGCGCCACGCGGACGATGTTGGCACCGGTGGCCTCGTCGCCGTCCAGCTCCAGCTTCTCGAACGCGACACCGGCCTGCAGCAGGGCGACGCCACCACCGGCGACGATGCCCTCCTCGACGGCGGCCTTGGCGTTGCGCACCGCGTCCTCGATGCGGTGCTTGCGCTCCTTGAGCTCGACCTCGGTGGCCGCGCCGGCCTTGATGACGGCCACGCCGCCGGCCAGCTTGGCGAGGCGCTCCTGGAGCTTCTCGCGGTCGTAGTCCGAGTCGGAGTTCTCGATCTCGGCGCGGATCTGGTTGACGCGACCGGCAACCTGGTCGCTGTCGCCGCCACCGTCGACGATGGTGGTCTCGTCCTTGGTGATGACGACCTTGCGGGCGGTGCCCAGCAGGTCGACGCCGGCGTTCTCGAGCTTGAGGCCGACCTCCTCGGAGATCACGGTGCCGCCGGTCAGGATGGCGATGTCGCCCAGCATGGCCTTGCGGCGGTCGCCGAAGCCCGGGGCCTTGACGGCGACGGACTTGAAGGTGCCGCGGATCTTGTTCACGACCAGGGTCGACAGGGCCTCGCCCTCGACGTCCTCGGCGATGATGACGAGCGGCTTGCCGCTCTGCATGACCTTCTCCAGCAGCGGGAGCAGGTCCTTGACCGAGGAGATCTTGGAGTTGGCGATGAGGATGTACGGGTCCTCGAAGCTCGTCTCCATGCGCTCCAGGTCGGTGGCGAAGTAGGCGGAGATGTAGCCCTTGTCGAAGCGCATGCCCTCGGTGAGCTCGAGCTCCAGGCCGAAGGTGTTGCTCTCCTCGACGGTGATGACGCCTTCCTTGCCGACCTTGTCCATGGCCTCGGCGATGAGCTCGCCGATCTGGGTGTCGGCGGCCGAGATGGAGGCGGTGGAGGCGATCTGCTCCTTGGTCTCCACGTCCTTGGCCTGGGCCAGCAGCTGGTCGGAGACGGCGGCGACGGCCTTCTCGATACCGCGCTTCAGGGCCATCGGGTTGGCGCCGGCGGCGACGTTGCGCAGACCCTCGCGGACGAGCGCCTGGGCCAGCACGGTGGCGGTGGTGGTGCCGTCACCCGCGACGTCGTCGGTCTTCTTGGCGACCTCCTTGACGAGCTCGGCGCCGATCTTCTCGTACGGGTCCTCGAGCTCGATCTCCTTGGCGATGGAGACACCGTCGTTGGTGATGGTGGGGGCGCCCCACTTCTTCTCCAGAACGACGTTGCGACCCTTGGGGCCGAGCGTGACCTTCACGGCGTCGGCAAGCTGGTTCATGCCACGCTCAAGGCCGCGGCGGGCTTCCTCGTCAAAGGCGATGATCTTGGCCATTAGAAGTGGTCCTCCGGGACACGGTCGACTGCTCGGACCAAGGGGGTGCCCGCGACGGACGGCCCAGGAGAGCGGGGGTCTCGTCCCCTACCGCTTCCGGGGCCTCACCGGCCCGGTCCGTTGTCACTCTCACGCTGTGAGTGCTAACGCCAATGATTAGCACTCGGGGGTGTCGAGTGCAAGCCCATTCGCCGCGCTCCGACGCCCCTCCCGGGAAACCCGCAGGCAGGCCCGGGAACGCCGACAGGCCCGGACCCGGACGCGTCGCGCCGGGGCCGGACCTGCCGGGTCATAGCTGTGGTGTGTGCGGTCTACCGGGCCGTCAGGCGCCGGCGGCGCGGACCATGTCGGCCTGCGGACCCTTCTGACCCTGCGAGATCTCGAACTCGACCCGCTGGCCCTCTTCCAGGGTGCGGTAGCCGTCCATCTGGATCGCGCTGTAGTGGACGAACACGTCCGCTCCACCGTCGACCGCGATGAAGCCGTAGCCCTTCTCGGCGTTGAACCACTTGACGGTGCCCTGAGCCATTCCGAACTCCCCTTGTGCTGTGCTGGCCCTTCAGAGATCCGCGGGACGCGGACCCGGAGGTCTGGAAGGCCGGCCTGTGGGGACTCCCCCCCGCACGGCGCAGCCTCGTGTCGCGGCTGAATGTATCCGGATATGCGCCCTCTGCAACAGGCCCTAATTTCACGGAAAGTCCGTACCCCACACCGGATATGACGGGTCGAAAGGTATATGGCCCGACAATTGCCACCGGACATAACGGACGTGTCGCCGCAAATCGTCGAAAGAATTCTGACGGCGGCCTGACAGGTCGGGCGGTGAACGGTCCGGCGCATGTCTCAGAGCGCGGGACGGGACGGGGCCGGCGCGAGGTGCGGTGCGGGAAAAATCGAGGATTGGAACGGGCCGTGGCGGGGAACGGCTCCACCGGCACTCTACTCCCCCGCGAACGCGGGAATTCCAGCGACCCGCCAGGTCGGAATCACGGCTGCCCGCGCGCCCGGCCGATGTGCGAAGCCGCCGCCGGGCGGCTCGGAAATCGAATTCCGAGCCCGCGCCCGACGGCGGCGGAACGAATACGCGGGGCGGCCCCACCGGCCGCCCGGAGCTGCCTCAGCAGCCGCCGGCCACCGCCGGAATGATCGACACCGAGGCGCCGTCCTTGATCTCGGTCTCCAGGCCCTCGGCGAAGCGCACGTCGTCGTCGTTGACGTACACGTTCACGAAGCGGCGCAGCTTGCCGGTGTCGTCCAGCAGGCGGGCGGCGATGCCGGTGTGGTTCGCCTCCAGGTCGGCGATGACGGCGGCCAGGGTGGCGCCCTCGGCGGTCACCTCGGCGGCGCCGCCGGTGTAGGTGCGGAGGATGGTGGGGATGCGGACGGTGGCGCTCATGGGGGTGCTCCTAGAAGAAAGTCGTGGGGGGATCAGGCGGAGACGAGACCGGCGGCGCGGAAGGACTCCAGCGTCGGGCGGATCACGGCGGTCATGCCGGAGTCGGCGACCGCGTCGAGGGTCTTCAGGCCGTCGCCGGTGTTGATCGCGACGGTCTCCTTGCTCGGGTCGAGCTGCCCGGTCTCGACCAGCTTCTTCAGCACGCCGACGGTGACGCCGCCCGCGGTCTCGGCGAAGATGCCCTCGGTGCGGGCCAGCAGCTTGATCGCCTCGACCACCTGCGCGTCGGTGACGTCCTCGACGGCACCGCCGGTGCGGCGGGCGATGTCGAGCACGTACGGGCCGTCGGCGGGGTTGCCGATCGCCAGCGACTTGGCGATGGTGTCCGGCTTGACCGGCTTGATCACGTCGCGGCCGGCCTTGAAGGCGGCGGAGACCGGGGAGCAGCCCTCGGCCTGGGCGCCGAAGATCTTGTAGGGGCGGTCCTCGACCAGGCCGAGCTTGATCAGCTCCTGAAGCCCCTTGTCGATCTTGGTGAGCTGGGAGCCGGAGGCGATCGGGATGACGATCTGCTCGGGCAGCCGCCAGCCGAGCTGCTCGCAGATCTCGTACGCCAGGGTCTTGGAGCCCTCGCCGTAGTAGGGGCGCAGGTTGACGTTGACGAAGCCCCAGCCCTCGCCGGCCGGGTCGCCGATCAGCTCCGAGCAGAACCGGTTCACGTCGTCGTAGTTGCCGTCGATGCCGACCAGCTCGCCGCCGTACACCCCGGCCATCACGACCTTGCCCTGCTCCAGGTCGTGCGGGATGAACACACAGGACTTGAAGCCGGCCCGGGCCGCGGCGGAGCCCACCGCGCCCGCCAGGTTGCCGGTGGACGAGCAGGACAGCGTGGTGAACCCGAAGGCGCGGGCGGCCTCGATCGCGCAGGCCACCACCCGGTCCTTGAACGAGTGGGTGGGGTTGCCGGAGTCGTCCTTGATGTGCAGCTGCGCGGTGAAGCCCAGCTCGCGGCCCAGGTTGTCGGCCTTCACCAGCGGGGTCCAGCCCGGGTTCAGGTTCGGCTTGCCCGCGACGTCGGCGGGGACGGGCAGCAGCGGGGCGTAGCGCCAGATCGACGCCGGGCCGGCCTCGATCCGCTTGCGCAGTTCCTCGGCGTCGTAGCCGGCGTAGTCGTAGGCGATCTCCAGCGGGCCGAAGCACTCCAGGCACGCGAAGCTCGGGCCGAGCGGGAAGCGGGTGCCGCACTCGCGACAGGACAGTGCGGTGGCCGGACCGAGGTCGACGGCGGCAGGTGCGGGGGTGTCAACAGCCATGATGGCGAGGCCCTTTCTCCTCATCTTCCCCGGGGCGCGGTCGCGCCCGGGCCGGAATTGGCACCTGTCCCGCCGGGCCTGCTGGGCCGCGCGGGAGGGTTGCCGGGACTTCAACGGGCCGTTCCCTCAGTCCCTCTGGATGAGCTGTATGAAGTTGTGGTCGTACGCTGCGAGCGACCCCGGCGTGCGAAGGTCCGAGCGCAGTACGAAGACTGTAACGGAAGGCCGGTGCGGTCGAACCCCACCGTCCGACAACCGAGACAGAGCGAGACAGGGAGCGAGATCTTGGCCGAGCAGCCCGAGCCCGGGATACTGCCGGAAGTGGCCGACTGGCTGCGCCGCCGGTCCTGGACGGCCACCGACCGGCCGCTCGACCGGCTGCTCGCCGCCAAACGCGCCGCCGGCCCGGCCGGCACCGTCAGCGTGGTGCTGCCCGCCCTGGACGAGGAACCCACCGTCGGCGAGATCGTCACCACCATCCGCACCGAACTGATGGAACGCGTCCCGCTGGTCGACGAACTGCTGGTGGTCGACTCCGGCTCGGTCGACGGCACCGCCGCCGCCGCGGCCGCCGCCGGCGCCCGGGTGGTGCACCGCGACGCCATCCTGCCCCGGCTGCCCGCCGCCCCCGGCAAGGGCGAGGTGCTGTGGCGCTCACTGCTCGCCAGCAGCGGCGCGATCGTCTGCTACATCGACGCCGACCTGCGCGAATTCGACCCGGCGTTCGTCTCCGGCATCATCGGCCCCCTGCTCACCGACCCCGACCTGCACCTGGTCAAGGCCATGTACGACCGCCCGTTCGAGGCCGACGGCGCCGTCGTCCCGGCCGGCGGCGGCCGGGTCACCGAACTGGTCGCCCGCCCCCTGCTCAACCTGCACTGGCCGCAGCTGGCCGGCTTCGTCCAGCCGCTCGGCGGCGAGTACGCGGCCCGCCGCAGCCTGCTCGAACAGCTGCCCTTCCCGACCGGCTACGGCGTCGAACTCGGCCTGCTGGTCGACGCGTTGGAACTGGTCGGGCTCGACGCGCTGGCCCAGGTCGACGTCGGCGTCCGGCACCACCGCCACCAGGACGGCCAGGCCCTCGGCCGGATGGCCGCCACCATCTACCGCACCGCCCTGGAACGCCTCGACCGCGCCCACCGCCTCAAGGCCGACCCCGACCTCGTCCGCCCCCTGCTCACCCAGTACACCCGCACCGCCACCGGCTTCACCCCCCGCACCCACCCCGTCCCCGCCGCCGAACGCCCCCCGATGATCACCGTCCCCGAGTACCGCAACCGCTGACCGCCACCCCACGTCCGTCCCGGCATGGACCCCACCCCGGAAGCCGAACCCGCGCCCGCCGCTTCCGGTTCCGGCGCCGGCATCGGCTGCCTCGCCCTGCTGCTCGCGCCCGTCCTCGGCTTCACGGTCGAGTCCCGGGTGCTGCGGCTGATCGAGGACACCTGGTCCGACTGCCTGAACATGGCCCGGCCGGTCACCTACGACCTGACCGACGACGCCCGGTTCAACCTGCTCAACTCGTACGAGTGCGGCTACCTGTTCCTGCCGCCCCTCGCCGTCCTGCTCGCCCTGTACCTCACCCGCCGCTCCCCCGGCCTGCTCACCCGGGCGCTCGCCGCGGCCTTCGCCGCCCTGCTCACCGCACTCGCCGTCGCCGCCGTCGACCTGGAGCACAACCTCACCCCGCCGCGCGGGTGGTACCTGCCCGGGAAGTGCCCGGACGGCCGCCCGCCGTGGCTGCCCGACTTCCTGCCCGCCCGCGACTCCGGCCCGCCGACCGGCCATCGCGGCTGACGCCCGCCGTTCACCCGTCGCGGGCCGCGCCGGGTGGTTTGGTCGGCTGGTCGCACGGCAAGGTTGGCTGTATGGCCGATCACGCGTCCGAACGCCCCACGCAGTCCGGAGCCGCCCCGATCCTGGTGGCCTCCAACCGCGGCCCGGTGTCCTTCCGCACGGAGGACGATGGCACGCTGAGCCTCCGCAGAGGCGGCGGCGGCCTGGTCTCCGGGCTCTCCGCGATCGACGACCCGAACGCCGTCTGGGTCTGCGCCGCCCTCTCCGACGCCGACCGCACCGCCGCCCGGCAGGCCCCCGACGGGCGCCTCGACCGGGCCGGCCACGACGTCGGCGGACAGGCCGTCCGGATGCTGGACATCGATCCGGAGACCTTCGCCCTTGCCTACAACGGCGTCGCCAACTCCACCCTGTGGTTCGTCCACCACCTGCTGTACGACATCCCCACCAAACCCGCCTTCGACGCCGGCTTCCGCACCGAATGGGCCGCCTACCGGGCCTACAACACCGCCTTCGCCGAGGCCCTCGCCGCCGAGGCCGCCCCCGGCGCCGCCGTCCTGGTGCAGGACTACCACCTCTCGCTGACCCCCGCGCTGCTCCGCGAACTCCGCCCCGACCTGCGCATCGGCCACTTCTCGCACACCCCCTGGGCGCCGCCCGAGTACTACCGGCTGCTGCCCGACGACGTCGCCGCCGAAGTCCTCCGCGGCATCCTCGGCGCCGACCGCGCCGCCTTCCTCACCCGCCGCTGGGCCCTCGCCTTCGCCGACTGCTGCGAAGCCGTCCTCGGCGCGAGCGTCGACCGCGACGTCCTCGCCGTCACGTACGCCGGCCGCACCACCCGGCTCGGCGTCCACGGCCTCGGCGCCGACGCCGCGTTCCTGCGCGAACGCGCCCACCGGCCCGACGTCGACGAACGCCTCGCCGCCCTGCGCGAAGCCGTCGGCGACCGGCGCACCATCGTCCGGGTCGACCGCACCGAACTCAGCAAGAACATCGTCCGCGGCCTGCTCGCCTACCGGCACCTGCTGCGCACCCGCCCCGAATGGCACGACCGGGTCGTCCACATCGCCTTCGCCTACCCCTCGCGCACCGACCTCGCCGAGTACCGCGAGTACACCGCCGAAGTGCGGCGGCTCGCCGAGGAGATCAACGCCGAGTTCGCCACCGCCGACTGGCAGCCGCTCATCCTGCACGTCGACGACGACTTCCCGCGCTCCCTCGCCGCGTACCGGCTCGCCGACGTCGCCCTGGTCAACCCCGTCCGCGACGGCATGAACCTGGTCGCCAAGGAAGTCCCCGTCGTCTCCGACCACGGCTGCGCCCTGGTCCTCTCCCGCGAGGCCGGCGCCCACGCGGAACTCGCCGACGACGCGATCACCATCAACCCCTTCGACGTCATCGCCACCGCCGACGCCCTGGCCCAGGCCCTCACCATGCCCCCCGCCGACCGCGCCGACCGCACCAAGCGCCTGGCGTCCGCGGCAACGGCACTGCCTCCACAGCAGTGGTTCCTGGACCAGCTCCACGCGCTGTAGGAGCGGTTGGGCGCGTAAGCGGGCTTGCGCTTGTCGCACCCCCGCTTACGCGCCCAACAGCTCCGCCAGCTCACTGAGCAGGTCCACCACCCCCGCCGGCCCCGCCACCACCAGGTCCGCGCGATCGGCCAGCTCGCGGACGGGGGCCTCGCCGGTGACGGGGCCGCTGCACACCAGCAGGCCGGGGTGGCCGTCCTTCCGGCGCGACTCGACCTCCTCGTACGCGGCGACGTCCCCGAGATCGTCGCCCGCGAACAGCACCGGCCCGGCTTCCCGTTCGGCGAGGAACTTCCGCAGGGCGACGCCCTTGTCGACGCCGGGCGGGCGCAGTTCGAGGACCATCCGGCCGGGTTCGACCACCAGGCCGTGCCGCGCGGCCAGTTCGGCCAACGGGGCGCGCAGGCGCGCGAGTTCACCGTCGGGGTCGTCCGCCCGCCGGGTGTGCACCGCCAGCGCCCGTTCCTTGTCCTCCACGGAAACGCCGCCGGCAGCCTTCAACTCCCCCAGCAGCGAAGGAAGTTCGCCCCGAACGGCAGCAACCCCCGGCGGCGCCGGCGCCGCCGTGACGGCACCGGTCCGCGCGTCCCAGCGTTCCGCGCCGTAGTGGCCGAGGACGGTGAGGTGTTCGAGCCCGGCGACAGCCCCGAAGCCGCCGTACGCGGCAGCGGTCGCCGCGGGCCGGCCGGTGACGATGACGACCGAGCCGACCAGCGGGGCGAGCGCGGTGAGGGCGGGGACGACGCCGGGGTGGGCGCGGGCCCTCTCGGGGTCGGCGACGATCGGGGCGAGCGTGCCGTCGAAGTCGAGTCCCACGACCGCGGAGCGCGGGTCGGCGAGCAGGCCCGCCAGTCCGGTCCGCCCTGCCTGGGACGTGATCTGCTCAGCAATTCCCATGGCCCCGACGCTACCCGGCCGGGGCCCCCGGCGGGCCCTGATCGCGTCACTACCGGGCGTCACGCCGCCCCTGCCGCACCCGCCGCAGCCGGTTGACCAGGACGGGTGCGTGGGCGAGTGCCTCCGGCCGGTCGAGCAGGGCGTTGAGCAGCTGGTAGTAGCGGGTGGCGGAGATGCCGAGTTCCTGCCGGATCGCCTGTTCCTTGGCGCCGGCGGTCCGCCACCCGCGTGCTTCCAGTTCGAGTACCGCCCGGTCGCGGTCGGTCAGTTCGGCCATGCGTCCAGGCTAAGCACCAGGACCGTCAGCCCCCGGCCGGGCGCCGCGCCGCGGCCGTCAGCCCTTGCGGGCCCGCGACGCCTCGGCCGCGGCGGCGGACTGGAGGTCGCCGAGCACGTCCGTCGTGCCGGGCCGCACGGCCTCGCCGATGCGCTGCTTGAGCATGCTGGAGACCTTGTCCCAGGACGGGTCGCCGAGCGGGTAGAAGTTGGCGCTCGGCAGCGCGTTGAGGAACTCGTTGAGGTCCTTGTGCCCGGGGTTGGCGGACATCTCCTCGAGGGTGTCCTGGGTGACGGGCAGCATGTTGTACTGCTCGTCGAACTTGATGGTGTTCTCCTTCGTGTAGGCGAAGTCGAGGAACTTCTTGATCTCCGCCCGGTGGCCGTTCGCCTTGAACGCCATCACCCAGTCGGCGACGCCGAGGGTCGAGGGCTTGACGCCGGTGTCCTTGCGCGGGATCACCGCGGTGCCGTACTGAATGTTCCCCGCGACGGCCTTGCTGATCAGCCCGGGGTGGCCGTTGAGCATGGCGGCCTTGCCGGCCCCGAAGTCCGCGAACGCGGCCTTGCGGTCGACCTTGGCCGGGTCGTCGTAGGTGAGGCGCTTCTCGACCAGGTTGGTGCGCAGCCAGTTGAAGGTGGCGCGGTTCGCCTGGCTGTCGATGGTGTAGTTGCCGGCGACGTCGGAGAGTCCGCCGCCACCGCTCATGGTCCAGATCATCGCCTCGCCCTGGGCCTCCTCGGGGCCGAGCGGCAGCGCGTACGGGATGACGCCGGGGACCCTGGCCTTGATCAGTTCGGCGTCGCGGCGGACGTCGTCCCAGGTGACGGGCGGGTTGGCGATGCCGGCCTTGGCGAAGATGTCCTTGTTGTAGAAGAAGACCCGGCTGGAGGAGATGAACGGGATGCCGTACTGGCTTCCGAGCACCTGGCCGGCCTTGGCGAAGGAGTCGAGCAGGTTGACCTGGGTGCGGTTGGAGAGCACGTCGCCGGCCGGGTAGAGGCGGTTGGCGGCGACCTGCTCGGCGTAGCCGCCGGTCTGCGCGATGTCGGGGGTGTTGCCCTTGGCGATCAGGTCGGCGAGGTGCTTGTCGATGTCGTTCCAGCTGACCACGTCGACCTTGACCTTGATGCCGGCGTTGGCGGCCTCGAAGCGGCGGGCCAGGTCGTTCCAGTAGACCGAGCTGGAGTTGGCCTCGTTGTCGCCGTAGTCGGCTGCGACCAGGTTGAGCGTGACACCCCCCGACATGTCCAGGACTCCGCAGCCGGTGAGCAGCAGGGATCCGACGATGGGCAGGGGGAGCAGCGCTGATCGCTTCACGGATGGACCGCCTTCGTAAGGGTTACAGCGTGACCCTGACAGGCGTCCGACGGCCCGGTCCAGGCTTGTCGGAACGGAGTTAACGAAGTGTCACATCCAGTTGCGCTCAGTGTGACGGACCATCAGAAACTGTCCGATTATAGGACGTTCACGCCTTCAGAACGGTGACCCCTGCGTCGGCGAAGGCGGCCGCCACCGGGTCGGGGACCTGGTCGTCGGTGACCAGGATGTCCACCCGGTCCAGGCCGCAGATCCGGGCGAAGGCGCGATGGCCCAGCTTGGAGGAGTCGGCGGCCACCACCACCCGGCGGGCCCGCTCGGCGAGCAGCCGGTTGACCGCCGCCTCGCCCTCGTGGTGGGCGGTGGCGCCGTGCTCGGCGTCGATCGCGTCCACGCCCAGCACCGTGGTGTCCAGGGTGAGTTCGCCGAGCACCTGGGCGGCCAGCGGGCCGATCAGCTCGTACGACTGCGGGCGGGCGACGCCGCCGGTGACCACGATCTTCACCTGCGGGCGGACCGTCAGCTCGTTGGCGATGTTGAGCGCGTTGGTGACCACGGTGAGGCTCTGCCCGTTCTCGGGGTGCTCGGCCAGGTCGGGGCGGACGGCGAGGGCGCGGGCCACCTCGGTGGTGGTGGTGCCGCCGTTCAGGCCGACCACTTCGCCGGGCGCGATCAGGCCGGCCACCAGGGCGCCGATCCGCTGCTTGGCGTCGGCGTTGCGGGCGGTCTTGTAGCGCAGCGGCAGATCGTAGGAGACGCTGTGCGCCACCGCGCCGCCCCGGGTGCGGGTGACCATCTGCTGGCGGGCCAGCTGGTCGAGGTCGCGCCGGATGGTCGCGGCCGAGACATTCAGCGCGCCGGCCGCCTCCTCGACGTCCAACTTGCCGTGCTCGGCCAGCAGTTCCAGCAGCGCGTTCCACCGTTCGTACCTGGACACCGTTCCGCTCCTTCCGCGCTCGCCACCGCGCGCCCCGCGGCTCGGTCGGGACAGCTTCGCACACCGCAGTCACGGCGGATGCATTGCGCAATGCTGCGCGAAACAGCTATAAAACAATCAGATTTGCGCACAGCTCGCCCGCTCGCAGGAATGCGCCGCGGGAACGCCGCCGTCCGGTGACAGCCGAAGGAGTCCGCACCCATGCCGCACCCGTCCCTGACCGGCGAGGAGATCGCCACCCAGCCCGAGAACTGGCGCACCGCCGCGGCGCTGGCGGCGAGCGGCCCGGCCGGCCTGCCGCAGCGCGGCGAGCGCGTGGCCGTGGTCGGCTGCGGCACCTCGTGGTTCATGGCACAGGCCTACGCCACGCTGCGCGAGTCCGGCGGCCACGGCGAGACCGACGCCTTCGCCGCCTCCGAGTTCCCGCACGGCCGCCGCTACGACCGGGTGCTGGCGATCACCCGCTCCGGCACCACCACCGAGGTGCTGCGGCTGCTCGCCGACACCGACCTGCCGAGCACCGCGATCACCGCCTGCCCGGACAAGCCGGTGGCCGCGGACGCCGGCCACCTGATCGACCTGGGCTTCGCCGACGAGCGCTCGGTGGTGCAGACCCGCTTCGCCACCACCGTGCTGGCCCTGCTCCGCGCCCACCTGGAGCTGGAGGAGGCCCGCCCGGTGGGCGTCGCCACCGTCGCCGAGGCCGCCGCGGACGCCGAGCGTGCCGTCGCCTGGCAGGTGCCGCAGGAGCTGGTCGAGCTGGAGCAGATCTCCTTCCTCGGCGCGGGCTGGACCAACGGCCTGGCCCAGGAGGCCGGTCTGAAGATGCGCGAGGCCGCGCTGGCCTGGACCGAGGCGTACCCGGCGATGGAATACCGGCACGGCCCGATCTCGATCACCGCTCCGGGCCGCGCCGCCTGGGCGTTCGGCGCGCTGCCGGCCGGTCTGGCGGACGAGGTGGCGGCGGTCGGCGGCCGGCTGGTGGCCGACTCGGGCGCGGGCGGTCTGGACCCGCTGGCCGACCTGGTCCGGGTGCACAAGCTGGCCGTCGCGCTGGCCGCGCACCGCGGTCTGAACCCGGACGAGCCGCGCAACCTGACCCGTTCGATCATCCTCACCTGACCGTCCGCCAAGCCCCCGAAAACCCCCAGGAGTCGGCAAAGAGCGACAAAGCTCACCTCTCAGGACCAGACCAATCGAGCAACTGGACTAGACCTCTTCGACCTGGCCAAGGGAAACTGTCCCCCGTGAAGCACGTCATCGCACTCGATGTAGGCGGCACCGGCATGAAGGCCGCGCTGGTCGCCCAGGACGGCTCCGTGCTGTACGAGGCACGCCGACCGACCGGGCGGGAGCACGGCACCGACGCCGTCGTCGCCACCATCCTCGACTTCGCCGCCGACCTGGCGCAGGAGGGCCGCACCCGCTTCGGTGCCGCCCCCCTCGCGGCAGGCGTCGCCGTGCCGGGAACGATCGACGAGAGGAACGGGATCGCGGTCTTCTCCGCCAACCTCGGCTGGCGGGACCTGCCGATGCGCAAGCTGCTCGGCGAGCGCCTCGGCAACATTCCCGTCGCCCTCGGCCACGACGTCCGCTCCGGCGGGCTCGCCGAGGGCCGGATCGGGGCCGGTCGCGGAGTCGACCGCTTCCTGTTCATCGCGCTCGGCACCGGCATCGCCGGCGCGATCGGCATCCACGGCACGATCGAGGCCGGCGCCCACGGCTACGGCGGCGAGATCGGGCACGTGGTGGTCCGCCCCGGCGGCCCGCAGTGCGGCTGCGGCGCCCGCGGCTGCCTGGAGACCCTGGCCTCCGCCTCCGCGGTGTCCCGGGCCTGGGCCGAGGCCACCGGCGACCCCGAGGCCGACGCCGCCGCCTGCGCGCTGGCCGTCGACGCCGGCGACCCGGCGGCCCTGGTGGTCTGGCAGGACGCGGTGGACGCGCTCGCCGACGGCATCGTGATCGCGCAGAGCCTGCTCGACCCGTCGACGGTGATCGTCGGCGGCGGGCTGGCGGAGGCCGGTGACACCCTCTTCACGCCGCTGCGCGCGGCGGTGACCGAGCGCCTGACCTTCCAGATGCCCCCGAAGGTCGTTCCGGCCATGCTCAAAGACACCGCCGCGTCCCTGGGCGCCGGTTTGCTCGCCTGGGATCTGCTCTCCATGGAGGTGACCGCGTGACCGCGGACCGTACTGCACTGGCCGGAGCCCGACTCGTCGTTCCCGGCGGGGTGATCGAAGGCGGCCGGCTCACGGTCGAGGGGCCGCGCATCGCGGACCTCGGCGGCGAGCGGGCACCCGGCGACCTCGACCTGACCGGGTACACCGTCGTCCCCGGCTTCGTCGACCTGCACGTGCACGGCGGCGGCGGCGCCTCGTACGCGTCCGGCGTGGCCGAGGAGGCCCTCACCGCCGCCCGCACGCACCTGGAACACGGCACCACCACGACGATGGCCTCCACCGTCACCGGCGAGATCGACGAGGTCTGCCGCCAGGCGGCCGTGCTCTCCGAACTCGTCGAGGACGGCGTCCTGGCCGGCATCCACTTCGAGGGCCCGTTCATCTCCCACAACCGGTGCGGCGCCCACCGCCCCGACCTGCTGCGCGACCCCGACCCGGCGCTGGTGCGCAAGCTCGCCGACGCCGCCCGCGGCCACGCGAAGATGTTCACCCTCGCCCCGGAGCTGCCCGGCGGCCTGGAGTCCGTCCGGATGCTCGCCGACCGGGGCATCATCGCCGCCGTCGGCCACACCGACTCCGACTACGCGGTCACCCTGGAGGCGATCGACGCCGGGGCCACCGTCGCCACCCACCTGTTCAACGCGATGCCGGGCATCCAGCACCGCGCCCCCGGCCCGATCGTCGCGCTGCTGGAGGACGAGCGGGTCACCGTCGAGCTGATCAACGACGGCATCCACCTGCACCCCTCGGTGCTCGAACTCGCCTACGGCACCGCCGGTGCCGAGCGGGTCGCGCTGATCACCGACGCGATGGGCGCGGCCGGCATGGGCGACGGCATGTACCCGCTCGGCCCGCTCCAGGTCCGGGTCGAGAACGGCGTCGCCCGCCTCGTCGAGGGCGGCTCCATCGCCGGCTCCACCCTCACCCTGGACGTCGCCTTCCGGCGCGCCGTCACCGTGCTCGGCCTGTCCCTGGACCAGGCCGTCACCTCGCTGTCCACCGTCCCGGCCCGGCTGATGGGCCTGGCCGACACCCTCGGCTCCCTGGAGGCAGGCAAGAACGCCGACCTGGTCGTCCTCGACTCCGACACCTACGAGCTCGCCGCGGTGATGCGCCGCGGTGAGTGGATCGTCGGCGCGGACCGCTTCACCAGGGCCGGCAACCCGGCCTGACCCGACTGGGGTTCGCCCCCGGTCGCTCCCGCCACGGGGAGGGTGAGCAGCGGAACCTGCGCCTCGTTGCTCACCCCACCCGGGAGACCCCCTTGCCGCTCGCCCCTACCTCCGACCTGCTCGCCTCCGCCGCCGCCGACCGGCGCGGACTGCCCGCCTTCAACGTGATCACCCTGGAGCACGCCGAGGCGATCGCCGCCGGCGCCGAAGCCGCAGGCACGCCCGTCGTGCTCCAGCTCAGCCAGAACGCAATCGCCTACCGCGCCGGCCGCCTGCTGCCGATCGCCCGGGCCTGCGCGGAGATCGCCGCCGCCGCCCGCGTCCCCGTCTCGCTGCACCTCGACCACTGCGAGGACTTCGACCTGCTGCGCGCAGCCCCCGCCGCCGGCTTCTCCTCGGCGATGTTCGACGCCTCCGCGCTGCCGCACGACGAGAACGTCAAGGCCACCGCCGAGGCCGCCGCCTGGGCGCACCGCCACGGCCTGCACCTGGAGGCCGAACTCGGCAAGGTCGGCGGCAAGGACGGCGAACCGCCGCTGTCCGCGCACGCCCCCGGCGCCCGCACCGACCCGGCGGAGGCCGCCCGCTACGTCGCCGACACCGCCGTGGACGCACTGGCCGTCGCCGTCGGCTCCTCGCACGCGATGACCTCGCGCACCGCCGACCTCGACCTCGCCCTGATCCGCGAGCTGGCCGCCGCCGTCCCCGTCCCGCTGGTCCTGCACGGCAGCTCCGGCGTCCCCGACGGGCAGCTCACGGCGGCGGTCGCGGCCGGCATGGTGAAGATCAACATCGGCACGGCGCTCAACCTGTCCTACACCGCCGCCGTCCGCGAACACCTGACGGCCCACCCCACCGTCACCGACCCCCGCAAGTACCTCACCGCCGCCCGCGACGCGATGACCCGCACCGTCGAACAACTGGCCCGGGTGGTCCACACCTCGGCCTGACGACACCCGCTGCGGCCCGGACCTACCCGGAGGCCCGGGCCGCGGCCGGCCCATGGTCGGGCCGGATCACCAGCCCTGGGGCTTGGAGGTCCCGTTCGGGGTGACGGCGATCTGGTCGAGCAGGAAGCCGCACTGGTTGCCGGCCTGGCAGGACACCGAGATGGTGTGGTGGCCGGGCTGGGCGACCGTTCCGCTGACCCAGGACGAGTACCAGGAGCTGTCCGGCGGCAGGCCGGGGCTGTAGTTGTTCAGCTTTATAGGGGTGTAGGTGGGCTGGCCGTCGACCGCGACCGTCGCGGTGGCGTTCTGGCCGCTGTTGTTGAAGCGCAGCCAGATCTGGAACTGTCCGGCGGCGGGCATGTCGACGTCCCAGGAGACCGACGCGCCGACCGCGCCGAGGCCGTCGACGTACTTGCCGCCGGCCGCCTTCGCGCCCGCCACCTGGTTCGCGGCCGTGCTGCCTCCGCTGAGCTTCATGCCGGCGGCGTCGGCGACGTCCGTACCGCCGGAGAGCGTGCTCGGGCTGGGCGCCGCGCTGGACGGCGGCGCCGACGAGGTGGGCTCGGCCGGGGCGGACGGGCTGTGCGTGGCGCCGCCGGCCTGGCTCTTGCCGCCGTCCGGGTCGCCGGTGGACAGCGCGACGCCCGCGCCGATGGCGATCGCGGCGACCACCGCGACGGCGCCGATCACGGCGGCCTTGCCGCGGCCGGCCGGCCGGTCCTCGCCGGGCCGGGGCCGGGAGCGCTCGGCGTACCGGGACTGCTGCGGCGGCAGCGCGGTGGTCTCCTGCCCGGGGGCGGCCTGCGGGTAACCGGGGGACGGCGGGGCCTGCGGGTGGACGGGGCGCTCGCCGTAGTTGGCGCGGCCGACCTCCATCGGGCGGCTGTAGCCGGTCCGGGGCCGCTCGGGCGCGGGCTCCTCGCCCTCGGCGGGGCGGTAGAGGTACGCGAACGGGTCGTCCTCGTCCGCGCCGTCGTTGCTGCCGGCCGTCGTCACGGTCAACTCCCCAGGACTGGATGCTCTCGTACCCAGGGCACCCTACCTGCCGTGCTCGAACACGGTGTAAGCGGTTCAGCCCGCCCGGCGGTGCGAGCGCTCGCCGCGCGAGCCGCGGGCCGCGCCGCCGCGGGTGCGCTTCTCGTCGTACATCCGCTCGTCCGCGGAGTGCAGGACCTCGTCGATGCTCATGCCGCAGCCGGCCCAGCCGATGCCGAGGCTGACGCCGACCCGGACGGCCCGGTTGTCGATCCGCATCGGCGGCAGGATGGCGCTGCGCAGCCGCCCGGCGAGCTCCTTGGCCTCCTCGCGGCCGATGGCGTCGGCCAGCACCACGAACTCGTCGCCGCTCATCCGGGCCACCGTGTCGCCCTCCCGGACGACCTGCTGGAGCCGGCGGGCGATCTCGATCAGCACGGCGTCGCCGGCGTTGTGGCCGTAGCGGTCGTTGACCAGCTTGAAGCCGTCGAGGTCGCAGTAGAGGACGGCGAGCCCCTTGTCGGGGCCGGGGCGGCGGTGGCCGTGCCAGAGTTCGCCGCCGGGCGGGTCGGCGGGGACGACGGCGTGCACGTGGTGGGCGGTGGCGGCGTCCTCGTGGAACGCCACGCCGGCCGCGAAGGCCTCCCGGGCGCGGTCCAGGGCGCCGTCGGGCGGCGCGTAGCCGTGCGCGAGGGGGACGGGGGCCACGGGCACCTGCGGGCCGTCCAGGAGGCCGTGGCCGGGCGACAGTGCCTGTCCGTGCGGGCCGGGGGCGGGCAGCGGGGGGCGGGAACAGAGCCGGCGGGCCAGCCGGGCCCGCAGCTCGGCGCCGTTGGGCAGGCCGGTGAGGGCGTCGTGGCTGGCCCGGTGGGCGAGCTGGAGCTCGTGCCGCTTGCGCTCCTCGATGTCCTCGACGTGGGTGAGCAGGAAGCTGGGCCCCTCGGTGGCGTCGGCGACCACCGAGTTGCGCAGGCACACCCACTGGTAACCGCCGTCGCGCCGGGACAGCCGCAGTTCGGCCCGGCCGCCCTCGGCGCTGGTGCGCAGCAGCAGCTCCAGGTCGTCGGGGTGGACCAGGTCGACGAAGCGCTGCTGGCGCAGGGTGGCCCGGGGGCGGCCGAGCAGGCGGCACAGGGCGTCGTTGACGCGGGTGAGCTGGCCGGTGCCGTCGCCGTGCAGTTCGGTGATGGCCATGCCGCTGGGGGCGTACTCGAAGGCCTGCCGGAAGGATTCCTCGCTGGCCCGCAGGGCCTGCTGCTCCTTCTCCAGCCGGGCCAGGGCGCGCTGCATCTCGGCCCGCAGCCGGGCGTTGCCGATGGCTATGGAGGCCTGGAGGGAGAACATCTCCAGCGCTTCGCGGGTCCACGCGCCGGGGCGTTTGCCGCTGCGCGGGCGGTCCACCGAGAGGATGCCGAGCAGGTCGCCGCCGGCGCTGTACATGGGGGCGAGCAGCACGTCGGCGGGGTGCCAGTCGTTGTCGTAGACGGGCATCGGGCCGTCGCCGGTCCAGGTGGGGATGTCGGTGCCGATGGCCCAGCCGCGGTCGTGCGGGATGAAGCGCAGGGTGCCCCAGTGGTCGGCGACCTGGAGCATCCGGTCCCAGGACTCGCGGGAGCCGACCTGGCCGAGCAGGACGGCGGGGCCGCCGAAGGTGCTCTCCTCGATCTCCCAGACGGCGGCGATCACCAGGTCGCCGTCGGGCCGCACCAGGCTGACCGCGGCGGCGTCGAATCCGAGCCCGTGGACCGCTCCCTCGACGACCGCCTGCAGGGTCCCCGCCAGGCTCCGGGCAGCGTTGAGGTCCGCCACGACCCGGTGCAAGGTGCGGAGGGTCGCGAGGCGGACGTAGGGCTCCGACTCGGCTTCCATGCGGGGGCTCCCCGGCTGCTTCGGATGGTCTTGAAAGGTTGTCGTCCGATTGCCAGAAGAACTGAATCACAGCGAGCACTCCGATAGGCACGCTCGGTCAGCAATAGGCTGTCAGTGTGACTCAAATCACATAATGATGAAGTGATGATCGTATTCGGAAACGGCAGGGAACGACAGGACGCCCGCCAGGCGACTTCCGGCGACGCGCCTCCCGTGCGCTCGGCCCAGCGACCGAGCCGACCTACGACCAGGGCCCGATACCGGCACGACCGCCCGGCGACTACCGTGCGGTACGTGTACAGCTCCCCCCAGTCCCCCACCTCCCCCACCGCCCCCGTCGCGGATGCCGGCGCCACTCCCGAGGAGTTCCGCGCCGCCCTCGGCCAACTGGCGGCCGGCGTCTCGCTGGTGACCGTGCACGACCCCGAGGAGGACGAGGACGCGGGCATGACCGCCACCTCGTTCCTGTCGGTGTCGCTGGAGCCACCGCTGGTGCTGATCTCGGTGCGCGAGGACTCCCGGATGGACGACCTGCTCACCCGGGCCGAGACCTGGGCGGTGTCGCTGCTCGGCGAGGAGCACCGCACGCTGGCCTCCCGGTTCGCCATGAAGGGCCGGCTCAGCGACCGCCTGCTGTTCGCCGACGCCGCCTGGCAGCGCGGCCCGCACTCCGGCGCCCCGCTGATCGACGGCGCGCTCGCCACCGTCGAGTGCCGCACCGAGCGGCGCATCCCGGCCGGCGACCACACCCTGGTGCTCGGCCGCGTGCTGGCCGCGCGGGTGCCCGCCCCGGCCGCGAAGCCGCTGGTGTACTTCCGGGCCGGCTACCGCCACCTGGGCTGACGGGGGCAGGCCCCGGCCGTCACTCCGGCTTGATCCGGCCCCGCCCCTGCTTCAGCGTGGCGCGGTGCCGCTTGTTCTCCAGCCGCCGCTCGACCATGCCCCGGCTCGGCTTGGTGGCCCGCCGGGCCTTCGGCGGCGGCGCGGTGGCCTCGCCGAGCAGCGAGGCCAGCCGGGCGGCCGCGATCTCGCGGTTGCGCCACTGCGAGCGGTGCTCGGAGGCGCGCACCACCAGCACCCCGTCGACCAGCCGGGAGGCCAGCCGCTCCAGGGCGCGGTCCTTCCACACCTGCGGCAGCGCGTCGGAGGCCGCCAGGTCCCAGCGCAGCTCGACCTTGCTGTCCGAGGTGTTGACGTGCTGGCCGCCGGGGCCGGAGGAACGGGAGAAGCGCCAGACGAGCTCGGCGTCGGGGACGACCACCGAACCCCGTACGCGCACGGGCTCAGTCATACCGCCATCATCCCGCCCGGGCCCGGCGGCCGTCACCCGATTAACCCGGCACAATGGCGGGCGTGATCGAGCTCGGCTACTCCCTGTCCAACCGCTTCCCCGACCCCCCGCAGACCGACTACCGCACCGCGCCGGTCCGCGCGCTGCGGCACGACCTGTTCGCCGGGGACGTCTACCTGGAGACCGACGACGGCGCCGGCGTGGAGACCCGCTGGAGCTGGGTGCCGGTGCTGGACTTCGCCTGGGCGCTGTGCGACATCGTCGAGCGCCTGGACGAGGACCCGCGCGGCAGCCGGGAGGCCCGGGTGCGCACCGAGGACCTGGACTTCACCCAGAACACCGAACTGCTGCGCTTCGCCCGCCGGTTCGGCTGGGTGGAGATCACCGCCACCTGGCGGCCGGACGACGAGCCGCTGGTGGTCCGGCACGCCGAACTGCGCCGGGAGGCCCGGGACTTCCTGCAGGACGTGCTGGCCGACCTGTTCGAGCTGCACGAGGACCTGGCCGACAATCCGAACATCTGGACCGTGCAGGGCCGGTACCCGCGCATCTGACCCGGCGCCGGGCGGCCGATCGGGGGAGAAATCCGTCCGTCCACGGAGCGGTGGAACCAACGGCCGCCCGTCCCACGTTCTCCGGTCAAAACCGACCGAAGGGACACCACAGACCATGCCCGTGAGCCTCTCCAAGGGTGGCAACGTCTCGCTGACCAAGGAAGCCCCCGGCCTGACCGCGGTCACCGTCGGCCTCGGCTGGGACGTGCGCACCACCACCGGCACCGAGTTCGACCTGGACGCCAGCGCGATCGTGCTGAACGGCGAGGGCCGGGTCTACTCCGACCGCCACTTCGTCTTCTTCAACAACACCAGCACCCCGGACAGCACCGTCGTGCACACCGGCGACAACCGCACCGGCGAAGGCGCGGGCGACGACGAGTCGATCAACGTCAACCTGGCCGCGCTGCCCGCCGACGTCACCCGGATCGCCTTCCCGGTGTCGATCTACGACGGCAACACCCGCGGCCAGAGCTTCGGCCAGGTCCGCAACGCCTACATCCGGGTGCTCAACCAGGCCGGCGGCGCCGAGATCGCCCGCTACGACCTCTCCGAGGACGCCGCCACCGAGACCGCCATGGTCTTCGGCGAGCTGTACCGCAACGGCGCCGAGTGGAAGTTCCGCGCCATCGGCCAGGGCTACGCCTCCGGCCTGGCCGGCATCGCCCAGGACTTCGGCGTCAACGTCTGAGCAGCCGCCGGCACGTGAAAAGGGCCCCCGCTCCGTCCGGAGCGGGGGCCCTTTCGCGTCGTCAGGGGCGGCCGGCCCGCAGCTCGGGCAGCTCCAGCACCTCGGTCTCGTCGTGCACGGTCAGGTCGACCACCTCGACGGGCTCGGTGTCGGACTCCGCGTGCTGGTGGCTCGGCGGCTGCTCGACCGCGCGGTGCGCGGGCTGCGCGGCGTCCACCGGCGCGGCGTCCAGCACCGCGTAGCGCTCGCTGTCGGCCATCGCCTCGTCGCCCACCACGTCCGCCAGGTCGCCGACCGCCGGGGCCGGCGCGGCCGCCCGCAGCGCGGCCCGGGCGGCGCCCGGCCGGCCGAAGAAGCTGAACGCCGCCGCCCGCGGCCGCTGCGGGGCCGCCGGGGCCGCCTGCTCGACGTCCTGCGGGCGCGGGGCGGGCAGCGCCGGGCCGACCGGGCGCAGCGCCGCCGAACCGGTGGCCGGCACCGGCTCGGGCATCCGCGGCCGCAGCTCGACCTGGGCCCGCTCGTCGACCGCGCGACGCGCCTCGGCCGTCACGGCCTGCCGCTCCAGGTGCCGCAGCGCGGCCTGTGCGCGGACGAACGCGGCCGGGGTGGCCGGGTTCTTGGGCCGGGTCGCCTCGAGCGCCCGGCGGGCCGCCTCGGCCTCCTTCAGCGCCTGCTCGGCGACCAGCACCGCGCGCTCGCGCAGCAGCCGGGCGATCTCGGTCTCCGCCTTCGCCAGCCGGGACTTCTCCGCGGTCAGGCGCCGCCCGAAACGGGTGGCCCGCTCCTCGGCGACCTCGGCCGCGTACTCGGCCTCGGCGATCTGCTCCTCGTAGCTCTCCTCGGCGCGCAGCCGGCGCACCATGGCCACCTCGGCGGCGTTCCGGGCGGCCCGGTCGCGCTGCCGCAGCACCAGCGCCAGGCCGACCACCGCGACCACCGCGGCGACCCCGACCGAGCGGGCCACGATCTGATCCGGACTGGCCACCAGCGCGGCCACCGCCGCGACCACGAGCACACCGGAGGCGACCGGTGGCAGCGACCGGCCAAGGACGGAGGAATGACGGTGGCGTCCGCGAGACATGGCTAGAAACTAGCGTGCGAATCGAGGCGCTGTCAGCCTCGGCCCCCATTCCGCCCTTGACACGCCGACAGAAACACGGGCCGCGTACGTCCCACCACGCAGCGCGACCGGATCCGGCGGGGAGATCAGCGCGAGGACGCGGCCGTGCCGCGCGGGTGGTCCGGGTCGTCGTGGTCCTCGGGAAGCTTGCAGATGTGCTGCAGCCACAGCGCCACCGCGATCACCGCCGCGCCGGCCAGCACCGAGAACAGCGCCGTCGCGGCCTGCGCCCGGCGGGCGGCGACCTCCAGCGAGCCGAGCAGGAACACCCCGACGCCCGCGTACACCCCGGTCACCACCGCCGACACCAGCGCACTGGCCTGCCCCAGCACCAGCGCCCGCGCCGCGTGCAGCGGATCGACCCGCTTCGCACCCGGCTGCCGCTCCCGGATCGCCTTCAGCCGCGACCGCAGCGAGATCGCCACGGCCAGCAGCACCACGGCGATCGCCGCCAGCACGAACGGCGCGTACGCGGGTACCCCGGGCAGTGTGCCCAGCGAGTCCCACAGCCGGGCGCCGCCCCAGGACAGCAGCCCCGTGATGGCGGTGATGCCGAGCAGCAGGCGGAGACGGAGCGGCTTCACGCGGACGGGCTTCCTTCCCAGTGGTTCGTCCCGGCCTCTTCACGGCCCGGAGGTCCGGCGGGTCACGGCGACCAGCCCACCGTACCGGCCGGGCCGCACCCGCAGGGAGCTACGCCCGCACCCCGCCGGAAGTTCCCGGGCCGCTCACTCCGGCAGTCGCAGCTGCAGGTCGGCGCGCAGCCGCACGCCCTGGCCCTCGGCCCCGCCGAGGGCCGCCAGCAGCTCCGCGACCGGCCCGTGCCCGGGCACCTCGGCCTGCGGGTCGGCGTCCTGCCACGGCGCCAGCACGAACGCCCGCTCGTGGGCGCGCGGGTGCGGCAGGGTCAGCTGCGGGTCGTCGCTGAGCACGCCCTCGTAGGTGAGGATGTCGACGTCCAGGGTGCGGGAACCCCAGCGGACGGTGCGTTCCCGGCCGAACGCGTCCTCCACGGCGTTGGCCCGCTCCAGCAGGTCCCGCGGCGGCAGCGAGGTGCGCAGCACCGCGACGGCGTTGAAGTAGTTGGGCTGGCCGGCGGGCCCGCCCACGGCGTCCGTCTCGTACACCGCGGACAGCGCGGTCACCCGGACACCGGGGGTGTCCTCCAGCGCGTCGACCGCGCCCTGCAGGGTCTCCAGACGGTTGCCCAGGTTGCTGCCGAGCGCGACCGCGGCGGTCCGCGACTCGTGCAGGGTGGACTCCACGCGGTCCACCTTGCCCTGCAGGTCGAACGTGGTCCGCGTGGCGGTCGGGTCTGTGGTGGCCATGGGAGTTCCCTCCACTCGGGCTCCACCGGACGCCATCAAGCGCGGCTCCGGCGGATCGTGATGGTGACGTCGTCGAACGGGACGGTGATCGGGGCGTCGGGCTTGTGCACGACGACCTCGACCTCCTCGACCACCTCGTGCCGCAGGCACTGGTCGGCGATCCGCTGGGCCAGCGTCTCGATCAGGTCGACCGGGTCGCCCGCGATCGCCGCGGTGACCTCCTCCGCGATCACGCCGTAGTGCGCGGTGCGGGTCAGATCGTCACTCGCGGCGGCCGGACGGGTGTCCAGGAACAGCGTCAGATCGACGACGAAGGTCTGTCCCTCGATCCGCTCCCGTTCGAACACGCCGTGATGGCCGCGGGCACGGAGCCCACGCAGAGTGACGCGGTCCAGCAAAAGAATCACTGCTCCCAGCTGACGGCCCCGCCGCGGCGGGGACCGGCGGGCACCGTCGCCCGCCGCCCCTCGAATCTACCTTCGAGTGCTGACCGCCCCGGACCGCCTCCCCGGCTGCCCACCCGATCGGACCGGCCACCGCGGCCCTTGACGGACGGCCCTCACTCCTCCTCGTCGTCCTCGTCGTCGCCGCTGGTGAGAACCGGCGAACCGTGGTGCGACCACAGCTTCCAGCCGTCCGAAGTACGCCGGAACAGGTTCGTCGACACGACCTTCCCGCCGACCAGCGGCCCCAGTTCGCCCTCCTCCTCGGGCTCCCCGCCGGACAGAATGTTCTCCGTGCAGGTGACGAGCGCCACATCTCCCTGCACGTCCACCTCCACATCCGTCAGGAAGAACTGGATGTACTCGGTGTTCGCCATGATCAGCATGTACGAACGCGTCACCTGGGCCCGGCCGACCAGCATCGGCCAGCCCGGGTGCACGCAGAACACCCCGCCCTTGTCGTCCGCCTCGCCCGGCCCCAGCCAGATCGACTCGACGGCGTCCAAGTCCCCGTTCTCCAGGGCCTCGTACAGCGTCTGATTGGCCGCCAGCACGGCTTCCTCGTCCGGTTCCAGCGCCGCTGCCCGGTCGTTGCCGCTCACTGCCTCCGCCACGCCTACCCCCTCTGCTCCGCCTGCTCCCAGGCCGCGACGACTCGTACGGCGTCAGCCGTGCCGGACACGTCATGCACCCGGACCGCCCAGGCACCCGCCTTCGCCGACAGCACCGAGACCGCCGCCGTGGCGTCGTCCCGCTGCCGCGCCGGGCGCAGCTCCCCGGTTTCCGGGTTGGCCAGCAGCGTACCCAGGAAGCGCTTGCGCGAAGCCGCGACCAGCACCGGCCGCCCCAGCGCCGTCAGCGCGTCCAGCCGGCCCAGCAGCGCCCAGTTGTGCGCACTGGTCTTGGCGAACCCCAGGCCGGGGTCCAGGATCAGCTGATCCTCCTTCACCCCCGCCGCGAGCAGGTCCTCCACCCGGACGGTCAGCTCCCGCACCACGTCCGCGACCACGTCCTCGTACACCGCCAACGCGTCCATGTCCGCCGACTGCCCGCGCCAGTGCATCACCACGAACGGCGCGCCGGTCTCGGCGACCACCCGGGCCATCTCCGCGTCCGCGAGTCCTCCGGACACGTCGTTGACGATCTTCGCCCCCGCCTCCACCGCGGCCCGCGCCACCCCCGCCCGCATGGTGTCCACCGACACCACCACCCCCGCCCGGGCCAGCTCGGCCACCACCGGCACCACCCGGCGCAGCTCCTCCTCCTCCGTCACCCGCAGAGCCCCCGGCCGGGTCGACTCCCCACCCACGTCCACCAGGTCAGCCCCCTGCGCCACCAGCTCCAGCCCATGCGCGATCGCCTTCGCCGGATCCAGCCACATCCCCCCGTCCGAGAACGAATCCGGCGTGACATTCACCACCCCCATCACCGCACAACGGTCCAGGACGGGCAGGCCAGGGAGGTTTTCGCTCATACGACCCATTATCGGTCGCCCCAACAAGGCGCGGGGAAACGGCAGGGGGTGCACCAACAGGGGCGCGGGGAACTGCGCGCAGCGGAAGGCACCCAACCGCAAGATCGCGACGCAGGACAATGACCTGCACTTGATCGCGACCTAGCCGGCGCTCACTCCTTGCCCGCGCAGTTCCCCGCGCCCCTGCTTTCGCACCCCTCCGCGCCCGCTACGCCGCCTTGCCCAGCTGCGCCGGAACCTCCGGCATGAGCCCCTGCCGCTGCCGCTTGCGCCCGAACCGCGGCATGCCGAGCGTGATGAACGCCTCCGCCTGCATCGCGGCGAAGCCGATCCGCGGGAGGTCGCGGGTCTGCTGGTAGACCAGGAACCGGGGCTCCCAGACCGGCTGGAACTTCGCGTTGAACTTGTACAGCGACTCGATCTGGAACCACCGCGACAGGAACACCAGCAACCCGCGCCAGGCCCGCAGCACCGGCCCGGCGCCGATCCGCTCGCCGCGGGCGAGCGCCGAGCGGAACATCGCGAAGTTCAGCGAGACCCGCCGGATGCCCATCGCGCCGACCTCCTGGAGGGCGGCGACGATCAGCAGTTCGTTGAGGCCGGGGTCGGCCTCCCGGTCGCGGCGCATCAGTTCCAGCGAGATGCCGTCGTCGCCCCACGGGACGAAGTGCAGCACGGCCTTCAGGTCGTCGCCGCCGGAAGCGCTCTCCCCCTCCTCGGGGGCCTTGTGCGCCGTGACGACCACGCAGTCGTCGTCGCCGGCGTCGCCGAAGCGGCCGAGCGCCATGGAGAAGCCGCGTTCGGTGTCGGTGCCGCGCCAGCGGGCGGCCGCGTCAGCGATCTGGCGCTTCTCCTCCAGGGTGAGGTCGCCGACCCGGCGGACCTTGCAGGAGTAGCCGTTGCGTTCGATCCGCTTGACCATCTGGCGGACGTTGCGCATGGCGCGGCCGGAGAGCGAGAAGGTGGAGGTGTCGACGATGGCCTCGTCGCCGAGTTCGAGCGCGTCCAGGTCGGCCTCGCGGGTCCAGACCTCACCGCCGACCTCGGAGCAGCCCATGACGGCGGGCACCCAGGCGTGTTCGCGGGCGGTGGTCATGAAGACCTTGATCGCGCCGGGCCAGGCCTCGACGTCGCCGACCGGGTCGCCGGAGGCGAGCATCACGCCGGAGACCACCCGGTAGGAGATCGCGGCCTTGCCGGTGGGCGAGAACAGCACGCTCTTGTCGCGGCGCAGCGCGAAGTAGCCGAGCGAGTCGCGCTTGCCGTGCCGGGCGAGCAGTTCGCGGACCTTGAGTTCGTCCTCGGGGGTGAGCTCGGGTTCGGGCTTCTCGGGGCGCAGCGCCAGGTACGCGGTGGTGAGCGCGGTGACCAGGCCGAGCGCGCCGAGCGAGTAACCGACCAGGTCGCTGATCCGCTCGCTGGTGTAGTGGATCGGGCCTTCGAAGCCGAACAGGCCGTAGCCGACGTGCTCCAGCCGCTGGTACAGCGACGGGTCGCCGATCTCGTACTTCCACCGGACGGAGACGATCGCCATGCCGATCAGCACCGAGACGGTGCCGAGCACGACGAAGTTGAGCGCCGCGCGCCAGCGGGTGCGCGGGTCGGCCTTGGCGTAGAACTCGCGCTGGTGGATCAGCATCACCACGAACAGCGCCAGCGAGATCGCGGCCTGGACGAACTGGTGCCAGCGCAGCATGTGGAGCGCGGCACCGATCGGCAGCAGCACGCACACGGCGCGCCAGGCGCGCCGCTTGCGGCGGCGCAGCGCGTGCGCGAGCAGCACCAGCACCATGCCGACCATCAGGGTGCCGGCGGCGGCGAGCGTGGTGGTGCCGCCGGGCAGCTGACCGGCCCAGGTGTGCATCCGGGTGGCCCGGAACCGGGGGAAGACCGCGGAGGTGATGTCGATCAGGCCGATCGCCAGACAGGCGTACCCGACGACACCCGGCAGCCACTGCCTCGGTACGGCGGAGGCTTGGGACCGGAGCGCCTGCAGCCCCCGCCGGCGGGGCTGGTCGGATGTCGTCTCAGCAGACACGGGAGCGCTCATGGGAACCCAGCCTAGAGGCACCCGGGTGCTGCTCGCGCACCCCGGGCGCCGGGTTGTGATGAACCTTCATGACTGTTCCTTTTTCTGGCAATCCGCACGTCAAGAGGGGTACACCGGGCGGAGGAAGGAGCCCGCCCGGGGCTCGGTTCGAACGGCTGCGCTCATCGGACCGGGGGACGCGGCGGGTACCACCGATGCCGCACCTGTGGCCGCCGGCCCGGCGGTTCGGCGCGATTCCAACCCGTGGACGCCGCATTCTAGGGCGACGGTTCCCGTTCGTGCAGTCATCCGGTCGTACTGGTTTCCGACGCTCGGTCAGACTACCCCCACTCGCATCCGACGGACCGTCAAACAACGTTGACCGAGCGGGAGTCGAGGAGGGCCGGACGGCATGGAGCTGACCAGCCGGACACTGGTGTACGTGCTGACCGTGGTGGGTGTGGCGGCCCTGATCGCCACCCTCTGGCTGTGGCCGCGACTGTCCCGGCAACGGCCGCTTCCGGTGCTGGGGCGACTAGGGCTACTGACAGTCACTCAGGTGGCGGCGCTGTCGGTGCTGCTCCTGTCGGTGAACAACGCCTACGGCTTCTACACCTCCTGGGACGACCTGCTCCGCCCCGGCAAGGCCGCCCCGCTGGCCCTGAACACCGGGCGCTCCCCCGGCGCCGCCCCCGAGAGCGACAAGCTGGTGCAGCCGACCACCGACGGCGGTCTGGAGACGGTCAAGGACGTGCTGCCGGCCGGGCCGCCCGAGCAGGTCGGCCGGGTCGACTCGGTGCGGCTGACCGGCACCGAGTCCGGTCTGTCGGATCAGATGTTCGTCTATCTGCCGCCCGAGTACTTCAACCCTCGCTACAACCGCGAGCACTTCCCGGTGCTGGTCGCGCTGGCCGGCTACCCCGGCCCGACGCTGCACCTGGTCGAGGACCTCCAGCTGCCACAGACCGCCGCCGAACTGCAGCGCACCGGACAGATGGCCCCCACCGTGATCGTGATGGCCCGCCCCACCGTCGCCCCGCCGCGGGACACCGAGTGCGTGGACGTGGCGGGCGGCCCGAAGACCGAGACCTGGTTCGTCAAGGACGTGCCGGCCGCGCTGCGCTCCGCGTACCGGGTGGGCCGTACGGCGGAGTCCTGGGGCGTGTTCGGCTACTCCACCGGCGGCTCCTGCGCGCTGCGGCTGGCGATGCGTCACCCCGACGTGTACCGGAACGCCGCCGGGATGCACCCGGACTACGTCGTCCCGAACGACCGGTGGACCGACGGCGACCTGTTCGGGGGCGACGCGGACGCCGCCAAGCACGCCGACCTGAACTGGCGGCTGAAGAACCTGCCCGCACCGGCCTCGACCCTGCTGGTGGTCTCCACCCACGCCGAGGACGACTACCCGGCGACCGAGAAGTTCCTCAGCGCCGCGAAACAGGCCGCCGACGGCCACCCGGAATTCCTGATCGACTCGCTGCTGCTGCCGGACGGCGGCCACACCTTCGACACCTGGCGCCGCGAACTGCCGGCCACCCTGGAGTGGCTCAGCGACCACCTCGCACCCCCGCAGGACCGCGAACCGCGGCCCTGACGGGGGCGTCCCTCCCCGGTACTGCCGCTATCGCCCGATGATGAGGCTCATCGCCTCGGCCCGGGTCGCGGGGTCGCGCAGCTGGCCGCGCACCGCCGAGGTGACGGTGGTGGCGCCCGGCTTGCGGATGCCGCGCATCGACATGCACATGTGCTCGCACTCGATCACCACGATGGCGCCGCGCGGCTCCAGGATCCGCATCAGCGCGTCCGCGACCTGGCTGGTGAGCCGCTCCTGCACCTGGGGGCGGCGGGCGAACACGTCGACCAGCCGGGCCAGCTTGGACAGGCCGGTGATCTTGCCGCTGACCGCGGGGATGTAGCCGACGTGCGCGACGCCGCGGAACGGGACCAGATGGTGCTCGCAGGTGGAGTACACCTCGATGTCCTTGACCAGCACCATCTCGTCGTGGCCGAGGTCGAAGGTGGTGGTGAGCACGTCCTCCGGCTGCTGCCACAGGCCCGCGAATATCTCCCGGTAGGCGCGCGCGACCCGGGCGGGGGTCTCCAGCAGGCCCTCCCGGTCCGGGTCCTCACCGACGGCGATGAGCAGTTCGCGGACGGCGTTCTCGGCCCGCTTCTGGTCGAACTCGCGGACGGGGAACTCACCGTCGAGCGTCACCGGATCGATCATGCGTGCCTCGCTGCTCGTCAAAGGGGAAAACAGTGTCCGTGCAGCACGAATGCCGCGCCTCCAGGGTACAAACCCCGGAAACGCGGCATCCATTCCGAACAGGTGCTCGGTCGATCAGCTCTCGACCTGGCCGCCGTCGGCCGGCGGCAGCTTCACGGTGTCGACCGGGCTGTCGTTGCCGGAGACGGCGCCGTTGCTCAGCGCCAGCTCCTTCGGCGACTGCACCGGCGGCCGGGTGGACGGGGTGCGGCGGGCCGAGCCGGTCCACGCCGGACGCGGGGGACGCTTGATGACCGGAGCGAAGACCTCGGCGATCTGCTCCTTGTTCAGCGTCTCCTTCTCCAGCAGCTCGAGGACCAGGTTGTCGAGCACGTCGCGGTTCTCGACCAGGATCTCCCAGGCCTCGTTGTGCGCGGTCTCGATCAGCTTCTTGACCTCTTCGTCCACCAGCCCGGCGATCTCCTCGGAGTAGTCGCGCTGGTGGGCCATCTCGCGGCCCAGGAAGGGCTCGGAGTCGGAGGTGCCGAACTTGATCGCACCCAGGCGCTCGCTCATGCCGTACTGGGTGACCATGGCCCGCGCGGTGGCGGTGGCCTTCTCGATGTCGTTCGAGGCGCCGGTGGTCGGGTCGTGGAAGACCAGTTCCTCCGCCGCCCGGCCGCCCAGCATGTAGGCGAGCTGGTCGAGCATCTCGTTGCGGGTGGTCGAGTACTTGTCCTCGTCCGGCAGCACCATGGTGTAGCCGAGCGCGCGGCCCCGGGACAGGATGGTGATCTTGTGCACCGGGTCGGAGTAGTTGCAGGCCGCCGCGACCAGGGCGTGACCGCCCTCGTGGTACGCGGTGATCTTCTTCTCCTTGTCGGACATGATCCGCGAGCGCTTCTGCGGACCGGCCACGACGCGGTCGATCGCCTCGTCCAGCATTAGGTTGTCGATCAGCTTCTTGTCGGAGCGCGCGGTGAGCAGCGCCGCCTCGTTCAGCACGTTCGACAGGTCGGCACCGGTGAAGCCGGGGGTGCGCTTGGCGACGGCCGACAGGTCGACGTCGGGCGCGATCGGCTTGCCCTTCTGGTGCACCTTGAGGATGTCCAGCCGGCCCTGGAGGTCCGGGCGGTCGACGGCGATCTGCCGGTCGAAGCGGCCGGGGCGCAGCAGCGCCGGGTCCAGGATGTCGGGGCGGTTGGTGGCGGCGATCAGGATGACGCCACCCTTAACGTCGAAGCCGTCCATCTCGACCAGCAGCTGGTTGAGGGTCTGCTCGCGCTCGTCGTGACCGCCGCCGAGACCCGCACCGCGGTGCCGGCCGACAGCGTCGATCTCGTCGACGAAGATGATCGCCGGGGCGTTGGCCTTGGCCTGCTCGAAGAGGTCGCGGACCCGGCTGGCGCCGACACCGACGAACATCTCGACGAAGTCCGAACCGGAGATCGAGTAGAACGGGACGCCCGCCTCACCCGCGACGGCGCGGGCCAGCAGGGTCTTACCGGTACCGGGCGGGCCGTACAGCAGCACACCCTTGGGGATCTTCGCGCCGACCGCCTGGAACTTGGCCGGCTCCTGCAGGAACTCCTTGATCTCGTGGAGTTCCTCGACGGCCTCGTCGGCGCCCGCGACGTCCGCGAAGGTGGTCTTCGGGGTGTCCTTGGTGAGCAGCTTGGCCTTGGACTTGCCGAACTGCATGACCCGGGAGCCGCCGCCCTGCATCTGGTTCATCAGGAACAGGAAGACCACGACGATGATCACGATCGGCAGCATCGAGAACAGCAGGCTGACGAAGGTCGACTGCTTCTCGGGGCTGACGGTGTAACCGTCCGGGATCTGCCCGCCGGCGTACTTGGTCTGCAGGTTCTTGGCCAGATCGGCGGCCTGAACGTCGCCGGTGTAGGAGGCCTGGAAGCGGCTGCCGGACGGCGACTTGCCGTTGGCGCCCGGCTTCAGCTTCTGGTTGTCCTGCAGCTGGATCTTGATGAGGTTCGAGTCACCGGTGGTGAGCTGCGCCGACTTCACCTGGTTGTTGTCGATCGCGCTGATGATCTGACCGGTGTCCGCAGTCTTGTAGCCGCTCGAGTCCGAGACGAGCTCCATCAACGCGAACACGGCGAGGGCGGCCAGCACGACCCACATGATCGGCGCACGGAAGTATCGCTTGACGTCCATCCATGCGGGGCGTCACCGCCCCGTCCCTCCTGCCATTCAACGGGCGCTGGTCGGCCGTGGGCCGTGGCGCATCCGATATGTGCTCGTCAGACGAGCGGTTGATTGGACCGTACCGCAGCGGCCCCCGCTCACGACGGGATCACACCACGGTGCAGCCTATTTTCCTACCCCCGCACAACGGGCGGGAACAAGGCACTGTTCCCACCCATCGCCCGAACGGTTCAGCCCCCGTAGACGTGCGGGGCCAGGGTGCCGATGAACGGCAGGTTGCGCAGCTTCTCCGCGTAGTCCAGGCCGTAGCCGACCACGAACTCGTTGGGGATGTCGAAGCCGACGTACTCGACGTCGATCTCCACCTTGGCGGCGTCCGGCTTGCGCAGCAGGGTGCACACCTTCAGCGAGGCCGGGCCGCGGGAACCGAGGTTGCCGAGCAGCCAGGACAGCGTCAGGCCGGAGTCGATGATGTCCTCGACGATCAGCACGTCGCGGCCGGCGATGTCGGTGTCCAGGTCCTTCAGGATGCGCACCACGCCCGAGGACTTGGTGCCCATGCCGTACGAGGAGACCGCCATCCAGTCCATGGTCACCTGGCTGTGCAGGGTCCGGGCCAGGTCAGCCATCACCATCACGGCACCCTTGAGGACGCCGACCAGCAGGAGGTCCTTCCCGGCGTAGTCCTGGTCGATCCGCGCGGCCAGCTCCACCAGCTTGGCGTCGATCTCGTCCTTGCTGATGAGCACCTTCGCGAGGTCTGCGCCCATGTCGTTCTGGTCCACCGGGGATACGTCCTCAAACGTTCGGGGTCTGGGTTCGGCGGCGGCGGTACGACTGGTTCGTGCTCAGTCGCCCTGCCGCCGAAACACCAGCGTGCCACACCGGCGCACGGCTTCGACGCCCCCGGGTAGGTGCAGGGGGCCCTGGCCGCGCCAGCCGGTGACCAGCAGGTCCACGGTTTCCAGGTGGCGGGCGAACAGGTCGCCGGCCGGGCAGCCCGCGCGCAGGGCCGCGCGACGCAGCACCCGACGGCGCACCGCGGGGGGCAGTTCGGAGAGCTTGCCCACGTCGAGGGCCTCGTCGGGGCCGCGCAGGTCGCGTTCGGCGAGGGCCGCCCACTGGTCCAGCGCGTCCGCGTCGTCGCGGAACAGCCGGGCGGTGCGGGCAAGCGCCTCCACCACTCCGCCGCCGAGGTGCTTCTCCAGGACCGGCAGCACCTCGTGGCGGACCCGGGAGCGGGTGTAGGCCGGGTCGGCGTTGTGCGGGTCGTCCCAGACCGGGATGGACTGCGCGGAGCAGGCCTGCCGGGTGGCGGCCCGGTCGAGCTCCAGCAGCGGGCGGCGGTAGCGGCCCTTCTGTGCGGGCATCCCGGCCAGCGAACGGGCGCCGGAGCCGCGGGCCAGGCCCAGCAGCACCGTCTCGGCCTGGTCGTCGCGGGTGTGGCCGAGCAGGACGGCGAGCGCGCCGTGGCGTTCGGCGGCGGAGTCCAGCGCGGCGTAGCGGGCCTCCCGGGCGGCGTTCTCCGGGCCGCCCTCGCGGCCGACGTGCACCGCGACCGCCTCCACCGGGTCCAGGCCCAGTTCGCGCAGCCGGACGGCGACCTGTTCGGCGCGTTCCGCGGAGCCGTCCTGCAGGCCGTGGTCGACGGTGACGGCGCCGACCCGCAGGCCGAGCTTGGGGGCCTCGAAGGCGGTGGCGGTGGCCAGGGCCATCGAGTCGGCGCCGCCGGAGACCGCGACCAGCACCAGCGGGGAGCCGGGGGCGGCCGGGGTGCGGGGCAGGCCGGAGGGGTGGCGGCGGGCATTACCGATCAACGTGCCGGGCACCGTGGCGGTGGTGGCAAGCGCGGGCAGCGGGGCGGCCTGCGCCGGCGGCGCGGTGCGGACGGCGCGCACCGGCTCTCCGGGGGTGACGCCCGCCTCGGCGGCGAGCTCAGCGAGGGTACGGCGGACGGCGAGGCGTATCGCCGCGACAGCGGGGTGTGGGCCCATGGTTGGCACTCCTTGGCGGAGGGAGGGTACGTCGGCCGCCTGTCAGCTCTCTGTCACCAGGCGCTCACAGATGGTCGCAGAATCCGGCCACCGCCCACGCCCTCCGCGCCAACGGCGGATCCACGGTCCCACGTACGGGTGAATGGAGAAACGTTACGTCTGCCGCCAGGTGTACGACTCGCCCGGTTGACCGTCCACCGCGGGCCGCACCTGCCGCCCGACCGGGCGTTCCCGGGCATCCGCCTCAGCCGACCACCCGGGCCACCCAGGACGCCGGGTCGTGGATCTCATCCTTGGTGGGCAGCGTGTTCGGCGAGGTCCACACCCGGTTGAAGCCGTCCATCCCGGCCCGCTCCACCACGCCGCGGACGAACACCGCGCCGTCCTGGTACTGGCGCAGCTTGGCGTCCATGCCGAGCAGTCGGCGCAGCACCAGGTCGAGCCGGCCGCTGCCGCGGTCGCGGCGGCGCTGGAACTTCTCCCGGATCTCCGCCACCGAGGGCACCACGGCCGGGCCGACGCCGTCCATCACCACGTCGGCGTGGCCCTCCAGCAGCGACATCACGGCGGTCAGCCGGGCCAGGATCTCCCGCTGCGCGGGCGTCTGCACCAGGTCGACGAGGCTGCCCGCGGTGGAGCCGTTGCCGCGGCCGCCGAAGCCCGGCAGGCCGCCGAGCGCCTCGCGCAGCCGGTCCAGCAGCGCCGAGGGGTCGACGTCGGTCTGCGCCAGGAACTCCTGCACCTCGGACTGGATGTGGTCGCGCAGCCAGGGCACCGCGGTGAACTGGGTGCGGTGGGTCTCCTCGTGCAGGCACACCCAGAGCCGGAAGTCGTGCGGGTCGACGTCGAGTTCGCGCTCCACCTGGACGATGTTCGGCGCCACCAGCAGCAGCCGTCCGGGCGGCATCGCCAGGCCCCGGCGCGGCTGGTCGAACAGGCCCTCGGGGCTGTCCGGGGCGGTGGGCAGATCGGCGGGGGCGAAGGTCTCGTACTGGCCGAGCACCTTCGCCGACAGGAACGCCAGCACCGCGCCGACCTCCACGCCGGTGGCCTTGGCGCCCACCGAGCCGACCGCCGCCGTGCCCGGGCCCTCCGGGCGGCGGGCCGCCAGCCGGTCCGTCAGCGGGCGGACCACGGTACGGAAACCCGCCACATTGGCCCGCACCCAGCCGGGCCGGTCGACCACCAGCACGGGGGTGCCGGGGGTGTCCTCGCCCGTTCCCATCCGGGTGAACTCGCGCACGTGCCGCTCGGCCTCGACGGCATGCCGGCGCAGTTCGGAGACCACCGCACGGGCCTCCTCCCGGCCGATCCGGGGCCCGGGCCGGGCCAGGCGCACCGCGGTCGCCACCGCGAGATCCCAGTCGACCATCTCCGCACCGCTGTTCGCGCTCGTCATGCCCTCACGGTACGTGCTCGCCCCCGCCCCCGGGAGACAACTGGGCGTCCGGACAGGCCCTTGGTCTGTCCGGGCCTGTCCGGCCCGTTGACGGCGGGTCAGCGGGCCGACGGGGTGTCACCGGGTGATCAGCACCCGCAGGCGGCGAGCTTCGCGACGATCCGGTCGACCGCGGCGCGGGCCGCGGTCGGGTCGGCGCCGGTGCGGGTCATCAGCGCGAACGCCAGCACCCGGCCGTCGGCGTCGACCACGGTGCCGGCCAGCGTGTTGACGCCCTGCAGGGTGCCGGTCTTGGCGCGCACGATGCCGGCCGCCTCGCCGGCCCCGGACTTGGCGCCGAACCGGCCGGCCAGGGTGCCGGTGAAGCCCGCGACCGGCAGGCCGGTGATCACCGGGCGCAGCTCCGGATGCTGCGGGGAGGCGGCCTCGGCGAGCAGCTTCACCAGGGTGATCGGCGGGATCAGGTTGGCCTTGGCCAGGCCGCTGCCGTCGGTGAGCACCACGCCGGTCATCGGCACCCCGAGCTTGCCGAGTTCGGCGGTGACGGCGCTCGCGCCGCCCTCGAAGCTGGCGGGCTGCTTGGCGGCGAGCGCGGCCTGCCGGGCGACGGCCTCGGCGAGCTGGTTGTCGGAGGTGGTGAGCATCCGCTCCACCACCCGTCCGATCTCCGGCGACTCCACCCGGGCCAGTTCCTTGGCCCCGGCGGGGGCGGTGGCCTGGCCGGCCTTGTTCTGGACGGTGACGCCTTCGGCCTTCAGCAGGTTCGCGAAGGTCTCGGCGGCCTGCCCGGCCGGGTCGAACACCCGGGCCGGGGCCTCGTCGACGGAGCGCGGGTCGATCCGGCCCTCGTCGACCATCAGTGGGGTGACCGCGGCGATGTTCATCGCGTCGTGGTCCTTGTGCAGCAGCGGGCCGCTGTACAGCGAGGTGTCGTAGGACAGCTTGACGCTCGTGGTCCCGGCCGCCTTCAGCGCGGTGGCGGTGCGGCGGGCCAGGTCGGCCATCGAGGCGGGTGCGCTGTCCGCGTCCACGGGGGCGCCGCCGATCCGGATCTGATCGGTGGGCAGCGCCGTCAGGGTGGGGTCGCCGCCGCCGACCAGGGTGATCTCACCGGGGGCGGCGCCCTGCACCACGGTGGTGGCGATCCGGTGGCCGGCCGGCAGCAGCGCCAGGGCGGCGACCGCGGTGGCCAGCTTGGTGGTGGAGGCGGGCGTGGCCGGGGCGTTCTCCTGCGCGCCGAACAGCAGCTCGCCGGTGGCGGCGTCGGCGACCGCGAAGTTCAGGGTGCCCAGCGACTTGTCCTGGACGGTGGCGCCGAGCGCGCCGCGCAGCCCGTTGCCGGTCGGCGGGTGGCTGTCGCCGGCGTCCCCGGCCGGCAGCACCGGGCCCTTGACCGGGACGGCCCGGTGCCGGTCCCCGCGCCGGTCCTGCTTGCCGCGGCCGTTGCCCTGCCCGTCCCCGCCCTGCCCGTGCCCGTCGTCGGCGTGCTTGCCGTGCCCGTCCGAGCGGCTGGCGCCCGGCGAGGGCTGGGCCAGTGCCGGATCGGCGACGGTCAGCACTCCCGCCGCCAGCGCCACCCCCAGGACCCCGACGAGCGCCGTCCTGCGCCCGCGTCCCACCCCTGTCCCTGATCTCACCGACCGGCCCCTTTCCCGAGCACTCCCTGCCGTAGGAGACACTTGGATTCTGTCAGTCCCCACCCTTGGAGGAAGCGTTGGAGTTCGACGTCCTGATCGAGATCCCGAAGGGCTCGCGCAACAAGTACGAGGTCGACCATGAGACCGGTCGCCTCCGTCTGGACCGCATGCTCTTCACCTCGACCCGCTACCCGGCCGACTACGGCTACGTCGAGGGCACCCTCGCGGACGACGGCGACCCGCTGGACGCGCTGGTCATCCTGGAGGAGCCGACCTTCCCGGGCTGCCTGATCAAGTGCCGCGCCATCGGCATGTTCCAGATGACCGACGAGGCCGGCGGCGACGACAAGCTGCTGTGCGTCCCGGCGACCGACCCGCGCTGGTCGCACCTGCAGGACATCAACGACGTGTCGGAGTTCGACCGTCTGGAGATCCAGCACTTCTTCGAGGTCTACAAGGACCTGGAGCCCGGCAAGTCCGTCCAGGGCGCCGACTGGGTCGGCCGGGCCGAGGCCGAGGCCGAGGTCGAGGCCTCGATCAAGCGCCTCCAGGAGCAGGGCGGCCACTGAGCCGTCACGCCCTTCGGGGTGGCCCGCGGTGCCCGTGCGAGGGGCGGGAGTCCGACACCGGACTCCCGCCCCTCGCCGGTTTCCGGCGGCCGGTCAGCCGTCGTTGTCGTCGAGCCTGAACCCGACCTTCAGGCCGACCTGGAAGTGCTTCACCACCCCGTCCTCGATGTGGCCGCGGACCTGCACCACCTCGAACCAGTCGAGGTGGCGCAGGGTGCGGCCGGCGCGGGCGATGCCGTTGCGGATGGCGGCGTCCACTCCCTCGTGCGAGGAGCCGACGATCTCGGTGACCCGGTAGGTGTGGTCGGACATGGCGCGTACTCCCTGTGCGGCGGTGGCGGGCGCTCCCCTGCCGTCCACCGTGCACCAGGGCGCCGGGACGGGCATCCCGGCGCCGCCCCGGCGGGGCGTCAGAATGCCGCGCGGATCTCGCCGACCACCGCGCCGCCGCCGTGCAGCGGGGCGGTCGCGATTCGCTCCAGCACCGGGTCCTGGACGCCGAGGCGGCGCAGCGCGGCGGCCAGCACCGGGCCGCGGGCGCGCTCCGCACCGTCCTCGATCTTGAACGCCAGGGCCCGGCCGTCGGCCAACGCGACCACCTGGACGGCCTCGGCGCCCATCTTGGACAGCGTGCCGGGCACCGCTCGCATCAGCCAGGTGTCGGCCCGGCGGGTGCCGGCCACGTACTCGGGGTGGGCGCGCATCGCGTCGGCCACCCGGCGCTGCACGGTACCGGGCTCGGCCAGCACCAGGGCGCGGTAGCCGCGGGCCAGGCCGGTCAGCGAGACGGCCAGCAGCGGGGCGCCGCAGCCGTCGGTGCCGGTGTGCGCGGCCGGCTCGCCGGTGGTCTCCTCCAGCGCGGTACGGGCCAGGCGCTGGATCGGGTGTTCGGGGTCGAGGTAGGACGCCAGGTCCCAGCCGTTGGCGGCGCAGGCGGCCAGCCAGCCGGCGTGCTTGCCGGAGCAGTCCATCATGATCGGCGCCCGTTCCCCGCCGGAGCGCAGCAGTTCCTCCGCCTCAACCTCGTCCAGCGGCAGCTCGGCGGGGGTGCGCAGGGCGGCCTCGGTGAGGCCCGCGTCGGCCAGCATCCGGCGCACCGCGGCCCGGTGGAAGGGCTCCGCGGAGTGGCTGGAGGCGGCCAGTGCGAGCTGCTCGCCGTGCAGCTCCAGGCCGGCCCGCAGGGTGGCGATCGCCTGGAACGGCTTGGCGGTGGAGCGCGGGTAGACCGGCTGATCGGGGGTGCCCAGCGTGTACGCGACGGTGCCGTCGGCGTCGAGCAGGACCAGCGAGCCGCGGTGGCGGCCCTCGGTGAAGCCGGAACGTATGACCTCGGCGAGTGCGGGCAGGGCGGACTGCGACACGGGTGGTCTCCAGGACGTGTGGTGAGGGTGGGTGGGCCCCGGCCGCGTCCCGACCGCTCAGCTGTCGCCGAGCAGGTCCTCGACCCGGGCCTCCCCCTCACGGTACCTGCGGGTGATTTCGGCCCCGCAGTCGTCCGCGGTGCGCTGCAGCGCCTGGCGGCGGTCGGACACCTCGCGCTCGTGCTCGGCCAGCCGTTCGACGGCGGACAGCAGGTCGGCGGTGGCGTGCGCGCCGAGGTCGGCCAGTTGGACGTCGCCCATCAGGGCGTCCGCCTCCAGCCGGTAGCGCTCGCCGCGGGGCGGGCCGAGGGTCAGGTGCCGGGCCGGGCGGCGGGTCGCGGACGGGGCGTCCGCCAGGATCGCGGGCAGCCGGTCGAGCAGCGCGCACTGCGCCTCGCTGGCGCCGGCCAACGGGATCTCCCGGCGCTGGAGTTCGGCCCGCAGGATGTCCATCCGGCCATGCAGCAGGCGGCGCAGGTACGACAGGTCGGCCTCCTGCTCCAGGGCGTCCCGGCGCAGCACCCGCAGTTCCTCCAGGGCCAGGCCGGCCAGCCCGTCGAGCGCGCTCACGTCCATCAATCCGACCACCTGCCGTAGTACCTGTGCCCGCCGATCGCACGGCCGCCCGCCACTCAGGGTTCCCCCCGGCGGGCGATGCCACTCGTGCGGGTGACGCGGTTCGCCGGGACGACGGACGCCCCCTCGGGGCCCGGATGGCTCCGGGCCGTCGGACAGCGTGCCACCCCGGGCCCCGGCGCCGCACGCCCGTGTACCCGGATGGCCCCCTGGCGAACACCCCTGGCTAGTACGAAGAATTCGCGCCATGGGTTCACCTGCACCGATCGGGGCGCATCACGTGCGACCCCGGCGTGCAACCGGAGGGTGCGCGCCCCCGGTACGGACGTGCGGGCACAATGGCGGCATGCGAGCAGTGGTGCAGCGGGTCGCCGAGGCGGCCGTGACGGTGGACGGCGAGACGGTCGGCGCGATCGAGGGGCCGGGCCTGTGCGTCCTGGTCGGCGCCACCCACGAGGACACTCCGGCGCAGGCCGCCCAACTGGCCCGCAAGCTGTGGACGCTGCGGCTGTTCCCCGGCAGCCCCGAACAGTCCTGCTCGGAACTCGGCGCCCCGCTGCTGGTGATCAGCCAGTTCACCCTGTACGGGGACGCCCGCAAGGGCCGCCGCCCCACCTGGAACGCCGCCGCCCCCGGCCCGGTCGCCGAACCGCTGGTGGACGCCGTGGTCGCCGAGCTCCGCGCCCTGGGCGCGAAGGTGGAGACCGGGCGGTTCGGCGCCGACATGAAGGTGTCGCTGGTGAACGACGGGCCGTTCACCGTCCTGCTGGAGGTCTGAGAACCGGTCAGGCCGGGACGATCACGTCCTGGCTGCCGGGCACGCCGTCGGCCAGCAGCACCGCGTCGACCGGGGTGTTGCGCTTGACCAGGGCCAGCGCGACCGGGCCGAGCTCGTGGTGGCGGGCCGAGGAGGTGACGAAGCCGACCGGACGGTCCTGGCCCTCGACGCGGACCTCGGCGCCGTGCCCGGGCAGCTTCTCCTCGGTGCCGTCCAGGTGCAGGAAGACCAGCCGGCGCGGCGGGCGGCCCAGGTTGTGCACCCGGGCGACCGTCTCCTGGCCGCGGTAGCAGCCCTTGTTCAGGTGCACCGCGCTGCCCAGCCAGTCCACCTCGTGCGGGATGGTCCGGTGGTCGGTCTCGAAGCCCAGGCGCGGCCGGTGCCCCTCGATCCGCAGCGCCTCGTACGCCCACACGCCCGCGGCCGGGCCGAACCCGGCGACGGCCTCGGCGAGTTCGGCGCGCGGGACGAACAGGTCGCGGCCCCACGGGAGTTCGCGCACCGCGGCGGCCCGGTCGGCGGGGACGGTGGAGCCGGCCGGCAGGAACACCACGGCGTAGTCGGCGGTGGCGTCGGTGACCTCGGCCCGGTTCCAGAACTTCATCGACTCCAGGTACTTCACCAGCGCGGGCGCGGTGCCGGGCTCGACGTGGATCCAGGTGGTGGCGCCGTCGTCGACCAGGTAGAGGGCGTGCTCGACGTGCCCGTGCGGGGACAGCACCAGCGCCTCGGTGGCCTGCTGCGGCGGCAGTTCGCTGACGTGCTGGGTGAGCAGCAGGTGCAGCCAGCTCAGCCGGTCCGGGCCGGTCACGGTGATCACGCCGCGGTGCGACAGGTCCGTGAAGCCGCGCCCGGCGGCCAGTTCGCGCTGCTCGCGGAACAGGTTGCCGTAGTGGGCGGCGACCCCTTCGTCGGGACCTTCGGCGGCGACGGCGCCGGGCAGCGCAAGCAGCGGGCTCTTCATACCGGCCAGCCTAAAGCCTCGCCGTTACGACCGGCCGTCCTCCAGCTTCGCGGTGCAGTCCGCGCAGCGGCCGAAGATGGCGAAGTGCTTCAGGTCGGTGTCGAAGCCGTGCTCGGTGCGCAGGCTGTCGATCAGCGGCGCGGCGATCGCGGTGTCGGTCTCGGTGACCTGGTCGCAGTCCCGGCAGACCAGGTGGAGGTGGGTGTGCCGGCCTGCCAGGTGGTAGGTGGGCGCGCCGTGCCCGAGGTGGGCGTGCGAGACCAGGCCGAGCTCCTCCAGGAGCTCCAGCGTCCGGTACACGGTGGAGATGTTGACGCCGCTGGCGGTGCGGCGGACCTGCGCCAGGATCTCGTCCGGGGTGGCGTGGTCGAGCACGTCGACGGCCTCCAACACCAGCTGGCGCTGCGGGGTCAACCGGTAGCCGCGCTCGCGCAGGTCGGCCTTCCAGTCGGTGGTGTCGGTGTTCGCCACGGTGTCCCTGCCCGTTGAGAGGTCGTGCCGACCAGTGTAGGGACCGACCGCCAGGTCGGTCCCCCCACTCGTCCACGCCAGTCCGCTCAGCGGAAGAACGCGATCCCGTCGTCCGGGAGGTCGTTGACGTCCTTGATCAGCTGCGCCGGGTTGAGCACCTTCTTCAGCTGCGCCGACATGTACGGCCGGAGCGGCACCTCGGGGGCGGCCTTCTCGCCGACCCACAGCAGCTCGTCCTTGACCAGGCCGAACAGGCGCTTGCCGCCGCTGTACGGGGCCGCGCCCTCGATCCGGGCGACCGCGTCGGTGGCCAGGTCGATCTGCGGCTTGCCGTCGTGCAGCTTGCCGTACCAGATCTCCACAGTGCCGTCGTCGCGCACCGAGGAGACCTCGATCTCGCGCTCGCCGCTGGTCCCGTGCTGGTTGCTGGTGACGCGCCAGAACGCGTGCTCCATCTCCAGCGGGCGGACCTTCTCGCCCTGCTCGTCCAGCACCCAGGTGCGGGAACGGAACTCCAGGAAGGGTCGTCCGTCGTGACGGAAGACGATCTCCTGGCCGAAGTTGCACTTCTCGCTGCCGGGGAAGTCGTGCACACCCGCGCCCTCCCAGGTACCGAGGAGGAAGGCGAGCGGGACGACGTCCCGGTGGAGGTCGGAAGGAATCTCGATCATGATCCTGGCTGCTGTCGTCGGGCGGTTACCGGCTCAACCGTACGGCAGTGCTCAGCGCTGGCCCTGGTAGAGCTTCATGACCGAGAAGATGGCGAACCAGGTGATCAGCACGGCCACCAGAACCAGGACACTTTCGAAGAAGATCTCAAGACCGGACACGGTGTGCTCCCAGGGGCGGGTTCGACGGAGGAACGGGGCTTTCCACTACGGCCGGGAGTCTATCGGGCGGCCCCTGCGGCCGTAGTCTCTGGGGCATGTCGAAGAAGCTGGTCATCAAGGTCACCGCCGGTGCGGACGCGCCCGAGCGCTGCTCGCAGGCCTTCACCGTCGCCTCGGTCGCGGTCGCCAGCGGCGTGCCGGTCTCGCTCTGGCTCACCGGTGAGTCCTCGTGGTTCGCGCTGCCCGGCAAGGCCGCCGAGTTCGAACTGCCGCACGCCGCACCGCTGCCCGACCTGCTGGAGGCGATCCTCGCCGCCGGCACCGTCACCCTGTGCACCCAGTGCGCGGCGCGCCGGGACATCGGCCAGGCGGACGTCATCGAGGGCGTGCGGATCGCCGGCGCGCAGGTGTTCCTGTCCGAGGTGATGGCGGACGACGCCAAGGCGCTCGTCTACTGAGCGTCCGGGGGCTCCCGGTCCGGCCGGTCGCGGTCGTGGCCGGGCTGCTCCCAGTGCGGGTCGTCCCAGCGCGGATCGTCCGCGCCCTCACCGCCCCACGGGTCCGTGGGCGGCTCGTGGTCCGGCCGGTCCCGGTCGTGGCCGCGCTGCTCCCAGCGCGGGTCCTCCCAGCGCGGGTCGTTCCACCAGTCGTCGTCCTTGTCGCGCCTGTTGGCGAGGACGGCGGCCAGTGGCGGTATCAGCATGGCGACCACGCACATGCCGATGGCGGCGCCGACCGAGAAGAAGCGCACCACGCCCCAGGCGAGGACGAACAGCCCAAGGCAGACGCCCATCATCACGAAGTAGCGCACATGCCGCCGGTGTGCCTGCACGCTTCCAGGGTAGGCCGAAGGCCCCGGCCGCCAGAAGGCGACCGGGGCCCTGACCGCGGTCGTCAGACCGCGATCGCGACCTCGGTGAACTCACCCTGGGTGGCGACCACCTGGCGGTCCACGGTGGCGCCGGGCACCAGGGCCCGCAGGGTCCACTTGCCCGGGCGGGCGAAGAACCGGAACTGCCCGGTCGCCGAGGTCGGCACCTCGGCGGTGAACTCGCCGTTCTCGTCCAGCAGCCGCACGTAGCCGTTGACCGGCTCCTCGTTGCGGGTCACCGAACCCTGGATGATCGTCTCGTTCGCCACGTCAACTCCTGCCAGGTCCGGGCCGCCGGCCTTCGCACCGCACATGTCTGTTCTCCCTCTTCCTTGCTTCGCGCGAGCCGGGGCTCAGTTGCCGAGCTCGATCGGCACGCCGACCAGGCTGCCGTACTCGGTCCACGAGCCGTCGTAGTTCTTGACGTTCTGCTGGCCGAGCAGCTCGTGCAGGACGAACCAGGTGAGCGCGGAGCGCTCGCCGATCCGGCAGTAGGCGATGGTGTCGGTGGCCAGGTCGACGCCTTCGGCCTCGTAGAGCGCCTTCAGCGCGTCGTCGCTCTTGAAGGTGCCGTCGTCGTTGGCGTTCTTCGCCCACGGGATGTTCTTGGCGCTCGGCACGTGGCCGGGGCGCTGCGACTGCTCCTGCGGGAGGTGGGCCGGGGCGAGCAGCTTGCCGGAGAACTCGTCGGGCGAGCGGACGTCGACCAGGTTCAGGGTGCCGATCGCGTCGATCACGTCGTCGCGGAAGGCGCGGATCGAGGAATCGGCCGGCTGCGCGGTGTACTGGGTGGCGGCCCGCTCGGGCTGCTCGACGACCAGCTCGCGGGAGTCCAGCTCCCACTTCTTGCGGCCGCCGTCCAGCAGGCGGACGTCGCCGTGGCCGTACAGCTTGAAGTACCAGTAGGCGTAGGAGGCGAACCAGTTGTTGTTGCCGCCGTAGAGCACCACGGTGTCGTCGTTGGCGATGCCCTTGGCGGACAGCAGCGCCTCGAAGCCGGCCTGGTCGATGAAGTCGCGGCGGACCGGGTCCTGGAGGTCCTTCTTCCAGTCGATCCGGACCGCGTTGCGGATGTGGTTCTTGTCGTAGGCGGCGGTGTCTTCGTCCACCTCGACGATGACGACCTTCGGGTCGTCCAGGTGGGCCTGGACCCAGTCGGCATCGACCAGGACGTCGCTGCGGCTCATGTGCTGTTCTCCATCCGGGGGCGGTTGGCGGAAGGCTGCTGGAGGTTCTCCCGGGCCGCGCTGTCCGCACACCTGTCCGCATGCTGGGACGGCGTGAGGTGCGGCAGAGCCGGGGGAGTTGATCGTGAGGTGTGCTCGTCGTCCCCGACGCGCCGGTGCGCTACTGCTACCGGTTCGCGGCGTCGGAACGGGGGCGGGCTTGCCGTGACTGGGGTCAGGACCGCCCGGTCAGCGCATTCGACAAAGGCAGCTCGACACGCGGCAGTGGTCTACCGCCCGCCGCTTTGTGAGGTCTGCCTGTCGCTTCATGACGACGATGCTAGGGACTCCGGAGGGGCGCTGTCATCATCGTGTCGAATAATGAGACCGGATCACTCGAATCCTGAGATTCACCGGCTTTCCGCCGCACACGCACGCACGCCGTGGGACCCGGACCCCCGCACGGGGGCCGGGCGAACCGGTGCTGCGAAGGATTTTTCCGGCGGAGCTGGACAGCGCGTCTCGCCCACCGGACAGGCGCCGAGGAGCCTCAGCGCCCCAGCGACGTGCCGGGGGCGACCGTGAAGCGCAGCCGCACCCCGCCCGCCTCCGGGGTGGCCTCGGCCAGCGACAGGCCCTTGGGCAGGCCGGCCAGGTGGTACCGCTGAGGCTTCAGCCGGTCGCCCGCGACGCCCTTCAACACCGAAGCGGCGCCGGTCAGTTGGAGGTTGTCGACGACCAGGTCGTTGCCCTCGCTGCGCAGCTTGCCCTCGATCCCGCCACCGGGCACCGCGGCCTTCACCGTGCCGGGGCCGGCGTACTCCAGGCCGAGCAGGCCGCTGCCGTTCATGAACTTGGCGAGCTCCTTGTAGTCGACCACGCCCTGGCCGTCACCGCGCCCGACCGTCACGCCCCGGTAGGAGTCCGTGAACTTCACCTGGGACAGGTTGGCCCGGAACGAGTGCACCGTCACCTTCTCCTTGCCGTCGGTGACGGTCATCCCGTCCGAGGAGAGGCTGACCTGGTCGAGCTCACCGGCCACCGCGCTGGTCAGGAAAGGGATGTCGCCGATCTCGACGTCCGGCTTGCCGGTCAGCCAGCCGGAGGAGACCGCGGCATCGGCGGCCTGGTCCTCCGCGACCCCCACGGCCACCCGGTCGGCGGCGACCAGCAGGGCGCCCACGACCCCCAGGCCGATCAGCAACTTCACCGCGCCACGCATCGCTTCCCCCTGAAACGCTCCGGCCGGGCCGCTCCGTCGACGAACCGGCCCCGAAGACAGGACGATCGCACGGATGCCCGGGTTCCGGCGCGGTACTCGGGCAAATGCGCGCTCAGCCCCCGGCGAACGGCGGCAGCACCTCCACCGTGCCGCCCTCGGTCAGCGGCACCGCGGCGTGCTCCCGGGCGCCGACCGGATCGCCGTCCACCAGGAACGAACACATGGTCAGCACCCGCAGCAGCTCCGGCCGCCCGGCGTGCGCGGCCCGCACCCCGGCCAGCGCCTCGGCCAGCGTGACGGCCAGGTAGGGATCCTCGGCCCGGCCCGCGGCGGACTTGGCGGCGGCCCAGTAGCGGACCGTCCCGCTCACCCGCACAGGTGAATCCGGCATGGGACGGGCATCGGCGGTCCCGGTCACGGCAACCCCTCTCGGTGGTCCTCGCCCGGTACGGCGGCCGGCCCGGTGCGGCCCCCATCATCGCCCCCGGCCCCCGCCGCCGGGCAAACCTCCCAGGTCATCACGGGGGCACAAGGTGTCGTACCTCACCCGTTCCGGAGCCGGTCGCGGGCCCGCGCGCCGCTCGAGCCACTCCCGGCCACGCGAGCGGTCGGCTATCCTCGATTCCGTAAGGGATCCGGGCAGAGTCGCCCCCGGATCCTTTTGTGCTTTCAGGACGCCAGTAGGACGTTCTTGCGACCGGTGCCCCACCCGCACCGGCCGCCGGACCGGCCCCACCGCCGGCCGCACGACGACGTGTCGGCCGCCGGCGGACAGAGCGGAGGGTACGCCGATGGACGAGGCACCAGTGGGACGCCAGGGGTTGCGGGACCCCCGGCCGGCCACCGCCCCGTCCATCGCCGCACCCTCCGGACTGTCGGCGCTCCCCCACCCTGTACCGCGTCCGCCGTTCCCCCCGGCGGCCGCGACCGCGACGACCCGGAAAGGGGACTAACCGGGTATGAGTTCACTGCTCCTGCTGACCAACGCCCTGCAACCCTCCGCCGAGGTGCTGCCCGCACTCGGACTGCTGCTGCACAGCGTCCGGGTGGCCCCCGCCGAGGGGTCCGCCCTGGTCGACACCCCGAGCGCCGACGTGATCCTGGTCGACGGACGCCGCGACCTGCCGCAGATCCGCAGCCTGTGCCAGCTGCTGCGCTCCACCGGCATCGGCAGCCCGCTGATCCTGGTGGTCACCGAGGGCGGCCTGGCCGCCGTCACCGCCGAATGGGGCATCGACGACGTACTGCTCGACACCGCCGGACCGGCCGAGGTCGAAGCCCGGCTGCGGCTCGCCCTCGGCCGCCTCCAGGTCGCCGTCGACGACTCCCCGATGGAGATCCGCAACGGCGAGCTGTCCGTCGACGAGGCCACCTACTCCGCCAAGCTCAAGGGGCGCGTCCTCGACCTCACCTTCAAGGAGTTCGAGCTGCTCAAGTACCTGGCCCAGCACCCCGGCCGGGTGTTCACCCGGGCCCAGCTGCTCCAGGAGGTGTGGGGCTACGACTACTTCGGCGGCACCCGCACCGTGGACGTCCACGTACGCCGGCTGCGGGCCAAACTCGGCGTCGAGAACGAGCAGTTGATCGGCACCGTGCGCAACGTCGGCTACCGCTTCGTGGTCCCCGAGCGGGCCGACAAGGGCACCGACCGGGCCGAGCCGAGCAGAGCCGCGGCACGCCGCGGACGCTGACCGGCCGTCGGGCGGGCCGGGCGGCGGCACCCCTCGCCCGGCCCGCCCGGCTTGCCCGGATCAGTCCGATTCGGTCCGGAAAAGCGCCCCGTCCCACCGGGCAAGACCCCGGCGAGAGGCACCTGACCACACGCGTAGACTCCCCCCGTGGCCAAGGTGACGCGCGACGATGTAGCCCGACTGGCTGGGACCTCGACCGCGGTCGTCAGCTATGTGATCAACAACGGTCCCCGGCCGGTCGCCCCGGCCACCCGGGAAAAGGTGCTCGCCGCGATCGAGCAGCTCGGGTACCGCCCGAACTCCGTCGCCCAGGCGATGGCTTCCCGGCGCACCAACCTGATCGGCATGGTCGTCCCCGACGCCCGGCAGCCGTTCTTCGCGGAGATGGCGCACGCCGTGGAACGCGCCGCCTCCGAGCGCGGCAAGCTCGTGCTGATCGGCAACTCCGACTACGTCGACGACCGTGAGGTGCACTACGTCCGCGCCTTCCTCGGCATGCGGGTGTCCGGCCTGATCCTGGTCAGCCAGGGCCCTTCGCAGCGCGCCGCCGAGGAGTTCGCCGCCATGGAGGGCGCCAAGGTGGTGCTGCTGCACCGCCGCCCCGAGGCGATCGACGACGTCGCCGTGGTCACCGACGACGTCGGCGGCTCCGAACTGGTCGTCCGTCACCTGCTCGAAGTGCACGGTCACCCGTACGTGGCGTGCTTCGGCGGCCCGGTCGAATCGCCCGCCCCCGGCGACCCGGTCATCGACCACGTGGCCGGCTGGGAACTCGCCATGGCCGCGCACGGCCTGCCCACCGAGCCGCACCTGATCGACGCCCCGTTCCACCGCTACGGCGCCTACCAGGTCGCGCTCGAGCTCCTCGCCTCCGACCGGCGGCCGCCCGCGATCTTCTGCTCCACCGACGACCAGGCCATCGGCGTGCTGCGGGCCGCCCGCGAACTCGGCCTGAAGGTCGGCGAGGACCTCGCGGTGGCCGGCTTCGACGACATCCCCGAGGCCGGGTTCGCCGACCCGCCGCTCACCACCGTCGCCTCCGACCGGGACGCGATGGCCCGGGCCGCCGTCGACCTGGTCCTCGACGACTCGCTGATGGTGCCCGGCAGCGACACCGAACGGGTCCGCAAGTTCCCGTCCCGGCTGGTCGTGCGGCGTTCCTGCGGCTGCTCCGGCGAAACCGGCCGGCCTCCGGCCTGACCAGGCTTTATGAGAAGCTGACGCGCTTCTCGGGGAACTCGTACCGCCCTCTCATCGAACGTTCATGAAACGGGCGGAACGTCATCTCCATGAGCGACCAGTACCGCAGCACCCACGAGCCCCACCCCCAGGACGGCGGCGCGGGCTGGCTCCCGCCGACGCCGCCCGTCTTCCACGGCCCCGAAGGCCCCGAACTGCCGCCGCCCCCGCACGGCCACCGTGCCCGGCGCGGCCTGCTGAAGAGCCGCGTCGCGCTGGCCACCACCGTCGCCGCGGTGGCGGCCCTGCTCGGCGGCGTCACCGGCGGCGCCCTGGTGAACGAGCGGAACGGCTCCGGCAGCGCCACTGCGAGCGCCCTGGTCCGCCCGGTGGCGGCCAACGCCGATGGCAGCGCCAACGTGTCGGCGATCGCCGCCGCGCTCTCCCCCGCCGTCGTGCAGATCACCGTCAAGACCGGCAACGGCACCGCGACCGGCACCGGCGTGATCCTCACCGCCGACGGGCAGATCCTCACCAACTACCACGTCATCTCCGGCGCGGTGAACGGCGGCCGGGCCACCGTCACCTTCCACGACGGCCGGACCGCCTCCGCCACCGTCACCGGCACCGACAAGTCCCTGGACACCGCCGTCATCACCGCGTCCGGCGTCAGCGGCCTGACCACCGCCGTGCTCGGCGACTCCGACGCCACCGCCGTCGGCGACCCCGTGGTCGCCATCGGCAACCCCGAGGGGCTCACCGGCACCGTCACCTCGGGCATCGTCTCCGCCAAGAACCGCACCGTCTCCGTCCAGGTCGACGAGGGCACCACCAGCGGAAACGGCGGCTTCGGCCTCCCCAACCTGCCCGGCCTGCGCGGCTCCACCGGCGCCACCGGCTCCGAGACCGCCACCTACCAGGCGCTGCAGACCGACGCCGCCCTCAACCCCGGCAACTCCGGCGGACCGCTGATCAACGCCGCCGGCCAGGTCATCGGCCTCAACTCGGCCATGTACGCCGCGAGCGGCTCCGGCTCCACCGGCGGTACCGAGGCCGGCAGCGTCGGACTCGGCTTCGCCATCCCGATCAACAGCGTCAAGCAGGTGCTGCCGCAGCTCCAGGCCGGCAAGAACCTCTGACACCCGCCGGTTCCGTCTCCCAGCGACGGACAATGGCCACGACCGCACCGGACTCAGAAAGGGCCCCGCGCCGATGACTCCCCCCGCCGACGACCGCACCCCTGCCGAGGCCCCGGGCGGCGGCGCCCGCGTCCTCGTGGTCGACGACGAACCCGCCCTGCGCGACGCGCTGGAATCCAGCCTCGCCTTCGAGGGCTACCACGTCACCACCGCCACCGACGGCTACGAGGCCCTCACCGCCGTCGACCGCGAACACCCCGACCTCGTCCTGCTCGACATCATGATGCCCCGCATGGACGGCCTCACCGCCGTCCGCCGGATGCGCTCGCGCGGCGACACCGTCCCCGTCCTGATGCTCACCGCGCGGGACGCCGTCGGCGACCGCGTCACCGGACTCGACGTCGGCGCCGACGACTACCTCGCCAAGCCCTTCGAACTCGACGAACTCCTCGCCCGGGTCCGCGCCCTGCTCCGCCGCAACGCACTCGCCACCGAGGCCGCAGCCCGCACCGCCGCCGACGAGGACGGCGGCGAGGTGCTCGCCTTCGCCGACCTGCGGATGAACACCGCGACCCGCGAAGTCACCCGGGCCGGCACCACCATCGAGCTCACCCGCACCGAATTCATGCTGCTGGAGATGTTCCTCTCCCACCCGCGCCAGGTGCTCACCCGCGAACAGATCCTCAAGGCCGTCTGGGGCTTCGACTTCGAGCCCTCCTCCAACTCCCTCGACGTCTACGTCATGTACCTCCGCCGCAAGACCGAACAGCACGCCATGCCCCGCATCATCCAGACCGTCCGCGGCGTCGGCTACGCGCTGCGCACCGCCACCAGCGGCGCTGCGGCGTGAAACTGATCGGCCGGTTCACGGGGTGGTTCCGCAGCAGGTCGCTGCGGAGCCGACTGGCCATGCTCACGGCTGCCGCGGTGGCGGTGGCCATCGCGGTGGTCAGCTTGGCGAGTTGGCTGCTGGTCCGCGAGCGGCTCTACCAGGAGCTGCACGACACCCTCTCCGCCGCCCCCAGGAGCCCGGTGGCGCCGCCCGACCGGGGGCAGCTGCACTGCGGCGCGACCCCGGCCGAGGCGCTGGCGAACGTCCCCCCGGGGGGCAGTGGCCGGCTCGGCCCGCAGAAGTACGACTTCCAGTACGTGCTGCCCGACGGCACCATCTGCCTGACCGGCGACGCCACCCGGGCCATCCAGGTGGCGCCCGGCGACAGCGCACCGCTGCCCCGGAACACCACGGTCTACCGCACCGGCCACTACGTGGACAGCGACGAGCACGCGCAGGTACGGCGCACCAACAGTGCCGTCCTGCTGCCGAACGGCATCCTGCAGCCCGCCGTCCTGCTGACCGCCCTGCCGACCCAGGGAGTGCAGAACTCGCTCAGCTCTCTCGCCCTGCTGATGACCGGCGTCGCCGGCCTCGGCGTCCTCGGCGCGGGCGTCGCCGGGCGGGTGGTGGCCCGGTCCGCGCTCAAGCCCGTCGACCAACTGACCGGCGCCGTCGAGCACATCGCGCGCACCGAAGAAGTCGGCACCACCATCCCCGTCAACGGCAGCGACGAGATCGCCCGGCTCTCCACTTCCTTCAACTCGATGTCCACCGCGCTCGCCAACTCCCGGGAGCGGCAGACCCGCCTGATCGCCGACGCCGGGCACGAGCTCCGCACGCCCCTCACCTCCCTGCGCACCAACGTGGACCTGCTGATCCGGTCCGACGCCCAGGGCCGGGCGCTGCCGCCGGAGACGCGGGCCCGGATGCTGGGCAACATGAAGGCGCAGATGCAGGAACTCACCGTGCTGATCGGCGACCTGCTGCAGCTCTCCCGCCCGGACACCCCGAATCCGGAGGCGGTGCGCACCGTGGTGCCGTTCCACGAGACGGTGGAGCGGGCGCTGGAGCGCGGGCGGCTGCGCGGCCCGGCGCTGACCTTCGTCACCGAGGTCAACCCCTGGTACGTACACGGCGATCCGGCCGCGCTCGAACGGGCCGTGATCAACCTGCTGGACAACGCGGTGAAGTACTCGCCGCCGTCCGGCACCGTCGAAGTACGCCTGCGCGCGGGCCGGTTGACGGTCCGCGACCACGGCCCGGGCATCCCGGCCGAGGAGCTGCCGTTCGTCTTCGACCGGTTCTGGCGTTCCCCGTCCTCCCGCCAACTGCCGGGCTCGGGGCTGGGGTTGTCGATCGTCGCACAGACCGTCCGGGACACCGGCGGCCAGGTCTCGCTGGGGCCGGCGGCGGACGGCGGCCCGGGGACGCAGGCGGTGATGGTGCTGCCGGGGCAGCCGGACGACCCGCGCTGAGCACGCCGAAGGGCGGAGCACCGGAGTGCCCCGCCCTTCGCCGTGACTGGTTCGTCAGCCGGTCTGGCCGACCGCGATGACCTTGATCCGGTTCTGGGCCGGCGGGGCGATCGGGGCGGTGGCGGTGCTGTGGCCGGACAGGTACGCGTTGAAGACGTCCAGGTCGGAGGCGCCGACGAGCTTGTCGGTGCCGGCCGCGAAGGCCGGGAAGCCGTCGCCGCCGCCGGCCAGGAACTCGTTGGCGGCGACCCGGTACTTGGCGTTCGGGTCGACGGGGGCGCCGTTCAGGCGGACCGAGTCGAGGACCACGCGGTCCGCGCCGGCCTTGTTCAGGTCGAGCGTGTAGGCGAGGTTGCCGGAGATCTGCAGGATCTTCGGGGAGGCCGTGTTGGAGCCGGAGACCTGCTGCTGCAGGACCTGGATCAGCTGGGCGCCGGTGAGGGTCTTGATCTGCATCATGTTGGTGAACGGCTGGACGGTGAACGCCTCGCCGTAGGTCACCACGCCGTCGCCCTCGCTGCCGGACGCCTTGTAGACCAGGTCCGATCGGATGCCGCCGGGGTTCATGAACGCGACCTGCGCGCCACCCTTGTCGGCGGGCGCGAGACCGGCGAGCTGCGCGTCGGCTATCAGGTCGCCGAGCGGCTTCTCCAGGGCATTGGAGCCGCGGCCGTTGATGTCGGCGCTGATCCAGCCGACGGGGCGGTTGGCGATCGGCGCGGCCAGCGCGCTGTACCGCTTGATCAGGTCGTTCAGGTCGCTCGCCCCGTCGGTGCGGCGCACCACGTGGTTGGTGGCGGTCACCGACGGCCGGACGATGGTGCCGGTGCGCTTGTCCAGCTTGAGGTCGATCTCGGTGTACAGGCGGCCGAACGAGGCGGCGCTGGTGACCGAGCGGGGCACGCCGTTCGGGTCCGGGATCATGCAGGCGTACGAGTTGTGGGTGTGGCCGGTGACGATCGCGCCGACCGCCGGGTCGAGGCGCTTGGCGATGTCCACGATCGGGCCGGAGACGCCGGAGCCGCCCGCACCGCAGTCGTAGTTGTAGATGTTGCTGGCCGGGAAGCCGCCCTCGTGGATCAGCGCGACCACCGAGTTGACGCCCTGGCGCTTCAGCTCGGCGGTGTACTTGTTGATCGTCTCGACCTCGTTGCCGAACTTGAGGCCCTGCACGCCGGAGGCGGTGACGATGTTCGGGGTGCCCTCCAGGGTCACGCCGATGAAGCCGACCTTCACGCCGCGGACGTTCTTCACCCAGTACGGCTTGAGCAGCGGCTTGCCGGTCTTCTCATTGGTGACGTTGGCCGACAGGTACCGGAAGTCGGCGCCCTCGAAGGTGCGGCCCTCCTCGTAGCAACCGTCGGTCGGGTGGCAGCCGCCGTTCTGCATGCGCAGCAGCTCGGCCGAACCCTCGTCGAACTCGTGGTTGCCCACCGAGGTGACGTCGAGGCCGATCTTGTTCATCGCCTCGATGGTCGGCTCGTCGTGGAACAGGCCGGAGACCAGCGGGCTGGCGCCGATCAGGTCGCCGGCCGCCACGGTGATGCTGTTCGGGTGGCCCTGACGGGCGTTGCGCAGCGCGGTGGCCAGGTACGCGACGCCGCCCGCGGGGGTGGGCGGGTCGACGGGCTTGCCGGTGGCCGGGTCGATCTCGTTGATGGTGCCGGACGAACCCGCCGGCGGCTCCAGGTTGCCGTGCAGGTCGTTGATGGCGAGGAGCTGCAGGTCCTCGAACTTCGGCTTGTCCTGGCCGTGCCCATGGGCCTCGGCGGTGGCCGGCAGGGCCATCGAGCCGATGAGGGCAGCAGCCGCGGCGACCGCGAGCGCGGTCCTGCGGCGGCCGGTCGAACCGGAAATGGGCATGAGGGTCCCCTGCACCGTCGGGGCCGCGACGGACGGCGGCCTGGCGTTGTATCGGGGAGCAGCCTAGGGTCCACGCGCGTAGCTGTCAGGAACCCTGGGGTAACGAGCTGGTATCCGAAGCCTGACGAGTTCTCCGCTGACTCCTGCTCAGCCCGCTTGCGGAGGTCAGATCCTGGGCTGGGCGGCCAGCTGCTGCTCGGCCCGTTCCCGCTCCTCCATCGCGTCCTCGGTCATCGCGCGGTCGGTGTACACCAGCGGGCGCTCGGCCTCGGTGATGATGTGCTTGACCACCTGCACATTGCCGTTGACGTCCCACACCGCGATGCCCGGCGACAGCGTCGGAATGATCTCCACTGCCCAGCGCGGCAGGCCCAGCACCCGGCCGGTGGCTCTGGCCTCCTCCGCCTTCTGCATGTAGATGGTGCGGGTGGAGGCCATCTTCAGGATCGCCGACGCCTCCTTCGCCGCCGCCCCGTCCACCACGTCCGACAGATGGTGCACCACGGCCACGAAGGACAGGCCCAGCCGGCGTCCGAACTTCAGCAGCCGCTGGAACAGCTGCGCCACGAACGGGCTGTTGATGATGTGCCAGGCCTCCTCGACCAGGAAGATCCGCTTCACCCGGTCCGGCCGCAGCCAGGTGTGCTCCAGCCACACCCCGACGATCGCCATCAGGATCGGCATCGCGATCGAGTTCCGGTCGATGTGCGACAGGTCGAAGACGATCAGCGGCGCGTCCAGGTCGATGCCCGCCGAGGTCGGGCCGTCGAACATGCCGCGCAGGTCACCGTCGACCAGCCGGTCCAGCACCAGAGCCACGTCCAGGCCCCAGGACTGCACCTCGCCGACCTCGACGCCCAGCGACTCCACCGCCGACAGATCGGGGCTGCGCAGCGTGTCGATGATGTCGTTCAGCACCGGCTGACGGTCCTTCACCGTGGCGTGCACGTGCGCGTGCGCGGCCTTCAGCGCGAAACCGGCCCGCTCCTCCAGCGGACGCGCCATCGCCACCTCGATGATGGTGCGCAGCAGCGACAGCTGACCGGTGGTGGTGATCGCCGGATCCAGCGGGTTCAGCTTCACCCCGCCGTCCCGGGCCGCCATCGGGTCGAGCCGGATGGACTTTATCCCCAGCGCGTTGGCGATCAGGTTCCATTCGCCGACGCCGTCCTCACCCTGCGCGTCCAGCACCACCACCTGGCGGTCGCGGAACCTCAACTGCCGCAGTGCGTACGTCTTCTCCAGCGCGGACTTGCCGTTGCCGGACTCCCCCAGCACCAGCCAGTGCGGGGCCGGCAGCTGCTGGCCGTACAGCTGGAACGGGTCGTAGACGTAACCCTTGCCGCTGTACACCTCGCGGCCAATGATCACCCCGGAGTCGCCCAGGCCGGGCGCCGCCGTCGGCAGGTACACCGCCTGTGCCTGGCCGCTGGAGGTGCGCACCGGCAGCCGGGTGGTCTCCACCTTGCCGAACAGGGCGCTGGCGAAGGCGTCGGTGAGATTGCCGAGCATGTGCGGGCCTCCGAGAGGGTCAGCGGCGGATGCCGGTGGCGAACGGCAGGGTGTTGGCGAACGCCCGGTGGTGCTCGCGGTCGCACCACTCGAGCTTCAGGTAGCTCTTGCCGGCCGAGGCGCGGATGGTCCGCTTGTCCCGGGCCAGCGCCTCCGGGCTGCGCGAGGACACCGTCAGGTAGCCCACCAGGTTCACCCCGGCCGCGCCGGACGCCAGGTCGTCGCCGCGCTGGTCCACCCGGCCGGTGTGCGCCAGGTCGCGCGGGTCCACCGTGCGGTTCATCTTCGCCGCGCGGCTGGCCTCCGCCTCGTCGTTGGTCTTCTCGGTGAGCATCCGCTCGATCGCCACGTCGGTCGGCTCCAGGTCCATGGTGACCGCGACCGTCCGGATCACGTCCGGGGTGTGCACCAGCAGCGGCGCCAGGAAGTTCACCCCGACCGGGGTCAGCGGCCACTCCTTGATCCACGCGGTGGCGTGGCACCACGGCTCCCGGGTCGCCGACTCCCGGGTCTTCGCCGTCAGGTACTGCGGGTGCGTGGCGTCCAGCTCGGCCGGCCAGGCGTTGCGCCGGCTCATCGCCTGGATGTGGTCGATCGGGTGGTCCGGGTCGTACATCGAGTGGATCAGCGACGCCAGCCGGGCCTGCCCCAGCGGCTGCCGCACCCGGATGTCCGCCTCCGCCAACCGGGCGCAGATGTCCGTCAGTTCACGCGCCATCACGGTCGCCAGACCGTCGTCGCCGCGGTCCCGCTTGCCCTCGTCCCGCCCGTACGCGGTCCGCCCCATCGCGTGCGCCTCGGACGCCAGGTCACGGGTGTACTGCATGCACGCCACCAGGTACGCCCGGTGCTGCTCCGAGGAGGTCGACACCATCGACTGCAGCTCGTCGTAGCTGTCCTGCAGCCAGCGCGGCGCCGCGTGGTCGCCGCGCCGCTCCACGTCCTTGGCGTGCGCGTCCGGGTCGGCCGGCAGGGTGCGGGCCAGGATCTGCAGACGCGTCACGAAACCGTCGCCGTTGGCCACGTGCTTCAGCAGCGTGCCGAACCGGTCGACCAGCGCCTCCTGGTCCTCCGAGTCGCGCAGGCCCACGCCCGGGCCCTCGATCTCGATCGCCGCCGTCACCGTACGGCGCTCCAGATGCATCAGCACCGTGACCTCGTCCGGCCCGAACGGCGCCGTCAGCCAGCGCAGCCGCCCCACCCCCGGCGGCGGGCCGATCTCCACCTCGCGTCCGTCCAGCCGCGTCCCGGCCTCGTGCACGTCCGGCTTCCACACCGCCCGACCACTGCGCACCGTACGCCGGTACGTCCGGTTGATCTCCACCCACTTGTAGAACGTCCGCCGCCGGTACGGCACGTACACCGCCATGATCGCCAGCAGCGGGAAACCCACCAGGCCGGCCAGCCGCAGCGTCAGGAACGGCACCCCGAGACCCCACAGCATGCCCAGGCCCGCGCCGGCGATGATCAGCACGATCTCGCCGGTCTCCCGGTTGCGCCCGATCGGCGCGTTCGGACGCGCCTTGCCGATCAGGTAACTGCGACGCGGCTGGGCATAAGGCTGGGCGTACTGGGCGCCGTACTGGCCGAACTGTTCGCTGCTCATCTACCCGTCACCCTCCCTTCGGGTTGTTGACCGGGGCCTGGGACTGCGCGGGCGGACCGGCCTGCCGGCCGGGACCGGCGGGCCGGGACGCGTGCGCGGCGATGCCCGGGGCCACCCCGCCACCGCCACCCGCGCCCGGGGAGCCGCCCCCGCCCTGCGCGTCGCCACGCGAACCGTGCGTCGAAATACCCTGCTTCACGAAGTTCGCCGGGCCGTTGATCATCGCACTGCCCGCCTGCACCGCACTCGCCCGGGCCTGCCGCATCGACAGCAGCTCGTCACCGAAGCCCGGCACGAACCGGTACACCGCGGCACTCGCGAAGATCGACAGGAACAGGATCGCCAGCCCGCTCAGCACCCGCGCGAAGTCGTCGTCCGCGCCCGCACCGGTCGCCACCGCACCCGCCAGGCCCAGGATGATCACGATGATCGGCTTCGCCAGATCTATCGCCAGCATCATCGCCGCCCACCGGCGCACGTGCTTCCACAGCTGCTTGTCCACCAGCCCCGCGTACACCGCCGTCCCCAGCAGCGCACCCACGTACAGCATCGCCGCCCGGATCACCAGCTCGATCCACAGCACCGCGGCGGCCAGCACCGCCACCAGCGACACGATGATCAGAATCAGCGGGCCACCGCCCATGCTGCCCTTGTCCAGGGTGTCCGCGAACCCGCCCAGGTACGTGCCCGTGTCGGACTTCGTCCCCGCCGCGATCGCATCCGTCAGCCCGTCGGTGACCGTCACCACCGTGTACAGGATCAGCGGCGTGAACGCCGAAGCGATCACCGTCAGCCACAGGAACCCGACCGCCTCGCCGAACGCCTGCCCCAGCGCCGCACCGCGCACCGCCCGCTTCGTCACCGCCAGCAGCCACAGCACCAGCGTGACCACCGTCGACACCGCGAACACCACCGCGTACTGCTGCAGGAACGCCGCGTTGGTGAAATCGACCTTCGTCGTCCCGTCGATCGCCCCCGCCAACTGCCGCACGACCCAGGCCGCCGCCTGCGCACAACCCTTGGCCAGCGACCCCAACGGATCCGTCACCGAGGAGACCGCGCCCCCGCCGACCACCGGCACCCCGGGGGGAGCGCACTGGCTCCCAGCCCCGGGCAGCGGCACGTTCTGGGCGGCACACGTGGAGGACGGGGAGGGCGAAGGATCGGCAGCGACCCGCTGCGCGACCACCAGCGCGGTGAGTTGAAGGCTGCTCAGCGCGGCGCCGAGCACCCCGGCCCGGCCCAGGAAGCGCAGTCTGGACGCGTCAGCGGGCATAGCGGAACCCTCCGAACTGCTGGACGGCATCGGCGATCTCTTTCGCGGTGGCCGCCTGCTGGTCGCCCGGCAGGGGGGCGGGGCCCGCGGCGCGGGAGTAGTCGGTGAGCTTCCAGTCGCTGCCGGTCCAGCGCATGGTGACGGTCAGGGTGTACCAGTCCTGGCTGACCGGGTTGGTGGAGTCCTCGCCGGCCAGGCCGTAGAGCCCGGTGCACCAGACGTCGACCTTGGTGGCGGTGTCGGCGCCGTTGGTGGTGTGGGTGCCGACCGGGACGATCCGGCTGACGAAGGTCTGCCCCTTCGGGGCGCGGCCCTGCGCGTCCAGGCCGAACCGGGTCACCATCTCCGGGGAGAACGCCTGGTCCAGGCGGGTCTGGAGAGTGGAGAGGCTGGTGGGGTCGGCGACGGTGGCGAGGATGGTGTGGCGGGTGTCGGGGCGGAACATGTCGGTGGAGCCCAGCGCGACCGCGTAGTTGGCGGCGGCGGACTGCGCCCCCTGGTCGGTGTGGGGGTAGCCGGTGCCGATGCCGTTGGTGGTGGTGGTGACGGGCTGTTGGCCGGTCGCGGCGGTGCGGTCGGCGGCGGGGGCGGTTCCGCCGCGGGCCTGGTCGCCGGAGGTCGCGGCGGGGGTGCGGCCGGGTAGGGCCTTGTCACGGTTGGCGATGGCGACGGCGATCACCAGCAGTGTGACGACGCCGAGGATGGTGAGGAGGGTGCGCAGGGGGCGGGCCTGGCGGCCGGCCGCGGGGGCGGTCTGTTCGGCGACCGGTAGCCGCGTACGGGTGTGCGGCTGGTCGTCGGACAACGGCACGGGGGCCCTCCTGGTGCGGCGTCACCGCGCGGGGCGCGGCGGCGTGACGGGTGTTCTCGGTGTCGGCGCGCGGAGCGTGGATCTGCGCGAGGTGGACGGGAGTTGTCCGATGGTCAGATCGCCATGCCGTACACAATGGTGAACAGGGTGCCGAGCGAACCGATGATGAACACGCCGGTCAGGCCGGCGATGATCAGCCCCTTGCCCTGTTCGGCGCTGAAGGTGTCACGCATCGCGGTGGCGCCGATCCGCTGCTTGGCGGCGCCCCAGATCGCGATGCCCAGGCAGACCAGGATGGCGACGGCCATCACGACCTGGACCATCACGCGGGCCGAGGAGCCGAGTGAGGCGAACGGGCCCCAGTCGGGGGCGATGCCGCCGATGATGGTGTCGATGCCGGCCTTCTTCGGCGGGTCCTCCGCCAGGTACCGGATCACTGCGCTGTCCACGTTCAGGTTCATCCCATCTCACCGCCCGATCAGGAAAATTCAAGGCCCCGGACCACGGTCGAGCGAAGGGGCAGGTCCTATTCTTGGCCAGATCTGACGCCGACTTGGCTGCTTCTCGCGGATTGCTCGTGGCGGCCGGACGCCTCCGCCAAGATGTCCGGTAGTCCGAGGATACTGCCCGCCCTTGGTATCTGTGATGATTGCACCGGGCAATAACGCAACAGGACATGACTGCTGACGATCCGTCGGGATGGTGCGGGATGGTGCTCCGGAAGGCTCGGCTCGCTGGCGCCGCGACCGCGGTGGTGGCCATCGGGTTCGTCGGGGTGGTGACGCTGGGGACGTACGCGGCCAGCGGGGCGCCGGACCAGGCCGGTGAACTGGCGCTGTCCGATGGGACGGTGCCCGCGCAGTACCGGGCGCAGATCCAGAAGTGGGGCGCGCTGTGCCCGGAGATCTCGGCGCCGATGCTGGCCGCGCAGCTGTACCAGGAGAGCGGTTTCGACCCGCTGGCGAAGAGCCCGGCGAAGGCGTACGGGATGGCCCAGTTCCTGGAGGGGACGTGGGCGACGTACGGGACGGACGGCAACGGCGACGGCAAGCCGGACATCTGGAACCCGGACGACGCGATCGCCTCCGCCGCCACCTACGACTGCGCGCTGGCCCGGGACGTCGCCAAGGTGCCCGGGGACAAGCAGGCCAACATGCTGGCCGCGTACAACGCCGGGCCGTACGCGGTGATCAAGAACAACGGGGTGCCTCCGTACAAGGAGACCCAGGGGTACGTGAAGAGCATCCAGTCGCTGGCGAAGTCGTTCACCGCGCCGCCGAAGCCGGGGGCGCAGATCGCGCTGTCCAAGGAGGCGGCGGGGGCGATCTATTACGCGCAGAGCAAGCTGGGCATCGACTACATGTGGGGTGGCACCGGGCAGACCTGGGAGGACGGGCGGTTCGACTGCTCGGGTTTGACCCAGGCGGCGTTCAAGAGTGTGGGCATCGAGCTGCCCCGGGTGGCCAACGACCAGTGGTACAGCGGGCCGCACCCGTCGCGGGACCAACTCCGGCCCGGCGACCTGGTGTTCTTCGCCAATGACCTGGAGGACCCGCGGACCATCCACCACGTGGGTCTGTACGTCGGCGGCGGCTACATGATCGACGCCCCGCACACCGGCGCCAAGGTGCGCTACGACAAGATCGACCAGCGGGACTACATCGGGGCGACCCGGGTCACCCCGGACGGTGCGGCCGCGCTGCCCAGCCGGAACAAGAACGACGGCACCATCACGGCGGGTCAAGGACCGGTAAAGAGCTGACGGGCCGTCCGCTCGGCATGTGCATGCGGGGTGGACGGTGAGTCAAGTTTGCATAACAGCATGTTTCGGACGGAACCCCCGGTGGTCTCGATCGCGTTGACTCAGGAGGCTGCCGGACGTCCGCACCCGGCCGCACTGATCGGGGACCACTGCGGAGATGCGGACAGGGAGGTACGGCGTGGCCACGCTGCTCGCCGATGCGGGAACCGGTTCGGGTGACCCCGACCTCGGCCTGCTCAAGGCAGTCAACGGCCTGGCCGCCGACGCGCCCGGCTGGCTGGACTCACTGGTCGCCTGGACCGCCGAGTACGGCATCCTGCTGGGCCTGGCCGCGATCGGGTTGACCGCCTGGCTGAGTGCCCGCCGTCGCCCCGATGCGCCGGTCGCCGTCGCCGGGGTGCTGTGGGCGCCGATCGCGGTCGCCATCGCCGAGCTCGCCAACCTGCCGATCTCGGCGATCGTCGACCGGCCCCGCCCGTTCGTCGACCACCCCGAGATCGACGTGCTGGTGCCCGGCAAGGAGGACACCCTCTCCTTCGTCAGCGACCACTCCGCGATGTCCATGGGCATCGCCGTCGCGCTGTTCCTGGTCAACCGCAAGCTCGGGGTGGCCGCCGGTGCGCTCGCCCTGTTGCAGGGCTTCTGCCGGATGTACGTGGGCGTGCACTACCCGACGGACGTGATCGGGGGCTACGCGCTGGCCACCGCCGTGGTGCTGCTGCTCGCGCCGATCGCGATGGCCGTGCTGGTGCCGCTCTGTCACGCGCTGTCCCGGACGGCGCTGCGGCCGCTGGTGGCGGCCAAGGCCCCCGCCGCGGCCGGTGGCCGGCGTCGGTCGGCCGGTCAGGGCAGCGGGCGGGCGGCCCGTTCGGGCCGGCGTGCGGAGCGCGACCGGGAGTCCGACCTGGCGGCCTGACCGCCTCACGGAAGCAGCGAGTCAGTCGAGCGGCTCCGGGTCGGCCAGGTGTTCGGCGGCGTCCCGCCGGGCCCGGTCGCGGGAGCGCCGCCCGGGGGCGAACCAGCCGCAGTCGCACTGGGCGAAGCAGAAGGATCCGCGCTCCACCACCTCGGGTCGATGGTCGCTGCACGCTGCCACGCCGGTCGTCTCCGGCTGCCGGTCTGCCACGTCCTTCACGGTAGTCCTCCCTGGTCGCACGCCGGTACGTGTTCGGCGAAGGGTCGACCGCCCGTAACCTTCCGGACCCCAACTCGTTTGCCTGGCAGGCGCGCTGTCCATCCGGGGCGGCTGCTGGCCGGGCCTTCCGGGGCCAGGGGGTTGTCGAAGTCGTGAAGAAGCTCTACCGGGCCGCTGCCGCGGCCGCGCTCGCCGGTGTGCTGACCGCCTGCACCGGCGGCGGGCAGAACCAGGACAGCTCCGCCGACCAGCTGTCCCCCGACCCGCTGACCGCGGTCCGCTCCACCGCCGACATCACCGGCCGCACCGGCTCGGCGCACGCGTCCACCGAGCTGAGCACCGAGTCCGCGGAGAAGAAGGCGGTGTTCCACGGCACCGGCGGCTACGACTACGTGAAGCGGCTGGGCCGGCTGGAGATCGACGTCCCGTCGGGGGCCGCCGCCGGCGGGAAGATCGTCGAGGTGGTGCTGCCCGGCACGGTCTACCTGCAGAACAGCGGCGCCAAGATCCCCGAGGGCAAGTGGGTCAAGCTGGACGTCCGCCAGCTCCCGGACGGGAACCTGGTGAGCTCCGGCGCCACCGACCCGGCGTCCGCCGCGGGCGCGCTGCGCGGGGCGCAGAGCGCCGAGCTGGTCGGCTCCGAGACGGTGAACGGCGTGGAGCTGAAGCACTACAAGGGCACCCTGGACCTGGTGAAGGCCGCCGACGCCACCGGCGGCCGCGGTGCGGACGGCCTGCGGATGGCCGGGCAGACCTTCACGGTCAAGGAGGTCCCGTACGAGGTCTGGCTGGACGACCAGGGCCGGCTGCACAAGGTGGTGGAGAACTTCACCTTCGCCGGGGTGGCCGGCTCCACCGCCGCGAAGGACCAGGTGAAGGTGGTCTCCACGCTGGCGCTGACCGACTTCGGCAAGCCGGTGGAGGCCGCCGAGCCGTCCGCCGCCGACCTCTGGTCGATGTCGGCCTCGCCCTCCCCGAAGTGACCGTCCCACCCGTTTCGGACACCAGAGATGGCCCGTCCGTGCCATGTGGGCCGGCCTCCCGCTGCCTACGCTGGTACGGGGGCGGGTAGTCGGCACGGACGGGGCGCGGAAGGGGTGGAGGCCAATGGCAACCGGGGAGAGCGGCACCGGCGGCCACGACAGCACCGCGCTGGACGAGATCGACCTGGCCGGTGAGCTGATGATCGCCGCCTCGGCCAGCCGCGCCGAACGGCTGGCCGCCGAGCAGATCGACCAGGTGCTGCTGCGCAGGGACGACGAACAGCCGTCCGGCACGGACGGCTGAGCGGACGTCAGGACGACCGGGCGTCAGGTGCGGAGCAGTCGCGCGATGGCCGCGCTGGCCTCGGAGACCTTGGCGTTCAGCGCCTCGCCTCCGTCCTCCGCCTCCGCGGCGGCCGCCACGCAGTGCGCCAGGTGCACCTCGAGCAGGGACAGCGCGAAGGACTGCAGCGCCTTGGTCGACGCGGAGACCTGGGTGAGGATGTCGATGCAGTAGACGTCCTCGTCGACCATCCGCTGCAGGCCGCGGATCTGACCTTCGATCCGGCGCAGTCGCTTCAGGTGTGCTTCCTTGTCGCTGCTGTAGCCGTGCGGCCCGGCGCCCTGCGCCGCTCCGTGGCACGCCGGTGCGGTGTCGGTGCTGGGGGTGTCGATGGTGGTCATCCCGGTCCGCCCTCTTGGTTTCGGTACTCGGCCCTCCCCCAGCCTTCGGCCGGGAGGTGCCCCCAGTGTCCAACATCCGGCGCCGGTCTGGTGTTCCGCCGTCCGGGCGTCAGGGCACAGATCCCCCTGCAGAGCGGGAGCAAACCGGCGTGTCGTGGGACACACTTAGGGCGCGCGTCGGCGGCCCCGTGTCCGGACACGGCGGACGTGCGCCTAGCATCGTCAAGTACCGACCCCGCACATCGGAGATTTCCGTGCGTTTTAGCCTGACCCCGAAGGAGACGAGCTTCTACGACATGTTCGCCGCCGCGGCGGAGAACCTTGTCGTCGGATCCAAGCTCCTGCTGGAACTACTGGGCTCGGACGTGTCCGCCCGCGCGGAGATCGTCGAGCGCATGCGCGCCGCCGAGCACGCCGGGGACGACACCACCCATGCGATCTTCCACCAGCTGAACTCCTCCTTCATCACCCCGTTCGACCGGGAGGACATCTACGCGCTGGCGTCCTCGCTGGACGACATCATGGACTTCATGGAGGAGGCCGTCGACCTTGTCGTCCTGTACGACATCGAGACCCTCCCGAACGGCATCGAGCAGCAGATCGAGGTGCTGGCCCGGGCCGCCGAGCTGACCGCCGAGGCGATGCCCAACCTGCGCTCGATGGCCAACCTCACCGAGTACTGGATCGAGATCAACCGGCTGGAGAACCAGGCGGACCAGATCCACCGCAAGCTGCTGGCCCACCTGTTCTCCGGCCAGTACGACGCGATCGAGGTGCTGAAGCTCAAGCAGGTCGTGGACGTCCTCGAAGAGGCCGCCGACGCGTTCGAGCACGTGGCCAACACGGTGGAGACCATCGCCGTCAAGGAGTCCTGAGCTCCGTGGACATGGCAGCACTGATCGTCGTCGTCGGCGTGGCGTTCTTCTTCACGTACACGAACGGCTTCCACGACTCCGCGAACGCGATCGCCACCTCGGTCTCCACCCGGGCGCTGACCCCCCGGGCGGCGCTGGCGATGGCCGCGGTGATGAACCTGGCGGGCGCCTTCCTCGGCAGCGGGGTGGCGAAGACCGTCTCCGAGGGGATCATCGAGACCCCGACCGGCTCCAAGGGCATGGCGATCCTGTTCGCCGCGCTGGTCGGCGCCATCGCCTGGAACCTGGTGACCTGGTACTTCGGCCTACCGTCCTCCTCCTCGCACGCGCTGTTCGGCGGCATGGTGGGCGCGGCGCTGGCGGGCGGTACCGAGGTGATCTGGCACGGCGTGGTCGAGAAGATCATCCTTCCGATGGTCATCTCGCCGGTGGTCGGCCTGATCGGCGGCTTCCTGGTGATGCTGGCGATCCTGTGGATCTTCAAGAAGGCCAACCCGCACAAGGCCAAGCGCAACTTCCGGGTGGCGCAGACCGCCTCGGCGGCCGCGATGGCGCTGGCGCACGGCCTGCAGGACGCCCAGAAGACCATGGGCATCGTGGTGATGGCACTGACCATCTCCGGCCACCACTCCGGCACCGGCATCCCGATCTGGGTGAAGATCTCCTGCGCCATGATGCTCTCGCTGGGCACCTACGCGGGCGGCTGGCGGATCATGCGCACCCTCGGCCGGAAGATCATCGAGCTGGACCCGCCGCAGGGCTTCGCCGCCGAGGCCACCGCCTCCGCGGTCATGTACGTCACCTCGTTCGTCTACGCGGCGCCGATCTCCACCACCCACGTGATCACCTCGGCGATCATGGGCGTGGGCGCCACCAAGCGGGTCCGGGCGGTCCGCTGGGGCGTGGCGAAGAACATCGTGATGGGCTGGTTCATCACCATGCCGGCGGCGGCGCTCGTGGCCGCCGCGATGTTCGGCCTCACCAACCTGCTGGTCCTCTGACCGCGTCAGCGAGTAAGCGACAGAGCGGAAGGGCCCGCCCCCACAGCACGGGGGCGGGCCCTTCGTCGGCTCCGCGGCGGCACCGCCATGCAGCACCGTGGAGCAGCTGGTGTGCTCCGCCGCCGGAAGGCGGCGGGGCCGGTCAGCCGAAGCGGCCGGAGATGTAGTCCTCGGTGGCCTGCACCGACGGGTTGGAGAAGATCCGCTGGGTGTCGTCCAGTTCGATCAGCTTGCCGGGCTGGCCGACGCCCGCCAGGTTGAAGAACGCAGTGCGGTCGGAGACGCGGGCCGCCTGCTGCATGTTGTGGGTCACGATCACGATGGTGAACTGCGACTTCAGCTCGCCGATCAGGTCCTCGATGGCGAGGGTGGAGATCGGGTCGAGGGCCGAGCAGGGCTCGTCCATCAGCAGCACCTCGGGCTCGACCGCGATCGCCCGGGCGATGCACAGGCGCTGCTGCTGGCCGCCGGACAGGCCCGCACCGGGCTTGTTCAGGCGGTCCTTGACCTCCTTCCAGAGGTTGGCGCCCTGCAGGGACTTCTCCACCACGCCGTCCAGGACGGACTTCTTCTTCACGCCGGCCAGCCGCAGGCCGGCCACCACGTTGTCGTAGATCGACATGGTGGGGAACGGGTTGGGGCGCTGGAACACCATGCCGACCGAGCGGCGGACGGCGACCGGGTCGACGTTCGAGCCGTACAGGTTCTCGTCGTCGAGCATCACCTTGCCCTCGACCCGGGCGCCGGGGATCACCTCGTGCATCCGGTTGAGGGTGCGCAGGAAGGTGGACTTGCCGCAGCCGGAGGGGCCGATGAACGCGGTCACCGAGCGGGGCTCGATGGTCATCGAGATGTCCTCGATGGCGCGGGTGGAGCCGTAGTAGGCGGACAGTCCGCTGACGTCGATGCGCTTGGCCATGATCTTTCGTCTTCTCTCGTCTGTTCGTACGTCAGTCGGGGTCAGCGTCCGCCCTTGGGCGCGCGCCAGCGGGCGATGCCCCGTGCGATGAGGTTGAGCCCCATCACGAAGGCGATCAGCACCAGCGCCGCGCCCCAGGCGCGCGAGTAGCCGTAGTCGTTGTTGACCTGCGAGTACTGCTGCCAGATGTAGAGCGGCAGGGACTGCTGAGGTCCGTTGAACGGGTCGCTGTTGATGAAGTCGGCGCCGAACACCAGCATCATCACGGGGGCGGTCTCACCGGTGATGCGGGCGACCGCCAGCATCACACCGGTGGTGATTCCGCCGATGGCCGTCGGGAGGACGATCCGCAGGATGGTCTTCCAGCGCGGCACGCCGAGCGCGTACGAGGCTTCCCGGAGCTCGTTCGGGACGAGCTTGAGCATCTCCTCGGTCGAGCGGACCACGACCGGCATCATCAGGATCGCCAGCGCGAGGCTGCCGGAGAAGCCCGAGTACTGGAAGCCGAGGAGGATGTTCCAGAGCGAGAGGATGAACAGACCGGCGACGACCGACGGGATGCCCGTCATCACGTCGACGAAGAAGGTGACCGCCTTGGCGAGCCGGCCGCGGCCGTACTCCACCAGGTAGACGGCGGTGAGCAGACCGATCGGCGCGGCGATCAGGGTGGCCAGCAGGACCTGTTCGACGGTGCCGATGATGGCGTGGTAGATGCCGCCGTCCGGGCTGAGGGTGGCGACGACGCCCTTCATCGAGTGGCTGAGGAACTCGGGGCTGATCGCCCCGATGCCCTGCTGCACGGTGTAGAAGGTCAGCGCGACCAGCGGCACCACGGCGCAGATGAAGGCGACCCACACCAGCGAGGTGGCGAAGCGGTCCTTGGCCTGCCGGCGGCCCTCCACCGAGGCGGAGACGGCGTAGCTGGCGACCAGGAAGAGCAGGGCGGAGATCAGGCCCCACTGCAGGTGGCTCTTGAGGCCGGCGACGGCGCCGAGGCCGCAGCCGACGGCGATCGAGGCCGCGGCGATGCCGGCCGGTGCCCAGCGGGGCAGCCGGGCTGCGGTCAGCCGGTGGCTGAGCTGCGGGACGGTGGCGTCGGTGACGGTCGAGACGGTACTCACGCGGCGGCCCCCGAGTACTCCTTGCGGCGGGCGATGATGACGCGGGCGGCACCGTTCACCAGCAGCGTGATCACGAACAGGACGAGGCCGGAGGCCATCAGGGCGTCCCGGCCGAGCGGCTGGGCCTCGTTGAACTTCAGCGCGATGTTCTCCGCGAAGGTGCCGCCGCCCGGGTCGAGCAGGTGCAGCGACAGCTTGCTGTTGGTGGACAGCACGGTGGCGACCGCGATGGTCTCGCCGAGCGCGCGGCCCAGGCCGAGCATGGACGCGGAGATGATGCCGGGGCGGCCGAACGGCAGCACCGCGGTGCGGACCATCTCCCAGCGGGTCGCGCCGAGCGCGAGCGCCGCCTCCTCGTGCATCCGCGGGACCTGCCGGAACACCTCGCGGGTGACCGCGGTGATGATCGGCAGCACCATGATCGCCAGCAGGATGCCGACGGTGAACAGGTTGCGTGGCAGGACGCCGGCGCTGGACTGGTCGAAGATGTACGTCCAGCCGAGGTACTGGTCCATCCAGCTGGTCAGACCGTCCATGTGCGGAACCAGGAACAGCACGCCCCACAGGCCGTAGACGATCGACGGGACGGCGGCCAGCAGGTCCACCAGGTAGGCGAACGGCTGGGCGATCCGGCGCGGCGCGTAGTGCGAGATGAACAGCGCGATGCCGACCGCGATCGGGACCGCGATCAGCATCGCGATGAGCGCGCTGACCAGGGTGCCGAAGGCGAGCACGGCGATGCCGAACACCGGCGTCGCGGCGTCCGGCGTCCACTCGAAGGTGGTGAGGAAGTTGCCCTCGTTCTTGCCCAGGGCGAGGGCCGAGCGGTAGGCCAGGAAGCCTGCGATGGCGGCCATGATGACCAGCAGCAGGATGCCCGCACCGCGGGAGAGGTTGAAGAACACGGCGTCACCGCGGCGGCTGTCGCGGCGTCGTGGGGTCCGTCCCCGCGCGTCGGCGGGGGAGGAAGAAGTCATGATCGTTTACTCCGGTCTGGCGGCGCTGCCCCGCGGAGGGCGGCACCTTGGCGGCGGTGCCCCGGACGTTCTGGTGGTGGGTGGTGCTGGCGTTGCGGATGGTGCGCGTGGCGCACGGCCCGGCCGGGCAGCCCCTCCCCCTCCTTCGGGGGCCGCCCGGCCGGTCGCGCTCAGCCTCAGGCGAGGGCGTCGATCTGGGTCTTGACCTTGCCGGCCAGCTCCTTCGGCAGCGGCACGTAGCCGACCGCACCGATGGCCTGCTGGCCCTCGTCGCTGACGGTGTAGTTCAGGAAGGACTTCAGGGCCGGCAGGGTGTCGGCCTTGTTGCCCTTGTCGCAGACGATCTCGTAGGTGACCAGGGTCAGCGGGTAAGCACCCTCGGCCTTGGTCGCGTAGTCGATGTCCAGCGCCATGTCCGCACCGGTGCCGGTGATCTTGGCGTTGGCCAGCGTGGTGGCGGCGTTGGCGGCGTTGGCCTCGACCGGCTTGGAGGCGCCGGTGGCGATGGACGCGCTGTTCAGCTTGTTGGTCTGGGCGTAGGACAGCTCGACGTAGGAGATCGAGTTCTTGGCCTGCTTGACCTGGGCCACCACGCCGGCGGAGCCGTTCGCGGACTGGCCGCCCTGGCCGGCCCAGCTCTTGGCGGCCGGGTACTTCCAGGCGCCGTTGCCGGCCTTGGCCAGGTAGGCGGTCAGGTTCTGGGTGGTGCCGGAGTCCTCCGAGCGGTGGATCGCCTGGATGTCGGCAGCCGGGAGGTTGACGCCCGGGTTCAGGGCGGCGATCTCCGGGGCGTTCCACTTGGTGATCTGCGAGTCGAAGATCTTCGCCAGGGTCGGGGCGTCCAGGGTCAGCTTGTCGACACCCTCGACGTTGAAGACGATCGAGATCAGGCCGCCGACCATCGGCAGGTCGATGCCCTGGCCGCCGGTGCAGACCTGCTTCGAGGCGTCGATCTCGGCCGCCTTGAGGGCGCCGTCGGAGCCCGCGAAAGCGATCTTGCCCTGGTTGAACTGGGTGACACCCGCGCCGGAGCCGCCACCGCTGTAGGTCAGGCTGGTGCTGGAGCAGGCGGCGCCGTAGGCGGCCTTCCAGACCTCGATCGCCGGGGTCTGCGCGGTCGAACCGGCCGCCAGCAGCTGGCCACCCTTGTCGGAGCAGGCGATCTTGGCGGCCGGGGCCCCACCGGCGGACGAGCCGTTCGCGCTGGGCTTGGAGTTGTCGTCCGTGCCGCAGGCCGACAGCGACAGCGTGGAGACGAGCGCGACGGCACCGATGGCGAGGGCCTTGGAGCGGCCGTTCCGCAGGTTCACAGGGTGTCCCTTTCTGAGGCATTACCGGTCCGCGAGTGACCGGAATTGCTGTGGTCCGGGGCCCTTCCGGCCCTCCGGTAACCCCGAAGTTAGGCAGGACAGGTGACGCGTCAGCCCGTCACAAATGAACGGGGAGTGAACCTCGGACGGATGTCAGGAAACCTTGGCCAGTAGTAACGGTTGCGTCACAGGTCGGGCGCGGGCAGATCACCCGTCCCGGCCGTACGGAACAGGCCGGGGCGCTCAGCCGAGCAACAGCTCCAGCAGCGCGTCGATCAGGGCCCGGTCGCGGGGGTGGGTCAGCCGTTCCTTGGCCCGCCGCGGCGGCAGCCACTCCAGCCGGTCCACCTCCCGGTTGGGCCGGAACGCCCCGCCGGTCGGCACCGCGGCCCAGTACCGGACCTCCTTCGGGCGGCCCTGCACCAGGTAGTGCTGGGTGGGCAGCTCCGGGCCCAGCACGCAGCGCATCCCGGTCTCCTCCCACACCTCGCGCAGCGCCGCCGTCCGCCAGCCCTCGCCGGGGTCGAGCTTCCCCTTCGGCAGGCTCCAGTCGTCGTACTTGGGCCGGTGCACCAGCGCCACCCGCGGCTTCTTGCGGCTGCCGTCCTTGCGCAGCGGCCCGGGCACCCACAGCACCGCGCCCGCCGCCAGCACCGTCGACCGCGCACCGGCCGCCGGGCGGCGGTCGGTGCGGGCACCGCCCGCCCGGGCGTGGGCGCGGTCGGACGGGGACGGGTGATCTGGGAGCTGCGGCACGCGGTCCATCCAGGTCGGGGATCCAGGGTTCAATCCGACGCCACCGCTGCCGGGCCGGCCAGCCCGGGCGCCACCGCCGGCCACTGGCGCCCGAAAGCGTACCGGGCGGCCTCCACGTCCAGCCGCTGATCGGCGTGCACCACACCCAGCACGTATGCCGTCGCCGGGGTGATCCGCGGCGTGCGGGCGGCCGCGGCGACCGTGGCCGCCGCGTCCGAGGCGTCCTGGTGGTGGCCCAGCACCCGGTCCAGCTCCAGCAGTTCGCCGTCCGGCGCGCTGCACACCTCCAGCGCGTACCGGGCCCGCTTCACCAGGATCCGGGCCCGCAGCCACGGCGCGTCGTCCGCCGCCAGCGCCACGTCCGCGGTGTCTCCGGCGCCGCGCGGTACCGGCACCGTGTCCGCCGGGGCCGCGCCGAGCCGGTGCAGGCCCGCACCGGCGTACGCCTGCGCGGAACGCTGCCAGGGCAGCCGCTCGGCCGCCGCCACCAGCGCCGCCAGCGCCGCCGCCGTCCGCGGCAGCAGCGCCACCGCCGGCTCGGCGGCGGCCTCCGGCGCCAGCGGCAGCTCGCCGGCCAGCAGCGTCATCCGGTCGGCCAGCGCGTGCAGCCGGGCCGAGCGCAGCTCCTGCAGCAGCGCGGTGTGCGAACGGGTCCGGGCCAGCGTCAGCTGGCGTTCCAGCAGCGCCCGGGCTTTCGGCGCGCCCGGGTGGCCGGCCAGCATGCCGGCCCCGTCGGGGGCGGTGTCGGCCAGCGAGTCGACGGCGCCGAGCAGCCGGTCGGAGCGGCGCCGGTAGCCGGGTTCCTGGGTGAGCAGGTCGATCAGCCAGCGCAGTTCGGTCCGTGACTCCTGCGCCCACACCGGGTCGAAGGCCGGCCCGAAGGTGTGCAGTGCCCCGCCGATCCGGCGCACCGCGCGCAGCAGGTCGTCCGCGGCCTGTGCCGACGCCGGGAGCGCACCCGGTCTGGAGCCCGCCTCGCCGACCGCTTGCGGCAGGGCGCGCAGGAACACGCCCGCCTGTGCGGTCAGGTAGCCGGCAAGGACCTCCCCGGCGGTCGCGGCGCGCGCCACCGGGGCCGTCGTCGGCGCATCGGTCATGGCTGTGGCTCTCCCCGATTCCGTCCCCGGGCCTGCCCCGGGGCTGCATGCCGCCCGCGCCGGAAGGGCTCCCGGCGCGGGCGGGGTGCCGCTCAGCGTGCGGCGGCGGAGCCGCGGTTGCGGCGGCGTGAGTCGATCAGCAGGTCCTGGACGTGCCGCAGTGGGCGGCCCTCGGCGTCCTGCGCGTGGCGAATCCAGCTGCCGTCCTGGCCGAGGTGCCAGGAGTCGGTCTCGTCGGAGACACCGAGGTCCAGCAGCCCGTTCAGTTCGGCCCGGTGGGCCGGGTCGGTGACCCGGACCAGTGCCTCGATCCGGCGGTCGAGGTTGCGGTGCATCATGTCGGCGCTGCCGATCCACACCTCGGGGTCGCCGCCGTTGCCGAACACGAACACCCGGGAGTGCTCCAGGAACCGGCCGAGGATGGACCGCACCCGGACGTTCTCGCTCAGCCCGGGCACGCCCGGCCGGATCGCGCAGATGCCGCGCACCCACACGTCCACCGGCACGCCGGCCTGCGAGGCCCGGTACAGGGCGTCGATGACCACCTCGTCGACGATCGAGTTGACCTTCATCTTGACGGAGGCGGGCCGGCCGGCCCGGTGGTGCGCGATCTCGCCGTTGATCCGGGCGACCAGGCCGTCGCGGAGCCCGCGCGGCGCGGTCAGCAGCCGCCGGTACGACTCGCGGCGCGAGTAGCCGGACAGCCGGTTGAACAGGTCGGAGAGGTCCGCGCCGACCTGCGGGTCGGAGGTCAGCAGCCCGAGGTCCTCGTACAGCCGGGCGGTCTTCGGGTGGTAGTTGCCGGTGCCGACGTGCGAGTACCGGCGGAGCGTCTCGCCCTCCTGGCGGACCACCAGCGACAGCTTGCAGTGCGTCTTCAGCCCGATCAGGCCGTACACCACGTGGCAGCCGGCCTCTTCCAGCTTGCGGGCCCACTTGATGTTGGCCTGCTCGTCGAAGCGCGCCTTGATCTCCACCAGGACCAGCACCTGCTTGCCGGACTCCGCGGCGTCTATCAGCGCGTCCACGATCGGCGAGTCGCCGGAGGTGCGGTACAGCGTCTGCTTGATCGCCAGCACGTGCGGGTCGGCGGCGGCCTGCTCCAGGAACGCCTGCACGGAGGTGGAGAACGAGTCGTACGGGTGGTGCAGCAGCACGTCGCGCTCGCGCATCGCGGCGAAGATGTCCGGCTGCGAGGCCGACTCGACGTCGATCAGGCCGCGCGCGGTGCCCGCCACGAACTTCGGGTACCGCAGCTCCGGCCGGTCCAGGTCGGCGATGCCGAACAGGCCGGTCAGGTCGAGCGGGCCGGGCAGCGGGAAGACCTCCGCCTCGGTGATGTTCAGCTCCCGCACCAGCAGGTCCAGGATGTACGGGTCGATGGACTCCTCGACCTCCAGGCGCACCGGCGGCCCGAAGCGGCGCCGCATCAGCTCCTTCTCCAGCGCCTTCAGGATGTTCTCGGTGTCGTCCTCCTCCACCTCCAGGTCCTCGTTGCGGGTGACCCGGAACGCGTGGTGGGCGAGCACCTCCATCCCCGGGAACAGCTCCTCCAGGTGCGCGCCCATCACGTCCTCGAGCGGCACGTACCGCTGCGGCGAGGCCTCCAGGAAGCGCGACAGCAGCTGCGGCACCTTCACCCGGGCGAAGTGCTTGTGGCCCGACACCGGGTTGCGCACCACCACCGCCAGGTTCAGCGACAGCCCCGATATGTACGGGAACGGGTGCGCCGGATCCACCGCCAGCGGCGTCAGGACCGGGAAGATCTGCTGCCGGAACAGCGTGTGCAGGCGGGACTGCTCGGTCTCCGCCAGGTCCGGCCAGCGCACCAGCTCGATGCCCTCGGCCGCGAGGTCCGGCAGCACCTCCTGCTGGAACGTCGCCGCGTGGCGGGCCATCAGTTCGCGGGAGCGGCGCCAGATCTGGTCCAGCACCTCGCGCGGCTGCAGCCCCGACGCCGACCGCTGGGCGACCCCGGTGGCGATCCGGCGCTTCAGGCCGGCCACCCGCACCATGAAGAACTCGTCCAGGTTGGACGCGAAGATCGCCAGGAACTTGGTCCGCTCCAGCAGCGGGATGTTCGGGTCCTCGGCGAGCTCCAGCACCCGCTCGTTGAACGCCAGCCAGCTGCGCTCACGGTCCAGGAACCGGCCCTGCGGCAGCTCCGCCTCCTCGGCGCCGCGCCCGTCCGCGCTGCTCGCGACGGCTGTGCTGCCCGTGCTGCCCACGCCGCCCGCGCTGGCCGCGCTGGCCGCCAGGAAGGCCGCCGGCAGTGCGGTGGTCGCCCGGAGCGGCTCGGCCGGCGCCGGCGGCTCGGCCTTGGCGCGCGCCGCGGCCCGGGGCTTCGACTGCTTCGACGGACCACCGGCCGGGTCCTTGGCCGCGGACCTGCCGCCGGACCTGGGCCCGGCCTTCGCGGGCCCGGCCTTCGCGCCGGACCGGGCGGTCGGCTTCTGCTCGGTGCTGGACTCGGCCGCTGCCGAATCGGAGACGGGGCGCGGGATGCTCATCTGTTCCAGCTCCTCCTGCAGGACGCGGTCCCGGCGGGACGAAGGACACGCCTCCGCTCGCTGCTCGTCCTCGTCGACCCAGGGCCACCCACCCGGCGCAGCCGGAACCGGCCCGGCCGGACGGCGGGTGGAGCGGTGACGCGGACAGGGCAATACGGACGACATTCTGTGATCTTCGCGGCGCCAATTGAATCCACGGTAAACACCGCATGGCCGGGAGGAAAGCTGAGTCCGTCACCCCTGTGGCAGTTACCGGACGGCTCCGTCCGCCCGGCACCCGCCCCGCGCCCGACCGGCTCAGCGGCCTGCGGACGGCTCCCAGCGGTACATCAGGTCCACCTCGTGGACGGCGAAGCCCAGCCGCTCGTACACCCGGACGGCCGCAGCGTTGTCCGCGTCCACGTACAGCATCACGGTCGGCACCCCGCGCTCCAGGATCAGGTGCCGCAGGCCGGCCGCGGTCAGCGCCTTGCCCAGGCCGCCGCCCTGCTCCGCCGGGTCCACGCCCACCACGTACACCTCGCCCAGGCCGTCCGGCTGGAGCTTCGTCCAGTGGTAGCCGACCAGCTGGCCGTCGCGCTCCGCCAGGAAGAAGCCCTTCGGGTCGAACCACGGCTCGGCCATCCGCTCGGCCAGGTCCTGCTCCGTCCACGAGCCCTGCTCGGGGTGGTGGGCGAACGCCAGCGCGTTCAGCGCCAGCCAGGCCTGCTCGTCGCGGCCCGGCTCGAACGTCCGCAGCTCGACGCCGGCCGGCAGCGGCACCGGCTCCGGGGCCTCGGCGGTGCGCCGCATCTGCCGCAACTCCCGCACCAGCACCGCCCCGTGGGCCTCGGCCAGGTGCCGGGCCGCGGGCAGGCCGCCGTGCGCCCAGAAGTTCAGCTCGCCGTCCGCGCCGTTCAGCACCGCGTCCACCAGCGATCCGCCCAGACCCCGGCCGCGGTCGGCCGGGGCCACCGTCAGCTCGACCGTCCCCGGACGCTCGCCCTCGAGCTGGGCGTACCCCGTGACCCGGTCGTCCGCCAGCTGGACCAGGTGCCGCACGCCCGGGCGGGGGCTGTCGGGGCGAATGCGCAGCCGGCCCGCTTCCGAGACCGCCTCCCGGCCGTCCGTCCGGGCCGCCTCCGCCAGCAACTCCCGTACCACCTCGGCCTGTTCCGCCGTCAGCACCTCGACGCGTTCGACCCGGCCGCCGCCTGACGTGTTCTCAGCAGTCTGCATACTGCCGAGCGTACGTCCTCCGGCCCGCTTTCAGGAGGCGATACTGCCTGCGCCCACAACGGGCCAGGCCGCCATGGCAAGTTCGGCCGTCGCCGTCAGCTCCGCCGGGTCCGCGCCGTCCCGGGAGCGCTGCGACATCCCCTGGAGCACCGCGCCGAAGTACCGTGCCAGCGCGGCCGGTTCCGCGCCGGGCGGGAGCTCGCCGAGCCGTTGCGCGGAGTACAGCCGCTCCTCGAACGCCGCCAGGTTCGCGGCCCGCAGCTCCCGGAGGAACACCGCCACCTCGTCGTCCTGGGCGGCCACGTTGGTGGCCGCGCTGATCACCAGGCAGCCCGCCGGGTGCTCGGGATCCGAGTAGACCCGCGCCGCCTCCCGCAGGATCCGGGCGAACGCCGCCCGGACGGTCGGCTCCTCGGCGAACGCCAGCCCCACGAACTCCCCCGCCGGGGACTGCTGGTACGCCCGCACCACCTCGCGGAACAGCGACTCCTTGTCGCCGAACGCCGCATACAGGCTGCCCGGCTTGATCCCCATCGCCCCGGTCAACTCCCCTACCGAGGTGGCCTGGTAGCCCCGCTCCCAGAACAGCCTGGTCGCCGCCACCAGCACCGCCGCCCGGTCGAAGGCCGGCGGGCGGCCGCGTCTCGCACCTGCACTCGTCGTCATGCCATCCATTTTAGAGCGATCACTCAAAAAGTGCGCCGGGCCGTGCTACGGTCTTTCTTGAACGGTCACTCAACAAATGAGGGATGGGTCAACCACCATGTCTGCTCGCGCACTTGACGGCAAGATCGCCCTGGTCACCGGCGCCTCCCGCGGCATCGGCCGCGGCATCGCCGAACGCCTCGCCCAGGACGGAGCCACCGTCGCCATCGGCTACGCCCGCGACCACGACGCCGCCACCACCGTCCTGGAGAAGATCCGCGCCAACGGCGGCCGGGCCTTCCTGGTCCACGCACCCCTCGGCAGCCACGGCGACGCCGCCCGCCTCTGGGAGGCCTTCGACCGGGCCGGCCGCGAGTACACCCCCGACGGCGGGCTCGACATCCTGGTCAACAACGCCGGTATAGGCCGCAGTTCCGCGCTCCCCGAGCTCACCGAGGACGAGTTCGACGAGGTCTTCGCGGTCAACGTCCGCGCCCCGTTCTTCATCACCCAGCAGGCCCTGCCCCGGCTCCGCGACGGCGGCCGCATCATCAACATCTCCAGCGGCGTCGCCCGTATCGCCATGCCCGAGATCATCGCCTACAACGCCACCAAGGGCGCCCTCGACAACTTCACCCTCAACCTCGCCGCCCAGCTCGGCCCCCGCGGCATCACCGCCAACTCGGTCCGGCCCGGCATCATCGACACCGACGTCAATGCCTTCTGGCTCCGCGACAACCCCGCCGCCCAGGCCCACGCGTCTTCCCTCTCCGCGCTCGGCCGCATCGGCCAGCCCGACGACATCGCCGACATCGTCGCCTTCCTGGCCACCCCCGACTCCCGCTGGATCACCGGCCAGACCATCGACGCGACCGGCGGCTCGCGCCTCTGAGGCGTGCCGGCCCGGGCAGGTGGGGCGGTCCGGCCCGGGCCGCGTCGGGAATTCTCTGAAAACGCGAAAAAGCCCCCCGCCAAAAGGCGGGGGGCTTTCCCTGAATAATTGTTCGGCGGCGTCCTACTCTCCCACAGGGTCCCCCCTGCAGTACCATCGGCGCTGTGAGGCTTAGCTTCCGGGTTCGGAATGTAACCGGGC
>NZ_JBIALQ010000003.1:0-161627 GCF_042873545.1 Kitasatospora sp. NPDC004615
CCACACCCCCCACCGGGTGTGCCGGCAACCACGGGGCCCCCCGCGGGTACCGGCGCACAAACCGCCGGGGGGGGGGGGGCCCGTCGGGGGGGGGGGCGGGGGGGGGCCCCCGGGCGGGGGCCCCGCCTCCGTCACGTCCTCGGTCAGTTCGCACCGGCGCGCCAGGCCTCCAGTCCGGCCGCCGACGCGGCCTTCGCCTGGTGCAGGGTGCGCTGCGCGAGCGCGGCCGGATGGGTCTCCAGCTGCTGGATCCAGCCCCGGCCCGCGTTCGCCAGGGTCACGCAGACCAGGACCGTACCGGTCAGTCCTACGAGGGCGCCGATTCCCGTGAGGGCCACGCCGACAGTGAGCATGCCGCGGTTCACCTGAAAACCGTCGATGAATTTCTGATTGGTCGCCATAGCACCACCATCGGGCCGCCTCCCGGGCCCCGCACGCCGAACGGGCCCCGCGTTGCCCCCTGCGCGTGGCTCAGCGCGCGCCGCCCGCCAACCCTGCCTAGGGTCGGCCCCGGGGGCCGAAGGAGGAGAACGCGATGACCGAGCAGCCGGCCCGGATCGACCTGAACGCGCTGGCCGAGGAGCACGCCGCCAAGGCCGCCACCAGCCCGCACGGCCGCAGCGCCCACCTGCTGCTGCACGACGGCGTCCTGCGGCAGACGGTGATCGCGCTGCGCGCCGGGGCCTCGCTGGACGAGCACAACGCCCCGGTCGCCGCCAGCCTCCAGGTGCTGCGCGGCCGGGTCGCGCTGACCGTGGCCGGCCGGCAGCAGGACGCGTCGGCGGGCGAGCTGCACTCCGTCCCGCAGGAGCGGCACGGCCTGCTCGCCCACACCGACGCGGTGGTGCTGCTCACCGCCGTCACCGCCTGACGCCGCCTCAGGACCGGCCGAGCACCTCGCCGGACACCAGCGCCATCGCCCGCAGGTAGTCCTCGCCGCCGGGCACCCCGTCCGGGTCGATCAGCCAGTGCGCGGCCTGGCCGAGCAGCAGCGACTGGTAGAACACGCCCTTGGCGAGCTCGTCCGGGGTGTCCTCGTGCTCGGCCTTCCCCTGGAACAGCGCGGCCAGGCCGAGCCGGCCCAGCTTCTGCGCCTCGGCCAGCTGCTCGCGCAGCTTCGGCAGGTTCTCCAGCTGCCCGAGGATCTCGAACTGCACCGTCCACAGGCCCCGATGGGTGGCGAAGCTGTCCCGCATCGCGTCCCAGGAGCGGACGAACCGCTCTTTCGGGTCGGCGATGTCCGCCGAGGAGGCCAGTGCGGAGCCGATGGCGCTGCCCCACTCCCCCATCGCCTCCACCAGCGCCTGGATCAGCAGCGCGTCCTTGGAGCCGTAGTGGTAGCCGATCGCGGCGAGGCTGACGCCCGCCCCGGTGGCGATGTCCCGGGCGGTGGTGCGCCCGTAGCCCTTCTCGTACAGGCAGTGCTTGGCGCTGGCCAGCAGGTCCTCGCGATTTCCCATGCGCCGATGCTACGGCAGTCCAAGACGGTTGTCTCGCTCGAACGTCTGGCACACCCGATTTAGACGCTTGTACTAGACAGCCGTGCAAGACGTCCGTACAGTCCTCGGCATGACCTCCGACCACGGCCGCGCCGGCCGACGCGAATGGCTGGGCCTCGCCCTCCTCCTGCTGCCGACCCTCGTCCTCGCCATGGACATGGGCGTGCTGTTCTTCGCCGTCCCGTTCATCGCCACCGACCTGCGGCCCAGCGGCACCCAGCAGCTGTGGATCATGGACATGTACTCGTTCCTGCTGGCCGGGCTGCTGATCCCGATGGGCGCCCTGGGCGACCGGATCGGCCGGCGCAAGCTGCTGATCGGCGGCACCGCCGCCTTCGCCGCCGCCTCACTGGTGGCCGCCTGGGCGGACGGGGCGAACCAGCTGATCGCCGCCCGGGCCCTGCTGGGCATCGCCGGAGCGGTCTTCGGGCCCTCCACCCTGGCCCTGGTGCGCAACATGTTCCCGGACGCCAAGCAGCGGCAGGCCGCGATCGGCGCCTGGAGCGGCGTGATGATGGCCGGCGCCACCCTCGGGCCGGTGGTCGGCGGGCTACTGCTGGAGCACTACTGGTGGGGCTCGGCCTTCCTGATCGCCGTCCCCGTGATGCTGCTGGTGATGGCCGCCGCGCCGTTCCTGCTCCCCGAGTACCGCGCCCCGCAGGAGGGCCGCTTCGACCTGCTCGGCGCCGCCCTGTCCATCGGCACGGTGCTGCCGGTCGTCTACGGCATCAAGACCCTCGCGGTGGACGGCTGGAGCCCGCTCCCGGTGCTCGCCCTCGTCGCCGGCCTGCTGATCGGCGCCGGCCTCGCCGTGCGGCTGCGCACCGCCGCGAACCCGCTGCTCGACGTCTCGCTGTTCCGGATCCGCACCTACAGCGGGGCGATCACCGTCAACACCATCGCGATGTTCGCCATGATGGGCTTCTGCCTCTTCACCTCCCAGTACCTGCAGCTGGTCAAGGGCTACGGCCCGCTCGCCGCCTCGCTGTGGGCGCTGCTGCCCAGCGTCGGGGTCGGCGCGGCGGTCGGCGGCTTCGGCACCCTGGCCGGCAAGGTGCGGCCCGCGATCCTGCTCACCAGCGGCTTCCTGGCCAGCGCCGTCGGCTTCGCCGCGATGGCCTTCGTCGTCCCCGGCTCCTCGCTGGCCCTGCCGCTGGTCGCCGCCGGGATCATCGCCGCCGGCGCGGTCGGCACCGTCAGCATCACCGGGGAAATGGTGCTCTCCGCCGCCCCCGCCGAACGGGCCGGCGCCGCCGGGGCCACCTCCGAGACCGCCCAGGAACTCGGCAGCTCGCTCGGCATCGCGGTGCTCGGCGCGGCCGGCGCCGCGATCTACCGGGCCCGGATGGACGGCTCCGCCCCCGACGCCGCCCGCGACACCCTCGGCGGGGCCGTCACCACCGCCGCCCGGCTGCCCGCCGACGCCGCCGACCGACTTCTCGCCACCGCCCGCGACGCCTTCACCGCCGGAATGCACGTCGCCGCGGTGGTCGGAGTCCTGGTGATGCTCGGCGCCGCGCTCGCCGCCCACCTGCTGATGCGCCACCTGCGCCCCGTCGGACAGCCCGCCGCGAAGAACTCCCAGGTGGTACAGACCACATGACCCGTATCACCTGCATTTCGGCCGCTGTTTGCCAGCGGGTGTATACGTTCGCCGATAACGCCAGGCATACTGGCCGAGTCGGGCGTTCCGTCCGGCCCAGACGTCACAGCGAGAACTTCCACGAAAGGACCGGTGGTCAGGGATGTTCCGTAACGGTCTTGAGCCCTGGCACATCGCCATCATGGTGGTGGTGCTGGTCCTGCTGTTCGGCTCGAAGAAGCTGCCCGAGATGGCCCGCGGCCTCGGCAAGTCGATGCGCATCCTGAAGGCCGAGACGAAGGCCCTGCGCGAGGACGACGCCCCCGCCGCCGAGGCGCAGAACGGCACCGCCACCTCGCAGGCCGAAGCGCCCCGCCAGGCCGTCGAGCCGACCGTCGTCACCAAGGCCACCGAGACGCCCAAGTCGACCACGGCCTGACACCCGCCGGCCCCCGGGCCGACGCCACAAGGTTTTCCGGAACCCCCGCACCGCCCCTCGGCGGTCCGGGGGTTCCGGCATGTCGGCGCACTCCGAGTGGCTGGCTGAATTGTTCCGGTATCTCCTGGTATTCACCTGACGGCGGATCACCTGGGAGCACTGATGACGGCCGAGTCCCCGGACGAGAGCGAAGTCGCCGCCCTGCGCGCCAGGGTCGCCTCCCTGGAGTCGCAGGAGAAGCCCCGCCGGCACCGGGTCCGGTCGTTCTTCGCCGTCGTGCTGATCGTGCTGGCCGCGCTGCTCACCCCATTGGCGGTGGTCGCCTCCTGGAGCCGGGCGCAGGTCACCGACACCAACCGCTTCGTGTCCACGCTGGCCCCGCTGTCGTCCGACCCGGCCGTACAGGGCGCGGTCGCCAACCGGGCGACGAACGCGATCATGGAGCAGCTGCCGGTCTCCGACCTGCTGAACGAGGTGGCGCCCCCCGACCGGCCGGCCCTGAACGCCGCACTCGGCAGGATCGGGCCGGCACTGACCGACGGGCTGACCGGGTTCGTCCACGACCAGGTGCTGAACGTCGTCCAGTCGGACGCGTTCGCCGGCATCTGGGAGAACATCCTGCGCAACGCGCACGCCACGTTCACCAAGGTGCTGACCGGGCAGGGCGGCGGCGCCGTACAGGTCAAGGGCGACACCGTCACCCTCGACCTGGCGCCGGTGATCACCCAGGTCAAGGACCGGCTGGTGGCGAACGGGGTGGGGCTGGCGGCGAAGATCCCCGAGGTGCACACCGACTTCGTCCTGGTGCAGTCGGACGCCGTGAAGAAGGCCCAGACCGGGCTGCGGCTGCTCGACGTGGCCGGGCTCTGGGTGCCGGTGCTGGCGGTGCTGTGCGCCGTCGGCGGCATCCTGCTGGCGGTGCACCACCGCCGGGCCACCGTCGGGGCGGCGCTCGGCATGGCCTTCGCGGCGGTACTGCTCGGCATCGGACTGACCGTGTTCCGGGCGCTGTACCTCGACAAGCTGCCCGCCGACGTCGACCAGGCCGCCGCGATGGCGGTCTACGACACCATGGTCCGCTACCTGCGGGCCGCCGTCCGGATGCTGCTGGCGCTGGGCATCGTGATCGCGCTCGCGGCCTGGCTGACCGGCTCCGGCCGGCGGGCCGGCTGGGTGCGGCAGCTGTGGCAGGCCGGCCTGGGCGCCGTCCGGCGGGCCGCCGAGGGCATCGGGATGCGGCTCGGCCCGGTCGGCCGGTTCGTGCACCGGCGGAAGGCCTGGCTGGGCTGGGGCGCCGTCCTGGTGGCCGCGATCGTGCTGCTCACCTGGGGCTATCCGACGGCGGTGGTGGTGCTCTGGATCGCGGTGGTGCTGCTGGCCGTGCTGGCGGTGCTGGAGTTCCTCGACACGCCCCCCGAAGAGCCTGTGGCGCCGTCGGACGGAACCGGTGGCGGCGACGGGAAGGCCGGGCCGGCATGAAAGAGCTGGCCCGGACGTACCTCGCCCTGCTGGGCGGGCCGGTAGTGCTGCTGACGGCCTTCTTCACGATCCCGCTGGACTGGTTCGGGCCGCACCACCCACTGCTCAGCTGGGTGACCTTCATCGTCCTGCTCGCACTGGTCGGGGTGGGCCTGCTGCGCGAGGCCCGGCGGCAGTTCCTGGGCCTGTCGGGGCGGCACATCCCGGTGATCCTGACGCTGCTGTCCGGGGCGCTGGTGGTGTTCTCCGCGGCGTACCTGGGGATGTCCAAGCAGCCGGGTGAGCTGGTGGGCCTGACCACCAAGGTCGACGCGCTGTACTTCACGGTGATCACCATGGCGACCGTCGGCTACGGCGACATCCACCCGTCCGGACAGGTGGCCCGGGTCGTGGTGATGATCCAAGTGCTGTACACCGTGGTGTTCCTGACGACGGGTGTGGCGGCGCTGTCCCGCCAGGTGCGGACCCGGGCCATCAGCCGGGCCCGCGGCGGCCAGTAGGACTACTGCTCGTCCGCCTTCGCCTGGGTGTGCACGGCGGAGAGCAGCGCGTTCAGGCGGTTGTTCCAGCCGTTCAGCGTGGCGTTGTCGACGGCCTTGCGCTTCGCGAGGTCGCGCAGCACCCGCTGGGCGTCCTTGAGGGTGCTCTCGGCGTCGTCGGCGCGGTGGTCGCCCACGGCCTGGGCGGCCTGGTCGAGGAGGTTCGTCAGGGTGTCCTGGCGGTCGCGTTCGTGGGCGAAGGCGGCCTGGGCGATGTCGGCGCGCAGCTGGGCGATCTGGGCGGCCACGGTGGGCTTGGCACTGGTGGACGGCTTGGCGCTCGCGGACGGCTTGGCCGAGGCGCTCGTGGACGGGGAGGCCACGGGGGCGCTGCTGTTCGCGGCGGGCGGCGAAGCGGAAGTGGCGGGCTGGGCCGCCGGGGTGGAGTCGCCGCCGCTGAGCGAGAACGCGGCGATGCCGGCCACGCAGGCGAACACGGCGGCGCCGACGCCCGCGTACACCAGCGGGTTGCGGCCGCGCCGGGGCGGCGGCGGCTCCTCCTCCCGGCGGGCGGACATCGGCATCGGCATCGGCATCGGCATCGGCGGGAGCACCGAGGTGCGGTGCTGCTCGGTCCACGGCCGGTGCTGCGGGGGCGGCGGCACGGTCGCGGGGACGGGCGGCAGCACCTGGGTGGCGGCGCCGAGCAGTTCGGCGGTGCGGTCGGCGGGAGTGGCCGGGACGGCGGCGAGCAGCTCGGCGGCGGCCGCGTTCGCGTCGGCGGGGCGTTCGGCGGCGTGCTTGGCGAGCAGCCGCAGGATCGCGGCGTCCAGCGCGGGCGGCACGTCGGGGCGGACGGTGGTGACCGGCACCGGGTACTCGGTGACGTGCTTGAAGGCGATCGCGACGGGGGTGTCGGCGGTGAACGGCGGTGCGCCGGTGAGCATCTCGAACAGCACGCAGCCGACGGCGTACAGGTCGGCACGGGCGTCGACCTCACCGGCGGTGGCCTGCTCCGGGGAGAGGTAGGCGGCGGTGCCCACCACCGAGGCGGCCTGGGTGAGCTGCTGGCCGGAGGAGGAGCCGACCCGGGCGATGCCGAAGTCCACCACCTTCACCCCGCCGTCGTGGGTGATCATGATGTTGCCGGGCTTGATGTCGCGGTGCACCAGGCCCTGGGCGTGCGCGGCGGCCAGCCCGTCCAGCACGGCGGCGGCGATGCCGACGGCGCGCTCCACCGGCAGGGTGCCCAGGTCGGCGATCAGCTTGCCCAGGGTGTCGCCGTGCACCAGCTCCATCACCAGGTACGGGGAGCCCTGGTCGAGGCCGGAGTCGAAGACCGTGACGATCCGCGGGTGCGACAGCAGCGCGGCCAGCCGGGCCTCGCGGGCGAACCGCTCGGCGAACCGGGGGTCGTCGGCGAGCCCGCCGTTGAGCACCTTCACCGCGACCGGGCGGCCCAACTGGTGGTCCAGGGCCCGGTAGACGGTGGCCATCCCGCCGACGCCGAGTATCTCGCCGAGCTCGTAGCGCCCGTTCAGCGCGCGTCCGATCATCGGATACTCCCCTCACCTCGGTCGGGCTCCCGTGAACCATAGCGGGCACCCGCCCGCGTCGTGCCGCGGGCGCTGTACCGGTCCGGCTACGGGCGCTGGACCAGCAGGGCGGCGATCAGGGCGGCCAGCGCGGCGGTGAGCAGGGCGCGGGCGGTCCGCGGCGAGCCGTGCACGGCCAGCCGGGCCGCGCGCTCGGCGCGGGGCGAGGTACGCGGGAAGCTCATCGCCAGCTCGCCTGGCGGTGCGTCAGGTCGGTCACCGGGGACTCCAGAGGTTTCGGGCGGGACGCCGGGGTGAGCCCCGGACGGACGGTGGACCCGGGGGAGTTCAGCCGTCCGTCCGGAGCGGTTCCGGACGGCCGCGGACCCGGGGGAGTCCATGGGCCGACCGGAGGGGTTTCCGGACGGGCGGGGCCCGGGGGAGCCATCTCGCCCGTCCGGAGTGCGGTCCGGGCGGCCGGCGGACACAGGGGAATCCGCCGGCCGTCCGGAGTCGGTGTCAGTCCTGGTCGTCGCCCCCGCCCCTGGACTGCTGGTTGCCGCCGCGAGCGGGCCGCCCCGGCGCGGCGGCCGACGCGGACGCGGACGCGGACGGGCCGGCCGACGGACGGCCGCGGCCGTTCTGCCCGTTGCCGTCCCGCCCGTTCTGCCCGTTCTGCCCGTTGCCGGTCTGGCCGGTCTGGTCGCTGTCGTTCCGGTCGCCGCCGTGGGCGGCGAGCTGCGCGCAGTACCCGGTCACCTTCTCCGCGGCGCCGGCCGCGCGCAGCAGCTCGGCCAGCGCCGGGTCGGCGGCGGCCTCCTTCGGCTTGGCGCCGGACGAGACCCGCGTCGTGAAGCCCCGGCACAGGGTGGCCAGGTCGGGCGCCTGCCCGGGGTCGGCGGACGCCGGGCCGGACGGCCGGTCGGACGCGCCGCCCGGGCGGGTGGCGGCGTTGGACGGCTTGGCGGTGCGGCTCGGGGTGCCGGTCGGCGATCCGTCCGGCGCGTTCGGGGACGACGCGGGCGCGGCGGCGGCCGGCGGGGCCGGGGCGGGACCGCCCAGGACCTCGGGCAGCCGGCCCGTCCCGGCGGCGACTCCGCCGACGGCGGTCACGCCCAGCGCGACGGCCATGGCCTTCGCGCTGAGGGCCCGCGCGAGCGCGGTGTCCGCCATCTTTCGTCTCCGGTGCTGACTGGGGGCCGGCTGGCGACGAGCCTGCCGGAACGCGGCCATGGCCCCCTCTTCGCCGGGCAGCGGACCGTCGTCCGCCGTCCCGGTCGCCGCGGCGGCGGCGAGCAGTGCGGCGAGCTCGGGCCGTCCTGGCGCGGGCTGCTGCCCGGCGGAGGGGTCCTGACCGGCCTCCGGGTCGACCGTCGCGCCGCGGAGCAGCTGCTCCGCGGCGGCGCGATCGATCCGGCGGGATCGGTTGGTGCTCATCTCATATCCCTCAGCGTCGGCACCTGCGCCGGTGTCACACCCTGCGCGGAGATTTTTTTCCCGGCCCCCCGACGGGGCAGCCCGGCGACCGCTCCCCCGGTCTGGTCAAGCGTCTTGGCGAGCCGCCGCAGCCCCCGGTGCGCGGCCATCCGGACGCTGCCGGCCCGTTTGCCCAGCACCTTCGCGGCGCTCTCCGCGTCCAGCCCGAGCACCACCCGCAGCAGCACCGCCTCGGCCTGGTCGGGCGGCAGCGAGGCGATCAGCGCGAGCGCGTCGGAGGTGGCGACGGTGGTCATCGCCTGGCCCGCGGTGTCCTCGACGGCGGCCAGTTCGGCCAGGTACTCCACCGGCAGGTCGGCGACCGGCCGGCGGCGCACCCGGCGCAGGTGGTCCATGGCGCGGTTGCGGGCGATGGTCGCGGCCCAGCCGCGGAAGCCGTCCGCGTCGCCCCGGAAACCCGGCAGGTCACGGGCGATCTGCAGCCACGCCTCGGAGGCGATGTCCTCGGCGTCCTCGGCCTTGCCGCCGACCAGGACCCGCAGGTAGCGCAGCAGCCCGGGCTGGACGGCCCGGAACAGGACCCGGAACGCCTCCTCGTCGCCGTGCTGGGCGGCCAGGACGGCGGCGGCGAGATCCGCCCGCCGGCCGGCCGGGCGGTCCGGCGCGTCCGGACGGCCGCGCCGGTCGCCGTCGCCCGCCCCGTGGTGTTCAGCACTGTGCACCCGCCACATGATGCGCCATCCGGGTGCCCGGCCCAGCCGCGGGGCGTGGCACGGGCGGTGACGGAGCGGTGGCTGCCCGGTGTGGGGCCGGGTGCCGCCGGGTGTGCGCGCGGCGCAGGCCGGCGGCACGTCAGCTTCGGGACCAAGGACCCGGCCCGGGCTGACCTTCGTCCCGCCGGCTGCTGTCGTTCGCCCGCGGATTCGCCCCACTCCCCCGCCATACGGTGCAAACAGGGACATTCCGTCCCGACCCGGAGCCCGGCGGCCGCCCGCCCGCTCCGCTGCACGAGCCATCGAACCGGGAGACGCCATGAGCACCGCCCAGGAGCTGTACACGACGGGAATCCGCGAGCACTTCGCGCCCGCCCTGCGCGCCCTGGGCCTCCAGGGCTGGCGCCACTCGTTCTCGCTGCCGGACCGCGACCGGTGGGCGGTGCTCGGCGTGCAGGCGGTACACGCGGACGGACGGGTGCGCTACACCGTCAACCTCTCCGTCACCGACAAGGCCGCCTGGGACCGGCGGAGCATCCGCCCCTGCGCCAACACCCCTACGGGGCTTGAGCGTTGGCGCGCCCCGATCGGCGAGGTGATGCCGGTCGGCGGCGAGGTCTGGTGGGAGGTCGCGCCCGGCCCGCGCTGGCTGGTCGCCGTCGAGGACTCGGTGGCCGCCGTCCGCGGCTACGCGCTGCCCGAACTGCGCCGCCGGCTGCGCCCCGACGACCGCGGGCCCTACCTGCTGCCGGCCGCCCTCGACGGCGTCAACAACGCCCTCGCGATCGCCGGCGTCGCCCGCATCCAGCGCGCCGAACTCACCGACCACATCCTCGAGTTGCACGGCGCGTGGAGCCGCCACGACCCGGCCGCCCGGCAGGTCCTGGCCGGCGCCGCCCGCGGCTTCCTGTCCGCCCGCGACCGGCGGTTCCGGCTGGTCCGGGCGCTCGACACCCTCGGCCGCCCGCTGTGGGAGTTCCCGGCCGGGAACCACGGCGAAGCGGACTGAGTCTTTCCCAGTACCGGCACGCGCCGGCACAGAAACACCTCCGGGGGGAAGCACATGACGGGGACCGCCACGACGTCCGCGCCGACACTGTCGCACGAGCAGCGCCAACTCGACTGGGACGGCTGCCTGAACGTCCGCGACCTGGGCGGCCTGCCCACCCGCGACGGCCGGCTCACCCGCACCGGCGCGATCGTCCGCGCGGACAACCTCGACCGGCTCACCGCCGAGGGCCAGAACGCCCTGCTCGGCTACGGCGTGCGCACCGTCATCGACCTGCGCAACCCCGTCGAGTACCGGCCGCTGCTGCCCACCCCCGACACCGTCGACCTGGTCCGCGTCCCGCTCGACGCACTGGCCGGCCCCGACTGGTGGGCCCGCTTCGGCGCCCTCGACGGCACCCCGCTGTCCTTCCGCCCCTACCTCGACCACTGCCGGGACGCCGTCGCCCAACTCGTCACCGCCGTCGCCCGCGCCCGGGACGGCGGCATCGTCGTGCACTGCGGCGCCGGCCGCGACCGCACCGGTCTGGCCGCGCTCGTCCTGCTCGCCCTCGCCGGCGTCGAACCCGCCGCGATCGCCGAGGACTACCTGCTGTCCGCCGCGAACCTGCGGCCGCTGTGGACCCTCCTCGACCGCCCCGGCGAAGAGGCCGACATCGCCCGCGTCCTCGCCGACGCCGGCACCACCGCCGAAGGCGCCCTGCACGCGGTGCTCACCGAATTCGACGCCGCGCAGTGGCTGCCCGCCGCCGACGTCGCCGCGCTCCGAACCCGCCTGCTCTCCGCCAACTGACGCCCCATCAAATGGTTCGCGCCCCACGGCGGGCGCGAACCATACTGCGCCGCATGGTGGACTTCTCCGTTTTCGACACCCGCGGCTACCCGACCGTCGACGTCCGCACCGGCTACGCCGGCTGGGTCGACAGCTACGAACAGACCGTGCAGGACGCGATGGACCTCGACGTCCTGGCCCGACTCGCCGTCCCCGCCTGGTCCGACGCCCGCACCGCCGTCGACCTCGGCTGCGGCACCGGCCGCACCGGCGCCTGGCTGCGCGACCGCGGCGTCGGCGCGATCGACGGCGTCGACCTCACCCCCGAGATGCTCGCCCGCGCCCGCGAACGCGGCGCCCACCGCACCCTCACCGAGGCCGACCTCGCCGCCACCGGACTGCCCACCGCCGCGTACGACCTGGCGGCCTGCTCCCTGGTCGACGAACACCTCGCCGACCTCACCCCCCTCTACCGCGAGGCCCACCGCCTGGTCCGGCCCGGCGGCCTGTTCGTCCTGGTCGGCCTCCACCCCGCCTTCATCATGTCCGCCGGCATGCCCACCCACTACGACGGCCCCGACGGCCCCGTCGCCATCACCACCCACGTCCACCTGGTCAGCGACCACCTCACCGCCGGCCTCGCCGCCGGCTGGCACCTCGCCGAAATGCGCGAACAGACCGTCGGCGACGAATGGATCGCCCTCAAGCCCAAGTGGTCCACCCACCGCGGCCAACCGGTCTCCGCGGCCTACGTCTGGCAAGCGTGAACCCAGGGGCGCGTGGGGGCACCTCCCAGCCCCCTAGGGCTGGGGGAGAACTGCGCGAAGCGGAAGGACCCAACCGCAAGATCGCGACGCCGAACAATGACTTGCACGCGCTCGCGACCGTCCAGACCCGCTCAGAACCCCGAGTTCGGCGCCGTCACCACCCGCGTCCGCCCATCCGCCCTCGCAGCCAGCCCCGCCTCCAAGCGGAGCGCCCTCGCCGGCCCGAGCAGGGCCATCGCCTCGGGGACGGTCGCCCACCGGTACGCGTCCAACTCGCCGGCCGGCAGCGCGATGGGGGTGTCCGCCGGGAAGACGCCCAGGTCGAAGAGGAAGTGGCAGGCGGGGTGGCCGAGTTCGCCGCTGGGGTGGGTCCAGGCGACGGCCAGCAGGTCGCCCGCCTCGCGGTGCAGCCCGGTCTCCTCGTGGAGTTCGCGGGTGGCGCACTGCTGCGCGTTCTCGCCGAGGTCGACGGTGCCGCCGACGAACTGCCAGGCGTCCCGGTAGCCGGCCTTGACGATCAGGACCCGTCCGTCGGGGTCGGTGATCAGGCAGCCCGCGGCGGCGTACACGCGGGGCAGGGAGGCGAGCCAGTCCTCACGGGAGGCGAACTCGGGGGCGTCGGCCATGTCACTCCTTCGGCGGGGGTGGGGGGCGTGCGGCCCCACTCTCCCACCCCCTCCGAAGCGCGTGCACCGAGGGTTCCCGTGCCGGACGGCTCAGTGTTCGGAGTGCCGTTCCGCGCCGCGGTGCCGGTGTCCGGGCAGTTCGGTGTGTGCGGCGGGCCCGTCGGCCGGGCCCGCCGTGGCGGGTGTCCGGCGTCCGCCGTGGCTGAACACGGCGTCGCCCGGGTAACCAGCCGTCTCGGCGGCGCGCGTGGTGTCGGTGTGCAGTTGCGGCGCGAGAGGCGCCGGGTCGGCCTCCATGGTGCGGTCCTGCAGCACCTGATGGCTGCCCTCGCGGAGCCTGATCATCCCGTCGGTCGGTTGCTTGGTCATCGCCGGCCTCCCTTCATCGGCTTCGTCAGCCCGATATGCCCATTATCGGCCCGTATCCCTCGCGACGCCTTGAACTCCCTTTACCGAAAGGCCAGCTCAGGCCCCCCGCGATATGGGACCATGCCCCGTGGCCACGGTGATACAAGCCGACGAATCCCAGGAACAGCGCACCACACAATCCGCCCCGCGCGGCGCCCAGACGGACCGGGTCCGGCACCCGGCCGCCCTGATCCGCCTGGTCTCCGGGTTGTGCTGGATCGCCCTGGTGTTGCTGCTGGCGGGCTACGCCCGCTCCTCCGCGCTCGGTCTGGACACCGACGTCTCGCGCGTCACCGACCAGATGCCCTGGCCGCCGGTCAAGCTCGCGGCCGCGCTGTGCGGCGGCGCCCTGCTGCTGGTGCCGCTGGGCTACGCCGTCGACCGGCTGCTGCACGCCGACGGCCGCCGGGTCGCGGACGGTGTCCTCGCCGCCGTCGGCGCGTACGGCCTCTCGCTTCTCCTGGACCTGCTGGCCGGCGACCTCACCACGCTCACCCACCCGCTGTCCGGCGGCGACGGCCGCACCGACCCGGTGTACGGGCACCTCGCGCCGGTGCTGGCGTTCATGACCGCGATCGGGACCACCGGCATGCGCCGCTGGCGCAGCGCGCTGGCCGTCACCCTGACGCTGTCCGGCCTGTCCGGGCTGATCACCGGGTACGCCACCCCGCTGTCGCTGGTGCTGTCGCTGCTGCTCGGCTGGACCACCGCGCACGCCACCCGGTACGCCGTCGGCGAGCCGGTCGGCACGCCCACCGAGGACCAGATCGCCGCCGCGCTGACCGCCTGCGGCGTTCGCCCCGACGCGGTGCTCGCGCTCGGCCCGAGCCGCTACCTGGTCACCCAGCACGACGGCCGCCCCGACCTGGACGTCCACCTGCTCGACCGGCACGTCCAGGCCAGCGGACTGCTCGGCCACCTGTGGCTGGCGCTGCGCCTGCGCACCGCGCCCCGCCCGCTCGGCCTGCGCCCGCTGCGCGCCGGGCTCGAACACCAGACCCTGCTCGGCCACGCCGCGACCGCCGCCGGTGCCCGCACCCGTACACCCGTCGCCGCCGTCGAACTGGGCCCGGACGCCGCGCTGGTCGCCTACCGGCGGATCGACGCCAGCCCGTTCGCCGAACTGTTCACCGAGTGCACCCCGGCCGCTGCCGGGGAAGAACCGGCCGCCGCCGACCCCGGCATCACCCCCACCGACGCGGAACTCCGCGACGCCTGGCAGCAGTTGGCGCTGCTGCAGCGCCGCCGGATCGCCCACCGCACGATCTCCCCGCAGACCGTCCTGCTGGACGCCGAGGGCCGGGTTCACCTGGTCGGACTGGCCCGCGGCGAGATCGCGGCCAGTGACCTGCTGCTGCGCCTGGACGTCGCCGGGATGCTCGCCGTCCTCGCCGTGCACGCGGGGCCGGAACGGGCGGTGCGGGCCGCGATCGACGTCCTCGGCCGGGGCCCGGTCGGCGCCGCGCTGCCGCTGCTCCAGCCGATCGCGCTGGCCCGGGACACCCGCGCCGCGCTCGCCCGACACAAGCAGCTGGCCGGCGAACTGCGCGCCGAGGTGCAGCGGCAGATGCCGCAGGCCGCCACCGAACCCGTCCGGCTGGAGCGGCTGCGCCCGCGCACGCTGCTCAGCATCGTCGCCGGGATCGCGGTCGGGTACGCGCTGCTGAACTTCCTGTTCAACACCGACGTCAACCCGGTCACGCTGGTCGCCGACTCCGACCCGCTGTGGCTGGCCGGCGCGGTGCTCTGGGCCGCGGCCAGCTACCCCGTCGCGACCTTCGCGTTCAGCGGCTTCGTCCCCGAGAAGCTGTCGTTCCGCTCCACGCTGGCCGCCCAGGTCGCCGGCGCCTTCGTCAAGGTGGCCGCCCCGGGCGGCGTCGGCGGCCTCGCCCTGAACACCCGCTACCTGCAGTGCGCGAACATCCCCACCGCGCAGGCGATGTCCAGCATCGGCGTCAGCCAGCTGTTCGGCCTGGTGCTGCACATGATGCAGCTCGCCGTGTTCAGCGCGCTGGTCGGCGTGGACACCACGTCCGGCGACGACTCCTCGGCCCTGACCGGCGGCTGGGTGCTGTGGCTGGCCGGGTTGGCCGCCGCGGTCGTCGCGGTGTCGATCGCCGCAGTGCCGTCGCTGCGGCGGCGCGCCCAGACCCTGCTGCGGCCGCTGCGCGCCGAGGTACTGCCGCGCCTGCTCGACCTGGCCCAGCGGCCCGGCAGGCTCGCCACCGGCGTGGCCGGACAGCTGCTGGTGTCGATGTGCTTCGTGGCCTGCCTGTACTGCTGCACCCGCGCGGTCGGCCAGCACCCCGGGTTCAACGCCGTCGCGGTGAGCTTCCTGGCCGGCAACGCGGCCGGCAACGTGGTGCCGACGCCGGGCGGCGTGGGCGGCGTGGAGGGTCTGACCGCAGGAATGCTCAAGGCGACCGCGGGCATCGATTACGGCACCGCGCTCGCCGCGGTGATGCTGTACCGGCTGCTCACTTTCGTCCTGCCGGTGCTGCCGGGCTGGGCGGCGTTCACCTGGCTGAAGCGCCGCCGGGCGATCTGACCCGCTCCGGTCACTCGCCCCGGTGGTCCTCGTCCCCCACCGCGACCTCCCGGACCTGCTCCACCGCGTCCCCCTCGGCCGCCGGTGCCGCCCCCAGCTCACGCTGCCGCCGCAACACCTCCAGGTCATCCACCTCCGGCTCCACCGCCTCCCGCTCCGCGTCCCCCGCATCCAGCACGGTCGGGGTCGGCTCGTCGACGTCCTCGGGGTATTCGGGGTTCTCCGCATTCAGGCGCATACCACCAGTATCCGGCGCAACCCCGCATAACGGTCACCTTTGGAACGGCGGGTCCCGCACCCGCGCGGAGCGCGTGCGCCCCGGGTGCGCTCGTACGGTGGTCGGTGGGGCCCGTGTGGTGGAGGGTGGTCGGGATGCTGGTGGCGGAGGTGGCCGGGGCGTCGGCGCGGTTGGCGGGGACGACGGCGCGGTCGGAGAAGGTACGGGTGCTGGCGGAGCTGTTCGGGCGGGTGTCGGCCGAGGAGGCGCCGCTGGTGGTGGCGTACCTGGCGGGGCGGTTGCCGCAGCGGAAGGTCGGGGTGGGGTGGCAGACCTTGCGGGAGCGGCCGGAGCCCGCCGCCGGGGCGACTCTCGGGGTGCTGGAGCTGGACCGCCGGCTGTCCGCCCTCGCGGCCCTCGCCGGTCCCGGCTCGCAGCGCGAACGCCGACGCCAGGTGGGCGAGTTGATGGCGCTGGCCACCGGGCAGGAGCAGCACTTCCTGCTCGGGCTGCTCTCCGGCGAGCTGCGCCAGGGCGCGCTGGACGCGGTGGCGGTGGAGGGCCTGGCGGCAGCCGTCGGCGCACCGGCGGAGGCGGTTCGACGGGCACTCATGCTGTCGGGCGAACTCGGGCCGCTGGCAGGCCGGTTGGTCGAGCAGGGCCCGGCCGCGCTGGACGCCTTCCGGCTGACCGTCGGCCGCCCGGTGCAGCCGATGCTGGCGCAGAGCGCGAAGGACGTCGACGAGGCCCTGGACCGGCTCGGCCCGTGCGCGGTGGAGGAGAAACTGGACGGCATCCGGATCCAGGCGCACCGGCACGGCGACACGGTGCGCCTCTACACCCGGACGCTCGCCGAGATCACCGCCCGGCTGCCCGAAGTGGTCGCGCTGGTAAGGGAGTTGCCTCAGGAGCGGCTCATCCTCGACGGCGAGGTGCTGGCGCTGGACGAGGAGGGGCTGCCGCGGCCGTTCCAGCAGACGTCCGGCCGGGTCGGCTCGCACGGCGAGCACACCGAACTCCCGCTGTCCGCCGTCTTCTTCGACCTGCTGCTGACCGGCGACCGGGACCTGCTGGGCGCCCCCGCCGCCGAACGCCGCGCCGAACTCGCCGCCCTGGTCCCGGAATCCGCCCGGGTCCGGCACCTCCGGGTGGACGACCCGTCCGATCCCGAACAGCGGCAGCTGGCCCGCGAGTTCACCCGCGCCGCGACCGCCGAGCACCGGCACGAGGGGGTGGTGGTGAAGTCGCTGGACGCGCCGTACAGCGCGGGGCGGCGCGGTTCGTCCTGGCTGAAGGTGAAGCCCGTCCACACCCTCGACCTGGTGGTGCTGGCCGCCGAGTGGGGGCACGGACGGCGCACCGGCCGGCTGTCCAACCTGCACCTCGGGGCGCGGCGGCCGGACGGCACGTTCGCGATGCTCGGCAAGACGTTCAAGGGCCTCACCGACAGTCTGCTGGAGTGGCAGACGGCGCGGCTGCGGGAGTTGGCGGTCCGCGAGGAACGCTGGGGTGTGGTGGTGCGGCCCGAGCTGGTGGTGGAGATCGCCTTCGACGGCGTCCAGCGTTCCAGCCGCTACCCGGAGGGGGTGACGCTGCGCTTCGCCCGGGTGCTGCGCTACCGGGAGGACAAGCGCGCGGCCGAGGCGGACACGGTGGAGTCGGTGGCGGCGCTGCTTCCTTGACGGCCCATGACATCGGAGGACCCCCAGCGAAACCCGCCCTTAATGCCCCATCATCGCTCCTGCAAACAAGTTGCAATAGGGTGGCCCTCGCAACGGATCATCCGTCGACCGAGAGGGGCTGCTCACCCATGGGTGCCTACACGCTGCCTGACCTGCCCTACGACTACTCCGCCCTGGAGCGGGCGATGTCCGCCGAAATCCTGGAGCTCCACCACTCCAAGCACCACCAGGCGTACGTCAACGGCGCCAACCTGACGCTGGAACAGCTCGCCGAGGCCCGCGACAAGGAGCAGTTCGGCTCGCTGGTCGGCCTGCAGAAGACCCTCGCCTTCAACCTGTCCGGCCACGTCCTGCACTCGCTGTTCTGGCAGAACCTCTCCCCCGAGGGCGGCGACCGCCCGGACGGCGCGCTCGCCGACGCCATCGCCGAGCACTTCGGCAGCTTCGAGGCGTTCAAGCAGCAGCTGACCACCGCCACCGTCGGCGTCCAGGGCTCCGGCTGGGGCATCCTCTCCTGGGAGCCGCTCGGCAAGCGCCTGATCGTCGAGCAGGTCTACGACCACCACGGCAACGTCGGCCAGGGCACCGTCCCGCTGCTCGCCTTCGACGCCTGGGAGCACGCCTACTACCTGCAGTACAAGAACGTCCGCCCCGACTACGTCACCCGCCTCTGGGACGTCGTCAACTGGCAGGACGTCACCACCCGTTTCACCGCCGCCACTTCCGCCTGACGGCCGCACCTCCGCCGGGGCCCGCCACCGCGGCAGGCCCCGGCTCGGCCGTGCGCGCGGCCCCGCTACCGTGGGCGGCATGAACGCGGTACAGGAGTTCGAGACCCACCGGCCGCGGCTGTTCTCGCTCGCGTACCGGATGCTCGGATCCGCCGCGGAGGCCGAGGACGCCGTGCAGGACGCCTACCTGCGCTGGCACGGGGCGCTGCGGGAGCAGATCGCCGCGCCCGGGCCGTGGCTGAACAAGGTGCTCACCAACCTGTGCCTGAACCGCCTCACCTCCGCCCGGGCCCGGCGCGAGGAGTACCCGGGCACCTGGCTGCCCGAACCGGTCGCCACCGGCGCCGGCGCCCTCGGGCCGATGGAGCACGCCGAGCAGCGCGAGGCGGTGTCCTTCGCGGTCCTCACCCTGATGGAGCGGCTCACCCCGCCCGAGCGGGCCTCGGTGGTGCTGCGCGACGCGTTCGGCTACAGCCACCGCGAGATCGCCGGCGTCCTGGACTGCTCCGAGCCCGCCGCCCGCCAGCTCTACCACCGCGGCCACCGGCACCTGACCGACGACGCCCCGCAGCCCGCACCCGACCCGGCCCAGAACGCCGCCCTGCTGCAACGCTTCCTCTCCGCCGCGGCCGACGGCGCACTCGACCGGCTCGAACAACTCCTCGCCGAACAGGTCGTGGTGTGGGCGGACGGCGGCGGCAAGGTCCGGGCCGCGCTGCGCCCGGTGACCGGCCGCGACAAGGTCACCCGCTTCCTCGCCGGGCTGTTCGCCCGCTTCACCACCGGCGTCCGGTTCGAGGCCGCCGAGGCCAACGGGCTTCCGGCGATACTCGGCTGGGAGGGCGACCGGCTCACCTCGCTGGGCTCCATCGACGTCGGCCCGGACGGCGTCACCACCGTCCGGATCCTGCGCAACCCCGACAAACTCGCCCACTTCGCGGCCCACCACCGCCCGCTGTCACAGAACGCCTGACCGCCCGGTTCCTTCCTGTACCGACCCTCCTGGAAGGAACCACCACCATGAACGACCGCACCATGCTGGTGACCGGCGCGACCGGCGTACTCGGCCGCGAAATCCTGCGCCGGGCGCACGAAACCGGCTGCCCGGTCCGCGCCCTGACCCGCCGCACCACCCCGCCGGACCTCCCGGGCGCGACCGGCACCGACTGGCGCACCGGCGACCTCGTCACCAACGTCGGCCTGGACGCCGCCCTGATCGGCGTCGACACGGTGATCCACTGCGCCAGCGACCCGCGCCGCCCCAAGGACGACCTGCCGGCCTTCCGCCACCTGCTCGACGCGGCCCGCCGGGCCGGCGTCCGGCACATCGTCAACATCTCGATCGTCGGAATCGACCAGGTCCCGCTGAAGTACTACCGCGTCAAACTGGAGGTCGAGCGCCTGCTCGCCGAGTCCGGCCTCGGCTGGACCAATCTGCGCGCCACCCAGTTCCCCCAGCTCCTCGACGGCATGCTCACCACCCTCGCCCGGCTGCCCGTCCTCCCGATGCTCGCCGGCACCCCCTGCCAGCCCGTCCACCCCGCCGAGGTCGCCGACCGCCTGATCACCCTCGCCCTCGGCCAACCCGTTGGCCACGCACCGGACTTCGGCGGCCCCGAGATCCACCCCTCCACCGAGCTCGCCGCCAGTTGGCTCCGCGCCACCCACCCTCGACGCCGCCGCGTCCTCCCCGTCCACCTCCCCGGCCGCCTCGGCACCGCCCTCCGCCAGGGCCACCTCACCACCCCCGCCCACCCCGACGGCACCACCACCTGGTCCGACTACCTCGCCACCCGCCGCGCCTGACCTCCCCGGGGCCGCACCTACCCTCCCGTGCGGCCCCCGATCAGCGGTCCAGGAACACTCCTGATGCGGCCGACCGCGCAGCGCCTTCAGCAGGGTTCCGCCGCCGCTCACCGACGGCGCGCCAGCGCCCGCCACCGCCACGGCGTCAGCCACCAGGCCGCCGCGCCCACCGCGAGCGAACCCGCCGCCAGTACCCAGCAGGCCGCACTCCGCGGGTCCGCCCACGGCCAGTTCCACCAGCGCACCGCTCCGGACGCGTCCCAGCCCAGGTACGTCAGTGGGAAGAAGGTGGCAATCGGCAGGACCCAGACCTGCCGACGCCCGAGCAGTCGCCCCGAGAGCACCGCGAGCCCGCACCAGATCAGCACGGCCCGCCCCACCATGACCGCGCTCGCCGGACCGGAGACGATCGCCTCCACGCCGCCCGCCAGGCCCAGCGCCACCGCCCCGGCGGCCAGCAGCTGGACCCGTTCGGCCCGCCGCATCCGGAGCCCGCCCACCGCTTCCCAGCTGTCCATCCCGCTGTGCAGTGATCCCGCCACCAGTGCCGCCCAGACGGCGGCCAGCACCATCCGCAGCTGCATGGTGCTGTCGCCGTACGCCCCGGGAAGCGCCATCGCGACCGAGCCGAACCACAGCTGGACCCCCGTCAACCCCGCGGCGGCGAGCGCCGCCCAGCCGGCCCGACGCGGGCGCGCGAACAGCATCAACCCGTTCTCAGCCACAGTCGCCGCCGCGCGGCAGCCGCTGGTCCACCCAGGCGAGCTGCACCTCCTCGGGCTGGGCGACCAGCCGCCCAACCGCCTCCTGGTCGACGCCGGGCGGCCCGCCGTGGACACTCGCCGGAACGCCGTGACCCGCGAACCGGGCGGTCAGCCAGGCGATCAGCTCCCACTGGCCGGCCCCCTCCCGCCCGCACGACAGCGGGACCGTCTCCGCGGCAGTCCCGATCGCCATCGCCGTCGCCACCTCCCAGACCTCGCCCTCCCGCAGGACGAACCCGTTCCCACGATCGAGCTCCCGCCCGTCCAGCCCCTCCTCCGCGAACTGCGCCGGCACCCGGAACCGCCCGTCAGGAAGCGCCGCCGCCCGCTCGGCCAGCTCCCGCAGCTCGGGCAGGTAACGCCGGCTCTCCGGCCACACGCAGATCTTCGGCACCCCGTCGGTACACAGCGGACGGGAGGGCGCAGACCGCTGCACCACCAGCGGTCCGGCAAGCGCCCACAGCACCAGCGAACCGGCCAGGGCCAGCACCCCTCCCGCCGTGCCGAACGACCTGGCGCGCCACTTCGGCCCGTGCCCCACGGTGCGCACCTGCCGTCCGGCACCCACGGCGAGCCCGACCAGCGCCAGCGCGGCGGCAGCCCGGGCGAGCAGCGGCCAGGCCGCGACCGTCCGGGCCGGATACCCGGACAGCACGGCGAGACCGACACCCGGTGACATGCCCTGCGGCACGAACCCGACCAGCCCGAGAAACACCAGGCACCCCAGCGTGCACACCACCGGAACGACGAAAAGCGACCGGCCCCCGCGCCCCGCCAGGTGCCCCAACGCCGTGCACCCGGTGATCAGCACCGCCCCCATGTTTTCTTCGGGGTGAAGTAGGGCCACGGCTTCGGTCTGTTCGGGAGCCGGTGGTTCATCGGTGAGTTTGGGAGCCAGTCGGTGTGATGGTGTGGAACATGCCGCTTTCGGAGTAATCATGGGGGCTTGCGCCGTCTGGCCGTCACTCTGTGCCTGTTGATCACGGTCCAGGTCAGGGAGACCGCTGGTGCACAGGTCACGTGAGTGGCTGTTCGAGAGGATCCGCCGGGCCAAGCGTGAGCAGGGGTTGTCGGGGCGGGAGCTCGCGGCGCGGTTCAAGGTGTCGCGGAACACGGTGAAAAAGGCGTTGGAGTCGCCGGTGCCGCCGAAGCGCAAGTCGCCGCCGCCGCGCAAGAGCGTGCTGGAGCCGGTGAGGGGTTTCATCGACGCGATGCTGCGCGAGGACCTGGACGCCCCGGCGAAGCAGAAGCACACGATCCCGCGGATCATCGAGCGCCTGGCCGCAGAGCACGACTTCGAGCAGGCCCGTCCCACCACGGTCTGGGACTACGTGTCCAAGCGGCGTCCGGAGATCCGCGCGGAGGCGCTGGAGGGCCGCCGGCATCTGGACGGGATGGTGCCGCAGGCGAAGAGGCCGGGCGAGGAGGCGGAGGTCGACTTCGCGGACTTCTGGCTGGACCTGGCCGGGCAGCGGCGCAAGTGCGTGCTGTTCACGCTGCGGCTTTCCTACTCGGGCAAAGCGGTGCACCGGGTCTATGCGACCGCGTCCCAGGAGGCCTTCCTTGAAGGGCACCTGGAGGCGTTCACGGTGCTGGGCGGGGTGCCGTCGGTGCACATCCGGTACGACAACCTGAAGCCGGCGGTCAAGCAGGTGCTGTTCGGGCGCTCGCGGCTGGAGTCGGCGCGGTGGGCGTCGTTCAAGTCCTGGTACCAGTTCTCGGCGTTCTACTGCGCGCCCGGCGAGGACGGCGCCCACGAGAAGGGCGGGGTGGAGCACGAGGGCGGCCGGTTCCGCCGCAAGCACCTGGTCCCGCCGCCGGTGGTCGACTCGCTGGCGGAGCTGAACGAGCGCCTGGCCGCGATCGACATCGCGGAGGACGCCCGGCACATCCACGGCCGGCCGACCTCGCTCGGCTTCGACTTCGAGGCCGAGCGGGACCGGCTGCGGCCGCTGCCGGCGGACGACTACGACTGCGGGATCGACCTGAGCCCGACGGTCGCGCGGAACTCCCGGATCACGGTGCGGCAGTGCTACTACTCGGTGCCGGCGAAGTTCATCGGCACCAAGGTGCGCGTCAAGCTGCGGGCGAACGAGTTGTGGGTGTTCGACGGGCGCAAGGTCGTCGCCCGCCACCCCCGGCTGACGCGCCGCTACACCTACCACGACTTCCTGGACCACTACCTGGAGATCCTGCTGGCCAAGCCCGGCGCGTTCGCCGGGGCCTCCGCGCTCGCGCAGGCCCGGGCGGAGGGCGGATTCACCAAGGTCCACGAGGCGTTCTGGGCGGCGGCGAAGACCCGGGCCGGTGACCGCGAGGGAACCAGGATGCTGATCGAGGTGTTGCTGCTGCACCGCCAGCTCCCGCCCGAGGCGCTGGTGGCGGCGATGGAGACCTGTCTGCGGGTCGGGTCGGTCTCCACCGACCTGGTCGTGATCGAGGCCCGCAAGGCGATGGAAGGCACCGACGCTGACGACGCCGAGCTCCTGGCCGACACCGGCGGGTCGGCCACGGACGGCTCCACCTCCGCGCCCGCGGCCGCCGGAGCCCAGGTGATCTCCCTGCACGCGCGCCGCCTGCCGCCCGATTCGCGCCCGGCACTGCCCGACATGAGCAAGTACGACCGGTTGCTGAGCCCGGTCGCCAGCCGCGACCGCCAGACCCAGAAAGGCCACGGCGCATGAGGCCGACCATCACCGTCACCGACCAGGACGACGAGCAGGACACCGGAAAGGTCCCCGCCCGCAGGATGTCGCTGCCCGGCGACCCGGAGGACATGCTGATCGACGAGGCCTGCCGCGAGCTTCGCCTGCCGGCGTTCCGCGAGCGGTTCATCGACCTGGCCTCAACCGCCCGGCGCGAACAGGCCACCTACAAACAGTTCCTGCTGGACCTGCTGCAGGTCGAACTCGCCGACCGGGACCTTCGCCGCCAGCAGCGGTTGCTGCGGCTGGCCCGCTTCCCGCGCCCGAAGCGGCTGGAGGACTTCGACTTCGAGAAGAACCCCCAACGTCACCCCCGAGGTCGTCGCGGACCTCAAGTCCCCGACCTGGGTCCGCGAGGGTCGGCCGCTGGTGCTGATCGGCGACTCCGGTACCGGCAAGTCCCATCTGCTGATCGGTATCGGCACCGCGATCGCCGAGACCGGCCTGTCAGTGCGCTACACCACCACCAGCGCGCTGGTGAACGAGCTCGCCGAGGCCGACGCGAGCCGGCGCCTGTCCTCCGTGATCGCCCGCTACAGCAAGATCGATCTTCTGTGCCTGGACGAGTTCGGCTACCTCAACCTGGACCGCAAGGGCGCCAAGCTGCTGTTCCAGATCTTCACCGAACGCGAGGAGCGCAAGGCCACCGCGGTCGCCACGAACTCACCCTTCACCGAATGGGACAAGACCTTCGGCGACGCCCGCCTCTGCGCGGCCATCGCCGACCGGATCACCTTCCGCTGCACCCTGATCCAGACCGGCACCGAGTCCTACCGCTACCAGGCCACCCAGGAATCCCTCTTCCCCGCCGCGAACTGACACGCCGCAGCGAGACGAAGCCGAATGTGAATACGAAGTCGAACGACTGATCAACCGATTGAAGACCTGCCGGGCCATGGCCACACATTCCGACTAAAGACGTACGTCTACAACGGCACCGTGACCGTTGCAATTGGATCGGCGGGGCCCCGGTGTCCCGGAATGTCCGGGTTCATTGGGCATGGCTGCTGCCTGTCGTCAAACGATCGTTTGACGACAGATGCGGGCTCGGCTGCTGGAGGCGCCGGCGGCCGAGCGCCGCAGCGGTGCGAGGCCGACGGAAGCCAGACCACATCAGCGATTGACTACTTCCAGTTACTGCGTGGATACAATACGTGCCGTTGGGTGGTGTGCAGCCGCCCGCCCCTTCGTTGGAAGGCAGTACGCATGGCTCGTACCTCTACACGTCCTCTGCGCGGTGTGGCCCTGGCCGCCGCGGTCCTCGGCTCGGTGCTGTCGCTCACGGCCGCCGCACCCCCGGCGAGCGCCGAACGCGGCCGGGCCGCACAGACACTGAACTGGGTTGCGCTGGGAGACTCCTACAGCGCGAATGTGATGGTCCCTCCATGGGACGCCCCCGCTGACAGCGACGGGTGTGGCCGTTCCGGGTCCAACTGGGAGGCGATGCTGAAGCAGGACCTCAACGCGGCGCACCCCGGTTGGGTGAACTTGACCGACGTGACATGCGGTGGAGCTACGGTCGCGCAAGGGGTTCTCGGGCCCCAGCCGGCTGACCTGCTCTTCGGCCCACCCATCAACGGCAAGGAGCATGGCGGCTGGGTTACCAAGGCGCCGCAGATCGACGCGGTCGACGCCAATACCGACATCGTCACTGTCGGCATCGGCGGCAACGACTTCGGCTTCGGGGAAATCCTGAACAACTGCCTGGCCATCGGCGCCGAGCAGACGCTGCCTGTCAAGTACTGCAAGACCTACTACGAGTCCGAGGAAGGGCAGCACTGGCTCAACGAGCGCTGGCAGATCCTCGAGGACGGTCTGCAGGCCACTCTGGCGGACATCCACTCCCGGGCTCCTCAGGCGAAGGTGTTCCTGCTCGGATACCCCGCCATCGCGCCTTCCGTGTACGGCTGCTCGTACGGCAACTTCCACCAGCTCGGCACGGTCCGGCTGACCAACGACGCACCGTACCTGAACTCCCTGCAGCAGCAGCTGAACCAGCGGATCGCAGATACGGCCGGCGAGAACCAGGCCACGTATGTCGACACCTACACCTCGAGTGAGGGGCATGGCGTGTGCGCCACCGGCTCCAACCGCTGGATGTACGGCGTCTTCTCGAACCTGGTCATGCCGCCCGGAGTGGACAAGCCCGCCGACCCGGCGCAGTACCAGTGCCCGGCCCGCGAACTGGTACCCGCGGGGCTCCCCATGGGCGAGGCATGCACCTTCGTCCACCCCAACTACTACGGCGCGCTCAACCAGCGCAACCAGGCAGAAGCTGCGTTCCAGGCCGCCGGCCTGACCCCGTAAGCGACCGGCCCGCCGACGTGCGACCACCCAGCGCCCCGGCGCTGGGTGGTTGTTCAGTCCGGCCCACCCCCGTCGTCGTCCTCGTCCAGCTCTGGCGCGTCCGGGTCGCGCGGCGGGCGCAGGGCGCCGGCGGTCGGGACGCTGGTGGTGAAGCTGTAGCGGTGCTAGACGGCCATGATCGTTCTCGCCAATAACCGCTGTATCAATGTTCCCCGAGGCCGGAAACCACTCACACCCGGAAGGGCCTGGCCCACGGGCCCAGCCCTTGGCCGTGCCCAAGGGCGAGCCCTGGCCGCGACTTGTCAGGGAGGCGACCCGGGCCCGCGGCCAACCTACCGACGCCCTCACCCCGGCCTCTCCGGACACTCCGCCCGCACCCGCTGGCTCACCCGATCAGTGGCTCCCAATCTCGCCGAAACGGCTCTCGAACTCACCGAAGAACGCCCGCCACAGTCGAGTACGTCAGCGCCACGAACGGCCTACCCCTGGCTCCCGTTCACGCCGAAGAACTGGCTCTCATATGACCCGACAAAATCAGCCCCCAGCAGCACGTAGCCGGGCCACCAGAAACCCGGCCCGCCGTCGCGCACCGTCACCGCGACCGCGGTCAACACGCCGACCGCGTACGCCGCCAGACCGTACGTCAGGCCTGCCGCCACCTGCACGGCCTCGATCCGCCACGACGGCCGGGCCGCGGCGAACCCGACCACCACACCGGCACGGCGCCGGGCGGCCGCCGCCCAGGCCGCCGCACCCGCCATCGCCGGCCCGAGGTAGAACGCCGGGATCTGCGCGGCCGCACTGGCCTGCGACCACACCCCGATCCACGACCTGTCCCGCCCGAACAGCACCAGCAGCACCACCGCCACCAGCACGGGAAACACCCACCGCAGCGGCGAGCGGCGCAGCTCCGTCCGGTACGCCCGGCTCATCGGCCCACCGCCTGCCGCCCGTCGAGGGCGCGCATGTAGCCGCGCTCCAGCGGGCTGTCACCCGGATCGCCCGGACGCGCCAACGCCGCCAACTCCCCCGGCGTGCCCCGGAAGACGAGACGTCCACCGTCCATCACCGCGACCTGGTCGCACACCGCCGCGACATCCTCCACCAGGTGGGTGCTGAGCACCACGCCCGCCCCGGCCAACGAACGGATCAGGGCGCGGAACTCCAGCCGCTGCGCCGGATCCAGACCGACCGTGGGCTCGTCCAGCAGCACCACCTCGGGCTCACCCACCAGCGCGGCAGCGATCCCGGCCCGGCGGAGCATCCCGCCGGACAGCGACTTCATCCGGGCCCGCGCCCGGTCACCGAGCCCGACCGCCTCGACCGCCTTCCGGGCAGCCTCCGCTGCCCGCGCGTCGGGCACCTCGCGCAACCAGGCGCAGTAGCGGACGAACTCCTCCACCGTGTACCCCGGGAAGTACCCGAAGTCCTGCGGCAGAAAGCCGATCCGCCGCCGGGCCACCCGCGCCGCCCTCTCCGAATCGACCGGTCCCCCGCACACCTCCAGCGTCCCGCCGAGCGGCGGCGCCACCGTGGCAAGCGTCCGTAACAGGGTGCTCTTCCCCGCCCCGTTCGGCCCGAGCAGCCCCAACACGCCTTCCCCGACCGCCAGATCCAGCCCCTCGATCACCCGCCGCCCCCGGTACCCCTGCACCAGCCCGACCACCCGCACCCTCGGCTCCACGCCGCGCCTCCCCACCTCAGCCGCACCTCACAGCGCCCCCTGCGACACACCACCGCCGCCTTCCCACAGGCCGGGGAACGCCAACATCACTGAATGACCTGGGCCTCTCTCTGAGCCGCCTATGGGATTCGAACCCATGACCTACGCATTACGAGCCCGGGAGCGATCATGCTGGTGGCTGCCAGCATCGATCACCTGGTGATTAACCCGCAGGTCAGGACATTGCACCGTGATCCACGATCCTGCCTGAGCCAGCACGTGTTGCCCCGTCCGCTCACGCATCGCTCACGAACTCCGTCGGCCGTGGCGCGCTGCGGCGGTGCATCTACGGCACGGCTCGGATAGGCCCTTCATTGAAGATCAATTGTCCGTAGCGCGGGCGGCAAGTGTGCACGGTAGGGGATCAGGCCCAGGCGCCGCTGCCTGACCGTGGCAGCAACGGAGACGTGGGCCCGCACGGTCGCTCCGGTTGGGGCCTTGACCACGACGGTCAAGGTCTCGTCTCCGATCAAGGGGACCGAGCTCGTCGCCTTGAACCGCCATTCGGGGTCGCTGTCGTGCTCACCCATGCCCACCAGGAACAGGTGCTCCTGCTGCTGATCGGGAGTGACATCCAGGGTGGACTCAACGATGGCGAGTTTGGCGGTCAGGGCGACCCGGCCCACTCGACCGGCGGGAGCGAGACGCTTCTTCGGGGCGATGGACCAGGCGATCGGCTGTCGGTCCGCAGGCTCGTCGGGCGCCTCCAATCGGATGCCGAGGCCGGCATCGACGAACGGGTCGTCATTGTCAGACGGCCGGAACGCGCACACCAGGCTGAGGAGCAGGTAGTCGCTGTGCGCGGACTCCGACTCCAGGAAGTCACGCCACTCCTCGTCCCCCTGCGCCGCCTGCTCAGCCGTGAGCCGACGCACCACAGCCACTCCGAGGGACACTCGGCCCCGCAACGGAGATGACGTAGTCGGAGTGTTGAGTCGCGGCACCGGGCGGAGCTCTACATCCCGCAGGACAGGTGCGTCGATGCTGACGTGGTTCACTGCGCTACTCCTCGAGGTGTGTGCGGCGCGCGCCAGTCGCCGATGAAACAGAACGAACCCCAGTCCCGGTACGCGGGGTGCTTGGTACGCGTGTGGCACTGAGCGGAACGGAACGCGGACCGACGGTCTCCGTTTCCGCAGAGCTGTCGGTATAGCTTGGCAAAGAAGTCGGTGGCCACGTCCGGATGCACCGGCCACAAGCATCCGATGACGGCCGAGGCGCCCGCGGCCAGGAAGGCCGCCGGCAAGCCACGCAGGTTGTCGTTCACGTCGTAGCGGCCCAAGGCCGACTCGCACGAGCTCATGGTGACGAGTTCGACGCCCCGCAGGTCGGTTCTGAGGATGTCGTGCGCGAAGACTCGGCCGTCGTTGTCGAAATCGGGTGACAGAAAGAGACACTGGTACCAGGAGGCCCACTCATTGTGCGCGCCATGCGCCGCCACATGCACGTAACGCGAGGTGCCGAGCTCGCGCAGGAAGCGGCTGGGCGTGGCGGCAGCTCCAAGCACGGCTCGGCCACCCATCGACGCCGCCACCGAGGACGCATGGTGCTCCAACGCCGTCTCGGCGACTAGGCCGTGCCGCACACCGCCGGTCGCCGACCCGAACGCCACGAGCTCATGGCGTGCTGTGGGCGGCGTCAGCTCAGCGGTGGTGGCACGGAGCGAAGCGAGGCTCGAAAGCTGTGTCACGGTCCAGTCGTCCGCCACCAGCCCGTCTGCAACGGGAAGCAGCGGATAGGGGACGAAGTGGAGTGGCCCGTTCGGCCAGATGCACAGATGCCGCTTGCCTTCGACCTGCCAATGCCCCATCAGCTCCCCGAATCCGGCCAGGCATTGTGTACCGGCGTACTCCAAAGCGGTGCCCGCCTCGCGGCTCACCAGGCGGTGCAGCGGGTCGGCGGTGACGGCCTGTCGCAGCACGGAAACGGGGCTGGCCACTGGGTGGATAAGCATCGTGTGGAGACCGCGAGTGAGGCGGAGCAGGTCGCCGCCGACGTCGTTGAACGCGACGGTCCGCAGGCGCACCTCCTCGCGCGTCACCGCCAGGCCCACCGTCCCAGTGCGGAGGTCCGTCCCGTTCGGCCCCGGGAACTGCCCCAGGAACAACGACAGCAACACCGTGTCCTCCGGGAGCAGCGTCTGGACCTCGCCCAGCCCCAGGAGGGCGTTGCGCGGGAGGTTTCGGGTCAGGTGGAGTTCCATGCTGATCCGGCGGTCGACGGCCCGCTGCAGATTGCGCTGCCGAGCATCAGGGCCGCTCTCGGGTTCGGCCTCGCCGGTGCCGACGTAGCAGAGGATGGCGTCGTCCGGGCTCAGCGTCCCTTCCGCAGGCGGCGGTTGAGCGGCGTCGAGGCTCGCCTGGTCGATCGCGGCGGCGAGCGCACGTGATGGGGTAAACGGACCGGAGCGTTCGACTGCGATCGAGAAGTCCATACCCTTGGCCACTTGGTGCAGCAGGAAAACGGTGGTCGCATCGACGCGGGCGTGCGCAGAGAGGAGGGCGCCGAGGGAGAGGTACAGCTCTCGGAGCTTCCAGGCGACTCCCTCGTCCGTACTCGCTCGGAGAGAAGTCATACTGCCCAGCAGTGCAGCTGCAGCGATACTTGCTTCCGGATGGTCGCAGTCCCGGACACAGGCCAACCCGGCTTCGAAGGCATACAGCGCCAGATCCTCCTGGTCGGCCATCGTGTACTGCGCGCCGGCCACGGCGAAGCACTCGGCCGCCATCGCCCAGTCCCCCGCGCGGTCAGCGTGCACGGCCAGGTCGTAGGACAAGCGGCCGTACAGGTGCGTCACCATCTCGACGTGCTGGTCCACCCAGTCCGGAGCCGATCGGACGGCCTCCAGGAGCAGGGTTCGGCCCAGGGACTGCTCGTCGTCCTCACCGCAATGCGCGGCGAGGTGGACCAGTGCCGCGGCCCGCTCGGCCGGCTTCCGGGGAGGGTCTGTGGTGAGCTCCTCCGTCGCGGCCCGGACTCCGCCCGGCACCGGGCAGTCGAGCGTGTCCTCATGGAGCAGGTGTACCTCGCTGGCCCAGCGCACCCGTTGCTGGTCGGGCTTCCGAAGCCGGAGGCCCGCTCCGTCAGCGGCCTCGATGAGTGCGGCCTCCAGATCCCGGTGCCCCGTCTCGGCCGCGAGGGCCAGTGCCTCCGTGAACAGGCTCGCTGCCTCGTGCTCGCCCTGGCGCTCCCGAACTTCGTCCAGTGGGACCGGCAGCAGGCCATCCAGTTCGCGGGGCAGGAACAGTTCACCGAGCAGGGCGAGTATCCGCAGCAGGTACAGGTAGCCGAGCGGATCGCGGAACGGGTCCAGGGTCCCGACAGCCTCCCGGGCCGCCGCCCTCGCCTCCTGGTCGTGCGAGGTCCCGGTAAGACCGGCGAGCATGGAGAGGGCCTCGACCAGAGCCTTGAGCGTTCGGCCGCGCTGGTGGCCGGTGGCGAACGCCGCGGCTTCCCTGAGCCGGGCCACGGCCTCCTCGACCGCATACCGCGGGTCCGGCATGGTGACGCCCTCCCACCGCCCGGTGTGGACGCCCATGTACCGGGCCTCGCGGTCGCGCCGGAGCTGCTGGGCCGAGGCGAACGACAGGTCCACCAGCCCCCCGGTGTACGGGGTCAGGCACAACAGGCCGTCCACGAACAGGGTCTCGGCGAGTTCGGCGGTATCCTGCACGGCGTCACGGCCACGTAGTACATCGATCTGCCGGCCGGCCACCTCGCGCGCATGCTGGAACAACACCCCGTTCGGCTGCTCGGCCAGGGCCAGCCGGGCCGCCTCGACGTACGTATCCGCTACCCACCACCACGGGCCGTCCCGATCGGTCCCCCAATGCCGCTCGGCCGCTGCCAGGGTCAGGGCCAGCACGGCAACCGCTCGCCGGGGAGTGCCAATCCTGACCAGGTCGACGGCCACCCTCACCACGATCCGAACGGCGGTCTCCGACAGTTCGCTGCCCGACTTGCCGACCTGCCGCAATGCCTCCTGCTCAGTGACGATCCGTTGGTCCACCTCGTCGCCGAGGGCGATCAGGCGACGTGCTTGAGCTGCCTCGGCCTCGGTCGGTGGCGCTGCAGGAGCCGACGCGTCCTGTGTGCCCTGATCAGTGCCGACGTCGCAAGCACGCCTCAGTCGGAGCGTGTGCTCCAGCAACAGCCCGGTCGCCTTGGCCAGGTTCGCACGGTCCGACCGCCGGCCGTGCTGCAGATCGAGGTCCGCTGCCCGACGCAGCCAGTCGACCGCCTCCCGTAACTGGGCGACGAGGTCACTCTGCTCAATGCCCGGCGCCTCGGCCTGGCGGCCGAACCCCGTCCCCACGCCGATCATCGCCGACACCTGCTCAGGAGATCCCGGTGCTGCCAGCTCCAGAGCCCGACGGTACGAGCGCGCGGCATCCGCCAGATCCGCCTGGTGCCCGGTCAGCTCGAAGTGGCCGACCTGGGCACTACCGAGGGTCAGCAGACGCGACGCGGTCCGCGAAGCCGACGACTCCGGCAGTGCCGCCACAGCGCTCAACAGCTCAACAGCCCGGTCCGCGTCAGCCAGCCGCGACTGATCGTCCCGCGCTGGCGCCATCGCCCGGTATTGGTGGGCCAGGCCCAGCAGGGTGTCCTGGTAGGCACCGTCGCCACCCCGTGGGACGCGCTGCAGTAGCCCAAGAGCCTCGTCCAGAGCAGCCCAGTCTTGCTGCTGCTCGAAGTCCACCACCAGATCGGCCGCATGCTCCAGCGGATCAGCCCATGGGTCGTGCCCAGTCTCCTGTACCAGCTTTGGCCAAAGCTCACGCGGGACTTTCCTGTGGTCCGCAAGGAACAGTAGACCGAAGAGATGGATCGCCATCTCGTGCTCCACCTGCGCGCGATCATCATCGCCAAGCGCTACCGCTCGTGCCCAGTGGAATGCGGCCGCTGTGTACAGAGCCTCGGTGTCTACGTGATGTGACCCCTGAACCTCCTCGGCGACGAGGGCCATGAGCCGCATGGCAGCATCGCGCCCCGCTTCATCAAGTAGCGCTTCCGTCTCAGACTGGTAGACGTACTCGGCAATCCGAGCATCCAAGTCCTCGACAAGTGCGTCCCGCATTGCTCCCCCGTGGTGACCGACCGTCATCGTGACACGATCCGGCTCACTTGACGGCGGAATGTCGGCACTGGCCCCTCGGGGCTTCGCCTGATGGGTGGACACGCTGATACTGGATCTGTTTGATCCGGAGGAACGAGAACACCGCCGATGGCGATGAAGGACTATTCGGACGGGGTCAAGGCCGATGCCGTGGCCCTGTACGAGTCCACGCCCGGGACGGCTGACAAGAACATCGCCGCTGACCTGGGCATCAACAGGGCGACCCTGCGGGAGGGGGTGCTACGAGACCGGGACCGCCGCGGCATCGCGCCCGCGGACGCCCGGCGTCCCGGGACGGGGCTGGCCCGGGCAGGGCAACCGGCTACGTCCGCCGATCCGGATTTACGGATCTGGCAGTTGGAAGCCCGGGTGGCCGGGCTTGAGGCGAGCGAGCGGAAGCAGGCCACCGAGTGGGACACCTTACAAGCGGCTCGGCGGCGCCCGTGCCAGAGCCGTCCGCCAGCGCGAGGGCCAGGTCCTGGCCGAACGGGTCCGCCGGATCACGGGGACTCCGGCGGTTCCTACGACTCGCCCGGGTGACCGCGGAACTGTGTGAACCGGAGAACGGGTCAACCACAAGCGGCGCCCCGGTCATGCGGACCCACTCCATCGCCGGTATCCGCCTGCGAAGAAGGGTCAGCACCACCGTCCCGGATCGGTTCCAACGGGACTTCACCGCCCCGAAACCGGGGCGCAAGTACATGGGCGACTCACGTATCTGCCGCTGGCAGGCGGGAAGTTCCTCTACTTGGCGACCGTGGTGAACTGCTTCAGCCGCAGGGTCGTGCGCTGATCGATCGGCGACCAGGACTTCACGTGCCGCACCACGCGGGAGAGTTGGCGACGGTGGACCGCTTTATTGGCGCGTGCTGAGTGTTACGAGATGACACCAGAGGGTCACCACTTCTGTGCGGTGACGACCGGGTGATCGGTGGATGATGCACCGATCTGGCAGGTGTAGCGGCCAATGCTTCGGCTCCCTACTACCATCTGCCTGGGGTGTCTTGGGACGGGGGCGAGAGTGAGCGGCGCAGATACTGCGCGTGTGCCGTATCGCCGCAACCGTCGCTCGTCCGGTTCTCCCGGATGGGCGCGCACCGAGCAGTGGTCAGAACGGGAAGCGAGACGAGAACCGAGCATGATGTACGACATCGCCGCCCCCGAACCTGCGGGCATGGTTGCTTCCCTCAGCTCGCTCGGGTACTCGTTGCCGGCCGCCATCGCAGATCTCGTGGACAACAGCATCTCCGCCGGAGCATCCACCATCGACGTCGAATTCACCTGGGCTGGACGGGACTCGTGGATAGCCGTGGTCGACGACGGTACCGGGATGGCCGCAGACGGGCTCGTGACCGCCATGACTGTCGCTGCCCGCGGACCTGCGACACCCCGCAGTGCGACAGACCTGGGGCGCTTCGGTGTCGGTCTCAAGTCGGCCTCCTTCTCACAGGCCCGCCAGCTCACCGTCGCCACCGCGACTAGCGGCCTGTGGCAGGTGCGCACGTGGGACCTCGACGTCGTCGAGAAGTCCGGAGAGTGGCGGTTGCTGCATGGTGCCGATGAGGAGACCACTGAGCTGCTCGAGAAGATCCGGGGGACGGCGGAGCACGGCACTGTCGTGCTCTGGCGACGCCTCAACGGTTACCACGCCGACTCGGTGGCGGTGGAGGACGAGCGGACCCAGAAGCAGTTCTATGCGGAGGCCGCCCGAACGGAGTCGCATCTGGGCATGGTCTTCGCCCGCTTCCTCACCGGAGGTCGGCGCCGCAACCTGCGGGTTTCCGGCAGCCCCGTCGAGCCCTGGGATCCGTTCCTGTCCCGCCACCCGTCCGTACAGCCACTTCCCGTCGAGCGTCTGCCGCTGGGATCAGGTTCCGTGCGGGTGGAGGCGTTCGTCCTCCCCAGCACACAGAGGCTCAGCCAGGACGAATACGAGAAGGCTGGCGGCCCACGTGGCTGGCTCGACCAGCAGGGGTTCTACGTGTATCGCCGGGACCGTCTGATCCTGGCCGGCGACTGGCTCGGGCAGCGCGGGTTGCGTCGCGAGGAGAAGTACAACCTGGCGCGGATCGCCATCGACATCCCTGCCGAGACGGATGTCGAGTGGGGGGTTGATGTCCGGAAGTCCAGCGTCGTCCCGCCCGTCGCCCTGCGTTCTCATCTGCGCCGCATCGCCCTTCAGGCCAGGAGAAGGGCCGCTGACGTCCTTCGCCACCGTGGGCAGATCGCAGCCCGAACGCATGGGGACCCGTTGCTGTACGCATGGAACGTCCGTCGTACCGACGACCGGGTCACCTGCAGGATCAACCGCGGGCATCCGCTCGTAAAGGCGGCTCTGCGTCCTGGCAGTACCAGCTCGGCCGACGTGCGTGCACTGATCCGTCTGCTCGAGGAGACCGTGCCAGTTACCGCCCTCCGGGTGATGCACGAGACGGACACCAGCGACGACCCCGAACCCTTCGGTGGTCCCGGAGCCGCCGATGCAGAGGCAACAGAGGTCGCACAGCGGATCTACGAGGCGCTGGTCTCCGACGGCCGCTCACCGGCCGCCGCTCGCGAACGCCTTCGGACGATGCCCCCCTTCGACCAGCTGGAGGGCTTCTGGAACGGGTGAACCAGACGATGTGTCAGTAGCCGACCCTAGCCTGCCCCCAACCGTTTCCGCCCAGCCGGAGGTCCGCTGTGAGTTCCAGCCCCGAGGACTCTCTTGAGTCCCTTGCCAAGGCCCGTCGCCTGGTTCTCGCGCTACTGTCGCAGGACCGTCAGCCGACACCAGCCGAGGTTCAGAACGCGGTCACCGTCATCTTCGGGATGCTGGCTGGCCAGGGCGAGGTCCTTGACCGGGACCAGCTGGCCAAGGAGATCGAGGTCCTGACTGCGGTGTTCCAGGAGGGCTCGTCCGGGCTGGAGAGCAGCAGCGGACACGAGCCATGGCTACCGGAGGCCAAGAACGACCGTTCCTGGGACTTCTGGGAGCGCTACCGCCGGTATTTGGAGGACGTCAGCAGCCTTCCCCCGCTCGTCGTACGTCGGTTGGACCAGAGCACGGACGACGTCCTGAGCCAGCTTGAGGACCCGCGCCGTGTCGGCTCATGGCGCCGGACCGGGCTCGTGATCGGCCAGGTCCAGTCGGGTAAGACCGGGCAGTACATCGGACTCGCTGCGAAGGCCGTGGACGCGGGATACCAGTTCGTGGTGATCCTCGCTGGCATTCACAACGACCTCCGGAGCCAGACCCAGCTGCGCGTCGACGAGGGGCTGCTCGGCTTCGATACCCAGCACCAGCAGCGGTCCAACCAGAACGGCAAGTCCCGCCTCATGGGCGCCGGCCGTATGCCCGGTGCCAAGAAGCTCGACATCGCGTCGCCCACCAACAGCTCGGAGAAGGGTGACTTCGGCCGACAGGCGGCGAACGCCGTCAACTTCCCGCTCGGTCGGTTTCCCGTGGTTCTCGTCATCAAGAAGCACTGGAAGATCCTCGAGTACCTGCGTACGTGGGTGACCGAGGTCCAGGGAACCGAGGACGAGACGGGGAACAAGGTCGTACGCGACATCCCACTGTTCGTCATCGACGACGAGGCGGACAACGCCTCCATCAACACCGAGCGCGATCCTGACGCGGATCCCACCAAGACCAACGGTGCGATCCGCGAACTCATGCAGAGCTTCGAGAAGTCGGCGTACGTCGGGTACACCGCCACCCCCTTCGCCAACATCTACATCGACCCCGACGTCGACCACGCCGAACTCGGCGCCGACCTCTTTCCCGACAGCTTCATCCGCACCTTGCCGTCTCCGACGAACTACCTCGGCCCAGAGCGGGTGTTCGGGCTCAAGGTCGACGCCGACGACGAGGAGGATGTGCCCCCGCTTCCGCTCGTACGCCCCGTGGAAGACGCGGAGAACTGGATTCCCAGCAAGCACAAGTCCTCCTACACGCCCTCCGACGACCTTCCTCCGTCCCTCCGCGAAGCAATTGCCTCCTTCGTGCTCGCCAGTGCGGCTCGAAGGGCACGGGGGCAGGTGAAGGTCCACAACTCGATGCTGGTGCACGTCACCCGCTTCACCGCGGTCCAGGGGATGGTCAAGGACCAAGTGGACGACCATCTGCGCCTCCTGGTGGACTCCCTCCGCGACCGGTACGGACAGGCTCCGCAGCGCATGGCAGAGCTTCAGGCCCTGTGGGAGCGGGACTTCGTCCAGACCACGGGCCACTTCACGGCGGACGAGGCACAGCGTCTCACTTGGGAGGAGGTGTCCACTCAGCTCCTGCCCGCACTACGCAAGATCGTGGTCAAGACGGTGAACGGCACCTCAAGAGACGCTCTTGACTACTACGAGCATCGGAGGGCGGGCCTCTCCGTCATCGCGGTCGGCGGCCAGAAGCTCTCCCGAGGGCTCACCCTGGATGGCCTGACCGTCAGTTACTACCTGCGTACGTCCAGCACGTACGACACCCTGCTTCAGATGGGCCGCTGGTTCGGGTACCGGCCTGGGCACGAGGATCTCTGCCGCCTCTACACCACTCCCGACCTGCAAGCCAAGTACATCGAGGTGACCGCCGCGACGGACGAACTGCGTCGTGAGGTGGAGGAGATGGCTGCCGTGGGCCTCACGCCTCGGCTCTTCGGCCTGAAAGTGCGCGCCTCATCACTGGGCCTCGCGGTCACGGCGGCCAACAAGATGCGTCAAGGCACGAAGGTGATGCTCAGCTACTCCGGTGAAGGGCCGGAGACGGTGATCTTCAATGTGGCCGACGGGGTCGTGGAGCACAACCTCAAGGTCCTCGGAGACTTCGTCCGGAGGCTCGACGGTCTCACGACTGCCAATCAGAAGAAGCCAGGCGCCAGCGTGGTGTGGGAACGGGTGCCCTCCGACGCCATCGTCGACTTCCTCTCGGGCTATGAGACCGATCGCATGGCACAGCGGGTCCGCCCCAGGCTCATTGCCAAGTACATCGAACAGTGCATGGCTGTTGGCGAGCTTCCGCAGTGGACGGTGCGATTGGTCGGCAAGCGGACCACGAAGGACGGGCAGAACGTCGCTGGCTACAGCGTAGGGCCTGTGGAGCGTACAGCGCTCAACGCCGTCAGGAGCGAGGGCCGCTACACGATTCGCCGGCTGCTCAGTCCACCCGACGAGTACCGTGATCTGGACGAAACGCAGGTGGAGGCCGCGAAGGAGAGGACGAAGGAGGCTGCGGCGCGCAAGAAGCGTGAGAAGGTCCCCCAGTCTCCTTCAGGCGAGCAGATCCGCTGGCAACGCCGAACCGACCAGGCGCAGCTGCTCATCTACCTGATCGAGCGCCCGGCAACCGAGGACGATTCAGCGCAGCCGCCGCTGGTGGGCTTCCAGTTGAGTTTCCCGCGTTCCGAGCGCCAGTCCGACACCGAGTACGTCGTCAACAGCATCTGGCAGAAGGAGGGCCTTGACGCCTTCGAAGACGACGAGGAGGACGGGGAGTGACCATCACCGAGGCTGAGTGGCATGACCTGGAGGCACCCCAGGACGCTCCCGGTCGATCCAGGATACGCCTGCATCCGGATGCGCCGGTGGACGTCTTTCTCTCGGTCTCCCACCCGGCACGGCAGCGCATGCTCGTTCTCAGGGCCGACGCCCGCTCGGCGGAGCACATTGTTCGATCCGTGAGCAGGCTGCCCCGTGCGGCCGGTCTCGAGATGAGCCTGAGCGCTGTGTCGCGTCTCGAGTACGAGCTCCAGGTGGTCCTGACTGCCAACGAGTTGCGGGAGGTGTTCAACCCGCTCGTCGCCGACGTCGCCGACACGGTCCGGGATGCCCCGGGGGCTGCAGCCGCTCTGACGGCAGCCGTGGAGAGGTTCGAGCGGTGGCAGGACCTCCTGCGCGCCGTGGGCAGGGACGGTCTCGGTCCCGAGGCCCGCCGGGGACTCGTCGGCGAGCTCCTGGTGCTGCACGACCACATCTTGCCCGTCGTCGCAGCAGATGCGGCCGTCGAGGCATGGACAGGACCGAGTGGGGCCAACCAGGACTTCCAGCTGCCGGGGGTCGCGGTGGAGACGAAAGCGAGCACCGCCAAGCAGCCCCGGAGCATCCGAATCGCAAGCGAGCGCCAGCTGGACGACACCGGAACGCCCTCGCTCCTGCTGTCGTTGGCCATGCTCGACGAACGCCGGGGCGGTTCGGGAGAGAGCCTGAACCGCTTGGTCGATCGGATACGGGACCGCCTCACCAGCCCTGCCGTGCGTGCCGCCTTCGACGGCCGACTCGTGCAGGCCGGCTACCTTCCTGGACAGCGTGACCTGTACGACGAGCCCCGCTACGCGCTCCGTGACCTGCGCTTCTGGCACGTACGAGAGAACTTCCCGAGAATCGTGGAGGCGGATCTTCCCGATGGTGTCGGAGACTGCACGTATCACGTGAGCACCTCGGGGCTGGATCAGCACCGCGCCAGCACCGACGAGGTGACTGCACTGATCGGGGGAACCGATGCCTGAGCTCGACCTGTCCCAGTATTCCCGCGACCTCGTCGCGGACGTCCAAGCGACCGCCGACGCCGAGGGGACCACCACCCCGGAAACGTTCACACGGCGGGTATTCGAGGACTTGGAGCAGGCCGGCATCGCGTCCAACACGTTCACCGCGTATCACGGTGCACATGGGCACCTGGTTCACGGGTACGGAATAGGTGACTCAGGGGAGTGCCTCGACCTCTTCGTCACGGACTTCGAGCTGGACCCCCTGCAGTCAAAGCTGACGAAGGGGCAAACCGAGACCGCGTTCAAACGGCTCCTCACGTTCGTCCGGCGCTGCCGGGACGGACTGCGCCAGCACATCGACGAGTCCTTCGACGTTTACGACATGTGTGCGGCGGTGGAGAAGGCGCTCACCGAGGTGCAGCGGATACGGCTCTTCCTCCTCAGCAACCGTGTCGGCACGGGCACTGTGGTCCCGCCCACCGACTTCGACGGGCTCCCCGTGACCCACGAGGTCTGGGACTTGGCGCGACTGCACCGCCACGCGACCTCCGGCAGCATCAGCGAGCCCATCGTGGTTTCGTTCGACCCTCCACTGTCCTGCGTCTCGGCGCCCAGCAGTGAGCCGGACCACTCGGTGACCCTGGCGGTTATCCCCGGTCAGAGACTGGCCGCGCTGTACGGGGAGTACGGCACGAGGCTGCTCGAACTGAACGTCCGTTCCTTCCTGCAGGCCCGTGGGTCGGTCAACCGCGGTATCCGGGAGACTCTGCTGAACTCTCCAGGCAGGTTCCTGGCATACAACAACGGCATCACTGCGACCGCCTCACAGGTCGAATTCGCCTGCGGTCCGGACGGCAGGCCGACGGGCATCTCCCGGGTGCACGGGCTCCAAGTGGTGAACGGCGGTCAGACGACGGCCTCGCTGCACTACGCGTCCAGCCGCGACAAGGCAGACCTGTCACAGGTGATGGTGCAGATGAAGCTGACCGAGGTCTCTCCGGAACGGCTCTCGGAGATCGTCCCGATGATCTCCGAGTACTCCAACACGCAGAACCGTGTGACGTTGGTCGACTTCAGCTCGAACCACGAGTACCACGTGGCCGTCCAGCGGATCACCAGGTCCCTGTGGGCGCCGGCGACTGACGGCAGCGGTCAGGAGACCCACTGGTTCTACGAGCGGGCTCGCGGCCAGTACACCGACGAGGTGGCCAAGGCCCGGACTCCCGCGAAGCAGCGCACGTTCAAGAAGCTCAACCCGACAAAGCAGAAGTTCACCAAGGCGGACCTCGCAAAGTACGTGAACTCCTGGAACCACCTTCCTTTCCAGGTTAGCCGTGGTGCGCAGAAGAACTTCGCCGTGTTCATGGACCAGATCGGTGAGGCGCCGCCTCGCGTCGACATCCAGTACTGCCAGCGCGTGATCGCCATGACCATCCTCTTCAAGGCGGTAGACCGCATCGCCGCGAACCACGAGGCTGGCAGCTATAAGAGCATGATCACGACGTACGCCATGGCCCGCCTGTCGCTCGCGACGGAGCAGCGCATCGACCTCGACAGGATCTGGCGGGAGCAGCAGATCTCCCCAGTCCTCGAGGCCGCGATCGATGACCTCTGCCCCAGGGTCATGAGGGCGGTGACCAGGCCGCGTGAGGGCAACCACGTGGGCGAATGGGCCAAGAAGGCCGTCTGCTGGGACGCTGTCTCCCGCGTGGCCTGGTCCGTGCCTCGGGACCTGGCGGCGGAGCTGCGTGACCGTCCGCTGGACGATCAGGCACTCGCTGGAGGCTCGGAGGGCGCCACAGGAGCGGGCGACGAGTTGGCTTCGATCCCCGCGGACGAGTGGTTCGCCATAGAACGCTGGGCGAAGGAGACACACAACCTCGACCCCTCGCAGCGCCAGCTCACCCAGTACGTCGGCCGGCGGCTCGAACTCGACCAGGCGATCCCCGAGGCACAGGCGGTACAGGCACTGCACGCTCGGAACGAGGCACTGTCCCTCGGGTTCCTTCCCGGCCCGTAGGCTCGACCCCTTGTCGGCCCTCAGAGCTCCCCACGTTCGAGTAGATCCCTTATGGCGTCCTCGGCGCGGCGGAGCACGATCCGCCCATTTCCGTCGCTGAAGGCGAGGAGGTCCGCCCCGGGGGCGATACCCGCCTCCGCGAGCAGACCGATCGGGAGCTCGACCAGACCCTGGTCGTCGACACGGAGCTCTGCAGGTTCCCGAAGCATGGGATGAGTGGGCCCCCCTCAACGCTCGTAGGGCTGACGACGGGCAGGCCGGAGGCATGACACGACGTGACGACGCAGAGTTGAGTCAGCACCCGAACAACCACCTGCGCGGCGCACGAGCAACACCGAGCCGGAGATGGCCCTCCGGTCGGCTGTCCACAAACTCGGCCCAGGTTCCGTCTACAGCGCAAGGTGGCTGCTCGTTGCACTGCGGACTTCGTCCTACCCAGGTACAGCGTGGCAGTGTTCGTCGACGGGTACTTCTGGCACGGTTGTCCTGTTCACGGTCCGAAGTCGTTCCGCAGCCCCAACGCCTCGCTGTGGGCACCGAAGATCGAGTCGAACAAGCAGAGGGACCGCCGCAACACCGAGGCCGCCGAAGCGGCTGACTGGATCGTCGTACGTGTCTGGGAGTGCGAGATCCGGAAGAACGCGGAACACGCCGCGCTCAGCGTGGCTCAGCAGTGCAACCGGCCTCGCGAGCCTAAGCCGGCACGGTCTCCCGACCGTGAGTCCGACTCATCGCGTCCGTGAACAGGTCGCTCGAGACGCTGTCTCTGGCAACGCAGTACTTGCTCAAGGGGCATTCGTCGCAGAGCGGCTCCTTGGCTCTGCAGACACTGCTCCCTATAAGGCGAAGCGCTGCCATACGCAGAGGCGCTTCCTCACCGGCCCCAACCAGCTTCACCAAGTCGACGCGGCCATCGCTGAGCCTGTTCGTGCGGTCCGAATCGCTACCGTGCAGACGGGCGGCGACGCGCAGCGCTCCCTGCCCCACCCACAGGAGGTCGTCACCGACGAGCAACTGGTAGAGCCTCGCCTCGGCTGGCTTGAGGTCCAGTTGCTCGCGGACCTTCTCTTCGTCACCCCAGACAGCCGATTTACCGACCAACGTCGCAAGCCGGTCAACCCGCTTCCTCGCCGCCTCGGTGGGTGCCGCCGCGGCGAGGGCCGTGAGCGCGGACTTGCTCAGACTCGTCCGCCCCCTCACAACCTTGACTATCCCGGCCAGCTGTGTCGGCTGCATCTTCGTCCCGGACAGTATGGCCACCACGGCTGCCTGCAACCCGGACATCTGCTCACCTGGAAGCTGGTACCAGTGCTCCGACTCGCGCTGGCCTTCGGCCCAAGCCGTCAGGTCCATTCGCACCGTACGCCATCGCGGCTGGAGTCCACCCTCGGGTGGCTGCTCGTCACTCACGGGCAGCAGCGCTTCGGCTGCGGCCTCACCGAGGAGTGGCGGCACCGCGTTACCGATCTGACGGAAGGCGTCACTGCGCGTGCCGGCGAAACGGAACCGGTCCGGGAAGGTCTGCACCCGTGCTGCCTCCCGCACGGTGAGCGTGCGCGGCTGGTCCGGGTGGATGTACCAGTAGCCGTCCTTGGCGATGTGGGCGGTGATCGACCTGCTGAGGTCCGACCAGTCGAGCTTTTTGTACTTGTCCGTGAAGTGGTCGGCCTTGTAGCGCTGCAGGTCCGGGGAAATCTCCGAGTACAGGGTCTTGGAGTCCATGCTGGAGAAGATCTCCCAGTCATCCTTCCGGACCCGTCGGGTCATGTGGTCCCAGACTTGGTCCTTGCGGGCCCACTTGCGCATGTCCTGCGCGAACTTGGAGGGCTTGGACGGGCTGGTGTATGGCAGCACACGCTGCCCAACACGCTCCGTGGCTACGACAGGCAGGGCAGGAAGGTCACCGATGGCGTCCTGGAGTGTGGTCCGGTTCTCCTGGTCCAGCTCTTGGCGCCACTCGAACCGCTCGACGTCGTTCCTCGCTAGGAGGATCAGACGCTTCCTGTGCTGGGGAACGCCGTAACGCCACGCGTCGACCAAGCGCACCTGCGTTGCGTAGCCGAGGTCCTCCAGCTGTTCCTCGATGGTGCGCACCACGAAGAAGTCGTCGCCGAGGCCCATGTCAGGCACGTTCTCCATGAGGACTGCACGCGGCCGGAGACGCTTAACGACGTCGAGATAGGCGCTCCACAGTTCCTTGCGGCGATCGTGGGGGTCACGCCCGTGATGCTCCACGAGACTGCGGATCTTGCTCCTGCCGGCCCTGCTGAACGGCTGACAGGGAGGGCCGCCTGCCACCAGGTCGATCTTGGCTGGTTCCAACAGCTCCACGAGGCGGTCGCGCTCGTCAGGGTTGCCCAGGTCCATCTTGAGGCTCATACCCGGGAAATTCGCTGCGTGCGTCTGAAGGGCTCGCTCGTCGAAGTCGACTGCGGCTGCGACCGTCCACTTGGCTCGCTCCAGCCCCAGGCTCAGTCCGCCCGCCCCGGAGAAGAGGTCGACGGCCAGACGCTTGCCGCTGCCGAAGCCGTTGAGCCACTTGACGAAGTTCTCGGGCTTGCAGCTGTTCCTGTGGCGCTTGAGTTCCAGGCAGTCGCTCCGCTCCAGAGGCACCCCGTAGTGCTGCTTGCGCACAGTGCGAACCTCCGTATGACGAGACGAACGAGCACCAGGAGATCACACATCTTCCGGCAGGATCAAGTGATCTGCTGTCTACCTCGGAGAACAACGTCGATCACTGCCTCCGAGGGCCCGCGGACGCTGCGCACTTGCCGTTGTCCGGCGCAACGCCAAAGGGGTGCCCAGCCGGAGATTGTACTGTGCGCCGCCGACAAGATCATCCAGGGGGCCCGATATGACGTGCCACATCATTAAGTCGGAAGATCGCATGCCTGGCAGACCGATGGACCAAGTGCTGACGGCCACAGGCCTGGCCATCTGGCGCGAGTCTCGCGCGCCCCGAGGCGCCGCAGTTGCCCACGCCGCCCTGAGTCTTCGACGATACCCCCACGGCGCGCGCCCCCGATCGTGTCCGTCATGCCCGGACCAACGACCGCTGGACCCTCCCGTTCCGGGGCGATGGCGCACGAAGACCTCGGAACGTATCGCGTTGTTGCCCGAGATCAAGGGAAACTGCGGTGGCAACGACATCCCTCACGCCGGACAAGCGGACGGGGCCAGCGGCGCCAGACGCCCCCAGTTGTTGATCTCCTTCCCACTCCATCACACCGTCCGCCTGATCCACGCCATCGAACTTCTCGGCGAGGCCCGCGCCATGGTGGGTGTCCCGTCCAACATCGGACTCAATCTCAATTCCACGCCAAGCTCGGAACCGGGACATGGTGTCGGATGCCGTGAGGCCGCTCGACCTGGCGGATGCCAGGCTCCTCAGCTTGGGCTGCGCCGGTGTAGAGCTAAGAGAATGTGGGTGCCACCGTCGCGCGCACCGAGGCTTGCGCAGGCCTCGGCCTCGTAGGCGAGGAAGCGTTCCCAGAGCCGAGGGCGGCCCTCGATGCTGGCGAGGACGGTTGGGTCTTCGAGGCTTGCCCAGTTGCTTGCCGATCCGGCGAGGATCTCGCCGCCGCACTCGGTGACGAGGGCGGTGAGCTGTTCCCAGGTGAACATGCGGCAGACGTGGGCCATGCCGGGTACGTGGCGGAGGTCACCGGTACGGACGACGGCGTCAGTGATGTCGGTGCCGTGGCGGACGGCAAGCTGGGCAGATCCGGGAAGGCGCGCTCGCCAGCTGCCCCAGAGGGACATGACCGAGGCGACGACGACGCCGTCGGGCTTCACGACGCGGAGGAGGCCGGCGAGGGCTTGGCGCTCTTGGTCGAAGGCGTACGAGAGTGGGCCGCCGTAGGCGAGGACCAGGTCGAACGATGCGTCGGGGAAGCGGCTGGTGTCTCGGATGTCGAGTGCGTGGCGGGCTTCGACGGCACGCTCGTGCCCAGCGGCGGTGACGTTGGCTTCGTTCAGGTGAAGTTGGACGGGTGAGATGTCGGTGACGACGATGCGGGCGCCGTGTTCGGCAAGCACCGTGGTGAAGCGGCCGAGACCGGCCCCGATCTCCAAAATGTGCTGATCTACCGTCAGGTATGGTTCCAGGAAACGACGGTGGATTTCGAAGGACACTCGACCCGCGACGCCCTTGGCGAGCCGGCCGTGCTCTTCCTCGCCGAAGGCGTCGTAGTAGCGGCGGATGGCGTCGACGGACTGATCGCTGTCTGGCGTCTCGTCCGGTGTGCCGGTCACCTGTCTCCGTCCGCGCCGTTTCGGCAATGTGGCTCCGCGCGCCGACCTCTGACCTGGGCTTCTCAAAACAGCGCGATTCGGGCAGCGCTCCGCCACTAGACTGCGGTCCCCGTCGTGATGCCGGCGAGAGCGCCGCCGCGACACTCCGCAGTTTCACCGAGAGGACGGTCTCCGGTCCTATGCGTTGGTCTCAGCTGTACGTGCCCACTCTCCGGGAGGACCCGGCGGACGCGGATGCGGTGAGCCACCGCCTGCTGGTGAGAGGAGGGTTCGTCCGGCAGCTGATGGCCGGCCACTACTCCCTGCTGCCGCTGGCGGTGCGCGTCCGCGCCAAGATCGTGGAGATCATCCGCGAGGAGATGACCGCCATCGGTGCGCAGGAGTTCGTCCTGCCCGCCCTGCACCCGGCGGAGATCTGGCAGCGCAGGAGGTGATGGGCGAGGAGATGTTCCGGCTGAAGGACCGCAAGGGTGCGGACCTGGCGCTGGGCATGACGCACGAGGAGATCTTCACCGTCCTGTCGCAGGAGCTGAAGTCGTACCGGGACCTGCCGCAGATGTGGTTCCAGTTCCAGACCAAGTTCCGCGACGAGGCCCGCCCGAAGAGCGGTCTGCTGCGGGTGCGCGAGTTCACGATGAAGGACTCGTACAGCTTCGACGTGGAGGCCGGCGGTCTCGACCGTTCCTTCGACCTGCACAAGGCCGCCTACGAGCGGATCTTCGCCCGCCTCGGGCTGTCGGCGATCCCGGTGCAGGCGTCCAGCGGCAGCATGGGTGGCAGCGCGTCGGTGGAGTTCATGAGCCCGTCGAACGCCGGCGAGGACCTGGTTGTCCGCTGCCCCGGCTGCGACTACGCCGCGAACACTGAGAGGGCGACCTCCGCACTGCCCACCGTGGTGGACGGCCCGGGCCTGGACGCCCCCGAGCGGTTCGACACCCCGAACGCGCGCACCATCGAGGAACTGTCCGTCCAGCACGGCGTCCCGGCCGAGCGGCAGATCAAGACGCTCGTGTACGTGGTCAACGACCGGCTGACCCTGATCCTGGTCCGCGGCGACCACGCCCTGGTCGAGCAGAAGCTCATCGACACCCTCGCCGCCAAGGCGGTGCGGCACGCGACTGCCGAGGAAATCCAGGCGGCCCTCGGTGCTTCCCCCGGCAGCCTGGGCGCGGTCGGCGTCACCGAGCTGCCCGTCCTCGCGGACGAGGCCCTGCGCGGCCGTACCGACATGACCACCGGCGCCAACGCCGACGGTGTCCACCTGCGCGGTGTGTCGGTCGAGCGGGACATCGCGGTGCAGCAGTGGGCGGACCTGCGCGAGGTGTCCGCCGGCGAGCCCTGCCCGCAGTGCGGCACGCCGCTGGAGGTGGTGGTCACGATCGAGGTGGGCCACATCTTCAAGCTCGGCCGCAAATACACCGAGACCCTCGGGGTGACCGTGCTCGGGCGGGACGGCGAGCGCGTCACACCGATCATGGGCAGCTACGGCATTGGCGTGGAGCGGGCGTTGGCATCCATCGTGGAGACGCACCACGACGACAAGGGCATCATCTGGCCGGTCGCGGTCGCCCCGTTCTAGGTGGCCGTCGTCATGCTCGGCACCAGCGACGAGAAGGTGGCCGAGGCCGCCGAAGGCCTGTACCGGCAGCTGCGGGGCGAGCGGGCAGACGTGCTGCTCGACGACCGCGACGAACGGCCCGGTGTGAAGTTCCGCGACGTCGAGCTGATCGGCATCCCGTACCGGATCACGGTCGGCGCCCGCGGCCTGGCCGACGGCACGGTCGAGGTCACCACCCGGGCCACCGGCGAGACCCAGTCCGTGCCGGTGGCCGAGGCGGTGGAACACGTCCGCAAGCTGCTGACCGCCGCTGCGTGACGTGCTGGCGCGTCAGCCGGACGCCCGGTGGAACGCCTCGGTGAGAAGCGTCTCCGGGTAGCAGCGAAGGATCTTCGCGACGCTGCGCGCCTGGGTCTCGTAGTGGCCCATGGCGCGCAGCTTCACTTCCAGCGCGTCGCCCATCGGCATCCGCAGGGTCGCCGGCAGCCGCGTCGCCTCGACCTGGCCGGGATCGAGGAAACCGGGCCTGGCCGGCTCGGTGTATGGGGTCGTGCTGGTCACCAGGAGCACGTCCGGGCCGGCGGCGTAGCGGTCGAGCGCGGCCAGGGCGATCCGATGTGCGGCTCGGTGGTCCGGGTGGCCGTTCATTCCGTTGGGCGGGAACGCCACCACGCGTGCGGGCTTCCAACGGCGCAGTGCTTCCAGAACGAGGGTTGTCCCGGTGGCCTCGTGGTCGGCGAAGCCACCGTCAGGCAGGTCGTGCACCTCGGCGCGGGTGACTCCGAGCGCCTCGGTGGCGGCGATCTCGTAGCGCATCGCTGACGCCTGCCCACACGCCAGGAAACAGCAAAAGACCCAGGTCACGGGCTATGTGACCTGGGCCTTCTCCGAGCCGCCTGCGGGATTCGAACCCGCGACCTACGCATTACGAGTGCGTTGCTCTGGCCAACTGAGCTAAGGCGGCACCGCTGCCGGGAGAGACCGGGCTGGTGGGCCCAGGGTCGCATTGGCAACGCGGGTCAGTCTACACAGTTTCCGGGGGTGGTCCGTACGCGGTGCTGGGTGGGCGGGTCAGGCGGAGGAGACGGCGAGCTTCGCGGCGAAGCCGGCGAAGAGGACGGCGACGGAGGAGGTGAGGCCGGCGGAGAGGCGCTTGCGGCGGCGGAAGGCGTTGGCGAGGGAGGTGCCGGCGAAGATCAGGAGGGAGAGGTAGAGGAAGGAGAAGGTCTGCAGGACGCTGCCGAGCAGGGCGAAGGAGAGGGCGGGCGCGCCGTAGCCGGCGTCCACGAACTGGGTGAAGAAGGAGAGCAGGAAGAGGATCGCCTTGGGGTTGAGCAGGCTTATGACCAGCGCGCGGCGGAACGGCCGCTCGGTGTCCTCGTCGGTGGGGTCGGCGGCGGAGGCGGTGGAGACGGCCGACCGCTCGCGCCACATCTGCCGGGCGGCGCGCAGCATGCCGAGGCCGATCCACAGCAGGTAGGCCGCGCCGCCGAACTTGACCACGGCGAAGACGGCGGGGTTGGCGCGCAGCAGGGAGGCCGCGCCGAGCGAGGTGAGGCTTATCAGGGTGAGGTCGCCGAGGAAGACGCCGCAGGCGGCGCGGTAGCCGGTGCGGACACCCTTGCGGGCGGCGACGGAGAGCACGTAGAGGGAGTTGGGTCCGGGCAGCAGGACGATGACCAGTGCGCCGAGGACGTAGGTGGTCAGGTCGTGGACGCCGAGCACTGCGGTCTCCAAGGTGTCCGGGAGGCAGGAACGCCGAAGGGGCTGCGCCATGTTAGCTCCAGCCCCTTCAGTCACATACGTCCCTGACAGAACCGTCCGTCATCCGGACAAAACGAACCCCGGCAGCGGATCGAGGACGGATCCGAGGACGGATCCCGCGACGGCTCCCGACAGGCCGCGTCAGTCCTTGCAGACCTTCCCGTTGTCGGGCGCCGCCCCGCCGAGCAGGTACCGGTTCACCGCGTCGTCGATGCAGGTGTTGTGCCGCCCGTACGCGGTGTGCCCGTCGCCGTCGTAGCTGAGCAGCCGCCCGGACTCCAGCTGCCCGGCCAGGGACTTGGCCCAGGCGTAGGGGGTGGCGGGGTCGCGGGTGGTGCCGACCACGACGATCGGGTCGGCACCGGCCGCGCGGACGGTGTGCGGGGCGCCGGTGGGCTTGACCGGCCAGTACGCGCAGCTGAGCGCCATCCAGGCCATGTCGCGGCCGAAGTGCGGCGCGGCCTTCTCGAAGTCCGGGAGTGCGGCGGTGACGGCCGCCGGGTCGGTGAACGAGGCCGGCAGGTCGAGGCAGTTGACGGCCATGTTGGCGTACATCAGGTTTTCGTACGAGCCGTCCTCGGAGCGGCTGTAGTACTCGTCGGCGAGCCGCAGCAGCCCGCTGCCGTTGCCGCCCTGCGCGGTGGCCAGGGCCGTGCGCAGGTGCGGCCACAGGGCCTCGGTGTACATCGCCTCGGCGACGCCGGTGAGCGCCTGGGCCTCGGTGAGCGGGCGGTTGGTGTCGGTGGGCATCGGCTGCGCGTCGAGCTTCTTGAACAGCGCGGTGAGCTGGTCGCCGGCCTCCTGCTCGGTGTGGCCGACGGGGCAGTCGTCGCGCTTGACGCAGTCCTTGGCGAACGCCGTCCACGCGGTCTCGAAGCCGCCGGCCTGGGTGAGGTTGCCGGTGCGGGCGTCCAGCGACGGGTCCATCGCGCCGTCCAGCACCACCTTGCCGACCTTGCTCGGGAACAGCCCCGCGTACGTGGCGCCGAGGAAGGTGCCGTACGACTTGCCGACGTAGTGGAGCTTCTGGTCGCCGACCAGTGCCCGCAGCATGTCCATGTCCCGGGCCGCCTCGACGGTGGAGACGTGGGCGAGCAGTTCACCGGCCCGGGCCGAGCAGCCCGCCGCGAACTCCTTGTCGACGGCCACCAGGGCGTCGATCTCGGACCGGTCGTCGGGGGTGATGTCGGCGGCCGCGTAGGCGTCCATCCGGTCGTCGGCGAGGCAGGTCACCGGCGCGGACTTGCCGACGCCGCGCGGGTCGAAGCCGACCAGGTCGTAGCTCGCCCGCACCCCGGGGTCGTAGCGCGACGCGATGGCCTGCACGTACTCGGTCGCCGAGCCGCCGGGGCCGCCGGGGTTGAGCATCAGCGAGCCCAGCCGGTGCGCCTTGTCGGTGGCGGGCTTGCGGATCGCGGACAGTTCCACGTCGTGGCCGTCGCCGGGGTGGGCGTAGTCCAGCGGCACCTTGAAGGTGGTGCACTCGAAGTCCGTGGTGCACGGCTTCCAGTTCAGCTGCTGCGCGTAGTAGGGCGCGAGGCCGGCCGGCAGGTCGGTGGGCAGCGGCTCCAGCGGGGTGGCGCCGTTCGCGGGAGCCGGGGCGGGCTGGCCGGGCGGGCCGCCCGCCGTGGGTGCCGGGTGGCCCGAGGTGCAGCCCGCCAGCAGCAGGGACGCGGCGGCGGCCAGCGCGGCGGCGGGCACGAGCCGGCGGGGTCGGGCGACTCTCATGAACGTGGGTCCTCTCCCCTGGAAGCGGGCCGACCCGGGAGCCGACCGTCCCGGCCGTCGCCGGAACACCCGAGCCTAGCGGCCGCAACCACCGCACCCGGGACGCCGCCCGGCCGCCACCTCGCTCGGCCGCCGGGCCCAAAATCCGATCACCACACTGACCAAATGCCCCTCAGGGCTTCGGCAGCTGCTCCGCCAGGTACTGCACCGCGACCCGCACCAACCGCATCCGTTCCCCGTCCGCCGAGAAGTCCTGGACGATGTCGGAGATCCGCACCTCCGCCCGCACCCCGGCGTCCCGCAGCGCCTCCCGCACCGCCCGGGCGGACTCCAGCCCGCCCGAGTCCCGCCTGGCCGCGGCCAGCAGCAGCCGCGCCGACGACCCGGCCGGCGCCTCGCCCGCGGCGCTCGCCAGCGCCCGCCCGTCGTACTGGCCGGACACCGCCGCGGCCGCCCCGTACAGGTCGGGTCTGGTCAGTCCGGCCGCAACCGCGCAGGGGGCGCCGTCGTCCACGCCCAGCACGGCCCAGCTGTCGGGGCCGGCCGGCCGGGTGCGGAAGACCGCGCCGACGGCCGCCCGCAGTGCCGCGTCGTCCGCGACCGCCTGCGGGGCGGCGGCCACCAGGTCGCAGGGGTGGCCGGTGCCGCTCGGGGCCTCGGGGGCGACCAGCACGAACGGGCGGGCCCTGCCCAGCTCGACGGCCGACGCCACGCCGTCGAACACGCCCGGCACGTCCTCGTCGGCGGTCCGCCCGGCCGTCCCGGAGTGCACCACGATCACCGGGAACCGGGCCGCCGGCTCCTCCTTGTACTCGGCGGGCAACCACACCCGCACCGCCCGCGGCCGCCCGTCCGGGCCGGGCACCTCGCCCTGCAGCAACTCGCCGCCCGCCGGACGGCTCACGTTGCTGAACAACGCCGGCACCGCCGGAGCCGACACCGGAGCCGACACCGGGGGCGCCGCCGGGACGGACCGCTCCGCGACGACCACCGCCCCCGCCTGCCGTACCGCCACCCGGCCGAAGTCCACCCCCGGCAGCACCGCCACCCCGAGCGCGCTCACGCACATCAGGCACACCACCGCCGCCCCGGCCCGCACCAGCACCGGCCGCGCCTCCGCCGCCAGCTCGTACGTCTGCGCGGCCCGCAGGTCCCGCCAGCGCGACATCGCCGACCGGGCCAGCCAACCGCCCGCCACCGCAGCCACCAGCAACAACAGGAAGAGGAGCGATCGGGGCATGGGGGACGCACCACCTCGGGGAAGGACCGGCCGGACGCGGGCGCGTGGCCAGTGCACAGGGTGCAAGACCGCGCGCCCGCGGACCGCCGGGCGGTACGGGCGACTCCCCACCTTCACTCGAACGAGCTAACGGCAACGGCCCCCGAAGCCTTCAGCCCATGGCCACGGCAACCGAGGCCATGGCCACGGCAACCGAGCCCGTCGCCACGGCAACCGAGCCCGTGGTCACGGCAACCGGCCCCACGGCCACCACAGCAGCTCAGCCGGCCCGCAGCGCCACCGTCATCGCCTCGACCGCCAGCAGCGGGTCGACGTTCCGGTACAGCGCCCGCCGGCAGGCCAGCACCGCCTCCATCCGGCGCAGCGTGTTCTCCGCCGCGCCCTCGCCGGCCACCCGCTGCACGGCCGTCCGCTGGTCCTCGTTGGCCAGCGCTCCGCCCGAGCCCAGTTGGATCGCCAGCACGTCCCGGTAGAAGCCCAGCAGGTCGCCGAGCGCCACGCCCAGCGTCTCCCGGCGGGTCCGGGTGGCCCGGCTCTTCTGCCGCTTCTCCAGATCCTTCACCGCGCCCGCCATGCCGCGCGGCGCCCGGCTGCCCTCGGCCGCGCCGTACGCGGCCCGCAGGTCGTCGGTCTCCTTGGCGTCCTGGGTCTCGGCCAGCGCCTCGGCGTCCGCCTTCGCGGTGTCGACCAGCCGCTGCGCGGCGGCCAGGCAGCCACCCAGGTCCGCGACCTCCAGCGGGATCCGCAGCACCTCGGCACGGCGGGCCCGGGCCTGCTCGTCCACCGCGAGCCGCCGGGACCGGTCGATGTCGCCCTGCCCGGCCAGCGCGGCCAGCCGGGCCGCCTCGGGCTCGACGCCGTCTCGCTGGACCAGCATGTCGGCGACGGCCTCCGCGGGGGGCGTGCGCAGCACCAGCAGCCGGCAGCGCGAGCGGATGGTCGGCAGCACGTCCTGCACGGACGGCGCGCACAGCAGCCACACCGTCCGCGGCGACGGCTCCTCGACGCCCTTCAGCAGCGCGTTCGCGGCCGCTTCGGTGAGGCGGTGCGCGGCGTCCACCAGGATCACCGACCAGCGGCCACCGGTCGGGTAGCTCGATGCCCGCAGCACCAGGTCGCGCATGTCGCCGACGCCGATCGACAGGCCGTCGGTCCGCACCTGCTTGACGTCGGCGTGGCTGCCGGAGAGCACGGTGTGGCAGCCGTCGCAGAACCCGCAGCCGGGCGTCCCGCCCAGGTCCAGGTCCGGGCTGGTGCACTGGAGGGCCGCCGCGAAGGCCCGGGCGGCCGTCACCTGCCCCGCGCCGGGCGGTCCGGTGAACAGCCAGGCGTGCGTCATCAGCGAGGCGTTGCCCTCGGGGGCTTCCCCGCGGCCCGCCAGCACGGAGGCCCGGGCCGCCCGCGCGGCCGCCTGCAACTGTTCGACCACCCGGTCCTGTCCGACCAGGTCGTCCCACACACTCACGCCGCGCTCCTCCTCGCCCACACCGACCCGACGAGCCTAACGCCGCGCGGAGACACCGACGGCGACGCGGAGACCCCGACGGCGCCCCCGGACGCGGCGCGGGGAGCTGCGCGGCCGGTCCTGCGCCGCGCGGCTCCCCGCGTCCCTACCGAATCCTGCCGCCGGTGGTCAGTCCTTACGGCGGCGCCAGCCCCGCTTCGGCTGCTCGTCCTGCGCCGTCCCGGGGGCCTCGGCCTCCCAGCGGGCCCACTCCTCGCGGGAGCCGAGCAGGCTGTCGGTCAGGCTGGGCAGGTCGTCGAGCGGGGTCTCCTCCGCCCAGTCCGGCCGGGGCCGCAGCTCGCGGGTGCGGGAGGAGTCGTCCTCGTCGCGGAACAGCCCGGGCGGCACCTGCTTGGCCTCGGGCTTGGACCCCGGGTCCGACTTGGGCTTGGGCGCCGGCTCGGCCTTGGGCAGCACCGCGGTCTCGGCGTCCTCGACCTTCGGCAGCACCGCGGTCTCGTCGACCTTCGGCAGCACCGCGGTCTCGTCGATCACCGGCTTCGGCAGCTCCCGGGTGGTCTCGCTGTCGGACTCGGCGGCCGGCTCCTCGACCTTGGGGAGCACAGCGGTCCGGTCCGCCTCGGCCTCGGCTGCCTTCCGGGCCTCCTCGGTCCGGTCCGCCTCGGCCTCGGCTGCCTTCCGGGCCTCCTCGGTCCGGTCCGCCTCGGCCTCGGCTGCCTTCCGGGCCTCCTCCGCACGCTGCAGCGCCTCTTCGGCGCGCCGCCGCTGCTCCTCTCGCTGCAGGTCGCGCTGGCGCTGGAGTTCGGCGCGGGCGGCCTCCTCGGCGGCGGCCCGGCGGGCGGCGGCGGCCTCGGCGGCGAGGCGGGCCTGTTCGGCGGCCTGCCGTTCGGCCTCCTCCTCGGCCTTGCGTGCGGCTTCCTTCTCGGCGGCGAGGCGGGCTTCCTCGGCGGCCTTGCGCGCGGCCTCGGCCTCGGCGCGGGCGGCTTCCTCGGCGGCCAGGCGGTCCTTCTCGGCCTGCTCGGCGCGCAGTTCCTCGAGCAGCGCGAGGCGCTTGCGCTCGGCCTCCTCGGCGGCCTTGCGGGCTGCTTCGGCCTCGGCGGCCTTGCGGGCGGCCTCCTCGCGGGCCTTGCGCTCCTGCTCGGCCTTGGCGGCCTTCTCCTGGTCGGAGAGCGGCAGCTCGCGGTCGAGCCGGTGCCGGATGGCGGTGGTGACGGTGGCGGGCGTCTGGCTGCCGTCGACGACCAGGTAGCGGGCGGGGTCGGCGGCGGCCAGCGCCAGGAACCCGGAGCGGACCCGCTGGTGGAACTCGGTGGGCTCGGACTCCAGCCGGTCGAGCGCCTCGGTGAAACGATCCCGCGCGGCGGTGGGGTCGACGTCGAGGACGACGGTCAGGTCGGGCACCAGCCCGCCGGTGGCCCAGCGGGAGATCCGGGCGACCTCGGTGGCCGCCAGGTCGCGGCCGGCGCCCTGGTAGGCGATGGAGGAGTCCATGTAGCGGTCGGTGATGACGACGGCGCCGCGCTCCAGGGCCGGCCGGATCACGTTCTCGACGTGCTCGGCCCGGTCGGCGGCGTAGATCAGCGCCTCGGCGCGGTGCGACAGGCCGGTGTTGCCGACGTCCAGGACGAGGGCGCGCAGCCGCTGCCCGATCGGGGAGCCGCCGGGCTCGCGGGTGACGACGACCTCGTGGCCCTTGGCGCGGATCCATTCGGCGAGCGCCTGCGACTGGGTGGACTTGCCGGCGCCGTCGCCGCCCTCCAGGGCGATGAAGTAGCCCTTGCCGGCCACCCGGTGCGGTGCGGCCCCGGCGCCGCCGCGGACGGCCTGGACGAGTTCGCGGCCGAACGGGACCACGCCGCGCTGGTCGTCGGTCTTCAGCAGGACGACGGCGGCGAGCACCAGGGTGAGCAGTCCGGCGGTGGAGACGGCGAGCGCGGCGCCGCCGTGGATGAAGGTGAAGCTGCCGGTGCCGACGTGGCCGAGCGAGACCTCGCCGTAGGCGGCGGCCAGCAGCGGCATGCCGATCAGGGCGACGGCGACGACCACCCGCAGCACGGCGTACAGGTGCTCGGTGACCTTGCCGAGGCGGATCTCCTCGATCTCCTGGGCGAGCAGCCCGCGTCCGGTGGCGATGACCACGCCGGCGGCGAGGCCGGCCAGCACGGTGAACAGCAGCACCAGGACGAAGTCGAGGACCAGCCCGGCGAGGATCAGCGCCACACCGGCGGTGACCAGGCCGAGGGCGAGCAGCCGACGGCGGGACAGGCCCGGCAGGGTGGCGCGGCTGAGCCGGATGCCGACGGCGGGCGCGCCGGCGGCGGCGAGCACCACCAGGCCGTAGCCGATCGGGCCGGCCAGGTGCTCGGTGGCGGTGAGCAGTCCGAGCGCGGCGACGCCGGCCATCGAGGCGTAGGCGGCGGCGATCGAGAAGGTGAAGTACGGGGCGGAGCCGGTACGGCCCTTCTTCAGGGACGGGCCGGGCGTGGCATCGGTGGGCGCGCGCAGGCCCTGCAACGGGGAGCGCGGCGCGGTGTTGGCGCCGGCGGGCAGCTCCTGGAAGTACAGCAGCCCGGCGTTGACGGCGAACAGCACGGCGGCGCCGAGCGCGGCGACGGTGAGCTGGTGGCCGCGCAGCCAGTGCAGGCCGACCGCGGCGAGCACGTTGTTCAGCAGCGTGAAGCCGATCAGGCCGGTGGCGGCCAGCGGCAGGGCGGCCCAGCCGGTGCGCAGGTCGAGGGTGCGGACGGCGTCCAGCGAGGCGGCGGCGGGCGGGCCCGCCTGTTCGGGGACGGCCAGCAGCGCGGGGACGGCGGATTCCTTGCCGATGGTCCAGACCCGTTCGGCGGCGCCGGCCACGAACACCGAGCCGAGCAGCGCCCACGTGGCGGAGCTGGGCGACCAGACCACCCACCAGGGGGCGAGGCCGATCAGCAGGGCGCGGACCAGGTCCGCGCCGAGCAGGCTCCAGCGCCGGTCGATCCGACCGCCGACCAGGGCGTGCACCGGGCCGAGCAGGGCCGCCCCGAACAGGCCGGAGGCGAGCAGCCGGGCCGCGAACAGGGCGGCGACGGCCAGCGCGAGCGAGCGGTAGCCGTGCCCGAACTGCCCGCCGAGCACGGCGGCGACCACGGTGAGCGGAACGAGCACCAGAACGGACAGCCGGTCGGCGGCACCGCCGAGCAGCTGGGTGGTCCACAGCTTCCGGTAGGGCCGCAGCCGGAGCAGCGCGCGGGCCCGTTCACCGGGTGTCCCCGCGGGGGCGACCTGGGCGGCGCGTGCGGTGGGGGGCAGCTCCTCGCTCGTCATACCGTCAGCGTAGCGAGTGCGCGGCCCCGACCTTAACGGGCCCGCCCGGATTCGAACAGGCCCGTTACGCAGCGTCCGTCAGCTCTCCTCGGATGTGTTCTCCGCGGTGGCGGACTCCTTCGCCGCCGTCTTCTTCGCCGTGGTGGTCTTCTTCGCGGCCGCGGTCTTCTTCACCGCGGTGGTCTTCTTCGCCGCAGTCTTCTTGGCCGCCGTGGTCTTCTTCGCGGCCGTGGCGGTCTTCTTCGCCGGGGCCTTCTTGGCGGCCTTCTTCACCGGTCCGCGGGCGCGCTTCTCGGCGAGCAGCTCGAACGCCCGCTCCGGGGTGATGGTCTCGACCTCGTCGTCCTTGCGGAGCGTCGCGTTGGTCTCCCCGTCGGTGACGTACGGGCCGAACCGGCCGTCCTTGACCACCACCGGCTTCTCGCTGACCGGGTCGTTGCCGAGCTCCTTCAGCGGGGCGGCCGCGGCGGCCCGGCCGCGCTGCTTGGGCTGGGCATAGATGGCCAGCGCCTCGTCCAGGGTGATGCTGAGCAGCTGGTCCTCGCTGGTCAGCGACCGCGAGTCGGTGCCGCGCTTGAGATACGGGCCGTAGCGGCCGTTCTGCGCGGTGATCTCGTTGCCCTCGGGGTCGGTGCCGACCACCCGGGGCAGCGAGAGCAGGCGCAGCGCGTCCTCGAGCGTGACGGTGTCCAGGTCCATGGTCTTGAACAGCGACGCGGTGCGCGGCTTGACGGCGTTCTTGCCGGTCTTCGGGGTGCCCTCGGGGAGCACCTCGGTGACGTACGGGCCGTAGCGGCCGGCCTTGGCGACCAGCGGGTTGCCGCTGATCGGGTCGGTGCCGAGCTCGCGCTCGCCGCTGGGCTTGGCGAACAGCTCCTCGGCGAGCTCGACGGTCAGCTCGTCCGGCGGCAGCTCGTCGGGGACGTCGGCGCGCTGCTCGGGCTCGCCCTCGACGGCGGCCGGGCGGGTCACGTACGGGCCGAACCGGCCGACCCGGAGCACGATGCCGTCGCCGATCGGGAAGGAGCTGATCTCCCGGGCGTCGATCGCGCCGAGGTCGGTGACCAGTTCCTTCAGGCCGCCGAGGTGGTCGCCGTCGCCGTTGCCCGCGTCGGCGGCGCCGGCTGTGGCGGATCCGTTGGCCTCGCCCTCACCGAAGTAGAAACGCTTGAGCCACGGCACGGACTCGGCCTGGCCGGCCGCGATCCGGTCGAGGTCGTCCTCCATCTTCGCGGTGAAGTCGTAGTCGACCAGCCGGCCGAAGTGCTTCTCCAGCAGGTTGACCACGGCGAAGGAGAGGAAGGAGGGCACCAGGGCGGTGCCCTTCTTGAAGACGTACTTCCGGTTGATGATCGTGTCGATGATCGACGCGTAGGTGGACGGGCGGCCGATCTCGCGGTCTTCCAGCTCCTTGACCAGCGAGGCCTCGGTGTAGCGGGCCGGCGGCTTGGTGGCGTGGCCCTCGGGGGTGAGCCGCTCGGCGGCCAGCGGGTCGCCCTCGGCGACCTGCGGCAGCCGGCGCTCGCGGTCGTCCAGCTCGGCGTTCGGGTCGTCGGCGCCCTCGACGTAGGCCTTCAGGAAGCCGTGGAAGGTGATGATCTTGCCGGAGGCGGAGAACTCGGCGTCCCGGCCGTCGGCGGAACGGCCGCCGACCTTGACGGTGACGGACTGGCCGACCGCGTCCTTCATCTGGGAGGCGACGGTGCGCATCCAGATCAGCTCGTACAGCCGGAAGTCGTCGCCGGACAGCCCGGTCTCGGCGGGTGTGCGGAACCGGTCGCCGGACGGGCGGATCGCCTCGTGCGCCTCCTGCGCGTTCTTCACCTTGGAGGCGTAGGTGCGCGGCGCGGACGGCAGGTAGTCGGCCCCGTACAGCTGGGTGACCTGCGCGCGGGCCGCGACGATCGCGGTCTCCGACAGCGTCGTCGAGTCGGTACGCATATAGGTGATGAAGCCGTTCTCGTACAGCTTCTGCGCGACCTGCATGGTCCGCTTGGCGCCGAAGCCCAGCTTGCGGCTGGCCTCCTGCTGCAGCGTGGTGGTGCGGAACGGCGCGTACGGGGAGCGGCGGTACGGCTTGGACTCGACGCTGCGGACGCTGAACGCGGTCTGCTCCAGGGCGGCGGCCAGCGTGCGGGCCGCCTGCTCGTCCAGGTGCAGGGTGTTCGCGGCGTTCTTCAGTCGGCCGTCGGTGCCGAAGTCGCGGCCGGTGGCGACCCGCTTGCCGTCGACGGAGACCAGCCGGGCGCCGAAGTTCTCGGGGTTGGCGGCGTCGGCGGCGGTGCGGCCGGTGGCGAAGGTGCCAACCAGGTCCCAGTAGGAGGCGGAGGTGAAGGCGATCCGCTCGCGCTCGCGCTCGACCACCAGGCGGGTGGCGACCGACTGGACGCGGCCCGCCGACAGCTTCGGCATGACCTTCTTCCACAGCACCGGGGAGACCTCGTAGCCGTAGAGGCGGTCCAGGATGCGGCGGGTCTCCTGCGCGTCGACCAGGCGCTTGTTCAGGTGGCGCGGGTTGCGCACGGCCTCCTGGATGGCGTCCTTGGTGATCTCGTGGAAGACCATCCGGTGCACCGGCACCTTCGGCTTCAGCACCTCCTGCAGGTGCCAGGCGATCGCCTCGCCCTCGCGGTCCTCATCGGTGGCCAGGAAGAGCTCGTCGGACTCCTTGAGCAGCGACTTCAGCTTGGTGACCTGGGACTTCTTGTCCGGGTTGACCACGTAGATCGGCGCGAAGTCGTGGTCCACGTCGACCCCGAGGCGGCGCACCTCGCCGGTGTACTCGTCCGGAACCTCGGCGGCCGTGCCGGGCAGGTCGCGGATGTGACCGACACTGGCCTCGACGATGTAGCCGGGGCCGAGGTAGCCCTTGATCGTCTTGGCCTTGGCCGGCGACTCGACGATGACGAGTCGCTTGCCGTGCGCGGTCTCGCTGCTCGGGGACACCTTCGCTCTTCTCTCCCGGTCGTAAACCAAAGCTCCTGGGCTGTCGCACCGCGACGGTCCCACCAGCGGAGTGTGACCGTACCCTGGCCACCCTTGTCAAACGGACGGATGCCGCTTTTTCACCGGCAAGGCCGACCGACGCCACTCGAACGGTAACCCGATGGCCGCTCTTCGGGCATGTCTTTCCGGGGCAAACAGGCCTTCCACCGGGCCCGGACCGACGCATCCACGGGCGGTCCGGGCGGGTTTCCGCGCACTCCGGGCACTGCGGAAAGCGGACCGGACGGCGGTGGAGAAAAGAGGAGCGGAACAGTGCGCTCCGTAATCGGGCGGGGCCCTCGCGGCGCAGGGCAGGGTCAGCGCAGGACGAGCGCGAGCAGGGTGGGGTCAGCGCAGGGCGAGCGCGAGCAGGGTGGGGTCAGCGCAGGGCGAGCGCGAGCAGGGACAGGCCACCCGCCAGCGCCGAGGTGCCGAGCAGCGCCCAGAACAGGTCGGCGGGCAGCGAGGGCAGTTCCTGGCGCGCGGCCAGCACCACCCGCTCCGGCCGCCTCGGGTCGTACGCGACCTGAACGGCCGCACCGGCGGCCAGCTGCGGCGGGCGGCGCAGCGGCGTGTGCCCGCGCGGACGGGCCAGCACCAGGTGTCCCAGCGGATCGGGGTGCAGTTCGTGGACGGTGCCGAGCCCGGCCTCGACGAACCCGTCGGCGGTGTCCACGGAGTAGGAGAGCAGCGGGCTGCTGTCCATCGCGTCGGTCCGGTCCCGGTCGGCGACCACCTGGGCGGTGGCGGGCACGCCGTACCGGCGCAGACGGTGGCGAAGGCGCAGTTCCACGGCGCACCACAGCAGCAGCGCGCTCCCGAAGACCACCAGGACCGCCCCGCCCACCAGCGTCGTCGGCGTCTCCACCAGGTCCTCCCCCGCACTGCCCACAGCCTGTGGACAGCACCCTGGCACTTGGTGGACAACCTGCGGCGGACTCCCGGCGTCCGAGGGGCCACACCCGGGGAACGCCCGGGTGAACACGGCCGCCGGCCGGGGCCTTCGGTGTCCAACGCGGCTGGACCGCACAGGTCACCCGAAGCACCGACCACGCGGACGCGTCATGCCGATACTTCAGGTGACCAATGTCACCGCCCGGACAACGACCGGTTCGGGCCCGGCCGGCTCCGCTCAGGGCCGGTTCAGCCTCGGCCGGTTCAGCCTCGGCCGGCTCCGCTCAGGGCCGGTTCAGCCTCGGCCGGCTCCGCTCAGGGCCGGTTCAGCCTCGGCCGGTTCAGCGGACCGGCTCGATGAACCCCTGCTCGGTGAGCAGCCGCAGCGACTCGGGCACCCGGGCCCGCAGCTGCGCCGCGTCCTCGCCGAGCAGCTGGGCGATCGCGTCGACGATCTCCCCGGCGGCCAGCGTGCCGTCGCAGACGCCGACGAAGCCCGCGCCGACGGTGTCCACCTTGGTGGCGCGCCGCATGCCCCGGTTGTGACGGAGCACCACGTGCTCGGGGTCCTCGGAGCCGGGTGCGCCGATCTGCTCCTGCACCACCTCGTCGGCGAGCAGGTAGCGGGCGGCCAGCAGCCCGGCGTCGTCGTGGCCGCGCAGGAAGTCCTGGCGGGCGAACCACTCCTCGATGTGCGGGCCGAGCGGCTGCTCCACCGGGTGCGGCCACTCCTCGATCCGCACCACCGGGTCGGCCGCGCCGGACGCCCGCAGGGTGATCCAGCCGAAGCCGATGCCCTCCACGCCGGCCGCCTCGAAGCTGTCCAGCCACTCCTCGTACCGGGTGCGGTACTCGTCGCCGCGGTGGTCGCCGCCGTCGCGCAGCCACAGTTCGGCGTACTGGGCGACGTCCTGCACCTCGCGCTGCACCACCCAGGCGTCCAAGCCGGTGCCGGCCACCCAGCCGGCCAGCCGGTCGCGCCAGTCCTCGCCCTTGACGTGCTGCCAGTTCGCCAGCAGCTGGCAGTAGCCGCCGGGCTCCAGGTGGTCGGCGGCGCCGCGCACCACACTGCGGCACAGCTCGTCGCCGGCCATCCCGCCGTCCCGGTAGGTGAACCGGCCGGCCGGGGAGATCACGAACGGCGGGTTGGAGACGATCAGGTCGAAGCGCCGCTCGCCGATCGGCTCGTACAGGCTGCCCTCGGCGGTGGTGACGTTGTCGAAGCCGGACAGCGCGGCGGTCAGCCGGGTGAAGTGCAGGGCGCGCGGGTTGAGGTCGGTGGCGGTGACCCGCTGGGCGTGCCGGGCCGCGTGCAGCGCCTGCACACCGGAGCCGGAGCCCAGGTCCAGCACCTCGCGGACCGGGCGGCGCACCGTCAGGTTGGCCAGCGTGGTGGACGCGCCGCCCACCCCGAGCACCAGGTCGCGGCGCTCGACGCCGGCGTCCGTCCGCCCGGAGCCGATGCCGCCCGCGCCGCCGACGGCGCAGCCGAGGTCGGACACCACCCAGGCGTCCGCGCTGGGCAGGCCGGCCACCTCGTCGGCGTACGGCCGCACGTCCACGATGGCGCGCAGCTCGGCGCCGTCGCGCACCAGCCAGCCGTCGGTCAGCAGGCCCTCGACGGGCAGGGCGGCCGCGGCGGCGGCCTCCGGCACCGGCTGTTGCAGCAGGAACAGCCGCACCAGGGTCTCCAGCGGCGAGCCGCCGCGGGTCGCCCGCAGCGCCGGGACGGCCTCGCTGCGGGCCAGCGCCGCGTACGCGGCCGGGCCGAGCAGGTCGAGCAATCCATCGGCGGTGAAGGAGGCCTTCAGCAGCGCCTCCCGCAGTTCCGCCGTCCGGGCGGTATCAAGAACGGGGCTGTTCGTCACCCCGCCATTCTCCCCCGTCCACCGGCGCGGCCCGTCCACCGCACCCGGCGACGGGCCGACCGGGCGTCAGCTCTTGCTCGGCGAAGCCGATCCGGCGCCCTGGTCGGGCGCCCCCGAGGACGGCGCGCCGGATGACGGGGCACCGTTGCCGCCGGGCGACGCGGACCCGGACGGGTTGGCGCCGGACGACGGGTTGGCGCTGCCGGACGGGTCGGCGGCGGGTGCGCCGGCGCCGGCCGCCTTGCAGCCGGGCTGCTTCTTGATCGCGTCGCCGAGGTCGCCGCTCTGCAGGGTGGCGAGCGCGCCGGTGGAGACCTGGGACAGGCGCTGCACCTGGTCGCCGACGCTGCGCAGGCCGTCCGCGAACTTGGCCTGATCGGCGTTGGTCAGCCCGTCCAGCTTCTTCTGCGCGTCCAGGTAGCCCTGGGCGACCTGCTTCAGCTCGTTGACGGCGTCCTGCTGGACCTTCGCCCCGTTGTCGATCTTCGGCACGCCGGCCTTGTCCACCGCGTCCGCCAACTGCTGGTTGGTGGTGGCCAGCGCGGCCAGGTCGGTGGACAGCCGCTTCTGCAGGTCGACGGGGGACTCGCCGTCCTTGACGTTCCCGGTGTCGGCGAGCGCCGCCCGGGACTGCGAGATCGGGTCCCGCGCGGCATCGCAGACGTTCTTCGCCCAGCCGTCGAGCTTTTTCGCCGAATCGTCGGCGGAACAGCCGACGGCGGCGAGCGCGAGCAGCGCGCCGAGCGTGGAGACGGTGACCAGTCGCTTCTTCACCGGGGCCCTTTCGGTCGCTGACACCCGGTCCCGGGCATCGACCAGCGAACCTACACGGCCACCCGCCCCCGGCTGCGCGGAAGGCCGCGGCCAGCGACATCCGGGCAGCTCAGCGGGCCCGGCCCGGCGCAGGGACTCCAGGCGGGAGCGCGCGGACGGGTCGGGGGTGGCGGCGTCGACGGGCTCGGTGGGCTGACTCCAGGCGGGAGCGCGCGGACGGGTCTCAGGCGTCGGGCGGGTCTCAGGCGTCGGCGTCGGGCGGGGCGACCGACCAGCTCATCCGGATCACACCGCCGTCGTCGCCGTTGCCGACCTCGACGTCCTCGACCAGGCCGGTGATGACCGCCAGGCCGAGCGCGTCCTCGTCCTCGGAGCCGCCGCCCGCGGCACCGGCGGCGTGCGCCGGGCCGGCCTCGTCGGCGACCTCGATGAGAAAACGCTTCTCCTGCTCGATCAACGCGACCCGGACCGCCCCGTCGACGCCGTTGCGCTGGTGCAGCGCCACCGCGCGGGAGCAGGCCTCGCCCACCGCGAGCCGCAACTCGTCGAGCACCGACTCGTCCACCCCCGCACGTCTGGCCACCGCGGCGGCCACCAAACGGGCGGTCCGCACGTGCTCGGGCAGTGCGCTGAATCGAAGTTCGACGGTTGCCATGTCTCCCCTCCGGGGTTGCTCCCCACCGCCGGGCACACCGGCCCGCACGGCGGAGGCGGGAACACCGACCGCGCCGGCCGGGCAGGGCTCAGCGCCCGGCCGACCGGCGGCGGTCGATCGAGAAGATTCGGTTGGAACGGCGGACCGACGGAAGGTCAGTCGGTCGCCGCGACGGCGTCGTCCACCGAGTTGTGGATCGGGAACACCTTGGTCAGACCGGTGATCCGGAAGATCTTCAGGATGCGCTCCTGGTTGCACACCAGGCGCAGCGAACCCTCGTGCGCGCGCACCCGCTTCAGGCCACCGACCAGCACACCGAGGCCGGTGGAGTCGAGGAAGTCCACGCCCTCCATGTCCACGACCAAGTGGTAGTTGCCGTCGTTGACGAGCTCGACAAGCTGCTCGCGCAGCTTGGGGGCGGTGTACACATCGATCTCGCCGCCAACCTCGACGACCGTGCGATCGCCGACAGTACGGGTCGACAGGGACAGGTCCACGGAACCTCCAGCACCTTGCCTTGCTACGTCATTGCGATCTTCAGCCCCACGGCTGCGACCACGTGGTCGCAGGCCCAGGGCGCGGCAAACCGGCAGGTCGGAGCCTCGGTTTCTGCGGCCCTCGGCCATGCGGCCGTCACGGGCTTCATTCAACCACTTGCGACCATGGGCGCACGATGGTTAACAGCGATTCTCCGTCACGCCGGTGACACACTGGGTCTTCATGCCGCCCCGTCACCACCAGCCCGAGGCCCTGCTCGCGACGCTTTCCACCGAGCGCGGCAGGTCGGATCGCCTCACCCATACGGAGCAATTGCCCGCACGCGAGGCGCGCTATGCGCCTTGGCCGGAAGGAATCCGTCAGGAGGTGGTCGCGGCCGCCGCCCAGCTCGGCGTGCTGCTGCCCTGGGCGCACCAGGCCGAGGCGATGGACCTGGCCGCGGCCGGGCGGACCACCGTGATCGCGACCGGTACCGCCTCGGGCAAGTCGCTGGGCTATCTGGCCCCCGTGCTGAGCGACCTGCTGACCGGCACCGAGGCCCGCAACGGGCGCGGCGCCACCGCGCTGTACCTCGCCCCCACCAAGGCGCTGGCCGCCGACCAGCGCCGGCGCGCCGCCGAACTCGTCCCCGACCGGGTCCGGGTGGCGCTCTACGACGGCGACACGCCCCCGCAGGAGCGCGAGTGGGTCCGCCAGTACGCGTCGTACGTGCTGACCAACCCCGACATGCTGCACCGCGGCATACTCCCCGCCCACCCACGTTGGTCGTCCTTCCTGAAGGCGCTGAAGTACGTGGTGATCGACGAGTGCCACACCTACCGTGGGGTGTTCGGCTCGCACGTCGCCCAGGTACTGCGCCGGCTGCGGCGGTTGTGCGCCCGCTACGGCGCGTCGCCGACCTTCCTGCTGGCCTCCGCCACCACCGCCGAGCCGGCCGTCACCGCGCAGCGGCTCACCGGCCTGCCCGCGACCGCCGTCACCGAGGACTGCTCGCCACGCGGCCCGATGGTGTTCGCGCTGTGGGAGCCGCCGCTGACCGAGAACGTCGGCGAGCACGGCGCGCCCGTCCGCCGCTCCGCCACCGCCGAGGCCGGCTACCTGCTCACCGACCTGGTCCACGGCGGCACCCGGACGGTGGCCTTCGTCCGCTCCCGCCGGGCCGCCGAACTGGTCGCCCTGCAGGCCCAGGAGCAGCTCGGCCAACCGCTCGCCGCCCGGGTCGCCGCCTACCGCGGCGGCTACCTGGCCGAGGAGCGGCGGGCCCTGGAGCGCGACCTGCACACCGGGCGCCTGCTCGGCCTGGCGTCCACCTCCGCACTGGAACTCGGCGTGGACGTCTCCGGCCTGGACGCCGTCCTGCTGGCCGGCTACCCCGGCACCCGGGCCTCGCTCTGGCAGCAGGCCGGACGCGCCGGACGCGAGGGCCAGGGCGCGCTGGCGGTGCTGATCGCCCGCGACGACCCGCTGGACACCTATCTCGTCCACCACCCCGACGCGCTGTTCGCCACCCCCGTCGAGGCGACCGTCCTCGACCCCGACAACCCGCACGTGCTCGCCCCGCACCTGTGCGCCGCCGCCGCGGAACTCCCGCTCACCGACGCCGACCTGGAACTGTTCGGCCCGTCCAGCGAGCCGCTGCTCCCGATACTGGAGCGACGCGGCCTGCTGCGCCGCCGGAGCGACGGCTCCTGGTACTGGACCCGCCGGGAGCGCGCCGTGGACGGCGTGGACTTGCGCGGCAGCGGCGGCAGCCCCGTGCAGATCGTCGAGGCGGACACCGGACGGCTGCTCGGCACCGTGGACGCGGAGGCCGCGCACACCACCGTGCACACCGGCGCCGTCCACCTGCACCAGGGACGTACCTATCTGGTCCGGGAGTTCGACCTGGAGTCCTCGGTCGCCCTGGTCTCCCCCGCGAATCCGCCGTACACCACCTCCGCTCGGGACGTCACCTCGATCTCGATCCTCTCCACCGACACCACCGAGGAGTGGGGCGAGGCCCGGCTCAGCTTCGGCTCGGTCGAGGTGGTCAACCAGGTCGTCGGCTACCTGCGCAAGCGGATCTCCACCGGCGAGATCCTCGGCGAGAGCAAGCTCGACCTGCCGCCCCGCACCCTGCGCACCCGCGCCGTCTGGTGGTCCGTCACCGAGGACCAACTCCTCGACGCGACCATCCCGTTCGACCAGCTCCCCGGCGCGGCCCATGCCGCCGAACACGCCTCGATCGGCCTCCTTCCACTGTTCGCCACCTGCGACCGCTGGGACATCGGGGGCGTCTCCGTACCGCTGCACCCCGACACCGGCCTTCCCACGGTCTTCGTCTACGACGGCCATTCCGGCGGCGCGGGCTTCGCCGAACGCGGCTTCCGCCGCGCCGTGGAGTGGCTGACCGCTACCCGGGACGCCATCGCCGCCTGCGAGTGCGACCGCGGTTGCCCGTCCTGCGTCCAGTCCCCCAAGTGCGGCAACGGCAACGATCCCCTCGACAAGGCCGCCGCCATCCGCCTGCTCACCACCCTCCTCGCCCACGCTCCCGACCGGCCGGACAGCACCGACACTCTCGGCCCCTCCGACGCCCCCGATGCCTCCGGCGACGGCGCGGCCGGCCCGCTCGACTGACGGCCCGTCCGTTTCAGCGGCGTTGTCGCCCCAGGCCCACAGCGGGCCGGCCCGGGAGCGGGCTCGGGCCGGCCCGAGCGGGACGGGCAGGCCCCGGATCGGGACCTGGACGACCACCTCCACCGCGTCCCGGTCCGGCAGGACGCGGCAGGAGACGAGATCGGCTCGCTCCTGGGCCCGGGTCAGTTCGACTGCCCGGCCACAGCCGCCGTCCGGGTCGAGCAGTAGGCGGTCGGCGGCGGCCAGCGCGGCCAGGTCAGCCGCCGACTCGGCGCGGTGGCGGGCGACCACGACCTGCCCCACCATCAGGCAGGCCGAGAAGACCACCACGCCCAGCAGGCCCAGCGCGACCAGCCACACCGTCGCCGACCCACGGTCGGACGCGGCGGCCTCGGCAGGCAGACGGTGTCGCTCTCGCACGGCAGTTACCTCCTCTCGACTTCAGCTTTCGTCGGTCAGCACGTCCTCGCGGGCGCTCACCGCGGTGGCGGTGAGGCGGACCGACAGGAGGGCGGCGAGGCGGCCTGGGCCCGGGCAGGGGGCCTCGACGGTGACGCGGGCGGTGGTCGCGTCCAGCGCGACGGCAACCTTCGCGCCCTCCGGGGCGGCTGCCGCGGCAACCGCTGCCGCGTCGCCGTCCCCGCGGGCGGCGGCCCGGGCGCCCGCCCGGGCCGCGTCCACACAGCGGATCTGGGCACCGGCGGCAACCACTCCCCAGATCAGCATCGCCGCGAGCAGCACCAGGGCAGGCAGGGCCACCGCTGTCTCGGCGGTGACCATCCCCGAGTCCGGCGCCCTCGTGCGGCCGGCCCGGCGCTCACGCCGCATGCAGGGCGCGATCGAGGATCTCCGACAGCGCGCCGGAGACCGTGCCACTGGTCACCACCTTGTAGAGCACCGCCGCGAAGGCACACGCCGCCACCGTGCCGATCGCGTATTCGGCCGTACTCATCCCGGCGTCCGGCGGCCCCTCCGCCATCGTTCGGTACCGGTGGCGCAGCCAGCCGCCGATTCTGCGGGTGGCGCGCACTGCGAGCGCCGGCCGGACAGGCGGGGAGAGAGTAATCATCGGTGAAATCCCTTCGTTGGAGTGGAAATTCGGCAGGTACGGATCAGAGCCGCTGGGAGAAGGTGCCGGTCAGGCCCATCACCACTGGCACAACGCCGATCAGCACGAACGCGGGCAGGAAGCAGAGCCCGAGCGGTGCGGTCGCCAGGACGCCGGCCCGGCGGACCCTCGCGTGCGCCGCCCGTGCGGCCGCCGCCCGCTGGGACTGTGCGAGGCCGGCGAGCGCGGTGGCCGGTGGTGCGCCGCTGAGGGTGGTGCGGGCCAGGCAGCGGGCGAGCGGGGCCATCGGTGGGCAGTCGGTGGCCAGTTGCTCCCAGCAACGCTCCGGGGAGGCACCGAGGGAGAGCTGGGCCGCGACGCCGGACAGGCGCTCCCGCATCGGGGACGGGACGCTGTCCGCGACCGCGAAGGCCGCTCCGGCCGGGGAACCGCTCGAACCGAGACAAGCCGCCAGCAGGTCGGCGGTCAACGGCAGTTGACGGACCAGCCAGTCATGCTCGGCGGTCCGCCGCCGCTCGCCGGGCGACCGAATCCTGGGCAGCGACCGCCACCCCGCCCAGCCCGCCACCAAACCGACCACCGGGCCCGCCCAGCCGCCGACCAGGACGGCGGCGGACACCCCGAGCAGCACGGCCAACGGCCGGTCGCCCACCACCCAGCGGATCGCCCGTCGTACGGCATCCCCGCCCCGGCCACCCCGCCCATCCCGCGCGGGGACGGCCGCCACTGCCGGGACGCAGCGCCCGACCCTGCGCCGGATCGCCCGCCCTCGCACCACCGCCAGTGCCTCGCCGGCCAGGCCCACGGCGGCCACCGGCACCAGGATCACCATGGCGCCCACCTCACCTCCATCGAAACCTCCACCAGAACCTCCATCGATGCCTCCGTCGACTCGAACTCGGATCATTCGTCGACCAGTTGGCGCGCATACCCACGCCGCCCGGCGGGTCACCCCGGCCCCGGACCGGGCCACCGGACCCGTTCACTCCCACCGGTCCGCCCGGACGGCCGGCTGGTCCCCCGCGAGGGGCGATGCGGCGGCAAGCCACCGGTCCTGCCGGGATCGGGAGATCCCACACCCGGAAGCCACCGCCCGGACCGAGTCGGACCGCGACTCGGACCGAACCTCGGGCTGAACCTCAGGCCGGACCGGACGGGGCCCGGCCGGGGCGTCCTCGGCTGCCCGGACGATCCGGGCGGTCCAGGCGATGCCGGCGGCCTCCAGGACAGCCCCAGCGAGCAGGCTGAGCAGGCCCGCCGGGGTGTGCAGTAGGACCTGCGCCGGTTGGGCGCCGAGCGTGCTGCCCAGCCCCATGCCCACGGCGGGCAGGGCGGCCAGCACGATCACGGTGGTGCGTGGACCTGCGAGTTCGCCCGCGATCTCCTCCGCGAGCGCCCGCTCGGCGCGCAGCGCGTCCGCGACCTGCTCAAGGCCGAACGCCAGCCCCGTACCGCTCTCGGTGCTGACCCGCCAGCAAGCCGCGACGGCCGCCGCGCCCTCCCCGCCGGGCAGTTCGGCCACCTGCCCGAGGGCTGCGGGCAGGTCCGCCCCGTAGCGGCCGGCGGCCAGCCGGGCAGTCGGCTCGGGGCCGAGGCGACCGGCCCAGTCGGGGGCGGCCCTGGAGATCACCGAGTGCATGGCCTGTTCGGGTGTCGCGCCGCTGCGCAGTTCGGCCGCCAGGCCGGCGCACAGGTCGATCACAGCCGCGGCCCGTCGCCGCGCCGCCCGACCCGCGGCGTACCGCGCACGCCATCTGCGGAGCGGAACCACCGCACAGGCCGCCCCGATCAACGGCAGCACCGAGGCGGTGCTCTGCCCGGCTGCCGCTCCAGCGGGGAACAGCAGCAGTTCGGGCACCAGCCAGCGCGGTCGCCGTCGCCGCCATCCCGCCCGAATCCGGGCGAGCCGACCGTCCGGCACCCGATGCCCGTTCAGCATCCGCCGCAGCCGCCCGTCACCACGCTGCCGGTGCCGGGCCGCCGCCAGCCAGACCGCCCCGAGCAACGCCGCGCCGAGCCCGGCGACCGCACCGAGCAAAGCTGCCGCGCCGGCGGCGCCGGCCGACGCCACCGCCGCCAGGGCCCCGAACTCCCCTGCCATCACGACCTCCTGACCTCGGAGCGCAGCAGTCGCCACGCCACCGCCCCGATCACGCAGAGCCCGACCACCCACAGCAGTTCGATCTGACGCAGCGTCATGACACCTCCACCTGGGGTTCGCAGGAGGGAACGTCAACCGAACCGGTGTCCTGCTCGACCGGATCGGGTTCGGAGACCGCCTCGGGGTGCGGGGGCAGCTCGACGCCGCGTTCGGCGCAGAGGTCCCGCAGCCTGGTCCAGCCGGGGCCGGGTCGGCTGCGTCCGTCACGGTCGAAGTGGACGGCGGCTGTGGTGCCCGTCAGGCCGCCCGGGTCGGCGATCAGCAGGTGCAGGCCGGTGACCCGGCGTCGGCCGTCGGCGCGGTCGCGTCCGAGGTGGACGACGGCGTCCAGCCCGGCCCGGAGCTGGCTGTGCAGCGACTGCCGGTCGAGTCCGGCGAGCGAGCCGAGGGCTTCCAGGCGGGCAGGCACGTCGGCCGCCGTGTTGGCGTGGACGGTGCCGCAGCCGCCTTCGTGGCCGGTGTTGAAGGCGGCCAGCAGGTCGACCACCTCGGCTCCGCGGACTTCTCCGACCACCAACCTGTCGGGTCGCATCCGGAGTGCCTGCCGCACCAGGTCGCGCAGGGTCAGTTCCCCCAGTGACTCCTGGTTGGGCGGGCGGGACTGGAGCCGGACGACGTGCGGATGGTCCGGCCGGAGTTCGGCGGAGTCCTCCGCCAGCACGATGCGTTCGTTGACCGGGACGAGCCCGAGCAGCGCTGCGAGCAGGGTGGTTTTGCCGCTGCCGGTACCGCCGGAGATCAGCAGCGACAGTCGGGCCCGGAGCGCGGCGGCCAGCAGGTCGGCGCCGGACGGTGGCAGGGCCCCGGCGGCCACCAGTTCGGCGAGGGTGAAGGGCGTGCTGCGGCACGTGCGAAGCGAGATGTGGGTGCAGTCGGCGGCGATCGGCGGGAGGACGGCGTGCAGGCGGGTGCCGTCGGACAGCCGGGCGTCCACCCAGGGTCGGGCGTCGTCCAGGCGTCGCCCGGCGGCGGTGGCCAGTCGGTGGGCGAGCCGGCGAACGGCATCGGTGTTCGGGAAGCGCACCTGGGGCGCGCGTTCCAGGCCCTTGCCTCGGTCGATCCAGATCTGGTCGGGTCCGTTGACCAGGACGTCGGTGACGCCGGGCTCGGCCAGCAGTGGGTCGAGCGGCCCGGCGCCGACGATCTCGGCGCGCAGACTGCGGACGGTGTTGAGCACGTCGGCCCCGCCGAGCGGTGGCCGGGCGGCGCGCAGCGCGGCGGCGACCGAGCCCGCAGTGGGTGCCGCGCCCGCCTCGGCGAGCCGAAGCCGGACGACATCGACGAGTTCGGCGGCCCCGTCCGCGGGCAGGCCGCCGGGCGGCCCGTCCCGTTCGGGCGCGGCCGACGCATGTCGGCGGACCAGGTAGCGCACCGGCGGGCCGGCTTCGGCCGGTGCGACGTCCTCGGCGGGCCCCGGCAGGGTGCCGCGCAGGGCCCGGGCGCGGGGTACGGGGATGCGCCGGTGGGTGCGGGTGATCGGCTGCCGGGCGGGCCTCGGCTCGCCGGTGTGCCCGTCGGTGGTGTCGGGGTGGGTGTCGACGGCGTGCAGGCGGTTGGCCATGGGTTCTCCTCAGGCCGCCACGACGGGCGGCATCGCTTCGGTCAGGAATTGCCCGCAGAAGCGGGCCAGCGGCCCGCCGTCCCGCAGGCCGGGCGGGGCGCCCCGTTCGGCGTCCAGGGCGAGGCCGGGCTCGGGGGCAAGCTCCCCGGCCAGGCGCAGGTGCAGGCCGCGGGCGACATCGGCGGCCGTGAGGCCGGACGGGCCGGGGGTGCGGACGACGGCCCGCAGGTCGGCGAGCCGTATCCGGACGGCCCCGGCGACCCGGTCGGCGGCGGCCAGCGCGCGCAGTTCGGCGGGAACCACGAGCAGCCCGGTGTCGGCCTGTTCGAGGGCCTGGGCGGCCGCCGCGTCGAGGTGTCTGGGCAGGTCGAGGACAACCAGCCCGCCGCGTCTGCGGGCGGCGGCCAGGACGCTGCACATGGCTTCGGCGGGGATGGTCAGGGTGTCGGAGCGGTCCCAGGACAGCGCGCTGAGCCGGTGTGGCTCGGGCAGCGCCCTGGCGAGCTCGGCACCGCTGATCCGGCCGCGCGAGGCGGCCAGGTCCGGCCAGCGCAGGCCGCCGGCCTGTTCGGCGCCGAGCAGGACGTCGAGTCCGCCGCCGAGTGGGTCACCGTCGATCAGCATCGTGCGGTGTCCGGCCCGGGCGGCGCGGACCGCGAGCGCGCAGGCCAGTGTGGAGGCCCCGGCGCCGCCGCGGCCGCCAAGCACGGCGACGGTGAGCGCGGGTGGTCCGACGCCTTCGGTGGCGTCGGCGATCCGGTCGAGCAGCCAGGGCTGCGCGTCCGGCAGGAACAGCACGTGCTCCGCGCCCAGCCGGACGGCGCGGACCCAGATCTCGCCGTCGTCGAGGTCGAGTCCGAGCAGCAGCACGCCGGGGCGGCGGGGCAGGCCAGCGCACTGCTCGGCGAGGTCGTCGCCGACCAGCACCAGTGGGGCGTTCTCCCACAGCGGGGCGGGCGGTGGGGCGCTGCTGAGCAGCCGTGGTTCGGCTCCGGCGGCGGCGCACAGACGGGTGAGCTGTTCGGCGAGGGTCTCGTCGCCGGTGAGGATCAGCGGCCCGGGCGGGGGCTCGGGGCCGGTGGCGTGCGGGTCGGTGACGAATGCGGACAAGGCGGGCCTCCGCGTGGTGCGGGATCGGTCTGACGGCGCGTCGGACGCGGCGGCCCGGGTGGGTCGGCGCGGCGACGCGGACACCACGGTGGAGCACGGCACGGAATGCGTCAGCCGAGTTCGCAATGCCTGTGGATAACTCGCCCCTGTGGATAACCGAGCTCACTCGGACGGGGGCCAAAACAGTTCGGAATTGACGCATCGGAGATGCCAATATGACGCTCAATCCGCTACGGAGAGTGACATATGACTGAGTGCGAAGAACCCTCGACAGCGGCTCGGAAACCGCCGGAACACCCCCTCCGAACCGCCCGTCACGCCACTCCCTGGAGGCTCAATTGCCTAGGAAAATGGCCCCGGACATGCGACGACCCCCGCCGGGGGGGAGAGCGGGGGTCGTCTATCCACGGCCCGACTCGGGGGGGAGGAGCCGGACCGGGTTAGCACGGTCGCGCGAACGATCCGTGACTTCCATGGTGTACCCGACCGCCCAGAAACACAAACCCGCACGCCCGCGGGTCCACCGAATGGCCGCCTGTTTTGCCGATCCCTCTATCCTCGGTTCCCGTGGACACCACCGAGAACGCCGACTTCGCCGACCGCGGTGCCGACTCCGACGCACCGGACTCCACCGAGCCCGTGACGGACACCACAGCGCCCGTCCGACCCGGATACGGCGTGCCGCGGACAGCCGCCTTCTTCGACCTCGACAAGACGATCATCGCCAAGTCCAGTGCCCTCGCCTTCAGCCGGCCGTTCTACCAGGGCGGCCTGATCAACCGTCGTTCGGTGGTGAAGAGCGCCTACGCCCAGTTCGTCTTCCTGGTCGGTGGCGCGGACCACGACCAGATGGAGAAGATGCGGGCCTACCTGTCGGCGCTCACCCGGGGCTGGAACGTCCAGCAGGTGCGGGAGATCGTCGCGGAGACCCTGCACGGCATGATCGACCCGATCATCTACGACGAGGCCGCGTCGCTGATCGAGCAGCACCACGCGGCCGGCCGGGACGTGGTGATCGTCAGCAGCTCCGGCTCCGAGGTGGTCGAGCCGATCGGCCAACTCCTGGGCGCCGACCACGTGATCGCCACCCGCCTGCACGTCGAGGACGGCCGCTACACCGGCGAGATCGAGTACTACGCGTACGCCGAGAACAAGGCCGCCGCGATCCGCGAGTTGGCCGAGCGAGAGGGCTACGACCTCGCCAACTGCTATGCGTACAGCGACTCCTCGACCGATCTGCCGATGCTGGAGACGGTCGGCCACCCGGCCGCGGTGAACCCGGACCGGGCGCTGCGCAAGGAGGCGGTGGCCCGCGAGTGGCCGGTGCTGGTGTTCAGCCGGCCGGTCGAACTGACGCGCAGGCTGCCAGAGTTCCACGCGCCCAGCCGTTCGGTGCTGGCCGCTGTGGCGGTCGGCGCGGCGGCGCTGACGGCCGGGGTGCTCTGGTACAGCGCGCGGCGCCGTCGCCCGGTGGTCTGAGGCCGCGCCGGGCGGATCGGTCCCGCGCGAAGCGGAACGACCCGACGCGGGGTGGAACGACCTCGCGTCGGGCGACGGTTCGCCATATCGGACAAACCGCACGGGAACCCGTCAAAGCATCCCTTTTCGGGTTCCCCTTTTGTCTGATCTGCGGTAGAAATGGGTTAGGCCCGCGAGACCCGGTCAGGACCCCAAAGGGGTCGTTCCGACAACGCAGTTCAGGCCCCACGGACCCGTGTACGGACAACTGGGCACCCACATGCAGCCGACCCGCTGTCGGGCCGCCGCACCAGGCGAAGGGCAACAGGACCCCGCCTGATGGGCATTGCACGGTGCATGCACTGGTAACCCGGTCTCCGTACCAGCGGCGACGCCCGGAAGTCTCGGACGTCGCCGCAACTGCATTACTGGGGCTTCCCGTTCAGCCCGGCCACCCGCCTCGAACGGTCGGAAGGTCAGACCATCCCGCGCTGCATCGCCTCGCACACCGCGGTGCTCTCGCGGACGCCGAGGCCGAGCCCGGCGGCGCAGTGGGTGAGCCAGCGGGCCATGCCCTCGGGGGTGCCCTCCAGGTAGCCGAGCAGGGCCTGCCGGTAGGCGGCGGTGCCGAGTTCGGCGAGGCCGACCTCGGCGGGGCAGATCGCCTTCGGGTCGAGGCCCTCGGCGATCAGCACGATCCGCTGGGCAGCCCGGGCGACCAGGCCGTTGTAACTGCCGAACGGGCGCAGCGCGAGCAGTTCGCCGTGCACGACGGCGGCGACCACCAGGGCGGGCGCGCCGCCGGTGGGGCGTTCGGCGCGGGCGGCCAGCAGTCCGGCGAGCTGGTCGAGGCGGGCGGCCGCCTCGTCGGCCGGGGGCGGCGGCGGGAGTTCGCCGACCGGACCGTCGGGCGCGGCGCCTTCGGTGGCGGCGATTTCGCGTGGGAACAGCGGTGCGGCGTTCTCACCGGCCCGGCGCGGGCGGCCGGCGGACGGGTCGGCCTCGCCGACGGCGAGCAGGTGGAGGCGGGCCAGCACCTGGAGCGGGGAGGTGCGCCAGACACTGAGCAGCTGGCCGGCCTCGGCGGAGAGGCGCAGGGCCGCGCCGATCGTCCGGGCATCGGGGTCGGCGCCGAAGTCGGTGCGGCGGCGGACCTCCTCCAGCGGCCAGTCGGCGCCCTCCAGGGCGGCGGAGGCGCGGGCGCCGCGCAGTGCGGACTCGGACGTCACCTCGCCGGCCCGGCGCCGCATCACGCGGTGTCCGTAGAGGCGGTCGACGTTCTTGCGCACCTCGGCGACGGCCTCGGGGACCCCGGCCAGCTGGGCCAGCGGGGCGAGCGGGTCTGTTCCTGTGGTCACCTACCCGAGAGTAATGAATCGTCCGGGCCGTCGGGCGGCAACCCCCGGGTCACCCTTTCGTGGCAATCCGCCTTTCCCCCATGTGCGACACCCCAAACCACCGCTAGCATGAGCCGCAATCGGTGACGATAACGATTTCCAACAAGCGTCCTGCCGCGGCGGCAGTGCCATCGCACCCCGCGGCAGCCCGTGGCACACAGAGCCACAGCACCCCAGAGCTACAGCACTACAGAGCCAAAGAGCCGGAGACTCAGATGAAGATCGCCTTCGTCGGCAAGGGCGGCAGCGGCAAGACCACCCTGTCCGCACTGTTCATCCGCCACCTGGCCGCCGCCGGCTGTCCGGTGGTCGCCGTCGATGCGGACATCAACCAGCATCTGGGCCCGGCCCTCGGCCTGACGGATGCCCAGGCGGCTTCGCTGCCCTCGCTCGGCGCGCACCTGCCGGAGATCAAGGAGTACCTGCGCGGCGCCAACCCGCTGATCCGCTCCGCCGAGGAAATGATCAAGACCACCCCGCCCGGCCCCGGCTCCCGGCTGCTGCGGATCGTCGAGGAGAACCCGGTGTACGCGGCCTGCGCCCGGCCGGTCGCCCTGGACGAGGGCTCGGTGCGGCTGCTGGCGACCGGCGCGTTCACCGAGGAGGACCTCGGGGTGGCCTGCTACCACTCCAAGGTCGGCGCCGTGGAACTGCTGCTCAACCACCTGCTGGACGGCCCGGACGAGTATCTGGTCACCGACATGACGGCCGGCTCTGACTCGTTCGCCTCCGGCCTGTTCACCCGCTTCGACCTGACCTTCCTGGTCGCCGAACCGACCCGCAAGGGCGTCTCGGTGTACCGCCAGTACAAGGAGTACGCCCAGGACTTCGACGTCCACCTGCGGGTGATCGGCAACAAGGTGCAGAGCGCGGACGACCTCGAGTTCCTGCGCCGCGAGGTCGGTGACGACCTGTACGCCTCGTTCGGGCACTCCGACTGGGTGCGGCGACTGGAGCGCGGGGACGAGCCGCCGCTGCGCGAGCTGGAACCGGCCAACCGAGAGGTGCTGGGCCGGCTGCGGACCGCCGCGGACGCCGCCCACCAACTGCGCGACCGCGGCCGCTACAGCGCCCAGGCGGTCCGCTTCCACCTGCGCAACGCGGAGAGCTGGGGCAACGCCAAGATCGGCGCGGACCTGGCCACCCAGGTGGACCCGGACTACGTGCTGGGCGCCGAACAGGCCCGGACCGCCGGGGTCTGAACCGCCCGCCCGAGGGGCCGGCCCGTCCTGCTGGACGGGCCGGCCCCTCGGCGTTTGCGACGAATTCCCGCTTGGTTCGAGTACCACACGATGTGGTGAAAAGCCCTTTTTGCGCTTCCACCGAACGCGCACGCTGTGCAAAGGTCTCATTACTCTCGGTTTACCAAGTCTTGAACCCGGGTCGCCACTGGCCGTCGCCGCGCACCCCGGTCCCCGCGCGGCCACCCACCGTCAGGCCGCCCCGCCACACCCGCTGCGACCCACGACAGCCGATCCGACCGAGACCTCACCGCCGGACCTGACTGCGTTCGTTCCCCCGGAAGAAGACGGGAAGAGACATGACCCTCGACATTTCCAGCGCCCCCATCGCCTCCGACACCACCGACCACGCCCCGCCGGGCACCCCCGCCACCCCGGACGGGGGCACCTCCGCCGGGCAGCGGGTGCGCGCGCTGCTGGCGCACGACCTGCCGGCCTCGCTCGCGGTGTTCCTGATCGCGGTGCCGTTCTCGCTCGGCATCGCGCTGGCCACCGGCGCGCCACTGACGGCCGGCCTGGTCGCGGCCGCCGTGGGCGGATTGGTGGCCGGCCTGCTCGGTGGGACCCACTTGCAGGTCAGCGGGCCCTCCGCCGCGCTCACCGTGGTCACCGCCGGGGTGATCGCCCAGTACGGCTGGCAGACCGCCTGCCTGGTGACGGTCGCCGCCGGCCTGCTGCAGCTGCTGCTCGGCTCGCTGCGGGTGGCCCGCGCCGCGCTCGCGGTCTCCCCCGCCGTGGTGCACGGCCTGCTGGCCGGAGTGGGCCTCACCATCGCTATTGCCCAACTGCACGTCATCCTCGGTGGTTCGCCGCAGAGTTCGGCCCTCGCCGACCTGCGCTCGCTCCCCGGCGAACTGGCCGGCCCGCACCCACCCGCGCTGGTGGTCGGCCTGCTCGCACTCGCCGTGCTCTTCGGCTGGCCGAGGCTCGGCCGGCTGCCCGGCCCGGTCGGCCGGTTCGGCACACGGCTGGCTCGGCTGCCCGCCGCCCTGGTCGCGGTCGCCGCCGCCACCACGCTGTCGCTGATCGCCGAACTGCGCCTCGCCCGGGTCGAACTCCCGGTCTGGGAGCACCACCAGTTCTTCTCGCCCCCCTCACCGGGCATGCCGGCCGGCCACTGGGCGGCCCTGCTCGGCCTGGTGCTCACGGTCGCCGCGGTGGCCGGTGTCGAGTCCCTGCTGTCCTCCGTCGCCGTCGACCGGATGACCCGCCGGGCCGGCGACCTGGATCGCGAACTGCGCGCCCAGGGTGTGTCCAACCTGCTCTCCGGGCTGCTCGGTGGCCTCCCGGTGGCCGGCGGCGCGGTGCGCTCCACCGCCAATGTGCAGGCGGGGGCGGCCACCCGGATGTCGGCGGTGCTGCACGGCTGCTGGGTGCTGGTCGCCGCGCTGGCGCTGACCGCCGGGCTGCGCCGGATCCCGCTGGCCGCACTCGCCGCGCTGGTGCTGGTGGTCGGCGTGCAGATGGTGAGCTTCGCGCACATCCGCCGGGTGCACCGGCACCGCGAGTTCCCGGTCTACCTGGCCACCGTGCTCGGCGTGGTGCTGCTCGGCGTCCCGCTCGGGGTGGTCCTCGGCGGCTCGGTCGCCGTGCTGCTCGCCCTCTACCGGCTGACGCGGGCGCACGTCGAGGTGATCGCCGAACCGGACGGCTCCTGCACCGTCCGCACCCACGGTCCGCTGACGTTCGTGGCGGTGCCCAGGCTGAGCCGGGCGTTCGCCCGGATCCCGGCCGGCGCCCGGGTGACGGTCCGGCACGACGGATCATTCCTCGACCACGCCGCGTTCGAGGCGTTGCACGCCTGGCGCGCCGACCATCAGGCCACGGGCGCCCAGGTCTCGATGCTGACCGACCGCCAGGCACAGGAGGTGCTCGACCCGGACGGCACCGTCCTGATCGACGACGCCCCGGGCGGGCACCGCTGCAGTGCCTGGACGCCCTGGGTCGGCCACCACTGCATCGAGCCGGACGAGGACGATCCGCACGTCCGGCTGCTGCACGGCGTGCGCGGCTTCCAGCAGCACACCGCCCCGCTGGTCCGCCAGGAACTGGCCCGGCTGGCCCGCGACGGCCAGACCCCCTCGCAGCTCTTCCTCACCTGCGCGGATTCCCGGATGGTCACCAGCATGATCACCAGCTCCGGCCCGGGCGATCTCTTCACCGTCCGCAATGTCGGCAACCTGGTGCCCGCCCCGTACGAACCGGGCGCGGCAGACGATTCGGTGGCCGCCGCCGTCCAGTACGCGGTGGAGGTGCTGGAGGTCGCCTCGATCACGGTCTGCGGGCACTCCGGCTGCGGCGCGATGAAGGCCCTGCTGGACGGGGTGACGGAGCAGACAGGGCCGCCCACGGCGCTGGCCCGGTGGCTGCGCAACGGACGCGGGTCACTGGCCCGACTGCGGCGGGCCCCAGCGGAGTTCGAGGGCCGCGCGGCGGCGGATGTGGCCGAGCAGCTGTGCATCACCAATGTGGTGCAGCAGCTCGACCAGTTGATGGCCAATCCGGCCGTCGAACGCCGGGTGTCGGACGGGTCGCTGCGCCTGGTCGGGATGTACTTCGACTTCGCCACCGCCCAGGCCTATGTGATGGACAGTCGGTCGGGCCGCTTCGCGCCGGTGCACGCGGAGGCCGAGCACCCAGCCGGGCAGACGCCGAAACCGGAACTGGCCGCGTAGCCGACAGCGCGACCGGGCAGCCGCCGGCCGTCGGCCACCGACCGCCGGAGACCCGACGCCGGCCGCAGTCCACGAACGGCAACCGCAAAGGCAGCCGCTGGGCGCAGACCGCCAACTGCCGGTCGTGAAGAAGAAGACAGGGGCGCATGGAGACAACTCCAGCGCCCCTGATTGTGCGTCAACCGCCGGTTCGGTGGTTGAGCAGGTTGGCCAGGTCCGCGGGGGTGACGTAGCCGGGCCAGCGATGGTCGTCGAACAGGTGGACGCCGGCGTCCTGGTAACACTGGTCGACCAGTTGCGAGCAGATCATGTGTTTGGTGGAGGCGACGTACTTGCGCAGCGGCGGGCCTGCGGGGAGGTGCAGGCGGTGGGCGGCGAGGGCGAGGTAGTCGGTGAAGGAGTAGGGGGTGCCGAGGTAGGAACGGGCAGCGGTGGTGATGGCGGTGCGCTGGTCGTCGGTGAGCGGTATGCGGCCGGTGGACCAGAGCACGGGGTGTCCGTCGTAGTCGCCGAGCGGATCGAGTGTCGCTCCGCCTGGCTGGGCCTCGACCACGTGGCCGTCGCCGACGAAGACGAAGGCGTGTTCGTAGTCGGAGAAGCCGTCGCCGTTGAGGAATTGTCCGATCCGGATCAGGCGGCCGGTGCGGCCGTCCATGCGGACGACCGCGAAGTCGCCCGGCCGGGGTGAGGTGTCGGTCATGCAGAACCCCCGTCACTGTCGCGTACGGTGATGGGTTGCGTACTGACAGTGGAGTACCGGGGCCGGGGGTCGTCAAGGTGCCGTGCGGGATTGATCGCCCCTGGGGGCGGGAAGTCGTCGGGTACGACCGGCCGAGCGGCATCGGAGGCATCCACCCGGGGCGCAGCCTCCTGCCGATCAAAGGTCTACACCAATTTTCCGGAGCCTCTTGTCAACACGGCTCTTGGCCTGGTGAGCTGTGCGCTGGGACACACGGGACCATCCTCCGCACGGGGTTCCCGGTATTTGAGACTCGATGAGGAGTGCGCGTTGAGCAACGAGAGCCTGGCCAACCTGCTCAAGGAGGAGCGGCGCTTCGCCCCGCCCGCGGAGCTCGCCGCCTCCGCCAACGTCACCGCCGACGCCTACGCCCAGGCCTCCGAGGACCGGCTGGCCTTCTGGGCCGAGCAGGCCCGCCGGCTGAGCTGGGCGGTCGAGCCCACCGAGACCCTGGACTGGTCGAACCCGCCGTTCGCCAAGTGGTTCGCGGACGGCAAGCTCAACGTGGCGTACAACTGCGTCGACCGCCACGTCGAGGCCGGCAACGGCGACCGGGTCGCGATCCACTTCGAGGGTGAGCCGGGCGACAGCCGGGCCATCACCTACGCGCAGCTGAAGGACGAGGTCTCCAAGGCCGCCAACGCGCTGCTGGAGCTGGGCGTGGCCAAGGGCGACCGAGTCGCCGTCTACCTGCCGATGATCCCCGAGGCGGTGGTCTCGATGCTTGCCTGCGCCCGCATCGGCGCCGCCCACTCGGTGGTCTTCGGCGGTTTCTCGGCCGACGCGGTCGCCTCCCGCATCCAGGACGCCGACGCCAAGGTGGTGATCACCGCCGACGGCGGCTACCGCCGCGGCAAGCCGTCCGCGCTGAAGCCGGCCATCGACGAGGCGCTGACCAAGGTCGACGGCGTGGAGAAGGTCCTGGTCGTGCGCCGCACCGGCGAGGAGGTGGCCTGGACCGAGGGCCGCGACGTCTGGTGGCACGAGCTGGTCGACAGCCAGTCCGCGGAGCACACCCCGGAGGCGCACGACGCCGAGCAGCCGCTGTTCATCCTCTACACCTCGGGCACCACCGGTAAGCCCAAGGGCATCCTGCACACCTCCGGCGGCTACCTGACCCAGGCGAGCTACACCCACCACGCGGTGTTCGACCTGAAGCCGGAGACCGACGTCTACTGGTGCACCGCCGACATCGGCTGGGTCACCGGCCACTCGTACATCGCCTACGGCCCGCTCGCCAACGGCGCCACCCAGGTGATCTACGAGGGCACCCCGGACACCCCGCACCAGGGCCGGTTCTGGGAGATCGTGCAGAAGTACGGCGTCACCATCCTCTACACGGCGCCCACCGCGATCCGCACCTTCATGAAGTGGGGCGACGACATCCCGGCCCGCTACGACCTGTCGAGCCTGCGGGTGCTGGGTTCGGTCGGCGAGCCGATCAACCCGGAGGCATGGGTCTGGTACCGGGAGCACATCGGCGCGGGCAAGACCCCGATCGTCGACACCTGGTGGCAGACCGAGACCGGCGCAATGATGATCAGCCCGCTGCCGGGCGTCACCGAGACCAAGCCTGGCTCGGCCCAGCGTGCCCTGCCGGGCATCGCCGCCACCGTGGTGGACGACGAGGCCCGCGAGGTGCCGAACGGCTCCGGCGGCTACCTGGTGCTGACCGAGCCGTGGCCGTCCATGCTGCGCACCATCTGGGGCGACGACCAGCGCTACATCGACACCTACTGGTCGCGCTTCGAAGGCCGCTACTTCGCCGGTGACGGTGCGAAGAAGGACGAGGACGGCGACATCTGGCTGCTCGGCCGGGTGGACGACGTGATGCTGGTGTCCGGTCACAACATCTCGACCACCGAGGTCGAGTCGGCGCTGGTCGGGCACCCGGCGGTGGCCGAGTCCGCGGTGGTCGGCGCGAGCGACGCCACCACCGGCCAGGCGATCGTGGCGTTCGTGATCCTGCGCGGCAGCGCCACCGACAGCCCCGACCTGATCGCGGAGCTGCGCAACCACGTGGGCAAGACGCTCGGCCCGATCGCCAAGCCGAAGCAGATCAAGGTGGTCTCCGAGCTGCCGAAGACCCGCTCCGGCAAGATCATGCGCCGCCTGCTGCGCGACATCGCCGAGGGCCGCGAGGTGGGCGACACCACCACGCTGGCCGACTCCACGGTGATGAACCTGATCCAGTCCCAGCTGCCGGGCGGCACCGAGGGCTGATCCACCGTCAGACAACGGGCCGGGCCCGCTCCGTGAGACCTCGGAGCGGGCCCGGCCCGTTGTCGTTCCCGGGCACCCAAACACTCATAAAGTGAGACAGAACGACATACCTCTTGCCGCACCCCGTTAGGATGTCAAGGAACCATCAAGGTTCTGAGGCGCGCCGGGAAGTCTGGTCGGCACTGCACCACCCGTGTGTCCGCATGCCGCCCGCCTCAGGAGGTCCCCCCGTGGCCAGCCCGTCCAACGAGCGCCGCCAGTTCCTTGGTCTGCTCCCGCTGCCCGAACGCCGCTTCATCGCCGACGCGCTGCGCACCGAGACGGTCGGCGGGGTACTGCTGCTGGGCGCCGCCCTGGTCGCGCTGATCTGGGCGAACGTCTGGCCGCACGCCTACGAGACGGTCCGCGGGCTGACCTTCGGCCCCTCCGAGCCGCTGCACCTGGACCTCCCGCTGGAGGCCTGGGTGCAGGACGGACTGCTGACGATCTTCTTCTTCGTCGCGGGCATCGAGCTGAAACGCGAGTTCGTGGCCGGGGAGCTGCGCACGCCGAGCGCGGCGCTGCTGCCGGTGGTGGCGGCGGTGTGCGGTGTGGCGCTGCCGGCGGTGCTGTACACGGTGGTGAACGTGGTCGGGAACGGCCATCCGGCGGGCTGGGCGATCCCGACCGCCACCGACATCGCGTTCGCGCTGGGCGTGCTGGCCGTGGTGGGCAGCCACCTGCCGTCCGCGCTGCGGGCGTTCCTGCTGACCCTGGCGGTGGTGGACGACCTGATCGCAATCCTGATCATCGCGGTCTTCTACTCGACCGGGATCACCTTCTGGGCGCTGGGCGCGGCGTTCGCGGGCCTGGTGCTGTTCTGGTTCCTGCACCGGCGCGGGCTGGGCCGCTGGTGGGTGATGGTGCCGCTGGGCGTGGTGATCTGGGCGCTGATGCACGAGAGCGGCGTCCACGCGACGGTGGCCGGTGTGGCGATGGGCCTGATCCTGCGCTGCCACCGCGAGGAGGGCGAGGAGCATTCCCCCGGCGAGCACGTCGAGCACCTGGTGCGTCCGCTGTCGGCGGGGTTCGCGGTGCCGATGTTCGCGCTGTTCGCTGCGGGGGTGCCGGTGTCCGCGAAGGCGCTGGGCGAGGTGTTCACCGAGGCCGCGCCGCTGGGCATCCTGATCGGCCTGCTGATCGGCAAGTCGGTGGGCATCTTCGGCGGTACCTGGCTGGCCGCCCGCTACACCAGGGCCACCCTGAACCCGCAGCTGACCTGGTCCGACATGTTCGCGCTGGCCACCGTGGCGGGCATCGGTTTCACAGTGTCGCTGCTGATCAGCGACCTGGCGTTCGTCGGCGACCCGCACCTGGCCGAGCTGTGCAAGGAGGCCGTCCTGGTCGGCTCGCTGACCTGCGCGGTGGTCGGCACCCTGCTGCTCAAGCGCCGCAACCGGTACTACCGGCAGCTGTGCGAGGACGAGGAGCGCGATTCGGACGGCGACGGCATCCCCGATGTGTACCAACAGCGGGGGTGACACGCCGTCCGCCGGGGACCCGGAGTGGTGCCCGACTCACCGGTAGGGGCATGATGCTGAGCTGACACCCGTGCGTGACGCACCCTCAGCGCGCCGCACCAAGCCCGCGAAGTGGAGACCGCCGATGGCCGCAGGAGCCACCAACCCGAACGGCAACGGCCGCATCCCGCACGAGGGCGAGCGCACCGTCGGCGAGCTGTTCGCCGCCGCCTCCGCCGAGCTCTCCAGCCTGGTGCACGACGAGATCGCGCTGGCCAAGGCCGAGATCAAGGCGGACGTGGTGCGCGGCGGCATCGGCACCGCGGCCGGGGTGGTGGCCGGCGTGGTGGCGCTGGCATCGATCCCGATGTTCTCGTTCGCCTTCGCCTGGGGCCTGCAGGCGCTGGGCATCACCACCGGCTGGTCGTTCGCCATCGTCGGCGGCGCGTACGTGCTGATCGCGCTGCTGCTGGCGTTCATGATGATCCGGTACTTCAAGAAGGTCCGGAAGCCGGAGCGCACCATCGCCGGTGCGCAGGCCACCGCGCAGGTGCTGAAGAACGCCCGGCCGCGGCCGGCCACCAAGGAAGAGATCGACCGGGCGCTGGGCCGGATCCAGTGACCGACGGCCGGTAACGGTTTACGCCCGGGTGTGAGTGCCGGGCAGGTACGGAGGGCGCGGGTATGACAGGCTGCGGGTATGTCGTTGGACCAGAAGCCCGTGGATGAGCCCGCCTCCGTTCCCGTCCGGCCGGGTGCCGGGGAGCCGTGGAGCGTCCGCTCGGCCGGGCCGTGGACGCACCGCGATCTGGCCGCGAACGGCGCGCGTTTCCACATCGCCGAACTCGGCGAGGGCCCGCTGGTGCTGCTGGTGCACGGCTGGCCCGAGTACTGGTGGGCGTGGCGGCACCAGCTGACGGCGCTCGCCGAGGCGGGCTTCCGGGCGGTGGCGCTGGACCTGCGCGGGATGGGCGGTTCGGACCGCACGCCGCGCGGCTACGACCCCGGCAACCTGGCGCTGGACGTCACCGGCGTGATCCGTTCGCTCGGCGAGCGGCAGGCGCACCTGGTGGGCCACGGCACCGGCGGCACGCTGGCCTGGGTGGCCGCGGTGATGCGCCCCTCGGTGATCCGCAGTCTGACGGTGGTGTCGGCCGCGCACCCGCGGCACCTGCGGCGGGCGCTGCTCACCGACCGCCGGCAGATCGCCGCGTTCGAACACGTGCTGGGCTTCCAGCGGCCGTGGATCCCGGAGCGCCGGCTGGTCGCGGACGACGGGGCGCTGGTCGGCGACTACCTGCGGGCCTGGACCGGGCCGAACACGCTGCCCGAGGAGGCGGTGACGTCCTACCGCCAGGCGATCCAGGTGCCCAGCACCGCGCACTGCTCGATCGAGCCGTACCGCTGGCTGATGCGCTCGATGGCCCGGCCGGACGGCATCCAGTTCGCGCGCCGGATGAAGAAGCAGATCACCGCGCCGGTGCTGCACGTGCAGGGTGCCGCCGACCCGGTGCTGCTGTCGCGCACCGCGCTAGGGGCGGGCGAGTTCGTCTCCGCGCCGTACCGGTGGCGACTGCTTCCGGGGGTGGGGCACTTCCCGCACGAGGAGGTGCCGGAGGAGTTCACGTCGGAGCTGATCGGGTGGGTCCGGCAGCACAAGGACGGCTGACCCTCCGACGCCAACGCCGGTACGCCGAAGCAGACTTGACGGCGTTCATATGACAAGCGCATAGGCCAGTCGCATGCCGCCAGGGCGGTTACTCCGGGCGGCCCCAGGGAATCCCTCCGGTATGACCTGGATGCCCGATCGAGAAGCCCAGCCGCGCCGAGGCCGCCGTGGCAGCAGCAACTCGCAGCAGCACGTTCCGCAGCCGGACTGGCCCTACCAGCCGACCGAGCGGACGCCACGCGGCGCGGGGTACCGGCTCGGAATTCCGAAGATCATCGGACGGCGCGCCCGCTGGGTCGGCGCGAGGCTCCGCCGGGAGGGGTGAGCCCGCGAAGCGGCCGGGGGCGCGAAACCGGGGGCGCGGGGAACTGCGCGACAAGCGCAAAGCCCGTCCGCAAGGTCGCGAGCACGTGCAAGTCATTGCCCTGCATCGCGATCTTGCGGTTGGAGCCTTCCGCTTCGCGCAGTTCCCCGCGCCCCTGGTGGGGCTTCAGCCCAGCACGCTCGGCGAGATCGCGGTGGACCAGAGCAGCAGACCGAAGGTCGCCACCGACATCACCGGGACCAGGATCTTGGTCTCCATGTCGTTGCCGGTGCGCTTGATCAGCACGACCTCGTAGCGCTCTTTGTGCGGCCACAGCAGTGGCGAGCCCTGCTTGGTCAGGCAGTCGCCGAGCAGGTGCGCCAGGGTGCCCAGGGCCACCGCGTACGGCAGCCAGCCCGGGGCGTCGGGCAGCCAGGTGAGCATGCCGAAGGTGCCGAGCGCGGCCAGGCCGACCACGATGATCCACGGCGCGTGCCCGTGGCCCGGCGGGTGCAGGCGCAGCGCCTTGATCGCCATGGCGAGCAGGAAGAACGTCAGGCCGATGGTGAAGTACCGGCCCAGGAAGGTGATGCCAGCCCAGCTGCCGGCGCCCATCAGGGCGACGAACAGCAGCGAGTGGGTGGCGTGCCGGTGGCCGCCGGAGGCCCAGGCGACGAAGCGGCACAGCGCCTTGGAGATGGGGCCGAGGAAGTTGGCGATCGTCCCGTCGTGGTGGTCGAGGTCCGGCAGCAGCGCCGCGCCCGCGCACAGCACGGTGCCCATCAGCACGCCGGCCGGCGTCAGGTGAATGCCCATCAGTGGTGGGACGAACGGCGCGGTGGCCGCGAACAGCAGCGCGCCGCTGACCGCGTGCGAGTGACCCATCATGACGTCTGTCGAACCTCCCGTCGGGCTCCGCCGGGGGCGACCCGGCTGGGCCGTTCGGGTGAGCTCCGCCGACGCTACCAGGCAGGGCCGACGGGTCGTCAGGGAACGCTCGGCGGGTGGACGGTCAGAGCGCGCAGCCCTCGGTGCCGACCTTGCCGGTGGCGGTGGCACCCTCGGTGACGTCCTCCTTCACCTCGGCGGCGGTCAGCACGTAGCCGGTGTCGGAGCTGTCCAGGGACTTGGCGAACACCACCCCGTACACCTGGCCGTCCGGGGTGAGCAGCGGGCCGCCGCTGTTGCCCTGGCGGACCAGTGAGCGGACCGAGTAGACGTCGCGGACCACCTGGCCGCGGTGGTAGATGTCCGGGCCGTTGGCCTGGATGCGACCGCGGATGCGGGCGGGCTGGACGTTGAAGGCGCCGTTCTCGGGGAAGCCCGCGACGATCGCCGAGTCGTTGGTCCGCGCCTCGCCGGCGAAGGTCAGCGGCGGGGCGTTCAGCCGGGGGACGTCCAGCACGGCGATGTCGCGCTGCCAGTCGTAGCGGACCACGGTGGCGTCGTAGAGCTGGCCGGTGCCGCCGATCTGCACGGTCGGCTCGTCGACGCCGCCGACCACGTGCGCGTTGGTCATCACCCGGTGCGGGGCGAACACGAAGCCGGAGCCCTCCAGGGTCTTGCCGCAGGAGGGGGCGGTGCCCAGCACCTTCACCAGCGAACCCTTGGCCTTCTGCACGCCCGCGCTGCCGGCCAGTGCCGGGTCGGGCGGTTCCACCTCGGTGATCGGCTCCTGCTCGAACGGGTTGAACACCTGCGGGAAGCCGTTGCGGGCGAGTTCCTTGCTGAAGTCGGAGAACCAGTTCGGGGCGTCGGACGGCAGCGCCGACTGCACCGAGCCGAGCACCTTGGAGGTGCGCACCTGCTTGGAGACCGTCGGCAGTGAGGTGCCCGCCAGTGCCGAGCCGATCAGCCAGGCCACCAGCAGCATGGACATCACGTTCACCAGCGAGCCGCCGACCGCGTCCAGCGCCTTGACCTTGCCGCGGCCGATCCGTCCGCGCAGCTTCCAGCCGAAGTGGGTGGTGATCGCCTGGCCGATCGCGGCGAGCACGATCACCACGACGACCGCCACCACCGAGGCGGTGGTGCCCTGGGAGAGGTGGCGCAGCAGGAGCGGGAGCAGCTGGACGGCGATCAGGCCGCCGCCGAGGAAACCGAGCACCGAGAGCACGCCGACCACGAAGCCCTGCCGATAGCCGGAGACGGCGAAGCCCAGTGCGGCGGCGATCAGCAGCAGATCCAGGACGTTCACCCGGATACCCTCCCACGTCCCACCGGGCGGGGGACACCGGCCACCGGTGGTCGCCCGATCGGGTCAGCCCGGCGGGCAACGCGCCCGGATTGGTTGCGACTGTCTGACCATCCGGACAGCTGACGAGGGACCAGGGAGTCGTGCCATGGAACAGCCCAGGTGGGACGTGCCCGTCGTGGAGCGCACCGAGTTCCAGCCGGCCCTGGACCTCCCGCCGTCCGCCCGCCAGAACCGGCTCACCGTGCTGCTGCGTCTGCTGCTGCTGATCCCGCAGTTCATCGTGCTGTGGCTGCTGTCGATTGTGGCCTTCGTGGTCACGGTGATCGGCTGGTTCGGCGCGCTGTTCACCGGCCGGCTCCCCCGGTTCGCCGCCGAGTGGCTCTCCGGGTACCTGGCGTACGACACCAGGGTCTACGCCTCGATGCTGCTGCTGGTCGACCGCTACCCGCCGTTCCGCTTCGCCGCACCCGAGCACCCGGTGCGGATCGAGGTGCGCCCCGGCGAGCCGCTGAACCGGCTCGCGGTGTTCTTCCGGCTGCTGCTGGTCATCCCCGCCGCGATCATCCAGGGCCTGCTGCAGGCCGGCTGGTGGACGCTGTCCGTGATCAACTGGCTGATCGTGCTGATCATGGGCCGGATGCCGCAGGCACTGTTCGAGGCCACCGCCGCCGTGCTGCGCTACCGGATGCGGTTCCAGGCGTACCTGATGATGCTCACCTCCGCCTACCCCAAGGGCGTGTTCGGTGACCCACCGAACTCCGAGCCGCAGCGCTCCGCGACCCGGCCGCTGGTGCTGACCGGGGCCGCGAAGGCGCTGCTGGTGATCTACCTGGTGCTCGGGGCGGCGTCGTGGGCGGCGAGCTCGGCGAGCGACGAGTGGAACAACGAGGACAAGAACCCCGGCACCAATGGCGTGATCTCGACGCTCGCCCCGCTGCGCGTCGAACGCTGAGCGGTGGTCAGGAGCGGTGGCGCAGCGACAGCGCCACCGCCTCCTCGGAGAGTTCGACGGTGCGGCCGCTGTCCCAGGGCCGCTCCAGGCCGCTGAAGTGCAGCACCCGGTCGATCACCCCCGCCGTGAAGCCCCACACCAGTCGGCCGGCCACCTGGAACGCCGGGCCGGTGGTCCCGGACGGGTGGCGCAGCCGGGCCCGGTTCGCCGGGTCGGTCAGCTCCGCCAGCGGCACCCGGAACACCGCGCCGGTCTCCGCCGGATCCACCACCGCGACCGGCGACTCGTGCCGCCACCAGCCGAGCACCGGCGTCACCACGAAGCCGCTCACCGGGATGTACAACGCGGGCAGCCGGGCGAACAGCTGCACGCCGGACGGGTCGAGCCCGGTCTCCTCGGTGGCCTCGCGGAGCGCCGCCGCCAGCGGGCCGGCGGTGGCCGGGTCGCCGTCCTCCGGGTCCAGCGCGCCGCCCGGGAAGGACGGCTGGCCGGCGTGCGAGCGCAGGCTGCGGGCCCGCTCGATCAGCAGCAGGTCCGGGCCGGTCGGGCCCTCGCCGAACAGCATCAGCACCGCCGACGGCCTGCCTCCCTCGGCGGGCGGCAGGAACCGGCTCAGCTGCTCCGGCACCGCCCGCTCGGCGGCGTCGCGCACCGGCAGCAGCCAGTCGGGCAGACCGTCCCGAAGCACTGAGGGCCCCGTCATGCCTTGCCTCCCACGTTCTTCCGGGCCGCCCGCACCGCGGCTGGGGCGGTGTCGGGCAGCGGGTGTCCGGCCGCGACCTCGGCGCGGGCCGCCGCCTCGCCCGGGAAGTCGGCCGGGGGGCGCAGACGCTGACCGGGCTGTCCGGCGAGCTCGTACTTGAGCAGCTTGCGGGCCTGCTCGGGGTCGGTCTCGCCGATGCCGTACGACGGGCAGAGCGGCGCGATCGGGCAGGCCCCGCAGGCGGGCTTGCGGGCGTGGCAGACCCGGCGGCCGTGGAACACCACGCGGTGCGAGAGCATCGTCCACTCGGACTTCGGGAAGATCGCCATGATGTCGGCCTCGACCTGCTCCGGGTCCTCGGCCGTGGTCCAGCCGAAGCGGCGGGAGAGGCGTCCGAAGTGCGTGTCGACGGTGACTCCTGCCCCTCCGAAAGCGTTCCCGATCACAACATTGGCGGTCTTGCGGCCGACTCCGGGGAGGGTGACCAGGTCCTCCAGTTTGCGCGGTACCTCGCCGTCGTAGCGGTCGCGGAGCGCGATCGACAGGCCGATCAGCGACTTCGCCTTGGCCCGGAAGAACCCCGTCGGGCGGACGATCTCCTCCAGCTCCTCGGGGACGGCCGCCGCGAGATCCTCCGGCGTCGGGTACTTGGCGAACAGTGCCGGGGTGGTCTGATTGACCCTCAGGTCCGTGGTCTGCGCCGACAGCACGGTCGCCACCAGCAGCTGGAACGGCCCGTCGAAGTCCAACTCCGGGTGCGCGTACGGGTAAAGCTCCGCCAGCTCACGGTTGATCTTCCGGGCCCTGCGCACCATCCCCAGGTGCGTCTCGGGCTTCTTCCGCCCGGCCTTCGCGACCTTGCTCTCTGCCATGCACGAAGGCTACGCCGATCTGCGGGGCCCCCGGCCGCTTTGCCCCGAGGACGACGCACTGCCCGGCGCTCCACCGGGGAGCGTCGGGCAGCCGGTGCGGACGGGGTGGATCAGGCGGCGGCCTCCACGGGCTCGGTGGCGGGGGCCGGGGTGCGCAGGGTCAGGAGCGAGGCCAGGGCGCCGAGCAGGGCCAGGGCGGCGGCGCCGAGGAAGGCGGCGGAGAAGCCGTGGGTCAGGGCGACCGGGTTGCCGATCTCACGGGCGCCGTTGGCGGCGGCGACGGCGGTCATGGCGGCCAGGCCCAGGGCCGAACCGACCTGGTAGGAGGTGTTGACGATGCCGGAGGCGAGGCCGCCCTCGGCGGGGTTCGGGACGGCGAGCGCGGTGCCCAGCGACGGGATGAAGGCGAGCGCCATGCCGACGGCGGCGAGCAGCGAGGCCGGCAGGACGTCGACCGCGAAGCTGCCGTCCGGGCGGGCCAGCGACAGCCAGTACATGCCGGCTGCGAGCGCGGCCAGGCCGGTGACGATCAGCGGCTTCGGGCCGAATCGGGCGATCAGGCGGGGCGCCAGGACGATCATCATCAGCATGATCGCGGCGGTCATCGGCAGCAGCGCCGCACCCGAGGCGAACGCCTTCAGGCCGAGCACCTGCTGCAGGTAGAGGTTGAGGAAGAACCACATCGGGATCCAGGCCGCCGCCATCAGCAGCTGCGCCAGGTTGGCGCCCGCCAGGTTCGGGCTGCGCCAGATGCCGAGGCGCATCAGCGGCTCGCTGCGGCGGGACTGGATGGCGACGAACGCGGCGATCAGCAGGAGACCGGCGGCCAGCACCAGCCAGGTCTGCGCGGAGTCCCAGCCGACCTCGGGGGCACGGACGATGGCGAACACGGTGACGGCGAGGCCGGCGGTGACGGTGATCGCGCCCAGCCAGTCGATCGAACCGCGGCGGACCGCGGCGGCGGGCATCACGGACGGGCTCATCGCGAGCACGATCAGCGCCACCGGGAGGTTGATCCAGAACACCCACTCCCAGCTGGCGTACTGGGTGATCAGACCGCCGAGGAAGACGCCCGCGGTGCCGCCGGCCGGGGCGGCCGCGCCGTACAGGGCGAAGGCCTTGGGCAGTTCGGTGGGACGTCCGCCGAACAGGGTCATCAGCAGGGTGAGCGCGGCCGGGGCGATCAGCGCCGAGCCGGCGCCCTGGGCGGCGCGGCCGACCAGTTCGACCCAGGCGGTGCCGGCCAGGCCGGCCACCAGGGAGCCGGCGGCGAGGACGATCCAGCCGGCGGCGAAGACGCGCTTGGCACCGAGCAGGTCGGACAGGCGGCCGCCGAGCAGCAGCAGACCGCCGAAGGCGATCACGTAGGCGTTGAACACCCAGGACAGGTTCTCCTGCGAGAACCCGAGCGCGGTCTGCATCTTCGGCAGGGCCACGCCGATGATCGAGGTGTCCATGATGACCATGAACTGGGCGAGGGCGATTAAGGCGAGCGCCGTCCAGCGGCGGGGTGTGGGGGGTGCGGTGAGGTCTGACATGGCCGGGGGCTCCTCTGGAGATATACCGGGAGGGGGTATGTGCGCGACGTGGGTGTGCGCGGGCCTGGAATCCGCGCGGGGGGTGGGGCGGCCGATCAGTGGTGGTGGGCCGACTCGCTGGGGGTCGGGCTCGGGGCCGGGGTGGTGGCGGGGGCGCCGTCCGCGCCGGCGGTGAGGGTGAAGACGGCGGTGTGGACGGTGCCCGCGTGCTGGAAGTCCAGGAACAGCCGATAGTCGCCCGCGGTGGGGGCGGTGGCCGCAAAGTCGATCTCCGGGCCGGGCTTGGTGACGCCGTCGCCGGGCTCGCCGTTCGGGTGGACGTGCAGGTAGCCGAGGTCTCCGGCGCGCAGCACCACCAGGTGGCCGTAGGCGGCGAGGTAGGGGTCGAGGTCGGCGACCGGCCGGCCGTCCTTCGACACCGCGAAGGCGAGCTTGCTCGCCTTGCCGGACGTCAGGTCGCCGGTGAGGGTCACGGTGTAGCCGTCGACGGCGACCGAGCGGCCGGTCTCCGGGAGGGCGGCCGGCTGGTAGTCGCCGCCGGCGTGCAGGTCCGCACCGAGCGTCAGCGCCTCGTCCCCCGCGGCCGGGGTGAAGTCGGCGAACACCCGGTAGTCGCCGGCCTTGGCGATGTTCGCCGGGACGCTCCAGGTACCGTCCGCCGCGCGGACCGGGTGCAGGTGCTGGAAGGACGTCAGGTCGCGGCTGGCGATGATCAGGTGGAGCTCCTTCTCGTGCGCCGGCCGGTACGCGGTGAGCGGCTTCCCGTCCGCGGCCAGCACCCGGAAGCTCAGCTCGGTCGGGCCGGCGGCCGGGACCACCGGGTGGTCGAGGCTCAGGGTGTAGCCGCCCTCCGAGATCTGCAGACCGCCGACCGGGTGGTCGTCCTTGCCGGCGCTGCCGCCGTGTTCCTCGTGACCGGCGGCGCCGTGGTTCTCGTCGGCGCCGTGCGCGGCGTGGGGCGCGGCCGGGGTGCCTCCGACGGCGTGGCCGACTCCGAAGGCGGCGCCGAACGCGACGGCGAGTCCGGACGCGAAGACGGCGACTTTGAGTGCGGTGTTCATGGCGGACTCCCTTGGCGTTGGCGGTGCCTTGCGACATCACGGAGTAGATACCCCCCAGGGGTATGTGTCAAGCGCCTCGAAGCGTGGAGACAGACCACTGCGAGGCTTGCGCGGAGCGAGAGTTGCGAGGTCAGGGGCGGTGCGGGCCGGGAACGGATCGGTGCCGGAAATTTTTCGCAGCCGGAGGAGTGGCCCGCCACCGGCGGGAACTACACCGGGCCCACACCCCCTATAGGGCCGGACCGGCCCTGGATTCGGACCGGGAAGCCCTTGCGCTGCATACCCCCCAGGGGTATAAATGTTGTCACCGGGAGGGATACCCCCTCCGGGTATTGAGAACTTCAACGGAGGATCCCATGTCCTGCTGCTCCAGCGACGGCACCTGCTCCACCACCGCGACCATCACCGCGCCGGCCGCCGTCACCACCGTGTTCGCGGTGTCGGGGATGACCTGCGGGCACTGCGAGAAGACCGTCGGCAAGGCGATCGGGGCGCTCGAGGGCGTCGAGGCCGTGCAGGTGGACGTGAAGAACGGGCTGGTCACCGTCGGTTCGGTGGCCGAGCTCGACGACGAGACGGTGCGCGCCGCCGTCGACGAGGCCGGCTACGAGCTGACCGGCCGCGCCTGAGGAACGAAGGAACCCGGCCACCCGCCGGGATGTTCGAGACCCACGAGGAGCCCCTGATGACCACCCAGGCAGCACCCGCCTCCACCGAGGTGGAACTCCGCATCGGCGGCATGACCTGTGCCTCTTGCGCCGCGCGGATCGAGAAGAAGCTCAACCGCATGGACGGCGTCCAGGCCACGGTCAACTACGCCACCGAGAAGGCCAAGGTGGTCATCGACGGGCCCGTGGAGGTCTCCGCCCTGATCGCCACCGTGGAAGCCACCGGCTACACGGCCGCGCTGCCGGAGCCCCCGGCCGAGGACAAGGGCGAGCAGGCCGCCGACGCGGCCGACGAGCTGGCCCCGCTGCGGCAGCGGCTGATCACCTCGCTGACCCTGGCCGTGCCGGTGATCGCGATGGCGATGGTGCCGGCGCTCCAGTTCGACAACTGGCAGTGGCTGTCGCTGACGCTGGCCGCACCGGTCGTGACATACGCGGCGTGGCCGTTCCACCGCGCCGCCTGGACCAACGCCAAGCACGGCGCCGCCACCATGGACACCCTGGTCTCGCTGGGCACCGGCGCCGCGTTCCTGTGGTCGCTGTGGGCGCTGTTCTTCGGCGACGCGGGCATGCCGGGCATGCGGCACGGCTTCGAGTTCACCATCGCCCGCTCCGACGGCGCGTCGAACATCTACCTGGAGGCGGCGGCCGGCGTCACCGCGTTCATCCTGGCCGGCCGGTACTTCGAGGCCCGGTCGAAGCGGACGGCGGGCGCGGCACTGAAGGCGCTGCTGGAACTGGGCGCGAAGGACGTGACGGTGCTGCGGGACGGCCGCGAGGTGCGGGTCCCGATCGGGCAGCTGGCCGTCGGGGACCGGTTCGTGGTCCGTCCCGGCGAGAAGATCGCCACCGACGGCACCGTGGTCGAGGGCAGCTCCGCCGTGGACGCCTCGATGCTGACCGGCGAATCGGTGCCGGTCGAGGTCGGCCCCGGCGACGCGGTGACGGGCGCGACCGTCAACGCGGGCGGCCGGCTGGTGATCGAGGCCACCCGGGTCGGTGCGGACACCCAGCTGGCCCGGATGGCGAAGCTGGTCGAGGACGCGCAGAACGGCAAGGCCGCCGCGCAGCGCCTGGCGGACCGGATCTCCGGCGTGTTCGTGCCGGTCGTGATCACCCTGGCGCTCGCCACCCTGGGCTACTGGCTGGGCACCGGCGAGGGCTGGACCGCCGCCTTCACCGCCGCCGTCGCCGTCCTGATCATCGCCTGCCCCTGCGCCCTGGGCCTGGCCACTCCGACCGCGCTGCTGGTCGGCACCGGTCGCGGTGCCCAGCTGGGCATCCTGATCAAGGGCCCCGAGGTTCTGGAGAACACCCGCAAGGTCGACACCATCGTGCTGGACAAGACCGGCACCGTGACCACCGGCAAGATGACCCTGGTCGGCGTGCACACCGTCGAGGGCACCACCGAGGACGAGGCGCTGCGGCTGGCCGGCGCGCTGGAGCACGCCTCCGAGCACCCGATCGCCCAGGCCGTGGCCACCGCCGCGCAGGAGAAGTTCGGTGAGCTGGAGGCGGTCGAGAGCTTCGAGAACGTCCCCGGCCTGGGTGTGCAGGGCGTGGTCGACGGCCACGCGGTGGTCGCCGGACGCGAGGCACTGCTGGCCGACTGGGCGCAGCACCTGCCGGCGGAGCTGGTGACCGCCAAGGCCGAGGCCGAGCGGGCCGGCCGGACCGCGATCGCGGTCGGCTGGGACGGCGCGGCGCGGGCCGTGCTGGAGGTGGCGGACGCGGTGAAGCCGACCAGTGCGGAGGCGATCGCCGAGCTGCGGGCGCTGGGCCTGCGTCCGGTGCTGCTGACCGGTGACAACAGGCTGGTGGCGGAGTCGGTGGCGGCCGAGGTTGGCATCCCCGCCGAGGACGTGATCGCCGAGGTGCTGCCGGAGGACAAGGTCGCCACCGTGCAGCGGCTGCAGGCCGAGGGCCGGACGGTCGCGATGGTCGGCGACGGCGTCAATGACGCGGCCGCCCTCGCCCAGGCCGACCTGGGCCTGGCCATCGGCACCGGCACCGACGCCGCCATCGAGGCCGCCGATCTGACCCTGGTCCGCGGCGACCTCCGCTCCGCGGCGGACGCGATCCGGCTGTCGCGGCGAACCCTCGCCACCATCAAGGGCAACCTGTTCTGGGCCTTCGCCTACAACGTCGCCGCCCTGCCGCTGGCGGCGACCGGCCTGCTCAACCCGATGATCGCGGGCGGCGCGATGGCCTTCTCCTCGGTCTTCGTGGTCGGCAACAGCCTGCGGCTGCGGACCTTCAAGGCCCGCTGAGCCTCAGGTGGAAGGAGTCCGGTCCGGGAGTCTCCCGGACCGGACTCCGGCGGTTCCCGGACCGACCGGTCGACCGATCAGTTTCTGAGAAGCCGGGGCGGTGGCCCCGTTCCTACGATGAAGAACGTCACCAGGGAACGGGACGGGAGAGCGGGTCATGGCGGAGAAGCACGAGGGTTTCACGGCGGACGAGCGCGCGGCGATGAAGGAGCGCGCCAAGGAGCTGAAGGCGGAGTCCAAGCGGGCCTCGGCCGCCGCCAAGGCCGCCGAGGCGGAGCGGGACTTGCTGGAGAAGATCGCCGAGATGCCGCCGGAGGACCGGCTGCTGGCGGAGCGTTTCCACGCGATCGTCACCTCGGTCGCGCCGGAGCTGGCGCCGAAGACCTGGTACGGGATGCCCGCGTACAACAACAAGGACGGCAAGCCGGTGTGCTTCTTCCAGAGCGCCGCCAAGTTCAAGTCCCGGTACGCGACCATCGGCTTCAGCGACCAGGCACGCCTGGACGACGGCGACCTGTGGCCGACGTCCTACGCGGTCGCCGACCTCGGCGAGGCCGAGTCGGCGCGCATCGCCGAGTTGGTGAAGCGCGCCGTCGGCTGAGCGGCCGGGTTCAGGGGGAGTACGCGCGCAGGGTGAGCAGAGCGGCGAGGGTGACGCCCGGGCGGGCCTCGTGCTCGGTGGACTCGGACCAGCGGGCCCAGTTGATCGGCCAGCCGCCGTCCGGGAGTTGGGCGGACACCAGATGCACGAGTCCGCGCTCCAGCTCGGCGTCGGAGAACCAGGCGCGGGCCAGACTGTCCGGGCGGGGCGCGAAGTCGTGCGGCAGGTGGTACTCGCGGGGCGCGTACCCGGGGGCGATCCGGACCTCCTCCGGGTGCGCCGGGTCCAGCAGCACCAGCTGCTGCTTGCGCACCAACTCGCCGAGGCGGGCGGCCTGTTCGGTCGCCCAGGCACGGTCCGGCGAGGTGTCCAGGATGCCGACGGCGGTGAACACCTCGTACGGGTGGGTGTGCTCGATCGCCTCGACGGCGCGGCGGCAGAACGCCTCGGCGGCCGTCAGCCACGGGTGCTGGACGCCGTGGCGCAGCAGCGGGGCGGCGATCTGGCCGGTGGAGAGCAGTTCGGCAGGCGGGTCGTCGGCGATCGGCAGGAACGGCGGGTGCGGGTAGCGGCGCAGGGTGGGCAGCACGGCGGGCACGCCGCCGTCCGGGGTGGTCAAAGTGACGGCCCAGTCGCAGAGTTCGCGGCCGCGCGGGCCGGTCAGCGCGCCGGCCTCGCCGAGGATGCGGGCGGCGGCACCGGCCGCCAGCGGCTGGGCGGCCGGGCCGCGGACGTCGGGTTCCAGGCCGTACGCCCAGCCGCCGTCCGGGGTGCGGTAGGCGTCCAGGGCGGCGAGGACGCCCGCTTGGTCCGGGGCGTCGAGCAGGTGGGTGAAGCGCCGCTGTTCCAGGACCCGGCCCGCGGTCCACAGGTAGTCGGCGGCGCGCTCGATCGTGCTGTCGTCGATCCATGCCATGACCCGACCGTAGGCCGCCGGAGGGGGACGCGTTCGGTGTTCGCGGGACGCCACGAGAAAGTCGCGAAAAAAGATTCACGGGGAGCGATGAGTTCCGCCCGGGCCGCCCGTCCATACCTGTGACGGCAACGACAGCAGACGACAGCGGCGGCCCCAGCGGCAGCGCGGAACGCGGAGGAACCCGGGATGAGCGTCAAGGGACCGGCCAGCTACTTCCCCTCCATCGAACAGAAGTACGGGCGTCCGATCGCCGACTGGCAGGAGCTGATCAGCAGCTCGCCGCTGACCAAGCACATGGAGCTGGTCACCTGGCTGAAGACCGAGCACGGCATCGGACACGGCCACGCCAACGCGCTGGTCGCCCACACGCTCGCCACCGCCGGCCGGCCCTGACCTCCCCCGGCCCCCACCACCCCCACCCCCCACCCCGCAGGAGTTGAAGATGACCGAGTACGTGACCTCCACCGACGGCACCCGGATCGCCTACCAGGCCGCGGGCGAGGGCCCCGCCGTGGTGATCGTGGACGGTGCGATGTGCCACCGCGGCTTCGGCCCGTCCGCCGGGATCGCCGGACAACTCGCAGACGGGCACCGGGTGTTCAGCTACGACCGGCGCGGGCGCGGGGAGAGCGGCGCGGACGGCGCGGACGGGGCGAGCGGCGCGGACGTCGTCGAGCGGGAGATCGAGGACCTGGCGGCGGTCGTCGCGGCGGCGGGCGGCAGCGCGACCGTGCTCGGACTGTCCTCCGGCGGTGCGCTGGCGCTTCGGGCGGCCGGCGCGGGCATCGGCGTCGAGCGGGTCGCCGTGTACGAGCCGCCGTTCAGCACCAGCGACGAGCAGCGGGCCCGGTTCGCGGACTACCGGGCGGGCGTGGCACAGGACGTCGCCGCCGGTGACCGCGGCGCGGCGATCGCCCGCTTCATGACCTTCGTCGGCACCCCCGAGCCGATGCTCGACGGGCTGCGCAACTCGCCCGTCTGGCCGCTGTTCGAGTCGGTCGCGCCGACGCTGGTCAACGACGCCGAGGTGCTGGACGGCGCGGCGGGCGCCGCCGTACCCACCGAGCTGCTGGCCGCGCTGACCGTGCCGGTGCTGGTCCTGGACGGCGGCCTCAGCACCGACCTGCTGCGGGACGCGGCCCGGGCGACCGCCACTGCGGCCGCCGGGTCCGCGTACCGCACCCTGGAGGGTCAGACCCACGAGGTGGCGCCGGAGGTGCTGGCGCCAGTGCTCGCGGAGTTCGTCGCCAAGGGCTGACCGTGCGGGCTCCGGTCGGTCGGGGCGGCCAACTGCCTCAGGGCGCGTCGACCAGGTGGCGGAGCAGCCGGCTGAGGGCGACTCCGTCCATGGCCGGGCGGCCCGGTCCGGGGAAGGCGGCGGGGGCGAAGAACGAACGGTCGGCGGCCTCGACGTCGGGGATCGCGGCGCGGGCCAGGCCGACGCCCTGCGAGGTGATGCGCAGGCGCAGGGACCGGGTGTCGTCCGGGTCGGTGGTGCGGGTCAGCAGGCCCTTGGCCTCCAGCTTCCGCACCACCTGCGAGGTGGTGCGGACGTCGGTACCGGCCTGCTGGGAAAGCTCCTGCTGATTGGGGGTCTTGCCCTGCTCGTTGAGCCACCAGGCGCAGGAGAGCAGGACGAACTGGGGGTGCGTCAGGTCGTAGGGGGCGAGCGCGGCGGCGACTTCGCGCTGCCAGCGCATGGTGGCGTGCCACAGCCAGAAGCCCGGGCTGTGCACCGGGCCGTCGGCCAGCAGGTCCTGCTCGACGATCGCCGCGTCTTCGGGGTGAATCTTCATCGGGCCACTCGCTCCGCCTGGGCCAGCAGGCCGGCCATTGCCTCGGGGAAGTCCTCGGTGATCATCGGGCCGAGCTCGGGGCCGAGCCCGTCGGCGTCGGGGCCGGTGATCTCGAGGCGGTGCAGGACGCGGGTGCCGCCGTCGGGCAGGGCGGTGAGGGTGTGCGAGAAGCTCAGCGTGGTCCCGCCGAACTCGGTCTCGTCGGCGTAGACATGGTTCTCCTCGATCCGGGTGATCACCGAGACGATCGGCTCCTGGCCGGTCGGCGTCATGGCGACCTTGCTGCCGACGGCGAACGGGCCGTCGAGCGTCACCGACTCCATCGAGGTGTCCCAGTTCGGCCAGGCGTTCAGGTCGCTGAGCACCGCCCAGACGGCGTGCGGCGCGGCGGTGGTGTCGGCGGTGTGCTCGTGCTGCCACATGGTGAGGTCCCCCTGCAGAGTCGGTCGTGTTTCCGAGTTGCTCTACGCAGAGATTATCTCCGCGTAGAGCAACTCGCAAGCGTGACCGAACCTGACCGAACCCGATCACTTCTGACCACACCCACCGACCCCCCACCCGCCCCCACCGCCCCCCAAAGCCCGTGCACCCCGATCCGCCCCCCTGCTACGGTCGGGACACTTCACCTGGCTGTCCCGAGGAGCAGACTCCGATGCATGATGCCCGCGCCCTGATCGACCTGGGGGACGAAGCCGTCCGGCGGCTCGCACGTCGCGGCTACCGGCTCGACCTGTCCGCACTGGAGGCCCTGCAGTCCCGGCGCAACGCGGGCATTCAGGCCGGTGACGAGCTGCGGGCCAGGTCGAAGCAGGTCGCGCAGGAGGTGCAGCGGACGGCGAAGCAGGGCGGGGACGTCTCGGAGCTGAAGGAGAGCGCCCGCGCGCTGAAGGAGCAGATCCAGCAGAACGAGGCCGAACTGGAGACGGTTCAGCAGGAGTTGACCGATCTGCTGCTGACCATCCCGAACCTGCCGGCCGACGAGGCGCCGGACGGGTTCTCGGACGAGGACGCCCTCGAGGTGCGCCGGGTCGGGGAGCCGCAGGCGTTCGGCTTCGCGCCCAAGGACCACGTCGACCTGGGCGAGACCATGGGCATCATGGACTTCGGCCGGGCCACCAAGCTGTCGGGTTCGCGGTTCAGCGTGCTGCGCGGCACCGGTGCGGCGCTGGAGCGGGCGATCGTCGCGCTGCTGCTGGACCTGCACACCCGCCGGCACGGCTACGTGGAGCACGCGGTGCCGTACCTGGTGAACCGACGCACGATGACGGGCACCGGCCAGCTGCCGAAGTTCGAGGAGGACCTGTTCCGGACGGGCGTCGCGGACCGGGACCTGTTCCTGATCCCGACCGCCGAGGTGCCGCTGACCAACCTGTACGCGGACGAGATCGTCGCCCCGGCCGAGCTGCCGCTGGCGCTCACCGCGCACACCCCGTGTTTCCGTTCGGAGGCCGGTTCGTACGGCCGCGACACCCGCGGGCTGATCCGGCTGCACCAGTTCTCGAAGGTGGAGATGGTGCGGATCTGCGCCGCCGAGCAGGCGCGGGAGCAGATGCTGCTGATGGTGTCGCACGCCGAGGCGTGCCTGCAGGAGCTGGAACTCGCCTACCGCGTGGTCACGTTGGCGGCCGGCGACACCGGCTTCTCCTCGCAGCTGACGTACGACCTGGAGGTGTGGCTGCCCAGCCAGGACACCTACCGGGAGATCTCCTCGGTGTCGGACTTCGGCACCTTCCAGGGCCGCCGGGCCGGTATCCGTACCCGCGACGAGAACGGCAAGCCGACCCCGGCCGCGACGGTGAACGGTTCGGGTCTGCCGCTGGGCCGCACCATCGCGGCGGTGCTGGAGCAGCACCAGCAGGCCGACGGTTCGGTGCTGCTGCCGAAGGCGCTGCACAAGTACCTCGGCTTCGCCCGGATCGCCGCCGACGGCACCCCCGTCGAGGAGTAGAGCCCGAGAGCCAGGACGGCGCGTGGCCACCCCGACGCAAGGGGCGGCCACGCGCCGTCGGCGTGTCCGGGCGCGGGTGCGGTCACAGCTACCGGTGCGTTCAGCCGGTCGGCAGCGTCGCCGCCACCCGCCAGCCGGGGCCGTGCGGGCCGGCGGTCAGTTCGCCGCCGAGGTCGGCGATCCGGGTGCGCAGGGCGGTCAGGCCGGTGCCGCCGCCGGGGCGGGCGTGGGGGTGGGCGGGGCCGGTGTCGGTAACGGTGACGGTGAGGCCGGTGCCGGGATGGTGGGCGACGGCGACGGTGATCCGGTCGGCGGCGGGCGCGTGGCGGCGGATGTTGGTGAGCGCTTCCAGCGCGACCCGGTAGGCGGCGTCCTCGACGGCGGGCGGCAGCGCGGGCAGATCGGTGGGGTGGTGCAGCGCGGGCCGGTCGGGGAAGTGGTCGAGCAGGGCGGGGAGTTCAGTGAGGGCGTGGCGGCGCGGGGCGGCGTCGTCGGGGGCGCGCAGGGTGTCGAGGGTGTGGTCCATGGAGGCGAGGGCGCGCTGTCCGGCGGCTTCCAGCCGGGTCAGCAGCCGGGCGTTCTCGTCCGGGTCGTAGCCGCTGACCTGGGCGGCCTGCACTTCGAGCAGGATGCCGGTGAGCTCGTGGGCGACGTAGTCGTGCAGGTCGCGAGCGACGGCGAGGCGCTGTTCGTGGCGGGCGTCGCGGACGGCGCGGGCCCGGCGGTCGTCCTGGCCGCGCAGGTAGAGGGCGGCGCCGAGGGCGGTGGCGACGGGGGCGACGGCGATCACCAGGCCGGCCACGGAGGCGTCCAGCGGCACGGGTTGGCGGAGCGCGAAGCGCAGCGGCAGGGCCAGGGCGGCGGCGGTGGTGAGCGCGCCGGCGGCCCAGGCGCGGCGGGCCGGCAGGCGTCGTACGGCGCGTACCACCAGGGCCAGCAGGGCGGCGAACTCGGCGGGCATCCAGAGCAGTTCCAGCCCGTGGTCGCCGAAGTAGCCGGCGTCGACGGCGAGTGAGAGCAGGGCGGCGGCGACGGGTGCGAGGACGGGTGAGCGCGGGCCGAGCGGTCGGTGCAGCGCGGCGAGGGCGAGGACCAGGACGGCGGTGCCGCCGGGGATCCAGCCGGCCGGGGGCCCGAGCACGGCCGGCACGAGCAGCAGCACGGCCGCGACGGCGGTGAGGGCGCGGCGGACGGTCATGCGGGCAGGTCGGTGAGGTAGCCGAGTTCGAAGGCGCGCATGGCGATGCCGACCCGGTTGCGGACGCCGAGTTTGCGCTGGATGTGTGCGACGTGGGTCTTCACGGTGCCGGCCGAGATGAACAGCGCGGCGGCGATGTCGGCGTTGGTGCGTCCGGCGGCGACTTCGCGGGTGATCTCCTGTTCGCGGGTGGTGAGGGGTTCGGCGAGCGGAGCGGCCTCGGGGCGGCGGCCGGTGACGTGCTGGAGCAGGCGGACGGTGACGGACGGGCTGATCAGGCTGTCGCCGGCTGTGGCGGCGCGGACGGCTTCGATCAGCAGGGCCGGTCCGGAGCGTTTGAGCAGGAAGCCGGAGGCGCCGCCGCGCAGCGCCGGGTACACGTACTCGTCGAGGTCGAACGTCGTCACCACGACCACTTTGACCTGTGGGTCGGCGGTGGGCCCGCAGAGTTGGCGGACGACTTCGAGGCCGTCCATCCGGGGCATCCGGACGTCGACGAGGGCGACGTCCGGGCGCAGCGCGCGGGCGGCTTCGACGGTGGCGATGCCGTCGGCGGCCTCGCCGACCACCTGGATGTCCGGTTGGGTTTCGAGGATGCGGCGCAGTCCGCGTCGCACCATCTCCTGGTCGTCGGCGAGCAGTACCCGGATGGTCACCCGGCGGATTCTGCCACAGCCCGATCGTCTTTCCGGGTCCGATGGTTGACGGGGCGTTACCGTCGGTGGATGGGTGAGGTGGTGCGGGCGAAGTGGCTGGCGCGGGCCGCGATCGGGTGCGGGACGGCGGCGGTCGGGGTGCTGGCGGCGGGGGCGGGGCTGCGCGGGGCGCTGGTGGTGGGGGTCGGGGTGGCGGCGTTGGCGCTGATCGCGGTGGGGGTGTGGTGGGCGTTGTCGCGGCGCGGGCCGGCGCGTTGGCTCGGGGCGCTGTTGGCGGTGGCGGCGCCGGTGGGTGCGGTGGCGCTGGTCGTCGGGGCGGAGACGTGGCCGTGGGTGCTGGGCGCGGTGGCGCTGTGGTCGGCGGGCCTGTCACTGGGACGGTCGGCGCTGCGCTCGGCGCGGGGGCCGCGCGAGGTGCGGGAGCGGGAGGCGCCGGGGCCGCGCAGGCCGGTGCTGATCATGAATCCGGAGTCCGGCGGCGGGAAGGTGCGGGAGTTCCGCTTGGCCGACCGGGCCCGGGAGTTGGGGGCCGAGGTGGTGCTGCTCGACCCCTCTGCCGGACCGGAGCAGGACGTGGCGCTGCTCGCGGAGCGGGCCGTGGCGGACGGCGCGGATCTGCTGGGTGTGGCCGGCGGGGACGGCACGCAGGCGCTGGTGGCACAGGTCGCGGCCCGGCACGGGTTGCCGTTCCTGGTGGTGGCGGCGGGCACCCGCAACCACTTCGCGCTGGATCTGGGCCTGGACCGGGACGACCCGGCGAGCGGCCTGGACGCGTTGACGGACGGTGTGGAGCTGCGGGTGGACCTGGGCGAGGTGGCGGGTCGGGCGTTCGTGAACAACGTGTCGTTCGGCACCTACGCGGAGGTCGTGCGGAATCCGGAGTACCGGGACGCGAAGGCGTCGACGATGCTGGCGATGCTGCCGGACCTGCTGGTGGGGTACGCGGGCGCGGAGCTGCGGGCCGAGGTGGGCGGGGAGGTGCTGGAGCGGCCGCACGCGGTGCTGGTCAGCAACAACCCGTACGACGCGGGGGACCTGCTGGATCCGGGGCGGCGTTCGCGGCTGGATCTGGGCCGGCTGGGGGTGCTGGGGGTGAGGGTGGACGGCGCGGCGCAGGCGGCGGAGCTGGCGTTGCGGGGTACGAATGCGGAGGCGGTGCGGACCCTGGTGGGGCGTGAGGTGCTGGTGACGGCGGAGGCGGCGAGGATTCCGGTGGCGGTGGACGGCGAGGCGTTGGAGCTGGACGTCCCGGTGCGGTGCGTGATCCGGCCGGGGGCGCTGCGGGTGCGGGTGCCGCGGCGCCGTCCGGGTGCGGTGCGGCCGGCGCCGCCGCTGTCATGGGGGCTGCTGTCGCGGCTGGCGGCGGGCCGCGTCGAGGCGAACGACGGTGCGCGGTGAGGGCGGTGGAGCGGTGGGTGCCGGCCGGGCGCCGGGTGATGGCGGACGTGTCGGCGGTGGACCTGGCGGTGTACGTGGCGATCGCGGCGACGCCGACGCCGGCGCTGGACGAGGGCCTGCGGCGGCTGTCGACGGCGGCGAACCACTCGAAGCTGTCGGTGGCGGTGGCGTGCGGCCTGGCGCTGGTGCCGGGGGCGTCGCGCCGGGCGGCGCTGGTGGGGCTGGGGTCGGTGGCGGTGGCGTCGGCGGCGGCGAACGTGGCGGGCAAGTCGCTGGCGCGGCGGGCCCGGCCGGACCGGGTGGCGGGGAAGGTGCCGCAGGCGCGGCAGGTGCCGATGCCGGAGTCGGGGTCGTTCCCGTCCGGGCACACCGCGTCGGCGTTCGCGTTCGCCACCGGAGTGGCCTCCCAACTGCCTTGGGCGGCGGCCCCGTTGGGCCTGCTCGCGGCGTCGGTGGGCTACTCGCGGGTGCACACAGGCGTGCACTACCCGGGGGACGTGGTGGCGGGCGCGCTGCTGGGGACGGTCGCGGGCAGTGTGGTGGCGGGCGTGGGCCGGCGGCTGGTGGCCCGTCAGGGAAGGTAGCGGTAGCCGAGGCCGGGTTCGGTGATCAGGTGGCGGGGGCGGTGCGGGTCGCGTTCGAGTTTGCGGCGCAGGGCCGCGAAGTGGACCCGCAGGTAGTTGCCGTGTTCTTCGTGGCCCGGTCCCCAGACGGCGGTGAGGAGTTGTTGGCGGCCGACGAGCCGGCCGGGGGCCGCGAGCAGCACGGAGAGCAGTTTCCATTCGATGGGGGTGAGGCGTACGGGGCCGTCGGGTCCGGTGGCGCGGGCGGCGGCGGGGTCGACGGCGTGGTCGCCGATCCGGGCGAGTGGCGGGGCGGTGGCGGGTGCGGGGCGGCGCAGGACGGCGCGGAGCCGGGCGAAGAGTTCGTCCATGACGAAGGGTTTGGTGAGGTAGTCGTCGGCGCCGCCGTCGAGGGCGTGGATGCGGTCGGCGGGGTCGGTGCGTCCGGAGAGCACGATGACGGGTGCGGAGCTGTGGCGGCGCAGGGCGCGCAGGACGTCCATGCCGTCCTGGTCGGGCAGGCCGAGGTCGAGCAGGACGGCGTCGGGCGGGGTCTGCTCGGCGAGTTCGAGGGCCTGTCGGGCGGTGCCTGCGGTGAGGGCCGCGTACTGGCGGGCGACCAGGTTGAGGCGCAGGGTGCGCAGCAGGCGGGGTTCGTCGTCGACGGCCAGGACGCGGGTCATGAGGCTTCCTGTTCGGTGGTGGCGGCGGGCAGGGTGAGCAGCAGGGTGGCGCCGCCGCCGGGGGTGTCCTCGACGTCGAGGCTGCCGCCCATGGCTTCGGCGAGGCCGCGGGAGAGGGCGAGGCCGAGGCCGAGGCCGGTGGTGTTGTCGGTGTCGCCGAGGCGTTGGAACGGCAGGAAGACGCGGTCGCGGTCCTCGGGCGGGATGCCGGGTCCGCGGTCGACGATGCGGATCTCGACGCGGTCGGCGTGGGCGGAGGCGGTGACCAGGACGGGTGCGCCGGGTGCGTTGTGCCGGAGCGCGTTGGTGACGACGTTGGCGAGGACGCGTTCGAGCAGTGGCGGGTCGGCGAGGACGGGCGGGGCGGTGTCGAGGTCGAGGGGTTGGACGGGCGCGTCGGGGTCGGGCAGTGAGTCGAGGGCGCGGGGCAGGATCTCGTCGAGGTGGGTGGGTTGCAGGTGCAGGGTGAGGGCGCCGGCCTGGAGGCGGCTGAGGTCGAGCAGGTTGTCGACGAGTCGGGTGAGTTCGACGAGGGATTCGTCGGCGAGGGCGAGCAGTTCGTTCCGGTCGTCGGCGGAGAATTCGACGTCGGGGCTGCGCAGGGAGCCGACGGAGGCGAGGGCGGTGGCGAGCGGGGTACGCAGGTCGTGGCTGACGGCGGCGAGCAGGGCGGTGCGCATCCGGTCGGCGGCGCGGATGGGTTCGACCTCGGCGGCGGCGGTGGCGAGGCGGTCGCGTTCGAGGGCGGCGGCGAGGTGGGCGGCGAACGCGGCGAGTACCCGGTGGTCGGTGTCGGACAGTCGGCGTCCGGTGAGGACGAGCAACGCGTCGGCGCCGACGGGCAGTTCGGTGGTTTCGGGGTGTTCGTCGGCGGCCGCGGGGGTGTCGGTGCGGGCGAGGACGTCGCCGGTGGCGGGGTCGAGCAGGGCGGCGGTGTCGAGGCCGAAGGAGGTGCGGGTGCGTTCGAGCAGGGCGGGGACGGCGTCGGCGCCGCGCAGGACGGAGCCGGCCAGGGTGGAGAGGGTTTCGGCTTCGGCGGTGGCGCGGGCGGCGCGGGCGGTCTGCCGGGTGGAGTGGTCGACGACGGTGGACACGCAGAGGGCGACGGCGGCGAAGACGGCGAGGGCGATGAAGTTGTTGGCCTCGCCGATGGTGAAGGTGTGCACGGGCGGGATGAAGTAGTAGTTCAGCAGCAGTGAGGCGACCACCGAGGCGAGCAGGGCGGAGGTCGCTCCGCCGAGCAACGCGACGGCGACGACGCCGAGTTGGAAGATCAGCGCGTCGGTGGTGAGGTTCAGCGCGTGGTGGCCCTGGGAGAGCACGGCGGTCAGCACCCAGGGGACGGCGAGTCCGGCGGCGTATCCGGCGAGGGTGCGGCGGCGGGAGTGCCGGCGGCCGAGCGAGGGGAGCCGGCCGCGGCCGGTGAACGCGTGGGTGACCATGTGGACGTCGATGTCCTCGGACCGGTCGACGGTGGTTTCGCCGATGCCGGGTCCGGTGAGGAAGCGGCTGGTGCGGCCGCGCCGGCTGGTGCCGAGGACGAGTTGGGTGGCGTCGCGGGCGCGGGCGAAGGTCAGCAGTGTTTCGGGGATGTCGTCGCCGACGACCAGGTGGTAGCTGCCGCCGAGGGATTCGACCAGGCTGCGCTGTTCGGCGAGCCGGCCGGGTGAGGCGCCGGCCAGGCCGTCGCTGCGGGTGACGTGCACGGCGAGGAGTTCGCCGCCGGCGGTGCGGTCGCAGATCCGGGCGGCGCGGCGGATCAGGGTGGGGCCTTCGGGTCCGCCGGTGAGGGCGACGACGACGCGTTCGCGGGTCTCCCAGACCCGGTCGATGTTGTGCACGGCCCGGTAGTCGCGCAGTCCTTCGTCGACCCGGCCGGCCAGCCAGAGCAGGGCGAGTTCGCGCAGTGCGGTGAGGTTGCCGACCCGGAAGTAGTTGGCGAGCGCGGCGTCGACCTTCTCGGCCTGGTAGACGTTGCCGTGGGCGAGGCGGCGGCGCAGTGCCTGCGGGGCCATGTCGACGAGTTCGATCTGGTCGGCGCGGCGCACCACTTCGTCGGGGACGGTTTCGCGCTGCGGTACGCCGGTGATCTTCTGCACCACGTCGTTGAGCGATTCGAGGTGCTGGATGTTGACGGTGGTGACGACGTCGATGCCGGCGGCGAGGAGTTCTTCGACGTCCTGCCAGCGCTTGGCGTGCCGTCCGCCGGGGATGTTGGTGTGGGCGAGTTCGTCGACCAGGGCGAGTTCGGGCCGTCGGGCCAGCAGCGCGTCCAGGTCGAGTTCGGCGAATTCGGCGTCGCGGTAGCGCCTTGTGGTGCGCGGGAGTTGTTCCAGTCCGTCGAGCAGCCGGGCGGTGCGGGGCCGGTTGTGCGTCTCCAGGAAGCCGACGACCACGTCGGTGCCGCGCTCCTGGCGGCGGTGCGCCTCGTCGAGCATCCGGTAGGTCTTGCCGACGCCGGGGGCCGCGCCCAGGTAGACCCGTAGCCGGCCCCGCCGGTGGGCGGGCATCCGGGCTCCGAAGGCCTGTCCTGGGTCAACTGGCATGGCGGCTCGTCTCACGGTCGGGTCGGTAGGGGCGGGTACGCGGCCGGCCGACCCGGGCGGGGGAGCGCCCGGGTCGGCCTGCTTCGGTAAGGGACGCATCGTCACTTCAGGTCGGCGACCGCACGGTTGAGCAGCACCACGTTGACGCCGCCCTGGCCGAGGAAGCCGAGCGAACGGCCGTCGGTGAACTCGCCGATCAGCCGGTCGAGTTGCTCGGGGCTGACGCCGCGGGCCCGGGCGACGCGCTGGACCTGTTCCTTGGCGTACGCGACGGAGATCTGCGGGTCGAGTCCGGAGCCGGAGGCGGTCAGCGCGTCCGGGGGGACGCTCGCCGGGTCGACGCCGTCGAACGCGGCGACGGCGGCGCGGCGCTCCTCGACGGCCTTCAGCAGGTCGGCGCTGTTCGGGCCGAGGTTGGACGCGCCGGAGGACTTCGGGTCGTAGCCGCCGGCCGACGGGCGGGGCTGGAACCACTTCGGGTCGGGCTGCGCCTGCTCGTCCGGGTCGTCGGGGTTCTGCTTGGGCAGGTCGAAGCTCTGGCCGAGCAGGCTGGAGCCGATCTCCTTGCCGTCGTTCTTCACCACCGAGCCGTTGGCCTTGGCGGGGAACGCGAGTTGGCTGATGCCGGTGATCAGCAGCGGGTAGGCGATGCCGAGGATCACGGTCATCACCAGCAGCATCCGCAGCGCGGTGAGGTGGGTACGCAGGAAGGTGGGCATGTCTCGTTCTCCTCTCTGTCAGCTCAGGCCGGGGACGAACTGGACGATCAGGTCGATGGCCTTGATGCCGACGAACGGCACCACCAGGCCCCCTATGCCGTAGACCCCGATGTTCCGGGACAGCAGCGAACTGGCGTCGGACGGACGGTACTTGACGCCGCGCAGGGCGAGCGGAATCAGGCCGATGATGACCAGGGCGTTGAAGATGATCGCCGAGGTGATCGCGGAGGTCGGGCTGTGCAGGCCCATGATGTTCAGGTGCCGCAGGCCGGGGTACACGCCGGCGAACATCGCGGGGATGATCGCGAAGTACTTGGCCACGTCGTTGGCGATCGAGAAGGTCGTCAACGCGCCGCGGGTGATGAGCAGTTGCTTGCCGATCTCGACGATCTCGATCAGCTTGGTCGGGTTGGAGTCCAGGTCCACCATGTTGCCGGCCTCCTTGGCCGCCATGGTGCCGGTGTTCATCGCCACGCCGACGTCGGCCTGGGCGAGCGCCGGGGCGTCGTTGGTGCCGTCGCCGGTCATCGCGACCAGCTTGCCGCCCTCCTGTTCCTTGCGGATCAGGGCCATCTTGTCCTCGGGGGTGGCCTCGGCGAGGAAGTCGTCGACGCCTGCCTCCTGGGCGATCGCCCGGGCGGTCAGCGGGTTGTCGCCGGTGATCATCACGGTCTTGATGCCCATCCGGCGCAGCTCCGCGAAGCGCTCGCGCATGCCCTCCTTGACCACGTCCTTGAGGTGGATCACGCCGAGCACCCGGGGCGGCCGTTCGCCCTCGCGGTCGGCGACCACCAGCGGGGTGCCACCGGCGGCGGAGATCCCGTCGACCAGCTGCGCGACCTCGGGGCCGACCGAACCGCCGTTGCCCGTCACCCAGTTGGCGACCGAGGCGGCCGCGCCCTTGCGGACCTCGCGGCCGTCCCCCTCGGGAAGGTTGACGCCCGACATCCGGGTCTGCGCGGTGAACGGCACCCATTCGGCGTGCGCCAACTCGCCCTGGGCGCGGGCCCGCAGGCCGTACCCGGTCTTGGCGAGCACCACGATCGAGCGGCCCTCGGGGGTCTCGTCGGCCAGCGAGGACAGCTGCGCGGCGTCCGCGAGTTCCTCGACGCTCACGCCCTCGGCGGGCTGGAACTCGGCGGCCTGCCGGTTGCCGAGCGTGATGGTGCCGGTCTTGTCGAGCAGCAGGGTGTTGACGTCGCCGGCGGCCTCCACGGCCCGGCCCGACATCGCCAGCACGTTGCGCTGCACCAGCCGGTCCATGCCGGCGATGCCGATCGCCGAGAGCAGCGCGCCGATGGTGGTCGGGATCAGCGCCACGATCAGCGCGACCAGCACCACGGTGGGCTGCGGGGCGCCCGCGTACGTCGCCATCGGCTGCAGGGTGACCACCGCGATCAGGAACACGATGGTCAGCGAGGCCAGCAGGATGTTCAGCGCGATCTCGTTCGGCGTCTTCTGCCGGGCCGCGCCCTCCACCAGGGCGATCATCCGGTCGATGAAGGTCTTGCCCGGTTCGGAGCTGATCTTCACCACGATCCGGTCGGACAGCACCTTGGTGCCGCCGGTGACGGCCGAGCGGTCGCCGCCGGACTCGCGGATCACCGGCGCGGACTCGCCGGTGATCGCCGACTCGTCGACGCTGGCGATGCCCTCGACCACGTCGCCGTCGCCCGGGATGACCTGCCCGGCCTCGACCACCACGTGGTCGCCGAGCCGCAGCGCGGTGCCCGGCACCTCCTCCTCGGTCTGCGCCGCAGGCCAGTTGACGAGACGTCGGGCCATGGTGTCGGACTTGGCACGGCGCAGCGTGTCGGCCTGTGCCTTGCCGCGGCCCTCGGCGACCGCCTCGGCCAGGTTGGCGAACACCGTGGTCAGCCAGAGCCAGACGGTGATCGCCCAGGCGAACACCGACGGGTCGGCGATCGCGGCGACGGTGGTGACCACCGAGCCGACCTCGACCACGAACATCACCGGGTTCTTCACCATCACCCGGGGGTCGAGCTTCTTCACCGCGTCGGGCAGCGAGGCGAGCAGCAGCTTCGGATCGAGCAGGCCCGCGGAGACTCTGTGCGGCGCCTGTTCGGGGGCCGCCGGTTCAAGGGTGGTGGACATCAGTGGAGACCTTCTGCGATCGGCCCGAGGGCCAGGGCCGGGAAGTAGGTGAGGCCGACGACGATCAGCACCACACCGGAGAGCAGTCCGACGAACAGCGGCTTGTGGGTGGGCAGGGTGCCCGCGCTCGCCGGGACGGGCTGCTGCTTGGCCAGCGAGCCGGCCAGTGCCAGCACGAACACCATCGGCAGGAACCGTCCGAACACCATCGCCAGGCCCAGCGCCGTGTCGTACCAGGTGGTGTTCACGGTGATGCCGGCGAACGCCGAGCCGTTGTTGTTCGCGGCCGAGGTGAACGCGTACAGCACCTCGGAGAAGCCGTGCGCCCCGGAGTTGAGCATCCCGGCGCGCTCGCCGGGCAGGGCGATCGCGGTGCCGGCGCCGATCAGCACGATCGTCGGGGTGGTGAGGATGTACAGCGAGGCGAACTTCATCTCCCGGCCGCCGAGCTTCTTGCCCAGGTACTCGGGGGTGCGGCCGACCATCAGACCGGCCACGAACACCGCGACGATCGCCAGGATCAGCATCCCGTACAGGCCGGAGCCGGTACCGCCGGGCGCGATCTCGCCGAGCATCATGTTGAAGATCGCCAGACCGCCGCCGAACGGCGAGTACGAGTCGTGGAAGGAGTTCACCGCACCTGTCGAGGTGAGCGTGGTGGACGCCGCGAACAGGCTCGACCCGGCGATGCCGAGCCGCTGCTCCTTGCCCTCCATCGCCGCGCCGGCGGCCTGCAGGGCGGTGCCGCCGTGCTGGTGCTCGAAGAACGTGATCAGCGCGGCCGAGGCCACCCAGAACAGGCCCATCACCGCGACGATCGCGTAGCCCTGGCGGTGGTCGCCGACCATCCGGCCGAAGGTGCGCGGCAGCGAGAACGCGATCACCAGTATCAGGAAGATCTCCACCAGGTTGGTGAAGCCGGTCGGGTTCTCGAACGGGTGCGCCGAGTTGGCGTTGTAGAAGCCGCCGCCGTTGGTGCCGAGCAGCTTGATGACCTCCTGCGAGGCCACCGGCCCGCCCGGGATCGCCTGCTGAGCGCCCGTCAGCGTGCCGACCTCGTGGAAACCGTGGAAGTTCTGCACCACGCCGTTCGCGGCCAGCACCAGCGCGAACACGATCGCGATCGGCAGCAGCAGGCGCAGCGAGATCCGGGTCAGGTCCACCCAGAAGTTGCCGACCCGGTCGGTGCGGTTGCGGGTGAAACCGCGGATCAGCGCCGCGACCACGGCGATGCCGACGGCCGCGGAGACGAAGTTCTGCACCGCCAGGCCCGTCATCTGCACCAGGTGGCCCATCGCGGACTCGCCGCTGTACGACTGCCAGTTGGTGTTGGCGGTGAACGAGATCGCGGTGTTCCAGGCCTGGTGCGCCTCCATCTCGGGCACGCCCAGGCTCAGCAGCAGGTGCGTCTGCAGCCGGATCAGCCCGTACAGGAACAGCACCGACAGCGTCGAGAACGCCAGCACCGACCGCAAGTACACCGGCCAGCGCTGGTCGGCGTCGCCGTCGACGCCGACCAGTCGGTACAGGGCCTTCTCGGCTCTCAGATGTTTCGCGGTGGTGAGCAGCCGCGCGATGTAGTCACCCAGCGGCCGGTAGCAGAGAGCCAGCGCACCGACCAGGGCGATCGCCTGGAGCCAGCCGGCAAGAGTGGCACTCATGTCAGAACTTCTCCGGGTGGATCAACGCGAGAACGAGGTAACCGACCAGCGCGGCGGCGACGATGAGACCGACGATGTTCTCCGCGGTCACAGCTTCTCCACCCCCCGCGCGATCAGGGCGATGACGGCGAACACGGCGACCGTGACACCGACATAGATCAGATCCGACATGGCATCCACCAAGGTGGCTCGGGACAACGGCCTGCGTATCTCGCCGGCCCTCAGAGCCAATCAGCGCAGCCGCCCGCATTTACGGTCCCTGACGCCCCCCATACGGGTGGTTCCCCAGCCTTGACGCCCCCTTGACGCCCCACCTCCGGGCCCGTGGGTGTGGGTCCGGCCCGGTGGCCTCACAACAGAGGAGAGGAGCCAGTCATGAGCCGGGCCGCGTCCGAGGAGACGGAGCTCATCCCCCGGCCGGACAAGACCCCGGCCGCCCTGAAAGCCGCGCTGGCCGTGGTCGCCCCCGACCGGCTACCGGAGATGATCGAGGGCCAGACCGGAGCCATGGCCGAGGCCATCGCCACCGGCGGCGTCCAGCCCATCCGCTCCTTCGTCGCGCACTGGGCTGCCGTGCTGGAGATCGAGCGCCTCCCGGCGGCCTCCCGGGCCTACCACCGGTCGAACTACCTCGCCAACCACGCGGCGAGCATCGAAGAGTGCCGTCGGCACGCCGTCACGGTCGCCGAGCTGTACCGAGCCGCGTTCGCGGCGGTGAACGAGTGAGCTGGAGCTGGGAGTATCCGCCCGACGCCGAACACGTCACCGGCGGGCTGCTCACCCACTACGTCGTGCCACGGCTGGAGCTCGTCGCGATCTGCCGGCCCACCGCGCCGGCGGCGGCGTGAGCCCGGGCCGCTCGGGGCTATGCGCCGAGTCGCTCGGCCAGGGCGGTCAGGGTCTCGCCGAGGGGGCGGTCGAGGTGGAGGGTGGCGAGGTCGTCGGCGCGGGTGGGGCCCTGGTTGATGATGGCGACGGGTTTGCCGGCCTTCGCGGTGCGGCGGACGAAGCGGAGGCCGGAGAGAACGGCCAGGGAGGAGCCGAGGACGAGCAGGGCGCGGGCTTCGTCGACCAGGCGGTAGCAGTGCTCGACGCGCGCCTTGGGGACGTTCTCACCGAAGAACACCACGTCGGGTTTGAGGACGCCGCCGCAGCGGGCGCAGTCGGCGACGGTGAAGGACGTCACCAGGTCGTCGGGGAGTTCGACGTCGCCGTCCGGGTTGATGCGTGAACCGGCCTCCCGGAAGGCGGGGTTGAGGGCGGTGAGGCGTTCGTCGAGTTCGGCGCGGGGACTGATCGCGGCGCAGGAGAGGCAGATCACCCGGTCGAGGCCGCCGTGCAGTTCGACGGCGTCGGTGGTGCCCGCGGCGCGGTGCAGGCCGTCGACGTTCTGGGTGATCACCGACGCGAGCGGTCCGGCGGCGCGCAGCCGGGCCACCGCGAGGTGGCCGGCGTTCGGGCGGGCCCTGGCGATCACGGCGCGCCCGGCGTGGCTGCGCGCCCAGTAGCGGCGGCGGGCCGGCTCCCCCGCCAGGAACTCCTGGTAGGTCATCGGCGCCCGGTGCCGTCGGATCCCGTCCGGCCCCCGGTAGTCCGGGATCCCGGACTCGGTCGACAGTCCGGCACCGCTCAGCACCGCCACGCCACCCCGGGCGAGCAGCCGGGTGAGCGCGGGCAGGCCGTCCTCGTGCGCGGTCATACGTCCATTGTGGACGCCCGCACAGGCGAGCGGCCCGGGAAGTGCCCCCACGCACCACCCGGGCCGCCCCGTTCGCGGCCGAGCGGGCCCCCACAGCCCGAACTGCCGCCGTCTCCTTTGTACTTGTGCTCACTTCCGGGAGCGCACCCGGCCCCGCGGGAGGGCGGCGAGCAGGGCCGCCGCAGTGAACAGCGCGAGGTGGCCGGCCTCGGGGCCGGGGCCGGCCCAGCCGATCTCGGCGTAGCGGTGTTCGGCGAAGCCGTTGTGGAAGAGCCAGGCCGCCAGGCCGACGAGCGGCGCGGCGGCGGGCCGGGAGCGGGTGCCGAGGGCGGCGCACCCGGCGGCGAACGCGGTGAGGGCGAACCAGCCGGCGCGCAGTTCGCCGAGCGGTGCGAGCGTGAGCGCGGTCGCCGCGCCCAGCAGCAGGGCCGCCGCGCCGGACAGTGCGACGGGCAGCCGATCAGGCACCGCCGGACACCGCCACCAGCCCGCGCAGCTCCGCGTCGAGGGCCCGGGCGGCGAACAGGCGTCCGCTCACCTCGTCCAGGGTGGAGGCGAGTTCGGAGCGCGGGACGACCAGCACGGGGCAGTTCGCCCGGCGCACGCAGTACGCGGGGACGGAGCCGCGCAGGCCGCGGTGCAGCCAGGAGCCGGACGGGCCGAGGACCAGCAGGTCGCCGGGCCGGCCGGCGGCGGCCAGCAGGGTGGGGGCGGTCCGGCCGCGGACGGTGCGGGCGGTGAGCGGGACGCCGGGGTCGGTGCCGCCGAACGCCTCGGCCATCGCCTCGGCCAGCGTGGTCGCGGCCAGTTCGCGCACCGCCGACATCAGCGGCGGGCAGGGCGAGCGGCGGTGGCCGAACTCGCCGCTCGGCGGCTCCCAGGCGTGCAGGGCCAGCACCTCGCCGCCCAGCCGCCGGGCCTCGGCCACCGCGCGGTGCACGGCCGCCAGGCTGCCGAGCGATCCGCTGACCCCGACCACGATGCGCGGCCGCTGCTCCATCACGTCCTCCGTCCGGAATTCGCGGGCCCCGGCGGGGCCCGCAGGCACCAGCAGATCGCGCCGCAGGCCGCCCCCGGCCGTCCTTGACGGCTCCCTGACGCCCGCGGCCGGTTTCCCAACGCCGCCCTGACGCCCGGGCCGCCGCCGGCGGCGTTCACTGAAGGAGGGGGACGAGGAGGCCGGTCATGGAACCGAACGAGACCCATGTGGTGGTCGGTGTGGACGGCTCGCCGGACAGCCTGGCCGCGCTGCGCCGGGCCGCGATGGAGGCGGCGGTACGCGGCGCCGTGCTGGTCCCGGTGCTCGCCCGCCGCCCGTCCGACGCGGTGCCCGCCCGCGCCGCCGGGATGCTGCTGGACGCCGCGTTCGACGCCGCGCTCGGCGGCTGGCCGGGCGACGTGCTGGTCCGCCCCGCCGTGGTCACGGGAGCGGCCGGCCCGGCCCTGGTCGCCGCGGTCACCGGCCCGGCCGACCTGCTGCTGCTCGGCACCCCGCACCGCCACTGGCCGCACCCGCACGGCGACCACACCGCGCGGCACTGCCGCGGTCACGCCCCGTGCCCGGTGCTGACCGTCGCCGCCCCGACGACCGGCACGACGGCCGCCAACTCTCTTGCCAAAACGCCGAGTTGACTACCTCGCCGGAACCGGATCGACTGCTCCCGGAAGCCCCGTTCAGCACCTCCCCGGGAGTGAACCGATGCACGCCACGCTGTTCCGCCAGGTCCGCCCGACCGGCGACACGCCGCCGGACCCAGGCCGCCGCGACCGTCACTCCAAGTGCGCGAATGGCCGCGTAGGCCGCACCCGGCACACCCCCCTCCTCATATGATCGGAGCGACATGCGTCATCCTTGGTGGTGAATAGCACTGCCCATGACACCAGCAGGAGGAAGCTCGTGGACGACGTTCTGCGGCGCGCCGCGCTGTTCGCGGCACTCGACGACGACCAGGCTGCCGAGCTCCGCGCTTCCATGACCGAGGTGACGCTCGCCCGTGGCGAGTCGCTGTTCCACGAGGGCGACCCGGGCGACCGGCTGTACGTCGTGGTCGAGGGCAAGGTCAAGCTGCACCGCGCGTCCCCGGACGGCCGCGAGAACATGCTCGCCGTGCTCGGCCCCTCCGAGATGATCGGCGAACTCTCGCTGTTCGACCCGGGCCCGCGCACCGCCACCGCCACCGCCCTCACCGAGGTCAAGCTCCTCGGCCTCGGCCACGGCGACCTGCTCCCGCTGCTGCACGCCCGCCCCGAGGTCTCCATCGCGCTGCTCCGCGCGATCGCCCGCCGCCTGCGCCGCACCAACGACGTGATGTCCGACCTGGTCTTCTCCGACGTGCCCGGCCGCGTCGCCAAGGCCCTGCTCGACCTCTCCCGCCGATTCGGCGTCCAGTCCGACGAGGGCATCCACGTCGCCCACGACCTCACCCAGGAGGAACTGGCCCAGCTGGTCGGCGCCTCCCGCGAGACGGTCAACAAGGCCCTCGCCGATTTCGCCGGCCGCGGCTGGCTCAAGCTGGAGGCCCGCGCGGTCGTCCTGCTGGACGTCGAGCGCCTGTCGCGGCGCTCGCGGTAGTACTCGGCTGCGAGATCGCGCCCACGTGCAAGTGATTGCTCGGGGCGCGATCTCGCTGTTGTCGCTTTCCGCTTCGCGCAGTTCCGCCCCCTCGCTTCGCTGGGGGTACCCCCAGCGCCCCTGTTTTCGCGCCCGCCTGCGTTTCGCGACCCGCCTCAGATGAGGCCGTGCTCCTCCAGGTACGTGAGCTGCGCCCGCACCGACAGCTCCGCCGCAGGCCACAGCGCGCGGTCCACGTCCGCGTACACCCGGGCGACCACCTCGGCCGCCGTGCGGTAGCCCGCCTCGACGGCGGTTTCGACCTGGGCGAGCCGGCCGGCCCGGTGGGCGAGGTAGTAGTCGACGGCGCCGAGTGCGTCCGCGAGGACGGGGCCGTGGCCGGGCAGGACGGTGCGGACGCCGTGTTCGGCGGCCATCGCGTGCAGGTGGCGCAGCGAGGTCAGGTAGTCGCCGAGCCGCCCGTCGGGGTGGGCGACCATGGTGGTGCCGCGGCCGAGGACGGTGTCGCCGGTGAGGATCGCGCCGTCGGCGGGCAGGTGGAAGGTCAGCGAGTCGGAGGTGTGCCCGGGGGTGGCCACGACGCGCAGGTCGAGGCCGCCGATCTCCAGCCGCTGGCCGCCGTGCAGGCCTTCCTCGCCGAGTCGCAGGGCGGGGTCGAGGGCGCGTACCGAGGTGCCGGTGAGTTCGGCGAACCGGGCGGCGCCTTCGGCGTGGTCGGCGTGGCCGTGGGTGAGCAGGGTGAGGGCGATGCGTTTGCCCTGCTGTTCGGCGGTGCTGACGACCCGTCGCAGGTGGGTTTCGTCGAGCGGGCCCGGGTCGACCACGACGGCGAGGTCGGAGCCGGGTTCGGAGAGCAGCCAGGTGTTGGTGCCGTCCAGCGTCATCGGGGACGGGTTGGGTGCGAGCACGCACTGGGCGCGTGGGGTGGCGGCCCCGCCGACGCGGTCGGCGGGGTCGCCCGGAAGCAGACCGCTCACGCGGCGTCCGCCTCGGCCCGGCTGAGTCGTCGCAGCGGGAGCGGCCGCACCAGTGCCCGGGCGGGCAGCTCGCGGACCAGCAGGCGGGTGGTGGTCGCGGCGGGCGCGGGCGCGTCGCAGGCCGCGGCGCGCGGGGTGACGGTGCGGGTGGGCATGGCCGAGGTCCGGCGAGCCACGTCGTTGTGAGTCATCGGAGGTCTCCTTCCGGGGGTGTACGCGGGCGGTGCTGTCGCAGCCAAAAGGCGCTGGTCGGCGCGGCTTTCGCCGAGCTTCCCGGGGGAAGGCTCTCACGCCGGGAACACGCCGTCGACAGTCAGTTCGTCATACCCGGGCCAGCGCACCGTCATGCGGTCCCCGGCCAGCTCGGCGCGCCCCAGGACCGGAGTCACCTTGCGGTCCGCGGCGGCGGTCAGTACCTCGGCGGCGCTGGGTACCGGCGTCAGTTCGCGGAGCACGGTGACGGTGGGCGGCATCATGCCGAACCGGCCTTCGTGGAAGCCGGCCACCGCGTCGGCGGGTGTCATCCAGGTGACCCGGTCGGCCTCGCCGACGGTGTCGGCGGCGGCCTGTCCGGCGGGCAGGGCGGCGACGAAGAACCAGGTGTCGAAGCGGCGTTCCTCGAACTCGGGGGTGATCCAGCGCGCCCAGGCGGCCAGCAGGTCGCTGCGCAGCACCAGGTTGTGCTGTCCCAGGAAGTCGGCGAGGGAGAGCTGGTGGGACTCCAGCGCGGCGCGTTCGGCGGCCCAGTCGCCGGGTTCGACCAGGGTGCGGTCGTCGGGGCCGGCCAGCAGTACGCCGGCCTCTTCGAAGGTCTCCCGGACGGCGGCGCAGACCACCGCGCAGGCGGTCGGCTCGTCCACGCCCAGGCGCTCGGCCCATTCCGCGGTGCTCGGGCCGGCCCACGGCGGGCGTACCTCGCGGTCGCGCGGGTCGACTCCGCCGCCGGGGTAGGCGTACATACCGCCGGCGAAGGCCATCGTGGTGCGCCGGCGCAGCAGGTACGCCTCGGGGCCGGTGGCGCCGTCGCGCAGCAGCACGACGGTGGCGGCGGGCCGGGGCGCGGCGGGGGTGAGTTCCCCGGTGGCCAGGGCGCGGATTCGGGCGGGCCAGGACGGCGGCATCTCGGGCATGTTCACGGATGTTAACGGCCGTCGACCCGGGCGGACAGGCCCCAACGCGAGGGGCCCGCCACCGCATTGCGGCGACGGGCCCCTCGGCAGTGCGATCAGTCGCGGAAGCGGACCATCAGCTCGACCTCGACCGGCGCGTCCAGCGGCAGCACGGCCACGCCGACGGCGCTGCGGGCGTGCACACCCTTGTCGCCGAAGACCTCGCCCAGCAGTTCGCTGGTGCCGTTGACCACGCCGGGCTGGCCGGTGAAGTCGGGGGCGGAGGCGACGAAGCCGACCACCTTGACGACCTGCTCGACCTTGTCGAGGTCGCCGATCACGGACTTGATCGCGGCGAGCGCGTTCAGCGCGCAGATCCGCGCCAGGTCCTTGGCGTCCTCCGCGGTGACCTCGGCGCCGACCTTGCCGGTCAGCGGCAGCTTGCCGCCGACCATCGGCAGCTGTCCGGAGGTCATCACGTAGTGGCCGGTGCGCAGCGCCGGAACGTACGCGGCGACGGGGGCCGCCACCTCGGGCAGGGTCAGCCCGAGCTCAGCGAGCTTCTGCTCTACCTTGCTCATGACTACTCCTTCTCGCGCTTCAGGTACGCGACCAGCTGCTCCGGGTTCGGCCCGGGAACGACCTGGACGAGCTCCCAGCCGTCCTGGCCCCAGGTGTCGAGGATCTGCTTGGTGGCGTGCACGAGCAGCGGCACGGTGACGTATTCCCACTTGGTCATGGGGGTGACTCTAGCCGCCCGGGCCGGTGTGAGGTGGGACACAAAGGGGCCACCAATCGCCGGGGCGGCCGGGATGGTCCCGTCATCCGGAGCGCGCGCTCGTTACCCTCGCGGTGAGGGGTGCCCGTGGGGTCCCCCGGCAGGAGCAGGCAGCGACGGACGGAGAGCGGGCGTGGCGGGCAGCAGCGGTACGGCGGGGCCGACCGGGCAGGCGTCGCCGCGGGAGCCGGACTGGGAGGGCGTCAGGCTGCACGTGGTCAGCGGAAAGGGCGGCACCGGCAAGACCACGCTGGCCGCGGCGCTGGCGCTGGCGCTGGCCGCGGAGGGCGGCCGCACCCTGCTGATCGAGGTGGAGGGCCGGCAGGGCATCGCCGAGCTGTTCCAGATCGCCGCGCTGCCGTACGAGGAGCGCCGGGTGGCGACCGTGACGCCGGCTCAGCTGGGTCTGCCCGGCAAGGGCCACGGCGAGGTGCACGCGCTGGCCATCGACACCGAGCAGGCGCTGCTGGAGTACCTGGAGATGTTCTACAAGCTGGGCCGGGCCGGGAAGGCCCTGCAGAAGGTCGGCTTCGTGGACTTCGCCACCACCATCGCCCCCGGCGTGCGCGACGTGCTGCTCACCGGCAAGGCCTGCGAGGCGGCCCGCCGCAAGGGCCCGGACGGCCGGCGGGCGTACGACGCGGTGGTGATGGACGCCCCGCCGACGGGCCGGCTCACCCGCTTCCTGAACGTCAACTCCGAGGTGGCGGGCCTGGCCAGGTTCGGCCCGATCCACACCCAGGCGCAGGCCGTGATGCGGGTGCTGCGTTCCCCGGAGACGGCGGTGCACTTCACCACCCTGCTGGAGGAGATGCCGGTGCAGGAGACGGTGGACGGGATCGCCGACCTGCGCGAGGCCGGGCTGCCGGTCGGCGGCGTCCTGGTGAACATGGTGCGTCCGCCGATCCTGGACGCGGCGGCGGTGGAAGCCGCCCACGGCGACCACCGCGAGGAGGTGGCGCTGGCCCTCGGCGAGGCCGGCCTCGGCGGGCGTTCGCGCAAGCCGGAGACCGTGCGGGCCGCCGTGGAGCCGCTGCTCGACCCGCTGCTGGAGCAGGCCCGGGAGCACGCCGAACGGGTCGAACTGGAACGCACCCAGCGCATCGACCTTCAACAACTGCGCCTGCCCAGTTACGAGTTGCCACTGCTCGGCGAGGGCATGGACCTGGCCGGCCTGTACCGGCTGGCGGGCGAACTGAAGCGGCAGGGAGCGGCATGACCGGGCTGGACATCGACACCCTGATCGACGACCCGGAGACCCGGATCGTGGTCTGTTGCGGCTCCGGCGGCGTCGGCAAGACCACCACCGCCGCGGCGATCGGCCTGCGCGCCGCCGAACGCGGCCGCCGCGCCGTGGTGCTGACCATCGACCCGGCCCGCCGGCTCGCCCAGTCGATGGGCCTGACCGAGCTCGACAACACCCCGAGGGTGGTCAAGGGCACCCGCGGGGACGGCGAACTCCAGGCGATGATGCTGGACATGAAGCGGACCTTCGACGAGGTCGTGCTCGCCCACGCCGAACCCGAACGGGCCCGGGCCATCATGGAGAACCCGTTCTACCAATCGCTGTCGGCCGGTTTCGCGGGCACCCAGGAGTACATGGCGATGGAGAAGCTCGGCCAGCTCCGCGCCGAGGACCGATGGGACCTGATCGTCGTCGACACCCCGCCGTCCCGCTCCGCGCTGGACTTCCTGGACGCCCCCACCCGCCTCGGGTCCTTCCTGGACGGCAAGGTGATCCGGCTGCTCACCGCCCCCGCCAAGGTCGGCGGCCGCTCCGCGATGAAGTTCCTGAACGTCGGCATGGGGCTGATCACCGGCACCCTCGGCAAGATCTTCGGGGCCCAACTGCTCACCGACGTGCAGATGTTCATCTCCGCGACGGACTCGATGTTCGGCGGCTTGCGGGAGCGCGCCGACCGCACCTACCAGCTGCTGAAGGCCGACGGCACCGCGTTCCTGGTGGTCGCCGCGCCCGAACGCGACGCGCTGCGCGAGGCCGCGTACTTCGTCGACCGGCTCGCCGCCGACGCCATGCCACTGGCCGGGCTGGTACTCAACCGGGTGCACACCAGCGGCGCCCAGCAGCTCACCTCGGAACGCGCGCTGGCCGCCGCCGAGGCGCTGGAGGAGAACGGCACCGCCACCTCGACCGTCGAGGCCGAGACCCTGGCCGCCGGACTGCTACGCCTGCACGCCGAACGGATGCAGGTCATGACCCGGGAACGGCGCACCCGCGACCGCTTCGCCTCGGTCTACCCGGACGTGCCGATCGTCGAGGTGCCCGCACTGCCCGGAGACGTCCACGACCTGGACGGACTGCGGGCCATCGGCGACCGCCTCGGCTCCCCCGCCGAGTGAGCCGACGGCCCACCGCACCGCCCTGCTTGACGGAGCGTCAGCCCGCCTGGGCGTAGTCCCGCAGGACCACCCCGGTGGCCAGCGACTCCTCGTACTCGGTGCGCGCGGTCTCCAGCAGCCTCCGCCAGGACCCCACGGTCGGCCGCCGGCGCAGCAGCGCCCGACGCTCGCGCTCCGTCATTCCGCCCCACACGCCGAACTCGACACGGTTGTCGAGTGCGTCCGCGAGGCACTCGGTGCGCACCGGACAGCCGCTGCACACCGCCTTGGCGCGGTTCTGCGCCGCCCCCTGCACGAACAGTTCATCCGGATCACTCGTGCGGCACGCGGCCTGCACGCTCCAGTCGTCCACCCAGCCCATCCCGGCGCCGTCCTCTCCCGATTCGGGGCTCCCCCACGGCGGCAACGGCATATTCACCGTTGCCAGTTGAGGACGTTACGGAAGAACGACACAACGCAACAGCCCCTGTCGGCCCAATCTCGAATGACCCGATCGGACTATGGGTGTCCGACAGCTCACTCGTTGGAGTGATTGCAGGTCGCGGGCCTTGCGGGGGCCGAATGGTGCGTTTTCGTCACGGTGTGCAACAGCGGCCCGCCGTGCAGCCGCCTGAAAGTGGCTCAGAATGCCCCGAATCGGACAAAGCTCATCACTCACAAGAGTGACGGTGATGAGCAGAGCGAAGCTGTCGCAGTTCTGTGACAAGCGTAGGCGAACACCTGCCCCCCTGTACGGGATTCCGCAACGTAGGGTTCTCCCCATGGCAGCTACCCGATCCGAGGGCACCGCACTGGACAAGGCAGGGCTCGGCGTCAAGTTCCTGGGCAGCGCCGTGCTCGCAGGCATCCTGGTCGCCGGCATGGCCCTGCCGGCCGTCGGCGCGTTCGGCCTGACGGCCAAGGACACCGCCGAATCGTTCGACAACATCCCGGACGACTTCAAGACGCCCACGCTCTCGCAGGTGTCGATGATCTACGACGCCAAGGGTGGCCTGATCGCCAAGGTCTACGACCGCGACCGCACCATCCTCACCAAGGAGCAGATGGCGCCGATCATGCGCCAGGCCCAGGTGGACATCGAGGACAACCGCTTCTACGAGCACGGCGCCGTCGACCTCAAGGGCGTACTGCGCGCGGCCACCAAGAACGCGGAGTCCGGCACCACCGCCCAGGGTGCCTCCACGCTCACCCAGCAGTACGTGAAGAACGTCTTCGTCGAGCAGGCCGGCGACGACCAGCAGGCGTTCCTGGAAGCCACCAAGAAGAGCATGGGTCGCAAGATCCAGGAGCTCAAGTACGCCATCAAGCTGGAAGAGGACCTGAGCAAGGACCAGATCCTCACCAACTACCTGAACATCACCTTCTACGGCCACCAGGCGTACGGCATCGAGTCCGCCGCCAAGCGCTACTTCAACAAGAGCGCCAAGGACCTCACCCTCCCCGAGGCCGCGATGCTGGCCGGCCTGGTGCAGAACCCCTCGGCGTACGACCCGATCACCCACCCGCAGGCCGCGCAGACCCGCCGCAACACGGTGATCAACAAGCTGCTGGAGTACAAGCACATCTCGCCGGACGAGGCCAAGGCCGCGATCGCCGCCGACCTGGGCATCAAGTACACCGAGCCGCAGAACGGCTGCATCACCGCCAGCAACGGCATGGGCTTCTTCTGCGACTACGTGCGCCACGTGATCAAGCAGGACCCGGCGTTCGGCAAGACCGCCGCCGACCGGCAGAAGCTCTGGTCGCAGGGTGGCCTGAAGATCAACACCACCATCGACCCGGACAAGCAGCAGGCCATGAACAAGGCCGTCACCAAGAAGGTCAACGTGACCGACAAGGTGTCCGCCGCCGGCACCATGGTCAAGCCCGGCACCGGCGAGATCCTCGCGATGGCGCAGACCCGCCCGTACGGCCTGGACGAGTCCAAGAAGCAGACCGTCCTCAACCTGAACGCCGGCGCGGCCATGGGCGGCGGCAACGGCTTCTCCCCCGGCTCGACCTTCAAGCCGATCCTGGCCGCGGCCGCCCTGGAGAACGGCGTCCCGCTCAGCCAGGAACTCTCCTCGCCGAACAAGATGGAGTACCCCCGGGTCTCCACCTGCCAGGGCACCTGGAACGACACCTCCAAGCCCACCGTGCAGAACGAGTCCACCTACGAGATCGGCCCGTACAACATGACGGTCGCCATGCAGAAGTCGGTCAACACCTACTTCGTGCAGCTGGAGCAGCAGACCGGCCTGTGCCCGATGAAGCAGATGGCCGACAAGCTCGGCGTCGGCACCCTGGCCAACGGCAAGCCCCTGCAGGAAGTCCCCTCCATGGTGCTCGGCACCCAGGAGGTCAGCCCGCTCCAGATGGCCTCGGTCTACGCGTCCTTCGCCGCCCGCGGCGTGTACTGCTCCCCGATCGCGCTGACCTCCGTGGTCACCAGCGACGGCAAGAAGCTCGACGTGCCGAAGGCCAACTGCAACCAGGCGATGTCCCAGTCCACCGCGGACAACGTCAACAGCCTGCTGATGGGCGTGACCGAGAAGGGCACCGGTTCCTCCCTCGGCCTCGACGACGGCCGCCAGATCGCCGGCAAGACCGGTACCACCGACGAGCGGTACGCCGCCTGGTTCACCGGCTACACCCCCGACCTCGCCACCTCGGTCTGGCTCGGCGGCGTCGGCGGCAACGTGTCGATGAAGAACATCACCATCGGCGGCAAGTACTTCTCGGCGGTCTACGGCGCCGACGGCCCCGGCCCGATCTGGCAGATGGCCATGAACGACGCCCTGGACGGCACCCCCGTCACCAGCTTCAGGAACATCGTCACCACCCCGCCGGCGACCACCACCCCGCCCGCCACCGACAACCCCGGCGACCCCTCCGGCGACAACGCCGGCGCGACCACCGGCGGTGGCAACGGTAACGGTGGCGGCAATGGCGGGGGCAACGGCGGGGGCAACGGCGGTGGCGGCAACAACGGCGGCACCACCGGCTTTCCGGCCGGCGGCCTGACCACCGGCGGCTTCTCCTTCCCGCCGCCCACCGGCGGCAACAGCGGCAAGCCCGGCCGCCACTGACCGCGCCCCGCACACACTGAAGCCGCCCGCCCGGAGACGATCTCCGGGCGGGCGGCTTCAGCAGTTGTAGGGGCAGCCGAGGGTCAGCCGGCCAGTGCGGCCTTCACCGCGGCGGCCACCCGGCCGCCCTCCGCCTTGCCCTCGACCTGCGGACGCACCAGCTTCATCACGGCGCCCATGCCCTGCGGGCCGCTCGCCCCGGACTCCGCCACCGCGGCGGCCACGATCCCGGCCAGCTCCTCGTCCGTCAGCTGCTTCGGCAGGTACGCGTCCAGCAGCTCGCCCTCTGCCCGCTCGCGCGCCGCCTGCTCCGTACGACCGGCACCCTCGAACGCCTCCGCGGCCTCCCGCCGCTTCTTCGCCTCCTTGCCGATCACCTGAAGCACCTCGGCGTCGGACAGCTCGCGCTTCTGCTTGCCCGCCACCTCCGCGCTCGTCACCGAGGCCAGCGTCAGCCGAAGGGTGGACGAGCGCAGCTCGTCCCGTGCCTTGATGGCAGCCGTCAGGTCCTCGTGCAGCTGCTCCTTGAGCGTCGTCATGCCGCCGATTCTGACACCTGTCACGCCCCGACGCCGCCCCATTACCTGCCGGTTCGTGCTGACGACCCGTCACCCTCCGGCGTCCCCCGGGCGCTTGCCCGTCTTTTCGAACAGTCTGCGACCATGGACCGATGCGACCGCTGTACTCCGTCCCGCTCGGTGTCGCCGCCACCGGCGCCGCCTGTCTCGTCTACGCCGCCGGGTACGAGGTCCGCTCGTTCCGCCTACGCCGCGTCGAGGTACCGATCCTGCCCGCCGGCGCCCGGCCGATCCGGATCCTCCAGGTCTCCGACATCCACATGGTCACCGGACAGACCAAGAAGCAGCGCTGGCTGCAGAGCCTCGCCGGGCTCCGCCCCGACCTGGTCGTCAACACCGGCGACAACCTCTCCGACCCGCTCGGCGTCCCCGCCACGCTCGACGCGCTCGGCCCGCTGATGGACTTCCCCGGCGTCTACGTCTTCGGCTCCAACGACTACTACGGCCCCGCCCGCAAGTCCCCCACCCGCTACCTCAAGGCCCTGCGCAGCGGCATCCACGGCCTCAACAACCCCGACGGCACCGGCCGCCGCGGCATCTCCGGCGCCGTCCACAACCCCTGGCAGAAGCTCCGCGACGGCTTCGACCGGTCCGGCTGGCTCGACCTCAACAACGCCCGCGGCCGCCTCGACATCGCCGGCCTCGACATCGAGTTCACCGGCCTCGACGACCCGCACATCCGCCAGGACGACTACGCCGCGGTGGCCGGCGGCCCCTCCCCCGACGCCGACCTCTCCCTCGCCGTCGTCCACGCCCCCTACCTCCGCACCCTCGACGCCTTCACCGCCGACGGCTACCCCCTGATCCTGGCCGGCCACACCCACGGCGGCCAGCTCTGCATCCCCTTCTACGGCGCCCTCGTCACCAACTGCGACCTCGACACCGACCGCGTCAAGGGCCTCTCCACCCACACCGCCGCCGGCCACCGCGCCCACCTCCACGTCTCCGCCGGCTGCGGCACCAACCGCTACACCCCCGTCCGCTTCGCCTGCCCCCCCGAGGCCACCCTCCTCACCCTCACCCCCGCCCCACGCTGACCAGCCACTAAACCGGATTTCGTGTCTGGCCCCACCTCCTGTAGAGTTCTACTCGTTGCACCGGAGACGGAAAGCAACAAAGCAGGACCGGGGTATAGCGCAGCTTGGTAGCGCGCTTCGTTCGGGACGAAGAGGCCGTGGGTTCAAATCCCGCTACCCCGACCGAGCAGTGAGGGCCGTATCGGAGAAATCCGGTGCGGCCCTCACTCGTTGTGGGGCTGTGGGGGTTTGGGCGTCACCTGTGTCGGGTCGGGCCGTTGTGATGGCATGAGTGCGTTTGCGATGACACAGGCGTTCCCTGGTGGGCCGGGGCCGACGAGCGTTCCGGTGTTCTGGTCGGGGTACTGGTTGCGGCCGGGGTACATGCAGCGGGTGGATGACGAGCAGTGGGATCTGCGGGTGCCGGCGGGGCAGTTGGCGGGGCTGGGTGGGGCGGTGGATGCGGCTGAGCGGTTGGGGGCTCGGCGGGAGTTGTTGGCGAGTCCGCAGAATGCGGCGCGGGCGCATCTGTTGCGGGAGTGTCCGGAGCTGTTCGGGATCGTCGGGCGGGTGGTGCTCGGGGTGGACGAGCGGTTGTGGCGGGCGGAGCCGGACTGGGGTGGTTGCAGTGTGGAGCTGTCGGGGATCGAGTGCATCGACGGGTTCCAGACGCTGGGGCTGCTGGCACGGGGTGCGGGCGAGTTGTCGGTGGAGCATCTGGACCGGGCTGTGCTGGATGTCCGGATCGTCAGTGGTGCGGCGCGTGCTCTCGCCCGGGTGGCCCATGACGAGGCGCACCGGCATCACAATCCGACGGCCGCACAGGATCTACTGCTGCGTCAGCCGGTGATGCGCAGGCTGGTGGGGCAGTTCGAGCGGGACGGGATTCCGTTCCGGTTGCGGCGCGGTGAGCGGCGGGGGCCCAGCCGGGAGGGGTACGGGGTGGACGAGGCGACCACCGCGTTGGCGTTCTTCCTGGCGGGGGGTGAGCCGGCGCTCGCGTTCCAGACGCTGACGCCGGAGGGCCGGGAGGAGATCTGGCGGGATCCGTCGGGGCCGAAGTTCCGGGCGTTGTTCGGCCCGCACACGGAGGCGACCGGGGTGCGGATCGCGATCACGTTCCGGCGGGCGGTCCTGCGGGAGTTGGAGGGGTTGTTCGGCGAGCGGTCGGCGAATCATTGGCATCTGTTGGCGGATGCGCCGGATCTGGTGGTGTGGGCGGTGGCCCGCGAGTTGCCGCTCGGCGCGTTGCACCGCGATCCGGCGGATCCGTCGGCGCCGGAGTGGGACCGGATCCTCGACCAGCGGGTGCCCGTGCTGACCAGGTTGACGGCCGAGCGGCTGGTCGCCGCGTACCGGGGTCTGCGGGCGCGGGTGTACCGGCGGGACGAGGTCGAGAAGTTGGAGTGGTGGGTGCGCATCCTGGGCGGCACGGCGTCCTGAGCACGCGCGAGGCGGCGCGTGACGGGGCATGATCGGTGGGGTTGTGCCGGTTGCTGCGGAGAAGGGACGTACGTGGTGGGCGAGTTGGCCGAGCGGGTTGCCGGTTTGATGGGGCGGGCCCGGGGGGATCTGGCGGAGCTGGTGGCGATTCCTTCGGTGGCGGATCCGCGGCAGCAGCCGCCGGAGCGGTGCCGGGAGGCCGCGGAGTGGGTGGCCGCGGCGTTCGCGGGGGTGGGGCTGCGGGACGTGCGGCTGGTGGAGACGCCGGACGGGAGTTTCGCGGTGCTGGGGCACCGTCCGCCGCCGCCGGGGGCTCCGACGGTGCTGTTGTACTGCCATTACGACGTGCAGCCGCCGTTGGACGACGAGGCGTGGGTGTCGCCGCCGTTCGAGCTGACGGAGCGGGACGGGCGCTGGTACGGGCGCGGGGCGGCGGACTGCAAGGGCAATGTGGTGATGCACCTGACCGCGTTGCGGGCGCTCGGGGACGAGTTGCCGGTGGGCTTGAAGCTGGTGGTGGAGGGGTCGGAGGAGCAGGGGACGGGCGGTCTGGAGGAGTATCTGGCGCAGCATCCGGACGAGTTGCACGCCGATGCGCTGCTGATCTGCGACACCGGCAACGCGGCGGTGGGGGTGCCGACGGCGACCGTCTCGTTGCGCGGGATGGCGAACGTGGTGGTGTCGGTGCGGACGCTGGAGTCGGATCTGCATTCGGGGATGTTCGGCGGTCCGGCCCCGGACGCCCTGGCGGCGCTGATCCGGATGCTGGACTCGTTGCGCGACGCCGACGGCGGGACGCGGGTGGAGGGCCTTCCGGCGGACGGCAGCTGGGAGGGCATGGGGTTCGACGAGCAGCAGTTCCGGTCGGACGCGGGGGTGCTGGACGGGGTCGCGCTGATGGGGTCGGGGACGGTCGCGGACCGGCTGTGGGCCCGTCCGGCGGTGACGGTGCTGGGCATCGACTGTCCGCCGGTGGTGGGTTCGGCGTCGGCGGTGCCTTCCGAGGCGCGGGCGCGGGTGAGTCTGCGGGTGCCGCCGGGGATGGATCCGGAGGTGGCGCAGCAGGCGTTGACGGCGCATCTGGTGAAGGCCGCGCCGTGGGGTGCGCGGGTGTCGGTGGAGCCGGAGTCGAAGGGTTCGCCGTTCCGGGCGGCGACGGACGGGAAGGCGTACGGGGCGCTGGACCGGGCGGCGCGGGAGGCGTACGGCCGGCCGCTGTCGTTCCTCGGGCAGGGCGGTTCGATTCCGCTGTGCAGCGCTCTTGCCGCGCACTACCCGGAGTCGGAGATCATCCTGATGGGTGTGGAGGAGCCGCGTTCGCTCATCCACGCGCCCAATGAGAGCGTCGACCCGGGCGAGATCGAGCACATGGCCCTGGTCGAGGCGCTGTTCCTGCGTCACTACGCGGCCGTCGGCCGCTGACCCCGAGGGAGGGGATCCTGATGCCCGAGCCGTTCACCACGGCCGATTTCCAGGCCCGGATGGCCCGTGCCGCGACGGCCGCCGCCGATGCGGGCCTGGCGGGGCTGGTCGTCACGCCCGGCCCGGACCTGACGTACCTGACGGGGTACCTCCCGGTGAACACCGAGCGGTTGACGGCGCTGCTGGTCGCGCCGGGTGCCGAGCCGGTGCTGCTGGTGCCGAGGCTGGAGCGTCCGGACGCGGAGCGGGCGGCGGGTGCGGAGGCCGTCCGGATGGCCGACTGGATCGACGGCGAGGACCCGTTCGCGGTGCTGGCGCCGCACATGGACCGGGCCGGCCGGTACGGGGTCTCCGACAACGCCTGGGCGATGCACCTGCTGGGGTTCCAGGAGGCGCTGCCGGGTACCTCGTACGCCTCGCTGACGGCGGTGCTGCCGATGCTGCGGGCGGTGAAGGAGCCGGACGAGCTGGCCCGGCTGGCGGCGGCGGGCGCGGCGGCGGACCTGGTGTACGGGGCGATCCTGGGCGTGCCGTTCGCCGGCCGCACCGAGCGCGAGGTGGCCTCCGACCTGGCGGCGCTGCTGCTCGAGCACGGGCACAGCCAGGTGGACTTCACGGTGGTGGGTTCCGGCCCGAACGGGGCGAATCCGCACCACGAGGCCGGGGACCGGGTGATCGAGCGCGGGGACACCGTGGTTCTGGACTTCGGCGGGCTGAAGGACGGCTACGGCTCGGACACCACCCGCACGGTGTTCGTCGGCATCGAGCCGCCCTCGGAGGTGCAGCAGGTGCACGACCTGGTGCGGCGGGCCCAGCAGGCCGCGTTCGACGCGGTGGCGCCCGGGGTGACCTGCCAGGAGATCGACCGGGTGGCCCGGGCGGTGATCACCGAGGGCGGGTACGGCGAGTACTTCATCCACCGCACCGGGCACGGCATCGGGCTGACCACGCACGAGCCGCCGTACATGATCGAGGGCGAGACCCGGCCGCTGGTGCCGGGGATGTGTTTCTCGATCGAGCCGGGCGTCTACCTGCCGGGCCGGTTCGGTGTCCGGATCGAGGACATCGTGACGGTGACGGAGACCGGCGGCCTGCGGTTCAACGGGACGCCGCACGAGCTGGCGTTCGTGAACTGACCAGCCCCCGCCGGGCGTTCGGTTTCAGCGGCTGAACGCCCGGCGCAGCTCGGCCAGCAGTGCGCGCAGCGCCGGGGCGGGGCCGGGGCGGGAGACCAGGGCGAGCAGGCCCGGGGTGGTGAGGTCGGTGACGGGGACCGGCACCAGGGCGGGGAACGCCTCGGCCATGGAGCGGCTGAGCACGGCGACGCCGAGGCCGCGGGCGGCGAGGTCGGCGATCGCGGAGGCGGCGGAGGCCTGCAGGGCGATCCGCGGGGTGAGTCCGGCGGCGGCGCAGTCGCGGTCGAGGACGGTGCGGACGCCGGTGCCGGGCGGCAGGCAGATCAGCGGGTGGGTGAGCAGTTCGGCGAGTGTGCTGCCGGGCCCGGCCAGTGGGTGGCCGGGTGGGACGGCGGCGACCAGGGGTTCGCTGATCAGGGTGTGCGCGTCCAGGCCGTCGGGGGTGGTGCCGGCGCAGCCGATCAGTGCGAGGTCGAGGGTGCCGGCCCGGACGGCTTCGGTGAGGTGGTCGGAGTCGCCTTCCAGCAGGGCGAGTTCGACGCCGGGGTGGGCGCGGTGGAAGGCGGCCAGGCCGTCGAAGAGCGGGGTGAGGGTGCAGCCGGCCACCATGCCGACGGTGAGGCTGCCGCGGATCAGGTCGCTGACCTCGCCGACCGCCTGCCCGACGGCACGGGCGGCGGCGAGCGCCTGCCGGGCGTGTTCGAGGGCGGCCTTGCCGGCCACGGTGAGGATGACGGTGCGGGCGGAGCGGTCGAAGAGTTCGGCGCCGAGTTCGCGTTCCAGCTGCCGGATCTGGGCGCTGACCCCGGACTGGCTGATGTGCACCCGCTCGGCAGCGCGGGTGAAGTTGCGCTCCTCGGCGACGGCGAGGAAGTACTCGAGCTGCCTCAGTTCCATGACCACGGATTCTAGTTCTGATGAGAACCAGCTGTTGGACTTCTGATCAGGCGGACGGGAGGCTGGAGGCACGACGACGAGGAGGCCGTGATGAGCGAGTACGAGAAGGCGATGCGCCCCGAGGACCTAACCCGGCTGTTCGTGGAGCGCTCCAACGCGGGCGACGCCGCCGGGGTCGCCGCGCTGTACGAGGAGCACGCCGTGGTGGCGTACCCGCCGGGGCAGTTCACGGTCGGCCGGGAGGCGATCCGGGTGCTGTGGGAGCGGGTGCTGACGCACCGCCCGCAGTTCACCCCGGAGCCGCCGCTGCCGACGCTGGCCGCGGACGGCATCGCGCTGACCGCCACCCCGCCGAAGGACGGCAGCGGGGCGCGCGCCCAGGTGGTGCGGCAGCAGCCGGACGGCAGCTGGCTGCGGCTGCTCGACCAGCCCGAGTTCCTCCGGCCCGGCGCCGGCGCCTGAGCAGGCAGAAGCCGGTTCAGCCGGTGAGCTGCTTGTAGTAGTACGTGGTGTCGGCGAGGACGCCGTCCGGGGTCGCGGCGTGGCCGGGGACGGTGCCGAATGCCGTCCAGCCGGCGCTGCGGTAGAGGTGTTCGGCGGCGCTGCCGGTCTGGGTGTCGAGCAGCAGCAGGGTGGCGCCGCCGTCGCGGGCGGCCTGCTCGGCGGTGGCCAGCAGCCGCCGGCCGAGGCCCGCGCCGCGGGCGTCGCGGTGCACCAGCAGCTTGGAGACCTCGGCGCGGTGGCGGCCGTTCGGCCGGTTCTCGCGGACCAGTGCCACGGTGCCCAGCAGGCGGCCGTCGGGGCCGGTCGCCGTCCACAGCAGCCGGGTGCCGTCCGCGACGGACGGGTGCAGGGTCCGCCACCAGGCGGCGGCCTCGTCGCGGGGGGTGCCGGCCAGGAAGCCGACCGAGGCGCCGTCGTCGACGGCGTCCAGCAGCAGATCGGCGAGGGCGTCGCAGTGGGCGGGAAGCTCGTCGGCGCTCAGTGGGCTGATCACGGTGGCCACCCTACGGGTGCGGCGGCACCCGGCGGTCGGGGCCGGTGTCAGGAATGGTTACCGTGGTGGGGTGTACCGGTTCCTGTTCAGCCCGCGATGGCTCGTCGGCTCGGTCGTCGCGGTGGCGGCGATCGGGGTCTGTCTGATGCTCGGCTCCTGGCAGTTGGGCCGGTTCGAGGACCGGGTTTCGACGCACAAGGAGATCGACAAGGCGGCCGCCACGGCCTCCCAGGCGCAGGCGAGTCCGCTGGCGGAGGTGCTGCCGGAGGCCGCGTCGAAGGTCGGCACCGACACCCTGGGCCGGACGGTGAGCGTCACCGGCTCCTACGACGTCGCGCACCAGCTGCTGGTGCCGAACCGCACGGTGGACGGCCGGACCGGCTACTACGTGCTCACCCCGCTGCTCACCGACGGCGGCCGGGCGGTGCCGGTGGTCCGCGGCTGGGCGGCGGGCTCCCCGGGCGAGGCGCCGGAGGTGCCGTCCGGGCAGGTCAGCGTGACGGGCCGGCTGCAGGCCCCGGAGAACAGTGGCAGCGGCGGCGCGGTGGCGGGCGGTCTGCCCGCCGGGCAGCTGGGCACGATCAGTCCGGCGACGCTGGTGAACGTGCTGCCGTACCCGCTGTACGACGGCTGGGTGGCGGCGGACGACGTCCCGACGGGGCTGACGTCGGTGCCGACGGTGCAGCCGCAGGGCGGCGACGGGCTGAGCCTGCGGGCGTTCCAGAACCTGGGCTACACCTTGGAGTGGTTCGTCTTCGCCGGGTTCGTGGTCTTCATGTGGTTCCGGCTGGTCCGCCGCGAGGCGGAGGCCGCCCAGGACCGGGCCCTCGGACTGGACCCGGCCCTGGACTGACCTCCGCCCGCCTGCTGGTTCAGCGCGTCCCGGACCGCGACGCGCTGGGCGACGCCGGGGCCGAGGGCGACGGGAGCGCGGACGGCGAGGCCGAGGCGCTGCCGGACGGCGACCCGCTCGGGCAGGGCACCGGCGGGGCGGCGGCGCTCGGCGCGGCGGACCCGCTCTGCACCGCCGAGGGCGAGCCGCCGGCGGGGCTCGCGGCGGGCAGCGCGTTCGGGCTCGGGCAGTCGGTGCCGAAGCCGCCGAAGCCCGCCGGGGGCGACGGGTTGCCGCACTCGTCGACGTAGTCGTCGCTGCGGCTGGAGCCCGGCCGGTGGTGGTAGTGGTGCACCACCCTGGTGCCGCCGCCCCCCGTGTACGGCGAGGTGCCGGACCCGTTCCTGCCGCCGCTGGACCCGCCCGACCCCTTCGAACCGCTGGACCCGCTGGAGCCCTTGGAGCCGCGGCTCCCGTTCTTGCCCTTGGCAAGGACCTGCAGGTCGATGCCGGTGTCGGCCTTCGCGGGGGCGGCGGCCTCCACGCAGTCGTACTTCTGGTTGTTCGAGCACCCGGCCAGGGTCAGCACGATCGCGCCGACCGCGGCGGCGGCCAGCGCGGCGCGTCCACCCATCGGTTGTAGTCCCCCCCTGTCGACCGGGTCTACCTGGTCATCGGACGGTGCCGGGGGCCAGGTGTCGCCGGACGAAGTCGATCTCCAAGCGAAGCTGCTTGATCCGCTCGTCGACGACCAGCGAACCGTGCCCGGCATCGTAGCGGTACACCTCGTGGACCTTGCCGAGCTCCTCCAGCCGCTGGACGTAGTTGTCGATCTGCCGGATCGGGCAGCGCGGGTCGTTGACGCCGGCGCTGATGTAGACCGGGGCCTTGACCTGCTCGACGTACGACAGCGGCGAGGAGGCGTGCCAGCGCTCGGGGACCTCCTCGGGGGTGCCGCCGAACAGCGTGCGGTCCAGCGACTTCAGCGCCTCCATCTCGTCCGCGTACGCGGTGAGGTAGTCGGCGACCGGGACGGCGGCCAGGCCGAGCGTCCACCGGTCGGGCTGGGTGCCGAGGCCGAGCAGGGTCAGGTAGCCGCCCCAGGAGCCGCCGGACAGCACCAGCCGGTCCGGGTCGGCCAGGCCGGAGGTGACCGCCCAGTCGCGGACCGCGCCGATGTCCTCCAGCTCGATCAGGCCGACGCGTTCGGTGAGCGCGTCGGTCCAGGCCTGCCCGTAGCCGGTGGAGCCGCGGTAGTTGACCCGGACCACCGCGAAGCCGTGGTCGAGCCAGGCGGCGGGGCCGGCCGCGAAGGAGTCGCTGTCGTGGTGCGTGGGGCCGCCGTGCACCTCGAACACCGTCGGGAACGGGCCCTCGCCGGTGGGCCGCTGCACCAGGGCGTGCACCCGGCCGCCGGGGCCGTCCACCCAGACGTCCTCGACCGGCACCGAGCCGGGCGGCACCGGGCCGGGCGCGCGCAGCACCACGGTGCCCGCGGTGGAGCGCACCGCGGACGGCTCGGCGGCCGAGGACCACAGGAACTCGACCGTGCCGTCGGGGCGGGCGGTGGCCCCGGCGACGGTGCCGCGCGGGGTGTCCAGCCTGGTCAGCTCGCCGGTCTCCAACTGGTAGGAGAACAGCTCGGAGCGGGCCTCGTACTCGTGCTCGATGAGCAGCGAGCGGGCGTCGGGCCGCCACTGCGCGGACAGGTCGCCGGGGAACGGGCGGCCCTGCTCGTCGCGCAGCGCCAGCTCGGTCTCGGCACCGGTGGCGACGTCCCACAGCATCGGCTCCCAGCGCCCGGTGCGCTGGTGGGCGACCAGCAGCCGGGTGTCGCCGGCGGCGGGCGCGAAGCCCAGGCAGGACACGCCGCGCGGCTCGGCGCGGCCGGTGACCTCGTCGAGCTGGGCGACGGTGACGCCGTCGGACAGCCGCAGCACCCGGATCGCGCCGTGCATGGCGTCACCGTGCTCGGTGTGGTCGACGGCCAGCAGGGTGCTGTCGTGGGAGAGGTCGCCGACGCCGCCGTACTCGGCGTGGTGGTAGACCACCGTGGGCTCGGCGGCGCCGGGGCGGCGCAGGTACAGGGTGGTGCCCTCGTCGTCGGTGGAGGTTCCGATCACCACGGTGCCGTCACGGCCGAACGCCAGGCCCGCCTCGTAGGCGGCGGGGACGCCGGGCACGGCCTCCTGGTCGGGGCCGCCGGCGAACGGCTGGCGGCGCCAGACGCCGAACTCGTCGCCGTCGGTGTCGTCGAACCACCAGATCCACTCGCCGTCCGGGCTGAGTTCGGCGTCCGTGGTGCCGTGCGGACGGTCGGTGACCCGGCGGTGCTCGTCGGTGGCGCGGTCCCACGCGTACACCTCGTAGGTGCCGGTCGCGTTGGACACGTACAGCGCCCGATCGGGTGCTTCGTCCGCCCAGTCGGGCAGCGAGACCCGCGCTGCCCGGAACCGCTGCTCCCACGCCGGCACGACGTTCGTCTGCTCGTTCATACCCTCATCCAACCCGATTCCGGGCGTTGATCGGAACGGCGGACAGCGAACGGTGGGGACACGAAACGGCTGCGGTGCGGCTCCTGATGGACGATCAGCGGAAGAGGTACAAATACGACATAACGACCGGAGGAGTTGTACCATGCCCGCTTCAGCGCCGTCCTTCGACCGGCTCGACCGACTCGACCTGCCCGTCCTCGCCCAGCACCTGGGCCTGGTCGAGGAGATCGAGCAGTACCTGGCCGGACTCCCCGCCCCCGACCGGCTGCCCCTGCTGCCGCTGCCCGCACTGCCGCCGGTGGAGCCCGGCTGCGACGGCGGGCTGTACGGCTCCGTCCACCGGCCGTGGAACTTCGGCTACCCGCTGCCCCGCCGCACCGTGCTGGACCGGCTGGTCCGCCGCCCCGCCCGCCCGGTACCGGTCACCGTCGCCGGGCACCTGCGGCTGACCTCCCACTACCTCGCCGAGGCCGGCTGGATCCAGGGCGCGATGTGGGACGCCGCCGGCCGGGTCTGCCTGCTCGGCGCGCAGACCGCCGTCCTCGCGCACGGCTACGGCACCGCGTACACGGTGCGGCGGGCACGCAACCAGGTCATGGAGGTGCTGCACGCCACCGGCCGCCCGGCCGCCTCCCCCGACGCCTGGAACGACCGCCCGGGCCGCCGCCAGGCCGAGGTGCACGCCCTGCTGTGCCGCGCCGAGGCGCGCGCCGAGTCGCTGGGCATCTGAGCAGCCGGCCTCAGATCCGGGCGGCGTCCGCCAGCAGCGCGAGCCGCTCCGCGGTGGGCGAGCCGGGCTCCGCGGTGTAGACGACCAGCTGCAGCCCGGGCTCGCCGGGCGGGGTGAGCGTCTCGTAGCCGAGGTCCAGCTCGCCCACCCGCGGGTGCAGCAGCAGCTTGCGGCCGTGGCTCTTCTCCCGGACGCCGTGCCGGGCCCACAGTTCGGCGAACAGCGGGTCGGCGGCGAGGTCGGCGAGCAGAGCCGCCAGTTCCGGGTCGTCCGGGTGCCGGGCCGCGTCCACCCGCAGGAACGCCGCGGTCTCGGCGGCGACCCGTTCGAACTCGGGGTAGAGCCGGCGTCCGGCCGCCGACAGGAACGCGTGCCGGGCCACGTTGCGCTGCCCGGGCGGCATGTCGGAGAACCCCATCACCGCGTCGCCCAGGGCGTTCCAGGCCACCACGTCCAGGCACCGGCCGAGCGCGAACGCGGGCGCGTCCAGCGCGTCCAGCACCAGCCGCAGGCCGCCCCGCAGCTGCCGCGGGCCGGGCCGGGCGGGCTCCCGCGGCGGCCGGGCCAGGTCGTGCAGGTGCTGCCGTTCGGTGCGGTCCAGGCGCAGCACCCGGGCGACCGCGTCCAGCACCTCCGCGGACACGCCGTCGCCGCGGCCCTGTTCCAGCCGCACGTAGTAGTCGACGCTCACCCCGGCGAGTTGCGCGACCTCCTCGCGGCGCAGCCCCGGCACCCGGCGCCGCCGCCCGAACTCCGGCAGTCCGACGTCGGAGGGCCGGATCCGGGCCCGGCGCAGGCGCAGGAACTCCCCCAGTTCGCTCATGCCCCGACGATACGGCCGGTGTCACGAAGGTGGTTCTCGCAGACCCAGGAAAAGCACAGCCCTGGGTCCGCCGGCGGTCCGCGCCGAGACTCGTGGACGTCACCGCAGCAGACTCGAACAGGAGCGTGACTTCCATGGCACACCAGACCCTCGACGGCCGGACCGCCGTCGTCACCGGCGCCGCCAGCGGCATCGGCGAGGCCGTCGCCCGGCAGCTGGTCGCGGACGGCGCCCGGGTGGCGCTGCTGGCCCGCCGCAAGGACCGCCTGGAGCGGCTGGCCGCCGAGCTCGGCCCGAACGCGCTGGCGGTGCCCGCCGACGTCACCGACCAGGCCTCGGTGGATGCGGCCCGGCAGCTGACGCACGCCGCCTTCGGGCGGGTCGACCTGGTGGTGAACGCGGCCGGCGTGATGCTGCCCAACCCGGTGGACGACGGCCGGATCGACGAATGGACCCGGATGATCGACACCAACCTGACGGGGGTGCTCCGGGTGATCGGCGCGTTCGGCCCGGACCTGGTGGCCGCCGCGGCCGCCGGCGCCACCGCGGACCTGGTGAACGTCTCCTCGATCGGCGCCCACGTGGTCTTCCCGAACTACGCGGTGTACGGCGCCACCAAGGCCGCCGTCACCCAGCTGTCGGCCGCCCTGCGCTCCGAGTACGGCCCGCGCGACGTGCGCGTCACCGCCGTAGAGCCCGGGCTGACGGACACCGAGCTGGGCAGTCACATCGACAACCCGGTGCTCGGGCCGGACGGGCAGCTCGGCGCCATGTTCGAGGCGATCGGCGCGCTCTCCCCCGCCGATGTCGCCGACCTGGTCGGGTACGTCGTCGGCCGGCCGCGGCACGTCAACCTGCGGCACGTGGTGGTGCTGCCGACCCGGCAGGCCTGAGCGGGCGGTCAGGCGCCGGCGCTCGGCGAGGGGGCCGGAAGGCCGGTGGTGGGGGCCGGTTCGGGGGCCGAGTGGTAGACGGTGCCGCCGCAGCCGGTGGGCAGGACCGTGGTGGCGGCGAAGCCGGTGGCCGGGTCGGGGGTGTAGCCGAGCCGGAAGGTGTCGCGCGGCGACTGGTGGCCGGCGGGGGCGTACGCGCCGGTGGGGCTGGGGTCGACCGCGGGGGGGCTGCCGGCCGGGGTGTCGGTGCCGGGCATTGCGCCGCCGCTGGGGGTGGGGCTGGGCTGCGGGTTTACCGGTGAGGGCGAGGTGGTGGGGCAGCCGGTGGGCACCCAGGCGAACCGGACCAGGTAGGAGCCGCCGGGCGTGAGCAGCAGTTCGCGGGGCAGCCCGGCCGGATCGGGCAGCGCCTCGGCCGGGTCGCCGACGGTGTGGGCGAGCAGGCGGACGCCGATGGTGCCGGGGTCGATGGTGACGGCGCCCGGGCCGGTGATCCGGCACGGATGCCCGGCGGTGTTGGTGAGTTGGAACCAGCCGTAGATCCGGCCGTCGGCCGTGGCGGCGGCGGCCTTCTGGACCTCGCCCCGGCCGAGGTCGGTGCCGGTGCACAGCGGCACGACGACGGGCGACCCGCCCGGGCTGCTGTCGGCGCTCGGGTCGGCGGAGGTCTCGGGGCCGGCGCCGTCGGGCCCGGCGGCGGTCGCGCCGGCGGGGTTGCGCGGGTGGCCGGGGGCGGCCACCGAGGCGTCCGGGGTGGCGGTGGCACCGGGCGCGGCCTGGCCGCCGGTGGGGTCGCCGGACAGGTGGAACGGCTGGGCGGCGTGCACCACGGGCAGTCCGACGACGGCGGCGGCCAGCACCGCGGCGCCGCCCCAGGCGCGCCGCCGGGCGGCCCGGCGGCGGGGGACGGCGGTGCGCAGCCGGGGCAGCGCCCCGGGTTCGGGCTGGACACCGGCGACGGCGCGGTGCAGCCGGTCGCGGAGCTGGTCCTCGCTCAGTTCGTGCTGCGGGCCGGGCCGGTGCGGGTCAGTCATCGGCGGACCCCAGCCGCACCCGCAGGGCAGCCAGTCCGCGCGACCCGTAGGCCTTGACCGAGCCGATGGAGATGCCGAGCACCTCCGCGACCTGTGCCTCCGTCAGGTCCGCGTAGTAGCGCAGCACCAGCACCTCCCGCTGACGGCGTTGCAACCCCCGTAGCGCGGCCTTCAGTGCGTCGCGCTCCAGCGCATCGTATGCCCCCTCTTCTGCACTGGCCATGTCAGGCATGGGCTTGGGCAGGAGGCGCAGGCCGAGCAGTCGGCGCCGCAGCGTGGAGCGGGAGAGGTTGACCACGGTCTGCCGCAGGTACGCGAGGGTCTTCTCGGGATCGCGGACCCGGCGCCGGGCGGCGTGCACCCGGATGAACGCCTCCTGCACGACGTCCTCGCAGGAGGAGAGGTCGTCCAGCAGCAGTGCGGCAAGCCGCAGCAGGGAACGGTAGTGGGCCCGGTAGGTGTCGGTGAGCTGGTCGACGCTGGCCCCGGTCGCGTCCGCTGCCGCCGCAGCAAAGCCCATCCGACTACCGGCCCGCCGGGCCGCCCCGGGCAGGGTGATCGCCACCACCGCCCCTGTCACGTTCGTCACGCTGGTTGGACACCCGATCCCCTGTCCTGGTTGCCCCGCGCCGGGGGAGTTCTTCCGCAGAGAGGAATCCCCCTCCGGAACACATCGCTCCGAAGGGGGATTCTGGCAGACCCGGCGGACGGTCAGGGTCCGCTTCACCCGTCCCGCACACAACCTCTGCGCTGTGCGCGGACCTCAGGTGCGGGCAATCCTGCTGGATGAGCCTCAGCGGCCGGTGCCGCCGTAGACGACCGCCTCGTCGCCGGAGCTGTCCAGCCCGAAGGCGGTGTGCACGGCGCGGACCGCCTCCGGCACGTCCTCGGCGCGGGTGACCACCGAGATCCGGATCTCCGAGGTGGAGATCAGCTCGATGTTCACGCCCGCCTCGGACAACGCCTCGAAGAAGGTCGCGGTGACGCCCGGGTTGGAGCGCATGCCGGCGCCGACCAGCGAGATCTTGCCGATCGCGTCGTCGTAGCGCAGCGACTCGTAGCCGATGCCCGCCTTGACCCGGCTCAGCGCGTCGATGGCCTTCTGGCCCTCGGTGCTGGGCAGGGTGAAGGAGATGTCGGTCAGGCCGGTGGCGGCGGCGGAGACGTTCTGCACCACCATGTCGATGTTGACCTCGGCGTCCGCGATGGCGCGGAAGATCCGGGCCGCCTCGCCCGGCTTGTCCGGCACGCCGACGACGGTGACCTTGGCCTCCGACGTGTCGTGGGCGACTCCGGAGATGATGGCCTGCTCCATCTCGCCCCCTTCGGGCTGGTTCGGGTTGGTGCCACTGACGATGGTCCCCGGCAGACCGGAGAACGACGATCGTACGTGAATGGGGATGTTGTAGCGCCGCGCGTACTCCACACAGCGGTCGAGCAGCACCTTGGAACCAGACGAGGCCAGTTCCAGCATGTCCTCGAAGGCGATCCAGTCGATCTTGCGGGCCTTCTTGACCACCCGCGGGTCGGCGGTGAACACGCCGTCCACGTCGGTGTAGATCTCGCAGACCTCGGCGCCCAGCGCGGCCGCCAGCGCCACCGCGGTGGTGTCGGAGCCGCCGCGGCCCAGCGTGGTGATGTCCTTGGAGACCTGCGAAACGCCCTGGAAGCCGGCCACGATCGCGACGTTGCCCTCGTCCAGGGCGTTGCGGATCCGGCCCGGCGTCACGTCGATGATCCGCGCCTTGTTGTGCGTCGAATCGGTGATCACACCGGCCTGGCTGCCGGTGAACGACTGGGCATCGAAGCCCAGCGTCTTGATCGCCATCGCCAGCAGCGCCATGGAGATGCGCTCTCCGGCGGTCAGCAGCATGTCGAACTCACGGCCGGACGGAATAGGCGTCACCTGTTCCGCGAGTTCGATGAGCTCGTCCGTGGTGTCACCCATCGCGGAGACCACGACGACGACCTCATGGCCGGCCTTCCGGGTGTCCACGATTCGGCGGGCGACGCGCTTGATGCCTTCGGCATCAGCGACGGATGAGCCGCCGTACTTCTGCACGACAAGGCCCACGGGGGCTCCTCGACTTGGGGTGTTGGGTCACCGTCAGTCTAACGAGCAGGGATGTTGCGACCGACGTCTTCCACATCGTGAGATGTGAATATCGAAATCTGATCACCGGGGACCGTCAGGTCTGCGGGCTCCGGCGGCCCACCCCGAAGAATCGCCGCCCGCACACCGCCCCCGGTACCGGAATCTTCGCCTCCGCCGCGCGGGTGACGGATGCGTCACACTCCCCCTGGCTCCGGCCTAGAGCCCGAGCTCGGCCGCCATCAGGTCGCCCGCCTGCTGCTCCAGCTGCTCGTCCGTCAACCCGTCGTCGTCGGTGTCCGCCCCGTCCGGCACCGCGCCCAGCGGCGAGTCCAGCCGCACGTGCGCGATCAGCGACTGCAGCGCCCGCAGCACCGCCGTGCAAGTCGAACCCCAGTTGGACAGGTACGAGAACTGCCACCACCACAGCGCCTCCGACACCCGGCCCTCGCGGTAGTGCGTCAGGCCGTGGCTCAGCTCGCTGACCACCCCGGCCAGGTCGTCCGAGATCCTGAACGCGCTCGGCTTCTCCGGCGGGCCGTACGGGTCGAACACCTCGTGGTAGACGTCGATCGGCGCCAGCAGCTCGGCGAGACGCTCGCGCAGCTCCACCCCGTCCGGCTCCGGGCCGGCGTCCGGCTCGAAGCGGTCATCCGGCAGCACGTCCTCGATCGCGCCCAGCCGGCCGCCCGCCAGCAGCAGCTGCGACACCTCCAGCAGCAGCAGCGAGATCGCGCTGCCCGGCTCGTCGCCCTTGGCGACCTCGGTGACGGCCAGCACGAAACTCTCCACCGAATCCGCGATCTGCACCGCGAAGTCGTCCGGGGCCTCGGTCCGGCCCAGCAGCGCGGCCGGGTCCGACGGGTGGGGACGGTCGGCGGTGTCGTGGCGCGCGGCGTCCTGGCGCGTGGCGTCCTGGCGCGCGCCGGCAGTGTCGCGGAGCGCGGTGTCGCGGTGTGCGGCGTCGGTTCGGTGAGCGGTGTCGGTTCGGTGAGCGGTGTCGGTTCGGTCAGACATCGAGCAGTCGTCTCCCTTCGAACGCCCGGCCGAGGGTGACCTCGTCGGCGTACTCCAAGTCCCCGCCGACGGGCAGTCCGCTCGCCAGCCGGGTGACCTTGAGGCCCATCGGCTTGCACAGCCGGGCCAGGTAGGTCGCGGTCGCCTCCCCCTCCAGATTGGGGTCGGTGGCCAGGATCAGCTCGGTGACCGTGCCGTCCGCGAGCCGGGTCATCAGTTCGCGGATCCGCAGATCGTCCGGACCGACCCCCTCGATCGGGCTGATCGCCCCGCCCAGCACGTGGTAGCGGCCGCGGAACTCACGCGTCCGCTCGATCGCCACCACGTCCTTGGGTTCCTCCACCACGCAGATCACCGCGAGGTCGCGACGCGGATCCAGGCAGACCCGGCACTGCTCGGACTCCGCGACGTTGCCGCAGACCGCGCAGAACCGCACCTTCTCCTTCACCTGCTGCAGCGCGAACGCCAGCCGCCGCACGTCCGTCGGATCGGCCTGCAGGATGTGGAAGGCGATCCGCTGGGCGCTCTTCGGACCGACTCCGGGCAGCCTGCCCAGCTCGTCGATCAGGTCCTGCACCACGCCCTCGTACACCGCCACGCCTTCCTTCGACCGGGGTTCGCACTCCGGTGCCATCATCCAACGAATCGGGCGCCGGACACACCGCCCGACGCCCTACTGGCTCATAAATCACACAACTCACTGGCAGCGAGCGTTCAGTAACCGCTCAGCGCTGCACGGTGCCGCGTGTGGTTCAGAACGGGAGGCCCGGGATGCCGCCGCCCAGGCCCTGGGTCAGCGGGCCCATCCGCTCCGCCTGGAGCTTCTGCGCCGCCGCGTTGGCGTCCCGCACCGCGGCCAGCACCAGGTCGCCCAGGGTCTCGGTGTCCTCCGGGTCGACCGCCTCCGGGGAGATGGTCACCGACGTCAGCTCGCCGGCGCCCGTCACCGTCACCTCCACCAGACCGCCGCCCGCGGAGCCGCGGACCACGGTCTCGGCGAGCTCCTTCTGAGCCCGGCCGAGCTCCTCCTGCATCTTCTGCGCCTGCTTCAGCAACTGCTGCATGTTCGGCTGGCCACCAGGGAACACGGCACTCTCCTCGATCCATCGGCACTCACACAGGCCGACGCGAACCACCGCGGGCACCCGCGCCGACACCTGCCCCCGAGCCTACGCGGCCGCCCGTCGGCCCCACGTCAGTTCCGGAAGCCCCGTACTGCCTGCGACGACTCAGCCCGGACGGTGGTGGATCTCCTCCAGCACCGTCGCCCCCAGCTCCCGGACGATCAGGTCCTGCGCGGAGAACACGTCCTCGTTCAGGTCCGGGTCGTCCTCCTCCGGGATGTCGTCCTCCGGCGCCACCGCGGGGGGCGCCTGCACCGGCGGGGCGGCCGGCGCCTGCTGCACCGGCGGCGCGACGGGCGCGGACGGCTGCGGGGCCGGGGCCTGCGGAGCCTGCTGCACCGGCGGCGCGACGGGCGCGGGCGCGGACGGCTGCGGGGCGCGCGCCTGCGTGCCACCCCAGGCACCGCCCGCCGGCGCGGCCGGAGCCGGGGCCATCGGGGCGGCCGGAGACACGTACGAGGCGGCCGACTGGCCGGACGGCGAGGACGTGCCACCCGACGGGTCGACGATGCACTCCACCCGCCAGTCCACGCCCAGCGCGTCCGTCAGCGCCTGCTTCAGCACCTCGTCGCTGTGGCTGCCGACGAAGCTGTCCCGGGCGCCCGCGTTCACGAACGACACCTGCAGGGTGCTGCCGTCGAAGCCCGCCACCTGGCCGTTCTGGCTGAGCAGGATCCAGGTGAACCGGCGGCGGTTCTTCACCGCCTCCAGGATCTGCGGCCACATCTGCCGGATCTGGCCCGCGCCCTGCTGCGCCGCCACCGAGGGCTGGGCAGTGGGCGCGGCCTGAGCCTGCGGCTGCGGGGCGTGCTGCTGCGGGGCAGGGGCCGGGGCCTGCGGGGCCGCCGTGGCGGGCGGGGCGGGCGGCGGCGGGGTCTGGTCGGCCGGGGGGAAGCTGCGTGCGATCGGCCACGCGCCCGGGGCCGGGCCCGCCGGGGCGGGCGCCGGAGCGGGTGCGGGCACGGGTGCGGGGGCCGGGGCAGCGGGGGCCTGCGGCTGGGCTGCCGGGGCCTGCGGCTGCACGGGCGCCTCCACCGGCGCGGGCTGGAACGCCATCGGCGCGGCGAACCCGCCTGTGGCGGCCCGGCGCTCCAGCTTGTCCAGCCGGGCCTGCGTCGACAGCTCGTCCCCGTACGCGCCGGGCAGCATCACCCGGGCGCAGATCAGCTCCAGCTGCAGGCGGGGAGCGGCGTTGCCGCGCATCTCCGTCAGGCCGGTGTTGACCAGGTCCGCGGCGCGGCTCAGCTCGGCCCGGCCGAAACGGTCGGCCTGCGCCTGCATCACCGCGACCCGGTCGGCCGGGGCGTCGATCAGGCCCTTCTCGCCCGCGTCCGGCACCGTGGCCAGGATCACCAGGTCGCGCAGCCGCTCCAGCAGGTCCGTGACGAACCGGCGCGGGTCGTGCCCGCCCTCGACCACCCGGTCGACCACCTGGAACACCGTCGCGCCGTCCTGCGCCGCGAACGCGTCCACCACCTCGTCCAGCAGCGAGGAATCGGTGTACCCCAGCAGCGAGGTGGCCATCTGGTACGTCACACCGGCCTCGCCGGCACCCGCCAGCAGCTGGTCCATCACCGACATCGAGTCACGCACCGACCCGGCGCCGGCCCGCACCACCAGCGGGAACACCGAGTCCTCGACCTGGATGCCCTCGCGACCGCACACCTGCGCCAGGTAGTCGCGCAGCGTGCCGGGGGGCACCAGCCGGAACGGGTAGTGGTGGGTCCGGGACCGGATCGTCCCGATCACCTTCTCCGGCTCGGTGGTGGCGAAGATGAACTTCAGGTGCTCCGGCGGCTCCTCCACCACCTTCAGCAGCGCGTTGAAGCCGGCCGAGGTCACCATGTGCGCCTCGTCCAGGATGAAAATCTTGTAGCGGCTGTGCACCGGCGCGAAGAACGCCCGCTCCCGCAGCTCACGCGCGTCGTCCACACCACCGTGCGACGCGGCGTCGATCTCGATCACATCGATCGAACCCGGCCCGCCGGTCGCCAGGTCGCGACACGACTGGCACTCCCCGCACGGCTCCGGGGTCGGCCCCTGCTCACAGTTCAGGCAGCGGGCCAGGATGCGGGCACTGGTCGTCTTTCCACACCCGCGCGGCCCGCTGAACAGGTACGCGTGGTTGACCCGGTTGTTACGCAGGGCCTGCTGGAGCGGGACGGTCACGTGCTCCTGCCCGATGACCTCCGCGAAGGTCTCGGGGCGGTAGCGGCGGTACAGGGCTAGGGACACGCCACCGACGATATCGGGACCAACGGACAAACGTGGCTCCCCACCACCACCGGCCCCAGAAACGCAAGGACCCCTCGCGCACCCGCCAGAGCCCTCCTACCCTTGCTGCCTTCCGGCCCTGGGGGGGTTCAGAGAGATGACGCCACACGAGGGGCTGCCCCAAGAGTAGCGGATCCCGGCCCCCATTCCCCCCACCCACCTCAACCTCCTCCCCGATCTCCGATCCGCAGGCCACCCCCTCCACCCACCTGCGAGAGCGTGGTCGCAACCACCCCTCAACATGTACTAAGCTCTCCCACGGAGGATTCGCCTAGAGGCCTAGGGCGCACGCTTGGAAAGCGTGTTGGGGGCAACCCCTCACGAGTTCGAATCTCGTATCCTCCGCCTCCGCCCGCCAGGGCAAGCGGAAGGCCCCGACCGCTCAGCGGTCGGGGCCTTCGTCGTTCTCCGTCTCAGTTTCCGTCTCAGTCGGTCGTTTCCGGGACCTCGCCCGGCGCTCCGGCCAAGCTTCCCCAGAGGAGTCCACCGATCTTCTCGGCGGTCTCGTGGAGCATGGGGTCGGTCACGTGCTGGTAGCGCTTCGCCATCGAGGCGGACGACCACCCCATGATGGCCATCACGATCCGCTCCGGGACCTTCAGGAGCAGCAACACCGTCCCGGCCGTGTGGCGAGCGTCGTGCAGTCGGGCCTCGCGGACTCCGGCGGCCGCGAGAATGTCCTTCCACTCGTGGTAGTCGGTGTTCGGGATCAGGGGCTCCCCGGTCGGCGACGCGAACACGTAATCCTTCTCAGCCCAGAGCTGCCGGGCCAGGTGACGCTCTCGAGTCTGCCCCTCCTCGTGCTTCCTGAACAGCCGGATCAGCTCGTCCGGGAGAGGGATCAGGCGGCGGCTGGCCCGGGACTTGGTGTCCTTGGTCTCCCGCCGTACCTGCACCCGCTGCTTGCAGTACCCGGCCTTGCGCCCGCAGTCGGTGGCACAGCCGTGTGCGTACTTCGGGCGGAGCCGGCCGCGCCTCAAGCGGATCACGCCGCGCTCCAGGTCCACGTCCGCCCACTTCATTCCGAGCGCCTCGCCCTGTCGCAGACCCAACGCCAGGGCGATCACCCATCGTGCGGGGTGTCGGCGACGGCCCACCTCAAGAAGGATCTTCTGGACCTCCTCGACCGAGTAGGGCTCGATCTCGTCCTCATCGAGCCGGGGGGCCTTGGCGTCCTTAGCGACGTTGATCGTGAGGTGGCGGCGCCGCACCGCCTCACTCAGGGCGACCCGGATGGTGCGGTGCGCCTGGTGGGCGGTGGCGGGCTTGCTGCCGTTGTCCTGCATCCGCTTGTAGAACCGCTCCAGGTGCTCCGGCTCCAGCTTCTCAAGCCGGTGGGCACCGACCCCGGGGATCAGGTGCACCCGAACGGCCACTTCGTATCCGGCAAGCGTGTTCTCCGTGACGCCTAGCGGGGCGATGTTCTCGATCCAGTGGGTCAGCCACTTCGCCACAGTCCAGGCGCTGCCGACCTTGCGGACGGTTCCCGCGTCGCGCTGCTTCTCCAAGTCCCTTACTGCTTTGATGACTTCAGCCTGCGTCTTGCGCTCGACGTGCCGTCGGTCCGGTCGGCCGTCGTCCTTGATGCCGACGGTGACTCGACCGTGCCACTTGCCGTCGGCGCCCTTGTAGATGGATGAGGTGCCGTTGGGCCGGCGGGTGCGGTTCTCGTTCTCGGTCAACAGGTCTTCTCTCAGGCTGCGATCGGGGTGAAGCCGGACTCCTGCATCCGGCGACGGACGTACTCGGTCAGGGCTTCGGCTGGCACTCGGCGGAGGCGACCGATGGGGATGCTCGGGACCTCGCCCGTACGGATGAGGGCGAACATGGTGGTGCGGCCAACCCCGAGTCGGCGGGCCGCCTCCTCAACGGTGAGGGCGACCAGGGTCAGGTCCATCTCCGTAGTGGGGATCTCCGGGCTGTCCAAGGTGTGGTCCTTCCCTGTGCTGTGAGCGGGGTGGAAGGGGTCGGCTGGCCAAAGCTTCGGCGTCGCGTCGTGGTGCGCGTGTGTCGGAGGTAGGGATTTCTGCGTCACCGCGTCATTAGCGTCATTCGGGCTTCTGACCTGCGATTTTGGGTGTCGCGGCGGTTGGGCTCTGCGTCACCCGTGCGTCACCGTGACGTAGCCGGGTGACGCAGGTGACGCAGGATGACGCAGAGCCAGCCGTCTGCGTCACCCGCTTTCCCGCAGGTCAGGGGCTGCATTTCGGCCCGGGTGACGCAGGTGACGCAGCGTCTTCCTACTTAAGAAAGAAAGAGGGGCTGTCTGTGAGTAGTTAGGTGCGCCTCAGAGCGAACAGAAGGAGCCGCTTCGCGGCGCGCTCTGGGGCGGCGCCGCCGCCAAACAGCAAGAGGAGCACCCCGCGCTCGGCGGCCGGTGCTCTTCTTGCCGTTTGGTCGGCGGCCCGGTCAGTGCAGCGGCGGCTGCTCGTGCGGCGGCATGGGGGCCGGGCGGGTCATTTCGAGGTACCGGCCCGCTTTCGTCCGGCCGGACTCGATGAGCACCTGCCGGGCCGCCAGCGTGGGTTGGAGGCGCTTGAGCCGGTCGGAGAGGACTTTGCCGGTGGTCGGCCAGCCCTTCGGCAGGGCCCGGAGTTCGTCCCCGGCGTAGACGCGGCCGAGGCAGGCCAGCCACTCGGTCGAGGTCATGCGCTGGGCGGTGCCCGGGGCAATGGTCTCGGCGTGCTGCAGGACGGTCTGCGCGAGCAGGTCGCCTTCGATCACGTCGTCGTTCAGGTCGTCAGGCTGGCCCGGTAGGCGGGCAGGGCACCCAGGCCGGTCGCGGCGTCGAGCTGCGCGCACAGGTGGGCGAAGTCCGCCATCCGTAGGTCGGTCGGGGTCTCCGCTTCCACGGCCCGGACCTTGACCGTCAGGTCGAGCAGCGACCCGAGCACGATCGGCAGGGCTTCCGCGTAGTCGGCCCACAGCTCCGCTTCGGTGCGGCGGACGGTGGGCCGCTCCAACCGCAACGGCAGAAGGCGCTCCGCCAGGTCGGGCCGGATGACGCCAACGTCGATGCCGGTCAGGAGCAGGGGCCGGCGGTAGCTGGCCCGGTGCACATCGCCGTCGGTGAACAAGGCACGCTTCACGCTCTCGGCGCCGGTCACGATGCAGCACATCGCATCCGACATGTCCGGGCTCATGTGGGAGAGGTTGTCCAGGGCCGTCACCCAGCCGGCCGCCACGGCGGCGATCAGGTTCTCTTCGTCCTTCGGGGCCCGCCGCAGGTCGCCGCTCATGCCCTCGACGATCCGCACCAGCATCCGGCCACCGGTGGACTTTCCCGCGCCCTGCGGCCCGGTGAGGAACGGAGCCGGGACCGGCACGGACGGTCCAAGACAGCCGATCAGCCACGCCATGGCCAGGCACTCGGAGCTGGCGTTCGCGAAGTTGCACAGCCTGAACAGCAGGTCGATGCCCTTCCCATCGGTGCCCATGGCCGGGAGCGGTAGTTCCCCGGTGAGCTGAGTCCGGCGCCAGCAGACCTCACGCGGGTCCGGGACGGTGATCTCCCAGCCGGTGGGGTGGATCCGCACGGACTGCCCGTCGGTGCGCCCGAGGTCGAGCCAGGTCGCCCCGTCGAACCCGGGGGCGACGCGGATGTAGACGGCTTGCACCTCTTCGGAGAGGGCAAGCGCTTCGATGAGGTCGAGCGCTTCCTTGATGGCGGTCCCGCTGAACACACCGATGCCGTCCTTGAACAGGCCGACCATGAGTTCCTGCCGGTGGCTGCCCGTAGTGCCCTGGGAGCGAATCGGCCGGGCTACCGGGTGCCCCTTGCGCTGCGCGTAGACGGTGCCTTCGGCGGTGCGGAAGTAGCGGAAGTGCTCGCGGGCGTACTTGGCGATGACCTCCCGTGCCGGGTTCTTCTCGTCATCGGCCACGGTCACAGCCCCAACCGGGTCAGGGCGTTGGCCCAAGCGTCCGCGCAGTGTCGGGGCGACTCTCCCTTGGCCTGCACGGCAGCGAACAGCCGCTCCGTGTGCGCCTCGGTCAGGCAGCCGCACCGCCCGTGCGTCGAGAGGACGGCGAGAAACGTCGCGAACACGGTCGCGTGCACCGCGCTGGACGCCTCCGTGATGCGCTGCTCGGCCATGGCGATACCGCGCTCCAGGAACGCTGGCATGCGGTGCGGGCACCTCCCGCCCCCGGCCGGCACAGCAGCGGGCGCCGCCCGGACCGGGGCAGGCTCCTTCACCAGCAGGGCGCGGACTGCGTCCGGGAGGGCCGTCAGGGTGCCGGTGCCGGGTCCGAGCCACCGGGCGTAGGACATGGACGACTTGACGTCCACGCCCGGCCGCACCGCGTTGGCGGAAGGCATGACGCCCCGGTAGATCCAGTGCTCGCCCCGGGTGGTGGGCACGACTCGGGTGGCGGGCAGATTGGCCCGGGCCCAGGCGATGGCGTCCGCGTTGTCGAGGTCCACGACCGTCAGCCCCGCGCCGCCGGGGTAGTAGGCCACCCCGGCGGCCTGCAGCCAGGCCCGCGCCCATGCGGGCGAGTTGAGGATGTCGGGGTCGGTGGTGGCGGCGGCCCAGCCGTGGCAGGGGGCCGGGCAGGTGCAGGGGCCGGGGGTCTTCATGTTCGGCCGGCCGCCGCATGCGTTGCCGGTGCAGTCGGGGCAGTTGCCGAACGGCACTTTCCCGGCCCGCAGCGGCAGCAGGGGCACGCCGACGGCTGCGAGGGAGAGAGCCGCGGGCAGGTGCTCTCCCTGAACCAGGGTCTGTTGGGTCATGCTGGTGTCTCCAGTTCTCTAGGACAGTGCTGGATTGGCGGCAGCCCCGTTTCTTGGCAGAGGGGGGCCGCCGCTGTCGTTCGTCGCGTTCTCGGCGCAGACCTTGTGTGCGGGTCTGCGCTGTTCGTCGCGGAGCGGGGTGGGGTGGCCGCACCAGCGGCACGGGAGGGTGCGGGTGCGGTCGTAGTGCCGGGCGTCGCGCCAGTCGAGGGCGGCCACGACCGGGCCTCAGGCGGCGCGTTGGGCGGGCAGAGTGGCGGCGTTGTGGGCACCGAGGAGCAGGCCGTAGGCGTGGTGGGCCTGTTGGGGGACGACGCCGTTGCCGAGGATGGTCAGCTCGGCCTTGGGGCCGAGGCCGAGGCCGGTGACGTGGCCGTCGGGCAGACCCATGAGCCATTCGGTGAAGCGGGGGGCCAGGCGCACGCCGCCCCGGGGGCCGAGCATGGTCGGGGCCGGCGCGGGCCGACCGAGGATCGTCTCCCACCGGCGGATCGCGGGTCCGTAGTCGATGCCGTCGCTGGTCACCCACCGCCCGTCCAGCGGGGCCAGGACGTTGACGGCGAACTCGTTCAGCGGCCGGGCGTTGCGTGTGAGCAGGTTGGACGCGCCGGACTTCCAGTCCCGGGCCGCCGGAGTGGGCAGCAGCCTCAGTCGCCGGGGCGCGGGAGCCTGGTCACCGCCGTGCGCAGGTTCATTCCGCCCTTGCGTTTGGGGGAGGTTCCCGGTCCGCCAGTGCCGTCCGAACTCGTCGGGATGGGCATCAGCGGGATGGGCGACGGCGAACCACCGGTCGCGCTGGTGCGGGGCCCCGACTTCGACGTCACCAGCGCGTACGCATGTCCACCGCGCGTCATACCCGACCTGGGCCAGGTCGTGGGCGACGACGTCCAGCCCGCGCGAGCAGATCGCCGCCACGTTCTCCAGGAAGACGATTCGCGGTTCAAGGACGCGAACAGCTTCAGCAACGTTCGTCCAGATCCCGGAGCGCTTGCCACGGATGCCCTCCCTGGGGCCGGCGTTGGAGATGTCCTTGCAGGGGAAACCGGCGATCAGCACGTCGGGCCGGTACAGCTCCCGGACCGTGTGCCAGTCGGTGCGGGTGATGTCGCCGAGGTTCGGTACCCCGGGGTGGTGGTGGGCGAAGACGGCGGCGGCGTCGGCGTCGAGTTCGGCGCCGACGACGACCTGGCCGTCGAGAGCGCCGAGGACGGCCAGCTCCAAACCGCCGTAGCCCGAGCACAGCGATGCGATGCGATGCGTCATGAAGTCCCTTCCGCGCGTCAGAGCAGGCGTCAGGAGGGGGTGTCAGACGGTGTCAGGGACCGTCTGACACCCCGTCTGCCTAGGGGTTCGGGTGTCAGGGGGTGTCAGGTGTCAGGGGGTGTCAGACGTCGGCCATGGCGGGCACGATGCGGTACCGGCCGCCCTTGGCGGTGGGGGCCAGGCGGCCGTCCTCGACCACGCGGCGGAACTCGCCGGACACCCACGGGCGCTTGCGGCCGAACCGCTCGGCGTGCTCCATGACGTCCTTCGGGCCGATGACCATCACGCCGTTGTGTTCGAACTCGGCGACGATGGCCTCCATCGCGGCGCGGGCTTCCTCGGGGGTGAAGTCGGGGCCGCCGGCGGGCTCCCCGGCGAACGTCCAGCTCGCCAATTCGGCCGGGACCGCGCCGAGTTCGGCGTTCGGGTCCAGCTCGGCGTCCTCGGCGTCCACCCGGCCCACCGCACCGTCCAGGGCGTCGTCGTCGTTGATGTACACGCTGGGCCCGTCCTCGGCGTCGGTGTCGGTCTGCTGGTGGCGCTGGGTGTAGGCGTTGCCGACGGCGGCGGCAGCGGCCTTCGCGGTGACGGGGTCGACCTTCGCGCCGTTGCGCACGGACCACACGGCGAGCTGTTCCATGACGCGGGCGGCCCGGCCGGTGAAGCGCCAGGTGCGGCCGGGGGCGCTGTAGCGCTGCTCGTCCACGCCCGGGGTTACGAGGTAGCAGTAGCCGGGGCGGCGGTTGCCCCACGCCCCGGGGCGGGCTCCGGCGTCGAGGACCGGGCTGGGCAGGGCCATGCCCTCGTCGCGCTGGTCGAGGCCGAAGGCCAGGACCGAGGGGAGGGAGGCGCGGGTGCTGGTGGAGATCTGGTCGTGGCTGGGCCGCTGGAGGGAGATGACCACGGCCATGCCGGCGGAACGGGCTTCCTGCGCGGCACCGGTGAACGCGTCCTCGCCCATGAAGCGCAGGGTGTTCGCGGCCTCCTCGAACCAGCCGACCAGGAACGGCATGCCCTCGCAGCCGCACGCTCCGTCTTTGCGGCAGGAGTGCGCGGGGTCGGTCTGGGGCTCGGCCGCCTGCGGGGCCCACTGGCGGTAGCCGTGGGCCCCCAGCCAGCGGGTGCGGGCGGGGATGACCGCCTGCAGCGCGGTGACCATCGTCTCGGTCGGCGCGCCGCCTTCGACGGCCCAGTCGAGGCCGGGCCGCAGCGGGCCGAAGTCCTGGAAGGACTTGGGGTCGAACAGCCAGACGATGACGTCGCAGCGGCCGAGGATCTCGCACAGGACGTTGAGCGCCCCGTCGCCCTTCCCGGAGCCGGAGATGCCGCAGATCAGCAGGTGCGTGCTGTTGCGGCCCGCGCCGGGGTCGCCGGGCAGCCACAGCATCAGCGGCGCGCCGTCGTCGTAGCGGCCGATGACGAGCGGGTCGGCGATGGAGCCGCCCACGTGGGTGGGCGTCTGCCACTCGACGACCTCGGCGAGCATGTCGCGGGGGACGACGACCAGGTCGCCGCGGCGGGCGGAGCCCGGGTCGGGCAGGTATCGCACGGCGTTGGGGGCGACGTCGAGCGCCGAGGCGAGGTTGCCCAGCGACTTGGTGACGTCGTCGTTCGTCAACTCACCGGCGGGCAGGACGAGTTCGGCGGTGACGCGGTTCGGCTCGACCGCCGCGCTGCGGATCTTCGCCCCGGCGAGCTTCACCTTCTCCAGCAGCGACCCGTCCGCGTCGGACGCGGCCTGCACGGCGTCGGGGTTGCGGCGCATCACCTGGCGCACGTTCCAGGACGCGGCGAGCGCGCCGCCCCGAGCCAGAACGCGCCGAAGGTCAGGTCGTTCCAGCCGAACAGGGCCAGCGCGGTGAACCAGCTCGACCCGGCCGCGACCGTGATCGCCGAGTGCAGACGGCGCTGGGTGCCGGCGGCCTTGCCGATCCAGGCGGTGCCGGCGGTCAGCCCGGTGGAGGCGAGGGTGAGGCCGACGCCGTAGCCGGCGGAGCCGTGCGCGGGCACCCACGCGGCCGACGCGGCCACGCCCGTCGCGCCGGCCAGGATCCACGGCGTCGTGTAGGGCTTGGCGCGGTGCGCGATCCACGCGAGGATCCCGCGTCCGTTGCTGGCACCTTCCAGGGACTCGCGGTGCTGCACCTCCTGGTCGGCGGTGCTCGTGCTGTGGTTCCTCGCCATGGTCGAATCTCCTCTCAGAACTGGAACGGGCGGCGCTGCTGCTGCGGGCGCTGGGGGGTCATGACGTCGGCGTACTCGCGCTGGAACGCGGCCCACGCAGCGGCGGCGTCCTTCGCCACGTCGGTCATCGCGTCGGCGGCCTTGGCGAGCTTCTTGGCCACCGACCGGGCCCGGGTGCGCTGCTGGAAGACGTGGTCGCTGGGGACGGGCGGGGCCTGCTCCAGCGCGGCCTTGAGGATCTCCGCGCCGACCTCGATCTCGATCGCGGCGTAGGAGGCGAACGCCCGCAGGGCCTCGCAGTACGCGCGCACGTCGGCGGCGGAGTAGAACGCGGGCTCGGGCAGCGCGAGCGCGCTGGAGCGCTCCAGCCCGACGCCGGGGTTGGCCGCCGCGCCCGTCTTCGGGGCGGCGCTCTTGTTGACGTTGACGGTGAAGCCGGGGGAGAACGACGCCCCGGAGCCGAAGCCGTTGCGGGTGTTGTGGGTGGTGCCGCCGGTGGACGTCGACGCGTTGCTGGCCATGTGCGTGCCTCCCATGCGGGCCGGGACTATCCCGGCTCCCCACCCCCGCCCGGCGGTTCGGCCGGGCGGGGACGGGCAGCCGTCAGTTCTGGCGCATGTCGCGGATGATCCACCGGATCACCAGCGCGGAGACGGCGAGCGCGAGCGCGGCCATCCCGACCGCGACCAGCGCGGCCGTGGTCGCCAGCAGCACCGGGATCAGCACCGCCGCCGCCCCGGCGCCGGCCGCCACGTACCCGCCCATCCGGGCCGCCGTGCCGTCGACCGCCGGGGCCGGGGCGGTCGCGGCCGGCGCGGGGGTTGGGGCGGTCGCGGCCGGCGCGGGGGTTGGGGCGGTCGCGGCCGGCGCGGGGGTTGGGGCGGTCGCGGCCGGCGCGGGGGTTGGGGCGGGCAGGAGGTGCGTGTTCTGGTTGGTGTGGAGCTGGGCGGCGACCAGCAGCGCCAGGCGTTCCAGGTCCACCGGCTGGCCGTCCGGCTGCGGGACGGCGGCGAGGTGACGGCTCATCGGGCAACTCCGGTGAAGGTGCTGGCGGGCAGGGGGACGGCGCGGCACTCGGCCGCGTGCGAGTTGGCGTCCTGGCGGACGACGGGGCGCTCGTCGGCGAAGACGCTGTGCTCGCCGCAGCCCAGGCAGTACCAGTGGAAGGCGGGGCGGCCGTAGTCGGTGACGCACGGGGTCTGGCACAGGGCGACCAGCGCGGACCCGAGGCCGAGGAACGTGGCGACCGTCCCGCCCGGGAGTCCGGTCGCGGGGTCGAGGTGAACGACCATGTCGGACACGGCGGTTTCTCCTTCGCAGGTCAGGCGGAGACGATGAGGGCGGCGGCGGTCTCGAAGGCGTGGTGGAATGCCTGGTCGAGCGCGTACGCGCCGTTCATGCCGTGGTCGGTCAGGCGGTAGAACGGGCCGGAGCCGGTGGCGTCGGCCAGGCGACGCAGGGGCTCGCGCCGGTCGGCGACGTAGTGCGTGACGGCGGACAGCGCCAGCGCGACGGCCACCCGGCCCGGGCGCAGACGGAAGCCGAGCAGGCGGGAGCCGGCCAGCAGGACCAGCGCCTGGGTGGCGGTGTAGGTGGCGACATGAGCCGCGCACGCCGCGCGGCCGGCGGCGCTGGACTGGCCGCCGTTGTGGTCGTGCTGGCCCTTGGTGCCGGCCTGGTGGTCGGTCTGGACCCAATGGTCCGCGACGTCGGCGGCGGCACGGAGCAGGGCGTAGGAGGCGGCGAACCGCGCGGCACGGGCGGAGGTCATGACGAAACTCCAAACGGGGTGCAGTGCAAGGAAGTTGAGTGGAATTTGCGACCGCGGCTCAGGCGGCGAGCGGCGCGGCGTCGGCGCAAGGCAGGCAGGTACCGAGGTGCGCGGGCAGGACGTATCCGGCGTCGCGCCGGCACTGCGGGCAGGTGCGGCGGGCGGCGTTCGCGGCGTCCAGCGCCCGGCGCTTCGCCAGCGTGAAGGGCCTTACCGGCTTGGCGAGTTGGGCGCGGTAGAGGTAGGCGGCGCGCGGGCCCTTGGAGCGGCGCGAGGACCACAGGATCTGGGCGGCCACGGGCTGGCCGCCGGGGCGAAGGCCGCGTGCGCGGAGCTGGCGGCGGGTCAGCAACCCGTCCGGGGCCATTCGCCACGGGTAGGTCGGAATCCCGAACCGCTCCCCGTGCGGATCCCAGAACCGCGGGCAGCTCACTGCGGCTCGCCGGGGTCGGCGAAGCGGAAGTACCCGATGATCTGGACGGGGACGCCGGACCAGGTGCCGGAGACCTGCAGCCAGTTCGTGAGGTCGTCGTCGTCCAGGTAGGCCGTGACATCGTCGGTGTCGAGGCCGAGTGCGGCGCGCCACTGCTCGAAGTGCCCGAGGCCGTCGTGGATGGACACGTTCACGCCCCACGCGTACGTGCCTCCCGCCTTGCCCGGGGGCAGGATCTCCAGTCGCAGGCCGGGCGCGGGCAGGTGGGGGAAGACGGTGACCATCGCCAGCAGCGCGCCGGCGGCGTTGGTCTGGGTCCGGGTGAGGTCGCGGGAGTCGGCCTGGGTGGTCACTGTGCGTTCTCCTCGCCGGGGGTGGTGCGCTCGGCCTCGACGGCGGCGCGAAGGCGGACGGCGTAGTCGTTGCGGCAGCCGAGCAGCAGGCGGACCTTGCGGGTCGTCAGCTCCTCGCCGGAAGCGGCGAGGTCGGCGGCCAGCAGGCGGATGCGGGCGAGGTCGACCGGGTCGAGGGAACGTTCCCCGGCCGAGCCGGAAGCGTTCCCGCCGCCGTCGGACGAGGGCCCGTCCACGGGTCCGCCGGGGTTCTGTGCGGACACGTCCAACCCCGTTCCGTAAAGGGATTCGAGCGCTTCCGTCGTGATCGGGGAAGCGTTCCCGAGGTCCTCGGGAACGGTGTCGAGGTAGACGCTGTCAGGGCCGCCCGGGGGCAGCGGGAGGGTGAGGGCGGGGAACGGGTCGTCGGGCATTCCCGGCCACAGATCGGCCGGCGCGGGAAGCGCGCTCAGCTCCGCCACCCGGGCCCTGGCGTTGAGTCGCTGGGCGAGCAGGTCGGCGGTCAGGCCGGGGGTGGTGACGCCGTGGACGTACTCCCACGCGACGCGCCACGCCTCGTCCGTCGACAACGCTCCGTAGGCGGCGGCGGACAGCAGGCGGTCCGCGACCTCCCGCACCTTCGGGTGGTGCTCGGCCCGGCGCCGGGCGTGCTCGGCGCGCTCCTTCGCTTGCTTCTTCTCCGCCGTGGTCGGGCCGCGCCCGCCGTGGGTCTGCAGGTCGGTCAGCCAGACCGCGCCGATGCTGGACAGGGCCAGCACGAACGCGACCCAGTGGTGGGTCGGGTACTGGGACCAGCCGTGGGCGAAGTTGATGCCCGCGGCGACCGCGCCGGCCGCCCACGCGCCGAGGCGGTAGGTGCGGGTGGAACGCTCGCCCTCGGCCTGGGATCCCATGGCGACCAGCGCCCACGCGCCGCCCTCCAGCATCGCGGCCAGCAGCACCGCGAGCAGCAAGTACACCTTCGCGTCGCCGAGAGCGGCGACCTGGGAGACGACGGCCGGGACGATCGAGCACGCCTGCACCAGGCGGACGAACGCCCGCGCCGGGTTCGCCGACACCCAGCCGGTCACCCGGCCCAGCCGCGCGGCCCGCGCCGCCCGCCGCCGGTCCCGGGCCTGCTCGTCGGCGAGCCGGTCGGCCTCGCGCCGCTGGCGGGCAGCCTCGGCGCCCAGCCTGGTCTGCTCGCGCTCGTCCCGCCGGTCCGCACGGGCGTTGTCCCGGTCGGCCTGACGGTCGGCGCGCCGCTCGGCGCGGAACTCGCTCAGCCCGCTCACGCCGCCACCCGCTCGACACTGGCGGTGCGCTGGATGACCGCAGGGCGCCGCAGCGGCACCGGCGCGATGCTCAGCAGCCGCTCGGCGTAGGCGGCCAGCTCCGGGTCCTCGCGACGCAGGTCCGCCAGCACCGCCAGCGCCACGTCCATCCGGGCCCGCCGCTCGATCACCGACTCGCCCGGCACACCGGCGAACAGCTCCGAGTCCACGCCCAACGCCAGCTCCGCGAACTCATCGCGGTTCACGGCGTACTGCCCTGCAACAATCGACTTCACGGGTCTACCTCTTCCAAGAAGGGGGTGGGCCCCAGGGCCACCGCGCACTCCATGGCCGGAGCGCGGCGGCCCGCTTCATGGGCCCAGACCACTCGTCACGCACGAGTAGCCATGGATCCCGGCCCGCCTCACGCGGGGGCGGGCCGGTCACCAAAGTGACTCGTTCGTTGATCAACGCGCTGTTGAGTTCTCAAAGGACAGCCACGATCACGGCGAGCCGTAGGCGTGCGGCAGAACCGCCTTCCCCGACACCAGCCAGTCGCATTTGCACAGGTCAGAGCAGCCCAAAGAAGGCCCCTCTTTGCCGCTCCCGCATCTCTCGGTTGCGACACACTCAACATAGACAACCTGCCTAGGTAGGTAGGTCAAGACAGTTGGGTTTCTCGCGCATGTTGGGCATCTGCCCTAGCATGGGTGCATGAGCCTCGACCCGGATGACTCCCGCCCGCCGTATCAGCAGGTCAGCAGCTCTTTGCGGGCCTCGATTCTCACGAATAAGCCCGGCTTCGAAATCGGCGACAAGCTCCCGTCCGGCCCCGAACTCGCCAAGCACTTCGGCGTAGCGCGCGGCACGATCGACAAGGCACTCGATCTGCTCAGGACTGAGGGACTGATCGTGACCCGTCAGGGCAGCGGGTCCTTCGTGCGTGAGCGCACGTCACGACCCGTCGGTCTTCGGCCGCACCTCGAAGCAGCCTTCGAGCAGAAGCAGGTGACGCTGGACTTCGCCGGCTTCTCCAGCGAGACCCTTCACAACGCCCTGCAGGAACCGCTCGACAAGGTCCGCTCCGGCAGGCTCGCCCCGGAGTCCATCACTGTGCGTCTTCTGCTTCCGGACACCGACGAGCCCATGGCCGTGCCGGTCCTGGTGGACGGCCTCAAGGACGAACCGGCACTCCGGGAGCGCGCCCGGAACATCGCACTGACCAACGCAGGCGGCATCGCCCACTCGGTCGAGGTGCTGGCAGAGCTTGGGCTCGTGCAGACGGCCTCGGTCCAGGTGAAGGTGCACCGGGCATCCAGCCTCTTCAAGCTGTACATCCTCAACCGCACGGAGGCGTTCTTCGGCTTCTACCCGCTCCGGGAGCGGACGGTCACAATCAACGGCGACGACCACACGTTCTACGACGTCACCGGCAAGGACACCACGCTGTTCCACCATGCTGCCGGCCCTGACGATGCCTCACTCGGCTCGCGGTATGTCCAGCAGGCACAGATGTGGTTCGACAGCGTGTGGTCCACGATCGCGTACGAGCGTCAGCCATGACCGGCGCTACCCCGTCGCTCGCCGACGTGCTTCGTCCGGTGAAGCACGTCCTGCTCGACTTCGACGGCCCGGTCTGCTCGGTCTTTGCCGGGCTTCCGGCCCCAGAGGTCGCACGACGCCTTCGCGCGGGTCTGCTCGCTGCTAACAAACAAGCCCTGACTGGGGGCGATGCCGAGACGGACCCTCTCGCCCTGCTCCGCCTGATCGCAGATACCCACCCGGACCTCGTCGTGGCGGCTGACAGCGCGCTGACTTCGCTTGAGATGGAGGCTCTGCGGAGCGGTCAGCCGAATCGGGGGGGTGAATCAGTTCTGCGGGCTTGCGCAAGGTCTGGTCGGTCCGTCTCAGTAGTCAGCAACAACGCGGGCGCGGCGATCGAGGCCTACCTGCGCGATCGGGGACTCAACGGATATGTGGCTGGTGTCTTCGGCCGCACCCCGGGCGATCCTTCATCCATGAAGCCAAGCCCACGGCTCCTCCTCGAAGCTATGGAAACCGCCAGCAGCAAGCCAACGCAATGCATCTTCATTGGCGACGCTGTCCGCGATGTGGAAGCTGGCGACGCGGCGGGAGTGGCAACTATCGGATACGCCAATAAGCCAGGCAAATACGCAAAGCTGGCCGCCGCCGGCGCGGTCTTCATCGTGGATTCCATGGAACTCATCGCTAAGGCCGCCTGATCCCTCCCGACTGACAGAATGACCGCCCTGGCGAATGCCAGGGCGGTCATTCTGCGCCAGATTATCCCCGCGTCGAGAAGCTCTTCGCAGGAGGAGCCGAGGCGGGGACCTCTAGATCACAGCCCATATGGCTGACCGTAGGCCATTGGCCTATCAATGATCTCCATTACGCCCCGCGCCATCCACAGCGTCATTCCGCCACGCCCGATGGCGCCCACCTGCTCAATCCAGTTATACTTCTCGGCTGCCTTTTCCATCAGGTTTCGAGCACCCTGAGGGGTTACCTGGAGTTCACGCTGAACACGACGCGCATGGAGAAACGGGTTTCCGAACATCATAGGGATAAGCGCAGAAACACTCGACCTGTCCATTCGGCAATCCGCGTAATACTTTTCCCGGAGATTCACCAGATCACGCGCTCGCGAAACAGCATCCTCCGATTGCCTCCGGACTGCCACCAGGAAGAACTGAAGCCACTCCTGGATCTCTCCATCTTCGCGGACCGCTTGGAGTCGCTCATAGTACTCGCGGCGGTGGGTCTCCAAGTATCCCGAGAGATAGAGAAGGGGAGACTGGAGACGCTGCTCCTGCAGCAGGAGCAGGCCAACCAGGAGGCGCCCAATTCGCCCATTTCCATCAAGGAACGGGTGAATCGTCTCGAATTGATAGTGCATCAGCCCACACTTGACCAGTGTCGGAATCCTGACGGGGTCATTCACAAACTTCTCCCAGTCATGGAGAAGATCGGGCAGATGCTCGGGAAGCGGAGGAACGAACCGCGCCGTATCGGGCGTATCATCTGCGGCTCCAACCCATACCGGCGTACTTCTAAACTCCCCGGGGATCTTCTCCTCGCCACGCACACCACTCATTAGCGTCTTATGGATCTTTTTGATCAAGCGCTGGCTGATCGGAAGAGTCTTTACAAGCTCCAGGCTTTCATAGGTGGCGGCGAGATACCTTTCAACCTCCGCCACATCGTCAGTCTTGCGCTCCTCGGTGGATTCCTCGGCTCGCAGAACTTCAGACAGTGACGCCTTGGTGCCTTCAATTCGCGAGCTGGCTAGCGCCTCGGTGGTCACAAAAGGCCCGAGGAAGACCTGCGGGTCTTGGATCAGCTGAGCCAGACCGTTAAGCAGCCCAAGGGCATTGTCTGCTTCCGACAGGGCCAGGACTGTATTCGAGTCAAGGTCGAGCGACCGCGGCAGGGGACTCGGGCGATAATAGGTAAATGCCCACTTGTCCCCCGGACGCGTCGCTGCCTGTCCGAAGGCTGTCTCTGCAAAGCGCTTAGGGTCCATGGCCCGTACGATACAACGAAACCGGTCATTTTGTTGCCGCGTGGCAAGGAGGCACCCACTCGCGTTGGGAGATCCCCACCGCCCTGCAACAGCCCCTGCCCCGCTGTTGCCACGTCTGTCACACGCAA
>NZ_JBIALQ010000003.1:161725-756367 GCF_042873545.1 Kitasatospora sp. NPDC004615
AACCACACTCCTGTGGGCGCCACAGCCACGCACCCAGACTTCCTGCCCCACAGTTGCCGCGTCACAGGAAGACACCCACTCGCGTTGGGAGATCCCCACCGCCCTGCAACAGCCCCTGCCCCGCTGTTGCCACGTCTGTCACACGCAACCACACTCCTGTGGGCGCCACAGCCACGCACCCAGACTTCCTGCCCCACAGTTGCCGCGTCACAGGAAGACACCCACTCGCGTTGGGAGATCCCAAAAGGGCCGCCGCATCAAGAGGCCGGCTCTTCCCCGTCTCAGTTCTCGTCTCATTCACCCCCGTTCAGCTGGGTCCATCGCGGCTCCAGCAAGCACTCCCCATCCCAGGCCGACAGCCACCTAAACTTCACTGAACAGTCAGCCGGAGAATTGGAAAGCGTGTTGGGGGCAACCCCTCACGAGTTCGAATCTCGTATCCTCCGCCTTCGCCCACCAGGGCAGATGAAGGGCCCGGACCGCTCAGCGGTCCGGGCCTTCGTCGTCTCTGGTCTCAGTTGGAGTCTGGGGCGCTGCCACCACTCAGCGACCTCAGGACACTGGGCCGGGAAGGGTCAGGGCTTCACACTGACCAGCCGACCATGGTCAGCGAGCAGGTCCAGCCAAACCAGCCCAAATAGCAGACCACTGCTGGAGCGCCGGAGGGCGCGAGCTTTCCGGTCCTGTCGGTCCGACCGCCTACGCTTGGTGCCCTTGTACATCGCCGCGCTCCGGAGCACGTCGGATGGGGATGCTCTGGCACAATGTTCATTCCACCCACCTGGTCGACCGGTCCGGTGTATCCCGAGCCGCCTACCTGGTGTCCACGCAACTGGGCTGGCTCTTCCGGGCGCAGGAGACGAGCGACATCGGGGTCGACGCGCACCTTGAGGTGGTGGACAACGCAACCTTGAACCCCGGCAACGTCGGCCTTGGGACCGGTCGACTCCTTGCCGTTCAGCTCAAGTCGGGGGCCAGCCAGTTCACTTCTCCTGGGGAGGGCGGCTGGTGGTACTACTGCGACACGCGCCACGTCGTGTACTGGCACAAACACTCGCTCCCAGTCGTCATCATGCTGTTCAATCCCGTCACTGAGCAGATTTTTTGGCAGCACGTCAATGGCGAGACACTCGAACTCGCCGGCCAGAACTATAAGATCTTCGTCCCTAAGACCCAGCAGCTGAACGCATCCTGCGCCGAGGCACTCAGCGAACCCGCACGACGCCACACCGAAGCGAGCGACTCCCCGACGAATCCGGATCGGCCGGAGGGGGCCCGAAGGAAGTCCATCCGGCTCGCGGATTACGAACTGGCGGGCTCCATCGATCTACTCTCGGCAGGCACCGGGGAAGGCGTCGCCGGGGCGAGGCCGCGCGACTTCCGGGCGGCATTCGCGAACCGGCTCCGCTCCCTGCGTCGCCTTGCCGGTTCGCCGAGTGTGGAGTTCCTCTCGGCCAGAACCGGGTACGAGGAGGACAAGATCGCCGGCTACCTGGAAGGGAGCGCTCTTCCCGGGCGCGGCCGAATGGTCGCGATCGTCACTACCCTCATTGAGTACGCCCGCAGCCGGGGCGTCGAAGTGCCCGACCACTTCCAGGACCTCCAGGCCTGGGGACGGATGCAGCGGGTCGCGAGAAAGCCGGGAATGCAGAAGATCGTGAAGAACAAGGCAATCGCAGGATCTATCAAGAACAGCTAGTACTTCCAGAAGCGGTTCGCCACTTGAGGCTGATCAGGGCCACTTTATGCAGCGTCGCATCCTGATAGCACTGCGTACCCAGCGAGAGCCGGATCTTCCGCTGGAAGGTAGTGTCGAGAACGAACGCCACCTCCTCACAGGTACGCAGGTCCGGAAGAGCCACCAACTCATCTGGTCTGCCCCACCACCGATGGGGCAGACCACCAGCAGCACGTATCAGCCCTTGCTCACCGGCCGCAGTGACCACCCACACCGCGGCGATACGTCTGACTTGTGCAATTGCCCAGCGGCCACTGTTTCCCCTACGCCCGCCAGACCGGATCGGCCTTCCTCAACCCGCCCGTCACCGCCGCCCAGGCGATGACACCTCTGGTCTGCCGTTGGCTACCCCGTCCACGCCGACATCGATGGCGATGTGTCGGCGCTACCAGCAAGCGCCGAACTCGTAGTGCTCCACCCCGGCATACACGGTTACCGTGCCGTCGTCGCGTTCTTCGCCCCATGGGCGATTTGGTAGCGCGATGTCGAAAGAGCTCCCACCGCAGCCCTCACAGCAGTCAAAGTGGTCCTGCCAGGCTGTCACATCTACGTCGGTGCGGGGGTTTCGCATCACGTGGATATCGTGACCACTGCACTCATCGTTCGGACATGGTTCGCCATGTCCGCAGTCTGCGGTGCCGCACGGACAAGGACCTTCGCAATCCGCCGGCTCCCAATCCTGGGCGGCCATCGCGCGTTCTCGGAGTGTCTCATGATTTGAGGTCAGGACTGTTAGGGCTGCCACGACGTCACGCCGGGAATGTCCAGTTGCTGCTTGGACGGCATCGGTGAGCGCTACCACATCCGTCAGGTCAGGATTAATGCCCACTAGCCACACGGTCGGCGGGTCCGAGATATTGTCTCCGTTGCGGTAAAGCCGCGCGAAGAATGAACGAGTGCCTGTGTCATATCCCCAATCGCTGCCCTTGTCCCATCCGGGGAGCGGGAGAGGGAGGCTGAAATCGTCGACGATCCGTTGTCCTGGCTGGACATAAAGCGCCGTCATGCGATGCCAATCGCAATGCGCCAGGTCACCGCAGACGACAGTCGCGCACTCGTCATTCAGGGCCGGATTCCCTCGACAACGCCGCCTGGTCCGGTGATCCCGGCAATACGTCTCCGTGGCCGGGATCAGTTGATCGCACTGCCTTTCCCCCATGCCTCCTGGCGCCATGCAGCGCTGCCGATGCGCAGCTACTGGATGACGATTTACTGAAACGCCTTCTACTCTCTGCTGCTCGATCTCGCGGTGAATACGGGCAACAGTCTCGTTGCGAGCCATTCCCTCCTTCCTGTAGACCGTTCCTCTCGTCGTCAGCAGGTCCGTGAAGGCAGTTGGCGTAAGTTGCGGCTCAAGCATCAGCCGCAGATCCTCATCGCCAAGCACATGCTCCGCCGATTCACCCGACCTCTGGACAGTACGAAGACGCTGGCTGGTAACTAGCTCAAGCCAGAGGTCCAGCATCAGCTCGCAATCGTCAGAAACAGGCTGGAAAAACCAGTCCTTCTCCGCGTCATTGACTGTCCGGATACCACGATGAGCCTCAGTTCGGGGCTCTTTCTTCGCCCGATCGCGCAGCCTCTGCGCCCGAGCCAATTCGGTGAGACCAAGATTGGCCGCACGGGGAAATCCGCCGGTAACTACATGCCTAGCGGCGTACAGCGTGTCAACCGTCTTTGCAACCAGCTGGCCGACGTCGACCCGGTCGGAATAGGTGCGCAGGCATCGATAGTCTCCGTCGAAGAGGTTATGCCCGATGATCAGGTCTACTTCATCAGCCGCGGAATTGAGACCTGACAAGTTCCAGTCTCGAAACGTGTAAAACGCAACCTGCCGCCAGATCTCCCGCCCCGGCATGTCAGCAGCTTCCTGCCGCTCCACTACCAAAAATCCTACGACATCGACGTCCCAGCGTTCAGGAAGTTTCTGACCCGCTACCCGCGCATAGTCCACGTCAAGTACGCCAACCTTGCGAGGCCCTCCTGGGGGCAGCTGCTTTACCGGGGGCGTGCTATAGCCGGGCGCGAAACCTCCGTAGCGGTTTACGTCCACGATGCTCGGGTCCGGCGCCACGATGGGAGTCCAAGTCTCAATGACTTCCGCGCTCGCGTACTCGGAGTCCGCCTTTCCGTGCGTGCACACCGAATGTGCCACGCAATAGGCAAATCCTCTTCGACGCAGATCCAAACCCCCCGGATCGCCGGATAGTTGACTCTCAGAGAACACCCAGATGTAGATCGGAACTGCCTGGTCAGATCGCAGGTACCACCCCGCCTGGAGCGGCGCACGGGGAGAATCGACCTGCGGAGAGAAATCAGAGGAATACCCGTCGGGAGCTTGCGCCGTGAACTTCAGAATCGGCTGACCGGCTTCCAACGCAGCGTCGAGCAGCGCTTGGAAGCCCCAACCGCGCGAGGGCACACGCGGGCCCCCGAGCGTGATCGCCGAGGGTCGCTGCTCGTACGGGGGAACCACGCCTGTGCGCCGAGCGCGCGATTGAGGCGTCTTCTTCCGCTTCTTCGGCATACAGCGGACGCTAGCTGACCGCTCTGACAGCCTGGGGCGGCATGGCCGAAGAGTCGCCTGCCCCTGCCTCGTTGGCTCTCTCGCCGAACCCGTTCCGAGCACAGTGAGTTGGGAGCAAGACAGGCAGTCCGGACGGTTCACGCCCGCAGACTGAGGGCAGGCTCTGCCACGGTCCACTCGGAAGGAGAGTGCGTGAACAGGGACCCAGATCTCATCCGTCACGAGGACGGCATTGTCTGGACCGAGAGCATCGGCAACTTCGACTACGTGCGCGAATATCTAGAGGTAGCGGCTGGCACCCGTCGCGGCCCTGTCCGTTGGAACGGGCCTGGCCGACGGGTGGGGTACTCGGTGCTCAAGCCGGACACTCCGGCAGGCGAAGCGCCTTTTCGGTTCGCCCGTCGCGTCTTCTGGATCAAGGAGCATGACCGCTCAGAGCAACCAGATGGCGTGTACAAGGACTGCGCCCCATCCGAAGGCGTAGATCCCCGCACCGTCGCTGCCGGAGTGTGGGGTGAACTCACCGAGCGCGCTTGGGGAGGACCGCTGCCAACCGCCAGCACGCGATCGGCCGCCACCTCCAAGTCCGGACCTCAACAGAACGTGATCAAGGTCGGCGAGTCACTGACGAGCGGTACTGCGTCCATCGGGGTGGCGCCCACCAAGCGAGGTCTCGTCGACATCTACATCGACTGCGCAAGCGGGAGCCAGCTCGGCGACGGCAGCCATGTGATCTCGGAGCTACTCCCGCCCGACCAAGCACGCGAGCTCCTCGTCACGATCATCAAAACGACCCCCTGGCTCCAGGAAGCCCTTGCACTCTCAGTGGTGGACGGATGGCTCGCGGGCGACTTCCCGAAGTAGGCCCCTCGGCCGCCATGGGCTGTCCCAGCCGGTCGTCTGGTCTCAGTTTTGGTCTCATTGAGCCTTTTCAGGGCGGCCACCGATCGGGTGACGGCCGGGTACTCGGGACGGGGGCAGAACGAACGAGGCTCCCGGGCGGTTGAGCGAGATGTCTCACGTCTCAAGCAACCAGCCAGGAAGCCTCGTTGGTCACCTATCCTGCCGCACTGGACCTGCCGCACGCGCTCGTCGAGTGGGTCACCATGCTCATCGTCACCCGCGAGGGTGACCGCCGCTGCAAACTCCCTCCGTCCCAACGGGCCCTGGTCGCGTTGGTGTACCTGCGCAAGCACGACACCCTCGCCCAGATCGCGGCCGGCTTCCGGATCAGCGTCGGCACCGCCCACGCCTACGTCCACCAGGTCACCGACATCCTCGCCCGTCGTGCTCCCGGCCGCACACAGGCACTGCGCGAAGCCGACGTTGAGTACCTCCTGGTCGACGGCACCCTCGCCGAGTGCGACCGCGTCGGCGACGGCCGCGCCGACTACTCCGGCAAGCACCGCCGCCACGGCGTCAACCACCAGGTCATCACCGGCCCGACGGGCAAACTCGTGTGGATCTCCCGCGCCCTGCCCGGCCGCACCCACGACCTCACCGCAGCCCGCACCCACCGCATCGTGAAGACCTGCGTCCGACTCCGCATCCCGGCCCTGGCCGACATGGCGTACACCGGCGCCGGCGGCACCTTCGCCGTGCCGACCAGACGCCCCGCCCGCAAGGAACTCAGCCCCGGGCAGCGGTCGTTGAACCGAGCCCACGCCCGGCTCCGCCACCCCGTCGAACGCGGCGTCGCCACGCTCAAGCGCTGGAGAATCTTCCGCCGCGCCCGCTGCAGCCCGAACTGGCTGACGTCAGCAGCCAAGGCCGTCCTCACCCTTGAGCTTCAACGCTGAAAAGGCTCATTCACCCCCGTCCGGCCAGGTTCGGCCGCCGCCCAGCAGTTCACTCCGCTGCAGCTTCTACTTTCCTGGCCCCAGGGCGTCCGGCCGGGTCAGCCAGGGGCTGACTGGTCAGAAGAGCTTCGACGGAGCCAAGATGACCGAGACCAGGTGCTTCGTGAAGGGTTGCCGCTTCGTGGCGTCCGACTTCGAGATGCGGGAGCCCTGGGTGTACTTGTCCAGCTCTTCCTTGACGGTGGTCGAAGCGTCCTCCAGTTCGTTGTCGCTGAAGGTGCGGTGGGCCTCAGCCATCTTCGCGATATCCCCCCAGTGGGAGGGGTCCTTGTCCAGGACTTTCATTACCAGTGCGAAAGCCACGAAGGGGGCGAGGTGCCTCCGCTCCGAGTACCGGGTCTGCGACCGTGATGACTGGAGATACTCGTCCACCTGCCGCAGGACACTCGCCGCCCAGTAGAAGATGTTCGGGCCGGCCTTCGGGTCGAATGCCTGCCGGTAGCGGGCATCTTCGGCGAGGAGCGAGTTGGGCTTCCCACGGGCGACTTCCGGGCGGCCGTAGGCGATGGCGTACATGGCCTGGCCCAGGTACGGGATGCTGATGATCTTTGCTGGATCCTTCCCCAGGTTCCGGTAGTAGCCCTTGCGCCGGTCGTAGAACAGGCCCTTGGCCCCGAAATAGGCCTCAATCCTGCGCTGGATTTCGTCCGTCGCACGCAGCGACGCATCCGGCACTGGGGTCTGGCGATTGGTGGCACGGATGATCTTGTCCCGGACGGCGTCGTCACTCGCCTTGATCACGCGCACGAGGATCTTGCGGTCGTCAAGCTCCAGGGCGGCCTTGCCGGCTGCCCCGGCCTCCTTAATCCAGTTGTGGAGCGTGTGTGAGGTCTGCAAGCCGTTCACGATCTGAATGTTCTTCAGGGCAAACGTCTTGCCGACGCTGTGGGCCTCGTCGCACACAATCGTCACACCGTTGTTGAGCCACCAGAAGTCCGGACCGGCGGAGTCCCGCAGGGAAGCGAGGATCTCCTTGTTGACGGCGACCTGGCACTGGTAGTCCCGGACGTTGGCGTCGAACAGGTGGCGCCTAAGTCCCAAGCCCTCGTCGGAGATCAGCTTGATGAAACTCGACAGTCGTGCGAGTGCCACGTACGACTCCCCGCTGGTGAGCACCTCATCGCACTCGAGCGTCAGCGTCTCGGCTTCGCGCGTATCGTACATCCGCCAGAGTTCTTCGGCGCCCAGCATCGTCACGTTCACATCTGCCGAGGGCAGCTTGTGGAAGATCTCCTCGCGCAGTCGGTCGGCCCGACTGGAGACGTTGGCATTGATCTCGGTCGACAGGCCTCGGGTGCCGACGATCACATTGACCTGCACCTTCGGTCGCTTGGCCAGGAGATGCTTGTAGGCCGATCTGAAAACAAACAGCTTCTCCCGCACCTGTTCGTTCAGTTCGTCCGACAGTGAATCAAGGTCAGCACCCAGGTCGAGGGCCGAAGGCAGCACCGACTGGAGGGCCGAGATGGTGGTCTGGGCAAAACTCTTCGGAGAAGCAGCCAAGACAGGAAGACCTCCCAGGCGTCACTATCCGCCATGTGGCTGGCGTTTTGCTCCTTCCACTGCTCGTAGACGGTCGTGATCAACGTTTGCGCACCAGACATGAGGCGTCCTTGACTGCAGGGGCTGGTTGCTATCAGCATGAAGATCGTTGCATGGTGTTATGCCCCTGAGCCACTGACTTAGAGGAACTAGCTAAGCCCTGGTCTCAGTTTTGGTCTCATTCACCCCCGTCTAGCTGGGTTCAGCCGCCACCCAGCCAGAGGCTCCGCCGCAGGCCAGCACGCCTGTGAACCCCACCGAACATAGATCGAGAGAATTGGAAAGCGTGTTGGGGGCAACCCCTCACGAGTTCGAATCTCGTATCCTCCGCCTTCGCCCGCCAGGGCAAACGAAGGGCCCGACCGCACTGCGGTCGGGCCCTTCGTCGTCTCGCGGCCGCAGTTTCCATTGGCGCGAGGTCCGGATCGGGCGCCGTCAGTGACCGGCGGCGACGCGTCGTGTTCCTTGCTCGGCGTCCTCTCGCGCGGTGGGCAGCAGGACTCGCGTGGTGAGTCCGCCTGCGGGGTTGGGCGTGATGGTGAGTGTTCCCTGGTGTGTGGCGACGACGGCCCGGATGACGGACAGGCCGAGTCCTGCGCCGGGGGCACTGCCGCGGCCACGGCGGAACGGCTCCAGGAGGGAGGGGATGTCCGCCTCGTCGATCCGGGGCCCGCTGTTGGCGACCTCGATGTGCGAGCGTCCCGAATCCTGTCCGGTCGTGAGACGGACCGTGCCGCCGGGGTGGTTGTGGCGTACGGCGTTGGCGACCAGGTTGTGGACGAGCTGGGTCAGCAGGGACGGGTCGCCCGTGACCGGTGCGGGGCCGAGCCGTGTTTCCACGGTGATGGCGGCGTTCTCGGCTTCCGCGCGGGTGTCGGCGATGGCGGTGCGCGCGAGGTCGGTCAGGTCGGCGGGTCGGGGGGCGAGGATTCCACTTTCGCCGCGGGCGAGCGCGAGCAGGGAACCGATGAGGTTCTCGCTGCGGTGGACGGCGGCCAGGGCGCGGTGGACCGCGGGGCGGAGGTTGTCGGGTACGAGTCCCTGGGCGAGGGGGATCTCCAGGGCGGTGCGTTGCAGGGTGAGCGGTGTGCGCAGTTCGTGGGAGGCCTGCGCGGTGAACCGCCGCTGCTCGGCGAACGACTTCTCCAGCCGGTCGAGCATCGCGTCGAAGGTGTCGGCGAGCTCCCTGACCTCGTCGTCGGGGCCGACGAGTGCGAGCCGGTCGTGGAGGTTGGTGTCGTTGATGCGCCGGGCCGCGGTGGTGACGGCGCCGATCCTGGAGAGCGAGCGCCGCGCAACCCACCAGCCGGCGAGCAGGGCCAGTGCGAGGACGGCGAGCAGGGTGAAGGCGGACCGTGTCAGGAGGTCGTGCAGGACCGCGTCACGGAACTCGTCGAACTGGAGGGCCGGCGAGGCCGGCAATGCTCCGGAGAGGGAGCCGCTCGGCGCCGGGACGGTCGGCGCCGTCGCGACGGGTGCGAGTTCCGCGGTGACGCTCGGGGCGACCACCGTGGCGCTGTGGTCAGCCAGGGCCTCGCGCACCAGGAACCAGTTGATCGCGAGCAGGGCGGCGCCGCCGGTGGCGAGGACGGCGGTGTTGAGGAGCGCGAGGCGGGTGCGGATGGTCGGGCCGCGCCCGTGGCGGAGCGGGCTCACAGGCGGTATCCGAAGCCGGCCGCCGTTTCGATGAGCGGCGGTTCGCCGAGCTTGCGCCGCAGCTGGTGCACGGTGACCTTGACCGCGCTGCCGGATTCGGGCGGCGTCTCCCAGACGGTGTCGCGCAGCTCGGCGGCGGTGAGGAAACCGCCGTCGGCGGCGAGCAGTGATTCCAGGACGCCGAGTTCCTTGGGCGTGAGGCGGAGCAGGCGGCCGTCCCGTTCGGCGAGGCGGCGGACGGTGTCGACCCGTACGCCGCGCCGCTCCAGCACCGTTGGGGTGCCCGCAGGACCGCGTCGGGCCAGTGCGCGCAGCCGGGCGAGGAGCTCGATGTAGGAGAACGGCTTGGACAGGTAGTCGTCGGCGCCCTGAGCGAGGCCGTCGACGAGGTCGGAGAGGGTGCCCGCGGCGGTGAGCATCAGGATCCGCGCCGGGTAGCCGGACCTGTTGAGGGTGCGGCACACCGCGTCACCGCTCATGCCCGGCAGGTCACGGTCCAGGACCAGGACGTCGTACGCGCCGGCGGCGGTCAGCTCCAGGGCGCGCACCCCGTCGTGGGCGGTGTCCGTGGCGATGCCCTCGGCGCGCAGCCCGTCGGCGATCATCTCGGCGAGGGCCACCTCGTCCTCGACTACCAGCACCCGCATTCCCTGCTCCGTTCCGGCCTCCTCGGCCGCGTGGCGACGCGGTCGGGGGCCGATCTGTCCGTGGCGGCGGAGATCCGCGTTCCCAGCCGCGGCTCCGCCGTAGTCCAGTGTCTCCGAGCCGGGTTAGGTGCGGGTTGGCGTCGGCTGACCTGCGCACAACCGCCGTCCGCGTACCTCTTGTAGCTGTGTGCCGGCCCGGCACGCAGATGAGTTGACGCGTGGAGGCAGGGATGACCCGTTCGGCTGTGCGGTTGGCGGCGGTGGCGATGGCCATCGGCGGTGCGGTCGCGATGACCGCGTGCTCGTCGGACAAGGGCGGTGCTCCGAACGCCGCCGGGGCGGGTGGCGGGGGCAGCAGGCCGCAGGACGACGGCGCGATCAGGCAGGCGTGGGTGCAGTGCATGCACGAGGCGGGACAGACCAGCGTGCAGCTCACCAAGGAGGGGCAGGTCTCCGTGCCCGCCGCGGGAGCCGACGGCGGACAGTCCGCGGGCGCCGAGGAGCTCCAGCGGGCGATGACCGCCTGCGACGCCAAGGTCCCCGGCATGCAGCAGCTCAAGAACAAGGCCGTCCAGGGCATGGTCGAGGAGGCCCGCGGGCTGGCGGTCTGCCTGCGCAAGAACGGGCTGACGGCCGCACAGGTCCCCGACCCCGACCCGAAGTACGGCGGCAACCTGGCGATCTCGCCGGACATCGACTCCGCCCTGTTCCAGAAGGCCTTCGCGATCTGCGGCAAGGACCATCCCGGCGTCGGCGTGACCAGCCTCGGCCTGGACGGGAAGTGACCATGGCCGAGCACGAGTCCGCCTCCCCGCCTCCCGCAGACCCCGACACGACCGACCTCCGGCCTTCGGGACGGAGCCGCCGCAAAGGCCGGGCGCCCCGCCGCACGGCCGTCGTTCTCCTGGTGACCGCCGCGCTCGCCGCCGCAGCCGTGGTCGCCGTCCGCCAGCCGTGGCGCACCGACGACGCGGCCGCGGCACCGGCCGGCGGAAAGCCCAGCACCGTCGGCGTACAGCGGACGTCCCTGTCGTCGGGGGTGAACCTGAGCGGCCGGATCGGCTACGGCGCCGCCACCGAGCTGGGCGCCCAAGGCCAGGGCACGTTCACGAAACTCCCCGCGGCCGACGACGAGATCACGGCCGGCGGCACGGTCTACGAACTCGACGGCAAGCCCGTCGTGCTGTTCACCGGGACCCGTCCGTTCTGGCGCGAACTCGCCGGCGGCATGACCGACGGCGCCGACGTCCGGCAGCTCGAACAGAACCTGGTCGACCTCGGCTACGCCAAGGGGCTGGACCTCAGGGTGGACGACAAATTCACCGACGCGACCGCGGTCGCGGTCAAGCGCTGGCAGAAGGCACTGAAGCTGGAGGAGACCGGCAAGGTCGAACTCGGCCGCATCGCTGTCCTGCCGGACAGGACCGTGCGCGTCCAGGAGGTCGTTGCCAAGCTCGGCGGAGCCGCCGGCGGCTCCGGCGGCACGGTCGTCAAGGTCACCAGCACCGAGCTCGTCGCCACGGTCCAGCCCGAGGACGACCAGCTCCCGCAGTTCGCGCCCGGCAGCACCGTCGAGGTCGCGCTCGCAGGCGGCGGCAAGGTCCAGGGCAAGGTCCGCACCATCGCCCGCGCGCACTCCGGCACCGACGGCCCGGGCACCGGCGCCGGCGGTGGCGGTGGCGGCGGTGGGAAGGACAAGGCGACGGTGACGATCGCCCTCGCCGACCAGGCCGCCGCACGCAAGACGCTCGACAGTGCCCAACCGGCGGTGACGGTCACCGTGACCGACCACAGGGCGGACGACGTCCTCGTCGTCCCGGTCACGGCCCTGCTCGCCCTCGCCGAAGGCGGCTACGGCGTCCAGATCGTCCGCGACGGCGCCGCCCCCGTACTCGTCCCGGTCAAGCCGGGACTGATCGCGAACGCCCGCGCCGAAGTGTCCGGAGACCTTCGCGAAGGCGACCAGGTGGTGGTGCCCTCGTGACCGCCGAGCACACCCGGGAACCGGTGCTGCGGCTGGAGAACGTCGTCAAGGAGTACGACGGCACCCCGCCCCTGCGCATCCTCCACGGCATCGACCTGACCATCGAACACGGCGAACTCGTCGCCGTCGTCGGGCCGTCCGGCTCGGGAAAGTCCACCCTGCTCGCCCTGATCGGCACCCTCGACCGGCCCACCTCCGGGACCGTGGCCGTGGACGGGCACGACCTCGCCGCGCTGCGCCCCCGCCAGGTCGCCGCGCTGCGGGCCCGCCGCATCGGCTTCGTCTTCCAGCAGTTCTTCCTCCTCCCGGGCCTGACCTGCGTGGAGAACGTCGCGACCGGACTGCTGTACACCGGCGAGAACGCGAAGGCCCGCAGGGCCCGCGCCGTGGAGGTGCTGCGTCAGGTCGGGCTCGGCCACCGCCTCGACCACCACCCCGACCAGCTGTCCGGAGGCGAGAAGCAGCGGGTGGCGATCGCCCGTGCCCTGGCCGGCCGCCCGGCCCTGCTGCTGGCCGACGAACCCACCGGCGCCCTCGACACCGCATCGGGCGCCGGCGTCGTCGACCTGCTCCGCGAGCTCAACCGCGACGGCACCACCGTCGTGGTCATCACCCACGACCGAGAGCTCGCCGCCTCCTTCCCCCGCCGCATCGGCATCCAGGACGGACACATCGCCTTCGACGAACGGACCACGCCTGTCGAAGCCGCACCCGCGCCCACCACCACGGCGGGAGGCGACCTGTGAACCGCGCCCTCACCGGCCTCCGGCCCGCCCGGCTCCGCCCGCTCGACCTCCTGCGCGTGGGGCTGATCGGCCCCCGGACCCGCAAACTCCGCGCCGCGCTGTCGGCGCTCGGCATCGCCCTCGGCATCGCCGCCGTCGTCGCGGTCACCGGCATCTCCGCCTCGAACCAGCAGCACCTGCTCGACCGCCTCGACCGCCTCGGCAGCAATCTCATCACCGTTGGGCCGGGCACCGACGCCCGCCAGCAACCGGTGCCGCTGCCCAAGGAAGCCCCGACGATGCTCGGCAACATCGCCCCCGTCCAGCACGTCACCACCACCGGCGGCACCAAAGCCGCCGTCTACCGCAACGACCTCGTGCCGCCCGGGCAGACCAACAGCCTCACCGTCCTGTCCGCCCGCCTCGACCTCCTCGACGCACTGCGCGGGCGACTCCGCGCCGGACGCTGGCTCGACCAGGCCGCCGAACGCCTCCCCGTCACCGTCCTCGGCGACGCCGCCGCGAAACGCCTCGGCGTCACCTCCGCCGGCGAACGCGTCTGGATGACCGGCAAGGGCGTCGCCGGACAGTGGTACGAGGTCCTCGGCATCCTCCGGCCCAACGAACTCGTCCCCGAGATCGACGCCGCCGCCCTCGTCGGCGGCCCGCAGGCCGACGCCCACCTCGGCGGCGACGGCACCCCCGCGACCGTCTACCTGCGCGTCCACCCCGACCGCGTCGCCGCCGTACAAGCCGTCGCCGGTGCCACCGCCAACCCCGCCCAGCCCAGCACGGTCGCCGTCTCCCGGCCCTCCGACCTGCTCAAAGCACGCGCCGAGACCCAGGACACGCTCACCGGCCTGGTCCTCGCACTCGCCGGAGTCGCCCTGCTCGTCGGTGGCGTCGGCATCGCCAACACCATGGTCGTCGGAGTCATGGAACGCCGCGGCGAAGTCGGACTGCGCCGCGCCCTCGGCGCCCGCGAAGGCCAGATCGCCGCCCAGTTCCTCATCGAGGCCGTCCTCCTCGGGCTGCTTGGCGGCCTCGCCGGCGTCGCCATCGGAGCCGGCGCCGTCTACGGCTACGCCGCCGCCCAGGGCTGGCCCGCAGTCGTCCCCGTCGTCTGGGCCTCGGCCGGACCGGTCATGGCCGTCGCGGTCGGCACGATCGCGGGCCTCTACCCCGCACTCCGCGCCGCCCGCATGTCCCCGACCACCGCACTGCGGGCCGCCTGACGGCCGTCATCCTGGTTGCAGTTCTGGTTGCATTCACCCCCGTCCAGCGCCGTTCAGAGGTCAGCCGGCAGATCACTCCGCCACAGGTCAGGACGCCTGTGACCGTCCCCGGACGGTCGGACGAACATTTGGAAAGCGTGTTGGGGGCAACCCCTCACGAGTTCGAATCTCGTATCCTCCGCCTCCGCCCGCCAGGGCAAACGAAGGGCCCGACCGCACTGCGGTCGGGCCCTTCGTCGTGTCGTCATCTCAGTCAGGTGCGGGCCCGTTCGACCACAACGGGATGGCGGCGCGGACGGCGAAGGCCTCGGGATGGTCTGCCCGCGTTCCAGCCCAACGGGACTTCCCGAGGTCCTTCAAGGGCCTCGGGGGGTCTGCTGCCCGGGGCGGCAGTTCGACATCGCCTCGCGTGCCGAAACCCCGCACCCCGGACCGGCCGCATAGCGTGGTCCCACTCCAGCCTGGCGCATGGCATGTGCGCACTACGTCCGGAGGGGTACACGTCCCGGGTCAACCGCCACACCATCGTCCGGTCAGTGACGTTCTGGCTCCGACCGGCGTTCGCGCTGCGCGTCTACAACCGGTTCCAGCGTCTCGTCGGTTTCGACCGCTCGATGGCCCTGGCATCCGCCGCGCTGACAGCGCTGATCCCACTGGCCCTGCTGTGCGGCGGCCTGGCAGCCCGTTTCGGGGGCAAGGACATCGCCGAACGCATCGTCGACCGTTACGGCCTCATCGGCGAGGGTGCCGAGGCCGTGCGCCGGCTCCTTCCCGAGTCGAGCGAATGGACCACGCTGGGGTTGTTCGGTGGCGTCTTCCTGCTGATCTCGGTCCTGAGCTTCGCGCGCGCCGCACAGCGACTCTTCGAGCAGGGGTGGGACCTGCCACCACTGAGTGTCCGCAACACCGTCAACGGGCTCAGATGGATCCTGCTGCTCGCCGTGTACGTCGTCCTGATCGGCCTCGCCCACGCGACGTTCAGCCGCCGTCCGCTGGGGCTGGGAGCGGCTCTGGTCGAGACACCCCTGACTTTCGCCTTCCTCCTGTGGGGCGGCCGCCTGCTGTCCGCCGGCCGGATCCCCAGACGCGACTTGATGTCGTTCGCCGTCATCTGTGCCCTCGTGCTGTCCGGCTACTCGGTAGCCATGACCGTCTACCTGCCCCGCCTGTTCGACTCCTACGCGAACCGCTACGGCGCGGTCGGGGCGGTCTTCGCGATGCTCTCCGCCCTCTTCGGGGCCATGCTCGCGGTCGTCGCCTCGGCCGCGATCGGCAACGAAGTGCACACCGAGATCACCCGGATCGGACGTGGCGAACGCCCGCCGGACAACGAGGTGCGCGACCAATGGGCCGCGGTCCTGCACCAGGCCCGGTCACGCTGGCAGACGACCCGGGGAAAGACCGGCTTCCACCGGCGGAACAGAAAATCCTGAGAGGTGACCGCTGGCGGGCGCGCCACCTCGCCGACGAACCGGGGCGGACCGCCCATCTCGTCCACGCCTCGCCCCGGCACCCCAAGACACGGACAGCCGACCAGGCACGAGGGGCCCGGTCCGACTGTCGGGACCAGGCGGCGTGGTCTCAGTTCTGGTCTCGTTCGCTCCGGTCCAGCTGGGTTCTGTCTCTGCCTGACGGTCCACTCGATCGCAGGTCAGGACGGTCGTGAACCCTGCCGGACGGTACCGAAGAGAATTGGAAAGCGTGTTGGGGGCAACCCCTCACGAGTTCGAATCTCGTATCCTCCGCCTCCGCCCGCCAGGGCAAACGAGGGCCCCGACCGCTCAGCGGTCGGGGCCATCGTTCTGTTCGGGACGCGAGCCACAGTGGTGGCCCGAGACGTTCTCCGAGCATCATCCAGTCCTTCGTGCGACACGCGACCCTTTTCGTACGCCATCCTGGAGCCCTGGCCGGTCCCGCGACGGAACGGCGGTACTCCTGCGTGGCGAGGTGTTCCCCATAAGCAAGACGAACGGTTCGGCCATGGCGGCGTGGCTGCGCGGACTCGACGCACCCGAGTTGGAACGGGTCCTGGCGGCGCGCCCGGATGTGGCGGTGGCGCCGGAGCCGCGGTCGGTCGGTGAACTGGCAGACCGTCTTCAGCGCCCGGCGTCAGTGGCACTGGCCCTGCCCCGGCTCGCACTGCCGTGCCTGCAAGTGGCGGAGGCCATCGCCGCGCTGGGGTCCGTGTCCCGGGACGACCTGGCCCCCTTCCTGGACGCGGCGGACGGGGAACGCACCCGCGGGTTGGACGTGGCCCTGGAGGCACTGGCCGATCGTGCTCTGGTGTGGCCGGGCCACGACGGGGTGCTGCACATGGCAGCACCGCTGCGGCACGCATGGGACTCGCCCCTCGGGCTCGACGCACCGCTGGCGCGTCTGCTCGCAGGCACGAACTCCGACGAACTGGGCCGCGTACTGGCCAAACTGGGCGTCAAGCCGGCTGGCAACAACAAGTCACGGCGATTGGCGGCGCTGATCGACCATCACAGCGATCCGGAAAAGGTCGCCGCGCTGGTGGCCAAGGCTCCGGGGGCAACGAGGAAGCTCCTTGAGCAGCGTGCGAGCCGGCCTCCGAAGCAACCGGCGTTCATCATGTTCACAGGCTCGCAGTCCGGCTCCGAGCCAGGCGAACAGTGGGCGCTGGAGCGGGGGTTGCTGATCCGGGACCGCCATCGGTACGGGTCGGCCCGGATGCCGGCAGAGGTGGCACTCGCGGTGCGCGGGCCCGGCTGGTTCGCTCCGTTCACGCCCGTCCCGCCGGTCGTGCGATCGGTGTCCATCACTGCTTCGCAGATCGAACGGGAGGCCGCAGCCGCCTCGATGGCGTTCGCCGCCCATGCCGCGTTGGTTCTCAGGGTGTGCGCCGTCACTCCCCCGACTCGGCTCAAGGCTGGTGGGATCGGCGCACGCGAGTTGTCCCGGATCGGCAAGGCGGCGCAGTGCGACGAGATCGTGGTCCGCATCGCGCTGGAGGCGGCGAACGGGGCTGGGCTGCTCGCCCGGGACGGTGACCGGGTCGCGGCGACCGCCGGCTACGACGTCTGGGCCGAGAAGGAGCCGGCCGACCAACTCGCCGTGCTTCTCCAGGCGTGGTGGACACTCCCGCTGTCCCCCGGCGGCAGCCGCGACGAGGACGGGAAGGCTCTGCCTGCCCTCGCCGGCCCACCGGCCTGCGGGGGCTGCGTACAGGGTCGGCACGGACTGCTCTCGGCCGCGTCACAGCTCCCGGCCGGCGAAGGCGCGTCGAACCCAGCGGAGTTGGGGGCGCTGATCGTGTGGCACCGGCCGCTCGCCGACGAACTTCCCCAGGACGCCACGCCGTTCGCCACCCTGATCCGTGAAACGGAACTGCTCGGCGCACTCGCCCTCGGGGCGCTGTCCCCCATCGGGACCGCGCTGCTCGCCGGTGACACCGCCGCGCTGGCGGACGCCTGCCGGCAGCTACTGCCCGCCGCCAGCGGGACCGCCCGCTTCGGCAGCGATCTCACGGCCATGGTTGCCGGTACGCCGTCAGCAGCCATCGCCACGTTGCTGGACTCCGCCGCAGACCGGGAGACAGCCGGGACGGCGTCCGTGTGGCGGTTCAGCCCGGGAAGCGTCCGCCGTGCCCTCGACGCGGGCCTGACCCCCGACGCGATCACGGCCGACCTGGCCGCCGTCGCCATCGAACCGCTTCCCCAGCCGCTCTCGTACCTGATCCACGACACCGCGCGCAGCCACGGCCGGGTCCGTGTCGTCTCCGCAGCCAGTGTGATCCACGGCGGGGAGCCGGCCCTCCTGGCCGAACTCGCTGCCCACCGCAAGCTCACCCAGCTCGGTCTACGGCAATTGGCACCGACCGTCCTGATCAGCCGGACCCCGCCGGACAAGACACTCGCGGCACTGCGATCGGCGGGCTATGCCCCCGTCGCTGAGAAGCCCGACGGCACCGTCCGCGTCGAGCGGGCCGAGCGCCCCCGCGCAGCGCCCCCGGTCCCGTCCCCGCGCCTGCCCCGCGGCAGGTCCCGGCCGCAGCAACCGGGGAACCGCACCGTCGACTTGAGTGCCCTCGCCGCCCGGCTACTGGCCGGCCCGCAGGACATCCCGGAGCCCGACCCGTGGGACGGCCGCCCCTACGGCAGTGACACCGAGGAGATCATCGCCGGGTACGCGCGCAACCTGTCCTTCACCGACGTGCGCCAGCTGGCCCACGCGGTCAACAAGGGCCTGGCGGTCACCATCGAGTACATCGCCACCTCCGGCAACGAGACCATCCGCACCCTCAGCCGTCTGGATCTCGACCCGCCCTACCTTCAGGCCTGGTGCCATCTGCGAAACGACGAACGCGTGTTCACCATCTCCCGCATCCACGGGGTGATGCCCGGGTAGCCAACGCCGTCGTCGGCCTCCTGTCATCGGACCTCCGGTTGGGCGGCCGAAGTCGCCTACAGGTTGCGGTAGACGTCGCGGCGGTTGCCGACAGTCAGGACCCACACGACCAGTTGGCCGCCCTCAACCGTGTACACGACGCGGTAGTCCCCGACCCGCAGTCGCCAACGCGCACTGTGCCCCTGAAGGGCTTTGACATCGAAGGCCCCGGTGTCCCCGTCGTCCAGCGCCTTCTGGAGATCAGTGAGGCGATGCAGGACACGCACGGCATCAGGCCGGGGAATCCTGAGCATGTCCCGCTGGGCGTGCGGTGTGAACCGCGTGACGTAGCCCATGGCTCAGGCGTGGTGGTCGCGGAGCGTGGCAGCCATCTCTTCGAGCGACACGGATCCGTCGCGCCCCTCGGTCTCCGCCTCGTCGGCCAACCGGTTGAGCCAGGCGTCTTCGGCCTGCTCCGCCAGCCTGCGCAGGTGCCGGTACTCACGGATGTCGATCACTACGGCTTCCTGCTTGCCGCGCCGCGTGATGATCGTGGGGGTTTCGTCCCTGCGCGCGCGATCGAGGACGTCCGCAAGGTGGCTGCGGACCTCGGCCATGGATTCGATCACCGGCTCACTCATGCAACAAATGTAGCAGATGTACATCCATGCCATCTTTGTGGTCGGCACCTCCCGCGTCCACGGCGCCATGCCGACTCAGCCCGGGCCGGGGTGGCGCGGGCTGGGGGCGGGATGGCGCCGGGGGCGGGGTGGGTCAGAGGTTGAACATCCCGCGGTACGGCTCGGCGATGCGCTCCTGCCGTGATCCGAAGTCGACCAGTACTGCGGTGTCGCCCTCGACGCCGATGACCCGGCCGAGGCCGTAGGCGTCGTGGGTGACGCGATCGCCGATGGCGAAGTGCTTGCGCGGCGCTTCGGCCTTGGCCTTGAAGGGGCTGGTGGGCAGGTGGCGGCGGACTGCTTCAGGTTTTCTCATCCAGGTCAGTATGCTCCGCGAAGCGTGGTAGCGGCCCTTTCTGACGACCCGAAATCCTGGATGCCTGAAATGCCGGGTTTGTTGAACGTCACTTTCCGGGGGCGTGCGCCCGGAGTCACACCACAGGTCGGCCGCCGCGCCGGGGCACCGCGCACGGTCGGATCAACTGCCCGCACCAGCAGTGATGTTGGCGTACGCGATGGATCCGGCCCGTCGGTGCCGGGGCAGCGGCCGCCGAAACCTGGGGCAAAATGTCCCCCCGTTCCGGGCTTGGGGCTGCTACAGTCGGAGGAGTTGCAGTAGTGGTTCCCATGAACTTTGTGTGCGCCTGCTGATGTATCGCAGGCGCATTTTTGTTTTCCGGACATTTTCCGGGCGGGCGCTCATCGCGGTGACTCGGTGCCCGTATCGTGCGGGTTCCGGAAGGTCCCTTGAAGGAGATTTTTTACATGGCTAATGGCACCGTGAAGTGGTTCAACGCGGAAAAGGGCTTCGGCTTCATCGAGCAGGAGGGTGGCGGCCCGGACGTCTTCGCCCACTACTCGAACATCAACGCCAGCGGCTTCCGCGAGCTGCTCGAGGGCCAGAAGGTCGAGTTCGACGTCACGCAGGGCCAGAAGGGCCCGCAGGCCGAGAACATTCGCCCGCTGTAGTTCCTACTGCCACGGCAACCGCCTGGCAGCGAGGGGCCCGCGCCGCGCACATGGTGCCCGGTGCGGGCCCCTCGGCTTTTGTGCCGCCCCGAGGAGGGTCTCCCGCATGAACCGTTCCAGCCGCCCTCCGCGCCGACACACCGGTTCCGGTTCCGGCTCCGCATCGGGCGGCGGCGCGGGATCCGCCTCCCTGCGGGAGTTCTCGGTGCCGGTGAGTACCGTGCCGGCTCTGCCGCCCGTCGAGTCCTTCGAGGAACTGGACCTGCCGAGGGAACTGCTGACGATCCTGGCGCGCAGGGGCATCAGCACGCCCTTCCCGATCCAGGCCGCGACGTTGCCGAACTCGCTGGCCGGCCGCGACGTGCTGGGACGGGGCCGTACCGGCTCCGGCAAGACACTCGCGTTCGGTCTCGCCGTACTCGCCCGCACCGTCGGGCAGCAGGCTGAGCCGCGGTGCCCGCTCGCACTGGTCCTGGTCCCCACCCGTGAGCTCGCCCAGCAGGTCACCGAAGCCCTCACCCCGTACGCCCACGCGACGCATCTGCGGATGGCCACCGTGGTCGGCGGGGTGCCGGTCCGCCGCCAGGCGCAGGTGTTGAACCGCGGTGCGGAGATCGTGGTGGCCACGCCCGGCCGGCTGGGGGACCTGATCGAGCGCAGGCTCTGCCGCCTGGACCGGGTCGGTATCACCGTCCTCGACGAAGCCGACCGGATGGCCGACATGGGCTTCCTGCCCGACGTCACCGCGCTCCTCGAACAGGTCGCCGAAGGCGGCCAGACGATGCTGTTCTCCGCCACCCTGGACCGCAACGTCGACGGCCTGGTGCGGCGCTTCCTGAAGGACCCGGTCACGCACTCGGTGGATCCGTCCGCGGGAGCGGTCAGCACGATGGAGCACCACGTGCTGCACGTGCAGAACTCCGACAAGACCGCCACGATCGCCCACATCGCCTCCCGCGACGGCAGGGTGATCATGTTCATCGACACCAAGAGCGGCGCGGACCGCCTGGTCGACACCCTGCTTGCAAAGGGAGTGAAGGCTGCGGCCCTGCACGGGGGCAAGTCCCAACCGCAGCGCACCCGCACGCTGGAACAGTTCCGCACCGGTCAGGTGGCCGCGCTCGTCGCGACCGACGTCGCCGCCCGGGGCATCCACATCGACGGCCTCGACCTGGTCGTCAACCTTGACCCGCCCGCCGACCACACGGACTACCTGCACCGCGGCGGACGCACCGCCCGGGCCGGCGAGTCCGGCACCGTCGTCACTCTGGTCCTCCCCAACCAGCGCCGCGGCACGGCCCGGATGATGTCCACGGCCGGCATCACCCCCGTCACCACCAAGGTCCGGCCCGGCGACGCGGAACTCACCCGGATCACCGGCGCCCGCGTCCCCACCGGCGTGCCCACCACGATCCCCGACCCCGTCGTCGAACGGCCCCGCCACAACCGGTCCACCGGCCGCCCCCGCTACGGCCGCCCGGCCTCCGCCACCCGCACCCGGCCGACCACCGACGGCTCGGGCGGCGCCGCGTCCCGGTCGCGCAGCAGGTAACCGCGAACAATCGCCCCGACGGGGTCCACCGGCGGCGGTGGACGTCGCGTCGGTTGCCCATCGCCATGACCCAGACGGTCAGTCGGCCGTCCTTGAGGAAGGGCCTGAGCCGGCAGGCCGGGCGGGGTTCGGGCTGCACGGGCGTGGCTGACGGGCACCGGTGGCTCTGTGCCGGGCCTTGATCTCCAGTGGGCTTGAAGTTCTAGCCTCAGCGGTACGCGGCCGGGTCGGCCGCGGCAGGCAGCGCGAGCCGGGGAGTCACGGCCATGGGCATCAGCACGGAGGCGTTCGCCGCTCTGGAGCGGCAGGTTCAGGTTCTGGTCGATCGTGCCGAGATCACCGGACTCATCGACGGTTATCTGATCAGCCTCGACACGGTGCCCCAGGGCGGCGGCCGGTTCGACGAAGCGTGGGCGCGGCGGTACTTCACGTCCGATGTTCGGATCAGCAGGCCGGTCGGGGAGCACGAGGGGATCGCCGGGCTGGCCGAGGCGGAGCAGGTGGCGCTCGGAAAGTTCAAGCGCACTCAGCACACGGGGGCCAACTACATGATCGACCTGGCCGGGGACCGGGCCGCGGTCCGCTGGAACGCGATCATGACGCACGTGCACCTCGCCGCGACGCAGCAGGCGCGCGGCGAGGAAGCCGGCGGCCACTTCGATGTCGGCGGCACGTTCACCGGCGAGGCGGTGCGGACCTCGGACGGCTGGCGACTGCGCCGCCTCGAGGTGCAGGCGGTCTGGACGAACGGGAAGGGGCCGCTCGCCCTGACGCCGGAGGCCGAGGCGACGCTGCGCGACCTCGCGGTCGGCGTGTGACGTCCCGTGGGGACGGCCAACCCCCTGGCGGGTGACAAAGCGGCCAGAGTGTTGCGTACATGTCCAACGCGAGCCTAGCGTGAGGGCCTGTTGGACTGTTCGCACGGAGAGGCTCGATGTGATGCTTCGTCAAGTCAGGGCAGCAACAAGCGCGGTGATCGCCGCAGGACTGGCGGTCGCCGGCGGATGGGTAGGGGCCTCGCCGGCCGGAGCCGCGGCGGGCCCGACGGCGCTGAACGGAGCGGACTACACGCTCAGCGCGGACTATCACAAGTACGACGCGCTCGACTCGGCGCTGGTGACGGCACTGGGAACGTCGCCCGTGCACACCGTGATGGAGAACGCGAACCACACCCGGCAGGCGCTGCCCTCGTCGTTCTCGGTGGCGGGGCTGTCCACGGGGTTCCGGTTCGACGACGGTGACAACACGGACTGCAAGAGCGTTCCGCAGGGGATCACCACGAGCCGGGACGCCGTGGGGACGGCGAACAGCGGGAACTACGACGGGCATCAACTGGTGCTGGTCAGCTGGTACACCGCCGACGCCTGCGGCGGGAACCACCAGCGCAGCCGGATCACGCTGGCGGACTGGGACGCCACCTACCCCAACACGTACCGCAAGATCCTGCTGGTGGAGCCGACGGGCACGGCGGCGGCGCCGGACTTCAAGGACATCCCGATCCACGCGGGCGGCGTCTCCTGGTACGGGGACTACCTCTATGTCGCCGACACCGGGCGCGGCATGCGGGTCTTCGACATGCGCAAGATCCTCAACACCGACACCGGCGGCACCGCCGATCAGATCGGCCGCCAGGCCAACGGGGCCTACTACGCCCACAATTACGCCTACGTGCTGCCGCAGGTCGGCACCGTCACCTCGCAGACGGCCACCGGTGTGGCCGGGCTGGCGTGGTCGTCCATCTCGCTGGACCGGGTCAGCCAGTCGATCGTGATGACGGAGTACACCTGCCCGGTGAGCTCGACCTGCACCGACTACCCGAAGCGGGCGCCGCGGGCCGTGCGCTTCCCGTTCGCGCCGGGGGCGACGACGTTCGCCACGACGACGACCGCGAGTCAGGCGCTCATGCTGCCCTGGTACCACCTCAACGGCGTGGCGTCCCACAACGGCCGGTGGTGGTTCAACTCCTCGGGGGAGAAGCAGCTTTACTACTGGACGCCGACGGCCGGGCCGTCCACCTTCGCCTGGGTGGGCGGCGGCGAGAGCCTCTCCTACTGGGAGGACGCCACCAACCCCGACCTGCTGTGGTCGTTGCAGGAGACCACGGGCGGACGCAATGTCTTCGCCGTCACCCAGGCCACCTACGGCGGGGGCTGAGCGGCGGCGCGGTAGCGGCCGGGTGTGGTGCCGAACTCCCGCTGGAACGCGTGGGAGAAGGCGTAGGGCGTGCCGTAGCCGACCCGGCGGGCGATCGCGGCCAGCGGGTCGGGGGTGTCCCGGAGTCTCGCGGCGGCCAAGGCGAGGCGCCACCAGGTCAGGTACGCCATCGGCGGCCGGCCGACCAGTGCGGTGAACCGGCGCGCCAGGGTGGCGCGGGACACCCCGACCTCCGCCGCCAGGAGGTCGGTGGTCCACCGGGCGGCCGGGTCCGCGTGCAGGGCGCGGACCGCGGCCGCCGCCACCTCGTCGTCCAGGACGGCCGGCCAGGCGCCCGTCGAGCCCTCGGTGAGCCAGGCGCGGATCAGGTAGACCAGCAGCAGGTCGAGCAGGCTGGGGACGGCGACGCCGGAGCCGGGGCGGCGGCCGCTCGCCTCGCGCCCCAACAGGTCGATGGCGGCGCGGAGTTCGGGGTGGCGGCCGACCCGGTTCGGGAGGTGCACCAGCTCCGGCAGCTCGGCGAGCAGTGGGTGCGCGCGGCTGTGGTCGAGCCGGTACTTGCCGCACAGCAGCTCCACCTCCCCCTGGCCCGGCCGCCCGAGAATGTCCCTTTCGGCCAACTGCTCGAACGGGACTGCGCGTTGGGCAGCGGCCAGGCCGGCCTCGGCGTCCGCGAGGACGTGGCCGGCGCCGCGCGGCAGCAGCACCGCGTCGCCGGAGGTGAGCGCCAGGGTGGTGCCGTCCGCGCCGATCAGCCGGCAGCTGCCCGCCAGGACGACGTGGAAGCCGGCGCCGTCGTACGGGGCGAGGCGGGTGCTCCAACTTCCGCCGACCCGTACGCGGTTGGAGGAGGGCCGTCCGATCCGGACCGTCGATATCGCGTCGCTGACCACGTCCATGCCGGGGAGTGTATTCACCCGCGCAGGTGAGAGCGTGTTGCGTATCCGGGTGAGCCGATCGAGCATTGAGACTCTCACCAAATGGCCCTTAGCGTCGACGACATGAACAGCGAACACGTGCGGAGCATCACGCTCGGGAGTGTCGAAGTCCTCCGCGTCATCGAGTGGCAGGGCCCGTTCCTGCCGGCCCACCAGCTGGTCCCCGGGTTCGGGGCCGAGCGGTGGGAGGAGAACGCCGGGTGGCTGGCGCCGCAGCACTGGGTGCCGGAGAGTGGGCTGGCGGCGGCCGCGTTGCAGACCTGGGTGCTGCGCAGTAGCGGCCGAACGGTCTTGGTGGACACCAGCGTTGGCAATGGGCGCGAGCGGCCCGAGACGCCGGCGTTCCACCAGTGGCAGGGTGACTTCCTCGGCCGGCTCGCCGCGGCCGGCATCCGCCCGGAGGACGTGGACGTCGTCGTCAACACCCATCTGCACGCCGACCACGTCGGGTGGAACACCACCGAGTCGGACGGGGAGTGGGTGCCCACGTTCCCGAACGCGCAGTACCTGCTGCACGCCGCGGACGACTTCCACCTCGGCCCGGAGAACTCCTACGGCGGCGGGCGGGAGGCGGAACTGATCTACCAGGACAGCATCGAACCGGTGGACCGGAGTGGGCAGTTGGCGCGCTGGGAGGGTGAACACCGGATCGACGAGAACCTGGTGCTGGAGTCCGCGCCCGGCCACACGCCCGGCTCCTCGGTGCTACGGCTGGAGTCCGGGGGCGAACGGGCCGTCTTCGTCGGCGACTTGATGCACAGCCCGGTGCAGATCATCGCCCCGTCCTGCAACAGCTGCTGGTGCGTCGACCCCGCGCAGGCGGCGGCCAGCCGTCACCGGATCCTCGAACGGGCGGCGGTGCGGCGGGAGTTGGTGGTGCCGGCGCACTTCGGCGGAGCCGGGGCACTGGAGGTCCGGCGGGCGCCGGGCGGCGGGTTCGCGATCGAGCGGTGGGCGGCCGCCTTCGCCTGAACTGCGGTGAAAGTAGCGAAAGTTCTGCTTCGCAGACGCCAGGGAATGCCTCAACGCGTAGCCCTGTTCGGGCAGGCGGAGGGAAGCGGTCGGGAGTGTGACAGATATCGACCGCCTGCGGTCGGGAATGGTCCGATTTCATCCGCAGGTGGCGAAATTTCGGCTACTCGCCGGTTTCGCCGATCTTCGATCTGTTCGGGTGCTAAGTTCCGTGCCTGTAACCATAGTTAGCCCCGGCGACGCGGCAACGTCCCGGGGCACGGCAACAGGAACAGAACTTCCCGATGCGTATTCATCGTAGCGCCCAGAGCGGCGAATCCACGGCTATCGCCAACGAAATCCTGCAGAACGGTGACCTTTCGTACGCCGCCCGAGGTGTGCTCACGTACCTCCTCTCGCTGCCGGACGGCTCGTTGGAGAACAGCAAGAACCTGGCCGCCATCGGCATCGAGGGCCGCACCACCATCAAGAAGGCCGTGGCCGAACTGCGGGCCGCCGGGTACTACCAACTGGTGACGAAGCGCCTCCCGGCGGGCCGGGTCATCAGCGAGATCCACGTCTACGACACGCCCCAACTCCCGCAGGACACTGCCGAGCCGGGCACCGACGCACCGGGGGCCGGGATTCCGGGCCCCGGTGCAGCGAGCGTCGGTGCGCCGGGCGGGTACCTACAAAAGAAGGTAAAAGAAACTACTACCCCCCTACCGTCCCCAGCGCCGAGCGACCGGCGCGAGCCGGGCGGGGCGGACGAGGCGGACCGACCGACCGAGCCGGTCGAGCCGGTCGAGCCGGACGCGCTCGACGAGCCGGGCGAGCCGGACCTGCCTGGCCAACCCGACGAGCCGGACCTGCCGTACTGGGCGTACTTGGCGAACTGGCCGACCTGGCCGACCTGGCCGACCTGGCCGAACCGAACGCACCCGCCTGCCGATCCCAGCGAGCCCAGCGGGACGACCGATCCTGGCCAGCCCGACGGACCGGACCAGCCGGACCTGCCGGACCAGCCGCACGCGCCCTGTGAGCCCTACGAGCCGAACGCGCCCGCCGACCAGGCCGGTCAGCCCGAGCCGGACGACCGCAGCAGGCCCGCCGTACCGCCGCAGCAGGCCGCGCCGCCGGCCGGGCCGGACGACCGCAGCAGGCCCGCCGTACCGCCGCAGCAGGCCGCGCCGCTGGCCGGGCCGGACGAGCGCAGCAGGCCCGCCGCACCGCCGGCCGAGCAGGCCGAGCCGCCCCAGCGCGCCGAACGCGCCAAACGCGCCATCCCGGCGCAGCGAGCCGCCCCGGCCGGGCGGGCGCAGCGCGCCGAACGCGCCCCGCGAACCCCGCGTGGCACGGCCCGGGCGGCCCTGACGGCCATGGACGGCCGGACCCGCGAGGCGGTCGCCGCGCTGTTCCGGGCGCTCCGCAACGAGCCGCGCCTGCGTCTCGGCGAGGCCGAGGCGCGGAGGCTCGCGCCGCTGGTCGTGCCGTGGCTGGAGCGCAACGTGCCGGAGGCCGATCTGGTCCGGGCCCTGACGAGCTACCTGCCCCCCGAAGTCACGTCGCCGGCCGGCCTGGTGCGCTTCCGGCTGAAGGACAAGCTCCCGCCCGTCCCGGAGCCCGCGCCTCCCGCCAAGCCCCCGCAGGCCGAGTGCGCCAAGTGCTGCGACCCGATCCCGCAGCCCGGTATCTGCCCCCCGTGTGCCGGTCTGGGCGCCCGTCGGGAGCCCGCTGTAGGTGGCGGTGCGGCGTTCGCCCGGGCGGGTGCCGCCCGGGTCAGGGAGGCGATGCAGTGGGTCGCCCGGCCGGGCAGGTCGGCTGTCGGCAACCCCGTCCCGGCGGGCTGATCGGGACGGCTCGCCGTCACGGGTTGGCGTCGAGCAGCGCGTGCCCGAGCGGCGTGAGGGCGTGCTGCACCTGGCGCCCCTGCCGGGTGGTGGTGATCAGTCCGGCGGCTCGCAGCGCGTTGGTGTGCGGCGAGGCGGACGGTGCGGCGATGCCGAGCGCGGCGGCCAACTCCGTGGTGGTGCACGGGCCTTGGGCGACAGCCTGGAGAGCTCGGGTGCGGGCCGGGCCGAGCAACGCGAGCAGGCCGTCGGGAGCGGCGTCCGGACGGACGGCGGGCGTCACCGGGTGCAGCACGGCGGTGGGCCGGTCGGGCGGGTGCAGGACGGCGCACTTGTCGAGGAACAGGTTCGGGTGCAACTGCAGCCCGCGGCCTGCGAGTCGGTGCCGGACCACAGGGCCGGGGCGTTCGACGGTGAGGGTGCCGGCGTCGTGCCAGCTCAGCCGCGGGTGCAGGCGGGAGAGCATCGCGGCGGGCCCGTCCGTCGCCACCGTCTGCGCGTGGCACCGGACTTGGGCGTCGAGGGTGCGGCGCAGGACCCGCCAGTCGGGTGCCAGGCATTCGCGGTAGAGGGCGGCGGCGGCGTTCATCACGGGGCGCAGCGCGCGGGCGCCTTCGTCGCGGAGGCGTTGGACGACGGGTGGTGCGGTGCGGTCGTAGCAGTGGTCGAGTTCGGCGCGGATGCGGTCGTCGTCGGCGGTGAGCACGCTGTCGAGTTCGTCGGCGAAGCTGCGCAGGTAGGCGGTGCTGTCGGCGAGCAGGAAGTCGGGGACGCCGCGCGGGCTGCTCTGAGCCGTGCTCAGTCCCGCTGCACCCAGTCGGGCACCCAGGTGCCGGGGGCGTCGTGGGTGGCCTTGGTGGCGGCCAGGTGGGTGCGCAGGGCGGCCAGTGCCGGGTGCGGGTTGTCGCGGTGCCACACCAGGGAGTGCGGGTAGACGGGCGTCGGGTCGGTGAGCGGGATCCGGCGCAGGCCGTGGCTCTCCGGCCAGACCAGCCGGGTGCCGTCGCTGAGGAAGGTCGCCAGTGCGGGAGTGTCGGCGATGGTGTCGAGCAGGGCGTCGGAGCCGAAGTTGGGGCCGGTGGCCTCGATGGTGAGGCCGAACTCGGCGACCAGGTCGTCGTAGTAGGCCGCCCACTCGGAGCCGGGGAGGATGCCGGGCATCCAGATCCGGTGGCCGACGAGTTCGCGCGGCGTCACCGAGCGGGCCTCGGCGAGGGCGTGGTCGGGGCCGGTGAGCAGCTGGAGCTGCTCGTCGATCACCCGGGCGGCGGCGAGGTCGTCGGGCAGCGGCCGGCCCGGGGCGGCGACGGCACGGAAGGTGGCGTCGATGGCCCCGGAGCGGACGGCGCGGACGGCCTCGTCGATGTCGAGCAGCTTCACCACGTCGAGTTCGGTCTCGGGGTGGCTGCGGTGGAAGTCGCGCAGCAGGCCCGACGCGGCGCCGCGCAGGTTGATCACGTCCACCCGGAGCGGACGGCGGGCGGCGTGCACGGAAGCGACGGCGCGTTCGGCGACCCGCAGCAGTTCGCGGGCGTGCGGGAGGAACGCCTGACCGTCGATGGTGGCCTCGGCGCCGCGCGGGGTGCGGATGAACAGCCGGACCCCGAGGTCGCGTTCGAGGGCGGCGATGCGCTTGGAGACAGCCTGCTGGGTGATCGCCAGGTCGGTGGCGGCCTTCTGGAACTGGCCCGCCTCGGCGACGGCGAGGTAGGTGCGTACGGCTTCGAGGTCCACGTTGCCCCACCTTAGTGAACAACCACTGGTTGTACAGTCGGCCCTCCTCAGTTGTTTGACCTGCGCTTGTGTGGCCCGGTTGGCTCTCCATGGTCAACGAAGGTTTGTACGGTCGGCGGGGGTGGCGGTGGGCAGGCGGTCCTTGGGACGACGGTTCGGGTGGCTGTGGGCGTCGTACGCGGTGAGCGCGTACGGGTCGGGGCTGGGGTTCGGGGCGCTGCCGCTGATCGCGGTGCTGGTGCTGCACGCCGGGCCCGCCGAGGTGTCGGCGCTGTCGGCCGTGGGCCCGGCGGTGGGGGCGATGCTGGCGGTGCCGCTCGCGCCGTGGGTGGAGTTCCGGCGCAAGCGGCCGGTGATGATCGCGGCCGACCTGGTCCGGTTCGGCGCGATGGCGTCGATCCCGCTCGGGTACGCCTGCGGGGTGCTCGGCATCGGGCAGCTGTTCGCGGTGTCGGCGGTGGTCGCCGCGGCGAAGATCGCGTTCGGCGCGGCCAGCGGCGCCTACCTGAAGGCACTGGTCCGACCGGAGGACCTGCTGGTCGCCAACTCCCGCTTCGAGTCGACGAATTGGAGCTCGATCGCCATCGGGCCGCCACTCGGCGGGGCCGCGATCGGCGCGTTCGGGCCGGTCATCACGGTGCTGGCCGACGCTGGCAGCTACCTGTTGTCGGCGCTCGGCCTGACGGCGATCCGCGACCGCGAGGAAGCACCCCGGCGGCGCGAAACAGGCAAGGCCGGATCGCTGCTGGACGGCTGGCGACACCTGCTGGGCGACCCCGGGCTGCGCGCGCTGTACCTCAACAACCTGCTGGTGTCCGGCCTGATCATGGCCACCGAACCGGTCCTCGCCGTCCTACTGCTGCGCCAACTCCACTTCCCCGCCTGGCAGTACGGCCTGGCCTTCGCCGCCCCCTGCCTCGGCGGACTGATCGGCTCCCGGCTGGCCCCGCGGGTGGTGGCGCGGTACGGCCGGACATGGGTGTTCCGGACGATCGGCACGCTGCGCGCCGTCTGGCTGGTCGGGCTGGCCTTCGTCCGGCCCGGCGTGGTCGGACTGGTCACGGTGATGGCCGTCGAGCTGGCGATCATCGTCAACATGAGCCTGTTCACGCCGGTGCTCGCCACCTACCGGCTGGAACGCACCCCGCAGCACCTGGTCGCCCGCACGCTCTCGGCCTGGTCGATCGGCCAGCAGGCCGCCATCGCCACCCTCACCGCGCTCGGCGGCCTGCTCGCCACCCTGACCGGCCCGCGCACCACGCTGGCCGTCGCGGGCCTGCTCGCCCTGGCCACCCCGCTGCTGCTGCCCCGCCACGAACCGGCAGCGCCGCGCGAGCCCGCGCTGCTCAACAACCGCGCCTGATCACCCCCTTAGGAGTGAGGAGACTCCCGTGAAGAACACCGCGCTGCTCCTGCTGGACTGCCAGCCGGCCGTCCTGTCCGCCGTCCCCGAGGCCGGGCCGCTGCTCGACCGGCTGGAGCGGGCCGTCGCCGAGGTCCGCGCGAAGGGCGGCGCGGTGGCCCACGTGCGGGCCGCGTTCACCGAGGACGACTGGGCGGCCGTCCCCGCCGCCAACACCACGTTCGCCGCCGTGGCCCGGCACCGCGCCCTGCACCACCAGGACCCGGGTGCCGCCTTCCACCCCCGACTCGCCCCGCAGCCAGGCGACTTGGTGGCCCGCAAGACCCGCCTCGGCGCGCTGTCCACCACCGACCTCGACCGGTGGCTGCGGGCCCGCGGCATCGACACCCTGATCGTCGGCGGGCTCAGCACCGGCGGCGCCGTACTGTCCACCGTCCTGGACGCGGCCGACCGCGACTACCGCCTGCACGTGCTGTCGGACGGCATCGCGGACCCGGACCCGGAGGTGCACGCGTTCGTGCTCGACCGGCTGCTCCCGTCCCGCGCCCAACTGGTCACCTGCGCGACTCCGTTCGCGCCGTGATCGCGCGTCAGGCCACCGCCATCCGGGCGAACGCGGCGCGCGCGGTAGCGAGGAACGCCGGTACGGCGGGCCGGAGTTCGGCGCTGCGCAGCCAGCTCATGGTGATCGTGGTCCGGGCGGCGTCGCCGAGCACCGGGACGGCGGCGAGTTCGCCGCGGGCCGCCGCGTCGGCCACCGCGAGCTCGGGCAGCAGGGCGCAGCCGAGCCCGGCCACGGCACACTGGCGGAGGGCGGCGATGCCGGCCAGCTCGGTGTCGATCACGGGGGCATCCGGGCCGAGGCTCCCGATCAGGGCGTCCAGCATCTCCCGGAAGCCGCAGCCGGGCGGGGTGGCCAGGAAGGGTTCGCCGCGCAGTTCCGGCCCGCCGAGCTGCGGGTGCTGGGCCAGCCGGTGGCCGATCGGAGCGACCACCATCAGCCGTTCGCCGGCCAGCGTCTCACTGGCCATCAGCTCGTCCTGGGGTGCCCGGCCGAAGGTCAGTGCCACGTCGATCTCGCCGCGCCGCACCGCGTCGTACAGCTCGCCCCGGTTGCCCTGGCGGACCGCGACCTGCACCTGGGGGAACTCGCGGCGGTACGGGGCGAGGACGGCGGGCAGGCGGTGGGCGCACAGCGTCTCCAGCCCGCCGATCACCAGCCGGCCGCCGGGCCGGCCGTCCTCCTGCTCGACGGCCGTGCGGGCCTGCTGGGCGAGCAGCAGCATCCGGTCCGCGTACTCGAGCAGCCGTTCGCCGGCCGGGGTGAGCGACAGTTGGCGGTGGCTGCGGTCGAACAGCTTGGCGTCGAGTTCCGCCTCGAGGGCCTGCACCTGCGCGGTGACGCTGGACTGGGCGTAGTTCAACTCCGCGGCGGCCCGGGTGAAGTTGAGCGTCCGGGCGACGGTGCGGAAGGTCCGGAGATGGCGCAGTTCCACGGTGTCCGCTCCTCGTCGTCGGCCGAGTCGGCCCGGGCCGGTTTCGTCATCGGCTCCGGCGATGGGTGCCATCGGAAGCTTCCGCTTCCTCAACCGCCGTGCCGCGGCAAGAATTTCAGTGATCGCCCGCCGCTCACAAACCGGCCCGGCGAACCGCGGCGCCGCCGTCGTCCGGCGCGCCCGTCGCATCCACTCTTCTTCGCACCCTCGGGGGGACAGCTGTGCCCGGTGGACGGACCGACGCCCGGCGCGGGAACGGGCTGCTGCTGCTCGGAATCTCGCTCGGCTACTTCATGGTGATGCTGGACACCACGGTGGTGACCGTGGCGCTGCCCACGATCGGCGCGGACCTGTCGGGTTCGCTCGGCGGCCTGCAGTGGGTCTCGAACGGCTACACCCTCACCTTCGCCGCGCTGCTGCTCACCGCCGGTGCGCTGGCCGACCGCCACGGCGGGCGGCAGGTGTTCCTGGCGGGGCTGTGGCTGTTCGGCGCCTGCTCCGGGGTGAGCGCGCTGGCCGGATCGATGGGCGTACTGATCGCGCTGCGGGCGCTGCTCGGCGCGGCGGGCGCGCTGCTGCTGCCGGCCTCGCTGGCGGTGATCGCGCACGCCTGGACCGAACCGGCGGCGCGGGCCCGGGCGATGGGCGTGTGGGCGGCGATCAGCGGCAGCGCGCTGGCCGCCGGGCCGCTGGTGGGCGGGGTGCTCACCGACCGGTTCGGCTGGCAGGCGATCTTCCTGGTCAACGTGCCGGTGGCGCTGCTCGCCATCGCCCTGACGGTGCGCCACGCCCCGGCGGACCGGCCCGGGCCGGCGAAGGGTGTGGACCTGCCGGGTCAGCTCTACGCGGTGCTGGCGCTGACCGGGCTGACCTGGGCGCTGATCGAGAGCGAGCCGGCGGGCTGGGCGTCGCTGCCGGTGCTCGGCGGTTTCGCGGTGTTCGCGCTGGCGGGCGGGTCGTTCGTGGCGGTCGAACGCCGCCGGGAGGCCGCGTGGCTCGCCCCGATGCTCCCGCTGGGGCTGCTGCGCGACCGGACCCTCGCAACCGGGCTGTTCGCCGGGCTGCTGGTGAACTTCGGACTGTCCGGGGTGCTGTTCGTGCTCTCGCTGCACTTCCAGCGGGCGCACGGCCTGAGCGCGCTCGGCGCGGGCGTCGCGTTCCTGCCGCTGATGCTGCCGACAGCGTTCAACCCGGTCTTCACGGGACGGCTGGTGGGCCGGATCGGGGCCCGCCGCCCGGCCGTCGCCGGATTCCTGCTGATGGGCATCGGGGGGCTGGTGGCCGCCGCGGCGACCGCGGACTCGACGGCCGCGCGGGTGGCGATGGCGGCCGGGCTGCTGGTGCTGGGCTTCGGGGTGTCGTTCGCGATCCCGTCGCTGATGACGGCGGTGGTCGGCGCGGTCACCAAGGAGCAGTCCGGGATCGCCTCGGGCGCGCTGAACTCGGCCCGGCAGACCGGCGCGGTGCTCGGCGTGGCCGTGCTGGGCGCGCTGGCCGACACCGCCCCGGGCGGCTCCGGCACCCGGCTCGCCCTGCTGGTCGCCGGTCTCGCGCTGCTGGCCGGCGCGGCCGCGGTCGCCGCGTTCCTGGGCCGCCCGGCCGGACGGTCGAACCAGGCCGGGCGAGAGGCTCCAGCCCGGCGAGAAGCCCCGGCCCGGCGAAAGACCTGACCGGGCGAAAGACCTGACCGGGCAACGCAGTTCAGCGCTTGCCGCCGTCGCCCCCGCCCTCGGGGGTGTCGGCGGCTTCGGCGCTCTCGGGTGCGTCGGCGTTCGGCTCGGGCTTGACGAACAGGATGTCGCGGGCCTGTTCGGCCGTCCGGTAGAGGCTCTCGGTGACGAAGTCGAGGAACCGCGCGATGTTCTCCAGCCGGGCGGCGGCCGGGGTGCTGGGGCCGAGCACGGAGACGCCCTCCCGAGCGATGGCGACCACGGCGGAGTTGGCGCGGGCGCTGGCGAGGGTGGCCTGGTACCAGATGTCCTCGTCCAGCACGTAGCGCTCGCGGCGCCGGTCGTCGCGCTCGCGGCGGATCATGGTCTGCTCGTCCAGGAAGGCCACCGCCTTGGAGACGGACGCCGGGCTGACCTGGAGCCGCTGGGCGAGTTCGGCCGCGGTGAGGGTGCCCTCGTCGGTGAGCAGCAGCGCGGCGAGCACCCGGGCGGGCATTCGGCTCATCCCGGAGTGCATGAAGACCGTGGTGACGGACTCCTCGTAGGCGCGCACGGCCTCCGGGTCGCGCCCGTCGACGGGCCGGTCGGCGTACGGGTCACGGGGCAGCGCCGCGCGGCGCTGGGCGCGGTGTTCGGTGGCGCGGTGGGCGAGGTCGGCCCGGTAGCCGTTGGGGCCGCCGTTGCGCATGACCTCGCGGGTGATGGTCGAGGTCGGCCGGTCCAGGCGGCGGGCGATCTCGGCGTACGCCAGATCGTCGGCCAGTCCCAGCGCGATCTGCTGGCGTTCCTGCTGGGTGAGCCTGCCTCCCGGCATCGCGGTCTCCTCGGGTCGATCGGTGCGTGACGCGGTCCAGCATAGCGTTCACCCTTAGCCCATTGCAACGCGCGCCTTTCCGTCGTTGCGTTATCTCACGAGCCATTGCAACGATTTACTAGCTCTGAGCTGCGCAAACACTGATCGATTGCAACAACCTTCTTGCCGACTTCATGAACGCAACGTAGCGTTTCCACCATCAGAAACGACGCGCAGACGGAGTCCACGATGCAGAAGTTCGACACCCCCACCACGATCACCGCCGTCATCGACATCCCGGCCGGCCAGCTCCGCCTGATCGCCGCCGACCGCACCGACACCGTCGTCGAGGTGCGCCCCGCGAACCCGTCCAAGGACCGCGACGTGCAGACCGCCGAGCAGACCGAGGTGTCCCTCACCGACGGCGTGCTGCGGATCGTCACCGCCGCCTCGAACCACCGCCTGCTCGGCCCGAGCGGCACGCTGGAGGTGACCGTCCAGCTGCCGTCCGGTTCGCGGGTCGAGGCGAAGGCCGCCGACGCCGAACTGCGCGGCGTGGGACGGCTCGGCGAGGTCTCGTACGAGAGCGCCCGCGGCAAGGTCAAGCTCGACGAGACGGCCGGCGGCCGCCTGAGCCTCCAGGACGGCTCCGTCGAAATCGGCCGGCTCACCGGCTCGGCGCAGCTCGACACCCAGCGCGGCGACCTGACCGTCACCGAGGCGGTGCGCGGCGAACTGACGCTCACCACCCAGTCCGGGTCGATCACCGTCGGCGCCGCCCGCGGCATCTCGGCCTCGCTGGACGCCGGCACCGGCTACGGCCGCATCCACAACGCGCTGCGCAACGCCGACGACGTGCCCGCGCTCGCCATCCGCGCCACCACCAAGAACGGCGACATCACCGCCCGCACGGTCTGACCACCACCCCGCACCGCCCCACCAGCTCAGCGACAGAAGAAGGAGTTCTCCCATGACCGGCCTGGCCATCGCGGCGCAGGGGCTGCGCAAGTCCTACGGGGACAAGACCGTCCTCGACGGCGTCGACCTGTCCGTCCCGGAAGGGACCGTCTTCGCCCTGCTCGGCCCGAACGGGGCCGGCAAGACCACCGCCGTCAAGATCCTCTCCACCCTGATCTCCGCCGGCCCGGGCAGCGGGCCGATCCGGATCGGCGGCCACGACCTGGCCGCCGCCCCGCAGGCGGTGCGCGCCGCGATCGGCGTCACCGGCCAGTTCTCCGCCGTCGACGGCCTGATCACCGGCGAGGAGAACATGCTGCTGATGGCCGACCTGCACCACCTGCCCAAGGCCGAGGGCCGCCGGGTCGCCGCCGAGCTGCTGGCCCGCTTCGATCTCACCGAGGCCGCCCAGAAGCCCGCCTCCACCTACTCCGGCGGCATGAAGCGCCGCCTCGACATCGCGATGACCCTGGTCGGCAGCCCGCGGATCATCTTCCTGGACGAGCCGACCACCGGCCTCGACCCGCGCAGCCGGCACGGCATGTGGCAGATCATCCGGGAGCTCGTCACCGGCGGCGTCACGGTCTTCCTCACCACCCAGTACCTGGATGAAGCCGACGAACTCGCCGACCGCATCGCCGTCCTGCACAACGGCGTGATCGCCGCCGAAGGCACCGCCGCGGAGCTCAAGCGCCTCGTTCCGGGCGGCCACGTCAGCCTCCGCTTCACCGACCCGGCCGGGTACCGGTCCGCCGCCGACGCACTCACCGAGGGCGCCCGCGACGACGAGTCGCTGACCCTGCTGGTCCCCAGCGAGGGCAGCCAGCGCGCGCTGCGCTCGGTGCTCGACCGGCTCGACGCGGCGGGCGTCGAGGCCGACGCGCTGACCGTGCACACCCCCGACCTGGACGACGTGTTCTTCGCGCTGACCGGCGCACCCGCCGTCCCCGTCGAGTCCGTCCCCGCCCAGTCCGACGCCACCCAGTCCGACGCCGCATCCACCGCCCCGGCCGCCGCGGCCGCATCCTCGAAGAAGGCTGTCCGATGAGCTCGTTCGCCCTCGCCGTCCGCGACTCGTCCACCATGCTGCGGCGCAACCTGCTGCACGCCCGGCGCTACCCGTCGCTCACCCTGAACCTGCTGCTCACGCCGGTGATGCTGCTCCTGCTGTTCGTCTACATCTTCGGCAACGCGATGAGCGGCGGCGCCGGCCGCGCCGCCTACGTCGCCTACCTGGTGCCCGGCATCCTGATGATGACCATCGGCTCCACCGTGATCGGCACCGCCGTCTCGATGGCGACGGACATGAACGAGGGCATCGTCGCCCGGTTCCGCACCATGGCCATCCACCGCGGCTCGGTGCTGTTCGGCCGGGTGATCGGCAGCGTGCTGCAGTCGATGCTGAGCGTGCTGCTGGTCGGCGCGGTGGGTGTCGCCATCGGCTTCCGCTCGCACGACGCCACCGTGCTGGAATGGCTGGCCGCGATCGGCCTGCTGGCGCTGGTCGCGCTCGCCCTCACCTGGATCGCCGTCGGCATGGGCCTGGGCAGCCCCAACGCGGAGGCCGCCAGCAACAGCGCGCTGCCGCTGATCGTGCTGCCGCTGATCTCCAGCGCGTTCGTCCCGCTGCACTCGATGCCCGGCTGGTTCCAGCCGATCGCCCAGTACCAGCCGTTCACCCCCGCCATCGAGACGCTGCGCGGCCTGCTGCTCGGCACCCACATCGGCAACAACTGGTGGATCGCCCTGCTCTGGTGCGCCGCCCTCACCGTGCTCGGCTACGTCTGGTCCCGCTCGCAGTTCGACCGCGAGCCCAAGTAATCGCCCGACCCCGCCCCGGAGCTGACGCCACGTCAGCTCTGTCGGCGTTTCCGGGGGCTGTCCCCCCTGAGCTTCCGGGTGGCTGCCCCATCCCGCGGCGCCGCGCGATCGGAAAAGGTGGAGCGACCATCGACTACGGGGAGAACGCGCCATGGGTGGCAGACACCGAACGGCACACCGCACCGCACTACTGGGACTGATCACCCTCCTGCTCGGCCTGCTGATCACCACGCCCGCCACGGCGGACACCCAACTCGACCACACCGCAGTCGAGTTCACCAGCGCCGACGGCACCCGGCTGCACGGCGAACTGATCGCCCCGCACGGCGCGAGCGGCGCCCCCGGACTGGCGATGGTCGCCGGGGCCGGGCCGGTCACCATGGACGAACTGCGGCCCTCCGCCGAGGCCTACGCGGCACACGGCGTCCCCGCGCTGATCTGGGACAAGCGAACGGCCGGCTACTCCACCCTCCAACGGGACTACGGCCGGCTCGCGGACGACGCGCTCGCCGCCGTCCAACTCCTGCGCTCCCGGCCCGAGATCGATCCGAACCGGGTCGGCCTGTGGGGCCTGTCCGAGGGCGCCTGGGTGATCACGCTGGCCGCGGGCCGCACCACCGACGTGTCCTTCGTGGTGACCGCGGGCGCGTCCGGCCTCAGCCCGTCCCGCCAGGAGGCCTGGGCGTACGGCGAGTACCTGCGGCACGCCGGGATCACCGGCTCGCTGCTGCCCACCATGCAGCGCACGCTGATCCGCGAGCTGGCCGCCGCCAAGCTCTTCCCGGAGGCGGACTACGACCCGGTACCGGCCTGGGAGCGGCTCCAGGTACCGGTACTGGCCGAATGGGGGACGCTGGACCGCGAGGCCGTGCCCGCCGAGAGCGAGCGGATCGTCCGGGAGGCCTTGGACCGCGGCGGCAACCGCCACTACACGATCCGCACCATCCCGGACGTCCGCCACAATCTCCGGCGCACCTTCGACGACGGCTTCGACCGGCCGAGCCAACTGCCGGGCGACTACGCCGAGTTCGAGTCCCGCTGGATCGCCGGACTGGCCGCCGGCCTGCCGCCGGTCACCGTCGACGCCGCCCCCGCGCAGCAGTACGCCAGCCGGCCGCTCGCCCCGCTCCACTGGTACGAGTCGCCCTGGCTGCAGGCCGCACTGACCGCCGTCTGCCTGCTCGGCTTCGCCGGGCACCTGGCCACCAGCACCGTCCGCCGTCTTCGCCGCCGCCCCGCACCGGCCGGCCTCCCCCGCGCGGCCCGCTGGGCCGCCCTGACCGGCACACTCGCGGTCGCCGGCACGCCGGTCTACCTGCTGTACATGGCGCTCGTGGCAGCCGCCCTGCCCGGACCGGTCCTGCTCGGCTGGCCCGTCCCCTGGCTGGTGCTGCAACTGGCCGCCACGGCAACGGTGGTGGCGGCCGGAGTCACCGTGGCCGCAGCCGTCCGGAACCGCCCGGCGAGCGGCAGCCGGGTCCGGATCGGACTACTGGCGCTCTCGGGCGCGGCGTTCGTCCCGTGGGCGCTGTACTGGGGGCTGCTGCGCCCCTGACCCGCGTCGGGATCAGCCGAACTGGGCCTTCAGCTGGTCGATCACGTTCGACCAGACCGGGTCCAGGACGAGGGTCGTGAGCTGATCGCCGTTGAAAGCCGGCTGCACGATCGGCCCGCCCATCATCGGGGAGTTGTTCGCGCTGGCGGTGACGATGTTGCCGTCGGTGCGGTACAGGGCTGCCGACCACCGGTAGAAATCGCCCGCCGCCGGGGGGAGCTTGACCATCAGCACGCTGCCGTCGGGGCGCTGCGTGACGGTGCAGTTGGACATCCCGTCGCAGGTCGGATTCGGCTGGTACGTCGTCCCGGGCGCCATTCCCGGCATGTGGCTGATCTCGAGGCGGATGTCGGTGCCCTCCACCGGGCTCTTCGCGTCGTTGACGAGAAGCATCGTCGTCGCGACCCGGTACCGCACGCCCGATCCGGGCGCCGGGTCCGGATCGTCGTAGCTGTTGGCGATCCGGTAACCGGCCGGGATCCGCGCCGTGAGCAGCTCCTTCACCCTCGGATCGAGGACCGGGCTGTTGCTGGTCTTGGTCGACGGCGTGCCGGAGGGCTTGTTCACCTCCGACGGCTTGCCGGACGGCTTGGCCGACCCCGAAGGCTTGGTCGACGGCTCCCCCGACGGCTTGGACGACGCCTCCGGCCCGGACGCGGCAGCGGCGGCCGGCCCGATGCCCGTGGTGGTGGCCCCCGGGCCGCCGATGAACAGCGTCCCCATCGCGAGCGCGCCGACGGCGACGGCCGTGCCGGTCACGGTGGCGGCACGCAGCCGCTTGTTGCGGCGGCCCCGGCGCAGCAGGTCCGCCGTGGGTGCGGAGCCGGGCGGGAGCTGGCGGTCCGCCAGCACCTCCAGCGCGTGCGACAGGTCCTCATGGTCGTTGGTGCTCATGGGCTGACAGCCTCCTCGTTCTTCGACCGGTTCTTCGGAAGTGCCGTGCGCAGCCGGGCCAGGGCCCGGGAGTGCTGGCTCTTGACGGTGCCGACGGAGCAGCCGAGAACGCTGGCGGTGTCCTTCTCCGACAGGTCCTCCAGGTGCCGAAGCACCACCACCGCACGCTGCCGGGCGGGCAACGAGCGCAGGGCACGGTGCAGTTCGTCCGTCTCGCCGTACTCGTCGCCGGCCCTGCCGGGCAGGTCCGGCAGCTCGGCGGTGAGGGTCTCCCGGCGTCGCCGACGCCACCAGCTGACGTGGCCGTTGACGAGCATCCGCCGCAGGTAGGCGTGCGGGTCGTCGGTGGCCATCCGGTGCCAGCGGACGTAGAGCTTCACCAGGCAGTCCTGGAGCAACTCCTCGCCGCGGAGCCGGTCCCCGGTGATCAGGGTGGCCGTCCGTAGATGTCGCGGCCAGGCGGCCGCGACGAAAGCGGTGTAGAGGTCGTCCTCGGTTCCTCGCGTCACACCGACCACACGCCCGAGCCCGTCCGAAAGGTTGTCAGCTCTTCCGATCGATTCTCCGGTCAGTCGGCGCGGGTGCGCAGCCGACGGACGGCAAGGGCGGCGGCAAAGGCGGTGAGCAGGGCGAACAGGGCGCTCTCGACGACCTGGAAGGTCCAGTAGCGGTCGGCAGGCTGCTGGGTGATCTCCACGTGGATCCGGTGGTCGGCGAGGCAGCGGGGCAGGTCGGCGAGCGAACTGTGGTCCATGCAGTCCTGGAACCAGTCACTGTGCCCGACGGGTGCGCCGCTCTCGTCGAGGATCGCGCTGGTGTCGATCACCCACGGGCCGCCGGGGACGCGCAGGCCACCGATGTCGCCGTAGGTGCCGATCTTGCTGAGGTTGGCGACGATCGGCGCGGTCAGCTGCACACTGGTCCGCTCGGGCGCCTGGTAGTGCGGCCGGACCAGGGCCGGAACGGCCAGCTGGACGGCGGTGAACACGGCGAGCGTCGTGGCCATCGCCGGCACGGTCCGACGCAGGTGGAGTCCGAGGGTGGCCCCGAGCACGGACGCGAAAGCGGCGTACGCGGCGGGCACCAGCCCGTGCGAAGCAAAAGCCACCGGCTCGAAACGCGCGCCCTCGACGGCGACGACGGGGCCGGTGGCCCAGCCCAGCAGCAGCGAGACGAGCGCGACGGCAAGCGTGCAACTGCCGCCCACCACCGCCAACTTGACCGCCAGCCAGCGGCGGCGGGTGATGCTCTGGTTCCACACCAGCCGGTGCGTACCGGCCTCGAACTCGCGGGCGACCAGCGGCGCACCGCAGAACACGCCGAGGACGACGGGCAGCACCAGCAGCAGATAGCCGAGCAGGTCGGTGCGCAGCCGGTAGCGGTCCGCGAAAGCCCCGAGCGGGCCGGCACAGTCCCGGCCACCGCAGTGCTCGAGGACGTCCTGGTGCGCGTGCTGGATGCCGAGGCCGAGCACCAGCAGGTAGCCGCCCAGCAGGAGCAGCGCGGCCAGGCCGATCACGGCCTGGGTGCGGAACTGGCGCCAAGTCAGCCAGATCATCGACGGGCCTCCGGTCGGGCGGCGGCCGGCTGCCCGGGGCGGGCGGCGCGGGCCAGGTGGGCGAGGACGAGTTCTTCCAGGTCGGGCGCAGTGACGGTGAACGGCCCGTCGGACAGCGGCCGTTCGAAACGAACCAGCGCGGTCGCCGGGTCGGTGCGGGTGAGCACCGTGACGTCCGCCGGGAGCGCGTCGAGGTCGGCGGGCCGGCCGGTCAGCCGGGCGTGCTGAGCGATCAACGGCTCTATGTCGCCGTGCAGTTGGACCCAACCGCGGGCCAGCACCACCAGGTGGTCGCAGACCCGGGCGACGTCGGGCAGGGCGTGCGAGGAGAGCAGGGCGGTGGCGCCGAGTTCGGTGACGGACTCCATCAGGTGGTCCAGGAAGGCGTGCCGGGCCAGCGGGTCCAGGGCGGCGGCGGGCTCGTCCAGGATCAGCAGGTCGGGGCGCTTCGCGGCGGCCACGGTCAGCGCGAGCTGGGCGCGCTGACCGCCGGACAGCCGTCCGGCCTTCTGCCGGGGGTCCAACTCGGAGCGGGCAAGCCTGCGTTCGGCGAGCGCGGCGTCCCAGCGCGGGTTGAGGCGGGCGCCGAGCCGCAGGTGCTCGGCGACGGTGAGGTCCGGGTAGACCGGGGTGTCCTGGGCGACGTACCCGACCCGGGCCAGGTGGTCGGGGCGGGTACCGGGCTCGGTGCCGTGCACCAGGATCCGCCCCGAGCTCGGGCCGATCAGCCCGCAGGCCAGCTGCATCAGCGTGGACTTGCCGGCGCCGTTCGGCCCGACCAGGCCGACCACCCGACCCGCCGGAATGCTCAACTCGACGTCGGCGAGCGCGAGTCGGCGCCCGTACCGCTTGCCGAGACCGACGGTCTCCAGCACCGGCGTCACCACTGCCCGTCCTCCGCTTCCTGCTCGGCGCGCCGCGCCCGACAGGCCCGCACCAGGCGGTACCCGCCCCAGCCGAGCGCGATCAGCACGCCCAGTTGGAGCGCCCACCAGGCGTAGAGCAGCGGGCTGCGTTCGGTCTTCTCGGCCACCGCGAGCAGCGCGGCACCGGCCAGTGATGTGGTCATGGCCCCACGCTGCCGTTCGGCGGCAGGCGCCCACAGCGGCCGAAGGTACGGTCCGGACGGGAACGGGGTCGTACTTTCGGCCGGTTCGCGGCGGCCGCGGATTCCCCTACCGTGGCGGCCGTGAGGCGAACGGCGATGGTGGGGAACGCGGTGCTGGGCGCGGGATTCGCGCTGGTACTGCTGGTGATGGCCGCGCAGTACGCGGCGCAGGGCCGGGTGTGGGCGCTGGACGCGGCGACCGGCGCCGTGGTGTGCGCGCTGGCGCTGGGCCGGGAGCGGCACCGGGGCGCGGCGGCGGCCCTCGGCCTGGCCGTGGCCGGTGCGGCGGCGCTGATCGCGCGGGAGGCGGGACTGCCCGGGGAGCCCGGCGCGGCAGCCGTGTTGGGCCTGCTGGTACTCGGCGGATCGGCAGTGCGGACGCTGCCGTGGCGTCCGGCAGCGGCCCTCGGCGCGGCAGGACTGGCCCTGATGACGGCGGGCCTGCTGGCGGCCCCCGCCCCGGCCACCTCGTTCCGGATCGGCATCGAGGTGTGGGCGCTGGCCCTCGCCGCCGGCCTCGGCCTACGGCTCCTCGACCACCGCCGCAGGGCCGCCGCCGAGTCCGTCCGCCGGGACGAACGACTGGCGCTGGCCCGCGAGTTGCACGACCTGGTGGCCCACCACATCACCGGCGTCGTGGTCCAGACCCAGGCCGCCCGGATCGTCGCCCGCAAACGCCCCGAGCAACTGGACGAGACCCTCGCCGGCATCGAGACGGCAGGCGCCGACGCCCTGTTCGCGATGCGCCGCGTGGTCGGCCTGCTACGGGCCGCCGACGACACCCCGGGAACCGCGCCCACCACCCCCGGCACCGCCGAACTCGCCGCCCTGGTACGGCGGTTCGACGACCACGGACCCACCGTCCAACTGCACCTCCCGGACCAGAACGCCACACCCTGGCCACCGGAGGTCGCCACCACCGTGCACCGCATCGTCCAGGAGTCACTCACCAACGTCGCCCGGCACGCCGCCCACGCCCGCACCGCCCAGGTCACCGTCGCCCACCCGCCCGGCACCCTCACCGTCACCGTCACCGACGACGCCCCGCCCGGCCACACCCGCCACCTCCGCCCGGTCGGCTTCGGCCTCCTCGGCATGCGCGAACGCGTCGAAGCCCTCGGCGGCACCTTCACCGCAGGCCCCGCCCTCACCGGCGGCTGGACCGTCCACGCCGAACTCCCCGTCCCCACCGGCGCCGCCCGATGACCACCCGCGACCTGCCCGCCGCCGCCCGAGACCGGCAGCCCACCCAACTCGGCCCCCTCCAACGCAACTTCACCGCCACCCCCGGCCAGAACGGCGCCACCCGATAACCATCCGCGTCCTGCTCGCCGACGACCAGGCAATGATCCGCGGCGGCCTGCGCCTGATCCTGGAGGACCAGGACGACATCACCGTGGTCGGCGAGGCCACCGACGGCCCCGAGGCGGTCGAACTCGCCCGCCGGCTGCGCCCCGACGTCTGCCTGGTCGACATCCGGATGCCCGGCCTGGACGGCATCGACGTCACCCGCGCACTGGCCGGCCCCGGCGTCCAGGACCCGCTGCGGGTGGTCGTCGTGACCACCTTCGACCTCGACGAGTACGTCCACGGCGCGCTGCACGCCGGCGCGGTCGGGTTCGTGCTCAAGGGCGCCGCACCGGCCCTGCTGATCGAGGCGGTTCGCGCCGCGCACGCCGGCGACGCCCTGATCTCGCCCTCCCTCACCCTCCGTCTGCTGCGCGGCCTCACCACCCCCACCGCCCCGGCCGCCGCCCCGCCCGGCCGGCCGCTCTCCGCCCGCGAGACCGAGGTGGTCCGCGCCATCGCCCGGGGCCGCACCAACCAGGAGATCGCCGCCGACCTGTTCATCACCCTCAGCACCGTCAAGAGCCACCTGACGGCCGTCCAGCAGAAGCTCGGTGCCCGCAACCGGGTCGAGATCGCCGCCTGGGCCTGGCAGCACAAGCTGATGGACCACCCCTGACGCCTCCCTGGGCCCACACTCCGGGTCCGATCGGGGTCCGCCCCGGATGACCCGACGGCAGCCGAGCGAAAAACTTCTCCACGTCAACAGGCAGCACGGGAACGGACGTTGGGGGACACGGGGATGCACGCGAACACCACGGGACGCAAGCTGGCAGGCACGGCCGCGATCGGCGCGATGGTCGTCGCCCTCACCGCCGGAACCGCCTCCGCCGCACCCGCCACGCCCCCGAACGCGGCCGCGCTCCGCGCCTCCATCGCGGGCTATCCGAACGACCAACTCACCAGCGCCGTCGTGCTGGTGGGCGGCGACACCGGCCGCTGGTCCGGCACCTCCGGCACCGGCGACCCGGCCACCGGCCGCCCGGTGAAGGCCGACGGCGAGTTCCGGATCGGCAGCATCACCAAGGTGTTCACCGCCACCGTGCTGCTCCAGCTGGCCGCCGAGCACCGCGTCGACCTGGACGGCACCGTCCAGCAGTACCTGCCCGACGCCCTGCCGGACGGCTACCCGGCCGTCACCGTACGGCAGTTGCTCAACCACACCTCCGGCCTGCCGACCGGCGGCGACCTGGGCGAGGACGACGGCAGCGAGGCCTGGTTCGCCGCCCACCCGGGCGCGCGTTGGAGCCCCGAGCAGGTGGTCGCCGAGGCGATGACGCACCCGAAGGAGTTCATGCCCGGTGCCGCCCAGGAGTACAACGGCACCAACTACTTCGTGGCGGGCCTGGTGATCGAGAAGGTCACCGGCCGCAGCTTCGCGCAGGAGGTCAACGACCGGATCCTGCGCCCGCTCGGCCTCCACCACACCTCGGCACCCGCCGCCGACGACACCTCGCTGCCCGACCCGACGGCCCACGCCGTGCTCGCCGTCCCCCGCCCCGACGGCGGCACCACCCTCGCGGACGTCACCCGGCAGAGCCCGTGGCCGTGGGCCGAGGGCGGCATGATCTCCACCGCGCCCGACCTGGAGCGTTTCATGTCCGCGCTGCTGCACGGCGAGCTGCTGCCGCCCGCCCAGCAGGCCGAACTGTTCGCCGTCCCGGACGTCCCGAACTTCCGCAACCACAACTGCGACATCGGCCCCACCGCCGGAAGGGCCTGCTTCAGCACCGCCCTGATGCGCTTCTCCCCCGCCCCGGGCGTCGAGTTCTGGGGCAAGACCGGGACCAGGCCGGGCTACTCCAGCGGCGTCTTCGCCACCCGTGACGGCTCCCGCGACCTGGTCTACTCCTTCACTCCCACCAGCCGCTTCGGCGCCCCGTTCGCCGCCCAGTACCGGGTCTTCTCCGCCGCGTTCGACCTGCCGGCGAACTGACCCCCTGCGACACCGGGCTGCCGCCCCTGACCCGCACCGGGGCCAGACCTCGGGGGCGGCTCAGGGTCCGTCCCGGATGACCGGGCCGCGACCCCCACGAAACACTGATCAACGTCAACAGGCACAGCAGAAACAAAAGTTGGGGGACACGGGGATGCGCGCGAAGACCACGGGACGCAAGCTGGCGGGAACGGCCGCGATCGGCGCGATGGTGGTCGCACTCGCCGCCGGAACCGCCTCCGCCGCACCCGCCACCACCGCCACGCCCCCGAACGCGGCCGCGCTCCGCGCCTCCATCGCGGGCCTGCCGAACGACCAACTCACCAGCGCCGTCGTACTGGTGAACGGCGACGGCGGCCGCTGGTCCGGCACCTCCGGCACCGGCGACCCGGCCACCGGCCGCCCGGTGAAGGCCGACGGCGAGTTCCGGATCGGCAGCATCACCAAGGTGTTCACCGCCACCGTGCTCCTCCAGCTCGCCGCCGAGCACCGCGTCGACCTGGACGGCACCGTCCAGCAGTACCTGCCCGACGCCCTGCCGGACGGCTACCCGGCCGTCACCGTACGGCAGTTGCTCAACCACACCAGCGGTCTGCCGACCGGCCTGGGGCAGTTCCCCGACGACGGAACCCCGGAGTGGTTCGTCGCCCACGCGAGCGACAGCTTCACCCCGCAGGAAGTGGTCAGGCGGATCATGGCCAACCCGAAGCAGTTCGAGCCGGGCACCGCGCAGCAGTACAACGGCGTCAACTACTACCTGGCCGGCATGGTGATCGAGCAGGTCACCGGCCACAGCTACGGCCACGAGGTCAACGCCCGGATCCTGCGGCCGCTCGGCCTGCACCACACCCGGGTGCCCGACGTCGCCGACACTTCGCTGTCCAACCCGAGCGCGCACGCCGTCCTCGCCGTCACCCGCCCGGACGGCAGCACCGGCCTGGCGGACGTCACCCGGCAGAGCCCGTGGCCGTGGGCCGAGGGCGGCATGATCTCCACCGCGCCCGACCTGGACCGCTTCATGTCCGCACTGCTGCACGGCAAGCTGCTGCCGCCCGCCCAGCAGGCCGAACTCTTCGCCGTCCCCCATGTCCCGAACAACCAGAACGACCACTGCGACATCGGCCCCACCTCCGGCTGGGCCTGCTTCAGCACCGGCCTGATGCGCTTCTCCCCCGCCCCCGGCATCGAGTTCTGGGGCAAGACCGGCAGCCGCCCCGGGTACACCAGCGCCGTCTTCGGCACCCGCAACGGCTCCCGCGACCTCGTCTACTCCTTCACCCCGACCTCCCGCCGCGGCGCCTCCTCCGAGTCGCAACTCCGCGTCGCCGCCGCCGCGTTCGACCTGCCGACCGGCTGACCCCGGCACGCGAAAGGGCCCGCACCGTCCAAGCGGTGCGGGCCCTTGCCGTGGCGTCAGCTCGCGGCGAGCAGCTCCAGGCTGTCGATGACCCGGTGCGAGAAGCCCCACTCGTTGTCGTACCAGGCGACCACCTTGACGTGGCGGCCGTCGACCCGGGTGAGCTCGGAGTCGAAGATCGAGGACGCCGGGTTGCCGACGATGTCGGACGAGACCAGCGGGTCCTCCGAGTACTCCAGCACGCCCGCGAGCTTGCCGCCGGCGGCCTCCCGGTAGGCGGCGAGCACCTCCTCGCGGGTGACGTCGCGGGAGACGGTGGTGTTCAGCTCGACGATCGAGCCGACCGGGATCGGCACCCGGATCGAGTCGCCGGACAGCTTGCCGTCCAGCTGCGGCAGCACCAGACCGATCGCCTTCGCGGCACCGGTGGTGGTCGGCACGATGTTGACGCCGGCGGCGCGGGCCCGGCGCGGGTCGCGGTGCGGACCGTCCTGGAGGTTCTGCTCCTGCGTGTAGGCGTGCACGGTGGTCATGAACCCGTGCTCGATCCCGGCCAGTTCGTCGAGGACGGCGGCCAGCGGCGCCAGCGCGTTGGTGGTGCAGGACGCGTTGGAGACGATGGTGTGCACGGCCGGGTCGTACGCCTCGGTGTTGACGCCGTAGGCGAGCGTGACGTCGGCACCGTCGGACGGCGCGGACACCAGGACCTTCTTCGCGCCGGCGGTCAGGTGCGCCCGGGCCGCCTCCGCGGAGGTGAACCGGCCGGTGGCCTCCAGCACGATGTCCACACCGAGCTCGGCCCACGGCAGGTCGGCCGGGTTGCGCTCGGCGAGCACCTTGATCCGGCGGCCGTCCACCACCAGGACATCACCCTCGACGGTCACCGGGCGCCCGAGCCGGCCCGAGGAGCTGTCGTACGCCAGCAGCCGGCCCAGCGCGGTCGGCTCGGTCAGGTCGTTGACGGCAACGACCTCCAGCTTGCTGTCGCGCTCCAGCAGGGCGCGCAGCACGTTGCGTCCGATGCGGCCGAATCCGTTGATGGCGATGCGGGTCATGGCAGGTGCCCTTCTGTCCTTCTGAGCGGGGTGGACTCCTCCACTTTCGCTCGCGGACCGGGCCGGTGGCAGTGGCGTCCGTGCCACGGTTCGAAAGGATCGTGCCAACCACCGAACCCAACGGGAAAACGCTTTCCCTCCGCGCCCAGAAACCGCTTCCCCTCCGCCTCCCCCGCCGCCGCCAAGCGCTTCCCCTCCGCCCCCGCCTCCCCCGCCGCCGCCAAGCGCTTCCCCTCCGCCCCCGTCTCCCCCGCCGCCGCCAAGCGCTTCCCCTCCGCCCCGTCTTCCCCGCCGCCGGAAAGCCCCTTCCCTCCGGGAACGGAAAGCGCTTTCACTCCCCCTTGGTGAACGTCCGCCGGTACTCGCTCGGCGTGGTCCCGAGGATCTGCTGGAAGTGCGTACGCAGATTCGCGCCGGTACCGAGTCCGGTCTCGGCGGCGATCCGCTCGACGCTCCGCTCGGAACGTTCCAGCAGCTCCCGGGCCAGGTCCACCCGCGCCCGCAGCACCCACTGCATCGGTGTGTACCCGGTGTCCTCGACGAACCGCCGGGAGAACGTGCGTGGCGAGACCGCGGCGTGCCGGGCCAGCGTCCGCACCGTCAGCGGCTCGTCCAGCCGGTGCAGCGCCCACTCCCGGGTGGCGGCGAACCGCTCCCCGATCGGCTCCGGCACGCTGCGCGGCACGTACTGCGCCTGCCCGCCGCTGCGGTACGGCGCGGCCACCAATCGCCGCGCGGTGTGGTTGGACGCGGCCACCCCGAGGTCGCGGCGCAGCATGTGCAGACACAGGTCGATGCCGGACGCCGCGCCCGCCGAGGTGAGCACGCTGCCCTCGTCCACGAACAGCACGTTCTCGTCCACCCGCACCCGCGGATACTTCGCTGCCAGCGCCCGGGTGTAGTGCCAGTGCGTGGTGGCCCGGCGGCCGTCCAGCAACCCGGTGGCGGCCAGCGCGAACGCCCCGGTGGAGATCGCCGCCAGCCGGGCCCCGCGGGCGTGCGCCGCGCACAGCGCCTCGACCACGGCGGCCGGCGGGTCGTCCCGGTCGGGGTGCCGGTAGCCGGGGACGAACACCGACTCCGCCCACTCCAGCGCCTCCAGCCCGTGCGCCACGTGGTACGACAGCCCGTCCCCGCCCGCCACCAGCCCGGGCGCCGCCCCACACACCCGCACCTCGTACGGCATGCTCGCGCGGGTCGAGAACACCTGCGCCGGGATCCCGACGTCGAGCGGCTTCGCACCGTCCAGGACCAGCACGGCCACGCGGCGCAGACGAGGAGCAGACATCCCTTCAGCCTAGGCGCCCACCCGACCGGCCCCGTCCGACCGGCCCCGTCCGACCTGCGCCCGGCTCAGTCCGCGATGCCGAGAATCTGCCCGACCGTCTCCGGATCCCCCAGGCTGCGCAGCATGCAGTGCGCGACATCGGCCCGGGACACGGCGGAGCCACCGCGCACGTTCCGGCCGTACGCGGTCCGGTAGTCGCGGGTGAGCGCCTTGTCGGTGAGCCGTGGCGGCCGCACCACCGTCCAGTCGAGGCCGCTGGCGAGCACCGCGTCCTCCATCCGGGCCAGGTCCGCGTAGTGCGCGCGCAGCACCCGCTTCACCAGCGGCGTCAGCAGGTACCGCATCACCGGCCCCTCCCCGGGGTCGTGCCGCGGCGGGTGCGGCCGGTCCGGGGACGGCACGGTGCCGATCGGCGCGGCGCTGACCACCACCAGCCGCCGCACGCCGGTCTGCCGCATCGCCTCGATGACCGTCCGGGTGCCGTGTTCGGCCACCCCGATCCCGGCTTTGCCCACCGCGCCAAGCCCGGACAGCACCGCGTCCGCGCCCTCCACCGCCGCCCGCAGCTCAGCCGCACCGGCGGTCGCCAGGTCGGCCTTCACCACCCGCGCCCAGGGCTGTTCCCCCAGCTTGGCGGGGTTGCGCACCACCGCCGTGACGTCGTGCCCACTCGCCAGCGCCTGTTCCAGCAGCTGCCGGCCGATGCCCCCGGTGGCGGCCAGTACGGTCAGTCTCATCCATCGCCCCTTCTCTCCCACACAGCCCAACGGCCTCGATCGCCTTGACGCCGCCGCCCGGCACGTTGTGACACGCCACCCGCCCAACCCGCCCCGCCGAACGCAAAACACCGAACGCAAAACACCGAACGCAGAACGCCGAGGGGCCCGCACACCTGACACTCTGTCAGCTGCGCGGGCCCCTCGACGTGCTCCAGGCCTCAGCCCATGCTCTTCGCCCCGTCGATCGCTTCCCGGATGATGTCGGCGTGCCCGGCGTGGTGGACGGTCTCGGCGACGATGTGCATCACGGTGCGGCGGGCGGACCAGCTCTCCTTCTGGTTGAACCAGGGGGCGGCGGGCAGCGGGTGGGACGCGCCCAGGTCGTCGAGGCCGGCCACCAGCTCGTCGGTGGCGGCGGCCACGGCCTCGTACGCGGCGAGCACGCCGGCCAGGGTCTCGCCGGGGAGCATCCGGTACTCCTGGGCGCGGCGCTCGTAGTCGGCCTCGGTGAAGTTCATGAAGTCGGGCATCGCGGACGTACCGAACTCGATGAACCCGGCCCAGGTCCGCTCCCCCGAGGTGACGTGCTTGATCAGGCCGCCGATGCACAGCTCGCTGACGGTGCTGCGGTGCCCGGCCTGCTCGTCGGTCAGGCCGCGGGCGGTCAGCCGCAGGAAGTGCCGAGCCGCGCGAAGCCCCGCCACCAGGTCGGCCTTCTCGCCGGTCAGCCGCTCGTCCGTGACGGTGGCCGCGGGGTACTCGTTGACGGTGGTCTCGACGGTCTCGGTCATCGGCTCGCCTCTCGATAGCAACTGCGCTTCTCCGCACCGGAGTTCAACACCGTTTTCGGCGGTGTCTCGCTCTCTCGTGTTCCACACTAGAAGCCATTCCGGTCAGTTTCCGGCCGCAATTCGAGCAGGATGAACCGCATGGCCGACACCAGTGCCCGCACCCTGCGGCTGCTCACCCTGCTCCAGTCCCACCGCTTCTGGCCGGGCGAGGATCTCTCCGCCCGGCTCGGCATCTCCGCCCGCACCCTGCGCCGCGACGTCGACCGGCTGCGCGAGCTCGGCTACCCGGTGGAGGCCCGCCGCGGCGTGGACGGCGGCTACCAGCTGGCCGCGGGCGCCGCGCTGCCGCCGCTGGTGATCGACGACGAGGAGGCGGTTGCCCTGGCCGTCGGCCTGCAGGCGGCGGCCGACGGCGCGGTGGAGGGCCTGGCCGAGGCCTCGGTGCGGGCGCTGGCGAAGGTGGTGCAGGTGATGCCGGCCCGGCTGCGCCGCCGGATGGAGGCGCTGCGCACTGTAACGGTCCCGGCCGGCTGGCGCGGCGACGGCGGCAACGACGCCGCCCGGATCGACCCGGACGCCCTCACCGCCGTCGCGCTGGCCTGCCGCGACACCGAGCGGCTGCGCTTCCAGTACGGCACCGCGGACGGCCGCGCCGGCGAACGCCACACCGAGCCGCACCACCTGGTCCGGCTGGGACGGCGCTGGTACCTCGTCGCCTACGACCTCACCCGGCACGACTGGCGGACCTTCCGCCTGGACCGGCTCACCGCCCCCGCACCGACCGGCGCCCACTTCCTCCCCCGCACCCTCCCGGCCACCGACGCCGCCGAGTTCGTCCGGGCCGGCCTGTCCGGCCAGTCCCGCCCGCACCGCGTCGAAGTGCTGCTCGACGCCCCCGCGGAGACGGTCCGGCAGCGGATCGGGACCTGGGCCGAGATCGAGGAGCTGGACGAGGACCGCTGCCGGATCCTGATGAACTCCGAGTCGCTCGACTGGCCCGCGATGGCCATCGGCTCGCTGGACATCGACTTCCGGGTCGTCTCCCCACCCGAACTCACCGCGCTGCTCGCCACCTGGGGCGAACGCTTCACCCGCTGCACCCGCCCCGACCAGCAGGCAGAATCGGCCCCGTGACGACTCAGCAGCTCCTCACCCCCGCCGAGGCCGCCGAACTCTCCGGCTTCAGCCTGGACACCCTGCGCTACTACGAACGCATCGGCCTGCTCACCGCCATCACCCGCGCCACCAGCGGCCACCGCCGCTTCACCCCCGACGACCTGGCCTGGCTGGGCATCCTGCGCTGCCTGCGCGACACCGGCATGCCCATCGCCGACATGCGCCGCTACGCCGAACTCGCCCGCACCGAAGGCCCGGCGAGCCTCCTCGACCGCATCGCCCTGCTGGAACAGCACGACACCGCCGTCAACGACCACATCGCCCTGCTGGAACGCCAACGCACCCACCTGCGCGAGAAGATCGACTGGTACCGCAGCCTCCTCCCCGCCGGCTGAGACCCGTCAGCCCATCGTTCGCTGCCCGTCCAGGGCCTCGCGGAGAATGTCGGCGTGCCCGGCGTGCTGCGCGGTCTCCGCGACGATGTGCAGCAGGACCCGGCGGACGCTCCACTCCGCACCGGGTTCGAACCAGGGCGCGGACGGCAGTTGGTGTTCGCTGTCGAGGTCGAGGGTGGCGATCAGGCCGTCGGTGTGTTCGGCGACGGCCCGGTAGCGTTCGAGCAGGACGTCCAGGGTCTCGCCGGGCAGCATCCGGAACTGGTCGGCCCAGGCTTCGGCGTCCTGCGGCGCGCCCTCGGAACGCATCGCCTCGGCGCCGCCGACGGCGAACCGCATCCAGCGTTCCTCGACCCCGGCGACGTGCTTGATCAGCCCGCCGAGGGTGAGTTCGCTGACGGTGGTGCGCTGCTGGGCCTGCTCGTCCGTCAGGCCGCGGACGGTGTAGCGCAGGAAGCCGCGGTGCTTGTCGAGCGTGCTGAGCAAGTCGGCGCGTTCGCCGGTGAGTTCGGGCCGTGGGGTGACCATCGGTTCAGGACACCTCCACCGTGGCCGGCATCTCGCCCTCGGCGGCGGCCGGGTCGATCAGCGAGAACGCCGCGCCCTGCGGGTCCACGAAGGACGCGAACCGCCCGAACGGGGTGCTCATCGGCCCGAACACCTTCTGCCCGCCGGCCTTGGCGACCCGCTCGACCGCCGCGTCGCAGCCGTCCACCACGAAGTACACGCTGATGAACGACGGTACCTGCGCGGGCACTTCGGGCGTCATGCCCATCGAGCCGAGCACCGGCACGTCGCCGAGGCTGAAGACCCGGTAGTCGACCTGCTCGTCGGCGAGCTTCCGGACGCCGTAGGAGAACACCTTCGGGAAGAAGGCGTTGGCGGCGGCCGGATCCCGGGTGAACACCTCCGCCCAGCCGTAGCTGCCTGGCACGTCGCGCAGTTCGAAGCCGGCGTGCTCACCGGCCTGCCAGATGCCGAACACCACGCCGGCCGGGTCCTTCGCGAGCGCCATCGAGCCGAAGGTGCCGACCTTCATCGGCTCCAGCAGCAGGGAGCCGCCGGCCGCCCGGATCCGCTCCGCGGTGGCCCCGACGTCCGGCGAGGCCAGGTAGAGCACCCAGGCGGACTGTCCGGGGCCCTGCCCGGGCATCGGCGGGACGATCGCGGCGACCGCCTTGCCGTCCCGGTACGCCTGCGTGTAGTTGCCGTACTCGGTGGAGGATTCGCCGAACGTCCAGCCCAGCACGTCACCGTAGAACTTCTTGGCGCCCTCCAGGTCGGTGAACATCGCGTCCGCCCAGACCGGGGTGCCTTCGGGTTGCGCAGCCATGGTGCATCTCGCTCCGCTGTCGGGAATCGGGGATCCGCGGCGCGCCGAAGAGCCGGCCCGCGGACAGAAGCACATGCAGTGCCACGCTAACCAGCTACCCGCCCCGCCACCACACGACGGGCTTTCACCACCCGCGAACCGCAGACGACCGTTGCACGGCAGTGACGATGCCCGCACGGATCGAGGTCATCCGGCTGCGAATCTTTGGTCATCACCCGAACGGCGACCTGGTGTCCGTCCGCTCGATCGGCGGGCACAACCACATCTTCGGGCGGAGCAACGACACCCGCCAGGAGCGCGACCTCACCCCGGACGCCCCCGTCAGCTTCACCGAGCCGGTCGTCTCGCACGACGGCACCACCGTCGCCTCCCGTGGCCCGGACGGCGTCCACACGCTGCCCACCAGGGGCGGGACGCCGCAGAAGGTCACCGACCGGGTGGGCCTGCCGACGTTCCGGGGCTGATGCCCCACCTGTCCCGATTCGCCTATTCGGTTTCCACAAACCTAAATTGACGCACTGATAGCCCGAACGGCCCCGGCTTCCGGACTGTTGTCGCTTACTGACAGGATGTGTACGAGGCACATGCCTGTTGGCGGCGGCCCGGTCTTCGGCCGGGCCGCCGCCATACGTAGATCCGTTCCATGGGGGAGTCTTTGATGAGCGAACGCACCCGTCTGCGCCGGTCCGCCGCCGCCCTGCTGGTGGCCGCGGTCACCACCGGGTCGGCCCTGCTGCTGACCGCCTGCGACCCGGAGGGCGGCGACACCGGGGGGACCGCCGCTCCCAGCAGCACTGCCAACAGCCCGTCCTCCGACGCCCCGGGCGGCTCGACGGCCGGTTCGTCCGCGCCCGCCGCCGCGGGCGGCAAGCTGAACAAGACCGCCGGCACCAAGGTGACCGTCAGCACCGGCACCAACACTGTGCTGATGGACGGCAAGGCCGTCGACTTCGGCACCGTGGTCCGCGACCTGGCCTGGTCCCCGGACGGCAAGCACGCCGCGTTCATCGACGGCAGCGGCAACCTGGAGACCTCCGACCCGGACGGCAGCCACAAGACCGTCATCGCCAAGGCCCCGTCCGGCGAGACCTGGTCCCACCCGACCTGGCAGGTGTACGGCCCGGACGAGCCGCACGGCGCCGGCACCTTCCTGCTGTTCACCGCGGACGACAAGAAGACGCTGAAGCTGCTGTCCGTCGAGGCGAAGGCCAACGCCAAGCCGGCACCGCTGTCGGTCGGCGACTCCGAGGCCGAGAAGCCGCTGCCGGAGGCCGGGAACCAGTGGCCGAACTCGGCCGGCAAGTTCGGCATGACGGTGTACGCCAACAAGACCGACGGCCAGGTCTACTTCCACGACGTGGTCTCCCGCACCAACGGCGGTGTGGTCACCAAGGGTTCGCAGCCCGCGCTCGCCGACGACGGCGAGGTGGTGTTCGTCCGCTCGGTGAACGGCCACGCGCACATCTTCGCCAAGGCGCAGGAGCAGGGCTCCAAGGAGATCGACCTGACGCCGGACGCCACGGTGGACTACACCGAGCCGGCGATCTCGCACGACGGCAAGTCCGTCGCGTTCCGCGGCCCGGACGGCATCTACACCATGCCGACCAAGGGCGGAAAGCCGGACAAGATCACCGACACGGTCGGCCTGCCCGCCTACCGTTCCTGAGCCATCCGGGCCAACTCGGCCTGGAGATTCGGGAGTTGCTGCTCGGCCAGGTCGTGCGGCAGGCACTCCACCGGGTCGATGAAGCGGAACAGCACCCGGGTCGGAGTGATCGCGAACTCGTAGTCCTCGAAGCCCACCACGGCACCCAGCTCGCCCCGGGCGGCCCCGCGCACCACGTGCGCGGTCAGGTCGTCCGGGGCCATTTCCTGATCGGCGGTCACCTGGCGGCGGGCGTTCGGGCGGCCCAGGTACGGGCAGACCATCGACGCGTACAGCATGCACGCCCGGTGGCCGGGGGCCTCCATGGTGGGCGCCATGTTCCGGTACGGCCGGCCCGCCGCCAGCGCCTCACCGATCGCGGCCGCCTCCTCCCCGCCGACCACCCGCCACACCGGGCCCCGCGGCATCAGCGTGTTGCACACCGAGCACAGCCGCTCGCGGGCACAGGTGGCGGACCGCTCGTAGTCGGTCAGCCCGAACTGTGGGTGACCGTCCTCCCACGGCGTGATCGCGGGCACCGGGTAGCCGCGCTCGTCACGCGGGCGGGAGGCCACGGCGGGCGGCTTGGGCACGGAGTCGAAACGCATGCCCCATGCCTATCACGCCCTACAGCTCACCCACGCGGTACCGCAAAGTCGGTCAACTCAGCACTTCCCGGGACGAGTTGACCCCACTCCCCGGGCACCTCCAGGACGGCGATCCCCGCCGTGGAGAACTTCTCCCGCAGCCGCTCCAGCGGCTCGCTCTCCCGCTCCCCGGCCAGCGCCAGCACCAGCTCCTGCACCTGCGGCCGGTGCCCGACCAGCATCGCGGTGCGCACCATCGGCGGCAACTCCCGCACCAGGCCGATCAGTTCGTCCACCTCACCGCGGTAGGCCCGGGGCTCCAGGACGAGTTCGGGCGTGCCACCGAGGGCCGGCTCCGCCAACTCCCAGGTCTGCCGGGTGCGCACCGCCGTCGAGCACAGCACCCGGTCCGGCACCAGCGCGTGCGCGGCCAGCCAGCGCCCGGCCGCCGCCGCGTCGGCCCGGCCGCGCTCGGCCAGCGGGCGCAGCTCGTCCGGAACGTCCGGCCAGTCCGCCTTGGCGTGCCGCAGCACGATCAACCGCCGCTGTTGGGTCATCCACCCAGTGTGGCCCGCCCCGCCGGTGGTGTGTTGCGGGACGCGCCGCCGAACGGCGGCTGCCAGGATGGGAATCCCGACCCCCTGGAGCCCGCCATGGCGCCCGCCGTCCACCTCGCCCAGCAGGACGACGCCGACGAACTGCTCGGCCGCAGCCCGCTGGCCGCCCTCACCGGCATGCTGCTGGACCAGCAGGTCCCGATGGAGAAGGCGTTCAGCGGCCCGCTGGTGATCGCGCAGCGGATGGGCGCGGACGACCTGGACGCGCACGCCATCGCCGCCGCCGACCCGGAGGCGTTCGCCGCCCTGTTCGCCGAGAAGCCCGCCGTGCACCGCTACCCCGGCTCGATGGCCAAGCGGGTCCAGCAGCTCTGCGCCCACCTGGTCGAGCACTACGACGGCGACGCCGAGGCGGTCTGGCGCGACGCCCCCACCGGCAAGGACCTGCTGACCCGGCTGAAGGCACTGCCCGGCTTCGGCACCCAGAAGGCGCAGATCTTCCTGGCCCTGCTCGGCAAGCAGTACGGCGTCCGCCCGACCGGCTGGCGCGAGGCGGCCGGCGCGTACGGCGAGGAGGGCTGCCACCGCTCGGTCGCCGACATCACCGGCCCGGAGTCGCTGCTGAAGGTGCGCGCCACCAAGCAGGAGGCCAAGCGCGCCGCGAAGGCGGCCAAGGGCTGAGCGGCACCCCCGCACCGCCGGAAAACCGGACGACACGCCCGGGGCCTCTCGGTTAGCGTCCGGTCCATGCGTGCCCTGACCGAGCCCGAGATCCGCGCCTCCTTCGTCAACTGCTCGAAGGGCGAGGCCAAGCGGCTGCCCGTTCCGCGCGAGCTGGCCGAACAGCGCTGGGACGACCTGGACTTCCTCGGCTGGCGGGATCTCGGCGCCCCCGACCGGGCGTACCTGGTCGCCGAACTCGACGGAGACCTGGTCGGCGCGACGCTCCGCTCCCCGAACGTCCGGCGCAGCCTGACCAGGACGAACGTCTGCTCGCTGTGCATCACCGCCCACCAGGGCAGCGGCGTCTCGCTGCTCACCGCCCCCCGGGCGGGCGTCCGCGGCCGCGAGGGCAACTCGGTCGGCACCTACATCTGCGCCGACCTGGCCTGCTCGCTGTACGTGCGCGGCATCCGCCGCCCGGCGACGGTCAGCCGCCCGAACGAGTCCCTCCCGCTGGAGGACCAGATCGCCCGGACGGTCACCAACCTCGACGCCTTCCTCCGCCAGATCCTGGCGGCCTGACGCCCCGCCCTACGCGGACTTGTACTCCACGGTGAGCAGCGCGCGGCCCAGCGCGTGCGCGGTCAGCGCGAAGCCGACCTGCGCGGCGGGGGTGTCGCGCTCCACGCCGAGGCTCGCCACGTCCAGGGCGTGCACCACGAACACGTAGCGGTGGGCCGGCCCGGGCGGCGGGGCCGCGCCGTCGTAGCGGTGGCCGGGGAAGTCGGTGCGGACGTGGAACGCCCCGCCGGGCAGGTCGCTGTCCTGCGCCCCGGCGCCGCGCGGCAGTTCGGTGGTGTCGGCCGGCAGATCGACGGCCAGCCAGTGCCACCAGCCGGCCCCGGTCGGCGCGTCCGGGTCGTAGCAGGTCACCGCGAACGACCGGGTGCCCGCCGGGAAGCCCGACCAGGACAGCTGCGGCGACTGGTTCCCGGCCGCGTACACGTGCGCGTCCGGCATGGTCGTCCCGTCCACCAGGTCGGAGCTGCGCAGCTCGAACCTCGGCACCGGCGGCAGGAAGTCGTACGGAAGCGGGATGCGGCCGGTCATCGGTGTCCTCTCGCGGCGGTTCGGGGGTACGCGGGCAGTCTACGGAGCGTCAGGCGGGACCAAGTGCCTCGACGGCCGAGCCGAGTACCGTGTCGGTCCGGCCGAGGTCGAAGACCAGGTCGAAGTGGTTGCGTCCGCCGACCAGCAGTTCCCGTACCGGCACTCCGGCGGCCCGCGCGGCGTGCGCGAACTCGTTCTGCTGGCGGGCGAATTCGCCGGTCTCGTACTCGCCGAGCGCCACCACCAGCGGCGGCAGCGCCGCCAGGTCGGCGAACAGCGGGCTGAGCCGGCGGGCCCGTTCGGCGTCCAGCCCGAGCGGCTCGTTGATGTAGCTGAGGGCGATCGGTTCCAGGTCGTAGACGCCGCTGAGCAGCGCCGCCCCGGCGATCCGCCCGCGCAGCCGCCCGTCGAGCAGTGCGGTGGCCGCCAGGTGCGCGCCGGCCGAGCTGCCGCTGAGCACGATCCGCTCGGGGTCGACGTCCAGTTCGGCGGCGTGCTCGACCAGCCACACCACCGCCTCGGTGACCTGCGCCGCGATCTGCTCCACCGTCCAGGTGGGCGCCAGCCCGTAGCCGACGGCGGCGTACGCGGTGCCCCGGGCGACGAAGTCCAGCGCGGGGAAGACCGAGTCCTCCTTGCCGAGCTCCTGCCAGTAGCCGCCGTGCACGAAGACGTGCAGCGGCGCGCCCGGCACCGCCGGGAAGAAGTCGATCAGTTCCGGCCCGTCCGCCCCGTACCGCAGCTCCCGGTGCCCGGGCAGCTCCCGCAGGGCCCGCCCGCTCTCCCGGGTGTACGCGGCGAGCTCCGCGTCGAAGTCCGCCACCCGGCTGCTGGGCGAGTACTCCCGATCGAGTTCCCGCTGGTCGAATCCCCGGTAGACCGCCACCTTGCCGCTCCCCTCATCCAGCCAGGTATAGACCAATACGGGAGGCCGCGGTTAGCGTGGTCACTCCCTGTACTTCCTTCTCCGGAGTTGCCCTGTGGAGACGTCCGTCCTCGCCTTCGCCACCGACCTGCTCGACGAAGGGGCCGACACCTTCTTCGGCAACCTTACCGACCGGGCCGGCGTCGGCGGAGTCACTCTCGCCTCCGTCTACCACGAGGCCCGCGACGTCTTCCCGCACAACCCGCGCCGGGTGCTGCGCTACCTCGAACCCGGCGCCGCCTACTTCCGCCCCGACCCCGCCCGCTGGGCCGGCCGCCGCCTCGCCCCGTTGCCCTCCACCGCCATCGGCACCCGCGACCCGTTCGCCGAGGCCGCCGAGGAGAGCCGCCGACGCGGCCTCAAACTGCACGCCTGGACGGTGTTCTGCCACAACGACCGGCTCGGCTTCGCCCATCCCGACTGTGCCCCCGCCAACGCCTTCGGCGACCGCCACCTCACCGAGCTCTGCCCCGCCAACCCCGAGGTCCGCGAGTACTGCCACACCCTGGTCGAGGAACTCGCCCGCTACGGCGTGGACGCGATCCGCGCCGAGTCCCTGCACTTCCACGGCCTGGCCCACGGCTACCACCACGAGCGCTACTTCGAGCAGCTCGGCCCCGTCACCGAGGCCCTGCTGTCGATCTGCTTCTGCCGGCACTGCCTGGCCGCCGCCACCGCCGCGGGCGTCCCCGCCGAACACGTCCGCGACACCGTCCGCACCGAACTGCGCGCCCGCCTCGCCGACGAGGACCGCGCCCTCACCCCCGTCCCGCTCGACGAACTGGCCGGTGGCGCCCTCGCCGCCTACGTCGACGCCAGCGCGAGCACCGTCACCGGCCTGGCCGCCGAACTCGCCGCCACCGCCGCCGCCCACGGCATGCGGCTGACCTTCATGGACGGCGGCGGCCCCGGCACCGGCTGGCTTTCCGGCATCGACCTCCCCGCTCTGGCCGGCGCCGCCCACCAGATCGAGACACTCGGCTACGCGAAGACCCCCGAGGCCGTCCGCGAGAAGGTCGCCGCCTTCGCCCTGCACGGCGTCCGCCCCCAGGACATGGCCGTCATCCTCCGCCCGATGTCCTCCGACTGCGACGGCCCCGCCAACCTCGCCGCCAAGATCAGCACGCTCCGCGAGCTCGGCGTCCCCGAGGTCGAGTTCTACAACTACGGCCTGATGAGGCTCTCTTCGCTCGACCGGATCGGCGCCGCACTGCGCTGAGGCGGAAAGTCGGTCACCGTTGGTCCCGCTTGCTGCGCCCGCCATGTCCCAAACGGTAGGCTTTCCGTGTGATCTTCAAGCGCATCGGTAACGGGCGGCCGTACCCGGATCACGGCCGGACCAGCACCCGCCAGTGGGCGGACGTCGCGCCGCGTCCGGTGCGGCTCGACCAGTTGGTGACCACCAAGGGCCAGTTGGACCTGGAGACCCTCCTCGCGGAGGACTCCACCTTCTACGGGGACCTCTTCGCCCACGTGGTGAAGTGGCGCGGTGACCTCTACCTGGAGGACGGGCTGCACCGAGCCGTGCGGGCCGCCCTGCAGCAGCGGCAGGTTCTGCACGCCCGGGTACTGGAAATGGACTGACGCACCGCCACCCGCCATCGGCTGCAACCGATGGTCGGTGTCGGTACGTCCTTTCGAGTGCCGTCGTCCCCCGGATGATGATCATCCAGTACCTGTGTCGCTGTAGTCGGATTAATCTGCTGACTACCACGGCTCACGCGGCCACTTCCCACGGCCGCACCGCGGTCACCGGCACCCCACCCTGGCACCTACGGGGAGACAGACCATGAGCATGTTGACTCCCCGGGGCTTGAAGGGGAAGCAGTACCGGATCACCGGCAACAGTTACCCCCGCCTCGGACGTCCCCCGCGTCGCGGCCGCAAGGTCGTCGCCGCCGTCGGCGGAATCCTCGCCCTCGGCCTGGTCTCGGTCGGCGGCGTCCAGCTCTACGACGTGTTCACCGGCAAGAACAAGAACAGCGCCGCGCAGGCCTGCGCCTCGGCGAACCCGTCCGGCAAGCCGCTGGCCGCCCCGGAGGGCTCTCCCTCCGCCGGCGCCGCCGACTCGCCGGGGACGGCCCCCAGCAGCACGGCCGTGCCGCAGCCCGCGAGCGTCACGGTGAACGTCTACAACGCCACCGACAAGTCCGGTCTGGCGGCCAAGACCGCCGACGAGCTGAAGAAGCGCGGCTTCCAGGTGGGCAAGGTCGGCAACGCGCCGACCGCCCTGGACAAGAAGGTCCCCGGCACCGCGCAGGTGCTGAGCGGCCCCGGCGGACTGGGCGCGGCCACCCTGCTGGTCTCCCAGGTCGCCTCCGCCACCAGCACCGAGGACGGCCGCACCGACAACACCGTGGACCTGGTCATCGGCGACACCTTCAGCGCGCTGGCCGACCCGACCCAGGCCGCGGCCGCGCTGGCCGAGCTCATCAAGCCGTCGCCCAGCCCGGAGCCGCGCAACTGCTGACCGGCCGAACAGCCGTACACGACGAGATCCGGCCGGAAACGGAAGCCCGTTCCCGGCCGGATCTCTTGCGTTCGAAGGACGCCTCGCAGGCCTCAGCCGGCGGTGCCGTACAGGCGGTCGCCCGCGTCGCCGAGACCCGGCACGATGTAGCCGTTCTCGTTCAGGCGCTCGTCCACGGCCGCGGTCACCACGGTGACGGGCTGGCCGGCCAGCTCGCGCTCCATCACCTCGATGCCCTCGGGCGAGACCAGCAGCACCACGGCGGTCACGTCGGTGGCGCCCCGGTCGAGCAGCATCCGGATCGCCGCGACCAGGGTGCCGCCGGTGGCGAGCATCGGGTCGAGGACGTAGACCTGCCGGCCGGAGAGGTCGTCCGGCATCCGGGTCGCGTAGGTGGAGGCCTCCAGGGTCTCCTCGTTGCGGACCATGCCGAGGAAACCGACCTCGGCGGTGGGCAGCAGCCGGGTCATGCCGTCGAGCATGCCGAGGCCGGCCCGCAGGATCGGGACCACCAGCGGGCGCGGGTAGGACAGCCGGGTGCCCTGGGTGACGGCGACCGGGGTGGTGATCTCGACCGTGTCGGTGCGGACGTCCCGGGTCGCCTCGTACGCGAGCAGGGTCACCAACTCGTCGGTGAGCCGCCGGAAGGTCGGCGAGTCCGTGCGCTCGTCGCGCAGGGTGGACAGCTTGTGGGCGACCAGCGGGTGGTCGACGGCGTGGAGGCGCATGACAACGACGATAACGGCCGTCGGCACATCTGTACGACTTCGCCGGGTCGGCGGCGACCCGCCGTGACCTGCCTGGAGTCCCGCTGGAAACACCGATTCCCGGCCGCCGCTGTGGTATCGGCGGGTGACATCTGGGAAAGTCGGAACCTATGAAGAGCAACCCGACGCGGGCATCGACCGCCGGCGCGGGCGGGTCCGGCTCGACAGACGAGTCCCGTCCGGAGTCACCGGCCGTCGAGGAGACAGCCGGCCAGGAGACCGACGCCGAAACCACTACGGACGCCGACGCGGACCGGCGCAGGCGCCGGGCCGTGTTCCTCCGCGAACTGGCCGAGGCCCGCGAACTGCGCGCCCGGGTCCAGCCAAGACGCACCAAGGAACGCCGGATGCGCGAGGCCATGCGGATGCGAACCTTCCGGATCTGAGCCGTCCGGGGACGCGCCCGCACCACCGTCGCGCCCCGCAAGCCCCCGTCCGCCCCCGCCTGTGGGGCGTTCGAGGGGCATGATCCACGCCCGGAGCGGCCGGAAGCAGGCCATTCCGACACGACCTGCGAAGACGCGCTGCCGAACACCCCCCGCAGCGGCGGCCTTTCTGTCACGATGCGGTGGGACGGTCCGAACAGCGGACCGCTCTTCTGGCGCGGGGGCGGCCGGACCGCACCCGCCCGAGATCGCCGACAGCCGAGACCAATCTTGGGAGTGTCCCTGGTGGCGTACTTCGCTGCAGTGCTTGCTCGCACCGGTGCCGGGTGGGATGTGAGCGAGACCGAACTCGACGACGTAGAGACCCTGGCCGACCTGACCGACCTGGCCCGCGAAACGGCCGAGGACGACGACACGGTGCTGGTCTTCATCGAGCAGGAGGACGCCTGGTTCGCCGTCCTGCGCATCGACGGTGAGGACGACCCGCGGATCTTCGTCTCGGACGCGGCCGCCGCGGCGCGCAGTTCGTACGGCTCGGTGCTCACCGACGAGCTGATCGAACAGGACGGGGAGGCCGACTTCGACGACCTGGACGGCCTGGTGGCCGAACTCGACGACGAGAACGCCGCGAGCGACGAGGACGACGAGACCGACGAGGACGACGACGAGCCGGCCGACGGCCGGGGCGCGACCCCGGTCGGGCCGATCGGCGACTCCGAACTGCTGAGCGAGTTCGGCCTCGGCCAGGCCGCGCTGCTGGAGCTGGCGGGCGAAGGCGCGGCGCCGGGCGACGCGCTCGGCGAGATCGCCGAGGCGCTCGGCTGCGGCGAGGTCCTGGAGGCCGTTCGTTAGCGGCGGGCCCGGTGGCCGACACTGGGTCCATGCAGCACGCCCCCGCCCCTTCCAGCACCCTGGGCGACCGGCCGCGGATCGCTCCGCTGCCCGCCCCCGAACGCCCCGACCCGGTCCGCGACCGGTGGCGGGACCAGATGCGCCTCGCCATCGCCGAGGCCGCACTGGCCACCGCGACCGGCGACGTCCCGGTCGGGGCGTTCGTGCTCGGCCCGGACGGTTCGGTGCTGGGCCGGGGCCACAACGTCCGCGAGGCGGTCGGCGACCCGACCGGGCACGCCGAGGTGGTGGCGATCCGTCAGGCCGCGAACGCGGTCGGCGAATGGCGCCTGAGCGGCTGCACCCTGGTCGTCACCCTGGAACCGTGCACCATGTGCGCGGGCGCGATCGTGCTGTCCCGCCTCGACCGGGTGGTCTACGGCGCCCTCGACCCGAAGGCCGGCGCGGCCGGCTCACTCTTCGACGTCCTCCGCGACAACCGCCTCAACCACCGCCCCGAGGTCATCCCGGGCGTACTCGCCGACGAGTGCACCGCCCAACTGCGGGCCTTCTTCGACACCCAGCGCTGACCCCCGCCGCCACCCCCCGCGGATACGGATTTCGTCCGTCCCCACGCATCCGGTAGAGTTCCCCTCGGTAGCGTGTCCGAGCGGCCAAAGGAGCACGCCTCGAAAGCGTGTGTGGGGGCAACTCCACCGTGGGTTCGAATCCCACCGCTACCGCTCGCGAAGAGGCCCCGACCATCAGGTCGGGGCCTCTTCTGTATGTCCCTGGCGTCGGTCACCGAACGGGTCAGCCGCGGCGGCGGGCCCAGCGGAGGGTGAACAGGCCGGCCACGCCGAGTCCGGCGGAGAGCAGCAGCGGGACCAGCGGGGAACCGCTACCGGTCTTGGGCAGCTCGCCCGGGTGGTTGGGGCGCTCGACCGGCTTCTTGGTCGGCTCCTCGGACGGGTGCTCGGTCGGGTGCTCGGTCGGCTTCTCGGAGTGCGAGGGCTTGGGCGACGGCGACGGGCTGGGGCTCGGCTCCTCGGCCCTGACCGCGATCTCCTCCTGGGCGGGCGGCGAGGTGACGGTCCGTTCGGGCGCGTTGCCGGTGGCGTGCGCGGTGTTGCGGACCACTCCGGCCTTCGCGTCGGCCTCGGTGACGGTGTACGACCCGGTGCAGGTGGTGACCGCGCCGGGCGTCTCGGCCGGGGTGAGCGTGGTGGACTCGCACGTCACGTCGGTCAGCCGGTCGTCGAGCACGGCGAGGTCGGAGACGGTCTGGTCGGTGGTGTTGGTCACGGTGTACGTGTAGGTCGCGGTCTCACCGGCCAGGTACTCCCGGCTGTCGTCGACGCGCTTCTCCAGCAGCAGGCCGTAGTTGTCGGTCAGCGGCAGGGTGTGGTCGGCCTCCGGGGAGGTGACCGGTCCACTGTCCGAGTCGCCGTTGGCGACGGCCACGTTGGTGATGAAGCCGCGCCGCACGTCCTCCTCGGTGACGGTGTAACTGCCGGTGCAGGTGACTGTCTCGTCCACGGCCAGCGTGGTGGTCGGGCAGCTGATCGCGCCGACCTGCGGGTCGGTGACGACGAGGTCGCGGATCTCGCTGCCGCCCGCGTTGGTGACCACGAACTGGTAGGGCACCACGGTGCCGGCGGTGACCGGGTCGGGCAGCGGCGTGGTGCGGTCGATCTGCTTGACCAGGTCCAGCTGGGGCAGCGGGTTGACGCTGCGGGCGACGACGTTGCGCAGCAGGTGCACGTCGGTGAAGTCACCGGTGGACGAGGCGAAGCCGAACTTGTAGGTGGAGGGCACCGGTTGGGGCGCGGGAGTGCTGAGCACCCGGACCGGGCCGGAGCCGAAGTCGACGTCCACCTCGACCTGCGGGTCGGGGGTGGGCGTGACGGTGACGGTCACGGTGCGCTTGCTGGGCAGCAGCGCGATCTCGGCCTGCTCCGGGGTGATGCCGGGCGGCAGGTCGGCGGCGGTGGTCGGGCCCTGCAGCTCACCGGGCAGGGTGGACGGCCACGGACCGGTGGTGGAGGTGTTGCTGGTGGTCGCGGCGAGGTAGCAGTACCCGGTGGTGCCGTTGCCGGGACCGCGCAGGGTGATCATGTTGGGTCCGGGCGCGGGCACGTGGAAGGCGGTGCCGGCCGGGGAGCGCTCGCCGGGCGGGCACCCGTTGCCGCGGTGCTCCCAGTCGCCGAAGTAGTTGCCGAGGACGTCGAGTCCGACGCCGAGGTAACCGTCCTCGACGCCCGGGATGAACGGGTTGGCCGGGTTGTCGTCGGGCAGCTTCTGGGCGTACCCGAGGCTGCCGCCGTACGCGCCGGGCCGGGTCAGCGGGGCGGCGCCGTCCACCAGGAAGAACGAGATGCCGTCGGCGGGCCGCGGCTCGGCGGGGTCGCCGCCGTACTGCCACTGTTCGAACGAGACCTGCATGCCCTCGTGGGCGGGCAGCGCCTTCTCGTACAGCACTGCGGCGGTGCGGTCGTGGCCGGCGTCGGTCAGCTGCAGGTAGCCGTGCGGGGCGCCGTTCTCCGGCGGGACGGGGCCGGTCTCGACGGGCGGGCAGCCGCCCAGCGGGTGCGGGTCGCTGCCCGGCGGAGTGCTGGTGGCGGGGGCGCCGGTCAGGCAGGCGCCCGAGGTGGCGACGAACGCCGGGTCGGCGGTCGCGCCGGTGAAGGTCTCGGACACCAGCAGAGTTCCGGAGCCGGCCCGCGGCACGGTCGGCGCTGCTGCCGCCGATGGCAGGGCGGCCGGGCCGAGAGCGGCCAGGGCGCAGGCCACGCCCGCCAGGAGTCTGCGGCCGGTCCAGCTGGGCCGGAGGGTTTTCAGCACTTCTCGTTCCGCCTTCCTGCGGCGCTCCGCCGGGCCACTGCCCCGTCGCGGACGCGCGCGTCTGCTGTCGACGTCTCGCAGTCGACCTGTCCGAACGGCGAGTCGAGGCCCGGACACGCGCGCGACCGCCGGTAAGTACCCGCCCGGTCCAGCGCCCGGGGGCCTTCGGAGTGGAAACCCGGACCGTCCGGTTTTTCCAAGGGCCGTCGCGCACCGACGGCTCATTTCCGGTTGCCGGGGCCGCAGTTGAGGGGATGATGCGGGCATGGGGAGTACGCGGTGGCGCTGGATGGTGTGGGTCGGGGCCGGGATCTCGGTGGTGGGGCTGGCGTTCTTCCTGTGGGAAGAGGGGCTGGACCGGGCGAATCAGTGGGCCGGCGTACTGGGCCTGTTCGTCGGCTTGGCGGGCCTGGTCCTGTCGGTGACGGGCGGCGTGCGCGGCCGCGGCGGTGGCCAGTCCGCGGACGGCGCGGCGGTCGGCGGATCGGTGCGGATGGTGCGCGACGTGAAGGGCGACGTGGTGATCGGGGGCGGCGCCGCGCCCGGCCCCGTCCCGGACGCCTCGGCGACGCCCGTCACCGACGCGGCAGGTGACGGGCAGTCGGCGCGCGGGATCCGCGCGGGCGGCGACGTGAACCTGGTGGACGGGGTGGAGGGTTCGGTCCGGTTCGGCGAGCAGCAGCAGCCGTGAGCGGATTCTGGCGCCGGCTGCTCGGCGCGGAGGGCGCCGCGGCCGGCGGCGGCCAGTCCGCCGAGCACGCCACCGCGGGCGGCGACCTGACGATGATCCAGCACGCGCAGAGCGTGCAGATCACGGTCGGCGCCGCACCACCGCCCCCGGGCGACCTGGACGGGGCGCGCCGCCGGCACGCGGTGCGGCTGCGCGAGCGCTACCACCGACTGGACCTGGAGGTGCTGACCCCGCTGTCGGAGCAGGACGAGCACCCTGCGGTGCACCTGCGCGAGGTGTTCGTCCCACAGCTGGTGCGGGCCGACCCGCCGCCGGTGGAACTGCCCCGCGAGCTGCTGAAACGTCTCACGGAGACCGGCGAGCTGGACCCGGGCCGGCTCCCGCCGGGCGTGGAGCGGGAGACGGTTCGCCGGGTCCGGGAGGCCTACCGGCGCCGCCCGGCCGTCCCCGTGCTGCCGCTGCTCGCCGGGCCGGACGGCCACCGGGCGGTGCTGCTGGGCGACCCCGGGTCGGGGAAGTCGACACTGGCCCGGTTCCTCGGCCTGGCACTGACCGAGCCGCTGCTGCACCCGGACACCGCCGTCCCGGAGCAGGTCGCGGCGCTGGCCGGCCGGCTGCCGCTGATCGTGGAGCTGCGCCGGTACGCGGACCCGGAGTGGCGGGAGCGGACCTTCGAGGACTTCCTGGCCCACCTGCACGGCACCGAGGGCCTGGGCCTGCCGGCCGACCTGCTGGAACGCCAGCTGACCGAGCACCCGGCGGCCACCCTGGTGGTGTTCGACGGCCTGGACGAACTGTTCGACCCGCGGGTCCGGGAGACCGCGAGCCGGCGGATCGCCGCGTTCGCCGCCCGCTACCCGCAGGTGCGGGTGCTGGTGACGTCCCGGGTGATCGGCTACCGGCGGGAGCCGCTGGACGCCGCCGGGTTCGGGCACTACATGCTGCAGGACCTGGACGCGCAGCAGATCGACGCTTTCGCGGCCCGCTGGTACGCCACCGCCTGCCCCGGCGACCCGGTGGAGGCGCAGCGGCTGCACCGGCGGGTGACGGCGGCGGTGGCGTCCTCGGCGCCGGTGCGGGAACTCGCGGGCAATCCGCTGATCCTGACCATCCTGGCGATCATCGGCCGCCGCCGGGAGCTGCCCCGGGACCGCCGCACGGTGTACGAGCACGCGGTGGCGGTGCTGGTGGAGCACTGGGACCCGAGCAAGTACCTGCAGGACCGGCGGGTGGACGGCGGGATGCCGTACCTGGCGTCCGAGGACCGGCTCGAGCTGCTGCGGCTGGTGGCGCGGCGGATGCAGGAGGGCGGCGACGGGATCGCCGGGAACCACATTCCGGGGCGGGTGCTGCTGGCCTCCTTCGAGAGCTACCTGCGGGAGCGCTACGAGCTGCCGGCCGACCGGGCGGCGCCGGTGGCGCGGGCGATGCTGCAGCAGTTCCGGGAGCGGAACTTCATCCTGAGCCGGTTCGGCGGCGAGGTGTACGGCTTCGTGCACCGGGCGTTCCTGGAGTACCTGGCGGCGTCCGACATCGCCTACCGGTTCAACCGGGAGCGGTCGCTGACGGAACACCAGCTACTGGAGGGCGTGTTCGCGGCCCGCTGGCGGGACCCGGCGTGGCGGGAGGTGCTGCTCCTGCTGGCGGGCGAGCTGGACGAGCGGTTCGTCGGCGAGGCGGTGTCGCGGCTGCTGGCGGCGGCCCCGGCCCTGCCGGGGGCCGGCGACCCGGTGCCGGAGTGGCTGGTGCTGGCGGTGCGCTGCCTGGGCGAGGTGCGCAAGCTCGGGCTGGTGACGGCACAGAGCGAGGCGGTGGTGGACGCCCTGGTGGCGCTGTTCGAGGCGTACGCCGCGGAGGGTTCGACGGTGCTCCCGGGCGACACCGTGGAGGCGCTGGACGGTCTGCGGCCGGTGCTGACCGGGCTCGGGCCGCACTGGGTGGGGCGGGAGCGGTTCCTGCGCTGGTACCTGGTGTACGGGCACCACGCGCAGCGCGAGTCGCCGCTGCCGGCGGTGGGCGCGGTGACGGCCCGGCTGGCGTGCGCGCTGCTGCTGAACGATCCCCGCGGACCGGCGGTGCTGCGGGCCTGGGCCGAGCACGGCTGGTCGCCGGCGCAACGGGCGGCGGCGTTCGCTGCGCTCGCGGAGGGCTGGGCGGGCGACCAACGGGTGGGGGCGTTCGTGCGCCGCCGGATAGAGGAGGACCCGGATCCGCTGACCCAGGAGGCGGCGGTGGCGGCGCTCGCCGACGGCTGGGCGGGCGAGGCGGCCGGCGGGGCGTTCCTGCGGGCCCGGGTGGCGTCCGCGCGGGGCGAGAACCGGCTGAACGAGATGCTGGCACTGGGCAAGGGCTGGGCCTGCGACGGCCCGGCGCAGCAGCTGCTGCGGGAGCTCGCGGCATCCGACCCGCAGCCGGAGCTGCGCGGGCTGGCGGTGTTCGCGCTGACCGTGAACGAGCGGGTGGGCGGCGCGCTGGCGGAGTTCCTGCGCGAGCGGGTGCGGAACGACCGGGATCCGGGAGTGCGCGGGCTGGCCCTGCAGGCCATCTGCCTGCAGCCGGCCGAGGATCCGCGCAACGCGTCGTTCCTGCGGCTGCTGGCCGGCGCCGACAAGGACCCGCGGGTGCGGGTGGTGGCGCTGGCGGGACTGGCCCGCGGCTGGGCGGGCGACCCGGAGGTGGCGGAGTTCCTGCGGCTGCGGGTCGCCCAGGACCCGGATCCGATGGTCCGCCGGCGCACCCTCGCCGTCCTGGCACACCGCTGGGCCGGCGACCGGCAGGTGGCCGAGCAGCTGCGCGGCTTCGTCGCCGGGGACGGGCAGCCGGAGGTGCGGGCCTTCGCCCTGACGCTGCTCGGGCAGGGCTGGGCGGGCGACCCGGAGGTGGCGGAGTTCCTGTTCGAACGGGCCCGGGCGGCGGACGGGCACGGCCGGGCGCAGGCCACCGGCGAGCTGGCGGCGCACTTCGCGGACAACCCGGAGCTGGACGCGTTCGTCCGGCACGAGGCGGTGCACTCGCCGGACCCGCTGGTGCGCGGCGCGGTGCTGACCGCGCTGGCGGACCGCCGCTCGCCGAGCGCGCAGGCCCGGGCGCTGTTCCTGGAACGGGCGGTGGCCGACCCGGACCCGCGCACCAGGGATCTGGCACTGGTCGCGGTGGTGCGCTGCTACGACGGCGAGGAGCGGGCCGGGATGCTGCTGCTGGCGCGGGCCGCGCACCTGCGGGACGCGGCGGTTCGGCTGTCGGTGCTGCGGACGCTGCTGGCGCACCGGCCGGACGATCCGGCGGTGCGGGCGATGCTGCGGGAGCGGGCGGTGGCCGACTCGTCGGCGCCGATCCGGGCGATCGCCCTGCACGCCCTGTCCCGCGACCGGGCGGCCCGACCGTCCGGTCTGCTGCGTGAGCGGGCGGTGGCGGACGCCGATCCGCTGCCCCGCCGGGTGGCGCTGCGGGCACTGACGGCCGACCCGGACGTGGCGGAGTTCCTGCGGCTGCGGGCGGTGGCGGACGGCGACGAGGAGGCCCGGATAGCGGCGCTGCGGGCGCTGGCGTTCGCCTTCCCGGGGCCGTCGACGGTGGACCTGCTGGCGGCCCGGGCGCGGGCCGAACGGCTGCCGGCGGTGGCGGTGGAGGCTGCCCGGCTGGGCGAGGCACTGCGCACGGCGGCGGCGCCGTGGACGGCGAACGGCCCCGCGCTCCCGGGCGGTTGACCACCGTGCCTCGGGAGTGCGGGGCCGCCGCTCCGCGGAGGGGGCAGCAGCTCCGGGGGAACGAGCTGCTGCCCCGGGCGGAGGTCCCACAACCGGGTCCGCGTCGGGGGGAAGCCGCGGTGCCCGGTCCCACAGCGGGGACCTCCGGATCGCCGTACCGGGGATTCCTGCCAGATCCTCGGTACATGAACCATCCTGCCGCGCCCCCGTGGCGGCCACACCCGGAGAAAGCCCCGTCCGAGCAGGACCTTCGTCCTGGCGGGTGAACAAGGCCCTCACTTCTTGCGCCGTCCGGTGGATAAGCTGCGGGTGGCAGGGCCGTGCGGGGAGAGGACGACGGCCCGACTCAGGGAGGCAGGCCCGTTCGATGGCTCAGGCGAAGAAGGTGGCCATGTGGATTGTGGTCATCTTCGTCATCTACACGATCATCACCTCGCCGGTGCGCGCCGCCGAGCTGGTGCAGTCCGGGTTCGTAGGGATCTCCGACGCGGCCAAGGCGGTCGGTTCTTTCATGACCGGACTGGTCCGCTAGTACCGTTTGCGGGGTTCGTCCTTCGGGGGCGCTCCCCTGCCGGGGCGTGCCCTCCTGATCCGCGAGGAGCGGCATCGTGATCCGGCACCTGGTCCTGTTCAAGCTCAACGAAGGCGTCGGCAAGGACGACCCGCGGGCCCTGGCTGGCGCGAAGGCGTTCGCGGAGCTGGGCGCGCTGATCCCGGAGCTGCGCGAGTGGGAGTGCGGCTGGAACACCACCGAGCGGGACATCGCCTACGACTACGCGATCAACAGCCTGGTCGAGGACCGCGAGGCGCTGGCCGCCTACCTCGGCCACCCGGCCCATCAGGCCGCCGCCGGGCAGTGGAAGACCTTCGCCACCTGGGTGATCGCCGACCTGGAGGTCTGACCGCCCGCCACCCCCGCCGTACCCGCACCACCACCGCGACCCCCGGCCTGCCGACCAGGCCGGGGGTCGCGGCATGCTCCGCCGAATGCTCCACCGGCCGCCAACACGCCTCGGCCGGGTACTTGCCCGGCCACAGAGCGACTTGTGATGCTATGACCGGTTTTGCCGGAAATTTTGGCGAGGTGGTTCAGAGGGAGGGGTGACGTGTCCGTGCGGACGCAGGGCAGCAGTGCGCCGGAGGACCGGGCCGAGGAACTGCCGGACCCGCTCGAACTGGCCGCCCGCCGCCCCGGCGGCCGAGGCACGATCGACGTCCGGACGCTCACCCGGGTGCTGTTCGAGCGGCTCACCGAACTGCCCCCCGGCGCCTCCGAACGCTCCCGGGTACGAGCCGCCCTGATCGAGATCAACATCCCGCTGGTCCGCTACGCCGCCACCCGCTTCCGCAGCCGCAGCGAACCCATGGAGGACATCGTCCAGGTCGGCACCATCGGCCTGATCAACGCCATCGACCGCTTCGACCCGACCCGCGGCGTCCAGTTCCCCACCTACGCGCTGCCCACCATCCTCGGCGAGATCAAGCGCTACTTCCGCGACAACGTCCGCACCATGCACGTACCGCGTCGGCTCCAGGAACTGTGGGTGCAGGTCAGCGGCGCCATGGAGGAGCTGACGGTCACCCACGGCCGGGCCCCCAAGGTCCCCGAGATCGCCGCCAACCTGCGCATCCCCGAGGAGGACGTCCGGGCCTGTCTGGACGCCGGCCGCGCCTACAACGCCGCCTCGCTGGAAGCCGCCCAGGAACACGAGGGCGGGCTCGCCCTGCTGGACCGGCTCGGCTACGAGGACTCCGCCCTCACCGACGTCGAACACCGCGACATGGTCCGCCACCTGCTGGTCCAACTCCCCGAACGGGAACGGCGGATCATCATGCTGCGGTTCTTCGCCAACCTCACCCAGTCGCAGATCTCCACCGAACTCGGCATGTCCCAGATGCACGTCTCCCGGCTGCTGTCCCGGATCCTCACCCGGCTGCGCACCGGCAACTCCTGGGAGGAGTGAACCGCCCGCCGCCCACCGCAGGGTGACGACTCGCCACGATCGGGTTTGCCGGGGCCGGTGATCCGGTATTGAGCAGGAGGACACGGCAGTCGGGAACCGCCGTTCGGCGGCACCCGTTCGACAGGCAGTCACAAGGGGGTGGGCGCGTGTTCACAGAACAGGGCAGTGCGGTCATCGAGTCCGTCGTCGTACCGATCCCGGCCCAGGCCGGTCCCGCCGAGGCCCCCGATCGGGCGCTCGACACCCGTACGCTCTCGCGCTCGCTGTTCCGCCGGCTCGCCGTCCTGGAGCCCGGCAGCGCCGAACACGGCTACGTCCGGGACACCCTCATCGAGCTCAACCTGCCGCTGGTCCGGTACGCGTCCGCGCGTTTCCGCAGCCGCAACGAGCCGATGGAGGACATCGTCCAGGTCGGCACCATCGGCCTGATCAAGGCCATCGACCGCTTCGACCCCGAGCGCGGCGTCGAGTTCCCCACCTTCGCCATGCCCACCGTGGTCGGCGAGATCAAGCGCTTCTTCCGCGACACCAGCTGGTCGGTGCGCGTCCCGCGCCGCCTCCAGGAGCTGCGGCTGGCCCTCACCAAGGCCGGCGACGAACTCTCCCAGCGGCTCGACCGCTCCCCCACCGTCCCCGAACTCGCCGCCTACCTCGGCGTCTCCGAGGACGACGTGGTCGAGGGCCTCGCCGTCGGCAACGCGTACACCGCGAGCTCCCTCGACTCCAGCCCCGCCGAGGACGACGGCGGCGACGGCCCGCTCGCCGACCGCCTCGGCTACGAGGACCTCGCGCTCGAAGGCGTCGAGTACCGGGAGTCGCTGAAGCCGCTGCTCGCCAAGCTGCCGCCGCGCGAGCGCCGGATCATCATGCTGCGGTTCTTCGGCAATCTGACGCAGTCGCAGATCGGCGAGGAGATCGGCATTTCGCAGATGCATGTCTCGCGGCTGCTCACCAAGACGCTTGCGCACCTGCGGGAAGGCCTGACGAGCGAGTGATCAGTGGCTCCGGGGGCAGCGGACGGTCGTGTTGCGGCGGGTCAAGACAGGGACCAGAAACGGCGGAACGCAAAGCGCCCTGTTGATCCTCCGCAGACTTGGCCCCGCCGTTCCCCGGGCCCCTAGACAGTGCAAGTGGCCCTGAGCTGAAGCAGGTGGCTGTCCGTCAGGCCGAGGCCGTCGTGCCAGAAGGCTTCGAAAGTGGGCCAGCCGCGGGTGAGTTCTTCGAAGGCGGCGTCGAGGTAAATCGTTTCAGCACGGGCCAGGGGGCGCAGCAGGGGGTCCACGCGGGCGATTCGCGTCGCGGAGCGGTCGTTGGTGAGGAGGTAGTCGGCGAGGACGGCCTCGCGGCTCACACCGAGGGCGGTGAGCAGGAGGGCGGCCGTCCAGCCGGTGCGGTCCTTGCCCGCGGTGCAGTGGAAGAGGACCGGGCCGCCGTCCGCCTCGGCGATCAGGCGGAGCACGGTGGCGAAGCGGGAGCGGGCGACCGGGTCGGTGACGAACCAGCGGTACATCGAGGTCATTATCGCGGTGCCGCGGCCGTCGCCGAGCATGGTGTGCATCGCGTCCGGTTCGCCGCTGCGCAGGGCACGTTGCAGGTCCACGTAGAGGTCGAAGTCGGCGGAGAAGACCGGCAGGTGGTGCAGGGCCGGGCCGAGTCCGTCCGGTGAGAGCACGGTGAGGGTCGCGGCGGCGTCCATCGGGAGCACCGCGGTGGGCAGGCCGGGGACCAGGTCGGCGCCCAGGTGGCGGACCTCGTCCAGGCTGCGCAGGTCGACGACGTGCCGGAGGCCGAGCGCGCCGAGCAGTTCGCGGTCGTGCTCGCCGAGCCGACTCAGCGCGTCGGTGCGCAGCAGCAGGCCGGGCCGGACGGTGCGGCCGTCCGCGGTGCGGTAACCGCCGAGGTCACGGGCGTTGACGGCGGCCGTCAGGCCGAGGCTGCGGGCGGTCTCGGTGGACGGCGCGGACACGGGGCCTCCTGGCGGGCTGCGACGGTTGCCGCCAGTGTAGGCGCGCCGCGGCGCGGGACCGCCCGGGGTGTCCGGCCGGTCCCGGGAGGGCGGGTTTCGCGGGTTACTTGACGGCCAGCCAGATCACGCCGACCACGACCGCCAGGGCCACGATGGCCCCAATGACGATCACCGGGGTGCGGTTCGACGAGGAGTTGCTGCCGTAGGTGGTGACGGTGCCCGGGGCCTGCGCGGCCGGGGCCTCGTCGACGAACGCCCGGAACATCTGGGTGGAGCCGGCGGGGTCGTAGTCGTTGTCAGCCATGGAACGGGACTCTAGCCAACCCTGACGGCCCGCCGACACCCCGGACCCCACTGCGGGCCCACTCTGCACGGAGCCCTCACCTCGAACGACACCCGGGTGAACAACCGGTCGCGGCGGAATCACGCAGGCCCCGAACGGGTTGTCCTTGGGTATGACTTTCACTGACGCCCCTCGGGTTCCCCTTGGCAACTCCGACCTGTCCGTGTCCCAACTTGCCCTCGGCGGCAACGTGTTCGGCTGGACGGCCGACGAAGCGCAGTCCTTCGCGGTGCTCGACGCGTACGCCGCGGCGGGAGGCAATTTCGTCGACACCGCCGACGGCTACTCGGCGTGGGTGCCGGGCAACTCCGGTGGCGAGTCCGAGACGGTGATCGGCAACTGGCTGCGCAGCCGCGGCAACCGGGAGCAGATCGTCATCGCCACCAAGGCCGGCATGGCGCCCGGCATGGACAACCTGAAGCGCGACACCGTGCGGCGCGCCGTCGAAGGCTCGCTGCGCCGGCTCGGCGTCGAGCGGATCGACCTGTTCTACACCCACCGGGACGACCTGGACACGCCGGTCGAGGAGGTCGTCACGACGCTGGACGAGCTGGTCCGCGAGGGCAAGGTGCGGGAGCTCGCCGCGTCCAACATCGGCGCGCGGCGGCTCGCCGCCTCGCTGGAGTTCGCCGCCCGCGAGGGCCTGGCCCGGTACGTGGCGGTGCAGCCGCACTACAACCTGGTCTCCCGCGACACCTACGAGGGCGAACTGGCCGGGGTGGCCGCCGCGCACGGGCTGTCCGCCGTCCCGTACTACGCGCTCGCGTCCGGCTTCCTGACCGGCAAGTACCGGCCCGGCGCGCAGGTGGACAGCTCCCGGGCGCAGGGCGCGTCCCGGCACCTGGAGACCCCGCGCGGTCTGCGCGTGCTGGCCGCGCTGGACGAGGCCGCCGCCGCGCACGGCGCCGAGGTCGCCACCGTCGCGCTGGCCTGGCTGGCCGCGCAGCCCACGGTCGCCACGCCGCTGGCCAGCGCCCGCACCGTCGAGCAGCTGCCCCCGCTGCTGGCCGCCGCCACGCTGCGGCTGACCGAGGCCGAGCTGAAGCTGCTGGACGGCGCCTCCGCCTGACCCGGCCGGGGCGGGCCCCCGCGGCCCCCCCCCCGCGGGGGGGGGGGGGGGGCGCCCGCCCCCCCCCCCGCCGCGCCCCCGCCCCCCCCCCCGCCCGCGCGGGGGGGGGGGCGCCGCCGCCCCCCCCCCCCCCCCCGCCCGGGTCAGGGGCGGCCGAAGAAGTCCGGGTAGTACCCGCTGCTCAGCCGGGAAACCCGGACGTCCTTGCCGGGGCGGGGGGCCTCCACGTACGTCCCGTCACCGAGGTAGATCGCGACGTGGTGGATGCCGGAGACCCGGCCGTTGCCCGACCAGAAGATCAGGTCGCCGCGCTTGAGCTGCTTCGAGGTGATCGGCGTGCTGGCCCGGTACTGGTCGTCGGCGACCCGCGGCGTCGAGACGCCCGCCCGGCGGAACGCCTGCTGGACCAGGCCCGAGCAGTCGAAGCCGTTCGGACCGTTGCCGCCCCACACGTAGGGCTTGCCGACCTGCGCGAGTGCGTACGAGACGGCCGCCTCCACCCCGCTCGCGGCGGGCGCGGAGGGCCCGGACTGGCCGGAGGAGGAGCCGCCCCCGCCGGTGCGGGACAGGTACACGTCGTAGTGGCTGGTGTAACGCCACTCGCCGGCCGCGTTCCTGAACCAGTAGACCTTGCCGTCCCAACCCTGCCGGATCCCGCCCGAGGACTGCGCGGAGCTCGAACTCTGCGACGACGACTGACCCTTGGCGCCACCCGTGCGCTCAAGGTAGACGCTGTGCCACTTGGTGTAGCGCCACTCGCCGGCCGCGTTCTTGAACCAGTAGACGCTGCCGTCCCAGCCGGGACCGGACGGTGCGGGCATGGCGTGCGCGGTGCTCGCGCCCAGCCCCAGACCGACGGCTCCCGCGCCGGCCAGAACAGTGGTGGCCAGACAGGTCGAACGGACGGCCCGGTGTATTCGGCTCGCCCGGTCGGACGCGTCGGACGCGGCGGCGCGCGGGGCCGGGCGGTTGCAGTGCGGGCAGCGGCAGGCTGCGGCCCCGTCGGCTTCGGCGAAGCCCAGCAACGGGGCGCCCGACCAGTCGGGTAGATCGGTGGGGTCGGTGGATATGGAGGCGAGCACGGTCGTCACGCGGGTTTCCCTTCCTTGCGGCCCGGCCGGGCGGCCGGTGCGGGCACCGAGGCGGTCACCCCGGCCGGGGCGACGAACGCGACCAGCAGCTGCTCCATCAGGGCGCTGCGCGCGCTGTCGTCCAACTCGTGGGCGGTGGCACGCTCCAGGCGGCGCACCGCGAGCGCCGCGGCCTCCACCGCGTCGTCCACCAGGACCGTCCGCAGCCCGGCGTCCAGGTCGGCGAGGCGGCGGCGCCGCATCGACTCGGCGACCTCCGGCGCGTAGTCCAGGGCCAGCGGCTGCACCGAGTACACCTCGATGCCCGCCGGGGCGGTCTCCGCCGCCAGCGCCCGGGTCAGCTCGTCGGCGAACCACTGGCCGTCGCGCAGCGCCGGTCCGGGAGCGGAATTGGAGTCGCAGGGCAGAGCCGAGGCGGTTCGGGTGAGAACGGCCTGCACCTGCTCGCGCAGATACGTTTCGTGGTCGGCGATGCCCAGGGTGACCCGCGCGGTGTCCTTGACCCGCCACACGATCAGCACCCGCACCAGCAGCGGGGTGCCGGTCCGGTCGGTGACGTGCACCGCCTCGCTGCGCCAGTGCCGCAGCCGGACGTCCACCCGGCGGCGGCGCACCATCGGGTTCACCCACAGCAGGCCGGTGCGGCGCACCGTGCCCCGGTATCGGCCCCAGCGGGTCAGCACCCGGGTCTCGCCGCCCGGGTTGGACAGCAGCCCGGCCAGCGCCACCATCATCGCCAGCCCGATCGCGCTGATCGTGGCGATGGTCCGGTCGTCGGCCACCGCCCCGTCCGCCTTCGCGGCCGCCGTACGGACGTCCGGCAGGCCGGACAGGTGCGGGACCACACCGGCCCGGGCCAGCACCAGCAGCACACCGGCCACGCCAAGGATCAGCGCCAGCAGCGGCAGCCAGCCCGGCAGCGTGAACGCCGGGCGCTCGCGCAGCGACTGGTCTGCGCGCGGCGGCCGCCGGTGGGTCGCGGCGTCCGCGACCGTCGGGTGGGCCGAGGACTCGGAGCGGTCCGCCGGCTCGACCACCGGGAGCTGCTGGGTCGGCGCGCCCCGGTCGAGTTGCTCCTCGACGGGGGCGGCGGTCCTGATCAGCGGGTTGTGCACCGCCTCGGCGACCGCCTTGGCCAGTTGGGTCGCGCCGACGGGGTCGGCCGGGGGTTCCGTGGCGGAGGGCCAGGAACGGGGTCGCGGCGACGAGTCGCGGGTGACGTCCATGCACGTGTCCTAAGGGTCAGAGTGTCGCGCAACGGGCGGCCCGGAGCTGACGGGCAGTGCCGGGGACCCAGGCTAGGCTGATTGATCATCAAATGCGACGTATGCCACTCGGTGTGTCGCTATGTCGGAAAACCGGTCGGCTGAGGTACCGCCCGCCACGAACGGCGGAACGGGCGGTACCGGGCCCGCCGTCAGTGACGACGGGCGCCACTGCGCCGGCTGCCGAGCATCCGGCGCGCCAACAACCCGAAGCCCGCCGTGATCAGCAGCGCCCCGCAGGCCATCCCGCGCCATCCGGTGGCCGTCGCCCGGTGCACGACCGCCGGCCCACCCGGCGGGGGCGCCGGCAACGTCCGCCCTCGCACGACCTCGTCCGCCGAGCCGGCACCGGTCTGCTCGGCCGGCCCGGCGCGGTCGGGCTGCTCGGCCGGTGCGGCCTGCGGGGCCTGCTCGGTGGGCGCTGTCGACGCGGCGGCCGACGGCGGCTGCGGCGAGCTCGACTCGCCGGCAGACTGCGCGGCGGTCGGCGACGGGCTCCCGGACGGCGCGGAGGTCGGCGGCGGGCTCCCGGACGGCGCGGCCGTCCCGTCCGGCACCTGCCGGCCCGGGGCCTCCGAAGACCACGGGTGCGGCGCCGTGAACACCCACTGGCCGGGCGTCGCCCCCGGCACCAGGAACGGCGGCAGCGGCACGGCGACCGTGCCGGGCACCGACGGGGCGGCGGAGACGGGCGCAGAAGCGGAAGCAGTGGCCGATGGGGAGGCGGCGGCCGACGCGGAGACGGTGACCGAAGGGGAGACCGTGACCGACGGGGATGCGGACGAGCTTGCTGCGGGCGAGCTCTGGCTTCCCGTCGGCGTCGGGATCGGGGTCGGCACAGGCGGCGTCGGGACCGGGACCGGGACCGGGACCACGATCGGCAGCACGCCCGGCGGTACCGGCACCCAGGGGGCCCCGCTCGCCGGAGCGCCCGTCGGGGAAGGCCGAGCGGAAGCCGATGCGGAGGCGGACAGCGACGCGAACGGGCTCGTCGCAGCGGGGCTGTGGGAGCTCGGCGACGCGGTCGTGGTCGCGGTCGGTGCCGGTGCGGCGCTGCTGCTGCTCGCCGCCGGGGTGGGCACCCGGACCGGGACGGGATCGCCGGGAGTGCCGTTGCCCGCCGGGTCGGTGGCGGTGGCGATCAGGGTGACGTCGCCGCCGGTCAGGTCCTGGGTGGCGGTGCAGGACCAGTTGCCGTCGGCGGCCGCCACGGCGCTGCACACGGTGGTGCGTGCGGCGCTGCCGTGGCCGGCGGTGACGGTGACGGTGGTACCGGGCTCGGCGCGGCCGGTGATCAACGGGCGGGCGGTGTGCAGGAGTTCACCGGCGGCCGGCGAGACGAGCTGCGGCTTGTCGGGCGCGACGGTGTCCACCGTGAGCCCGACGGACTTGCCGTCGGCGCGGTTGCCCGCGCCGTCGCGGGCGTGCGGGGTGAGCCGGTGGGCGCCGTCGGCGAGGTTCTCCACCGGCAGGCAGGACCAACTGCCGTCGGCGGCGACGCCGGTGGTGCACAGGTCGAGGCCGTCCGGCTCGCCGTCCGCGGTGACGGTGACGGTGGAGCCGGGTTCGCCGAGGCCGGTGACCAGCAGGCCGGGGTCGTTGGTGTAGGCGGGCAGGGTGAGCACGGGGGCGGTCGGCGCTGTGGTCTTGACGGTCAGCCGGAACGGCTCGCCATGGACCGCCGTGCCGCCCTGAGGGGTCTCCGCCAGGACGAGGGCGTGGGTGCTCTCGCCGAGCGCGTTGTCGGGGCGGCAGTTCCAGCTGCCGTCGTCGCCGACCTGGGCGGAGCACAGGGTGGTGCCGTCCTCCTGGACGGCGATGCCGGCCCCGGCGCGCGCGCCGTCGCCGCGGAACTCGGGGCGGACCTCGCCGGTGACGGTGCCGGGGACGGGCAGGCCGATCTCCGGCCCGGTGGCGGCGGCGCTCTCCGGGGCAGCGGTGCGGACCGACAGCGCGACCCGCTGGTCGACGACCTGGCCGGAGTCGGCGAAGCCGGCGGCGGTGGCGAGCTGGGAGCCGTCGCGGGCCAGCCGCAGCCGGGCCCAGGTGTCGCCGCTCACAGCGCCCTCCGGGACCGGCCACTCCAGCGCGGCGCTGCTCGCCCTGGCGGGGACCTCGGCCTGCACGCGCTCCGCCGGGTCGAAGCGCCCGTTGTGGTCGAAGTCGATCCAGCCGGCCAGTACGGCGGGCTCGGTGCCTGGGCTGACCGGCACCTCGATCCGGTAGGTGCGCCCGGCGGTGGTCTCGGCCGGGAAGGCGAGGTCGGGGTCGGCGCCCTGGTAGTCGGCGTGGCCGGGCTGGAGCCGGGGCGGCGGCGGCAGGCTGGCCCAGGGGCTGCGGCGGCTCGCCCCGCCGTCGGTCTCCACGCTGAGGGCGGCCGGGCCGGCGGCCGAATTGGACAGCAGCGGCTTCTCGACGGACTGGGCCAGGCCGGGCCGGGTACGGGTGGCGGCCGGTGCGGCGTCCTGGCCGAGGAACAGGTCGGAGACCAGGTGGGAGGCGTTGCCGTAGCTTTGCGGGGCGCTTCCGAGGCCCTCGTCGAGGGAGACCGTCCAGGCCGGGCGGAGCGTCATCGGCGGTGTGGTGGAGCCGTCGCGGGCGGTGGAGCGCTGTTCGAGGCGCAGGTCGACGGTGGTGACGGTGCCGGACAGTTCGAGGGTGCCGTCGCCGCCGGCGTCGCCGTCGCGCGGGCCGTCGGCGGCGGGGGCGAGTTCGCCGGGGCCGACCGTCCAGCCCGGCCAGCCGGTGCGGCCGACCAGGGTGGGGGCGGCGGGGGTGCCGCCGGCGACCGTCAGGCGGGTGCTGGTGCCGGTGGTGCCGCCCTGGCCGGTGGCCAGCCCGGTCAGGCCGCTGACGTGCAGGCGGGGGTTGCGCACGGGGCGGGAGAAGGTGAGCCGCAGCGTGCCGAGGGGGTGCCAGGCGCCGTCCGCGTGGGGGCGGTCCTCGGCGGCGCGGAAGGTCTCGGCCGGGTCGCCGGGGCGGATGCCGTCGCTGTAGGCCTCGCCGCCGGCGGCCCGGTCGGTGAGCTTGCCGGGTGCGGCCTCGACCGTCACGCCCTGGACGGCCTCGAAGTCGAACCGAACGGCCAGCCCGGAGGGCAGTTGGGCGCGTCGCTCGGCGGACCAGCTGTCGGGTGTCTGCTGGGCGGCCACCGGTGGGGTGCCGAGGCCGGTGAGCAGCCCGGTGGCGATCAGGGCGGTGGTGGTCCGGCCGATCCGGGGCCCGGGCCGGTCACGGTCGGCCGGGCGGGCGTCGGGGGCCGGGGCCCGGTGGAGGAACTGTCGGCACATCCGGCTCTCCTCTCGGTGTCTTCGTCCGCCGAATTCGCGGCCCGTGCCATACACCCGAATGGTGATGACGATCAGACAAAAGGGAATCACGATCGGGTTTCGGTCATACCGCGACACCTGCTCGATCGCCCGATTCCACCCGTTCAGCAGCCAATCTGTCCGCAGCATCTGGATACCCGCCACGCCAGGCATCAACTCGCCCAAGCAGGCATCAATCGGACGCTACTGTCCAGTACTTGAGTGATCGTCAGATCGCCCTGTTGGAATTGGTGTGTTTATCAGTAGAGTCGGCGGGCGTGACTATTGATTCCGCGCTCATCAAAAGCAGCTTCGCCGCCGTCGAGCCCCACGGCAGCGATGTCACCGCATACTTCTACGCCCATTTGTTCGAGCACAACCCGGATGTCCGCAAGCTCTTCGCCGAGCACCTGAATGACCAGCAGGACCGCCTCTGGGCGGCGATATCCACCCTGGTCGACAAGCTCTACGACACCGGGACCGTGGTCGAGGTGCTGCAGGGCCTGGGACGCCGGCACGCCGGGTACGGCGCCCTCCCCGAGCACTTCCCCGCCGTCGGCGCGAGCCTGCTGGCCGCCCTCGCGCACTTCGCCGGGGACGCCTGGACGCCGGAGACCGCCGCGGCCTGGACCGCCCTGTATGGCGTCGTCGCGGAGGTCATGGGCGGCGCGCTGACCGAAGCCGCCGCAGGCTGAGGGGCCTCCCCGGTGCCCTTCGACCCCGCGGTCGTCCGTGCCAGCTTCGCCGTCGTCGAGCGCCGGGCCGACCAGCTGACCAAGTACTTCTACGCCCACCTGTTCACCAACAACCCCGGCGTCGAAGCGCTGTTCCCGGCCCGGCTCGCCGAACAGCGGGACCGCCTGATCGCCGCACTCGCCCAACTCGTGCTGCGGCTGGAGGACCCGGAGAAACTCACCGGCTACCTGGCGGCGCTCGGACGCGACCACCGCAAGTTCCAGGCCGCGCCCGAGCACTACCCGGCCGTCGGCGCCAGCCTGATCGCCGCGCTGAAGCACTTCTCCGGGACCGCCTGGACCCCCGAGGTCGAGCAGGCCTGGACGGAGGCGTTCGGCATCATCGCCCAGGCCATGATCGACGCGGCCGCGGCCGTCCCCGCCGGCACCCCGCGCTGGTGGAACGCCGACGTGCTGGCCGTCCGCCGCGCCACCCCCGACCTGGCGGTGCTCACCCTGGCGCCCGACCACCCGTACCCGTTCACCGCCGGCCAGTACCTGACCGTCAGCTCAGACCGGCACCCACAGGTCTGGCGGCCCTACTCACCGGCCTGCGCGCCCCGGCCCGACAACACCCTGGAACTGCACGTCCGCCGGGTCCCCGACGGGCTGCTGTCCACCGCGCTGGTCGACGAGGTCCGGGCCGGTGAGACGCTCCGGCTCGGCCCGCCGCTCGGCGAGGCGGTGCTCGCCGAGGACTCCGGGCGGCCGCTGCTGATGGTCGCCGCCGGAACCGGCTGGGCCCAGATCAAGGCCCTGCTGGAACAGCTCGCCCGGAACGGCGGCCGGCCCACCACCGTGTTCGTCGCCGCCCGCGACGACCGCGACCAGTACGACCTGGCCGCCGTGCACGACCTGGTGAAGGCGCATGCCTGGCTGCACGCCGTCCTGTCGGCGCCCGTGCCCGGCGCGTCCCGTGCCACCGCGATCCGCCTGCTCCGCGACGGCCTGCGCGACTACGGCACCTGCGCCGGCCACGACATCCACCTGTCCGGCCCGCCCGACCTCGCGCCCGCGCTCGCCGCCCAACTTCTCGACCAGCACGCCGATCCCGGGCTCATCCGGCACGACCCCGTCACCGTCACGTTCAACCGCAGCCGCCCGCTCACGCCCGCGGACTGGTTCCTGGAAGAACGCGAGGTGCTCTGGATCAACCGGACCGAACTCGGGACGGCATGACGACGAAGGCCCCGGGTGGAAACCCGGGGCCTTCGGCTGGTGCGCTCAGCAGGATTCGAACCTGCAACCTCTTGATCCGTAGTCAAGTGCTCTATCCGTTGAGCTATGAGCGCTCGGACGGCCCCTTGCGGAACCGCGAGCGGAGATTGGTGCGCTCAGCAGGATTCGAACCTGCAACCTCTTGATCCGTAGTCAAGTGCTCTATCCGTTGAGCTATGAGCGCTCGCCCCGTCGGCCTTGGCCTCCTGGGCGGTGCGGGGACAACATTACATGACCGGCGACCTGGGGCGAAATCGATTGCCGGGGACCCCGTCAAGACCGCCGCAGAGGCCGCTGGACGAACAGTGGCCGACAACGCGGAAGCCCCGCCGGTCAGTGACCGACGGGGCTTCCGGTGAAGCGGAGGCGGAGGGATTTGAACCCTCGATGGACGGTAAAGCCCAAACCGCATTAGCAGTGCGGCGCCATAGACCGGACTAGGCGACGCCTCCAACACCCGGACTGCGACCGGGACTCCGGCGCACTCCGTGCGACTGAGATGATGCCACAGCCGAAGGCTCCGGCACCAACCACCACAACGATACTGGCCGGGTCGTCCACGGCGCAAAGAAGAATGAGATACTCCAGTCTCCGAGGAGAGCCAGAGCCGCCCGTCGAAGCGGCGGCCCGAAGGCGTGAGGAGACCTGTCGACGTGAGCAGCAGGCCGACCCGAGGCGCTGCTCGCCTCGCCGCGATACTCGACGCACTGCCCGATCCGTTGCTGCTGGTGAACTCCAACGGCACGGTGGTCGACGTCAACAAGGCCGCCGTGGAGAGCCTGCAGGCACCCGGCACCTCGTTGGTCGGACGGGGAGTGCTGGACCTGCTGCCGGAGTTCGACCCCAGCCGAATCCCCGGTTCGATGCGGCCCCCGGCGAGCGAGACCCAGAGCCTGGAACTACCGGTCCGGATGACCGCCCGACGCACCGACGGCACCACCTTCACCGTCGAAGTGTCGGGCAACGACTTCACCGACGAGGGCGGCGGGGAGGCGCACGGGTTCCTGTCGTTCACCACGACGGACCAGGACCTGCTGCTGCTCCTGGTCCGTGACCTGTCGACCCGCCTGGGAGTGGAGACCGAACTCCGGCGCCAGCACAAACAGACCGAGATGATCCTGCGGGCCGCCGCCGAGGGTGTCCTCGGCGTCGACCTGGAAGGCCGCGTGGTGCTGGTCAACCCGGCCGCCGCGCACATCCTCGACTTCCGGGCCAGCGAGCTCGGCGGCCGCGAACTGCACCCGCTGATCCAGCACTCGCAGCCCGACGGCAGCCCGCTGGCCGCCGAGAGTTCGGCGCTGAACGACACCCTGCACTCCGGCCGCAAGCACCGGATCCGCAACACCGTGCTGTGGCGCAAGGACGGCAGCCCCGTCACCGTCGACCTGACCACCGCCCCGGTCCGGGACGGCGAGCAACTGGTCGGCGCCGTCATGACGTTCACCGACCGCACCCACGAACTCGCCCTCACCGCACGCAACGAGCACCTCACCGCCGTGCTGGAGTCCGAACTCGGCGGCGCGCTCGGCGCCCTGCACCGGCGGATCGACGCGCTCGCCGCCGACCCCGCCGGGCAGCTCTGGCCGGAGGCCAACTGGACGCTGCGCCGGCTCGCCGACGAGTGCCGCCGGTTCGGCCGGCTGATAGAGGGCGTACTGGAGCACCAGCGCTTCGAGGCCGCCGCCGAGCGCGGCAAGGCCGCCCTGGACCGCGAACGGATCGGCCTGGACGAGGTCGTGCAGCTGGCCGTCGACCGGGCCGGCGAACTGGTCGGCCCCGGCCGGGTCCGCTACTCGGTGCACGCCGCCGCCGTGAAGGTGCTCGCCGACCGCGAGCGGCTCGCCCAGGCGCTCGCGCACCTGGTCGCCGACGTCAGCGGCGTCACGCCCGTGCCCGAACCCGCCCGCGCCGAGGACGAATCCGCCACCACCGGCGGCGCGTTCGCCGGGCCGGCGCCGGACCCCGGGCAGCCGCCCATGGTGGTGCTGGCCGCCGCGCAGCGCGGACAGGTCGCCCGGATCGAGGTGCGCGGCCCCGCGCAGACCGCCAGCGCCGTCCACCTGCCGATCGCCCGCGCCGCCGTCCAGCGGCACGGCGGCGTCCTGCAGCGGCACGACCTGCCCGGCGGCGGCGGGGCCACCTACGTGGTGGAGCTGCCGCTCGACCCCGACGGCGGCGACGGCGACACGCCGGACAAGCAGCAGCACGTCCCCAAGGACTCCGACACCGCGATGCTGCCCGACCTTCCCGGGCAGCCCCCCGCGGCCGAACCGGCCAAGGACGACGCGCCGTCAACGCCCGAGCCGGCCGAGGACGGTGCCACCCCCGCCGCCCGGGCCGACGACACCCAGGGCTCCGGCCGGCGCCGGGCCCGCCCGGCCCGCGAGGAGGACGCCCGGCCCGAACCGGCCGCCCCCGGGGCGCCGATCGCGCTCGGGCCCGGGCCGTCCGCCGCCGGCTCCTCCTCCGCCTCGGCCGAACCGGCCGAGAGTGGAGCCGCCGGGGCCGACCAGCTGCCGAGTGCCGAGCCGCCCACGCGTACCGGGCGGCGGGCCCGCCGGGCGCACGCCGGTTCCGGCGACAGCATGCCGGCGCTGCAGCTGCCCGGTATCCCGGACCCCGGGACGCCCGTCTACCCGGGGCTGGAGCACGCGCTGCCGGCCGACCCGCCGGAGCCCGTCGTGCCGCCGACCCAGCCCACCGGGCGGCGGCGACGGCTGGCGCTGCCCGCCGACACCGCGGAGAGCGCGGAGGAGGTGACGACGGTTCTGCCGCCCGTCCCCGCCGGGGCGCCGGAGCCGTCCACCGCGCTGGAGGTCGCCGCCCGGCCCGCCGCGCCGGCCGTGCCCCCGATGCCCGCCACGCCGCCGCCGGCCGGGGATGCCGGCCAGCCGCAGCCGGTCGGCACCGGGCTGGGCGGGCTCGTCCCGCCGCGGCCGCTGGCCGCCTTCCCGGGCGCGTTCCCGCAGCCCGGGGCGCCGCAGCAGGCCGAACTGCCCGCCGCCCCGGCCGAGACGGCCCCGCAGGCCGTCAACGGGCAGGCGCTGCCCGCCGGTTCGGGCGAGGGCGGCGGCGCGCTGGCGCTGCCCGCCGGGCCCGGCGCGGTCGAGGGGCGCACACCGCCCCGGCCGATCGCCGAACTGGCCCCCGCCAAGGAACCCGCGTTCGACGGCCCCCGGCCGCTGCTGGTGTGGCCCGAACCCGACCCGTCCACCCACGACGCGCTGCGGAACCGGGGCTTCCGGCCGGTCGTGGTGGCCTCCCGCGAGGAGGTCGACGCCCAGGTGCCGCAGGCCCCCGCCGCGCTCTTCGTCGACCCGCTGACCGGGCCGATCACCCGCACCGCCCTGCAGGCGCTGCGCACCGCCGCACTGGCCGGACGGATCCCCGTGCTGCTGGCCGCCGGCCTCGGCCAGGCCACCCGGGACGCCGCCTACGGAGCCGACCCGGCCGTGCTGCTGCGGGCGCTGGCCCCCCGGGACAGCGAGAACCACGCCGCGCGGGTCCTGCTGGTCGAGTCCGACCCCGAGGTGGCCGCCGCGCTGGTCACCAGCCTGGAGCGGCGCGGCATGCAGGTGGAGCACGCCGCCGACGAGAACGAGGCGGTCGCCCGGGCCAGCAGCATCCAGCCCAACCTGGTGGTGCTCGACCTGCAGCGGATCGAACACGGCGACCTCGGTCTGCTGGACTGGCTGCGCGCCAACGACCGCCTGCACCGCACCCCGCTGGTGGTGTACACCTCGGCCGACCTGGACCCGCAGGCCCGCGCCGGGCTGCGCACCGGCGCGAACGTGCTGTTCCTGGCGGAGCGCTCCACCACCGACGAGGTGCAGCGCCGGATCGTCGAACTTCTGGCCCGGGTCGGCGCGTTGGGGCAGGTGGCGACGGCCGCGTCGTTCTGACCGTCCGTCAGTTCTGTTCGGCTCCCGCCTTCGGCAGGCGGGCGACCAGGCGGGCGCCGGTGCGGGCGGGCTCGGCGGCCAAGGTGCCGCCGTGGTGCCCGGCGAGGTCCCGGGCGATGGCCAACCCCAGTCCGGCGCCGCCGAGTTCGCGGCTGCGGGCGTCGTCGAGCCGGGTGAAGCGCTCGAACACCCGCTCCCGGTCACCCTCCGGGATGCCCGGCCCGTCGTCGCGCACCTCCAGCACCACCAGCGGCCCCTGGACGGCGAGTTGGACCTCCACCCGGCTCGTGGCGTAGCGCTGGGCGTTGTCGACCAGGTTGGTGAGCAGCCTGGTCAGCCAGGTGCGGTTGCCCAGCACGTGGGCCCCCTCGGCGAGTTGGGACGTGACCGGGATCCGGTCGGCGGTGCGGGCGGCCAGCGCGGCGGCGAACAGGGCGGTCAGGTCGAGGAGTTCGACGGATACCGGGTCGGCGGCGTCCAGCCGGGCTAGCAGCAGCAGGTCGGCCGCCAGGTCCTGCAGGCGGACGGTGTCCTCCAGCGCGTCGGCAAGCAGTTCGGGCCAGAGCTCCGGGTCCGGGTGGGCCAGTGCCACCTCCAACTGGGTGCGCAACACGGCGATGGGGCTGCGCAGTTCGTGCGAGGCGTCGGCGATGAAACGGCGCTGGCGCAGGCCCGCGTCCTCCAGCCGGTCCAGGGTGGCGTTGACGGTGACGGCCAGCCGGGCCACCTCGTCGCCAGTGTGCGGGACGGGGACCCGGCGGTGCAGGTCATGGCCGGTGATCTCGGCGACCTCGGCCCGGATCGCCTCCACCGGGCGCAGTGCCCGGCCGGTGACCCGCCAGGTGACGGCCGCGACCAGCAGCACCAGCACCGGGACGCCGACGGCGAGCGCGGTGCTCGTGGTGTCCCCGGCGGCGTCCACGTCGCGCAGCGAGGTGCTGGCGTGGACGACGAGATAGCCGTCCGGGCCGGTGACGGGCATGGTGATCACCCGCGACCGGTGCTCCTGCATCCGCGGCACGGGCATCAACGGCTGGGCGCCCTGGGCGGGTTGGGGCTGCTCCTTTGCGGCGGGCGGTACCGGCGGCGGGGCGAGGGGGTGCGCCAGCAGGTCCGGGGTGGCGGCGACCGGGCGGCCCTGGCCGTCCACCACCCAGATGGAGGTTCCGCCGTGCAGGGGGAGGATCGACGGCAGGTGCTCGCGGGCGGCCAACTCGACCACCTTGCCTGCCTGTTCGACCGCGGAGTCCTGGGCGGTGCGGAGCAGGTTGGCGTGGAGCACGGCGAGCAGCGCGGCCGAGCTGCCGCCCAGCGCGAGCGTCACCACGGCGGTGGCGGCGAAAGTGGCCCGGGCCCGCACCGAGCGCGGCAGCAACCGCCGCAGGCGCGGCGGGACTTGGAGGCGGCGGAGGGCCGGGAGGCGGTGCACGCGGTCAGCCACCGTCCGCCGCCAGCCGGTAGCCCGCGCCGCGGACGGTGCCGACGGCGCTGCGGCCGAACGGGGCGTCGATCTTGCGGCGCAGCGCGCTGATGTGGACCTCGACGATGTTCGGGTCGCCGTCGTAGGCCGAGTCCCAGACCCGCTCCAGGATCTCGCGCTTGGAGACCACCCCGCCGGCCGCCCGGGCCAGGCACTCCAGGACCGCGAACTCGCGGGCGGTGAGCCGCACTTCGGTGCCCGCGCGGGTGCAGGTGTGGCGGGCCGGGTCGATCGCCAGGTCGCCGAACTCCAGGGTCTGCGGCAGACGGCGGCCGGTCCGCCGGACCAGGGCGCGCAGCCGGGCCACCAGCACCACGTACGAGAACGGCTTGGACAGGAAGTCGTCGGCGCCGGTGTCCAGCGCCTCGGCCTCGTCGAGTTCGCCGTCCTTGGCGGTGAGCATCAGGATCGGGGTGTCGTCGCCGGCAGCCCGCAGCCGGGCGCAGACCCGGTAGCCGTTCAGGCGGGGCAGCATGATGTCGAGCACGATCACGTCGTAGTCGTGCTCGGTGGCCAGCCAGAGGCCGTCCTCGCCGTCGTGGGCGACATCGACGGCGAACCCCTCGGCCCGCAGGCCGCGTTGCAGTGCGGCGGCGAGCCGCCGTTCGTCCTCGACCACCAGTACGCGCATGGGGACCAGCCTGGCAGGCGCCGGATCCGGCGGTGGGGGCGGCTTCAGCTTGGCTTCAGGCGGGTGGCGGCATGCTGGGCGCCCGGCCGGCGGATTCGGTCCCGGCCGGGTCGTCGAGGGGAAGTGGGACGCAGATGTCCGAGCCGCAGTCGCCGGAGTCGTTCGAGTCCGGTGCCGAGGAGAAGGTCGCCGCGGCGGCCCGACCGACGCTGCGCAAGCGATACATCCGGCTGCCGGAGCGGCGAGGCCGCCGCTGGGTGCTCGGCGCGGCCGTCGCGCTGGTGCTGGGGGTCGGTGTGGCCGGTGCCGCCGCGGTGGCGGCGCACCACTCCGGCCGGGAACGGCCGCCGATCGCCCCGTTCGCGATGCGGGAGCCGGGGGCTCCCGGGGCACCGAACGCATGGGGAAGCGATTACGGGAAGCACCGGAACGGGGAGCAGAAGGGCGACGGGAAGGCGGCGCACCGCGGCGCCCAGGGCGACGGGAAGGCGCAGCCGGGCGGCCGGGCGGCGAAGCTCGCGCCGGCCGCGCTGCCGACCGTGCCCGCCGATCAGGCGGTGGCCAAGGCGGCCGGCGCGGTGCCCGGCGGCAAGGTGGGCGCGCTGTCGGTGGTGGGCCGGGAGGGCGGCGGCAGCTCCTGGGCGGTCGAGGTGCTCGGCACGGACGGCGTCCGCCACCAGGTGGTGGTGGATGGCACCGATGGGTCGATCACCGCCAACACCGTCGTGAACGGCCGCTGACCGTACCCGAAGGCCCCGCCGCAGGACCGAGAACCGCGGCGGGGCGTTCCGGGCGGACCGTGAGTGGTCAGCCCTTGCCGATCACCGTCACGTCCAGGCGGTCGGCTGCGTAGTCGGCGCGGATCACCTTCTTGTCGAACTTGCCCACCGAGGTCTTCGGCACCGCCTCGATCACCGACCAGCGTTCCGGCAGCTGCCAGGAGGCGACCCGCTCGGCCAGGAAGGCGCGCAGTTCGGGGAGGCCGACGGTGGCGCCGGGGCGCAGGACGACGGTGGCGAGCGGGCGTTCGCCCCACTTCTCGTCGGGGACGGCCACCACGGCGGCCTCGGCCACCTGGGGGTGGGCCATCAGGTGGTTCTCCAGGGCCTGCGAACTGATCCACTCCCCGCCGGACTTGATCACGTCCTTGGCCCGGTCGGTGAGGGTCAGGTAGCCGTCGGCGGTGATGGTGCCGACGTCGCCGGTGCGCAGCCAGCCGTCGGGGCTGAACTTGTCCTCGGGACGCTCGGGCTCGCCGTTCGCGCCGCCGAAGTACGCCCCGGCGATCCACGGGCCGCGCACCTCCAGCTCGCCCTCGGCGACGCCGTCGTGCGGCATCACCTCGCCGCCGGGGCCGATCAGCCGAGCCTCCACGGAGGCGGGGAAGACGCCCTGGGTGATCCGGTAGGTCCACTCGTCCTCGCCGTTGACGCCGGCCGGCGGGTGGGCGACGGTGCCCAGCGGGGAGGTCTCGGTCATGCCCCAGGCGTGGATGACCCGGATGCCGTGCCGCTCCTCGAAGGCCTTCATCAGCGCGGGCGGGCAGGCCGAGCCGCCGATGACGACGGACTTCAGCGTGGAGGTGTCGTAGTCGCCGGCGTCCAGCTCGTCCAGCAGGCCGTTCCAGATGGTCGGGACGGCGGCGCCGAAGGTCGGCTTCACCCGGTCGATCATCGCGGCCAGCGGCTTGGGCTGCAGGAAGCGGTCCGGCATCAGCAGGCTGGAGCCCGTCATGAACGCCGCGTGCGGGATGCCCCAGGCGCCGACGTGGAACATCGGCACCACCGGCAGCACGATGTCGCGGGGGGTCAGGCCGAAGCTGGCGGGGGCGATGATCTGCATCGAGTGCAGATAGATCGACCGGTGGCTGTACACCACGCCCTTGGGGTCGCCGGTGGTGCCGGACGTGTAGCAGAGCACGGCGGCCTGCTTCTCGTCGATGTCGGTCTGCCACGGGTAGTCGGTCGGGCGGCCCTCGATCAGCGCCTCGTAGTCGTGCACCGTCCCCTCGAAGCCCGCCAGCAGCGCCGGGTCGTACGGGCCGGAGACCACCAGGTGGCGGACGACGTCGGCGAGCTTGGGCAGGACGGCGGCGAGCAGCGGCAGCACCGAGCCGTTGACGATCACCACCCGGTCCGCGGCGTGCCGGACGATGTACTCCAGCTGGTTGGCGGGCAGCCGCAGGTTCAGGGTGTGCAGCACCGCTCCCATGGACGGGATCGCCAGGTACGCCTCCTGGTGCTCGGTGTTGTTCCACATCAGCGTGGCCACCACGCTGCCGTCCGTGACCCCGAGTTCGTCCCGGAGGGCGTGGGCGAGCTGTGCGGCGCGGCCGCCGACCTCGGCGAAGGTCCGCACGACCGGGCCGTTCTCGGTCCAGGTGGTGACGGTCGACCGGCCGTGGATGGTGGCCCCGTGCTGCAGAATCCGGGCGACAGTGAGTGGAACGTCCTGCATCGTGCTGTACACCAGGGGTCCTCCTTGACCGGCCGGCGGATTGTTACCCGCAGGTAGTAGGCGATGCCTCCGATTGTTTCCCCGGCACACCCGCGCTGTCAGTAGCCGCAACCGAGATGAGACCGACGCCGCCGACCTGCGCGGCTTTCCGTCTCCGCGCGTGTCCGTCCGGGTCCGCGGCGTGTTCGGAATGCGGGGCACGTCACAGTTCCATGGTCGCGCGGCGGGATCGCTGACCGGTCGTCAGTTCGCCCGGGCGGCACGCGCCGCCGACGGCCCGCGGGCCTTGATTCGCCTCCCAGTGCACCCCGGCTTGCCTCTGGCGGTAACCGTCTTTGACCAAAGGCACTCCTTACGACACACTCGATCTCATGCCAGGCACCTCCCTCACCGTCGAAAGCACCACCGACATCCCCGCCATCGCCTCCGTTTCCAAGGTCACCAGTTCCGGCCGAGCCCGGGCAAGCGGAATGCGACGACGGCTGGGCGGTATCCCGGCACCGGTGCTGTGCGTGGTCTCGATGGTGGCGGTCCAGCTCGGTGTGGCGGCCTCCAAGCCGCTGTTCGGGGTGCTGGGGGTGGCCGGCGCGACCTTCCTGCGGATCTCCTTCGCCGCCATCGTGCTGCTCGCCTTCACCCGTCCCCGGCTGCGCGGCCGCAGCAAGCGCGACCTGGCGCTGGCCGGACTGCTCGGCGTGGCGTCCGCCGGCATGACCCTGCTGTTCGCCGCGGCCGTCGACCGGCTGCCGATGGGCACCGCCGCCACCATCGAGTTCCTCGGCCCGCTCGCCGTCGCCCTGGTCTTCGCCCGGCGCGCCGGACACGTGCTGTGGGCGATGCTCGCCGCCGGCGGCGTGGTGCTGCTCACCCTGTTCGGCCACGGCGAGTCCGGCTCCAGCCTGGACCCGGTCGGCCTGGCCTGCGCCTTCGGGGCGGCCGCCTGCTACTCCGGCTACATCCTGTTCACCGACAAGGTCGGCGCCGCGTTCAAGGGCTTCGAGGGCCTGGCGGTCTCCTTCACCGTCGGCATGGTGGTGCTCGCCCCGTTCGGCGCCGCCGAGGCGATGCACGGCCTGTCCGGCTCCGACTCCCCCGCCCTGCTGCTGCTCGCGATCGCGGGTGTCGCCCTGCTCTTCCCGGTGCTGCCGTACGCGCTGGAGATGGTCGCGCTGCGCCGGATGTCCCAGCGGGTGTTCAGCGTGATCGTCAGCCTGGACCCGGCGGTCAGCGCGCTGGTCGGGCTGCTGGTGCTCGGCCAGGTGCTGGGCCTGCCGCAACTGTTCGGCATCTTCTGCGTGGTGGCCGCCAGCGTCGGGGCCACGCTCACCGCCAGGCGGTAGGGCCTCCGCGGTAGGGCCTCCGCGGTAGGGCTTCCTCTTCCGAACACCCCTCGGGGGCGCGGTGCCGTTCGCGGCTGCCGCGCCCCCGAGGGGTTTCTGCTCGTCCTGCTCCCCGAGGCGGGTGACCCTTTCCACTCCCGGGTACTCCGGCGGTCCGTGCTCGGGCCGGTCCGGCGCCCCCGCCGGCCCGGCCGCACCTCCCGCCGGGAGGTCAGTAGCGCGCCATGGATTTCCTCCGTGCTGCCGATGTCCGGTTCCGATGGTCACAGCTGATGACCGTGAATCACTGTCCTGCACTTCCCTGCACTTCTTCCTGGGAACAGAATTCCGCAACAAATCGACAAAGCACCAGCACCACTGGGCCTTTTCCCTCGTTCGCGTGATACCGAGGTCGCCGCACGGGGTGGCCGGCCGCTGGTTGCATGGCTGTTGAGCTGCGCTTCTGCCCGGACGGCGGAGCGCAGGCCGCCGCTTTCCGGCGAGTCGTTCCACCCCGCAGGCGCACGAATGGTGCGCCCGCGCCCCGGTCACAGCCGAGATGACCGTCAAATGTCGATTTTTATCCGCACGCCAGGGGCAATGGAAATCCGATCCGAATTCAGAACGATCCTCAGATCATCTTTCCCGGGTTGAGCAGACCCAGCGGATCGAAGACCGCCTTGATCTGCCGCTGCAGCTCCAGCCCGACCGACCCCAGCTCTCGGGCCAGCCACTCGCGCTTCAGCAACCCGATGCCGTGCTCGCCCGTCACCGTGCCGCCCAGCTCCAGGCCGAGCGCCATGATCTCGTCGAAGGAGATCCGGGCCCGCTCCACCTGCTCCGGATCCTTGGCGTCGAAGATCACCACCGGGTGGGTGTTGCCGTCGCCCGCGTGCGAGACCACGCCGATGGTCAGCCCGTGCCGCTCGGCGATCTCCGCGACGCCGTTCAGCATCGCGGCCAGCGCGCTGCGCGGCACCGCCACGTCGTCGATCATCGTGGTGCCCATCCGCTCCAGCGCGGGCAGCGCCAGTCGGCGGGCCTGGAGCAGCAGTTCGGACTCCGCCCGGTCCTCGGCCGGCACCACCTCGGTGGCCCCGGCGGCCGTGCACAGCGCGCCGACCGCGGCCAGCAGCTCGCGCTGGTCCGGGCCGTCGAAGGCGACCAGCAGCAGCGCCCTGGTGGACCCCGGCAGCCCCATCTGCGTCATCTCGTTGACCGCCCGGACGGTGGTGGCGTCCATCAGCTCCATCAGCGAGGGCGTGAACCCGGCGGCCATCACGTCGCACACCGCCCGCCCGGCGGCGTCCACCGAGTCGAACTCGGCCGCCAGCACCAGCTGCGGGCCGGGCGCGGGACGCAGCGCGAGCACCGCCTCGACCACCACGCCGAGGGTGCCCTCGGAGCCGACCAGCAGCCTGGTCAGGTCGTAGCCCGCCACGCCCTTGGCCGTGCGCCGGCCGGTCCGCAGCAGTCGGCCGTCGGCCAGCACCACGTCCAGGCCGAGCACGTACTCGCTGGTCACGCCGTACTTCACGCAGCACAGGCCGCCGGCGCCGGTGCCGATGTTGCCGCCGATGGTGCAGGACTCCCAGCTCGACGGGTCCGGCGGGTAGGCCAGCTGCTGGGCCTCGGCGGCCCGGGACAGTTCGGCGTTGACCACGCCGGGCTGCACGATCGCGATCCGGTCGACCGGGTCCAGGTGCAGGATCCGGTTCATCCGGGTCAGCGAGAGCAGGATGCAGCCGTCGACGGCGTTCGCGCCGCCGGACAGGCCGGTGCGCGCGCCCTGCGGCACCACCGGCACCCGCAGTTCGGTGGCGGTGCGCATCACGTGCTGCACCTGCTCGACCGTCTCCGGGAAGACCAGCACGGCCGGCTCGCCCGCCTCGCAGAATCCCGCCATGTCGCGGGCGTACGCGCCCGTGACGTCCGGGTCCACCGCGACGGCGCCGTCCGGCAGTCCCTTGCTCAGCCGCTCGACCAGCTCACTCACGACAACCTCCACTCGTTCCGCCCGCACTCTCCTCCCCCGCCCGGCCCCCCGCAATCGTCACCGGCCACTGTCGGGCTGTCGGTCGGTTCGGGCACCCTGGTACCCATGCGCGCACCCCGTGTCCAGTGCCCCGCCTGCGGCCGTCCGGTCGCCCTCATGCCCACCCGCCGCACCGGCTACGGCATCGTCCACGACCACAAACGCGACCGCCGCTCGCTGGTGCTTTGCGACGGCAGCATGCGCCAACTCCCGTTCAGCGACGCCACCCTGTGGCAGGACGCGCTGCCCGGCCTGCCCGCCCAGGACGGCGAACCCACGCTGTTCTGACGGCCCGTCGCCCCGGGGCTGGCCAGTACCGGACGCCACGAGTAGCGTCCCCGTGCGACGGTTCGTCCTGGGGGGCACGACATGGCGTACGACGACGGCACGCGGTACCAGTACCTGGAGTCGCTCGACTCGACCCGGACGACCTGGCCCGGGCCGGACCGCACGGCCGAGGGGCACGAGGACGAGCTGCACCTGCAGATCTTCACCGAGGTGCTGATGACGCTGGCGCTTGGCCGCGAGGTGGTCGTCCCGCAGTCGTACGCGTTCGACTCGTTCGGGTTCCAGCGGGTCGCGGCCACCGTACTGCGGGCCCGGGACAGCGGCGCGGCGGGCGAACACCCGTTCCGGCTCCACCTGTTCGGGGTGCGCTCGTACGAGGAGGCGGTGGCCGGCATCCTCGCCCAGGCGGGCGATCCGGCCAGTCCGTTCCTGAGCAGCCTGCTGCCCGAACTCAACGACCCCACCGAATACGGCCTCGACCCCGGCGACGTGCGGGAACAGGCCGCCGACTTCGACCGGCTGCTGAACGCCGAATGGCTCGACCCGGAGCGGGCCGACGGGCTGGCGGTGGTCCGCGACGAGTTCCGGCACCTCCCCCGGGTCGCCGCCCGGCCGCCGGCCCGGCTGTACGCGCTCGGCGAGCTGGTGCTCGCCGCCGTCGACGAGACCTCGCCGATGGGCCGGGCGGTGGCGGACCTGCCCGAGCCGTACCGGGAGGTGCACGCCACGGTGGCCACCGCGATCCGCCGGCTCGGCGCCGACCGCCCGCACGCGTTCCACCACCGCAGCCGGCTGCGACTGGCCCGGCCGTGGCCCGGCGACGCCGCCGGACGGACCCCCGAGGAGATCGTCGGCGGGCCGGAGACCCTCGGCCTGCTGGTGGAGTTCGTCGACACCCTCTACAACCTGATCGTGGTGGACTCCATCGGCGTCGCCGACACCACCCTCAGCACCGGCCAGGGCCACGACGACAACCGGCTCGCCGCCCGCGCCACCGCCCAGGAACTCGCCCTCGCCCAGTACCGCCACCGGGCCGGACGAACCCTCCCGGAGACCGACGAGACCTCGGACGGGCCACTGTTCGAGGTGAAGGTCGGCGCTGCGGCAGGCCTCACCGACGAACGGGTACGGGCCCGGATGGCGGCGCTGCGCACCGACGCCGCCGACGCGATCGCCGCCCTGCTGCACGCCCGCGCCGAACGCGGCCGCACCGCCAGATCGCCGTTCTGGCAAGGCATTGAGCGGCTGCGCGCGGCCGAGGACCCGCTCTCCGCGCGCAAGGCGCTGGACGCCCACCTGAGCCGGGTCGCCGCCATCCTCGGCGACCGGACCGGCCTCGTCCCGATCGGCGGGATGGCCGTCGAACTGATCCTCACCGCGGCGGGCACGGTCGGCCCCGCGCTGGCCACCGAGGTGTGGAAACTGCCCGGGCTGGTCGGCTACCCCGCGATGGCGGCCGGCGCCGTCGGCAACGTCCTGTACCGCAAGGGCAAGGAGAATGTGGCACGCCGGCTCTCCACCCGGCGGCTGGCGTGCGCGCTGGGACGAGTCGTCGACGTGAGGAGCTGACGCCATGACAGACACCGAGCACCCGGACGCCATCCGCCGCACCCGCGAAGTCCTCGCGTACCGCAACAGCTTCGTCGACGTCTACGACGACGAGGTCGCCTTCCCGAGCGGGACCGCCGGGCACTACCTGAGGATCCGTCACCGAGACGAGGGCCTCGGCGTGGTGATCATCCCCGTCCACGGCGACCTGATCGGACTGGTCCGCACCTACCGCTACCCGCTCGGCCGCCCCCAGTGGGGCCTGCCCCGCGGCTTCTCGCAGAGCGCCGACCCGCTGGTCACCGCGCGGGCCGAACTGCACGAGGAACTCGGCGTCCCCAACGCCGAGTTCGAGCTCCTCGGCACCATGACCCCCGACTCCGGCCTGCTCGCCAGCACCGTCGCGATCGTCCACGCCACCGTCCGCGACACCCCCTCCGGCACCCCGCTGCTGCCCGACGAAGTCACCGAAACCCGCTGGCTCCCCCTCCCCGACCTCCGTCACTGGATCACCACCGGCCACCTCGACGACGGCATGACCCTCGCCGCCCTCACCCTCGCCCAGGCCCACCGCCGCCTCCCCTGACGGCCCCTCACCCCGCGGACGCCGAACGGCCCCCGACCGGAAACTGCAGGTCGGGGGCCGTTCTCAGGCGCGGAGGGTGTGGGATTTGAACCCACGGTGACCAGAGGCCACGACAGTTTTCAAGACTGTTCCCTTAGGCCGCTCGGGCAACCCTCCTCGGTGGAGGCCAGCCTAACGGGTCGGGGCGGGTTCGGTGCACTCCGTTGTGGAGGGGTCAGTTGTCGCCCTTGCGTTCGCCGAGGGTGACGGTGGTCTTGGCGGCCTTGCCGTCGCGGGTGTACTCGACCTCGACCTTCTCGCCGGGCTTGTGCGTCCAGATCTCGCTGACCAGGGTCGGGCCGCTGTCGATGGAGATGCCGCCGAGCTTGGTGATGACGTCGCCGGCCTTCAGGCCGGCCTGGTCGGCGGGGCCGCCGGGGGTGACGGCGGGGGTGTCGCGGACGGGGGCGGTGGCGATCTGGGCGCCGTCGCCGCGGTAGTCGTCGTTGCGCAGGACGCCGAGGATCGCGTAGACGGGGGTGCCGTCCTTGATCAGGGTCTGGGCGACCCACTTGGCCTGGTTGATCGGGATGGCGAAGCCGAGGCCGATGGAGCCGGCCCGGCCGGAGCCGCTGGTGTTCGACTGGATCGCCGAGTTGATGCCGATGACCGAGCCGGAGCCGTCGAGCAGCGGGCCGCCGGAGTTGCCGGGGTTGATCGACGCGTCGGTCTGCAGGGCGTTCATGTACGAGGAGTTGGCGCCGGTCTCGTCGCCGGAGGCGACCGGGCGGTCCTTGGCGGAGATGATGCCGGTGGTGACGGTGCCTTCGAGGCCGTAGGGCGCGCCGATGGCGATGGTGGAGTCACCGATGGCGACCTTGTCGGAGTCGCCGAGCGGCAGCGGGACGAGCTTGTCCTTGGGCGGGTTGTCGAGGCGGATCACCGCGACGTCGTAGCCCTCGGCGCGGCCGACCACGGACGCGGTGTACGACGACCCGTCGGAGAACTTGACGGAGAGCTTGCCGCCCTTGGCGGCGGGCGCGACCACGTGGTTGTTGGTCAGGATGTGGCCCTCGGTGTCGAAGACGAACCCGGTGCCGGTGCCGGACTCGCTGGAGTTCGAGGCCTTGATGGTGACGGTGGACGGCAGCGCCTTGGCGGCGATCCCGGCGACGGACTCGGGGGCCCGGTCCAGGGTCTGGTGGGCGTTGCCGACGCTGACGGTGGTGCTGGTGTGCTTGGTGCCGCTGTCGCCGTTCCCGCCGGAGACGCTCGCGCCGATCGCACCACCGGCCAGGCCGGCCACCAGGGCGACCGCCGCGACCAGCGCGACCAGGCCGCCGCGCTTGCTCTTGCCGGAGCCGCCGCCCGGGGCGGGCTGCGGGCCACCCCACGGCGCACCCGGCTCGCCCGGCCCGCCGACGCCGCCCGGACCGCCGGCCGGGTGGCCCCAGCCGCCCACCGGGTGACCGGCGCCGAACGGGTGCTGCCCTTCGCCGGGGACGCCGGGGACGCCCGGGGTGCCCTGCGGGTCGTGGGCGACCGCGGTCGGCGCGAACGGGTTGGCCGCCACGGGCTGGGCGTCCGGGGCCGACGCGTAGGGGTTGGCCGGCGTCTCCTGGGCGTGCGGCGGCACGGCCGGGGTGACGGTGGTCGGCGTGTAGGGGCTGGGCGGCTCGCTGACGCTGCCGTACGGGTTCTGGAACGGCGGCGGCGCGTCCACCGGAGCCGGAGCCGGAGCCGGGGCCACCGGCGGGGCCGCCGGCGCGGCGGGGACCTTCCCGAGCTGCATGGTCTGGTCGGACACCGGCGCGGCGGGCGCGGGCGCCGCCGGGGCCGCCGGCAGCACCGGCGGCGGGGCGTCGAGGTAGGAGGGAGCGGGCGCGGGCGTTCCGGCGGTGGCGGCGGCCGCCTCGGTGCCGGTGGCCTCGGGGGCCTTCTCCGGCGGGGTGGTACCACTCGCGTGCTCGGTGCTCACGGACGACCTCCATCGCTGACAGAACCTTGGGCTGCGGTCCGTCGCTCGGTCGGCGCGGCCACAGCCTCGGGGCACAGTTTTTCCTATGCCGGATTCGGACACCGTAAGCGGGCCCCTGAAGAAATCATGAGAAGCCTTAGGCCTCGCTGACATGGACATCAGTGGTCCCGCGATGCGGACGCCGTTCCCCCCGGCCTTGGCGTTCTCCCACCCGGAGGCTAGCCTGTCGCTCCTGTAAACCGAAGAACGTCGCGGGAGCTTGGACCAGCCAGGCTGAGAGTGCGCCGGATCGACCGTAGGGCATGGCGGTGTCGCCACCCCGGTCGAGGGGGCGCTGACCGCCGGAACCTGTCCGGGTAATGCCGGCGTAGGGAGTATCGGCCATGACGGCTGTTCCGTCTGCCCCAATTTCCGATCTTGAGACGGCCGCGCGGGCCGAGGCCCCGCTGACCCTCGACACGGCGCCGCCGCGGACGCTGGATTTCCGGGCGCTGTTCGCGCTGTGGGCGAACCTCGGGGTGAGCCTGATCGGGTTCACCAGCGCCGCGACGGTGCTGGGCAAGCAGGGCCACGAGCTGGGCTTCACCGCGGCCGTGACGGCGATCGTGGCGGGTACCGCGATCGGCACCGCGATGCTCGCGGTGGCGGCGCTGGTGGGCGCCCGCACGGGCGCGCCGGCCATGGCGGTGCTGCGCGGCCTGTTCGGCACCCGGCTGTCGTACGTGCCGACGGTGCTGAACATCCTGCAGTGCGTCGGCTGGGGCGTGTACGAGCTGACGGTGATCGCCTGGGGCGCCCAGACGGTGGCCGGCACCGAGGGCTGGCGCTGGCTGTTCGTGCTGCTGGCGGGCGTGCTGACGACGGTGCTGACGATCTGGCCGCTGGGCGCGATCGCGGTGCTGCGCAAGTACGTGGCCGTCGCGGTCGGTGTGGCGATGGTGTACTTCACGGTGCAGTTCGCCCGGCTGGGCTTCCCGGACCCGGGTGCGGGCAACTGGGACGGCTTCCTGTCGGCGACGGACGCGGTGATCGCGGTGTCGATCTCGTTCGTCCCGCTGGCCGCCGACTACACCCGGCACGCGCGCACCTCGGCGAGCGCGTTCTGGGGGACGTTCTCCGGCTACACGGTGGCCCAGGTGTGGTGCTACGTGCTGGGCGTGGTGGCGCTGCTGCAGTCCGGCGGCGACCCGGAGAAGATCCTCGGCTCGTTCACCGGCGTGGCCGCGGGCTGGGCGTTCCTGCTGGTGCTGGTGCTGCGCGAGTCGGACCAGTCGTTCGCGAACGTGTACTCGACGGCGATGTCGATCCACAACCTGTGGCCGAAGGTGGACCGGCGGGTGCTGACCGGCGGCATCGGCGTGCTGGTGACGGTACTGGCGCTGCGCATCAAGGAGTTCACCGACTCGTACTACGCGTTCCTCGGCCTGATCGGGTCGGTGTTCGTGCCGCTGTTCGCGGTGCTGGCGGTGGACTACTTCCTCGGGGCCGGCCGGCGCGGCTGGAACCTGACCCAGGACGCCCCGGCGCGCTGGGTGATGCTGGCGCCGTGGGCGCTGGGCTTCGCGGTGTACCAGTTCCTGGCGCCGACCGCGGTGGCCGGCTGGTGGACGGACCTGTGGACGCAGGCGCAGGAGGCCGTGCACTTCACCCCGCAGGCGTGGAGCTCGGCCTCGCTGTTCTCGTTCCTGGTGGCGGCGCTGGCGACCGGCGCGGTGGCGGCCGTGGAGCGCCGCAAGGGCTGACGCCGCATCAAGGGCTGTTCACCGCGGTGTTGCCGGATCGGAAGCCACCCGTCATCCGGTGCCGCGTAGGCTGGTTGACGTGAACACCCAGCACAGCGCCTCGGCCCCGCTCCCCGCTCCGATCGACCGCTCCGCGGTCAAGGTGATCGCCCACCGAGGGTCCTCCGCGGCCCTTCCGGAGCACACCGAGGAGGCATACAAGCGGGCGCTGGAGGAGGGCGCGGACGGGCTGGAGTGCGACGTCCGGGTCACCGCCGACGGGCAGTTGGTGTGCGTGCACGACCGCAACGTCCGCCGCACCTCGGACGGGCAGGGCGTGGTGTCGACCATGACGCTGGCCCAGCTGTCCGCGCTGGACTTCGGCTCGTGGAAGCACCCGGAGCAGCCGCAGCGCAGCTCCGTGCTGACCCTGGAGCGGCTGCTGGAGCTGGTCGCGGACACCGGGCGGCGGGTGGAGCTGGCCATCGAGACCAAGCACCCGGTGCGGTACGCGGGCCGGGTGGAGTCCGAACTGCTGCGGATGCTCGGCCGGTTCGGGCTGCTGCCGGCCGCGCCGGAGGAGTCCACGGTGCGGGTGATGAGCTTCTCCGAGCTGGCCCTGCACCGGGTCCGCCGGAACGCCCCGGCGGTGCCCCGGGTGTACCTGTGGGAGCGCCCGGTGCCGCTGCTGGGCCGCACCAAGGCGCTGCCGGGCGGCGCGTCGATCGCCGGCCCGGGCATCTCGCTGGTGCGCCGCGACCCGGACCTGATCCGGGCGCTGCGCCGGGCCGGCCACCGGGTGCACGTGTGGACGGTGGACCGCCCCGAGGACGTCGAACTCTGCCTGGAACTGGGCGTGGAGGCGCTGATCACCAATCGACCGGCGGACGTACTGGCCCAGTTGGGCCGCTGACCGCGCAACCGGCGGGTGGCACCCTCGCCCCATAGGCGTGACAGAAATACCGAACGGGGTATTTCCTGTTGGCCATTCGGACAAGCCCCCCGGTGAGACCGAAGGTGAGACGCTCCTCACCTTTTGGCCGCCCGTCGTGCGGATCTCGTTAATGCCGCGATCGGATCGTCGAACTCCCGTTTCCGATGCATTAACGGCGGGCATCCATCCCTCGGCAGAAGCTGAAGGAGGTCCGGGGGTGGCGTTGATGGTGGCGCGAGCTTTGCCAGTTCAGGCCGGGTCGACCTCATCGGCCATGGCCGTTCCGCACGGTCCGGCCAGTGTTTCGACCGCGCGGCGGAGGCTGCGCAACGATCTCGGTGATCGCTCGATACCGGACGGGGTGATTGACGACGCGGTGTTGATCCTCTCCGAACTGCTCAGCAATTCCTGTCGTCATGCCAGACCGCTGCCGGCCGATGATCCCGACGAGGCGGACAGATCGTCCGAGTGGCATCCGCACGGCGATGACGACGCGGAGATCGGTACGGTGCTGTGGAGTTGGCGGATGCGCGGGGACGGTCTGCTGACCCTCGAGGTGACGGACGGTGGGGCGACCACCCGGCCGGTGCCGGCCAGCCCGTCGGTGTCGGCGCACGGCGGCCGGGGGCTGAGCATCGTCGGCAAGCTGGCCCGGGACTGGGGGGTGCGGCACGCCCCCGGTCAGGTGACGGTGTGGGCGGAGCTGCCGGTGTTCGAGCAGGTGGTGGGCGGCGGGGAGCGGCGCAGCGCCTGAATCCCGGGCCGCGGGCGAAGTAGGCTGCGCGGTGCAAAGTCCGACGTCCCCGGGAGAGCCGCACCATGGCCAAGAAGGCCGCGAAGAAGCAGCCCAGCCAGTCCACCGTCGTCGAGGGCGAGATCCCGGTCGTCGGAGCGCGCGAGGCGTGCCCGTGCGGCTCGGGCCGCCGGTACAAGGCCTGCCACGGCCGCGAGGCGGCGCACGCGGTGCAGGAGTTGGTGCACCGGCCGTTCGAGGGCCTGCCGGGCGAGGCGGACTGGGTGGCGCTGCGCGAGCTGGTGCCGGCCGCCACCGTGCCGCTGACGCTGGCCGCCGGGGTGGCCGAGGAGGCCGTCGGCACCGTCCCGTCGGTGACGCTGGCGACGGTGCTGCCGCTGGCCTGGCCGGCGCTGCGCCGGGCGGACGGCTCGATCCTGCTGGGCCTGCAGACCCAGTCGTCCTCGGGCGACCTGAGCCGTGACCTGGCGGACGCGCTGGAGCTGGCGCTGGCGACCGAGCCGGGCACCCCGGTGCCGGCCCGCCGGACCAACCCGGGCGGCCGCCGCCTGCAGGAACTGCTCGACACCACGGCCGATTTCGTGCCCACCGTGTTCACCGGGTTCGAATTCTGGCTGGAGGACGCCGAGTCGGCGACCGGCGAGGTGGCGGCGTCGCTGGAGCGGGCGAACGCCTCGGCGATCCCGACCGAGAAGCTGGCCGGCGTGGACTCCGCGTACTGGTGCGGCACCCCGGACAAGAACCACCTGCGCTGGGTGATGACCGTGCCGGAGGAGCAGCTGCTGGACGCGCTGGCCCGGCTGACGGCGGCCGGCGAGAGCTCGCTGGGCGAGAACACCAAGCTGGTCGGCTCGTTCCGGGCGCACGGCCTGACCGTGCCGGTGTGGGACCTGCCGGTGGACATGACCGCCGCCGAGGTGGAGAAGCCCGCCGTCGAGTTCGCCGCGAAGCTGGCCGAGGTGCTGGCCGCGCCCGCACCGCTGACCGCCGAGGAGCGCCGCGCCCGCGCCAACCTGGTGAACCGTCAGATCACCCTCAACTAGCAGGGCAGTGACCGGCGTCACATTTCCGCCAGACGGCCGAAAATCCCAAGGTCCTTTCGGCGTGGACAAATTGGCGCGGAGCCGGATCTTTGTTACTGTTTGAACAGTCCGACCGCTGGTGCATCCCCCGTCGCCAGCGGTCGGGCCTTTTTTGTCTCCGGGCTTACCCCGCAACGGACCTGACGGAAGGTCAGCAGTACGGCAGGGCGACCGCGCTCGCGGTGATCAACCCGCCCAGCAGGGTGCCGACCTCGGGCAGCCAGGGCCGGCCGTGACCGGGGCGGCGCACCCAGTGCACCGGGCCCGCGCCCGTCCGCGAAGGCGGCAGCACCAGGTAGCCGCCCGGCCCGTGGTAGCGCAACGTACCCGGCACCCACGGCCGTTCGGACAGCAGCGCGCCCAGCTCCGGCAGCGTGTACGGCGCGGTCAGCAGCACGAACCGGCCCGGCGCGCCGAGCACCGGGCCGAACGGGACGCCGGTCTCGTCCAGGTGCCGCAGCAGCCACGGCCCGGCCGCGCGGGGCAGGCTCACCGCGCACAGCGACCGGCCGGTGGCCGCCAGCACCGGCGCGCCCGGCGCGCGCCGCTCCCACCAGTGCCGGACCATCCGCGGATCGGTGGTGGCCGCCTCCAGCGGCGGGTCGCACGGGTGCGCGCCGGGCGCCGGACAGAGCCGGTCCGGGCACGAGCAGGCCGGTCCGCGCAGCGCCCGCGCCCCCGGCACCACCGGCCAGCCGCAGCCGGCGGCGGCCTGCAGCGCGGCGGCCAGCGCCAGCGTCCGGCCTCGGCGGCCCGGCCACCACTGGCCGACCCGCTCGGTCAGCGGCTCTTGGCTGTGTCGGCGCATGGCGGCTCGTTCCTCTCCGCGTCGGTCGGCCTGGGCCGGGGGTGCGGGCGGGTGCGGGCGCGCTCATGCCCACGCCGCTCCGCTGGAACGAGAATCCCCCATACGTCCGGATGGACGCGGCTCCGCCGACGCCGGTTCCACCGTACGAGTGAGTGCCCGGCGCCCCGGGTGGCACCTGCGGGGCCTCGCCGTACGATCCCTGGCACGTTCGGCCCGTCGCAGTCCTGGACATGCCCCGATCGGCCTGTGTACAAGTGGGGGAATCGTGCCGAGTAGTGAGTAAAGACATCGTTTTCGGTCGGTCTCGGGGCTCCTGCGTGACACGTTCCGGATTGTGGGGAGTTGCGACATGACCGACGTCCAGCCGCTGGCGGCCGAGGCCCTGAGGTCCGAGCCGGTGCTGCTGCCGGAACTCGGCGAGGTGCCCTCGGCGGATCTGCAGGACCGTTTGGCCGGATGGCTGTCCGATTTCACCAGCCTCCAGGAGCACTTGGAGCTGCTGGCCCGGGCCGACGGGCTGCCCGGCACCCTCGACGCGCTGCTGGACTCCGGCGCGGCACTGCTCGGCGCCCGCCGCGGCCTGGTGGTCACCCTGCGGCCCGGGCCGGCCCGCACCCTGGCCCGGCCGGTCGGCCTCGGCCTGGACCCGGCGACGCTCGGCCAGCTGGAGACCATCCCCGCCGAGCACGGCCCGTTCGCCGACCTGCTCAGCCTCCCCGGCGCCACCGGCCGGCTGCTGATCTCCGACCTGGCCACCGACCCGACGGTCGGCCCCCGGTTCCGCGAGATCGCCGCCCGACTCGGCCTCGGCGCCTGCTACGCGCTGCCGCTGGCCACCGCACGCGAGGGCGCGCTCGGCGCCGCCGTCTGGTTCTACGACGAACCGGGCCGCCCCGACGAACGCCGCGAGCACCTGGTGCGCCGCTACTGCGAGTTCGCCTCCCCGCTGCTGGCCCGCCAACTGGAGGCCGACCGGGCGGTGCGCGCCACCGCCGCGCTGCGCCGCTCGCTGCTCCCCGACCACCTGCCCGCCCGGCCCGGCCTGCGGATCGCCGCCCGCTGCGTGCCCGCCGCGCTGGAGCACGCCGCGGGCAGCGACTGGTACGACGCGGTCCCGCTGCCGGACGACACCCTGGCGCTGACCGTCGGCAGCGTGCTCGGCGGCGGCCCCAGCGCCGGACCGGGCGCGGGCGTCGGCGCCGCCGCCGCGATGGGCCGGGTGCGGGCCGCGCTGCGCGCCTACGCGGTGCTGGAGGGCGAGGACCCGGTGTCGGTGCTCGGCGACCTCGAGCTGCTGCTGAAGACCACCGAGCCGACCCGTTCGGCGACCGCCGTGTACGCCAACGTCGACCCCGCCGAGCGCCGGATCGCGCTGGCCGGGGCGGCGAACTGCCCGCCGGTGCTGCTCACCCGGTACGGGGCGAACTTCGTCGAGACCTCGCTGTCCGCGCCGCTCGGCATGCTCAGCTGCTGGGAGGCGCCCGGGGTGGAGCTCACCGCGGAACGCGGCGACGTGCTGGTGCTGTACACCGAGGGCCTGGCCCGCCGGTTCGGGTCCAACCTGCACGCCGGGCAGAGCGCGCTGCGCCGGGCCGCCGCGGACGCCCCCCGCGACATCCGGCTGGACCCGGAGCGGCTCTGCGACCACCTGCTGGCCGAGGCCGGCGGCGAGGACCCGGGCGAGGACGACCTGGTGCTGCTGGCGGCCCGCTTCGAGTAGCACGAGCCGCCTCCCGAACAGCCTTTCTTCACTCGAACGGCCCTACGTACCATGGGGGCGACGTCCGCCCTCGCGCCCCGCGACCCGGGGAGTGCGGGGCGGTACCACGCGCAAGGAGGCGACGTAGTGACCGAGGACCGCAGCCCGGCGGAGTCCGAGAACCCCGAAGGGACCGCCGAGGGCGAGGAGGACGAGCCGATCAAGAGCCGCAAGAACGGCCTGTACGACGGCGTCTCCGACGAACTCGCCGCGTCCATGCGTTCCGGCTGGGCCGACACCGAACTGCACGGCCTGCAGCCGGTCGCCCAGGCCTCGTACGCGGCCGAGCGCCGCGCCAAGCTGTCCGCCGCCTTCCCGGGCGAGCGGCTGGTCGTTCCGGCCGGCAACCTGCGCACCCGCGCCAACGACACCGAGTACGCGTTCCGCGCCGCCAGCGAGTACGTGCACCTGACCGGCAACCAGACCGAGGACGCGGTCCTGGTCGGCGAGCCCGTCGAGGGCGGCCACGAGTTCACGCTGTACCTGCTGCCGCGCTCCGACCGGGAGAACGGCGAGTTCTGGCTCAGCGGCCAGGGCGAACTGTGGGTCGGCCGCCGCAACTCGCACGCCGAGGCCGAGCAGCTGTACGGCCTGCCCGTGCGGGACGTCCGCAAGGCCGCCGAGGAGCTGGCCGCGGCCACCGTCCCGACCCGCATGGTGCGCGGCTACGACGCCGCCCTGGAGACCGCCCTCGCCGAGCAGCTCGACGCCGAGAAGGACGACGAGCTGACGGTGTTCCTGTCCGAGCTGCGCCTGGTCAAGGACGAGTGGGAGATCGGCGAGCTGCGGGCCGCCTGCACCTCGACCGTCAACGGCTTCACCGACGTGGTGCGCGAGCTCGGCCAGGCCGTCGCCACCTCCGAGCGCTGGATCGAGGGCACCTTCTGGCGCCGCGCCCGGGTCGAGGGCAACGACGTCGGCTACGGCACCATCGCCGCGGCCGGCCCGCACGCCACCACCCTGCACTGGGTGCGCAACGACGGTGACGTCCGCCCCGGCGAGCTGCTGCTGCTCGACGCCGGCGTGGAGACCAGCACGCTGTACACCGCCGACGTCACCCGCACGCTGCCGATCGACGGCCGGTTCAACCCGCTGCAGCGCAAGATCTACGACGCGGTGTACGACGCCCAGGAGGCCGGCATCGCCGCCGTCCGCCCCGGCGGAACCTTCCGCGACTTCCACGACGCCGCGCAGCGGGTGCTCGCCGAGCGCCTGCTGGAGTGGGGCCTGATCGACGCCTCGGTGTACGACGTGGAGAAGGTGCTGGAGCTCGGCCTGCAGCGCCGCTGGACCCTGCACGGCACCGGCCACATGCTCGGCCTGGACGTCCACGACTGCGCGCACGCCCGCCGCGAGAGCTACGTGGACGCGGTGCTGGAGCCCGGCATGGTGCTGACCGTCGAGCCCGGCCTGTACTTCCAGACCGACGACCTGACCGTCCCCGAGGAGTACCGCGGCATCGGTGTCCGGATCGAGGACGATATCCTGGTCACCGCCGACGGCAACGAGAACCTGTCGGTGGGCCTGCCCCGGCAGGCCGACGAGGTGGAGGCCTGGATGGCCTCGCTGAACGGCTGATCCCGTTGACCAGCTGATCATGCATCGCCCCGAAGCCCCCGTCCGGTCCGCCGGCGGGGGCTTCGGTGCGCTCAGTGCCGTCGGCCCCACCCGGAGCGGACGGCGGCGATCACGACAATCTTCTCGAAACGGGCACGGCCGGGCGTGAACATGGCTGCTCTCCGGAGTAGGGGTGTGGTGAGGTCCGCGAAGGGCGCTGCCGCTGCCCGCGCGTGCTGTCGACCCCATCCTCCCGGGCGGCCGCCGCTCAGTTCCAAAGGTTTTCCGCCACCGTCCGGTCAGCCTGCGGCACCGCCCGGACGCACCCGGTCCGCCCCGGCCCGGCGCGCGGCACGGCGGCGGCACGGGCCGCTACACTCGCCGCGTCCCGCCAACGGCCGCACCTGGAGCACCACATGGCCGAGCCCGTGCCCGTCACCATCGGAAAGCGCCCGGCGCCCGTGCACACCGTCGCCGTGTACGCCTTCGCGGGCATGGCCCCGTTCGAACTCGGCGTGGTGGTCGAGGTGTTCGCCCTCGCCCGCCCCGAACTCGCCGGGCTGCTGGCCGCCCCCTGGTACGACGTCCGGGTGTGCGCGGAGCGGCCCGGACACCCGCTGGAAGCGGTCGGCGGCTTCACCCTGACCCCCCGGCACGGCCTGGAGGAACTCGCCGCCGCCGACACCGCCGTGGTGGTCGGGGTGCCCGACCCGTACGGCCAGGTACCGCCCGCCGTGGTCGCCGCGCTGCGCACCGCGCACGCCCGCGGCGCCCGGGTGGTGTCGATCTGCTCCGGCGCCTTCGCGCTGGCCGCCGCCGGACTGCTCGACGGCCTGCCCGCCACCACCCACTGGCGGTGGGCCGACGAACTGCGCCGCCGCCACCCGGACGTCCGGGTCGACCCGGACGTGCTGTACGTGGACAACGGCCAGGTGCTGACCAGTGCGGGCAGCGCCGCCGGCATCGACCTGTGCCTGCACCTGGTCCGGCAGGACCACGGCGCCAAGGTCGCCAACACCGTCGCCCGCCGCTTCGTCGCCGCGCCGCACCGGGACGGCGGGCAGGCCCAGTACGTCGAAGCCGCGGTGCGGCCGGTGGACGAGCCCGAGGACGGGGTGGCCCGGTCGATGCGCTGGGCGCTGGACCAGCTCGCCCGGCCGCTGACCGTACCGCTGCTGGCCCGGGCGGCCGGCATGTCCGACCGCTCGTACCTGCGGCACTTCACCGCCCGCAACGGGGTCAGCCCGATGCGGTGGGTGGCGATCCAGCGGATCGCGGCCAGCCTGCCGCTGCTGGAATCGCCGGAAGGCAGCGTCGAGGAGATCGCCGCGGCGGTGGGCTTCGAGTCGGCGGCGACCTTCCGCCACCACTTCGGCCGCACCATGCGCACCTCGCCCACCGCCTACCGGCGCACCTTCGGCCGGGCCGCGTGACGCCGGCCCGGCCGGCGCGCCGTCAGGACCGTTCCTGCCGGTCCGCGTTGGCGTGGATCGCGTCCCGCAGCCACCCGGCGAGGCCCGGGGCGAGCTGCTCGTAGGTGGCGGTGAACCGCGGGTCGGCGACGTACATGTCGCCGAGGCAGCGGTGCATCTGCGGGGCGCACTCGTAGAAGTTCAGGCCGATGTGGTCACGGTGCCGTTCGGCGGCGTCCATCGCCTCCGGGCTGTCGGGGGCCGCGCCGGCCGTGAACGCCGCCACCAGGGCGTCGTTGATGGCGTCGGCCTCCTCCTTGATCCGCTCCCAGTCGGCCTTGGTGTACTTCGAGGTCTTCTGCTGGGACTGCTTCCAGGCGTCGGTGTCGCCCCAGCGCTGCTCGGCCTCGTCCTCCCAGTTCTCCTGGTAGCCCTTGCCGAACACCTCGAACTTCTCCTCCGGGGTCAGCTGAATGCCCAACGTCCTTGCCTCCATCGCTCGTTCGACTGCCGCGGCGAGGTCCTCCAACTTCCTGATCCGGTCGCCGATCAGCTCGCGCTGCCGGCGCAGGTGCTCGGTCGGGCTGACCGAGCGGTCGTCCAGGATCGCCGCGATCTCCTCCAGCGGGAAGCCGAGTTCGCGATAGAACAGCACCTGCTGCAGCCGGTCCAGCTCGGCGTCGTTGTACCGCCGGTAGCCGGCCGGGGTGCGGCCGCTGGGCGACAGCAGCCCGATCTCGTCGTAGTGGTGCAGGGTGCGCACCGTCACTCCGGCGAGGTGGGCGAGCTGTCCCACCGTGTATCCGCTCATCGCGTCGCCTCCTTCCCTCCCGCTGCGCACCAGCCTCCGGCCTCACGTCACGTGAGGGTCAAGCCGGTTGCGCAGCAGGGCTATTCGGACGCGCCGTAGCGGACCAGGTAGCCGGCGAACCGGTCCAGGTCCTCGTCGTCCCAGGAGGTGAAACGGTCGGTGAAGGCCCGCCGCCGCTGCTCGTACGCCTCCGCCAGGAGGTGCTCCCCGGCGTCGGTCAGGTGCAGCAGCTGCCCGCGCTGGTCGTCCGGGTCGGCCTGGCGGCCCAGCAGCCCGAGCCGCTCCAGCGCGCCGACCTGCCGGCTGACGGTGGACTTGTCGAGCATGAAGTGCGCCGCCAGGTCCGCCGCCCGGCACGAGCCGCGCTCCTTGACCAGGTCGAGCATGCTGTACGTGACCAGCGACAGCTCGGGATGCAGCTGGGCTGCCTTGTGGCGGGCCCGGCGGGCGAACGCGGTGAGCTCGCGCTGAATGGTGTCCAGCGCGGCGTCGCGGTCGGGCATGGCGGTGACTCCTTCGTCGTGCGGTGTTGCGACCCACCGTAGGGGCACCCGCCCGACCGCGCCGACCGGCGTCCTACAGCAGGTCGTCCAGCTCCCGCAGCAGGCGGGCCTTGGCTCGGGCGCCGACCAGGGAGCGGACCGGCTCGCCGCCCTGGAAGACCATCAGGGTGGGCATCGACAGGACGCCGTACGCGGCCTGGGTCTCCGGGTTGCGGTCCACGTCCAACGCGACGATCTTCAGCTTGCCCGCCTGCTCCTCGGCCACCTCGGCCAGCACCGGCGCCAGCTGGCGGCACGGCGGGCACCAGTCGGCGGTGAACTCCACCAGCACCGGGCCCTTCGCCGCCAGCACCTCGCTCGCGAAGTCCTGGTCGGTCACGGTCTGCACGCCACTCATCGGATTCTCCCCTCGTCGTTCACTCGTGGTCGCGGACCAGCTCGCAACGCGGCTCCCGGTCCGCCGCGGCCAGCGCGTCGCGCGCCGCCTCGGCCTGGGCCAGCTGGGCCGCCACCTGATCCCGGACCTCGCTCAACCGGGCCACCATGGCGTCCAGTTCGGCCAGTTTCGCCCGGTAGACCTCCAGCGAGGCCGGGCAGGAGTCACCGGCCGGATGCCCGGCCCGCAGGCACTCCACGAACGGCCGGGTCTCCTCCAGCTCGAACCCGAAGTCCTGCAGCACCCGGATCTGCCGCAGCAGCCGCAGGTCCTCCTCGTCGTACGCCCGGTACCCGTTCCCGCCGCGCCGCGCGGGCAGCAGCCCCCGCGACTCGTAGTACCGCAGCGTCCTGGTGGTGGTCCCCGCCCGCTGTGCCAGCTCGCCGATCCGCATGGCTCCGACGCTAGACCTTCACCCCGGCGTCAACGCCAGTGGTGTTCCCGTGAATTGCCGGTGAGCGCCTGCCAAGATCGTTTACCCTCACCTGGTGACCGACCCGACCACGGCCCTGCTCGCGGCCTACGACGAGCACATGCGCGGCCTCGGCCCCGCCCGCGACGGCGAGACCCGGGACTCCGACGGCCCGCTGCTGCGCAAGAGCGGCGGCTTCCGCGGCTTCGTGACCTCCCCGTCCGCCGACCTCGGCCTGGACGGCGCCGAGCTCGACGCGCTGATCGCCCGGCAGCGCGACTTCTTCACCGCCCGCGGCGAGAGCGTCGAATGGAAGACCCGCGGCCACGACCTGCCCGCCGACCTCCCGGAACGGCTGACCGCGGCCGGCTTCGTCGCCGAGGAGCCGGAGACCGTCCTGATCGGACTGGCCGCCGAACTCGCCACCCCCACCCCCGCGCCCGACGGCATCACGCTGCGCCGGGTCACCGCCCGCACCGACATGCGGCGGATCGCCGCGCTGCAGGGCGAGGTCTGGGGCCAGGACTGGAGCTGGCTGGTCGGCGACCTCACCGAGAACGCCGCCGCCGACCCCGAGGGCTTCCTGGTGGTGGTCGCCGAGACCGACACCCCCACCCCCGAGGTGGTCTCCGCCGCCTGGCTGACCCGCACCCCCGGCACCGAGTTCGCCGGCCTGTGGGGCGGCTCCACGCTGGCCGCCTGGCGCGGCCGCGGCATCTACCGCTCGCTGGTAGCCCACCGCGCCCGCTGGGCCCTCGACCACGGCATCCGCTACCTCCAGGTCGACGCCTCCCCCGACAGCACCCCGATCCTGCGCCGCCTCGGCATGCACGCCGTCACGACCACCACGCCGTACGTCTGGACCCCGCCGACCGCCTCCGCCGAATAACGTCGCCCCGCGCAGAGAAGCGCCACTCCGTGTAGAGAAGCGCCGCTCCGCTCCGACCAGTGGACACAAGCACCCACCGACACAGAGGACGTGGTCCCCGTGAAGTACCTGCTGATGACCTACGGCAACCAGGAGAAGTGGGCGTCCATCTCGGCCGAGGAGTGGCCGGCGGCGATCGCCCAGCAGGACGCGTTCAACCAGCGCTACCGCGAGACCGGCGAACTGATCGGCGCGTACGGCCTCGGCGACGCGGCCGCCAGCCGGCTGGTGCGCCGCCAGGACGGGCTGCCCGCGGTGAGCGACGGGCCGTACCTGGAGACCAAGGAGTACATGGCGAGCTTCTACCTGCTGGACTGTGAGAACGAGCAGCGGGCGCTGGAGATCGCCGCCGACATGCCGTGGGCGGACCAGGAACCGGTCGAGCTGTGGCCGATCCTGCACGAGACGCCGATGACGGACTGAACCGCGTCATGACCGACCGGGCACCCGCCGACCAGGACCTGCTGCGCGAACTCGCGCCCCAGGTCCTGGCGGTGCTGCTGCGCCGCCACCCCGGCGCGTTCGACAGCTGCGAGGACGCGGTGCAGGAGGCGCTGCTGGCGGCCGCGACACAGTGGCCGCGGCAGGGCCGGCCGGAGAACCCGCGCGGCTGGCTGGTGACGGTGGCGGCGCGCCGGCTGGTCGATCTGGTGCGCGCGGACCGGGCCCGGCGCGAACGCGAGGAGCGGCTGTTCCTGGCCACGCCGCAGTCCGAGCTGCTGGGCCGGGCGGCCGACGCCGACCCCGCCGCGGACCGGGACGACTCGCTGGCGCTGCTGTTCCTGTGCTGCCACCCGGCGCTGACCGCGCCGAGCCGGATCGCGCTGACGCTGCGCGCCGTCGGCGGCCTGAGCACGGCGCAGATCGCGGCGGCGTTCCTGGTGCCGGAGGCGACCATGGCGCAGCGGATCAGCCGGGCGAAGCAGACCATCCGTTCGTCCGGGCTGTGGTTCGTGCTGCCGGAGCCGGGTGAGACGGTGGAGCGGCTGCGCGAGGTGCTGCAGGTGCTGTACCTGGTGTTCAACGAGGGCTACACCGCCACCTCCGGCGAGGACCTGACCACCCCCCGGCTGTCCGACGAGGCGATCCGGCTGACCAGGCTGCTGCACCGGTCGCTGCCCGCGGACGCCGAGGTGATGGGCCTGCTGGCGCTGATGCTGCTCACCGACGCCCGGCGCCCGTCGCGGACCGGCCCGGGCGGGGAGCTGGTGCCGCTGGCGGAGCAGGACCGGACGCGCTGGGACGCGGCGGCGATCGCCGAGGGCGTGGCGCTGGTGGAACGGGCGCTGCCGCACGGCCGGGTGGGCCCGTACCAGTTGCAGGCGGCGATCGCGGCGCTGCACGACGAGGCGCCGGACGTGGCGGCCACCGACTGGCCGCAGATCCTGGCGCTGTACGACCTGCTGGTACGGGTGGCGCCCGGCCCGATGCCGGAACTGGGCCGGCTGGTCGCGCTGGCGGAGGTGCACGGCGCGGAGCTCGCGCTGAAGGAACTCGAAGCGCTGGAGCGGGTGTTGGGCCGGCACCACCGTTTTCTGGCGGTGCGGGCCGAGCTGCTGGCCCGCACCGGCGAGGCGGAGGCCGCGGCGGAGGTGTTCCGCCGGGCGTCCGCGCTGGCGCCGAGCCTGCCGGAGCGCCGTTTCCTGGCGGAGCGGGCCCGTCAGCCTCGTTAGGGGCCGGCGCGGCGTCGATCAGGGCAGTTGACCGACCGCCGCGGCCACCGCGGTGTCGATCGCTCCGTACAGTTCGGAGCGCAGGCCGAGCCGGCTGGCGCGGATCTCGACGGCCTCGGCGACGGCGGGCTGTGCGTAGCGGTCGACCGACTCGCGGATGCCGTTGATCAACGGCGTGCCGGCCAGGCCGAGTTCGCCGCCGATCACGATGGCGGCGGGGTTGAGGCAGTTGACCAGGTCGGCGAGGACGCGTCCGATGGTGCGGCCGGCTTCGCCGATGACGCGGGCGGCGGCAGGGGTGTCGGTGAGTTCGCCGAGCGGCGGCAGTTCGACGTTTTCGTCGGGGCGGGCGCCGGGGGCGAGGACGTGGGCGAGGCGGCGGCGGACCTCGACGATGGAGGCGACGGACTCCAGGCAGCCGCGGTTGCCGCAGCGGCACCAGGTGCCGGTGTCGGGGAGCTGGATGTGTCCGATCTCGCCGGAGATGCCGCTGGCGCCGCGGTAGATGCGTCCGTCGAGCAGCAGTCCGGCGCCGATGCCGGTGGAGGCCTTGACGTAGATCAGGTCGTTGACGGCGTTCCCGCCGCTGTGGGCGCGTTCGCCGCGGGCGCCCATCTCGGCGTCATTGCCGACGGTGACGGGCAGGCCGAAGAGCCGGCCGAGTTCGGCGGCGGGGTCCATGCCGATCCACTGGGAGAGGGTGGAGGGGGCGCGAACCACATTGGTGCGGGTGTCGAGGGCGCCGGGGATGCCGGCGGCGACGGCGGTGATGGCGTCCAGGGGGTGGCCGGCGGCGGCGAGTGCCCGGTCGGCGAGGGTGCGGGCGGCGGCCAGCACCTCGCGGGGGTGGTTGTCGACGTCGAGGCGGGCGGTGGCCTCGCCGCGTACGGTGCCGGTGGTGTCGGCGACGGCGGCGGTGACGTGGGTGTGCCCGAAGTCGAGGGCGAGGACGAGGGCGTGGGCGCGGCGCAGGGTGACGGCGGCGGCGCGGCGGCCCCGTCCGGCGGCGGCGGTGGCGGCGGTTTCGCCGGCGAGTCCTTCGTCGATCAGGTCGGTGACGGCGCTGCTGACGGCGGAGCGGGAGAGCCCGGTGAGCCGGCTGATCTCGGCGCGGCTGAGCGTGCCGTGTTCGCCGAGGACGGCGAGCAGGGTGGCCCGGGTGCGCAGGCGGCGGGCCGAGGGTGCCGGGTGGGCGGGGGCGGTCATGGCCGGAACGGTAGCGGACAGCGACCGGATATACACCGTTGAACGGATTATCTAATGGACAACTTGTCCTCTTGACGGAGGAATTGGCCTATACCTATGGTCTAAGGACCCCTGCCGCCCGCGGAAGCCCCCCCAGGTACCGGCACGGAGGTCCCGCCGGGAGAGGAAGGCCGATGGACGCCACCCAGAGCCGTCACCGTTGGTGCGTCGAGATCCCGCACGCCAACCAGGTCCGCTCCGGCAGCCACCTGTTCATCGTGGACGCCCCCGCCGAGGACGACGCCCGCCGCACCGCCATCGAACGCGCCGGATCCGCCGAAGCCCGCCGCCACCGCCGCGGCGCCACCCTGGACCTCGCCCGGGCCACCGTCGTCCACCTCGCCCTGCTGCGCATGCACTGACCTTCCCCGCTCACCGATCCCCCGACGGCCCCCGGCCGCCGGGGGATCGCGCTTTCCCGGGCACCGGGCGCGGGCGCCGCCACCGCACGGAGGGAGGGGTGTGACTTCACCCGACCGAATTTGTATGCTTCGCTGAACCTCTACAGCTCTGTAGAAGTTCGGGCCGGCGCTCCGCCGGCCACGACGGGGAAGGGTGCGTCATGTCTGCACGCAGGGTGGGGGCCCGGAGCGACGGATCCGGCCGCGGCCGCAAAGTCCGCCGGATCGTCCTGTGGTCCACCGCCGGCGTCGTCGCGCTCGCCGTCACCGCGGGCGGCCTGGTCTACTACCGGCTCAACGGCAACCTGAGCACCTTCGACAGCGCCGGCATCAGCAAGGACCGCCCCGACGCCGCCAGCGCCGACTCCCAGGGCCGGGTCCCGGCCAACCTCCTGCTGATCGGCTCCGACTCGCGCGCCGGCACCAACAAGGACCTCGGCGGCGGAGACGACGGCGGCGCCCGCTCGGACACCGCGATCCTGCTGCACGTCTACGCCGACCACAAACACGCCGTCGGCGTCTCCATCCCGCGCGACTCGCTGGTCGCCATCCCGTCCTGCCTGCTGCCCAACAAGACCTGGACCAAGCCGCAGGCCAGCGCCATGTTCAACGGCGCCTTCTCGGTCGGCAACACCGACCAGGGCAACCCCGCCTGCACCCAGAACACCGTGGAGAAGCTCACCGGGCTGCGCATCGACCACACCATGGTGATCAACTTCCAGGGCTTCGCCGACATGACCTCCGCCGTCGGCGGCGTCGACGTCTGCCTGCCCAAGGCCGTGTACGAGGGCGACCTCAACCCGAACCTCGGACACCGCGGCAAGGAGCTCTTCGCCCAGGGCCACCAGAAGATCTCCGGCCAGGCCGCCCTCGACTACGTCCGGATCCGGCACGGCCTCGGCGACGGCTCCGACATCGGCCGCACCAAGCGCCAACAGGCCTTCCTGTCCTCGCTGATCAAGCAGGTCAAGTCGCAGGGCATGAACCCCGTCGCGCTGCTGCCGCTGGCCGACGCCGTCACCAAGTCGCTCACCGTCGACGAGGGACTCGGCTCGGCGCAGAAGCTCGTCGACTTCGCCATGTCGCTCAAGGACATCGACCTGCACGACATCAAGTTCCTCACCGTGCCGTGGCGCTACCAGGGCGACCGGGTCGCCCTCGTGCACCCCGACGTCGACCAGCTGTGGGCCGCGCTCAAGGCCGACCGCACCCTGGACGGCCAGGACGCCTCGGCCGGCGCCAGTGCGCCCGCCGCCAGTGCGCCCGCCGCCGAACCCACGCCCAGCCAGACCGTCGCACCGGCCAAGGTCGACGGGGCCGGCATCAAGGTCACCGTCTACAACGGCACCGAGACCGGCGGACTGACCGGCAAGGCCGCCGAGGCGCTGGAAGGCTCCGGCTTCACCGTCACCGGCCGGGCCAACGCCACCTCCCGCAGCCACGCCACCACCCTCGTCGAATACGGGCCCGGCGAGAAGGCCAAGGCCCAGAAGGTCGCCGAACTCTTCCCCGGCGCCACCCTGCAGGCCGGCAGCCACGCCGGCATCTCCCTCACCCTCGGCGCCGACTACGCGGCCGGCAACGGCACCACCGCCGCCCCGCCGCTGCCCACCGGCCCGCTGCCCACCAGCGTCAGCCAGGCCCGCTCCGCCGACGACGACCTCTGTTCCGACGTCAGCTACGGCTGACCGGCATTCGACCCACGGGGGACAACACCATGGACCCGCTCACCGGTCACGGCCCCACCCAGCAGGACCGCGCCGACTTCGAGTACGCCCTCGGCCGGGCCTTCGCCGACCCCGCCGTGCGCACCGCACTGACCGGCGACACCTCGCAGGCCACCCGGCTGCGGATACTGGCCCGGCAGCGCACCGAGGAGATCCTGGCCGCGGCCGAACCTGAGTACCTGACGTACTGCCGGCTCCGCGACGCCGCACCCGCCGCACCCGGGCCCGCCGCCGAACCCGGCGAGCGGATGTCCGGCTGGTTCGGCGCGCTGGCCCTGGTGGTACCGATCGTGTCCGGCAGCGCCGCCGCCGTGTTCTTCCTGCTGGCGTCCCTGATCGGCCTGTCCAGCCCGCACGCCTTCACCGCCGACGTGCTGCGCACCGCCGCATGGTCCACCGTCGCCATCGCCGTCGCCAGCGCCCTGATCGGCCTGCTCGGCCTGCTGTTCAGCGCCTCCCGCCAGCGCGCCACGCCCTCCGAGGAGCCGCAGCACACCCAGGAGCTGTCCGCGGCCCGCACCGCCTGGCGCACCGCCCTGCTGCACCGCGGCCTGATCCCCTTCCTGCTGGCCGCCCCGCGCCCCGCCGCCCCCGCTCCGGAACCGCTGGACGACTGATATCGGCCCACGTTTTTCAGCTGCGGTCCGGCACCCGGGTCAGCGTGCGGATCGGGCGGGTGAGCAGCAGCGCGGCCGGGACGAGCAGCGCGACGACGGTGCCGACCAGCAGGACGGGCGTGGTGCCGAAGGCGTGCACGGCCGGGCCGGCCAGCGCGCTGCCGAGGGGGTACATGCCGACCGAGCCGGCCACCTCGTACGCGTGGACGCGGTTGAGGACCTCGCCGGGAACCTGGGTCTGCACGCTGGTGGCCCACATGACGCCCCAGACGCCGATCCCCGCGCCGACCAGCAGCTGCGCGGCGGCGAGCAGCCAGACCGGGGCACCGAGCACCAGGCCGAGCGGGTACAGCGGGTAGGCGAACATCGCAGCCCCGCCGGCGGCGAGCGGACGGGCCGGCTTCCAGCGGATCGCGATCAGCCCACCGGCCACCGTCCCGGCGCCGAGCGCGCAGTTGACCAGCCCGAAGGCGGTGGCGCCGTGCCGGGGGACGATCAGCCCTGCGGCGAGCGAGAGTTGCGGGCCCCAGGACAGCACGGCGTAGACCATCCAGATCGCGATGACGCCCCACAGCCAGCTGCGGGAACGGAACTCCCGCCAGCCGACCACCAGGTTCCGCCACAGCCCGTCCCCGACCGGCGGGGCGGGCACCGCACCGAGGCGGAGCGCGAACAGGCAGATCGCACTGGTCGCGTAGACGAGGCCGGAGATCACCATCACCCAGCCCGTGGAACCGAACCCGACCAGCACGCCGGCCAGCGCGGGCCCGCCCAGCCCGGTGACCGCCTCGGAGGTGCGCAGCACCCCGTTGGCACCCTGCACGTCCCGGGCCACCAGCGGGACGGTGGACGAAGCCCCGGGCTGGAACAGCGCGTTGGCGGTACCGGCCACCACCAGCAGGGCGTACAGCTGCCACAGGTGGTCGATGCCGTACAGGAAGAGAACGGCCAGCAGGATGTGCGCGGTGAGGTTGGCCAGGTCGGCAACGATCATCATCCGGCGGGCGGTGAACCGGTCGGCGAGCACCCCGCCGAACAGCACCAGCCCGGCGAACGGGCCGACCAGAAAAGCCATCGCGTAGCCGGCGGCGTCCAGGCCGTGGCCGCTGCCGATCAGACCGGCCGAGACCGCGACCGGGAGCATCGCCCAGCTGAGCAGGCCCGCACTGCGGGCCGTGAAGTAATAGCGGAAGTTGCGGGACCAGATCGCCGGTTCGGCGGGCCGGACCTGTTCCGCCGCAGGGGCATCGGCAAGGCGTTCGGACACGGTTCAGTCCTTCAAATCGGTACGGGCGGCGGCGAGTTCGGCGCGCAGGGCGGCGTTCTCCGCCTCCAGCCGCGCGAGACGCTCGCGGACCGGGGCGAGGGCGTGGTCGAGTTCGGCCTCGCTGAACCGCGGCGTGATGTGGTTGGGGCAGTTCCAGGCGAACGCCTCGACCCGGACGGTGACGACCTGTTCGATCCGGCCGTCGGTGCGCGGGGATTCCAGGCGGGCGACCAACTCCGGGTACCGGTCGGCCGGGACGGCGGTGGCCCGGCCGAACAACTTGAGCCGGGCCTGCCTGGCGTGGTCGAGGAAGAACAGCGACACCCGGTCGTCGGCACGCAGGTTGCCAGTGGTCAGGTACTGCCGGTTGCCGCGGACGTCCAGGTAGCCGAGCGTGTGCGCGTCCAGCACGTGCACGAAGCCCGGCGGGCCGCCCCGGTACTGGAGGTACGGCCAGCCGTTCTCGTTCACGGTGCCGACCAGGAAGCCGTCGAGGCCTGCGATGAACGCGGCGGCAGCACCGGTCAGCGGCTCGGGCTCCCCGGCGGGCTCGCGCGGGCGGCGCCCGGCCGCGGCGGCGCTGCCCAGCTCCTGTTGGACGCGGCGCGCCGACGGGGTGGACGCCAGCAGGTCGTAGCGGCTCATGCGAAGTCCTCCGGGTGTCGGCGCGGGCGGTGCGCCCACCGTACGAAGGTGGCCTGTACCCGCTCCCACAGCCGGACCAGAGGCGCCCAAACCCCTTCTGACCTGCCGATATGACCTTCCGTCAGCCGCGACCGGCAGAAAGCGCGGAAGCGGCGGAACTGCCGCTCAGCGCAGCCTGCTCACGCCCATCGCCCGGGACAGCCGCAACGCCTCCCGCCAGTGCCCGACGGCGAGGCCGGGCGCGCCGAGCGCGGACTGCGCGCGGCCGAGGGCCAGCAGGGCCCTCACCTCGCCGGGCAGGTGGCCGGTCGCACGGTGCAGGGCGAGCGCGCGGCGGCCGCTGTCCAGTGCCGCCTGCGGCTGCTCCAGCCGGACGAGTGCGCAGGTCAGAGCGGCAAGAGCGTTGCCTTCGAGGATGCGGAAACCCGCGGCGCGGCTGATCCGGAGAGCGTTTTCCACGTGCTCCAGGGCGGCCTGCGGGTCGGTGCCGGAGCGGGTGGTGGCGAGGCCGATCAGCGCGACGGCCTGCGGGTGCCGGTCGTCGGCGGCCTCCGCGAGGCGCAGCGCCTCCCGGTATCCGGCGGCCGCGTCGGCTCGGCAGTGGGCGCGTTCGTGCGCGGCGGCCAGCGCGAGGTGGGCGCCCGCCTCCAGCGCGGGGTGGCGCAGGGTGCGGGCGGCGGTGATCGCGGCGCGGGCGAGCAGCCGGCCGGCGGCGGGGTCGCCGAGGTCGGTGCGCGCGCCGGACAGGCAGGTCAGCGCCACCGCCTCGCTGAACGTGTTGCCGGTGCGGCGGTGCACGGGCAGCGTCGCGTCGAGCAGGCGGACGGCGTCGGCCGGACGCCCCAGCGCGCGGCGGACGGCGGCCAGGTTGGTCCGGGCGATGGCCTCCTCGGCGGTGGCGCCCTGCTCGCGGTGCAGCCGGGCGGCCCGGGTGAAGTGCTCGGCGGCCTCCTGGAGCCGGCCGAGCTTCCCGCAGATCAGCCCGAGCACGGTGAGGTCGTCGGGGTGCCCGGTGGCCGCCGCCGCGGGCCGCCGCTGTTCGGCGAGCCGCCGGGCGGTGGCGGGGAAGCCGGCGTCGCAGGCCTGCCGGACAACGGGGGCCAGGTCCTCGTCGGCGTCCGTCAGATACCAGTCGAACAGCCGCTTCCGGGCGGGGCCCATCTCTTGACGCTCCGTCAACTCGCGGGCATGCGCACGCAGCAGCCCGGGGAGCCCGTACCGGCCGGCGCGCTCACGCAGCAGATGGGCGTCGGCGAGGGTCCGCAACAGGGCGGCGGCCTCGCCGGGGCCGGTGCCGGCAAGGGCGGCGGCGCCGTCGGCGGTGGTGTCCGGGCCGGGAAGCAGCCCGAGCAGGCGGTACAACCGCCGGGCCGGGGAGGGCAGTTCGCGGTAGGAGAGGTCGAGCGCGGCCCGGACGGTCGAACGCGGGTCGCCCTCGACGTGCAGCAGCTCGAGCAGGCCGTCCCCGGCCAGCCGGGCGCAGTGTTCGGCGATCGTGCCGTCCCGGGCGACCAGGCCGGCACCGGCGGCACGGACGGCCAGCGGCAGGCCGTCGCAGAGCTCGACGAGGCGGCGGGCGGCCTCGGGTTCGGCGGCGACCCGGCACTCGCCGACCACGCTGCCGAGCAGCTCGCGGGCCTCGTCCGGGCCGAGCGCGTCCAGGGTGAGCCGGCGGGCGCCGTCGGCGGCGACCAGCCCGGTCAGGCGGTGGCGGCCGGTGACCAGGACGGCGCAGCCGCGGGCGCCGGGCAGCAGCGGGCGGATCTGTTCGGCGTCGCGGGCGTTGTCCAGCACGATCAGCACGCGCCGGTCGGCGAGCAGGGTGCGGTAGAGCGCGGCGGCCTCGTCCCGGCAGTCGGGCAGCCGGTCCGGCGGGGTGCCGAGGGCGCGCAGGAAGCGGCCGAGCACCTCGGCGGGACGCAGCGCCGGGTGCGGAGAATGGCCGCGCAGGTCGATGTACAGCTGCCCGTCCGGGAAGCGCTCGCGGCGGGTGTGCGCCCAGTGCACGGCGAGCGCGGTCTTGCCGACACCGGGCGGGCCGACCACCGCCGCCAGGCGCGGCTGCGGGCCCGGGGCGGTCAGCGCGTCGAGCAGCCGGAGCTCGGCCCGGCGGCCGAGGTGCGGGCCGCTCTCGGCGGGCAGCTGAGCCGGCTGGACATCCCTTGCGGGCAGCTGAGCCGGCTGGACATCCCTTGCGGGCAGCTGGGCCGGCTGGACGCCCCTTGCGGGCACTGGAAGTTGGCGACGCAGCACCCGCAGGTGGGCGTCCTCGACCTCCGGGCCGGGGGCGATGCCCAGCTCCTCGTCGAGTCGCTCGCGCAACCGCTGGAACACGTCGAGCGCGGCGGCCTGCTCGCCGCCCCCGGCCAGCGCGAGGATCAGCCGGGCGTGCAACCCCTCGTGCAGCGGCTCGGCATGCACCAACTCCCACAGCTGGGGGACGGCGTCGGCGGGCCGGTGCAGCAGCAGGGCGGTGTCGGCGTACAACAGCGCGGCGCGGATCCGCCGTTCGCCCGCCGCGACGGCGGCCGGGTGCCGCCGCAGCGCCGGGTCGGCGTCGGCCAGCACCGGCCCGCGCCACCAGCGCAGCGCCCGGGCCAGCGTCTCGTGGACGGTGGCCGGTTCGGGCGCGTGGTGCGTGCACACCGTACGGGCCAACAGGGCGTCGAAGCGGCCGAGATCGGTGTCCTGCGGGCCGGCCGTCAGCCGGTAGCCGGTGGGGGTGCGGGCCACCCCGGTTGCCAGTAGGCGGCGGGCCTGGCTGACGTACGTGTGCACCAGGCTCTGCTGCGAGTCCGGCGGCCCGTCCGGCCACAGCGTGTCGGTGATCTCCTGCCGGGTGGCGGGCTCCGGGTGCTTGAGCGCCAGCAGGCCGAGCAGGCGGCGCAGCATCGGGCTGGTGACCGGGACGGGATCGCCACCGTTCCGCAGCTCCAGCGGCCCGAGGACCAGCAGCCGCGGCCCGTCGTCCAACTCCCGTTGCGCATCGGCGAGTTCTTCGTCGCTGATCGCCAGCGCCTCGGCCAACTGCCGCAGCGTACGCGGCCGGGGCCGGCGGACCCGGCCCTGTTCGAGGTCACGCAACGCCCGGGTGCTCAGCCCGGCGCGCTCGGCGGCGGCCTGCTGGCTGAGCCCGGAACGCCGGCGCAGCGCCCGCAACCGGGGGCCGAACGGGACCCCGCCGACCGCTGCCGGTACCGCCATCGCGCGCCCCCCTCGTCCGACCCGAGGCAAGTGTGGCCGGGCCGTTCGCGCCGGGCAAGGGAGGACGGGGTCGCTCTTGGATCAGCCGGTCAGCCAGCTGAGGAACTGGCTCCAACGCCCCGGTTTTCCAGCCGGCGCCTCCGGCTTCCGCGCCGTCTCCGGCTCCGCGGCCGCGCGCCGGGCGGGCACCGGCGGCACCGGCTCGCGCGGCGTGAACCGGCCCGGCAGCGCGGCGAGCGCCCGGTTGAACGGGCCCGGACGCCAGCTCAACGACGCCTCGGGCACGGCCAGTTCGAGATCCGGCAGCTGCTGGAACAGGTTGTCCAGCGCGGCCATGGTGATGTGCAGCGCCGGATCCTTCGACGGGCAGGCGTGCGGCCCGGCACTCCACGACAGGTAGGCGCGACTGCCGGCCTGGCGCTGCGCGACCAGCTCCGGGCCGGTGTTGGCGGCGGCGAAGCTGACCAGCACCAGGTCGCCCGCCCGCACCCACTGCCCGCCGAGGTTCAGGTCCGTCACCGGGTAGTGCGGCGCCAGGTTGGTGATCGGCGGGTTGTCCCACAGGGTGTCGTCGATCGCCTCGTCGGTGAGGCCGCCGCCCACGGTGTAGGTGTCGCCGGTGAGCCGCCGGTGCAGCGTGTTGCCGATCAGGTTGCCGAGCGGCTCGGCCCCGGCACCCAGCAGCAGGGCCAGTTGGTGGACCATCTCGTCGTCCGTGAGCCGCTGACCGTGCTCCATCAGCCAACTCGTCACGTCGTCGCCCGGCCGCTCCCGCTTGAGCACGACCAGTTCGCCGACCGCGCCGAACAGCACCTGGGCGGCCTGCTCGGCGTTCACCCCGTCGAACATGCCGGAGATCCCAAACAGCACCCGGTCGCCGATCTCGGCCGTACAGCCGAACAGGTCGTTGAACACGAACAGCGGCAACTGCTTGGCGTACGCGGCCAGTAGATCGGCCGCCCCCTGCTCCGCGAACCGCGAGATCAGGAAGTCGGAAACCTGCCTGGTCGTCCGGGCCAGCCGACCCGGATCGACCCGGGCCATGCTGTCGGTGACCGCCTGCCGCAGCCGCAAGTGCTCGGCGCCGTCCGTGAACATGCAGTTCGGACGGGGCGCGAGCAGCGGCAGCACCGGGCTGTCGGCCGGGATCCGCCCCTCGTACAGCGCCCGCCACCGGTGCGGATCCTTGCGGAACGTCGCCGGATCCTGCAGCAGTCGCAGGGCCGTCGCGTAGTCGGTGACCAGCGTGGCCTCCACCCCGGGCGCCAATTCCACCGGAGCCGCCGGCCCGAACCGCCGCAACCGCTCGTAGTACCCCTGCGGATCGGCGGCGAATTCCGGCCCGTACAGCGGCACCCGCCCGCCCTTTACCGGGCACCCCGGCACTGCCTCGTCGAGTCGTACGTCCATCGTCCCGGCTTCCTCCTCGCAGGCACACACCTCGGCCGACCGCGCATGCTACCTGTGCACCCGCCACTCCGCCGAAGCAGAACTCCCGCCCCTCGACGTCGACTTGAGGCCACGTCCGCTCCCCCTCCGGGGCCAACCGGATGAATCCCGGCCCCCGCAAGCCGCGCCGCGACACCCCTGAACACTCGACTTCCGATGCTGGCGCCATGTCCCATCACCTCAGCGGCCCCAACCTCCGCTCACCCCTGGACGACGCCCGCCTCGACATGACGGACCTGTTCGCCTTCGCCGCCCCCGGCGACCGCACCGTCCTGATCCTCAACGTCAACCCGATCGCCCCCACCGGCGGCGACGCCTTCCACCCGGACGCCGTCTACCGCATCAACATCGACACCGACAGCGACCACCGGGCCGACATCGCCTACAGCTTCACCTTCTCCCCACCCACCAACAACCATCAGACCGCCACCGTCCGCCGCGCCACCGGCGACCAGGCCCGCGCCCACGACGCCACCGGCCAGGAACTCTTCACCGACCTCCCGGTGAACTTCGACGCCACACCCACCGTGACCGAGTCCGGCCCCTACAAGTGCTACATCGGCTTCCGCAGCGACCCGTTCTTCGCCGACCTGGACGGCATCGTCGCCAAGTTCCAATGGACCGGCGTCGACTGGGGAGCCGACAAGAACGTCTTCGCCATGGCACTGGAAGTCCCGAACACCGAACTCGGCCCGCACCCCGAAATCGGCGTCTGGGGCCGGGTCAGCCTCCACCAGAACGGCCGACTCACCTCCGTCGACCGCGGCGCTCACCCGTCCCTGACCGCCTACTTCAACGCCGAGGACGTCAAGGACGCCTACAACGCCGGCGAACCCGCCGACGACTGGACCACCTACCGCGAACCCTGGTCGGCCGTCCTCCAGCACTTCGGCGACTACACCCCCCAAGCCGCCGAACAGGCCCTACGCGCCGTCCTCCCCGACATCCTCCGCTACGACCGCACCAAGCCCACCGCCTACCCCAACGGCCGCACCCTCACCGACGACGTCACCTCCGCCCGCCTCACCATGCTCACCGGCGGCAAAGTCCCCACCGACCACATCACCCCCCACACCGACCTCCTCCCCCACTTCCCCCACCTCGGCGCCCCGCACCCGGCCTGACCCCACCACCACAAAGAGCCCCGGACCACCGGCCCGGGGCTCTCCGCTGGAGCGGGCGACACGAACCGAACTCTCGTTCCAGGCTGGTGATACTGGTGGCCTACCAGCCCCGGGCTCTGTGCGCACCAGCCTGATGGGGTTTCGAAAAGCGAGAGGCAACCGTTCGGCGTCGGCCGCAGTACCGGCCTTCCCGGCATCCCCGGGGCCGACCCACTGCACAATGACGACATGACCAACTCGGAACGCCTGCTCGATCTGATCGAAACCCTGGCCAATCACCTCGACCGCGAATCGGGCAACAGCCGGCGCCCGGCCGATTGGCCTACGGCGGCAGAGATCCGCGGCACCGTCGAGGAAGCTCGCGCGGTGCTCAAGCGCGAACGCATGGATCTGGATCTGCTGCGGGAAGAGAACGACCGGCGCACCGCGTCGCTCCAGAACTGGTACTCCGAGATCGACACGAAGAACGCTCCCATGCTCCGCAACACCGAGAAAGTGAGGGCTGCGGACCTCCGCGCAGGCGACACAATCCTGATTGAGGCGCAGTCCGGGCGGTACCGGACAGCCGGCGTCCAGAAAGTCGCGCCCTCCGCGCACTACAGCGAAATGTACGAGGAGCCCATGGTCGAGGTCACCCGTACCGGACGGAGCACGCCGGAGCCCTTTGGGGAGGACCAACCCGTCCTCCGAAAGATCAAATAGCGCCGGACCCGTGCCGAGCCGGCCTTCACCCTCGAATTGGCCCAGGCAACGAGAAAGCCCCAGGCCACTGGCCTGGGGCTTTCTGCTGGAGCGGGCGACGAGAATCGAACTCGCGCTCTAAGCTTGGGAAGCTCATGTTCTACCATTAAACTACGCCCGCAGCTGACGAACCGTCAGGGACGGATCGATCAAGCACCACTGTACCCCATCGGGTGGGGTGGGAGTACGGGGTTCTGGGTGGCGGCGAGCCTGGTGGGGTGGTGTCCGGTTGGTCCCCTAATGTGACGGCTTTCGGTGGATGCGGAAGTACGGGAAGGGGACCGATGGAGCAGCGCACCCTGGTTCGTTGTGCGGAGGGGCATCTGTTCGGGACGGCGGCGTTTCCGATGCAGCAGTTGCAGGCGGGGCGGCTGGGGCCGGGGCGGTTGTTGCGGTGTCCGCGGTGCGGGCGGTTGCGGAATTCGGTGCCGGCGGACGTGTCGGAGCTGTCGGAGGTCCAACTGGCGCGCGGGCTAAGGATGTAGGCGGTGCGGGCGGCCGCCGGGGCTGGTCTGCGGGGCGGGTGCTTTTGGGCGGCCCGCCCGTGGCACGTACCCTCGGGGGCGTGCTGCTCTCTGACAATGACATCCGTAGCGAGATCGACAAGGGCCGGGTCGTCATCGACCCGTTCGACCCGTCGATGGTCCAGCCGTCGAGCATCGACGTCCGCCTCGACCGGTTCTTCCGGGTTTTCGAGAATCACCGTTACCCGCACATCGACCCCTCCGAGGAGCAGCCGGACCTGACCCGGCTGGTGGAGCCGGAGGGCGATGACGCGTTCATCCTGCACCCGGGCGAGTTCGTGCTGGCATCCACCTACGAGGTGATCACGCTGCCGGACGACGTCGCTTCGCGGCTGGAGGGCAAGTCCAGCCTGGGCCGCCTGGGCCTGCTGACGCACTCGACCGCGGGCTTCATCGACCCGGGCTTCAGCGGCCACGTGACGCTGGAGCTGTCGAACGTGGCGACGCTGCCGATCAAGCTGTACCCGGGCATGAAGATCGGCCAGCTGTGCCTGTTCCGGCTGTCCTCGCCGGCCGAGCACCCGTACGGCTCGGAGCGTTATGGCTCCCGCTACATGGGCCAGCGCGGCCCGACGCCGTCGCGGTCGTACCTGAACTTCCACCGCACCGAGGTCTGAGCCGCTTCAGCAGAGCGCACGGACAGCAAGGAGGGCCGGCCCCGCAGTTCGGGGCCGGCCCTCATCATGTGTCAGGCGCGCTTGGGGCTGGTCCGGGCGACCAGCTCGGTGCCGTCTGCGGAGAGCGTCAACTCGGTGCGCAGCTCGACGAGTTCGCCGAGGTGGTGGAGGTGGGTGCCGCCGCAGGGGATCTCCGCGGCGCCGTCCGGGAGGTCGGCGTGCCAGCGGCGGCGGGCGGTGAGCTCGGGGCCGGGGACGTCGATCCGGACGGCCGCGTCGGCGGCGACCCAGGCGGCCAGGCGGGCGTTGACGTCCGCGGTGAGGGCGGGCAGCGCGTCGGCGAGCGAGGGGAGTTCCTCGGTGGCGTCGACGGTGAAGCCCTTCTTCTTCAGCGACTTGCCGATCCGGTAGGTGTCGGTGCTGGCCTCGGTGTCCATCACCGAGGTGTCCATGGCGAGGCTGTCGAAGTCCGGGTTGCCGAAGGCGTCGGAGCGGCCCGGGTCCTTGCGCCAGCGCGGGGCGAGCGCGGCGTTCAGGGCCAGTGCCAGCAGGTGGCAGCCGGTGTGCGCGGCGGACAGCAGCGCGCGGCGCTCGGTGTCGACGGCGAGTTCGGCGGTGCGTCCGACAGCCTCCGGGCCGAGCGCGCCGGCGGGCAGCACGTGCAGCACCAGCCAGGCCCAGTCCTCGTCGCCGCGCCGGACCGGGATGTCGGCGCCGGCCGCGAACTCGCCGTCCGGGCCGTGGCCGCCGGTGAGGCAGTCGACGACCGGGTGCGCGGTGCCGTCGACGGTGAGGGTGCCGAGGTCGGCGGGCTGGTCGGGCCAGGTGTGGTCGACCGGGTGGAAGGGGGTGGCCTCGGTGACCACGGCGGTGCGCCCGTCGGGCAGGGTGTGCACGGCGAGGATCGGCGAGGCGCCGGTCACCGCCCCGGCCGGGAAGCTGACGTGGGTGGTGGGCAGGCTCATGCGCGGGCTCCGGACGGGATCTGAGGGTGGGCCGAACACCCCACCCTACAAAAATCCCACCATCCGGACGCCCGGGGCTACGGGCCTCAGCCCAGCGTGGGCAGCTTGATCAGCACCAGCAGCGCGATCAGCTGCACCGCCGCCGCACCGGCCGCCTTGCCCCAGGGCAGGTCGTGGATCCGCCGCACCATGATGGTCAGCAGCGCCGCGCAGCCCACCCAGGTCGCCCAGCCGACCGCCTGCACCACCACGTTGCCGGCGGGCAGGAACAGCGTCAGCAGCAGCCGCGGGACGTCGGTGGTCCAGCTGACCAGCACGGCCAGGCCGACCGTCGACTGCCATGGCCCGTCGCCGCCGAACTGCCGGGCCAGCACGTAGGTGACGGCGCTGAGGATGCCGCCGGCCAGGGTGAAGCCGATCGCGGCGGCGGCGATCGCGGACAGCGCGACCCCGAAGGTGGACCGCACCACCTCGTCGTAGGTGCTGTCGAGGCCGAACACCGCGAGCACGCCGTACAGCAGCGAGACGGACAGCGCGGGCAGCCACACCTGGTGGTCGCGCATCCGGTCGAAGGTGGCGCTCGGGCGGCGGTAGATCCCGGCGAGCAGCTCCCGCCAGGCCAGCCGGGGCCCGCCGAGGTGCGGCGCGGCCTGCCCGCCGGCCCGGTAGACGGCGACGTTGTCCTCGACCGGGTAGCCGCCCTGCTGGTCGTACTGCTGCTGGTACCCGTCCGCGTACGGCTGCTCGCCGTACTGCCCGCCGTACTGCCCGCCGTACTGGTCGTACGAGCCCTGGTGGGCCCCGTCGTCGTACGGCTGCTCGCCGATCGCGAAGGCCCTGGTGTGACCGGGCTGGTCGCCGGGGTGCGCGGGCGGGGCGGGGTAGCCGGGGGTCGGGGCGGTGAAGTACTCGGGGACGCCGGTGGGCGCGCCGCGGTACGGGTCACCCTGCGGGGTGCCCGGTTGGGGTGCCGTCCAGCGCCGGGGGTCGACTCCCCGTCCGTCGTCGTGTCGATTGCCAGCCACGGCACGACGGTACCCGCAACGGCCGACCCCTGGCCGGGTGATCATGAAGGTACGACCGGATTGCAGCCGTCCTGTGACGCGGCCGCGCGGGCCCGGAAACGGCGCACGGCCGCGCCGTCGGCGGTGAAGCCGAGGGCGCGGCCGTGCGGGGGCCGTTGGAGGTCAGCCGATGACGCGGCTGCCGGGCGCGTGCACCGCGGCGGCGTTGCTCAGTCCGGCCTCGCAGCCGCCGGGGCCGGCGGAGCGGCGCACGGCGCCGACCGGCAGGCGGGTGCCGCAGGCGATCCGCAGGCCGTTGGAGAGCTCGTTCTCGGCCTCCAGGACGGCGCCGTCGCCGATCACCACGCCGTCCAGCGAGCAGCTCTCACCGATCTCGGCGAAGGCGCCGACGATGGAGTCCTTGACGTACGCGCCGGCCTTGATCCGGGCGCCCTGGAGCACCACGCTGCCCTCGACGATGGCGCCGGCGGCGATCTCGGCGTCCGCGGAGACCACGGTGCCGGAGCTGAGCACGGCGGCCGGGTCGACGTGCGAGCCGGGCAGCAGCAGGGCCTCGCCGGTCGCGCCGGGGACGGCCGGGGAGTCGACCTTGCCGAGCACCAGGTCGGCGGAGCCGCGGACGAACGCGGCGGGGGTGCCGAGGTCCAGCCAGTACGAGGTGTCGACGACGCCGCGCAGCAGGGCGCCGGTGGCGAGCAGCTCGGGGAAGGTCTCGCGCTCGACGGAGACCTCGCGGCCGGTCGGGATGCGGTCGATCACCGAGCGGGTGAAGACGTAGCAGCCGGCGTTGATCTGGTCGGTGACGATCTGCTCGGGCGTCTCGGGCTTCTCCAGGAAGGCGAGCACCCGGCCGTTCTCGTCGGTCGGGACCAGACCGAAGGCGCGCGGGTCGGCCACCCGGGTGAGGTGCAGGGTGACGTCGGCACCGGAGGCGGTGTGCTCGTCGCGCAGCGCGGCGATGTCCAGGCCGGACAGGATGTCGCCGTTGAAGATCAGCACCGGCTCGTCGGCGCCGCAGGTCAGGCCGGCCGCGGCGTTGCGGATGGCGCCGCCGGTGCCCAGCGGCTCGTCCTCGGTGAGGTAGACCAGTTCGAGGCCGTAGGGGCTGCCGTCCTTGAAGTGGTCGACGAAGACGTCGGCCAGGTACGAGGTGGCGAGCACGACGCGGGTGACGCCGGCGGCGGCGGCACGGGCCAGCTGGTGGGCGATGAACGGGACACCGGCCACGGGCAGCATGGGCTTCGGCGTGTGCGTGGTCAACGGGCGCAGCCGGGTGCCCTTACCGCCGACCAACATGATCGCCTCGGTCATGTCCTATCTCCCCTGGTCAGATTCCGGCGGCCCGGCTCGACAGGGTCCGGTGCGCTCGCTCGGTGACTGTGTCGGGCCGGCACAAGGCGGCCTCCGACGGAACCGGCTATTTCCCGGCCCCGCCGCATACTCTATTTGCTCGAACAGCGTGTCAAACCCACTCCCCCTGTCGGGCAGGTGTGCGGACGCCGGGGCAGACCCGGGACAGCCGCCGGGTCCGGGCTAGGGCAGCAGCCAGGAACGTTTGGCGGCCGTTCCCGCATCGGTGCCGCCGGACCCGTTCAACCGGGCGACGGCGGTGGCGGGCAGCGCCTGGTCCCAGACCTGCACGTCGGAGATGGCGCCGTCCCAGAAGTCGCTCCAGGTGTTCTTGTAGCGCACCCGGCCGAGCTGGAGTCCGCCGGTGGTCTGCCAGACGCCCTGGACGGCGGTGGTCTGCTGGAGCACCCCGTTGACGTACAGGGTGATCTTCTTGCTGCCCGCGTCGTAGATGCCGGTGAGCAGCGTCCACTGGCCGGTGGTGGCGGCTCCGGCGGCGGTGGAGAAGGCCTGGTAGGTGGTGTTGTCCTGGGCTCCGGCGGCGGTCTGCACCTTGAACACCCACTGGTTGTGGGTGCCCCAGTCGTCGCGGCCCAGGTAGAAGGAGTAGTAGCTGTCGTTGCCCTGGGTGACCACGGCCCGGCCGCCGGCCGGGGCGTTGTTGCGCACCATCGCCGAGACGGTGAAGGACCGGGAGGTGTCGATCACCGGGCTGCCGCTGTCCGCCCAGCCGTCGGTGTTGCCGTGCAGGGTCAGGGTGGGCCCGTTGTGGCCGGCGGTGCTGCCGATCGCGGTGCCGCCGCCGAGGGTCATGCCGGGCAGCGTCGCCGCGGGGCCGTTCGGTTTTCCGCCGGCACTGCCGCTGGGCTTGGCGCTGTTGCCGGCGGACGCCGAGCCCGAGGGCTGCGCGGAGCCGGACGCCGAGGGCGAGGCGGAGGCGGAGGCGGAATCGGACGGGCCGGGGCTGGGGGCGGTGGTGGGCGCGTCGGTGGGGCCGTCGGGCTGGATGGTGACGGCGGGCGCGGACGAGGTCTTGGGTTCGTCGGACGGCCCGGACATCGCGACGGCGGTGGCGACGACGCCGCCGATCAGGACCACGCCGAGCGCTCCGGCGCCGATCCGCAGCCGCAGCCGGCGACGGCGGTGCTCGTTCTCGTTGGCCTCGGCGAGCGCCGCCCAGTCCGGAGCCGCGCTGGTCACCGTCGGCAGGTGGTAGGGCCCGCCACCGGAGCCGCCGGGCCCCGGTATTCCCCCGTCAGCAGTCATGCGGCAGATGCTAGGTCATCGGCGATCGCCGAAAACGCCCGGACCCCGGAGCCGCGAGGGGCGTCCGGGGTCCGGGGAGTGAGGCGGTGTCAGGCCTCGACGGGCTCGGCGTCCGCGGTGGGCAGGGCCTTGACCGACTCCAGCAGCAGCTGGGCGACGTCCACGACCTTCAGGTGCTCCTTGGCGGCGCCCTCGTTCTTCTTGCCGTTGACCGAGTCGGAGAGCATCACCAGGCAGAACGGGCAGGCGGTGGAGACGATGTCCGGGTTGAGGGACAGCGCCTCGTCCACGCGCTCGGTGTTGATCCGCTTGCCGATGCGCTCCTCCATCCACATCCGCGCGCCGCCGGCGCCGCAGCAGAAGCCGCGCTCCTTGTGGCGGTGCATCTCCTCGTTGCGCAGGCCGGGCACCTTGCCGATGATCTCGCGCGGCGGGGTGTAGACCTTGTTGTGCCGGCCGAGGTAGCACGGGTCGTGGTAGGTGATCAGGCCTTCCACCGGGTTGACCGGCAGCAGCTTGCCCTCGTCGATCAGGTGCTGCAGCAGCTGGGTGTGGTGGATGACCTCGAAGTGCCCGCCGAGCTGCGGGTACTCGTTGGCGATGGTGTTGAAGCAGTGCGGGCAGGTGGCGACGATCCGCTTGGTCGGCGCGTCCTCCAGCGCGGCGTTCAGGGTCTCGACGTTCTGCGCGCCGAGCATCTGGAACAGGAACTCGTTGCCGAGGCGGCGCGGGGAGTCACCGGTGCAGGTCTCCTCCTTGCCGAGGATCGCGAACTTGACGCCCGCGGTGTGCAGCAGCTCGGCGAAGGCCTTGGTGGTCTTCTTCGCCCGGTCCTCCAGGGCGCCGGCGCAGCCGACCCAGTACAGGTACTCGACCTCGGCGGGGTCGATGTCCTCACCGATCACCGGCACCTCGATGCCGGTCTCCTTCTTGAGCTCCTTGACCCAGTCCAGGCGCGCCTTGGTGGCCAGGCCCCACGGGTTGCCCTTGTTCTCCAGGTTCTTGAGCATCGTCCCGGCCTCGGTCGGGAAGCTGCTCTCGATCATCACCTGGTAGCGGCGCATGTCGACGATGTGGTCGATGTGCTCGATGTCGACCGGGCACTGCTCGACGCAGGCGCCGCAGGTGGTGCAGGACCACAGCACGTCCGGGTCGATGACGCCGCCCTCTTCGGCGGTGCCGATCAGCGGGCGCTCGGCCTCGGCGAGGGCCTCGGCGGAGACTCCGGCCAGCTGCTCGCTGGAGGCCTTCTCCTCACCTTCCATGTCCTTGCCGCCACCGGCCAGCAGGTACGGGGCCTTGGCGAAGGCGTGCTCGCGCAGGCTCATGATCAGCAGCTTGGGCGACAGCGGCTTGCCGGTGTTCCAGGCGGGGCACTGCGACTGGCAGCGGCCGCACTCGGTGCAGGTGGAGAAGTCGAGGATGCCCTTCCAGGAGAAGTGCTCGACCTGCGAGACGCCGAACACCGCGTCGTCGGCCGGGTCCTCGAAGTCGATCGGGGCGCCGTTGCTGGTCATCGGGCGCAGGGCGCCCAGCGCGGTGCCGCCGTCCTCCTCGCGCTTGAAGTAGATGTTGAAGAAGCCCAGGAAGCGGTGCCAGGCGACACCCATCGACGGGTTGATGCCGATGGTGGTGGCCCACGCGAACGAGATGACGATCTTCAGCATCGCGAACAGGTAGATCAGGTTGACCAGGGTGCCGTGGGCGGTGCCCTCGAACGCGGCGACGATCGGGTACGAGATCAGGTACGTCGGGTCGTAGGAGGTGACGCCTTCGAGGGCGCCCTCCAGGCCGCGCAGCATCATGATGCAGATGCCGATGCCGAGGATCGTGTACTCGACGTAGAACGCCTGCCAGGCGATCGAGCCGGCGAACCGGGACTTGCGGCCGGACCGGGACGGCAGGCTGAGCAGCCGGATCACGATCAGGACGGCGATACCCAGGGTGGTCAGCGTGCCGATCAGCTCGACGAAGATGTTCCAGACCAGCCAGTGGCCGATGATCGGCAGCGTGAAGTCGGCGTCGAAGAGCTGACCGAAGGCGTTGACCAGGGTGAGGATCAGCGAGAAGAAGCCGACCGCGACGAACCAGTGGGCGACGCCGACCACGCCCCACTTGTTCATCCGGGTGTGGCCGAGGAACTCCTTGGCCACGGTGGCCACGCGCTGGGCGGGCTGCCCGAATCGGGTGCTGTCGGCGGAGCCGGTGCGCACCACCTTGTAGATGTACAGCGCCGCCCGGGCGGCGAGCGCGGTGCCGATCACGAAGGTGACCAGCGAGATGACGATCGCTGCTAGCTGCATCGGCTCTCCGTCTTCAGCGGCTTCTGGTCCGGGTTCTCCCCAGCTTCCCAAGTCTTCCCAAGAGTGTACTGGTCGGTAACTTTGAGGGTAGACGCGCCGGACATTACCGCGCGTTAACACCCGTCCAGAAGATGTTCAAGGTATGGCGGCAGTCACTATGCCCAGACTCACCCGTCCGGAGCACCTCCAAGTCCTGGTCGGAGAGCCTCGCGACATAAGCGCTCAGTAAAGTTGAGCCACGTCAACTCAAAGCTGTTGACGGTTCGGGCGACCTCGTGCATAGTTGAGCCTGTACTGCTCAACTTCTCCCCGGAGGTATTCACGATGGCACGCGCGGTCGGCATCGACCTCGGTACGACGAACTCCGTCGTCAGTGTTCTTGAGGGCGGTGAGCCCACGGTCATCACCAACGCCGAGGGTGCTCGGACCACGCCGTCCGTCGTCGCCTTCGCCAAGAACGGCGAGGTGCTCGTCGGCGAGGTCGCCAAGCGCCAGGCGGTCACCAACGTCGACCGGACCATCCGTTCGGTCAAGCGCCACATGGGCACCGACTGGAAGATCGGCATCGACGGCAAGGACTTCACGCCGCAGCAGATCTCCGCTTTCGTCCTGCAGAAGCTCAAGCGGGACGCCGAGGCCTACCTGGGCGAGACGGTCACCGACGCCGTCATCACCGTCCCGGCGTACTTCAACGACTCCGAGCGCCAGGCCACCAAGGAGGCCGGCGAGATCGCGGGCCTGAACGTCCTGCGCATCGTCAACGAGCCGACCGCCGCCGCCCTGGCCTACGGCCTGGACAAGGACGACCAGACCATCCTGGTCTTCGACCTCGGTGGTGGCACCTTCGACGTGTCGCTGCTGGAGATCGGCGACGGCGTGGTCGAGGTCAAGGCCACCAACGGTGACAACCACCTCGGTGGTGACGACTGGGACCAGCGCGTCGTCGACCACCTGGTGAAGGTCTTCCAGTCCGGTCACGGCGTCGACCTGTCCAAGGACAAGATGGCCGTCCAGCGTCTGCGCGAGGCTGCCGAGAAGGCCAAGATCGAGCTGTCCTCCTCCTCGGAGACCTCGATCAACCTGCCCTACATCACGGCCTCCGCCGAGGGCCCGCTGCACCTGGACGAGAAGCTCACCCGCTCGCAGTTCCAGCAGCTGACCGCCGACCTGCTGGACCGCTGCAAGGTCCCGTTCCACAACGTCATCAAGGACGCCGGCATCGCGCTGTCCGAGATCGACCACGTGGTCCTGGTCGGTGGCTCGACCCGTATGCCGGCCGTCGCCGAGCTCGTCAAGGAGCTGACCGGCGGCAAGGACGCCAACAAGGGCGTCAACCCGGACGAGGTCGTCGCCATCGGCGCCTCCCTGCAGGCCGGTGTGCTGAAGGGCGAGGTCAAGGACGTCCTGCTGCTCGACGTCACCCCGCTGTCCCTGGGCATTGAGACCAAGGGCGGCATCATGACGAAGCTGATCGAGCGCAACACCACGATCCCGACCAAGCGCTCCGAGATCTTCACCACCGCCGAGGACAACCAGCCCTCCGTGCAGATCCAGGTCTACCAGGGCGAGCGCGAGATCGCGGCGTACAACAAGAAGCTCGGTATGTTCGAGCTGACCGGCCTGCCGCCGGCCCCCCGCGGCCTGCCGCAGATCGAGGTCACCTTCGACATCGACGCCAACGGCATCATGCACGTGGCCGCGAAGGACCTCGGCACCGGCAAGGAGCAGAAGATGACCGTCACCGGCGGCTCCTCGCTGCCGAAGGACGAGGTCAACCGCATGCGCGAGGAAGCCGAGCGCTACGCGGAGGAGGACCACAAGCGCCGCGAGGCCGTGGAGACCCGCAACCAGGGCGAGCAGCTCGTCTACTCGACCGAGAAGTTCATCGCGGACAACGCCGACAAGCTCCCGGCCGACGTCAAGACCGAGGTCGAGACGGCGATCACCGAGCTCAAGGAAGCCCTCAAGGGCGAGGACATCGCGGCCATCCGCACCGCCACCGAGAAGGTCTCCACCACTGCCCAGAAGCTCGGCGCGGCGCTGTACGCGCAGGCCGACGGCGCGGGTGCGGCCACCGGTGCGGCCGGGGCCGGCGAGGCCGGCGCCAAGGACGACGACGTGGTCGACGCCGAGATCGTCGACGACGAGAAGCCCAAGGGCGGTGCGGCATGACGGAGAAGCCGCAGGGCGAGCAGCCCGGCGACGACTCCGCCGCCGAGGAAGCCGTGCTGAAGGCCGCCGAAGAGGCTGTCGCGGGTGCGGGTGCCGACGAGCTGGCCGCCGCCAAGCGCGAGGCCGGCGAGCGTACCGCCGACCTGCAGCGTCTCCAGGCGGAGTACCAGAACTACCGCAAGCGGGTCGAGCGCGACCGGGCCACCGTCCGGGAGATCGCGGTCTCCAACATCGTGGAATCGCTGATCCCGGTGCTGGACGACATCGGCCGGGCCCGCGAGCACGGCGAGGTGACGGGTGGCTTCAAGTCCGTCGCCGAGTCGCTGGAGACGGTCGTCGCCAAGCTCGGGCTGCAGCAGTTCGGCAAGGAGGGCGAGCCCTTCGACCCGACCATCCACGAGGCGCTGATGCACAGCTACTCGTCGGACGTCACGGAGGACACCTGCGTGCAGATCCTCCAGCCCGGGTACCGGATCGGCGAGCGGATCATCCGCCCGGCGATGGTCGCGGTCGCGGAGCCCCAGCCGGGCACCCAGACCACCGGCGAACCGGACGAGGACAAGGCTGACGGTTCGTCCGACAGCTGAGTAGAGTCCCTGTGCGCTGCGGAGTCGTACGTCGTCCAGTACGGCGGCCGGCTCCGCAGCGCCGTATCGGGGCTCTTCCCAACAACACGCTTCACCAACAGACTTACGGGATTACGGGAGGTGGCGGTCAAAGGCCATGAGCGCTAAGGACTACGTGGAGAAGGACTACTACAAGGTCCTCGGCGTGCCCAAGGACGCCACCGCCGCCGAGATCAAGAAGACGTACCGCAAGTTGGCCCGGGAGTTCCACCCGGACGCCAACAAGGGCGATGCCAAGGCCGAGGAACGGTTCAAGGACATCTCCGAGGCGTACGACGTGCTCTCCGACGAGAAGCGCCGCAAGGAGTACGACGAGGCGCGCTCGCTGTTCGCCGGCGGCGGTTTCCGGCCGGGCGGCGCGGGTGGCGCCGGCGGCGGCTTCGACTTCGGCGACCTGTTCAACGGCGGCACCGCCGGCGGCAGCGGCGGACTCGGCGACGTGTTCGGCGGCCTGTTCAACCGCGGCGGCCGGCAGACCGCCCAGCCGCGGCGCGGCGCGGACGTCGAGACCGAGGTCACCCTGAACTTCGAGGAGGCCGTGGACGGCGCGACGGTGCCGCTGCGGATGACCTCCCAGGCGGCCTGCCGGGCCTGCGCCGGCACCGGTGCCAAGACCGGCACCACCCCCCGGGTCTGCCCGACCTGCGTCGGCGCGGGCACCGTCAGCCGGGGCCAGGGCGCGTTCGCGCTCTCCGAGCCGTGCCGGGACTGCAAGGGCCGCGGCATGATCGTCGACGACCCGTGCACCGTCTGCCACGGCAGTGGCCGGGCCTCCTCGGCCCGCACCATGCAGGTCCGGATCCCGGCCGGCGTGCAGGACAGCCAGCGGATCCGACTCAAGGGCAAGGGCGCCCAGGGCGAGCGCGGCGGCCAGCCCGGCGACCTGTACGTCACCGTGCACGTCGACCCGCACCCGGTGTTCGGGCGCAAGGGTGACAACCTCACCGTGACGGTGCCGGTCAGCTTCCCCGAAGCCGCACTCGGCGGCACCATCGAGGTGCCGACCCTGAACGGACCGGCCGTGAAGCTCAAGCTGCCCCCGGGCAGCGCCAACGGTCTGACCATGCGGGCCCGCGGCAAGGGCGCCACCCGCAAGGACGGCACCCGGGGAGACCTGCTGGTCACCGTCGAGGTCGCCGTACCCAAGATCGTCAGCGGCGACGCACTGAGCGCACTGGAGCAGTACCGCGAGGCCACCGCCTCGGACGACCCGCGAGCCGCCCTGTTCAAGGCGGCGGAGGGAGCGTGAGATCCCGATGAGCCCCCATCCCGACAGCCCGCGCGGCGCCGAGGCCCGGATCGGCGCCGGCATCGGCGAGGGCCTGCCCGGCGCCGGCCGCCGCCCCGCCGGTCCGCCGACGTACGTCCTCACCGAGGACACCCCGGTCTACGTGATCTCGGTCGCCGCCGAGCTCTCCGGCCTGCACCCGCAGACCCTGCGCCAGTACGACCGGCTCGGCCTGGTCTGCCCGGACCGCACCGCCGGGCGCGGCCGGCGCTACTCCGCGCGTGACATCCAGCAGCTGCGCGAGGTCCAGCGCCTCTCCCAGGACGAGGGCATCAACCTGGCCGGCATCAAGCGGATCATCGAACTGGAGAACCAGGTCGCCGCCCTGCAGTCCCGGGTCTCCGAACTGGTCGACGCCCTGGAGGGCGCCGCCGCCACCCTGCAGCAGCGCGAGGCCGCCGTGCACGCCTCCTACCGCCGTGACCTGGTGCCCTACCAGCAGGTCACGCAGTCCAGCGCCCTGGTGGTCTGGCGCCCCAAGCGCTGACCGGCCCGACCACGAACCGTCGACATTCCTGCCCACCGGGGGGTGTCGGCGGTTTCGGTGTGCTGCCAGAGTCTTGGGAGAGGACGTGCTTCCGGCTCCGCTCCGATCCGGTAATTCGGCGGAACCGAGCGCCCTTCGCTCTATGATGCGGGCCGGAAGACGCTCCCGAACTGCCGGAAGCCCCAGCTCAGGCAAGGAGTCATGGACATGAGTACTGAGCAGAGGAGCAGTGCCGTCACCCCGGCCCTGTCCCCGGAGGCCAGGTCCCTCTACGTCCGCGCCGTACAGACCGGAGGCAGGCTGACCGAGCGCGATGCCGGCAGCCTGTCACCCGGTCAAATCGCCGGCCCCTTGCAGGAGTTGCTGGCCATCGGCCTGCTTCAGGCGGAGGTGGGACCGTCCGGCACCTACGCCGTGAAGGATCCCCAACAACTGGCGGAATCGCTGACGCTGGAGCTCCAGCAGGAAGCCGGCGAAATACTCCGGCGCTCGGTCTCGATCCACCACACCCTGCAGGACCTGAACCGGGAATACCAGAGCTACATCAGCCGCCCGGAGGCCGGCGGTTCCATCGCATATGTCCAGGGCCGCGGGAACATCAACCAACGGCTGGCGACGCTGATGGCCAACGGTGCGAAGGAAATGCTCACCGCGCAACCCGGCGGCGGCCGCGGCGAGGACGCGCTGAAAATCGCGATCGCCCGTGACCTGAAATTCGTGGAACGCGGCGGCACGATCCGTACGATCTACCAGCCCAGCGCCCGCTATTCGAACCCGACGGTCAGTTACGTCCAGGCGGTCACCCAGGAAGGGTGCCAGGTCAGAACGCTCGACGAAGCCTTCGCCAAACTCATCGTCATCGATCGCCAGGTCGCGGTCGTCACCGTGGGGGACGAGGAGAACCGCGATCGCGCGGCGTTCATCCGGGACGACTCGGTCATCGACTACATCGTCGGGGTGTTCAACAGCCAATGGGAACGGGCAATTCCGTTCACCGGCGACCACGGAATTCCACCCCTGGTGGTCACCCGAATGCGTCGGCAGATCGTGCGAATGATGCTGGAAGGGATCGCCCATCGCACCATTGCCAGGCGGCTGGGCCTCAGCGAAAGGACGCTGGCCCGGCACATCGCCGAAATGCGCGAGGAATACGGGGTCGACACGCTGTTCCAACTCGGCTGGAAACTCGCGCAAACGGAGGGGCCGACGGCTTGATGCCGGCGGCCCCTCCGTCCTGCGCTTCAGGGCTCTACCAGTGGCTGTCGAGGGAGGCCACCTGGGTTTCGGTGGTCTGGGACGCAAACCAGTGAGAGTCCGCGCTCGCCGGGGCGGCCCCGAGGAACACGGCCATGCCCAGGAGGAGCGCCGAGATCAGGATACGGCGGGCCTTCAGCACAAAATCACCCCTTTCGGACAAATTCATCGCGAGCACCGTTCACCGAACGGCGCCCGCATCAATTGGCACCCATATGATTACTCATCAACTGCCTCGCCGTCACCTACCGGGTGCGGCAGCACCGCCCGGGCCGTGAAATGTGCATGTCGGCACTAAGAAGTCCGGATGATGGATAGAGGTGTCATCTGTCCGCCAGGCAGCCAGATGCCACCATGCGCCAGTGGACTCCCTGACACCCGGCGATGGACGATCAGCTAGTCGTAACCAAAGCGGCATGATCTGCGAGTTCCACGTCGGTCCGCTCGACCCCGAAGTGCGGCAATCTTCGGGCCCGCACCGCTTCCACCGGACAGGGCCTTCCGGACCGAGCCGGCCGAATCACCACACCCGGAGTCGACATGACTGAGCCCCACCTGCAGTACCAGGCCTCCGAGGGGCGACGCGCACGGGTCTTCCTCGCCGCGCCCCTGATGCGGCTGACCGGGCCTGCGGACAGCGTGGTGACGCTGGCCAGCCGGACCAGACTGACCACGCTGCGGAGCACGCTGCTTCGCAGTGGAGCCGCGGTGTACAGCGCCCACCACAGCGACGCGTGGACGGTGGCCGGGAAGGCGCCGGAGCAGCGGGTCCCCTCGGACTTCCGGGCGATGCAGAGCGCGGACCTGGTGTTCGCGTACGTCGGCGCCCCGCTGTCGGCCGGGGTCAGCCTGGAGCTGGGCTGGGCGTCGGCGCTGCGCAAGCCGATCGTGATGCTGGTGGACGAGGCGATCACCCACAACCCGCTGATCGCCACCATCGAGCAGGTCTCCCCCGTGCTGCCGCTGGTCTTCGACGACACCTGGTCGCAGGAGGCGCTGCACCACACCGTGGAGACCGCGCTGGACTGGGCCGGCATGGCGCTCTCGCTGCGCAGCGGCTTCTGGACCGCGCCCGGCGAGCAGTTCCCGCGTCCGCGCCGTGAGCACGCCGCCCCGTACGGCTTCTGGTCCCCGGAGATCGCCACCGGCTGATGCCCGGTCAGGCCGGTGGCGCGGCCGGGCCCTCGGCCGCGCGCATCTGCCACCCCAGCTGGAACAGCGTCTCCGCGTCGTGCAGTTCGCGCAGCCGGGAGATGTGGCCCGCCACGGTCCGTTCGGAGAGGCCGAGGCGGGAGGCGATCGAACGCTGCGTCAGGCCCTGGGCGAGCAGCCGGCCGACCTGTTCGTGGACCGGAACGACGCTCTCGCCCTCGCGGTCGGCCGAATGCCAGCGGACCCGTTCGGCCCGATCCCAGTCCCGTTCGAAGGCGGCGACCAGGAACGAGACCACCGCCGGGTCCTCGACCAGCGCGGCGCTGGAGTTGTCCGCCGACGCCGGGACGACGGCGATCCGGCGGTCGAAGACGGTCATCCGGCTGAACGGCTCGCTCAGCGTCCGGAACCTGCCGCCCCATCCGGTGACGGCCTCCGCCCAGCGCACCGTCCCCTCGTCGAGCAGCGCGGCCGGCTCGTAGACCGTGTGCAGCACGGCCCCGCCGGTCAGGAAGCCGCGGGCCCGCTCCAGGGAGTCGGCCTGGAGGTCGCCCGCGGGCGCCCCGCCGGGCTGCAGGGCGAGCACCTCCTCCTCGGCCTCGTTCTCCAACTGCCGTACCCGCTCCCGGATCCGGTCGCTCCGGCCGACGTGATGCACCACGCTGGAGCGGTCCGCGCGGCGCGGGGTGGCGTCGTAGGCGTGGGTGAGGTCCTCCAGCAGGACGGGCATCTCCTCGGCGCGCAGCAGCATCCGGGTGCCCTCGGCGCGGAGTTCGGCGCTGATCCGGTCGCCGACCACCCGCGGGTTGACCGCCGTCAGCGACTGGCCGACCGCGTCGTGCACCAGCAGTCCGAGTTCCAGCAGCCGCAGCACCCCCGCCGAGTCCTGTTCGACCGCCTCGCGGAAGGCCACCCGGCCGCCCTGGTCGAGGATCTGCTGGTACAGCTGCCGCTCGGGCCCGGTCGGCAGGGCGGCTCCGTTCGACTCGCTCACAGGTCCCACTCCTTCCGGGCCGCTCGGCGGCGGCGCCAGGGCGGTCGGTTCCGATCGGTCATTCCGGTGCTCCGCGCAGCTGCCGGCCGAGCCGGAACAGGGTCTCCGCATCGTAGAGGTCGCGCAGCAGGGCGATATGGGCGGCCACCGTCCGTTCCGACGGGCCGAGCCGGGAGTCCGGCAGTCGGTCCGTCACCGGGCACCGTCCCGCATCAGCCAGCCGAGCTGGAAGAGCGTCCCGGCGTCGTAGCGTTCGCGCAGGCGGGCGATGTGTTCGGCGACGGTGCGTTCGGAGACGCCGAGGCGGCTGGCGACAGCGCGCTGGGTGAGGCCCTGGGCGAGCAGGCGGGCGATCCGGTCGGTGACGGCGGGGACGGCGCCGCCCGCGAGGTCGTGCCACGGGACGCGTTCGGCCCGCTCCCAGTCGCGCAGGAACAGGCCCACCAGGTGGCCGACCACGGCCGGGTCCTCGATGAACGCGGCGGTGCGGTTGTCGGCGGACGCCGAGATGATCGCCACCTTGCGGTCGAAGATCAGCATCCGGGTGAAGTCCTCGTCCAGCGAACGCAGCCGCATGCCCCAGCCGGTGGCGCGCACCGCGTAGTCGATCACCGCCGGATCGGTGCTGCCGACCGGCTGGTAGAGGATGTCCATCCGGGCGCCGGCGGCCAGGGCCCGCTCGGTGCGGTCGCTCTTCTCCAGGTAGACGGTGGGGCGGTGGCCGGGCTGCGCGGCCAGCACCTCCTCGCGGAAGTCGGCCTCGATCTGCAGCAGCCGGTGCCGGATCCGGTCCACGTCGAAGATGTGGGTGATCTGCGGCGCCCGGTCGCCCCGGCGGGTGGAACTGTCGAACGCGTCCGCCAGCTCGTCGAGTTCGGCCGGAACCCGCTCGGCCTCGATGAACCGGCGGGTACCGGCCTCCCGCAGTTCCCGGCTCAGCCGGTGGCTGACGTTGCGCGGGTTCACCGCGGTCAGCTGCTCGCTCTCGTCGTGCTGGATCAGCAGGCCCAGTTCGAGCAGCCGGGTGGTGGCCTCGGCGTCCTGCTCGACCGCCTCCCGGACCGAGACCCGGCCGCCGGCCCGCAGGACGGCGAGGTAGAGCGCCCGTTCGGCCGCGGTGGGCCCGGTCATCGGACGCCGTCCCGCATCAGCCAGCCGAGCTGGAACAGGGTCTCGGCGTCGTAGCGCTCGCGCAGGCGGGCGATGTGGGCGGCGACGGTGCGTTCGGAGAGGTTCAGGCGGGAGGCGATGGAGCGCTGGGTGAGCCCGGCGGTGAGCAGCTCGCCGATCCGGCGTGCGGTTTCCGGGAGTTGACGTCCGGCCAGGTCGCGCCAGGGAGCCCGGACGGCGCGGGCGAAGTCGCGCTGGAAGACGGCGACCAGGTGGTCGACCACGGCGGGGTCCTCGATGAAGGCGGCGGCGAGGGTCCTGGTGGACGCGGAGACGACCGCCACCCGCCGGTCGAAGATCAGCATCCGGGCGAACGGCTCGTCCAGGACCCGCACGCGGACGCCCCAGCCGGTGGCCTCGGCGGCGTAGGCGACGGTGTGCGGGGCGTGCCGGGTGAGCGGCTGGTAGAGGACGTCGATGACGGCTCCGCGGGCCAGCGCCTTGTGCAGCCGGGAGCTGTCCTTCAGGTACTCGGGCGGGCGCGGTCCCGGCTGGGCGGCCAGGCCCTCCTCGCGGTAGTCGGCCTCGATCTCCAGCAGCCGGTGCCGGACCTGCTGGACGCTGGTCAGGTGGGCGATCCCGGCGACCGGTTCGGTGCGGCGCTGGGCGGTGTCGTAGGACTCGGCCAGTTCCTCGAAGCCGGCCGCCGTCCGGTCGGCACGGGTGAGCAGGCCGGTGGCGCGCTCCCGCAGGGTGCTGCCCAGCCGGGCGCCGGCCGTGCGCGGGTTGACGGCCGCCACCCAGCCGTCCACCACGTAGTGCTCCAGCAGCCCCAGTTCCAGCAGCCGGGCGGCCGCGCCCGCGTCCTGTTCCATCACCTCGCGCAGCGAGACCCGGCCGGCCCGCAGGACGGCGAGGTAGAGCGCCCGTTCGGCCTCGGTCGGGGGGACGGTGTCCGGTTCAGTCACGGTCCTCGCCCCCGCGCATCAGCCAGCCGAGCTGGAACAGGGTGTCGGCGCCGTGCTGGTCGCGCAGGCGGGAGATGTGGCCGGCGACGGTGCGCTCCGACAGGCCGAGGCGGGTGGCGATGGCGCGCTGGGTGAGGCCCTGGGCGAGCAGGCGGGCGGTGCGGTCTACGGCGGTGCGGGTGGGGGCGGTGTCGAGCAGTGAGTCCCAGCGGACGCGCTCGGCGCGGGCCCAGTCGCGTTCGAAGCCGGCCACGACCATCGCGACGGTGGCGGGGTCGAGGATCAGCGCGGCCCGGCTGTGGTCCTCGGCGGCGGGGACGACGGCGGTGCAGCGGTCGAAGACCAGGGCGCGCTGGAAGGGTTCGTCGAGCAGCCGGACCTCGCCGCCGGCCTCGGTGAGGGCGGCGGCGTAGCGGATCGCGGCGGGTTCGGCGAGCACGCCGGGCCGGTAGAGGGTGCGGATCCGGCAGCCGCGCCGCAGCACCGGGAGTTCCTGGTGGAGCGAGGTCTCCAGGGCGCTGGGGGCGAACGCGCCGGGGTGGGCGGTGAGGGCCTCTTCGCGGCAGTCCGCGCCGAGTTGGGCGATCCGCCGGCGGATGTGCTCGCGGCCGATCACCTGGATCTCGCAGCCGGCCGGTTCGATCGGGCGGGGGACGCTCTCGTACGCGGTGATCAGCGGTTCGAGGCGGCCGGGCAGGCATTCGGCGCGGTTGAGCAGCCGGGCGGCCTCGGTGTTCATCTCGGCGCCGAGGCTCTCGGCCACGAACCGCGGGTCGACGGCCAGGTAGGCGCCGTCCAGGCCGTCGGAGATCAGCAGGCCGGTGCGGAGCAGTTCGGCGAGCGCGGGCCGCTGCGGGTCGGCGATCCGGTCGGCGGCGATCCGGCCGCCCGCGTCGAGGATCTCCAGGTAGAGGCGTCGGGCGAGGTCGTCGACCGGCGGGGGTACGGCGGAGGGGTCAGCCACGTCCACCGCCTCTCATCAACCAGCCGAGCTGGAACAGGGTCTGGGCGTTGTGCAGGTCGCGCAGCCGGGAGATGTGACCGGCCACGGTGCGCTCCGACAGGCCGAGGCGGGTGGCGACGGCGCGCTGGGTGAGGCCCTGGGCGAGCATCCGGCCGACCCGGTGGGTGACGGTGCGGGTGAGGGTGCGGCCGTCGAGGCTGTTCCAGTGCACCTGGTCGGCCCGGGCCCAGTCGCGTTCGAAGCCGGCCACCAGGTAGGCGATGGCGGCTGGGTCCTCGACGAAGGCGGCGCGGCTGTGGTCGTCGGCGGCGGGGATCACGGCGATCCGCCGGTCGATGACGATCACCCGCAGGAACGGCTCGTCCAGGACGCGGAGTTGGGCGCCCTGCTCGGCCATCGCGGCGGCGTGCCGGACGGCGCTCTCCTCGGTGAGCGCGACCGGCTGGTAGAGGGTGCGCATGGTGCCGCCCCGGCGGAGCATCAACTGGTCCTGGGTGTGGGCGAGTTCGAGGACGGCGGGCGGGCGCAGGCCGGGCTGGGCGCTGAGCAGTTCGAGCCGGCAGTCGGAGACCAGCTGGGCGATCCGCAGCCGGATGCTCTCCTGGCCGTCCACGTAGACCGCCCGCCGGGCCCGGTCGGCGGGCCGGGGGACGGCGTCGTAGGCGCGGGCGAGCGGGTCGAGGGCGGCGGGCAGCCGGTCGGCGTCGAGCAGCAGCCGGGTGGCCTGGGCGCGCAGGTCGGCGCCGACGCGTTCGGCGACGGCGCGCGGGCTGACGGCGACGTAGCACTCGTCGATGCGGTTGGGCATCACCAGTCCGATGGCCACCAGCTGCTCCAGCAGGGCGCGTTGGCGTTCGGGGGTGAAGTCGGAGCCGGGCAGTTCCGGGTGGTCGAGCGGGATCCGACCGCCGGCGGCCAGGATGGCGAGGTACAGCCGGGAGGCGTCGTCCTCGGGGAGTGTGTCGTCCGGGTCGGACTTCGGGTGGTCCGCAGCCACGTCGAGCTCTCCTGCCGTCTTCCTCCGTTGCGGATGATGATCTCAGCAGGGCCGTCCGGCTCGACGGCGGGAGTCCCCGCAGACGGGCGCGTCCCCCGGGGGCGGGCGCCACAGGCACCCGGACCCCGGAGGACCCGCTCGTGTCACGCCAAGCGTCAAGGCGCTTTCGGCGAGGCGGAGCAGCAACGCCTCACCGATCCCGGTCCCTCGGCCACCACCACACGTGGCGTCCGGACCGGTGCTCTTCCCCCCGTTGCGCAGATACGAACGCACCTGTCGCCCCCACGCGAAGAGCAAGTCGCCGACTCGGGCTGCGGCGGCCCGGGACGACTTGACGTGACTACACCCTCACAGCGCGGGGAACGCCGAACAAGTGCTCTCCGGCTGCAGGTTCCCGCAAGTGCAGGAACCTGCAGCAAACCACTCGATCGAGTGACCGGAATCCTCGATTTTTCGGCATTGCCCCCCTCTCCGAGCAGGCATTCGTCCCTCTCCGACGGTCCGCCGGGGCGGTAGCGTCGCGCGGCACGGAAATGTCACTGGTGTCTCCGAGAATTCGACAATCCTTCGCCGAATCCACCGATCCGGAATCGCCCGCACGCGACTCACCCGGTCCCGATAAGGGCTAGAGGAGCCGCCCGGCCTTCAGACCGGCCAGGGTGCGGGCCGAGGCCACCGCCCAGGCGGTGAAGAGCAGCAGCCACAGCGCGACGCCCAGCCCGGTGAAGCCGCCGAAGCCGGTGTGCCGGGACAGCGCGGCCGAGCCGGTGACGAGCGTGCCGACCGGGAAGGTGAACGCCCACCAGGTCATCGCGAACGGCATCCCGGCGCGCAGCGCCCGCAGGTTGGCGACCAGCGCCACGGCCAGCCACAGCAGCGCGAACCCCATCACCGCGACGCCGTAGACCTCCGCCAGGCCGCGTGCCACCGCCGCCCCCTGGTGCCCGGCGCCCGGCAGCGCGAACGGCACCGCGTCGGCGAACTGGTTCACGGCGGTGGTGGACTGGCCGAGCGGGCCGAGCACCAGGAACAGCGACGGGGTGAGCACCACCGCGGGCAGCTTGCTGTGCACCAGGCCGCCGAACACCACCGGCAGCAGCGCCAGGGTGGCCAGCAGACTGGCCCCGAACATCGCCACGCACCCGTACAGCAGCGCCTGCCGGGCCGTCCCCTCCGGCAGGTGCGGCACCAGCGCGGGGCCGAGCGCGGCGGCCACCATCGGGGCGACCACCGGCAGCAGCCAGGTCGGGTTGGCCTCCAGCGCGGACAGCCGGTGCCGGGTGATCATCAGGTACGGCAGTCCGGCCGCGACCACGAGCGCGTACAGCGTCCCGGCGCTCCACAGCAGTACGTCCAGCGCCAGCCCGGCCCGCTCGCCGATCACCGGCCCGCCGACCGCCAGCGCGCCGTAGCCGACGGCCAGCAGCGCCATCGGCGGGCAGCCGTAGAAGACGGCGGCGGCCGGCTCCTCCAGCAGGGTGCGGCGGGCCTGCTCGCGGTGGCGCACCAGGTGCACGGCGCGGGCCGCCAGCAGGACGGCGAGCAGCAGCAGCGACAGCGTCCACACCGCCTCGGCGAGGACCAGCCGGCCCGGCAGGTCGACCGGCAGCGCGGCGGCGCCGTTGCCGGTGATCGCGGTGCCCATCACGGCGGCGTACCAGTTGGGTCCGAGCCGGGACAGCCTGGGCAGGCTCGGGGTGTGCGGGTGGGTCTGCGGCGCGAGGAGGGTTGCCATGGCACCACCGTCCCCGCGCGGCTGGGGCGGCGGTAGCGGGGGCTCCGCTATGAGGACATAGCCTGGGCCTATGGCTCTCTCCCCGCACGTCCCGGAACTCGGCGCCCTGGAGCTGCTGCTCGCGGTGGCCCGGCTGGGCAGCGTCGGCCGGGCCGCGGCCGAACTGGGCGTCAGCCAGCCCGCCGCCAGCGCCCGGATCAAGGGGATGGAGCGGCAGATCGGGGTCGCGCTGCTGGAGCGCTCCCCGCGCGGCTCCCGGCCCACCGAGGCGGGCCGGCTGGTGGTCGAGTGGGCCCGGCAGGTGGTGGAGGCCGCCCAGGCGCTGGACGCCGGGATCGACGCGCTGCGCGAACGCCGGGACGCCCGGCTGCGGGTGCTGGCCAGCCTGACCGTCGCCGAATACCTGATGCCGGGCTGGCTGCTGGCGCTGAGCGAGGCCAGCCCGGGCACGGCCGTCACCCTGCGCACCGCGAACTCCGCGGACGTCGCCGCCCGGGTGCTGGCCGGGGAGGCCGACCTCGGCTTCGTCGAGGGCACCTCCACCCCGCCCGGCCTGTCCGGCGCGGTGGTCGCCACGGACCGGCTGGTGGTGGTGGTCTCCCCCGAGCACCGCTGGGCCCGCCGCCGCACCCCCGTCACCGGACCCGAACTGGCCGCCACCCCGCTGGTGCTGCGCGAGGTCGGCTCCGGCACCCGGGAGGTGCTGGAGGAGGCGCTCGCCCCGTACGGCGGGCCGGCCGCGCCCCGGCTGGAGCTGGCCTCCTCGACGGCGCTGAAGGCCGCCGCGATGACCGGCGCGGGCCCGGTCTGCCTGAGCGAGCTGGCCGTCACCGAGGAGCTGGCCACCCGCCGGCTGGTCGCCGTCCCGCTGGCCGGGCTGGAGCTCCAGCGCCCGCTGCGCGCGGTCTGGCCGGCCGGTCAGCGCCCGGCCGGCCCGGCCCGGCTGCTGCTCGGGCTGACCCGCGGGGGGCAGCCGCCGCAGGGCCTCAAAAAAAGTTGAGCGGAATAGACTCAACTTAGTGCATGCTGTAGTCAGCAGACTTGGTCACGAACCAGATGACCCGCAGACGAGAGGGGTATGCCCGCAGTGGACGCCAGTAAGTTCACCAGCAAGACGCAGGAGGCCCTGTCCTCCGCCATCCGCCAGGCCGGCACCGCGGGGAACCCCGACGTCAAGCCGGTGCACATCCTGCTGGCGCTGCTCGACCAGCCGGAGGGCCTGGCCCGCCCGCTGCTCAAGGCCGTCGCGGCGGACGCGGCGCCGATCGCCACCGAGGCCCGCCGGCAGGCCGCCGCGCTGCCCGCCGCCCAGGGCTCCACGGTGGCCGCCCCCCAGCTCGCCCGGGACACCCTCGCGGTGCTGGAGGAGGCCGGCAAGCGCGCCGCCGATCTGGACGACCAGTACGTCTCCACCGAGCACCTGCTGGTCGGCCTCGCCGCCGAGGGCGGTCCGGTGGCCGAGCTGCTGAAGCAGCACGGCGCCACCCCGAAGGCCCTGCTCGCCGCGTTCAAGGACGTCCGGGGCAGCGCCCGGGTCACCTCGCCGGACCCGGAGGGCACCTACAAGGCGCTGGAGAAGTACGGCTCGGATCTGACCCAGGCCGCCCGGGACGGCAAGCTCGACCCGGTGATCGGCCGCGACCAGGAGATCCGCCGGGTGGTGCAGGTGCTCTCCCGCCGCACCAAGAACAACCCGGTGCTGATCGGCGAGCCCGGCGTCGGCAAGACCGCCGTCGTCGAGGGCCTGGCCCAGCGCATCGTCGCCGGTGACGTGCCGGAGTCGCTGCGCGGCAAGCGCCTGGTCTCGCTCGACCTGGCGGCGATGGTGGCCGGCGCGAAGTTCCGCGGCGAGTTCGAGGAGCGGCTGAAGGCCGTCCTGAACGACATCAAGGACTCCGACGGCCAGGTCATCACCTTCATCGACGAGCTGCACACCATGGTCGGCGCGGGCGCCGGCGGCGACTCCTCGATGGACGCGGGCAACATGCTCAAGCCGATGCTGGCCCGCGGCGAGCTGCGCATGGTCGGCGCCACCACGCTGGACGAGTACCGCGAGCGGATCGAGAAGGACCCGGCCCTGGAGCGCCGATTCCAGCAGGTGCTGGTCGGCGAGCCCACCGTCGAGGACACCATCGCCATCCTGCGCGGCCTCAAGGGCCGTTACGAGGCGCACCACAAGGTGGAGATCACCGACGCCGCGCTGGTCGCCGCCGCCACCCTGTCCAACCGGTACATCACCTCCCGCTTCCTGCCCGACAAGGCGATCGACCTGGTCGACGAGTCGGCGTCCCGGCTGCGGATGGAGATCGACTCCTCCCCCGTCGAGATCGACGAACTCCAGCGCGCCGTGGACCGGTTGCGGATGGAGGAGCTGGCGCTGGAGAACGAGTCCGACCCGGCCTCCGTCGAGCGCCTCGGCCGGCTCCGCCGCGATCTGGCCGACAAGCAGGAGCAGCTCAGCACCCTCAACGCCCGCTGGGAGCAGGAGAAGAAGTCCCTGAACCGGGTCGGCGAGCTCAAGGAGCGCCTCGACGACCTGCGCGGCGCCCTCGACCGCGCCCAGCGGGACGGCGACTTCGAGCGCGCCTCCAAGCTGATGTACGCCGAAATCCCGGCCGCCGAGCGCGAGTTGACGGAGGCCCAGGAGCGCGCGGCGGACGAGCCGAACACCACCATGGTCAAGGAGCAGGTCGGCCCGGACGACGTGGCAGACGTGGTCTCCTCCTGGACGGGCATCCCGGCCGGCCGGCTGCTGGAGGGCGAGAGCGCCAAACTCCTGCGCATGGAAGACGAGTTGGGCAAGCGCCTGATCGGCCAGCGGGAGGCCGTCCAGGCGGTGTCCGACGCGGTGCGCCGCACCCGCTCCGGCATCGCCGACCCGGACCGCCCGACCGGCTCGTTCCTGTTCCTCGGCCCGACCGGCGTCGGCAAGACCGAACTGGCCAAGGCGCTCGCCGACTTCCTGTTCGACGACGAGCGGGCGATGGTCCGGATCGACATGAGCGAGTACGGCGAGAAGCACTCCGTCTCCCGCCTGGTCGGCGCCCCGCCCGGATACGTCGGCTACGAGGAGGGCGGCCAGCTCACCGAGGCGGTCCGCCGCCGCCCCTACAGCGTGGTGCTGCTGGACGAGGTGGAGAAGGCCCACCCCGAGGTGTTCGACGTCCTGCTCCAGGTGCTGGACGACGGCCGCCTCACCGACGGCCAGGGCCGCACGGTCGACTTCCGCAACACCATCCTGATCCTCACCTCCAACCTCGGCTCGGCCCACCTGGTCGACCCGGCCACCCCGGAGGAGCGGAAGAAGGAACTGGTGCTGGAGACCGTCCGGCAGGCGTTCAAGCCGGAGTTCCTCAACCGGCTGGACGACATCGTGGTCTTCGACCCGCTGAGCACCACCGAGCTCAGCCGGATCGTCGACCTCCAGGTCGCCGCGCTGGCCCGCCGCCTGCACGAGCGCCGGCTCACCCTGGACGTCACCGCGGCCGCCCGCGACTGGCTGTCGCTCACCGGCTACGACCCGGCGTATGGCGCCCGCCCGCTGCGCCGCCTGGTGCAGTCCGCGATCGGCGACCAGCTGGCCAAGGAGATCCTCTCCGGCCGGGTCCTGGACGGGGACACCGTCCTGGTCGACCGGGACGAGGCGAACGACCGGCTCAGCGTCGGCCCGAAGCCCTCGCTGGTGAAGTGACCAGGTGAAGTAGCGATGCCCCTCCGACGGGCGGAGCCCCTGCGGGCTCCGCCCGTCGGCGTGTGCGCACCGCCCGGGACCAGGCAGGAACACCCCGAGGTCACTCTGTGCCGGGAGCCACGAATGAGGCAGGATGGAGGCATGAGAAGGCGGCCCCCTATCGGCAGCCGACCTTGTGCACCGTGAAAGGGACACCCCCGTGAGCATCGACCCGTCGTCCATCCCGTCCTTCGGCCTGCCGCAGCCGCCGCAGGGCGGACAGCCCGGTGGCGCTCCGGCCGGGCCGCCGCCGGTGATCGTCCCGGACCAGAACCTGGTCGCCCAGCTGCTCGACCAGATGCAGCTCAAGCACGTGGTGGACGAGGAGGGCGACCTCACCGCCCCCTGGGAGAACTTCCGCGTCTACTACATGTTCCGCGGCGACCACAAGGAGCTGTTCGCGGTCCGCGCCTTCTACGACCGCGCGTTCCCGCTGGAGAAGAAGGGCGAGATCCTCGACCTGATCGACGAGTGGAACCGCGAGACCCTGTGGCCCAAGGTCTACACCCACACTCACGAGGACGGCGTGGTCCGCCTGATCGGCGAGTCCCAGATGATCGTCGGCAACGGCGTCAGCCTGGAGTACTTCGTCGGCACCACCGCCAACTGGACGCAGGCCGCGGTCGGTTTCGAGCAGTGGATGGTCGAGCGCCTGGGCCTGCAGGAGCAGGTCGAGGACGAGAAGCCCGCCGACGGCGAGGACGGCCCGGCCGACGAGGCCTGAGCCTCCGCCCCCTGGCACACGGAAGGGCCCGCGCCGGATCGGTGGGCGGGCCCTCTCGCGTTCTCGCGCACTACTCGGCGACCGGCCCGCGCAGCAGCAGGACGCCCTCCTCCTCGCGCACCGTCCAGAAGCCCTCCGTGCGCAGCTTCGCTATCTCCGCGGCCTCCTGAGCCCCGTTCAGCGGCCACCCCATCGGGTTGCGGGTGTCCAGCACCACCCAGTCCGCGGTGCGCCAGTCCTTCGGCCAGCCGAACTCGAACACCGTGCAGCGGCCGGTCAGTTGGGGCACCAGCCGGTTGCCGGCCGCCACCCGCGCCCCGGACGGTATGTCGGCCAGCACCGACTGCACCGTCCGCACGTGCGCGGAGTCCCGGTAGAAGCCCGCGTCGGTCGCCTGCGCCATCGGGAAGAACGGGAACAGCACCCCGGTGACCACCACGCTGCTGGCCAGGAACGGCGCCGTCGCCCAGCGCCCCCAGTGCGGCTTCGCGGCCCGCAGCCGGATCAGCACATCGACGAACGCCACGAACACGATCGGCATCAGCACCACGCTGTAGTGGTACTGGGTGCCCCAGTACATCGGGTTCTTGCTGAGCAGCCGCCAGCCCAGCGTCGGGACGGCGACCAGGAACAGCGGCGAGCGCAGCGCCAGCAGCAACGTCGGGATCAGCAGGAAGAACAGCAACCGCCCCTCGACGGTGGCGGTCACCAGGTGCCCGGGAATCGACAACAGCCGCTCCACCAGGCTCGGTTCGGTGCCGGGCTGGCTCTCCAGGTTGTCCCAGTAGTTGTAGGCGTGACTGGGGCTCATCGCCGGCAGCAGCACCAGCAGTTCCACCACGCTGGCCAGCACGCCGGACACCGCCGTCACCAACCCGAGCCGACGCGGCCCGCGCCAGGCGACGTAGCCGCCGATGACGGCGACGGTGAGGCCGAGATCCTCCTTCACCAGGCAGAGCGGCGCCGCCCAGGCGACCGCCGCCACCCAGCGCCGCTCCGCCAGCGCGACCACCGAGAACGCCAGCAGCGGCGCCGCGAAGGCCACCTCGTGGAAGTCGAAGCCGATCGTCGAGCCGACGCCCCAGGAGAGCCCGTACCCGAGCGCCACCGCCACGGCCGCCGCACGGCCCAACTCCCGCTGCGCCCAACGGGAGATCGGCACCACGGCCAGCGCCAGCAGGGCGGCCTGCCCGAGCAGCAGCGTCTCGGCGGCCGGCCACACCAGGTAGAACGGCACCAGCGCCAGCAGGATCGGCGAGAAGTGGTCGCCGAGCAGGTTGAAACCGTTCCCCTTCAGCGGGGTGACCGGCAGCTCGAAGTGCGCGTAGCTGCGCACCGCCTGTTCGAATATCCCCAGGTCGTAGCCGGTGGTCAGCAGCAGCCCGTGGCGCCGCAGGCAGAACACCGCGTAGAACGCGAAGAACCCGGCGGCCAGCCCCCACGGCAGCAGCCCCGGCCAGTTGATCACGCGCCGGCCGGCCGGCGGGCTGCCGTCTTCCCCGCTCAGCCGGACAGGAGACGACGATACGACTGTTCCGGACGCCATATCTTCACTTCCGATAGCCCCACGCGGGCCCGGTTCCCCCCGGCCCCACGGATCCCCGAAGGAGGATCACCCCTCTGGCGGCAGACTATGCCAGCCTCCGCGAACCGACGATCCGTCCGAGGTACGAGCACGCACGGCCGCGGCCCCGGCGGACGGTGTCCGGCGGGGCCGCGGCCTGGAGGGTCGAGCGGGCTTTCCGTGGTCAACGGCGGCGCCGACGACGGAACTTGGGCAGCAGCAGGCCCACCGCGGCGAGCGCGAGGGCCGCGAGCCCGGTGACCACCGGGGTGGAGAAGTGACCGGCCCGGGCGACCGCCGCGGTGACCGCCCCGGTGGCGCCGGGAGCCGCCGGGAACGTGACGGTGGCCCGCGTGGAGTGCTCGACCAGGCCACTGCGGAGCGCCAGCTCCACGGCCCACGGGCCCTCCGGCACCCGGGCGTCCAGCGGGACGATCGCGTCCCCCCGCTCGCCCGGGGCCAGCGTGGTGCCCGTCCTGGCGGAGAAGGGTCCGGCGCGCAGTCCGCCCGGCCCGTCGGAGAGCACCAGCCTCCCGCCGATGTCCAGGGCACGTCCCCCGGTGTTGTGGATCCGGGCGCGCAGCTCGGCCCGCCCGTCGCTGCCCCGGCCGGGAGTGAGCTGCTCGATCTCGAAGTCCGAGGCCGGCTCACCGCCCGGGCCGATGTCGAGGTACATCCGGACGCCGACCCGGCCCAGGAGCGTCAGATTGCCCGCACGCTTCTCGGGCGGGCCGGTCTGCGCCCAGATGACGCCGTACCGTTCGCCGGCGGAGGCGTTCTTGGGCACCTGGATGGTGGCGCGGACCTTCGCCGTCTCGTGGGCCGCCAGGTCGAGGCCGGTGGTGTCGAGCGACGTCCAGCCGGTCAGCTCGTTGGCGGTGCGGTCGGCCGCGACGGTGAACTGCCCCTTCGCGACGGACGCCGCCGCCGCGTAGACGTCGATGTGCATCGGCGTGGACGACTCGTTGCTGACCTCCACCCGGCGCTCGATGGTCGAGCCCGGCGCGAGGTGGTCGACGATGTAGGCGTGCGCCCTGGGGTCGTCCTGGCGGTCCTCCGGGGCGTCGAGCAGCTTGATGCCGATGGTCCGCTGCTCCGGGTTCGCCTCCGGGGACGGCCGCCCGTGCTCCTCGTGCTCCTCGTGCCGCTCGTGCTCGGCCGTGCTCGGCACCGGGGAAGGCATCCCGTCCGCCATGGCCGGCAGCACCGCGGCTGTCTGGACGGCGGCCGCCAGCAGCAGCAGCGGTACCACGTACCTGCGCGCGCGCTTCATCGCGTCAGCTCACGGACTGGGTCAGCGTGCCGGTGTACTGCCCGCCGACCGCCGAGGCGGGCACGTTGACGCTGACGGTCGGGTTCCAGGTCGCGGTGTTGTCCCCGACCCCGGCAGTTCCGGTGAGCACCGTCTGCGCGGCGTTGCTCAGCGTCACGTTGGTCGTGGTGACGGTGATGGTGCCGGTCGTCGTCACCGAGCCGACCGTGTAGGTGGCGTCGGAGGCGGGAATCGTCTGCGCCCCGTGTGCGAAGTCCGTCTCCGCCGCGGTCACCGTCCAGGATGCCGAGAGCAGGGCGCGGTCGTCGGTGACCGTGCAGGTGCCGATCGGGGAACTGATCGTGGTGCCCGGCGCTCCCGAGCCGAGGGTCGCGAACGCCGGTACCGACAGCGACAGCGCGCCGGAGGTGACCACGAAGGTGACGGTGGTACTGGGGTCGTCCGCCTCGTCGGCGACAGCCAGGCCCGGCTGGGTCATGGCGAGGACGGCGGCCACGGCCGCGGCAGACAGAATTCGTGCACGCACAATAGCCCCCGTAGTAACCCCCCACCGACTGACATACCGATCGAAAACGTCTCTTGACGTGCGATCAGCCAATCCAGCGCGGCCGGTACCCGCAACCCGGATTGCGCCGATCCGCCCCGCCGGAACGAGCACCGCTGTGTGCTTGTCCACGGCCCGCCGCCGTCGGAGGATTGGCCGACCACAACCTGCGAGGAGCCGCAATGGGTGCAAGGCCGCTGCTGAACCGCCGACTGGCGGGCATGGGGACGACGATCTTCGCCGAGATGTCCGCCCTGGCCACCGCCACCGGCTCGATCAACCTGGGGCAGGGGTTCCCGGACACCGACGGCCCCGAGGAGGTCCGGGAGGCGGCGGTCCGGGCCCTCCGTGACGGCCGCGGCAACCAGTACCCGCCCGGCCCGGGCGTGCCCGAGCTGCGTACCGCGATCGCCGAACACCAGCACCGCTTCTACGGGTTGACGGTCGATCCGGATACCGAGGTACTGGTCACCGCCGGCGCCACCGAGGCCATCGCCGCCGCCCTGCTCGCCCTGCTGGAGCCCGGCGACGAGGTGATCGCCTTCGAGCCGTTCTACGACTCCTACGCGGCCTGCATCGCGATGGCCGGCGCGGTCCGGGTGCCGCTCACCCTCCGCCAGCCCGCGTTCCGCCCGGACCTCGACGAGCTGCGCTCGCTGATCACCCCGCGCACCCGGCTCCTGCTGATCAACACCCCGCACAACCCGACCGGCACCGTGCTGACCCCGGAGGAACTCGCCGCGATCGCCGAACTGGCCGTCGAGCACGACCTGTTGGTGATCACCGACGAGGTCTACGAGCACCTGGTCTTCGCCGGCGCCCACCACCCCCTCGCCGCCCTCCCCGGCATGCGCGAGCGCACCGTCGCGATCTCCTCGGCCGGCAAGACCTTCTCGTTCACCGGCTGGAAGGTCGGCTGGGTCACCGGCGCACCCGAGCTGGTCGCCGCCGTCCGCACCGCCAAGCAGTACCTGACGTACGTCTCGGCCGGCCCGTTCCAGTACGCCGTCGCCGAGGCGCTGCGGCTGCCCGACTCGTACTTCGCCGAATTCCGCGCCGAGTTGCACCGCAAGCGCGACCTGCTGGCCGCCGGGCTGACCGAGGCCGGGTTCCGGGTGTTCGAACCGCAGGGCACGTATTTCATCACCACCGACATCACCCCGCTCGGCGAGAAGGACGGCATCGAGTTCTGCCGCACGCTGCCCGGCCGGTGCGGGGTGGTGGCGATTCCCAACGCGGTGTTCTACGACAACACCGACCTCGGCATCAGCCAGGTCCGATTCGCCTTCTGCAAGCGGGAGTCGGTGCTGCGGGACGCCGTCGAGCGGCTGCACCGGCTCTGAGGACCCACCCGTTACCGGGGAGCCACCGGCATCGCGTCGAAACCGTCGAACAGGTAGGCGTAGACCTGGCCCAGAAACGCCGTCAGCCGGCGCTGGTCGTGGAAGCGGATGTAGGTCAGCGCGTACCACTGGTCGACCGTCAGTGGGCGGTTGCGGATGAGGTGCAGCAGGCCGGCCCGAATCACGTCCTGATAGTCGGGCCACGCCTCGTCGAAGGTCTCGCGCAGCTCACCGAGATCGTCGACCGCCTCCACTCCGAGAATCCCGGCGCAGAAGTGCACGAACCGACGGTCCACCCCCGGCGCATCCAGCCCGAGTTCGCCGAGGCCGATCTCGGTCGGATCGATCGCGAACGCGGTGGCCTTGCCCGCGCACTCCAGGAACGGGCCGTAGACCGCCTCGAACGGGAGGATCGGCGACAGGTCGTGGTTCTTCAGTGCCGCAGCCCGCAGGGCGTCCTCGGCTTGGTACAGGGCGTCCTCGGAGTCGAACCGGCTGGCCCAGGGCCCACTGCGGGGCGGGAGCTCGTTGCGAAGCGGCATGGTGTCGCCGCTTCCTTCCAGGGTGTGATCGGAGCAAGGACCGACAGGTCAGGACCAGAGCATGTCGACCCAGTCCGGCATCGGGGCCTCCGGGTCCGGTGCCACCGGCAGCTCGCTCCGGCCCTCGAAGAGGTGGTCGAAGAGATCCTGCAGGTAACCGTACAGATGCGCCTCATCGTTGAAGGCAACCTTGGTGAGACGGGCCCAGTCGATCACGTCGCAGGGCCGCTCCCCCAGTAGGTACTCCAGGGCCTCTCGAAGATGGCGGGAGAACGCGGATTTCCGTCGTTCCGCGCTCACCCGCGCCTCGTGGACGTCGTCGATGAACTCGGGCGAGAGCGCGTAGCGGAAGAACGTACCGATCGCCGGGTCGGCGTCGAAGTACGGAATGCTGGACGGCTGGAAACTCACCTGTTCCTCCCTCTGTCTGTCGGGTTCCGGGAACATGGTGACCAGACGGTGTCCGCCGTTGCCGTGATCCAGACAAGCTCCGGCGGTAACTCGATCGACAACGCTCAACCCCCAGATCCGAGCGGACACTTGCTTGGTTCCAACACGAAGGCCGAACGGGACTTCCCATGCGGTTCCCACCGGCCCGGCGAGGCGCCGCGAGCACGGGGCATCCGGTGGGCGGCGATTCCGGTGCCGGGTGTCCTGTCGTGTCCGGACGCCCTTCACCCCGAGCGCACTCCAGGAGTGCACGGCGCGCGAGACCGGCGTGGTGGCGCCCGTCGGACAGAGTGCAACCCGGGACCGATCACACCCAGTCGGGCACAGGCCTCAGAACGGTGAATGAGTGCCAAACATGGGTAAATCCCTGACGGACCCGGAGAATTCATGCTTCTCTGCTGCTGAATCTCCAGCCGGAATTCCTCCTTCCCCCCGGTCGGCCGCGCCCCGGATCAGACAGTCTCGAACAGCCTCACGCACTGAGGAGTGGAATCCGGCCGTTGGGGCGCGTACGGAGCTGAAACGCGGAGCCGAGCATGCTCACCACCTTGCAGACCTCCTACACGGACACCCGCGCCGGCGACCTGGCCTGGCAGCTGGGCGGCGATCCGCTTCCCGCGCTGGCCGTCCGTGACATCGGACTCGACGACGGGACCGGCCGGTCCGGCGCCCTCGGCGGCACCCTCCAGCTGCGGCTGCTGGGCGCCTCCCACCAGGTCGTCCTGGCGGCCGGCCCGGGCGACTGCCTGGAGACGGTGGCCTGCCTGCCCGGCCGCCGCACCCCGCTGCCGGCCCGGGTCGCCGAGCAGGTGGCCGGCTGGGAGTACGAGTTCGCCGCCCGGATCGAGGAACTCCCGCCGCACGTGTTCGCGGCCCGCGCCCAGGAGCTGCTGGCCCTGGTCGAAGGGCACCCGCGGGCGCTGGCCGGGGTCTTCCCCGGCGACCCGAGCGCCTTCACCGCGCTGGTCGCCCACTGCGGGGACCGCCGGGTGCACTGGCGCACCTGGCACGCCTACCCGCAGGAGGGCCGCCTGGTGTGCACCCGCTCCTCGCTCTCGCTGCGCCGCACCGTCGAAGCAGCCCCGGGCGGCGAGGGCGGCCGGAGCGGGCACAGCGGGCACGGCGGGCACAGCGGCTAGGCCCCGGAAACGGACCGGAACCGCAGGCCGGACGGTGACCGGACGTCAACCGGACGCCGCCCGCTGTCCCCCGATTGGGCGCAGCCATTCACCCGGGCTCTCGCCTAGCGTTCATTCATGATCAACCATCCGGTCGGACGGTCCGCGCAGCCGGGTCCGGACGCCCCCGCTCCCCCGCCGGCGGCCGAGTCCCGGCCCACCGCCACCCGCACCGCGGGCCTCGGCGGCGCGATCCGGGCAGCGGGCGCCATACCGCTCGCCCTGCCCGCCCGGCCGGCCCGGATCCTGGTGCTGCTGGCCGCGTTCGTCTGCGCGGCCTGCGGCCTGGTGTACGAACTCGAACTGGTCGCGCTCGGCGGCTACCTGCTGGGCGACTCGGTCACCCAGACCTCCGTGGTGCTCTCCGTGATGGTCTTCGCGATGGGCATCGGCTCGCTGCTCGCCAAGGGCCTCACCCGCCGCCCCGCCACCTCCTTCGCCCTGGTCGAGTACGCGCTGTCGCTGACCGGCGGCCTGTCCGCACTCGCCCTGTACTGCGGCTGGGCCTGGCTGCGCCAGCCGCACGCCACGCTGGTCGCGCTGGTCGCCGCCACCGTGCTGATCGGGCTGCTGATCGGCGCCGAGATCCCGCTGTTGATGACGCTGATCCAGCGGATCCGGCGGGAGCACGCCGGCCGGGCCGTCGCCGACCTGTTCGCCGCCGACTACGTGGGCGCGCTGATCGGCGGCCTGGCCTTCCCGTTCGTGCTGCTGCCCGCGCTCGGGCAGGCCGCCGGCGCGCTGGTGACGGGCGCCGTCAACGCCGTCGCCGGGGCGGTGGTGGTGCTCTGGCTGTTCCGCGCCGAACCCACCCGGCGGGCCCGCCTGCTGCTGTGGACCGGCTGCGGCCTGGTGCTCGCCGTCCTCGGGCTGGCCGCCGCCTGCACCGGCGCGATCGAGCGCGCCGCCCGGCACGCCCTGTACGGCGGGCCGATCCGGTACGCGGCGCAGAGCCGCTACCAGGAGATCGTCCTCACCGGCGGCCCGGCCGGCGTGCTCCCGCCGGATCCGCTGAAGCTCTTCCTGGACGGCCGGCTCGCCGTCTGCGGCGCCGACGAGTACCGCGAGCACGAGGCGCTGGTCCGCCCCGCGCTGGCCGGCGGCCCCAGCGACCGGGTGCTGGTGCTCGGCGGCGACGGCCTGGCGCTGCGCGAGGTGCTGCGGCACCCGGCGGTGCGCAGCGTGCTGGTGGTCGAGCGCGACCCGGCACTGTCCGCGCTGGCCCGCCGGGACGACGCCTACGACGCGCTGACCGAGCACGCCTGGGACGACCCCCGGGTGCGGCTGGTGACCGCCGAACCGATGGGCTGGCTGCGGGAGACCCCCGACCAGTTCGACGTGATCGTCTCCGACCTGGACGACGAGGCCGCGCACGGCAAGTACCGCTCGCGCGAGTTCTACGGCCTGGCCGCCCGGCGCCTCGCCACGGACGGGCGGCTGGCGGTGCGCGGCGGCGCCCCGGACGGCGTGCTGTGGAGCTCCGAGGCGGGGCTGGCCGCCGCCGGGCTGGACGCCGTCCCGTACCAGGGCGTCGCGCCGGCCGCCGACGACTGCGGGCCGGCCGGGCCCGCCCCGGCGTTCCTGCTGGCCGCCCACGACGCGCCCGCGCTGGCGCTGGACCCGGCCGCGCCCGCGCCGCGTTCGCTCACCGTCGACGGGCTGCGCGGCACGGCGGCCCGGCTGTCCGCGCACCGGCCGTCGCCGCTGCCGCCGCCGCACTCGCTGATCGGCCCCTGACCGGGGCACCACCCTCCGGCCGGGCCCGCGGCGCTCGAACCACCGCTCGCCGTGCGCCCGTTCCGAGCACACCCAGCCCGGCTGTGGGCGCGGGGCCTGGCTGTCCACCCACCGGCCGTCGCCGCGCTCGGCCACCGTCCGGCCGGGCCCACGGCGCTCGAACCACCGTCCGCCGTGCGCCCGTTCACGGCACACCCGGCCCGGCTGTCCGCGCACCGGCCGTCGCCGCTGCCGCCGCCGCACTCGCTGATCGGCCCCTGACCGGGCGCCGTCCGGCCGGGCCCGCGACGTTCGAACCGCCGTTCGCCGTGCGCCCGTTCGCGGCACGCCCGGCCCGGCTTCGGGTGCGGGGCTCGGCACGGCGGCGGCCGGTCGGTAGGCTCGCTGGTATGGAGCATGAGGTTGTCGTCCCGGTGCCCGCCGAGGTGGTGCGGGAGGCGCTGCTGGACCGCGAACTGGTGGCCCGCTGCGTGCCGGGGCTGAGCGCGGTCGCGTCCACGTCCGCGCCCTCGGCGGCGAACAGCCGGCTCAAGGTCCGGATCGCCGGCTCCACCATCACCTTCGCCGGCCGGCTGTCGGTGGGCGACTGGCAGGACGGCGCGCTGGAGCTGCGGCTGACCGGCGAGGAGATCCGCGGCGCCGCCCCGGTGACCGCCGAACTGCGGGTCACCCTGCGGGAGCGGCCGGGCGAGACCGTGGTGTGCTTCGCGACCTCGCTGACCGCGTCCGGCCGGCTGGCGGGCTTCACCGCCCCGGTGCTGGAGACGGCCGGCCGCCGGCTGATCGACCGGGCGGTGGCGGCCCTGGTGGCCGAGCTGTCCGGGCCGGGCGAGGACGCCGAGGACGAGCCGGCGGACGGCGCGACCGTGGTGTTCCTGGACGAGCGGGCACAGGGCCCGGACCTGGACGACGACCTGTCCGACCTGATCGCGTTCGGCGAGGACGACCTGCCCGAGCCGGTGCCGGTCACCCGCCCGGAGCCGGCGTTCGAGCAGGAGAGCGCCCCGGTGCGGCGCAGCATCGTCGGCCGCTCGGCGGAGGAGGTCGACCACGCCCCGCCGCACGGCCGGTACGCGCCCGCCCCGCCGGCGCACAGCGCGCGGGCCCGGGCCGCCACCCGCTGGGGCGGCGCGGAGCCGGCCCTGGTGCCGGGCGCGGGCGGCGAGCGCAGCGCGCTGCCGTGGGTGATCGGCGGCGGGGTGGCGCTGCTCGGCGGCGCGGTGGTGCTGGTCCGGGCGCTGCGGCGGCGCTGACGAGGCCCTTTCTGCACCTAAACTGGCTGTCCATGAGCAACGACCGGGACGCCCTGCTGGCGCAGATCAAGAACAAGGCCGTCGTGCACGGCAAGGTCACCCTCTCCTCGGGCCGGGAGGCCGACTACTACGTCGACCTGCGCCGGATCACCCTGGACGCGGAGGCGGCCCCGCTGGTCGGCAAGGTGATGCTGGACGCGGCGGCGGACCTGGAGTTCGACGCGGTGGGCGGCCTGACCCTGGGTGCCGACCCGGTGGCCGCGGCGATGCTGCACGCGGCGGCGGCCCGCGGCCGCAAGCTGGACGCCTTCGTGGTCCGCAAGACGGGCAAGGCGCACGGCCTGCAGCGCCGCATCGAGGGCCCGGACGTGAAGGGCCGCCGGGTGCTGGCGGTGGAGGACACCTCGACCACGGGCGGTTCGGTGCTGACTGCCGTGGAGGCGCTGCGCGAGGCGGGCGCCGAGGTCGTGGGCGTCGCGGTGATCGTGGAGCGCGGCGCGGCCCCGGCGATCGCGGAGACCGGCCTGCCGTACATCACCGCGTACACCCTGGACGACCTGGGCCTGTGAGCCCCTGGACCGGCGCCCGGGAAGCGCGCCGGTTCCACGTGGAACGAGCCAGAGGCCCCGGCCACCGGAAGGTGGTCGGGGCCTCTCGCATCGAGCGGTGCGGGCTCAGTGCTTGCGGTGCCGGCCGCTGCCGAGCGCCTCCGCGGCCTCGGCCTCGGCGGCGCCGCCGGCCTTCTTCTTCTTCCGCTCGCGGATCACCTCGACGATGATCGGCGAGATCGAGATCAGGATGATCAGCGCCATCGCGGGCAGCAGGTACTTGTCGATCACCGGGGCGAGCTGGTCGCCGGTGAAGTAGCCGATCAGCAGCATGGTCTCGGTCCACAGCACACCGCCGACGACGTTCCAGAGCAGGAAGGTCTTGGCGGGCATCTGCAGGGTGCCGGCGACCGGGTTGAGGAAGGTCCGCACGATCGGGATGAAGCGGGCCAGCACCACGGCCTTGGCCGGGCCGAACTTGTCGAAGTAGTCCTCGGCCTTCTCCACGAACTCGGGCCGGAAGATCTTCGAGTTCGGCTTGTCGAACATCTTCGGGCCGACCTTGCGGCCGAGCAGGTGGCCGAGCTGGGCTCCGGCGATCGCGCAGAGCGGCGCGCCGATCAGCAGCATGGCGATGTTCATCTGGGCACCGTCGCCGAGCACCGCCGGGGCGGCGCTGGAGGCGGCGACACCGGCCAGGATGAGCAGCGAGTCACCCGGGAAGAAGAACCCGACCAGCAGGCCGGTCTCGGCGAAGATGATCGCCAGGATCCCGATGGCGCCGACGGAGGCGACGAGCGATTTGGCGTCAAGGACGTTGACGGCGAGCTGGATGTGTTCCACGCGCGCAGGATAGCCCGACTCGCTTCGCGAAGGCTCGGCCGGAGGCCCGCGAACCCCCCTGCGGGAGCGCCCGCCCGAGCCGTTGTCCCAACCTGCGGGCCGCTGGGTGTGTCCGCGGGGCGAGTCTGGGAAGATGACCGAGGTGTCCGGCCCGCGGTCGAGCAACCACCCTCAGCTCGTGCCGCATCCGTCGTGAACCACAGGCGTATCGAGCCTTCGGACAGCGTCGTCCGATCGCCCCACACCGACAGGAGCGGATTCGCATGCCCATCGCAACTCCCGAGGCCTACAACGAGATGCTCGACCGGGCCAAGGCGGGCAAGTTCGCCTACCCGGCCATCAACGTCACCTCGTCGCAGACTCTGCACGCCGCCCTGCGCGGTTTCGCCGAGGCCGAGAGCGACGGCATCATCCAGATCTCCACCGGTGGTGCGGAGTTCCTGGGTGGCCAGCACAACAAGGACATGGTGACCGGCGCCGTCGCGCTGGCCGAGTTCGCGCACATCGTCGCGGCCAAGTACGACATCACCGTGGCCCTGCACACCGACCACTGCCCGAAGGACAAGCTGGACGGCTACGTCCGCCCGCTGCTGGCGATCTCCGCCGAGCGCGTCGCCCGCGGTGACAACCCGCTGTTCCAGTCGCACATGTGGGACGGCTCGGCCGAGACCCTGGCCGACAACCTGTCCATCGCGCAGGAGCTGCTGGCCCAGGCCGCCGCCGCCAAGATCATCCTCGAGGTCGAGATCACCCCGACCGGCGGCGAGGAGGACGGCGTCTCGCACGAAATCAACGACGAGCTGTACACCACCGTGAACGACGCGGTGCGCACCGCCGAGGCGCTCGGCCTGGGCGAGAAGGGCCGCTACCTGCTGGCCGCCTCGTTCGGCAACGTGCACGGCGTGTACAAGCCGGGCAACGTGGTGCTCCGTCCGGAGCTGCTGGCCGACCTGCAGGCCGAGATCGGCAAGCAGTACGGCAAGCAGGACCCGTTCGACTTCGTCTTCCACGGCGGCTCCGGCTCCACCGCGGAGGAGATCCGGACCGCGCTGGAGAACGGCGTGGTCAAGATGAACCTCGACACCGACACCCAGTACGCCTTCACCCGCCCCGTCGTGGACCACATGTTCCGCAACTACGACGGCGTGCTGAAGGTCGACGGCGAGGTCGGCAAGAAGAACACCTACGACCCGCGCACCTGGGGCAAGCTGGCCGAGGCCGGCATGGCCGCCCGCGTGCTGGAGGCCGCGCAGCAGCTGCGCTCGGCCGGCAAGCGGATGAAGTAACAGCGCCACCGCCGGTGCCCCGTACCCGCCCGGGTGCGGGGCACCGGCGTTTCCGGAAGCGGCGACCACCGGCCGCCCGAGTGGCAGACTGGCACACCATGGAGATGCACAAGAACCTGCTCGACGGACCGGAGCCGACCCTCCTGCCCGAGGAGGAGCAGCCCTACCGGATGCTCGCCGAGGAGTCCGCCTCCCCGACCCAGGTGGCCGCCGAGTACCCGGCGTTCTGCCTGGCCTGGGCGATGCTCGCGGACGACTCGTTCGCGGCCGGCCGGACCGTCGAGTCCTACGCCTACGCCCGCACCGGCTACCACCGCGGCCTCGACCAGCTGCGCCGCGCCGGCTGGCGCGGACACGGCCCGGTCCCGTGGGAGCACCGCGGCAACCGCGGCTTCCTGCGCTGCCTGGCCGCGCTCGCCCGGGCCGCCGGCTCGATCGGCGAGACCGAGGAGGAGGCCCGCTGCTGGCAGTTCCTGAAGGACAGCAGCGCCGAGGCGTACGCCGAACTCAAGCAGTAAACCGCACGCACATGCACCGACGGGCCGTCCCCCACCGCGGGGGGCGGCCCGTTCCCGTCAGCCCTTCAGGTCGACGGCGAGCGGGCCCTCGTCGAGGCCCACCAGCAGGACGTCGCCGGCCAGTGAGAGCCCGTCGGCCGGGGAGCCGAGGCGCAGGTCGAGCACGCTGTCGGGCTGCTCCGGGCGCCTGACCCGGATCAGGCCGTCGGACCAGGCGGTGGCCAGCAGCAGCCCGGACGGCCCGGTGCCGAGGGCGAGTGCGGTGACCGGGCACGGGCGGCGCTCGGCGGGTTCGGGCATCGGCTCGGAGCCGGGCCCCCAGAGCCGGACGGCACCGTCCAGGCCGCCGCTGGCCAGCAGCGGGGCGCCGGGCCCGGTCCGGTCGGCGCCCACCGCGTCGGCCGCCAGCGCGGTGACCGGGCCGGTGTGCAGCTTCTCGCTCAGCACCGCGCCGTCCTGGTACCAGTGCACGCCGCCGCCGCTGTCGCCGAGCGCCGGGGCCGCGCCGGGCAGGCCGGGAGCGGCGGCCAGGACGGCCGGTTCGCCACCCACGGCGGCGCGCAGCCGGGCCAGCGCCTCGTCCAGGGCGTACGGATCGAGGCCGGGGGCGGTCGGGCCGGGCGTGACCAGGTCGAGGCCGCCCCAGACGTCCAGCAGGACGAGGCTGCCGCCGGGGGTGGCGGCGAGGGCGCGCAGCGGTTTCGGGCCGGGCACGGCGATCCGGCCGAGCACGGTGCCGTCGGCCGGGGAGAGCGCGTGCACCGCGCCGCCCGCGTCGGCGAGCAGCCACTGGCCGAGGTACGGGCCGGCGCCGGGAGCGGTGGCGGCCGCGCCGGGGCTGTGACGGGCCCAGCGGGCGGCCCAGCGGCCGGGGGCGGTGCCGAGCCGGTCGGCGGCGAATGCGGCGACGACGGCGACCGCCGGGTCCGCGGGGTCGGTGCCGAGCAGCCGGGCGCGGAGCTGGTGGGCCCGGACGGCGGGCTCGGGGGTGTCGATCAGCGCGGGGCCGGCGGCCTGCCAGGCGGCGTCCAGCGCGGCGGGGGCGGTGCCCGGGGCCGCGCTCTCCAGGGCGGCGGTGACGGCGACGGGTTCGGCGAGCACGTACAGCAGCGGGTCGGCGGCCAGCGGGCCGAGCTCGCCGGCGCGGGCCGCGGCCGCCCACAGGCCGGTGAGCAGCTCCGTCCCGGCGGCGGGGAGGTCGGGCCCGCCGTCGGCGCCGAGCGGGACGCGGGCCAGCAGGTCGGCGAAGGCGGGCGGCGCGGGCGGCTCGGCGGTGCCCAGGGCCCGCCCGGGGTTCGGGTACCCGGTCGGGTCATGGCCCTCGTGCTCGCACCAGGCGTCCCAGCGTTCGCGGTCGGTCCAGCGGGGGTCGTCCAGGTCGAGTTCGGCGGGCCCGGTGACCGCGGTGAACGCGAGCTCCGGGGTGGCCTCGACCACCAGCCGGACGTGCGGCAACCCCAGGAGCGGGTCGAGGAGTTCGGCCACCAGCCGGGCCGGGTCGAGGGCCTTGTCGAGCTCGGGGACGCAGATCACGGTGCGCCGCGGGTCGGCGGCCAGCCGGTCGAGCAGGTCCCCGGGGGTGCGGGCCGGCACGTCCAGCTGCTGTCCGAGCTGCCAGACCGCGGCCCGGACGCCGTACCCGTCGGCGGGCAGGAAGGCGTTGACCCGCCGTTCCACGGGGGTGTCGGGGGCGGTGGCGCCGGCGATCAGCCAGGCCAGCAGGTGGGTCCGGCCGCTGCCCGGCGACCCGGAGACCCGGCACAGGCGCGGCGCCCTCGGGTCCCCCAGCCAGCCGAGCAGGGCCGCTCCGGCGGCCCTGCGGCCGGCGCGCAGCGGCGGTATCCGGTGCTCGTCCATCCCCTGGCCCCCGTTCCGTTCGGTGTTCGGCACTGTCCTTGTCGGAGCCTACCCATCGGGAATCCCGCCGGGGCAAGGGAGTTGACCGACTCTCGGTGCAGCCTGAATAGTCGTTCCGGAAGACGGGGGAAGGAGAGCGCATGGGCGTCGTACTGCCGGGTGAACTCGCCTGGGTGCTCGACCTGATCGGCGTGAACTGGCCCAACGTGGACGAGGACGAGTACCGCGAGATGGCGGACGAGCTCCGCGAGCTCGCCTCCTCGCTCACCGAGGACCGGGACGTCCTGTCGAGCGTCGTCGGCAACCTGATGGGGATGAACCAGGGGCCGGCCGCGGAGGCGTTCCAGGCGAAGTTCGACAAGGTGGTCGGCACCCACCTGCCGCAGGTCAGCAAGGCGCTGGACCTGTTCGCCACCGGGCTGGACGGCGCCGCGCTGGTGATCACCGGCGCGAAAGTCGCCGCGATCGCCCAACTCATCATCATGGCGACCGAGTTGATCGCCGCGCAGGCGGCCGCGCCGTTCACCTTCGGGCTGTCCGAGGCGGGCGCGGTGGGCGCCACCCAGGCCACCCGGATCATCGTCAAACGCCTCCTCAAGGAGGCCGAGCAGCAGCTGCTGTCGCAGCTGATGTCGCTGGTCGAGGGCCCGGTGTTCGCGGCGCTCGGCGGCATGGCGCAGGACCTGGTGGTGCAGCTGACGATGAACGCGGTCGGCGCCCAGCACGGGATCGACCTGGGCCGCACGGCGCGGGCCGGCGAGGACGGCTTCAAGGACGGCGTGCAGCAGTCCGTCGACCAGGTGAAGGGCTACGCCGCCGACCCGCTGGGCTCCGCCGAGCAGTTCGGCCAGAACGTGGTCTCCGGCGCCGCCGCCAACCGCGGTGCGGCCCCGTCCGGCAACGCCCCGCGCGGACGCTGACCCCGACGGGCCGTCAGGAGCCGTACCGGATCTCGTCGAGCAGCAGCCGCCAGACGCCCTCCGGTTCGGCCATGGCGCGCGGCTCCAGGGCGGTCAGTTCGGCGGTGAGCCGCTCGACCGAGTCGCGCAGCTCCTCCGCCCCGCTGCCCTCGTCGTAGTGCGGCAGTTCGCGCTGGAAGGCCAGCAGGAAGGCCGCCAGCGAGGACAGGTCGGCGTGGTACGGGCGGTCCAGGCCGTCCTCGGCGATGTCCAGCGGGATGGCGTGGACGCCGCCGGTGGCGCCGTTCAACGCCAGTGTGCCGGTGGCGAGTTCACCGAGGATCAGCCAGGAGCCGACACCGGGGCCGAACAGCTCCAGGTACTCGTCCTCGGCCTCGCTCCAGTCGCCGAAGTGCTCGCGCAGCGGCACGGGCCCGGTGGCCAGGTGCTCCTCCGCCTCGAACACCGCGGTGCGGCCGGCCGGCAGGCCGACGGTGGTCAGGAAGTCCCGGGCGCCCGGGTCGGTCACCGACTCGGCGATCCGCTCCGCGGGGGGCCGGACCAGGCCGTCCGGCCCGAACTCCCGCTCCATCTCCGCGCGTGTCACTGCCACCCGGGGTCCTCCCGCCGTCCGCCACGGCCCCGCCCGGCCCGGTGCGGACCGGCGCGGCTCAGCCGTAGATCTGCTTGTGTCTGCGCTTCAGTCCTATCAGATAGCGGTTGTGCTGGATGTTGCCGTCGGAGGAGGACTTGCCGTCGTAGTCGAAGCTGTGGGTGACGTCGGTGGTGTTCGGGAAGTACTGCTTGAGCCAGGCCCCGCAGGTACTGCCGGTCGGACAGGGCTCGCGCTCGGTGTAGACGGCGTCGACGTTGCCCTGCAGGCCTTTGCGCAGGAAGGGCAGGCCGAGCACGATCTCGGAGTGGGAGCTGCGGGGAATGCTCTGGGCCACCACGATGACCGGGTTCCCGGTGCCGTTGTCGTAGTGGAAGGCCGCGTAGTTGGCGCTCGGGTTCTCCAGGACGCCGCCGCCGTACTGGTTGGTCGCCCGCCGGGCGCGCTGGGTGGCGCGGGCCAGTTCGGAGCTGCCGGTGTCGATCTTGGTCGACGGAACCAGCGGGCGGCCCGTCTTGGGGCGCCGCTTGGGGTTGAACGGGTAGTTCTTGCGGTCGTTGGGCGGGCCGACGGTGGTCAGGTTGCCCGGCCCGTGCGGGTTGGGATCGAGCAGGTCCCGGATGCCCGGCTCGTGACCGGCGATCGGCTTCGGGGCGCTCCCGTCGCTGTGCAGCCGGTGGAGCTGGCCGTCGGCGCTGAGCAGGTAGACCGGGGTGGTGTCGTGCTTGGCGGTGATCCGCTTGAACTCCTGGCCGAGGCGTTCCTCGTTCTCGCGGTGGTTCTTGTTCATCGTCAGCAGGCCCTTGGAGGCCTTGTCGGCGTGGTCCGCCAGGGCGTCCAGGGCCTTCTCGATGCTCTGCAGGGCGGTGGAGGCGGCCTTGGCCACCACCTCGCCCAGCTTGTCCCCACGGCCGGTCGAACTCGCCTTCGCATGGCCGTAGTTGACCTTGTGCTTCTTGGCGCTCAGCTTCGCGTGCAGTTGGTCGAACTCGGCCGCGGCCTTTTCCACGTTGTCGTAGTGGTGCGCGATGTCGTCCACGTCAACCCCCGTCCCGCCCAACGCAGTTGCCGCCCCCGATCGGGGCGCTCGCCGTATCATCGCACCGATCCGCCGCCTGCGGCCGGTCCGGCGCCGATCGAACGCCCCGCGCATACACTGCTGCCATGACCGCAGAACTCGCCCAGCGCCTGCTCGACCGCTTCGGCCCCGCCGGCCTCCGCCGCCCGGACGCTGCCGAGTTCGCCCGCGTGACCATCCCCGCCGCGGCGGCCGAACTGCTGGCCGCCACCGGCCTGCCGGTCCAGGTCGGCCCCTACTTCCGCACCTCCGCCGAGGACGCGCTCGCCCTCGGCGACCTCACCGCCGGCCAGGACCGGCCCGGCCCGCGCGACGGCGAGGAGCAGTGGGCCCGGCTCGGCACCGACGGCGGCTCCGAACTCTGCCTCGACCCGCAGGGCCGCGTCTGGTCGGTGTTCGTCGACTTCGAGGAGCCGCCCGTGCTGGTCAGCACCAGCCTGGAGGCGTTCCTCTCCTCGCTCGCCGAACTCGACCGCAGCCTAGCCGCGTTGGCCACCGCCGAACAGCCCGACCAGGTCTTCGCCGAGTTCACCACCGTGGAGAGCCGGCTGCGCGCCACCGACCTGCGCGCCTTCGAGGACGACGAACTGTGGTGGCCCCGGGTCCTGGAGGACGTCCGGCACACCCGCGGCGTGCCGAGCTACGCCTCCTTCAAGTACCTGGACGCCAAGGGCGAGCCGCAGATCATCACAGCCGGCGGCTCGCTCGCCCTGCACGCCGAGGAGGCGCTCTGGCATCGCGCCCGGGCCCTCGGCGTCCAGTCCGAGCAGGTCGTCGAGGTCTACACCGAGCTGCAGGCCTGCTTCATGCCCGGCCACTACTGCTCGGTGTGGATGGCCGAAACCTTCCCGCAGGCGGCGTTCACCCATAGCTACGACTACGGCGACACCGCCGCCGAGCGCGAGGCCGGTATCCGCGAACTCGCCGAGGCGCTGACCGCGCGCGACTGACGCGGCCTCAACTACCCTTCACGCCAAGGACGTAGCCTGGGCCGGTGACTGCTGACCGCATACCCGGCCCGGCCGCCCGCCGGCTGCTCGCGCTGCCCGCCGCCGTCGGCCTCGCCCTCGGCGCGGCCGCCTGCTCGGACGACAGCTCCGGCAGCGGCCTGTCGTACGCCAAGGTGCGCTCCACCGCCGAGCAGCTCCGCCAACAGCCGTCCACCACCTGCCCGTTCGGTCTGGACGAGCTGGCCGCCGCGCTCAGGAACGCCGGGATCGACCGCCCCGTCGCCCCGGGCGCCAAGGACACCAAGGCGGTCGAGGGCGAGCTCGGTGACGGCACCCCGCCCTACCCGTGGCCGTCCGGCACCAGCCCGTCGCCGACCACCGCCTCCGCGCCCGGCATGCCCCCGCACGCCTGGGTGACCTGCACCTGGACGGCCGGCAGCGCCACCGTCCGGCTCGACCTGGAGGCCGTACCGATCGACGACGTCGGTGTGAGCGTGATGCTGCCGACCCTCCAGCGGACCGGGCAGCTGACCGTCGACCAGCTCGGCGAAGTGGTCACCGGCCGGCCCGGGCCCGGCGACCGGCCGAAACTGCTGCCCGGCAGCGGGATCGCCGCCATCGCCCGGGTGCCGCTCAAGGGCGACGGCGACCTGGTACTGCTGCTCTCCCAGGGCGACGCGGACCCGGCCGACCCGGCCCTGACCGGGGAACCGCTGACCAAGGTGCTGGAGCAGCTCCAGGGCCGGATCCACAGCTGAGACCCGGCCCGGCGGAACCAACCGCAGCCAGGCCGCGTATGTTCACGATGCAGCAACAACCGTGCGAAACGGGCCACCGAACCGCACCGCACACCCGCAACTGTCGTCGTCCCGAGGGAAACCAGATGCCCGCAGCCCGCAGGTCACCCGGCAGGTCCGCCCGGCGCCGCGCCCGCTCGCGCCGCCGCCGGACGGCCCTGGCGCTGGGCGGCACCGCGGCGCTGGTCGTGCTCGGCGCGGCCGGATTCACCCTGCTCGGCCCGAGCGACGGCCAGCCGCAGGACGCCGGATCCACCACCCAGGCCCGGCCCGTCCCCCCGGTCAGCGACTCCCCCGAGCCCTCGAAGTCCGCGGAGAGCAGCGCGCCGCCGCAGACCGAGCCGCCCAAGAACGACTCGCAGGTCGTGCAGCACGGCAGCGGCAACTTCACCACCGCCACCGCCAGCAGCGGCGCGGTCGGCACCGGCGGCACCGTACGCCGCTACCAGGTCCAGGTCGAGGACGGCATCAACATCGACCCGAAGGCCGCCGCCGACGCGATCCACAAGGTGCTGGGCGACAAACGCAGCTGGATCTCCAACAAGCGCGACAGCTTCAAGCTGGTCTCCTCCGGCACCTACGACTTCACCGTCATGATCGCCTCGCCCGACACCACCGACAAGATCTGCGGCGCCGGCGGCCTGGACACCAAGGGCGAGGTGAACTGCGACGTCGGCAAGCAGGTGGTGGTCAACTCCAAGCGCTGGCTGACCGGTTCACCCCAGTTCGACGGCACCCTGGACGACTACCGCGCCCTGATCGTCAACCACGAGGTCGGCCACCGCATAGGCCACGGCCACGAGGGCTGCCCCGGCCCCGGCAAGCCCGCCCCCGCGATGATGCAACAGATCTACGGCCTGAACGGCTGCACCGCCAACGCCTGGCCCTACGACACCAAGGGCACCTACCTCAAGGGCCCGTCGGTGCCCTGATGCCCACCCCACCCGTCCGGCCCGTCACCCGCGCCGAGTTGGAGCAGGTCTACGGCGCCGACGGGCTCCGCCGCTACCCTGCGGCGGAGCTGCCCGCCGTCGTCACCGACCCCTCTGCCCGTGCCTTGCTCACCGACGTCGGCCTGCCCGACGGGCCCGGCGCGTTCCTCTTCTTCGGGCAGGTACCGACCCCGCTGGCGGAGTACGTCAGCGATCCGGCCGCGCTCTGGCCCGACCTGCCGGACGGCGGCGCCGGCCTGGTCGCCCTCGGGTACTAGGGCGCGACGTTCGCCCTCGACGGCGCCACCGGCGAGGTGTACGCCCTGATCCCCCACCAGCCGGCCACCGTCGACGGCCGGCCCGCCCACCGCGACCTGCACTCCCTGCTCCGCTGCCAGATCGCCTTCGGCGCCGACGAGCTGAGCCTGCTCGGCGACCTGATGGACCCAGACACCGTCGACTGGTGCCGGGCCCACATCGCCGGCTTCGCCGAGGCGTTCCCGCCCGAGGAACTCGACGAGGACGGATATCCGGTCGACGAGGAGCCGGACGGCACCGCACCGCATCCCGACGAGGTGATCGCCCGGCTCTCCGACAAGCTGCGGCAGATCGAGCCCGACCTGCTGCGCCACGCCGGCTGGGAGTCGATCGTCCAGCACTTCCGCTACGGCTACTGACGCCCGCCCGGCAGCCTCAGCCCAGCACCGGCAGGTAGCCGGACAGGTCGCTGCGCTCGCCGCTCGCGGTGAGGGTGGCGTCCAGGGCGTCGGGCCAGGCGAGGCGGCCGGTGGCGAGGCGGATCCAGCTGAGCGGGTCGGTCTCGACGACGTTCGGCGGGGTGCCGCGGGTGTGCCGGGGGCCCTCGACGGCCTGCACCACGGCGTGCGGGGGGATCCGCAATTCGACGGCGCCGCCCGGCACTTGGGCGGCGAAGGCGTCGGCGAGCAGCCGGGTGGCGGAGGCCAGCGCGAAGCGGTCGTGCGGGAAGGCGTCGATGCCCAGCGCGTCCGCCAGGTCGTCTGCGTGCACCACCGTCTCCACCAGGCGGGTGACCAGGAAGTCGGCCAGCAGCATCGGGCCGAAGCGCATCAGGATCACCCGGCGGGGGTCGCGGCCCTCGTCGCTGTCCAGGGTCTTCCACAACTCGCCGAACTGCCGGTCGAGTTCGCCGGACACCTGGGCGGCGTCCCCGGCGAACTGCTCGGCCACCAGCTCCACCGCCGTCGAGTTGATCGCGGCGGCCGCCGTGCGGGTCTTCGAGGCCCAGTACAGCGGCGTGATCGGGGCCTGCGGCGGCAGCGGGTCGTGCAGGTGCAGCGGCACCCAGCTGGCCACCATGCCGAGGTGGGCGACGAGTTCACGCACCCGCCAGCCGTCCAGCCGGGTCGGCAGGGCGAGCTGCTCGTCGTCCAGCGCGCGGACGGCGGCGGCGATCGCGTCGAGCTGCCCGGTGAGCGCGGCGCGCACCTTCACCGGGTCGTAGGTTCGGGGCTTCGCAGTGGGCATGCCCGCAGCGTACAAAAAGGCGGGCGGCCGGTCCGGAGAACTCCGAACCGACCGCCCGTCGAAACAACGCCGCGTCAGGCGAGCAGCGCCTCGATGACGCCGGTGTGGGCGTCGCGCAGCTCGGCCAGCGTGACGGTGAACTGACCCTGGACCTCCAGGGCGTCGCCGTCGACCACGCCGATGCGGGCGGCGGGCAGGCCGCGGGCGCCGCACATGTCGTTGAACCGGAGCTCCTCGCTGCGCGGGACGGCCACCACGGCGCGTCCGGCGGACTCGGAGAACAGGAACACGAACGGGTCGATGCCCTCGGGCACGACCACCCGGGCGCCGTTGCCGCCCTTGAGGCAGCTCTCCACCAGGGCCTGCGCGAGGCCGCCGTCGGAGAGGTCGTGGGCGGCGTCGATCATGCCGTCGCGGGAGGCGGCGATCAGGATGTCGCCCAGCAGGCGCTCGCGCTCCAGGTCCACCTTGGGCGGCAGGCCGCCGAGGTGGTTGTGCACGACCTGCGACCAGGCGGAGCCGCCCAGCTCGTCGGCGGTGTCGCCGAGCAGGTAGAGCAGCTGGCCCTCTTCGGCGAAGCCGACGGGGGTGCGCCGGGTGACGTCGTCGATGACGCCGAGCACCGCGACCACGGGGGTCGGGTGGATGGCGACGTCGCCGGTCTGGTTGTACAGCGAGACGTTGCCGCCGGTGACCGGGGTGCCGAGCACCAGGCAGGCGTCGGCCAGGCCGCGGGTGGCCTCGGCGAACTGCCACATCACGTCCGGGTCCTCGGGGGAGCCGAAGTTGAGGCAGTCGGAGATCGCGAGCGGCTTGGCGCCACCGGCCGCGACGTTGCGGTACGCCTCGGCCAGGGCCAGCTGGGCGCCGGTGTACGGGTCCAGCTTGGTGTAGCGGCCGTTGCCGTCGGTGGCGACCGAGACGCCGAGGTTGGTCTCCTCGTCGATCCGGATCATGCCGGAGTCCTCGGGGCTGGCGAGCACCGTGTTGCCCAGCACGTAACGGTCGTACTGGTTGGTGATCCACGCCTTGGAGGCCTGGTTCGGCGAACCCGCGACCTTCAGCAGCGCGTCCTTCAGCTCGGCGCCGTTCGCCGGGCGGGCGAGCCGCTCGGCGGTCGGGGCGTCGGCCTGCAGGGCGTCCTGCCAGGACGGGCGGGCGTACGGGCGCTGGTAGGTCGGACCCTCGTGGGCGACGGTGCGCGGCGGCACGTCGACCACCAGTTCGCCGTGCCAGAAGATCTCCAGGCGCTCGCCGTCGGTCACCTCACCGATGACGGTGGCGATGACGTCCCACTTCTCGCAGATCTCCAGGAAGCGGTCGACCTTGCCGGGCTCGACGATGGCGCACATGCGCTCCTGCGACTCGCTCATGAGGATTTCCTCCGGCGAGAGCGTGTGGTCGCGCAGCGGCACGGTGTCCAGCTCGATCCGCATGCCGCCGGTGCCGGCCGAGGCCAGCTCCGAGGTGGCGCAGGACAGGCCGGCGCCGCCGAGGTCCTGGATGCCCGCGACGAGGTCTTCCTTGAAGATCTCCAGGGTGCACTCGATGAGGAGCTTCTCCTGGAACGGGTCGCCGACCTGGACGGCGGGGCGCTTGGCCGGGCCGGTCGCGTCGAAGGTCTCCGAGGCGAGCACCGAGACGCCGCCGATGCCGTCGCCGCCGGTGCGGGCTCCGTACAGGATGACCTTGTTGCCGGGGCCGGAGGCCTTCGCGAGGTGGATGTCCTCGTGCTTCATCACGCCGACGCAGAGCGCGTTGACCAGCGGGTTGCCCTGGTAGCAGGAGTCGAAGACGACCTCGCCGCCGATGTTCGGCAGGCCCAGGCAGTTGCCGTAGCCACCGATGCCCGCGACGATCCCGGGCAGCACGCGCCGGGTGTCCGGGTGGTCGGCCGCACCGAAGCGCAGCGGGTCCATCACGGCGACCGGGCGGGCGCCCATCGCCAGGATGTCGCGCACGATGCCGCCGATGCCGGTGGCCGCGCCCTGGTAGGGCTCGATGTACGACGGGTGGTTGTGCGACTCGACCTTGAAGGTGACCGCGTAGCCCTGGCCGACGTCGACCACACCGGCGTTCTCGCCGATGCCGACGAGCATCGCGTCGTTCTCCGGGGCCTTCTCGCCGAACTGCTTGAGGTGGATCTTGGAGCTCTTGTACGAGCAGTGCTCCGACCACATCACCGAGTACATGGCCAGCTCGGCGCCGGTCGGACGGCGGCCCAGGATCTCGCGGATCCGGGCGTACTCGTCCTCCTTGAGGCCGAGTTCCGCCCAGGGCTGGCCCGCGTCCGGGGTCTGCTCGGCGTTCTTGACGGTATCGAGACTCATCAGGCGTTCACCAGCTGCTTCAGGACGGAAGTGAAGAAGCCCAGGCCCTCGGTGGTCGGACCGGTGAGCGGCTCCACGGCGTGCTCCGGGTGCGGCATCAGGCCGACGACATTGCCGGCGGCGTTGGTGATGCCGGCGATGTCGCGGTACGAACCGTTCGGGTTCACATCCAGGTACCGGGCCACGATGCGGCCCTCCGCCTCGAGTTCGTCCAGGACGTGCTCGTCGGCGACGAACCGGCCTTCGCCGTTCTTCAGCGGAACGACGATTTCCTGGCCGGCCGAGTAATCCCGGGTCCAGGCGGTGTCGGCGTTCTCGATGCGGAGCTTCTGGTCGCGGCAGATGAAGTGCAGCGAGTCGTTCCGGGTGAGCGCGCCGGGCAGCAGGTGCGATTCGCACAGCACCTGGAAGCCGTTGCAGATACCGAGGACCGGCATTCCGAGCTTCGCCTGCTCGATGATGGTGTCCATCACCGGGGAGAAGCGGGAGATGGCACCGCAGCGCAGATAGTCGCCGTAAGAGAATCCGCCCGGCAGGACGACGGCGTCGACCTGGTGGAGATCCTTGTCGCGGTGCCAGAGGGCGACCGGCTCGGCGCCGGCCAGGCGGACCGCGCGCTGGGCGTCGCGGTCGTCGAGGGAGCCGGGGAAAGTGACAACGCCAACGCGGGTGGTCACTTGGCGTCTCCGACGACGGAGGAGGAGGGGACCATTGTCGCGGTCTCCTCGACGCGGACGGTGAAGTCCTCGATCACGGTGTTGGCGAGGAAGGTCTCGGCAGCTTCACGGATGCGGGCGAGCGCGGCGTCATCGACCGGCCCTTCCAGCTCCAGTTCGAAACGCTTGCCCTGGCGAACGTCGGCGATCCCGGCGAATCCGAGACGCGGCAGTGCACGCTGCACCGCCTGTCCCTGCGGGTCGAGGATCTCCGGCTTGAGCATGACGTCGACTACGACGCGTGCCACTGGCACTCCCGGTGGTGATTGCGTGAAGGCGGGGGACCTTCAGCCTACCTGGGCCGGAAGGCCTTCTTGCGGCCTACCTGCGGCAACGCGCGTAGACCCATGCCCCTTACGAGCCAAGGCCTCCAAGCCTCTCCCCCGGGCACCCGGATCCCCGGCGGCACCCGATTTCGTCGGTTTAATCCCGTCTGTAACGGGGCTGTATCGGCATCCGAGGGAACCCCGTGAATATCCAGAAAAAAGGAATCCCGAACTCTTCGATTTCCACCCGTTCCGGGTGCAGAATAGGGCGACCGGCAGCCGAACGCGCCGCATCTCGGCGTGGGCTCCCCCTGCCCGCCGACGGATGCCGTGATCCCGGCCCAACGGACCGGCGGGGCATCCGAGACCTCCGCCGGCCGAATTGCCCGAGAGGATTGACACCCATGGCTCAGCGTGTAGTCGTCACGCTCTCCGACGACCTGGACGGCGGCGCCGCCGCGGAAACCGTCCACTTCGGCGTGGACGGGAAGTCGTACGAGATCGACCTGTCCGCCGACAACGCGGAAAAGCTTCGGGAGGCTCTCGCCCCGTTCGTCGCCGCCGGACGCCGGCAGAGCCGCAGCGGAAAGTCCTTCCGTCGTACCGCGCTCACCCCCGACCCGGCCGCGGTCCGCGCCTGGGCGCAGTCGAACGGCATGGAGCTGCCCGCCCGCGGCCGCATCCCGAAGCACGTGTACGAGGCGTTCTCCGAGAACAACTGACCCTCGCCGGCGGCCCGTTGCGGGCCGCCGGCCCCTTCCCCGGCCGCCCCGCCGGGGAAAGGTGGGGCAAGCAGGTCGATTGATGTTGTAGAGTTCTTCTCGTCGCCGCAACCGGGGAAACCCGAGCGGGGCGGCCGGTGCCCAGGCACCGTGCGGACGTGGCTCAGTTGGTAGAGCATCACCTTGCCAAGGTGAGGGTCGCGAGTTCGAATCTCGTCGTCCGCTCGCAGCTAGCGTTACAGGCTGTAACAATTCAATATCATGCGGACGTGGCTCAGTTGGTAGAGCATCACCTTGCCAAGGTGAGGGTCGCGAGTTCGAATCTCGTCGTCCGCTCCAGTTCCGAAGGCCCCCTCGATCGAGGGGGCCTTCGGCGTTTCCAGCCCCGACCGGCACCCCGACGGCAGGACGCCCGACGACAGCCGCACCCGATGACATTTGTCATCGCCGACCCGTGGAACTCCACCGGCACCCGGTGACGGCCCGCACTACTGGACGGCCCGGCCCGGCGGAAGGCTGGAGCCATGACCGACACCAGCCGTCCCCGCCCCGCCGTCGAGGCCCGCGGCCTGCACCGCCGCTACGGACCGTCCGGCGCCGCCGGGTTCGAGGCCGTCCGCGGCCTGGACCTCAGCGTCGCCCGCGGCGAACTCTTCGCGCTGCTCGGGACCAACGGCGCCGGCAAGACCTCCACCATGGAGGTGCTGGAGGGCCTGGCCGCGCCAAGCGCCGGCGAGGTCCGGGTGCTCGGCCTGGACCCGGCCCGGGAGCGGCCCGCGCTCCGGCCGAGGATCGGCATCATGCTGCAGGAGGGCGGCTTCCCCGGCGAACTGACCGTCGCCGAGACCGGCACCTGCTGGGCCGGAATGACCAGCGACGCCCGCACCGTGGACGAGGCGCTCGACCTGGTCGGCCTGCTGCCCCGGCGCTCGGTGCGGGTCAAGCAGCTGTCCGGCGGCGAACGCCGCCGCCTCGACCTGGCGATGGCCCTGCTCGGCAGGCCCGAGGTGCTGTTCCTGGACGAGCCCTCCACCGGCCTCGACCCGGAGGCCCGCGCCTCGGTCTGGCGGCTGATCCGCGAACTGCGCGAGGCCGGCACCACCGTCCTGCTCACCACGCACTACCTGGAAGAGGCCGAGGAACTCGCCGACCGGCTGGCGATCATGCACGGCGGCCGGGTGGTGGCCGGCGGCACCGTCGCCGAGGTGCTGGCCGACCACCCCGCCCGGATCGGCTTCGAACTGCCCGAACGCACCGGCCCGCACGCCGCACTCGCCCTGCCGTCCCTGCCCGGCGCCGACCTGCGGATCGACGGCCGCCGGATCACCCTGCGCACCACCGACCTCCAGGGCACCCTGACCGAGCTGCTCGGCTGGGCCGCCCACCACCAGGTCGTACTGGACCGGCTGGACGCCCGCAGCGCCTCGCTGGAAGAGGCCTTCCTCGCCATCGCCGCGTCCGACGCGGCCACCGCCCCGCCGCAGATCGGACGTGCCGCATGACCGCCGCGACCACCCCCGCCGGACGCCTGCTCGCCCTCGGCCGCGCCGAGGCCACCCTGCTGCGCCGCAACCGCACCGCGATGTTCATGGCCCTGGCGCTGCCGCTGATCCTGGTCACCACGCTCCGCGGGATGCTCGACCGCCTCTCCGAGCACTCCCCCGGCCTGGACGTGAACGGCAACCTGGTGGCCGGATCGATGGGGATCGTGCTGATGATCGTCATCTACTGCAACCTGACCTCCGCCTACACCGCCCGGCGCAGCGAACTGGTGCTGAAGCGGCTGCGCACCGGCGAGGGCACCGACGCCGAGATCCTGCTCGGCACCGCCGCCCCGTCGATCGCGCTGGCGCTCACCCAGTGCCTGCTGCTGGGCGTCGGCGGCGCACTGCTGCTCGGCCTGCCCGCCCCGGTGAACCCGGTGCTGATGCTGGCCGGACTGGCCCTGTCGGCGGCCCTGCTGACCGCACTGGCCGCGCTGTCCAGCGCCTTCACCAAGACCGTGGAGACCGCCGGCATCACCACCCTGCCGCTGCTGCTGGTGGCGCAGCTCGGCTCCGGCCTGATGGTCCCGCTGGAGTCGATGCCGGACTCGATGGCGAACATCTGCCGGCTGCTGCCGACCACCCCGGCGCTGGAGCTGCTGCGGATCGGCTGGTTCGGCACCGACGGCTCCGGCCCGGCGGAGGGCTTCGCGGGCACGTGGTCGCAGGGCGCGCTGCCGCTGCTGCTGGCCGTGGTGTGGACGGCTGCGGCCGCTTGGGCGGCCCGGCGCTGGTTCCGCTGGGAACCGCGCCGCTGAGCGGCCGCGGGCGGGCTGGCAGGATGCTGGGGAGTCGTCAGGAAGCGGGGTACCCAGCGGTGAACAGGCCGAGGCCGATCGGGCGGTGGCGGTCCCTGTCGAAACCGCAGCGCACCGAGTTGTACGTGCGCTGGTCGCTGTACCTGGTGTCGGTGATGCAGGTGCTGGCCGCGCTCCTCGTGGTCGGGTCGGTGAGCGCCCGGCGGGAGGTGCCGACCGGCCAGCTCCTGCTGGCGGTGCCGGGCGTGCTGCTGGCGGCGGCGCTGAACGTGGTGCTGTTCCGCACCGGGCTGAACGCCTACCTGGGCCGCCGCCCGCACCCGTACGGCTGGGTGACGCTGACCGGGGCGGTGGCGGTCGGAATGTCACTGGCGATGATGCTGCCCACCGCATCGATGACCGGCGACGACGCGATGGTGCCGGCCGCGATCGCGCCGATGACGGTGACGTTCTGGCTCGGCGCCTGCGTGCTCGCCCTGTCGGTGCGCGAGGCGCTGCTGACCGCGGCCGTCTCGCTGACGCTGCTCGCGGCGCCGCTGCTGCTGGCCGGCGCCCACCCGGCCGCGGTGGTCGGCCTGCTGGTGGGCTGCCTGGTCGGCGCCACGATGGCCGGCGCCACCGCCCGCTGCTCGTCCTGGACGGCGAAGGTGGTGTGGGAACTGGACGGGGCCCGGGAGGCCCAGGCCCGGCTCGCGGTCGCCGAGGAGCGGCTGCGGTTCTCCCGTGACCTGCACGACGTGCTGGGCCGCAACCTCGCCACCATCGCGCTGAAGAGCGAACTGGCGGTGCAGCTGGCCCGCCGCGGGCGCCCGGAGGCGGTGGACCAGATGACCGAGGTGCAGCGGATCGCGCAGGACTCGCAGCGCGAGGTCCGCGAGGTGGTGCGCGGCTACCGCACCGTCGAACTGCACACCGAACTGATCGGCGCGGCCTCGGTGCTGCGCGCCGCGAACGTCGACTGCCGGACCGAACTGGCGGGCACGGACGCGCTGCCTTCCGAGGCGCAGTCGGTGCTCGGCTGGGTGGTGCGGGAGGCCGCGACCAACGTGCTGCGGCACTCCGAGGCCGCCAACTGCTCGTTCCGGCTGCGGGTCTCGGGCGGCCTCGCGGTGCTGGAGGTGGAGAACGACGGGGTGCCCGCCGTCCCGCCGTCCCGCACCGACGGCGCGGGCAGCGGCCTGCGCGGTCTGAGCGAACGCCTGGCCGCCCACGGCGGCACCCTGACGGCTGCCGGACCCGGCCCCGGACGGTTCCGGGTGACCGCCGAACTACCGATGAAGGCAAGGGAGTCCGTGGCGTGAGCGACCGGGTGCGAGTACTGCTCGCCGACGACGAGCATCTGATCCGGGGAGCGCTGGCCGCACTGCTCGCGCTGGAGGACGACCTGGCGGTGGTCGCCGAGGCGGCGTCCGGCCCGGAGGCGCTGGCGATGGCCGCCGCACACCGCCCGGACGTGGCGGTGCTGGACCTGCAGATGCCGGGCCTGGACGGCCTGGAGGTGGCCGCGGAACTGCGGCACCGACTGCCGGACTGCCGGGTGATGATCGTGACCGGGCACGGCCGCCCCGGCTACCTGAAGCGGGCCCTGGAGGTCGGGGTGCGCGGCTTCCTGCCGAAGACCGTCTCCGCCTCCGACCTGGCGGGCATCATCCGCACCGTCCGGGCGGGCGGCCGCTACGTGGACCCGGAACTGGCCGCGGAGGCGATCAGCGCGGGCGACTCCCCGCTGACGCCGCGCGAGACGGACGTGCTGGAACTGGCCGCCGACGGCTCCTCGATAGCCGAGATCGCCGACCGGGCCTCGCTGTCGCAGGGCACGGTGCGCAACTACCTGTCCTCGGCGGCGGGCAAGCTGGGCGCGGAGAACCGGCACGCGGCGGTGCGGATCGCCCGCGAGCACGGCTGGCTGTGACGGCGCGTCACAGCCAGCCCTGGGGATCTACTTCCAGTCGAGACCGGTGAGCTTCTCGTACGCGTCGATGTAGCGCTGCCGGGTGTGCTCGACGATCTCGGCGGGCAGCGCCGGCGGCGGGTTGTCGCTCTTGCGGTCCCAGCCGGAGGCGGGCGAGGTCAGCCAGTCGCGGATGATCTGCTTGTCGAAGGACGGCTGGTCGCGGCCCGGCTGCCACTCGTCGGCCGGCCAGTAACGGGACGAGTCCGGGGTCAGCACCTCGTCGCCGATGACCAGTTCGCCGTCCAGCAGGCCGAACTCGAACTTGGTGTCGGCGAGGATCAGGCCCCGGTCACGGGCGATCTCCCGGGCCCGCGAGTACACGGCGAGAGTGGTCTGCCGCAGGGTGGCGGCCAGGTCGGCACCGACCCGGTGGGCGGTCTCCTCGTAGGAGACGTTCTCGTCGTGCTCGCCGACCTCGGCCTTCAGCGCCGGGGTGTAGATCGGGGCGGGCAGCTCCGAGCCGTTGTCCAGGCCCTCGGGCAGCGCGATGCCGCACACCGTGCGGGACACCCGGTACTCCTCCAGGCCGGAGCCCGCCAGGTAGCCGCGGGCCACGCACTCCACCGGCGCCATCTCCAGGCTGCGGCAGATCAGGGTGCGGCCGGCCCAGTCGGCGGGGGCGCCCTCGGGCAGCTCGGTGGAGATCACGTGGTTGGGCACCAGGTCGGCGATCCGCTCGAACCACCACAGCGAGAGCTGGGTGAGGATCCGGCCCTTGTCGGGGATCTCGTTGGGCAGCACCCAGTCGTAGGCGGAGGTGCGGTCGCTGGCCACCATCACCAGGTTGCCGTTCCCGTCCCGGTACAGGTCGCGCACCTTGCCGGTGTGCAGGTGGACCAGGCCGGGCACCTGGACCGGCTCGGGCTTGGTGACGAATCCGCTCACGGTCGTAAAGTCCTCACAGCTGGGGGGCTCTGCTGCGGGGAGTCTTTCATGCGTACGAGGCAGGGGGCGGGTGCGGCCCCGCTCAGCACCAGGTCAGGGACGGGTGCGGCCTTCCTTGCAGAGCCGGTCGAGCAGGTTGGCGGTGGCCTTCTGGATCCGTTCGTCGGTGTGCCCGGGCCGGTCCAGCGCGGGCGACCAGGCGAACGTCCCGGATGCGAAGACGTACGCGCCGCTGGGCGCCCGGTACAGCGAGGTCTCCTGGTGGGTGAGCCGGCCGGCGGCGTCCCGGTACGGGGAGTGCGCCAGCAGGGTGCGTTCGGTGCAGGCGGGCAGCGCGACCTTCGGGTAGTAGCGGTCGGCCTCCCCCGCGACCAGGCCGGGCAGCTCCTCGCCCTCCTCCAGGCCGGTGCCCTCCCACAGCCAGTGCGAGGTGTTCCGGGCCACCAGCGGCACCGGCGTGGGCACGCTGCCCGCGTACTGGATGCCCAGCAGGTGCTGCTCGGGCTCCCCCGCGTCGCGCCAGAGCGCGCTCGCCGAACCCGCCGGGCCGGCCGCGGGGTGGTCGGCACCGACCTTCTGCCGCTTGCGGCAGTTCAGCAGCCGGGACGGCTCGCCGTTCGGGCCGGCCGTCAGCTCGACCCGCCAGTACAGCGAATTGGCGGACAGGAACACCAGCGAGGTGCCGCCGTCCCGGGCCCGCTCGACGGCCCGCCGCATCGGCTCCGACCAGTACTCGTCGTGCCCGGGGAACACCATCGCCTTGTACCGCTCGGCGTTGACCAGCCCGGCGTGAAGGTCTGTGGCGGTGGCGTAGCCCAGGTCGTAGCCGTACCGCTCGGCCCAGCGGATGAAGTCGTACGCGTGCCCGACGTGCAGCGGCAGCCCGGCCCCGGCGTGCGGCCGGTCGAAGGAGACGGTGACCGCCGCCTCCTCCTCGCGCACCAGCCGCCCCGCCGCGTCCCAAGCGTGGTAGAGGCTGGCCCCGAGGTGCCCGTCCTCCGGGAACAGGTTGTACGCCTGCCAGGTCACGTCCGGCAGCACCAGCAGCAGCTCCGCCGCGTTGAAGTCCCGGACGGTGAACGGGATGTGGCTGCGGTGCCCGCCGTCGGCGGTGGTCAGCACCGCGACGTACGCGCCGGGCCGCCAGTCCTGCGGGACCTGCAACCGCCAGGACTGCCACCAGTGGTGGCAGGAGACGGTGCGGTCGGCGACCATCGGGGCGGGCTGGACGAGACCGGCGATCAGCGGGCTGGAGGACACCTGGCGGGCGCCGTCACCGCCGTCGTGGCCGATCCGGTAGACGTCGACCTGGAACTCCTGCGGCGGGTGGACCGTCACCCGGAGATCCACCGAACCGCCCGGCCGGACCACGCCCGAGGACGCGAACCCCTTGATCTGCTGCCGCACGTCGTCGGAGTTGCTCGGACCGCTCACCGCGGGCCGCGGCGGCCGGGCCGCGCCTTCCAGCGGCCGCTGCCCCGGGGCGTCCACGCTGACGTACCAGGGCACCGCGCCCTCGCCGTCCGCCAGGTAGTGGTCGGGGCTGCGCAGCCACGGCAGCGGGCCCTGGCCGAACGGATCGGACACCCCGTGCGCCAGCGTGCCGGACTCCCACCGGCGGTTGGATTCCGTTCCCACACGCCCTCCCCACCCTTGCGCATCCGCCGAGGGTGGCAATTGCCATGCGGATGTGCGTGCGGACCAGCACACCACAGGTTGCTGGCGCAGTGTCACCACACCGTAGCAATTTGTATCGGCGAAACCGGGTTTTCCGGGATCTTTCGGAAATTCATCCGGAAAGCCGCACCGGTCGCTCCAGTCGCACCCCGGCCCGCTCCAGCCAGGACCGCAGCGGGCCGTCCTGCCCGGCCTCCGCGGCGGCCGTCACCGCCGGGGACAGAGCGGCTCTCGGTGCCGCGCGGGACAGCAGGACCGGGCCGTCCAGCCAGTCCAGGCCCGGGCTCGCGGTGCCCGCGTCCACCGCGGCGCAGCAGACGGTGGCGGTGAGGTGCTCGACCAGCAGGTCGCGTCCGCTGCGCACGGGAGGCAAGGGGGGCGCGACCTCGGCGGCGCGCGCCACCCTTCCCGCCAGTGCGGCCGCCAGGGTCTCGGACTCCCCGGCCGCCAGCCGGGCGAGCAGTTTGTCCAGCGCGGGGCCGGTGTGCGGGTGGTCGTCGCCGAGGGCGCTCTGCAGGGCTGCGGCGCTCTCCCGCCAGCCGTGGTCGACCACCTGCTCCGGGTAGTCCTCCCAGTCCAGCGGCTGCCAGCCGCCGGGCGGCTCCTCGTGCAGCAGTTCGGCGGCCAGCCGGGACACCCGGGTGTCCACCAGGCCGGGCTCCTCCAGCAGGTCGCAGGCGGGGCGGTCGCCGAGCCGGCTCCCGTAGCCGTCGGCGAGCCGGTCGCGGCGGGAGAGCTCGGTGAGCGCGGCGACCACGCCGGCGTTCAGGTGCGAGGGGTGCCGGCCGAGCCGCCAGGCGGGCAGCGCGACCCGGGTGAGCAGCCGGTCCCAGCCCGCGTAGGCCAGGCCGACCTGCTCCTGGGCGGCGATCCGCAGCCCGTAGTCGACGGCCTTGGCCTGCTCGGAGGCCCAGGCGGCGACGGCGTGCTCCAGCTCGGCGGAGTGCTCGCGGCAGGCGCCCAGCAGGTGCCGGTCGACCCGGCCGACCAGCGCGGCGGGGCCGCGGTGCCGGTCGCCGAGCGCGGCGTCCAGGGTGCGCAGCCAGCGGCGGGCGGCGGCGATGTCCGGATCGGCGGCGGCCGCGGTGCCGGCCACCACGGGGGCCAGCAGGGCGCGCAGCTCGCCGGCCCGCATCCACCACAGGAACGGGGAGCCGATCACCAGCACCGGCGCGCCGGGCGCGGCCCGCCGGCCGGGCCGGTGCGGCTCCTCCAGCCAGCTGTCGCAGTCGGGGGTGAGCGCGATCGCGCCGGGCGCCGGAACGTCCAGCCGGTCGGCGAGCTCCTCGATCAGCCGGTAGAGCTCCGGCGCGTCCGCCCTGGTCAGCGGCACGGCGGGGGTGACCGGGGGGACGGCCCGGCGGTGCGCGCGGGCCACCATGGCGGCCAGCAGCAGCGTCAGCGCGGCGACCGCGCAGACCGCCCAGCGGATGCCGTCCCACAGGGGCGCGTCCGGCGACCCGGGGGCGCCTATCCGTCCGGTGAACCGCCCGGCCAGCAGCACCACCGCGCAGGCGGCGGGCAGCGCGGCGGCGGCCACGGCCCGTCCGCGCAGACGCAGGACGGCCCGGGCTCGTGCGCGTGCGGTGTCCACTGCAGCCATCGCCGCGGCACCCCCTTCGCAGCCGACTCGACTCGATCAATTCCGGTACGGGAAGCGGCGGGTGCCGAACCCGGTGGTACGACTCGCGTGGCGCTTTCCTGCCAGTCTCGACGCCCCGGTACGGGCGGGTGTTCCGGAACTTCCGGGAGACCACCCGTCCTGGTGACACCGCGGCGGGACCCGCCACCGCTCCCAGCATCCCCCGGGCGCGTCATGGCGACGAGCCGCGCCCGCGCCGGCGCCCCCGCCCCTGCACGATGCAGCGCACCCTACGGCGCTCGCTCCGGCCCCGTCAGCGGGATGACCAACAGATCACCCGAAGGACTGCTTTTTCGGCGTGCGGCCCGCTCCGCCCCGATCCCGGGAAACGCCGCGGGGCGCTGCGTCCGGACGGGTCGGTCCGGGCGCAGCGCCCCGCGGGTACTCCCTACTTACCGCGCGGCCTCGGCCGCGATGTCGGTGCGGTGCTGGGCGCCCTTGAAGGAGATCTTCGCCAGGCCCGCGTACGCCTTGGCCCGGGCCTCGGCGAGGTCCGCGCCGGTGGCGGTGACGGACAGCACCCGGCCGCCCGCGGTGAGCACCTCGCCGTCCGGGCCGCTCTTGGTACCGGCGTGCAGCACGAACGCGGTGCCGTCGGCCTCCGCCTCGTCCAGGCCCTCGATCGGGTCACCGGTGCGCGGGTTCGCCGGGTAGCCCTCGGACGCCAGCACCACGGTGACCGCGGCGTCCTCGTCCCAGCGCAGCGGCTCCAGCCCGGCCAGCGTGCCGTTGGCGGCGGCGAGCAGCACACCGGCCAGCGGGGTGCGCAGCCGGGCCAGCACGACCTGGGTCTCCGGGTCGCCGAAGCGGGCGTTGAACTCGATCACCCGGGTGCCGCGCGAGGTCAGCGCCAGGCCCGCGTACAGCAGACCGGAGAACGGGGTGCCGCGGCGGCGCAGTTCGTCGACGGTCGGCTGGAGAACCGTCTCCAGCACCTCCTCGACCAGGCCCTCGGGGGCCCACGGCAGCGGGGTGTAGGCGCCCATGCCACCGGTGTTGGGACCCTGGTCGCCGTCCAGCGCGCGCTTGAAGTCCTGCGCGGGCACCAGCGGCAGCACCGTGGTGCCGTCGGTGATCGCGAACAGCGACACCTCCGGGCCGTCCAGGTACTCCTCGATCACCACGCGGTCGCAGCCCTTGGCGTGCTCCAGCGCGGCGGCGCGGTCCTCGGTGACCACGACGCCCTTGCCGGCCGCCAGGCCGTCGTCCTTCACCACGTACGGGGCGCCGAACGCGTCCAGCGCCTCGGCGGCCTCCTGCTCGGTGGTGCACACGTAGGACCGCGCGGTCGGGACGCCGGCCCCGGCCATCACGTCCTTCGCGAAGGCCTTGGAGCCTTCCAGCTGCGCGGCCTCGGCACTCGGGCCGAACACCGGGATGCCGGCCGCCCGCAGCGGGTCGGCGACACCGGCCACCAGCGGAGCCTCCGGGCCGACCACCACCAGGTCGGCGCCCAGCTCACGGGCCAGCGCGGTGACCGCGGCGCCGTCCAGCTGGTCGACCGGGTGCAGGGTGGCCACCCGCGCGATCCCGGCGTTGCCCGGGGCACAGTGCAGCTCGGTGACGGCGGGATCTTGGGACAGGGAGCGGCACAGGGCGTGTTCGCGGGCGCCGCCGCCGATGACGAGGACCTTCACGAGTCGAGAGCCTAGTCGGTGGCCGGTTCCGCACCGTCGGCGGCACCGTCCGCGGCCCCGAATCCGGTGTGCCCGCCCACCAAAAGCAGCTGGCCTGTTCGAACAACCGCGCAGTCACACCGACCGCCCCCGTTCACCTCGCTCGGACGGGTGAAATCCGGCCGGGCAGCACAACCCTCCGACCTCGGCTTCCGGAGGTGAAATCACATAACGATCACTGCGGAAGCGCCCACACGGTCAGCCATTTGGCGGTAAGAAGTGCTGTTGGACAAGAACCCGGCCGCAGACCGGGCACGGCACCATGGGCGGCTCCGCCGAACTCGAGGTCCGCGCCGAAAACCCGATGTCCACGCCACTTCGATATTCCGAACCGTCAGTCCCGGTACCCGCCGGGCCTCCGCAGTCACCCCGCCACAGGGAGCGCCACAGGTGAGCCAGCCGGAAATGCAGCCCGAGGAGAGTCCTTGGGGCAAAGAGGTCGCCGACGACGACCAGAGCGCCCCCGGCTCCGGCGGACGGATCCCCACCCGCCGCCGCACCGACCTGAGCGCCCGTCAATTCCCGCTCGGCGACTGGGGCGAACCGGCCGAACGCCTCGAAGAGCTCTACCGCTGGTCGGAAGAACGCGCCGTCGAGGCCATCGAGTGGTACCGCCGCGACCGGGTCTGGAAGCGCCGCTGGGCCAGGCTGCTCCGCAAGGCCGCCGGCCTGTTCACCGTCGCCGGCGTCACCGCCCCGATCGTCTCCCTCACCGGCGTCCTCCCGCACGCCCTCGAATGGGGCTACGTCGGCCTCGCGCTCGCCGCCGCCTCGCTGGCCGCCGACCGCGCGTTCGGACTCACCTCCGGCTGGATGCGCGACGTCTCCACCTCGCAGGCACTCCAGCGCCGCCTGGAAGCCTTCCAGTTCGACTGGGCCTCGGAATGCGTCCGGGAAGTCCTCGGCCCCACCGAAGGCACCGCCGGCGAGGCCGCCGAACGCTGCCTCGGCGTGCTGCGGCGCTTCTGCGAGGACGTCTCCGAGATGGTCCGCACCGAGACCTCCGAGTGGATGCTCGAATTCCGCGCCGGCATGACCCAGCTGCCCACCCAGACCCCGGGCAGCTGGGGCGGCCGCAACGAGGTTGGCACCGGCGCACAGGTCCGCGTCCTGCCGCCGCCGGGCACCAGGCCCACCATGCCGCGACAGCGTCCCCCGGAGGGGCCCCTGCGCTGACCTTCGCGACAAGCGCGGGCCGATCCGCAAGGTCGCACGCACGTGCAAGTCATTGTCCTGCGGCGCGATCTTGCGGTCGTGTGCGTTCCCCTTCGCGCAGTTCCTCGCGCCCCTGGTGGCTCCCTCTCAGGCGAAGACGATCATCGAGGACTGGGAGACGCTGCGGGCCGCCGCCGAGTACAGGCCGGCCCAGGCGTGGCGCTCCCTTGCGAAGGGGTGCTGGAAGTCGTCGATCGGGGGGCCGAAGGGCTGTTCCAGTTGGGTGGGGCCCAGGGGGCGGGTGGGGGCCGGGGGGTTGAGCGGGTCGATGCCCAGCAGGGGGGCGACGGCCTGGAGTTCGCGGAGCAGGCCGTACGAGGAGCCCAACGGGCCGCCTGCGGCGAGGAGTTCGTCGGCGACCAGCGGGACGGCGAAGTCCACCGGGACGTATGCCCCGGCGTGGTCGAAGTGCCAGACCAGGTGCGACTGTTCGGCGGTGGCCTCGAACATCTCCAGGAGCTGTTCGTAGTCGCTGCCGAGTGCGTCCACCGGCGCCACCTCGAAGCCGGTGAGCCCCAGCAGGTAGGCGCGGCGCAGGAAGTGGAGCGAGTCGTAGTCGAACGCGGCTATCGTCTCGACGTCTCCGGAGAAGCCCGGTACGTAGGGGTTGACCGGGACGGGCGGCAGCCCGTGCTGGGCCAGCACTCCGTTGTAGCGGTCGAGGTCGTCCCGGAAGGGGTTTTCGGGGCTGTACGTGAGCACGTCCACGAGCGGGACGAGCCAGAGGTCGCAGGCCATGGGCCGGCTCATCCTCTCGGTGGCGGGGCAATGGGCCCCAACCCTACCGGCCCGTGGCGGGCTCGCCGCGCCCCGGGCGGAAGGACCGGGTGAACCGGCCGGGCGGGACGACCCGGGGCAGTGGGACCCGGCCCAATACGACGGCGCCGTGGGGCGGTTGGGGGGCGTCCTCGCCCTTCTCGGGGGCGGCTGACGGCGCGTCGGCCGGGGCCGGTTCGCGCAGCAGTCGCATGACGGAGACACCGTCGAGGGTCCGGTCGAGCAGCCTGGCGAGCAGTTCGATGGTGAACAGGTTGTAGTGGTTGACGAGCCGTCGGGCGCCGTCGTGGTCGCGGTCCTCGATCCGGTCGACGAGGTCGCCGTGCCGGTCCCAGCAGACGCCGGCCAGTTCGCCGGCGGCACGCAGGTGGGGAGCGGCGAACATCCAGGACTGGACGCGCAGCCAGCCGAGGTAGTCGGCGATCCGCTCGTTGCACAGGATGGCCGCGGCCTCCTGCCAGAACCGCAGGTCGCAGCCGACCAGGACGTCGAGGTGGCCGGCCCGGGCGGCGCGGGTGGCGGCGTCGGCGCGGCGGCGCAGCGAGACGGTCCGGGTCCAGTCGTAGGGGTGTTCCCGGTTGCCGAGGTGGCGCAGCGCGTTGTCGGTGAGCAGCGCCCGGGCTTCGAAGATCTCCAGGTAGTCGTCCCAGTCGAACTCGGGGACGGTGAAGCCGCGGTGGGGTTCGCTGACCAGCATTCCCTGGGCGGAGAGGTCGACCAGGGCTTCCCGGGCGGGGGTGGCGGAGACGCCGTAGATTTCGGCGATCTCCTTGACGGTGAAGTTACGGCCGGCGGGCAGCCGGCCGCACATCATCTCGTCGCGCAGGGCGTCGGCGATCTGTTCGCGGAGACTGTTGCGCCGGATCAGGGCGCGGCCGCTCCCGGCTCCCGCAGCGTTCATCGCCGCTCCCCCCTATCCGGGCCGTGCCGATCGCGGCCGGGCCCAGCTCCCCAAAACGGGCACAGATTACCCCGGAATGGTCAATCCGGACCAAGGTACGGCGATGTGCGGCGAAATGTCAGCGTTGTACGGGTGCCGGGATTCCGAGCAGCCGGTCCCGGTGGACGGGGAACTCGGCGCGGCTCCTGGCGACTTCGGCGGGGTCGAATTCGACGGTGAGCACCTGCTCGTCCGGTCCGGCCTCGGCGAGCACCCGGCCCCACGGGTCGACGACCAGGCTGCGGCCGGCCTGTTCGACGCCGCCGTGGGTGCCGGCGGTGTTGCAGGCCAGCACGTAGGCCTGTTCCTCGACGGCGCGGGCGCGGGCCAGCAGGTTCCAGTGCTCGGCACGCCGGGCGGGCCAGGCGGCGGGGATCACCAGCAGTTCGGCGTCGGCGTCCAGCAGCGCCCGGAACAGTTCGGGGAAGCGCAGGTCGTAGCAGGTGGCCAGGCCCAGGGTGGCGAAGCCGGCGTCCGCAGTGACGATCTCCTGGCCGGCGCCCATCACGACGGCCTCGCCGGCGTCGAAGCCGAAGCGGTGGATCTTGCGGTAGGTGCGGACCAGTTCGCCGTCGGGGGCGAACAGCAGCGAGGTGTTGTAGATCGGCCCGTCGGGGTCGCGTTCGACGATCGAGCCTGCGTGCAGCCAGCAGCCGACCGCCCGGGCGGCGGCGGACATCGTGTCGGCGGTGGGCCCGTCGAGCGGTTCGGCGCCGTCCGACCAGGCGTCGTAGGCGAAGCCGCCGACCGGCCACAACTCGGGCAGCACGACCAGGTCGGCGCCGTCCTGGGCGCGGACCAGCGCCGCGGCCCTGGCCCGCCGCTCGGCGGCCGGCTCGGCGTCCGAGACCGCGAGTTGGATCAATGAAGCGCGCACAGTACCACCGTCCACGACAAGAGTCCTACGATCGTCACCCGAAAGCGCTGCCCTGCTCTCACCCGGCAGCGTAACGTGCCGTATGCGCGTCCGTGCGGAGGTCTCGGCAGCCCGGGCGACGTGGGACGACGCAAGCCGACGGAGGGGCCGGAGATACCCGTGACGGACAACCAGACCGTGCAGGCGTACACCGATGCGTGGACGCAGTCGATCGAGTCCATATCCGAGCTGCTCGCCCCGTTGCCGACCGACGCGTGGAACCGGGCCACCGAGTGCCCGGGCTGGTCGGTGCGCGACGTGGTGTCGCACATCATCGGCGTCGAGTCGGAGATGCTCGGCGACCCGCGGCCGATCCACGCGCTGCCGCGCGACCTGCCGCACGTCCGCAACGATTTCACCCGCTACATGGAGCTGCCGGTCGACAAGCGCCGCTGCTGGACCGCCGTGGAGATCACCAGCGAGCTGGAGTACACGGTGATCCGCCGCTCCCGGGCGCTGCGCAACTCCCGCCACGGCGCGGAGGACCTGGTGCGCTGGCCGGCCGGCCCGCTGGCCCGGGAGCTCCCGTACGCGACGGTGCTGCGGCTGCGCGCCTTCGACGTCTGGGTGCACGAGCAGGACCTGCGCCGGGCGCTGCAGGAGCCCGGCAACCTGGACTCCCCGGCGGCCCTGGTGACGCGCGACCTGCTGATCGACTCGCTGCCGAAGCAGGTGGCCAAGGAGGCGGGCGCGCCGATCGGCAGCACCGTGGTGTTCGACGTGGCGGGCGCGATGCCGTTCCAGCGCACCGTACGGGTCGGTGCGCACGGCCGGGGCACCGTGGACGAGTCGGTGGAGCCGGCCCCGGACGTGCGGCTGGCGATGGACTGGCAGACCTTCGTCCGGCTGTGCTGCGGCCGGGTCCGCGCGGAGACGGCGCTGGTGAACGTGATCGGCGACCAGGAGCTGGGCATGCGGGTGCTCGCCCATCTGACGAGCACCCCCTGACCCGTACGACCCTGCCGGGCGGACAGGCCCCTCAGGCTGCGGCCAGCTTGCGCCGCAGCCGCAGGATCATCGCCGTCCCGAGCAGCAGCGGCACCAGCTGGAAGCAGAACGCCAGCTGGTAGGCGTGCGCGCCGTAGCTGTCGCTGCCCGGGTCGGCCAGCGCGTCCAGCAGGACGCCGATGCCCAGCAGGGTGATCATCGAGCCGATGAAGCCGCCCATGTTGGCGATGCCGGACGCGGTGCCCATCCGCTCCGGCGGGTTGTGCGCGCGGGCGTAGTCGAGGCCGATCAGCGAGGCCGGGCCGTTGCTGCCCATCACCAGCACCAGCACCACCAGCAGCCAGAGCGGCGGGTGGCCGTGCGGCCAGGCGAGGGTGACGGTCCAGCAGAGCGCCGTGGCGCCCAGCACCGTGAAGGTGACGGGCAGCCGCAGCGCGGCCGAGCGGGAGAGCAGCCGGCCGAACAGCAGGCCGAACGCCATGCTGCTGAGCACCAGCAGGCTGAGCAGGCCGCCCGCGCCGGCCCGGGACATGCCCTGGCCCTCGACCAGGTAGGGCAGCCCCCACAGCAGGCCGAACGCGTTCGCCGGGAACGCCGTGGTGAAGTGCACCCACAGGCCGAGCCGGGTGCCGGGCTCGGACCAGGCGGCCCGGATCAGCCGCCCGACCGGCAGCCGGCCGCCCTCCCGCGGCACCGGCGCGGGCACCCCGGGCGGAGCCTCCCGCAGCAGGGCCAGCACGGCGACGAAGACCAGCACGCCGGTCACCGCGATGGCGCCGAAGGTGGTGCGCCAGCCGGCCGTGTGCAGGGCCTGCGCGAGCACCACGGTGGTGAACAGGTTGCCGCCCATGCCGGCCAGGCCGGTGAGCTGGGCGACGAACGGGTTGCGGGCGGCCGGGAACCAGCGGATGGCGAGCCGCAGCACGCTGATGAAGGTCATCGCGTCGCCGCAGCCGATCACCGCGCGGGAGGCCAGCGCGGGCCCGAACGCGGTGGAGAACGCGAACGCCAACTGGCCGGCGCTCATCAGCGCCACGCCCAGCAGCAGCACCCGGCGCGGGCCGATCCGGTCGACCAGCAGGCCGACCGGGATCTGCATCCCGGCGTACACCAGGACCTGAAGGATCGAGAAGGTGGACAGGACGGAGGCGCCGATGCCGAACCGGGCGGCGGCGTCCAGGCCGGCCACGCCGAGGCTGGTGCGGTGCACCACGGCGAGGACGTAGACGCTGACGCCGACCGACCAGGCGAACCAGGCGGCGCGGCCGCCGGGCGGGTGCGGGAACGCGGACCGGGGGGCCGCTCGGGGGTCGGTGGCGGGACGGGGAGCGGGTACGGACAGGGACGGTGCGGTGGGGGCGGGGTCCACGCTCATAGTGGAACCAGGCTAGTCATCCCATCACCTGACCTTTTGGTCAGGGTACGAACCTGGCGGGAACCCGCCGCGCGGCTCCGCTCAGTCGGTGATCGTCCAGCTCACCGTCCGGGTCATGTACTGGGCGCGGAACGCCTCGTCGCGCACCCAGTCGGTGGTGTCCTGGACGGTCGCGGTGACGGTGTGCCGGTGACCGGGCGTCAGCGCGAGCGCGCCGGTGTCCAGCCAGGTGCCGTCCGCGGTGCCGGCGTCCACCGGCTTCCCGTCCAGCGACCAGGTGATCTGCAACTGGCGCGGGCCGGTCAGGGCCAGCGGCCGCACGTGCAGTTTGGGCCGGCCGGTCACCTGCCCGGCGGCCGGTTCGGGGTCGTCGGTGGGCTTCACCCGGCGGTACAGCTGCTCGATGATCGCCTCCCGGGACGGCAGGTTGTACGTCCCGCCGAGGGTGCGCATCACCGAGTCCTCGGTCGGCCGGTACAGCCCGTTCGCGCTGCGGAAGGCGCCCACCGGGCCGCCGCCGTCCGGGGAGACCGCGCCCAGCCAGCGCCACCACTTGACCTTCTCGCGCGCCATCTCCTCGGCGTCCACCGGGGAGAGGTTCGGGTAGTCCGGGTCGCTCGGGGCGGTGTCGTACTCGTCGCCCAGCAGGCCGACGGTGTGGCCGATCTCGTGCTGGATGATCCGCCCGGCGTCCGGGCTGCCGCCGGCCAGCGTGGTCACCCCGGTGCCGCCGGCCCCGCCGTACTCGGTCGAGTTGGCCAGCGCTATCAGGTACTGCGGGCCCTCGCCCTGCCCGGCCCAGCGGGCGGTGGCGTCCTCGTCCGCGCACAGCAGGCGGGCGGTGCCCTCGCACCAGAAGTGCATGCCCAGCGGGGTGACGGGCGACTTCCCGGCGCTCTCGCTCTCGGCTATCCCCGACACCGGGGACACCACATCCACCCGCCGTATGTTGAACAACCCCTGGTAGGTGCGGAACGGCTCGATGTCCAGCAGCGCGTGCCAGGCCCGGTCCGCCTGCTCGTGGAACAGCTGCAGCTGGGCCTCCGTGTAGCCGTCGCCCAGCAGCACCAGGGTGATCCGGTTGGCCGGATCGCCGGAGGTCCGCAGGTCCACGGCCGGCGCGCCGGGGGCCCGCAGGTCAGGACGGGCGGCAGGCGGGGCGGCCCGGTCCGGGCCCGGCAGCGGCGGGCCTATGACGGTGGACGGCGAGGGTAAGGCCAGCTCCACCACGACGGGCAGCACGGCGGCGGCGGCCAGCACCAGAGCGGCCGCGGAACGCATCACGGGGCCGGGAGCACCAGGCGGCATACGCGGGAATCCTCGCTGCGACGACACCCGGCCTGACTGCGCGGGTGGCTGGTCGCACAGACGTACCCATCGCGGTCCCCGGCCCGGCGCGGGCGGCGCGAAACTCCCTCGGGCGGCGTAATGCACGGCGCGCCCCGGGAGGGCCTCGAAAATCACCGGAGAATCACCGGACGAGAACGATCGGAGCAGTCAATTCCATATGCCCGCAGCGGAGTTGGAAACCGCGAACGATCCGCCGCCGGGCGGGATACCCTGCCGAACGTGAACCACCTGGGGGGAAAGGCGACGGACATGGAGATCGGGCCGGACACGGACCCACGCGGGGCATTCGGACAGGCCCTGCGGACACTTCGGCAGGGGGCCCGGCTCACCCAGCAGGAGCTGGCCGTCAAGGCGGGCCTGGGCATCCGCACGCTGTCCGACCTGGAACGCGGCACCGCCGGCCCGCGCCCGGCCACCGCCGCGCTGCTGTCCGCCGCGCTCGGCCTGGACCGGCCGGGCACCGAGGCCTTCCACACCCTGGCGCACGCCGCCTGGCGGACCGCCCGAGGGTAGGGTCCCTGAAAAACCGCCGGCCCCGCTCCGCGAACGGAACGGGGCCGGCGGCCGGGGCGGATCAGCCCCAGGTGATCAGGCGCTTCGGGTACTCCAGGATCGCGGCGACGTCCGCCAGCACCTTGGAGCCGAGCTCGCCGTCCACCATCCGGTGGTCGAAGGACAGCGCCAGCGTGGTGACCTGGCGCGGCACCACCTTGCCCTTGTGCACCCACGGCAGATCCCGCACCGCGCCGAAGGCCAGGATGGCGGCCTCGCCGGGGTTGAGGATCGGGGTGCCGGTGTCGACGCCGAACACGCCGACGTTGGTGATGGTGACGCTGCCGCCGGACATGTCCGCCGGGGAGGTCTTGCCCTGCCGCGCGGTCTCCACCAGCTCGCCGAGCGAGACGGCCAGCTGGGAGAGGGTCTTGGCGCCGGCGTCCTTGATGTTCGGGACGATCAGCCCGCGCGGGGTGGCCGCGGCGATGCCGAGGTTCACCGCGCCCCTGATCACGATCTCCTGGGCGGCCTCGTCCCAGCTGGCGTTGATCTCCGGGTGCCGCTTGATCGCGGTGAGCAGCGCCTTGGCGACCAGCAGCAGCGGGCTGACCCGCACCCCGGCGCCGAGTTCGCCGCTCTCCTTGAGCTTGCGCACCAGCTTCATCGTCCGGGTCACGTCGACCTGGACGAACTCGGTGACGTGCGGCGCGGTGAACGCCGAGGCCACCATCGCCTGCGCGGTGGCCTTGCGGACGCCCTTGACCGGGACCCGGACGTCCCCGGCGGCGCCGGCCACCGGAGTCACCGGAAGCCCAGCCTGCTCGGCGACCGACTCGGTCACCGGCGCGGCGGCCGGCTCGACGACCGTCTGGGCGGCGGTGGCGGCGGCGTGCACGTCCTCGCGGGTGACCACGCCGTTCGGGCCGGTGGGCCGCACGGTGCGCAGGTCGATGCCGAGGTCCTTGGCGAGCTTGCGCACCGGCGGCTTGGCCAGCGGGCGCTCGCCCTCCGCCACGAGGACCGCCGGAGCGACCGGGGCGGCCGGAGCGACGGGCGCGGGGGCAGCAACCGGAGCGGGGGCCGCGACGGGAGCCGCCGGGGCGGCGGCAGGCGCCGCGCCGTTGGTGCGGCGGGCCCGGCGCTGCACCGAACCGGTGCGCGGGCCGTAGCCGACCAGCACCTCGCGGCGCTCGGGCTCGGTCTCCGCGGCGGGCGCGGCAGCGGCGGCCGGAGCGGGAGCGGCCTCGGCCGGGGCGGCCCCGGCGACGGCCACCGCGATGATCGCGGTGCCGACGTCGACGGTGGCGCCCGCCGGGAAGTGCAGCGCCTCGACCACGCCGGTGAACGGGATCGGCAGCTCGACCGCGGCCTTGGCGGTCTCCACCTCGCAGACGACCTGCCCGTCGGTGACGGTGTCGCCCGGCTTGACGTACCAGGTGAGGATCTCGGCCTCGGTGAGTCCCTCGCCCACGTCGGGCATCTTGAACTCGCGGAGCGCGGTGGTTCCGTTGGTCATCTTCGTTCCCCGCTCAGTACGCGAGCGCGCGGTCGACGGCGTCGAGCACACGGTCGAGGTCGGGCAGGTAGGTCTCCTCGACCCGCGACGGCGGGTACGGGGCGTGGTAGCCGCCGACCCGCAGGATCGGCGCCTCCAGGTGGTAGAAGCAGCGCTCGGTGAGCCGGGCGGCGAGCTCCGCGCCCAGGCCGAGGAAGACCGGGGCCTCGTGCACGACGATGCCGCGGCCGGTGCGCTTGAGGGACTCCTCCAGGGTGGGGAAGTCGATCGGCGACAGCGAGCGCAGGTCGACGACCTCCAGCTGGCGGCCGTCCTCCTCGGCGGCCTTCGCGGCCTCCTGGCAGACCTTCACCATCGGCCCGTAGGCGATCAGCGTGGCGTCGGTGCCGGGCCGGACGATGCGCGCCGAGTGCAGCGGCAGCATCGGGTCCTCGCCGACCTCGCCCTTGTCCCAGTAGCGGCGCTTGGGCTCCAGGAAGATCACCGGGTCGTCCGACTCGATGGCCTGGCGCAGCATCCAGTGCGCGTCGTGCGCGTTGGACGGGCTGACCACCCGCAGGCCGGCGGTGTGCGCGAAGTACGCCTCGTGCGACTCGCTGTGGTGTTCCACCGCGCCGATGCCGCCGCCGAACGGGATGCGGACGGTGACCGGCATCTTGACGTGGCCGAGCGCGCGGGCGTGCATCTTGGCGAGCTGGGAGACGATCTGGTCGAAGGCCGGGTACACGAAGCCGTCGAACTGGATCTCCACCACCGGGCGGTAGCCGCGCAGCGCGAGGCCGATGGCGGTGCCCACGATGCCGGACTCGGCGAGCGGGGTGTCGATCACCCGGTCGTCGCCGAAGTCCTTCTGCAGGCCGTCGGTAATTCGGAAGACGCCGCCGAGCTTTCCGATGTCCTCGCCCATCAGGACGGTCTTCGGGTCGCTCTCCAGCGACTTGCGGAGCGCGTCGTTGAGCGCCTTGGCAATGCTGAGCTGACCGGCCATCAGTGGTGCTCCCCACCCTCGAAGGAGGCGGCGTACGCCTCGTACTCGGCGCGTTCCTCGTCCACCAGCGGGTGCTGCTCGGTGTAGACGTGGTCGAAGATCAGGGTCGGGTCCGGGTCCGGCATCGAGCGGACGCCCTCACGGACGCGCAGGCCCAGCTTCTCGCTCTCGGCCTCGACCTCGGCGAAGAACGCCTCGTCGGCGAGGCCCTCCTTCTCCAGGTGGGCCTTCAGCCGCAGGATCGGGTCCTTGGCCTTCCAGGACTCGGTCTCCTCGGTCTGCCGGTAGCGGGTCGGGTCGTCGGAGGTGGTGTGCGCGCCCATCCGGTAGGTGAACGCCTCGACCAGCACCGGGCCCTGGCCGGTACGGGCGTGGTCCAGCGCCCAGCGGGTGACCGCGAGGCAGGCCAGCACGTCGTTGCCGTCGACCCGGACGCCGGGGAAGCCGAAGCCGGAGGCGCGGCGGTACAGCGGGATGCGGGTCTGCACGGTGGTGGGCTCGGAGATCGCCCACTGGTTGTTCTGGCAGAAGAACACCACCGGCGAGTTGTAGACCGAGGCGAAGGTGAAGGCCTCGTTGACGTCGCCCTGGCTGGAGGCGCCGTCGCCGAAGTAGGCGATCACCGCGTCGTCCGCGCCGTCCTTGGTGATGCCCATCGCGTAGCCGGTGGCGTGCAGGGTCTGCGCGCCGATCACGATGGTGTAGAGGTGGAAGTTCTTCTCGTTCGGGTCCCAGCCGCCGTTGTTCACGCCGCGGAACATGCCGAGCAGGTTCAGCGGGTCGACGTCGCGGCACCAGGCCACGCCGTGCTCACGGTAGGTGGGGAAGGCGTAGTCGCCGGGACGCATCGCCCGGCCGGAGCCGACCTGGGCGGCTTCCTGGCCCAGCAGCGAGGCCCACAGGCCGAGTTCGCCCTGCCGCTGGAGTGAGGTGGCCTCGGCGTCGAAACGCCGCACCAGTACCAGGTCCCGGTAGAGCGCCCGCAGCTCCTCGGGTGTCACGGTGAGCGGGAAGTCCGGGTGCTCGACCCGGTCGCCCTCCGGGGTGAGCAGCTGGACGAGCTCCGGTGCTGCGGAGCCGGCACTGGCTTTGTCAGGGACGCCGGGGGCGGCCTTCTTGCGCGCCCTCGCCGTGCTTTTGACGGTCACGTTCACTCCCTCGGTCTGTCCGGCCGCCCGGGGTCGCCAGGTGGCCGGTCCGGTCGCCCTCCCGGCTCGCGCGCGTGGGTGTGCGCGCAGTACGGGCAGGCGGTGTTCCCTTTCCGACGGCGTCCCTCACGAGAACGTTACCCAGCGGCACCCCTTGGCGCTCTTGCGCTAGGACGTCCTAGTTGTTCTCCGGTGGGGAAACCGCCGATGTGACACGGCTAACCTCCCGGTCAGGACACCAGCGCACGGTATCCGGGCGCGGCCCGCTGCGAAAGGGGGTAACGCCCATCGATTTGTGCGAGGCTTTACAAATGACCGATAACGGACATATCAGGGCGTTTCTCCTCGATGATCACGAAGTGGTCCGTCGAGGCGTGCACGAGCTCCTCTCGATCGAGGGCGACATCGAGGTGGTCGGCGAGGCCGGCACGGCCGCCGAGGCGCTCAACCGGATTCCGGTGGTCCACCCCGATGTGGCGGTGCTGGATGTCCGACTTCCCGACGGAAACGGGGTCGAGGTGTGCCGGGAGATCCGCTCCCGGTACCCGTCGGTGAAATGCCTGATGCTCACCTCCTTCTCCGACGACGAGGCGCTGTTCGACTCGATCATGGCGGGGGCCTCCGGATATGTCCTGAAAGCGATCCGCGGCACCGACCTGCTCTCCGCGGTCCGCGACGTCGCGGCCGGCAAATCCCTGCTCGACCCGGTCGCCACCAGCCGGGTGCTGGCCCGGCTGCGCGACGGTGGCGAGAAGGAGGACGAACGAATCGCGCAGTTGACGAAACAGGAGCGCCGCATCCTCGATCTGATCGGCGAGGGGATGACGAATCGGCAGATCGGCAATGAGCTGCACCTGGCCGAGAAAACCGTAAAAAACTACGTCAGCAGCCTGCTGGCGAAGATGGGCATGGAGCGCCGGACCCAGGTCGCCGCGTACGTCGCGCGCCGCCGGACGGACCCGCAGCACTGAGATCACGCCGAACACGGTGTGTCAAGTCGCTATCACGCCGAGTAATACGCTCTGCTCCGTGACGTACGGTCAGACCATCTCCCTCGCGCCGGCCCGCCCGGACGCCACCGCCCCTCCCATCGGCACTCTCAGCCCCCCGGTGGCGCACGCCGCCGTGGCCGGGGTCCTGCGCTCCTACCGCACCGCGCCGCCCGGCGCGGTGGTGCCGGTGGCGGAAGGACTGCTCAACCGCGGCTACCGGATCGCGACCGCCGACGGCGCCGAATACTTCCTGAAGTGCTACGTCGACCGGGCCACCGCCCACAAGCCCGCGATCCTCCGCCAGCACCGCGCCACCGCCGGCCTGGCCGCGCTCGGCCTCCCGGTACCGCCGCCGCTCACCAACCGGGACGGCCGGACCGTCACCGCGTACGGCGGCCGGCTGTTCGCGCTCTACCCGTGGGTGCCCGGCAGCCACCGGCACGGCACCGAACTCGCCCCCGCCCGGTGCGGCGAACTCGGCACCCTGCTGGGAGCACTGCACGGCGCACTCCACGAGGTCTGCGCCCCCCTGCGGCAGCCGGACCGGGTGCTCAGCGCCGAGGTCCAGGAGACCGAGCGGATCGTCCTCGAGCTGCGCGACCAGGCCCGCGCCCACCGCCCCTACGGGCCGTTCGACCGGCTCGCCGAGCAGCGCCTGACCGAGCGGCTGGACCTGCTCGCCACGCACCGGCACCGCCGCCCCGGCCCGACCGCCGCACCGCCCACCGGCTGGACCCACGGCGACTTCCACGGCCTGAACCTGCTCTACCGGGGCGACGCCGTCAGCGCCGTCCTGGACTGGGACAAGCTCGCCCCGCACCCGGTCGCCGAGGAGGCGGTACGGGCCGCCACGCTGCTGTTCAACGACCGCACCACCGGCGTCCTCGACCTGGTCCGGGTCCGGCACTGGGCCCGCGCCTACCGGGCCACCGGCGCCGCGGACGCCGAACAGGTCGCCGCCGCGGTCCACCGGGTCTGGTGGGAGCGGCTGAACGACCTGTGGATGCTGCAGTGGCACTACCAGCGCCGCGACCACCGGGCCGACCCGCTCTTCCCGGCCTCCGCCGGGCAGCTCACCTGGTGGTGCCAGGACTACGAGCAGGTCATGGACGCGTTCGCCAACTGACCTGCCGCGCCCCGTCCTCCGCTCAGCCCGTCAGCTGCGCCCCGGCGCCCGGGCTGGTGCTCGGCTTGGGCACCGGCGGGGCGCTGGAGCTCGGGCTGGCCGGCGGCGAGCTCTTGTCGCCGGACGCACTCGCCGAGGGCGACGGCTTCGTCGAGTGCGAGGGGCTGGCCGAGGCGGACGCGGACGCGCTGGCGGAGGCGGAGGCGCTGGCCGACGGCGACCAGCTCGGCTGCTCGGTCTGGCGGCCGGTGCCCTGGCTGCGGGTCGGCGGGGCGCTGGTGGGGTGCTCCGACTGCTCACCGGGGGACGGGGTGCTGGTGGAGTGCACCGGCGTCTTCGAGTCCTGGTCTGTGGACTTATGGTTGCCCCCGTTCGCGGTCAGCGCCAGCGCCACCCCGATGGTGGCGGCCAGCACCAGGGCGACCGCGCCCAGTACCAGGCCCCACGGGTTGCGGCGGCGCCGCTCCTCCACGTCCTCGCCGCCGTGGTCCCCGCCGCCGACGGCCGGGTACGCGCGGGCGGGCGTCTGGTAGCCCGAGGCCATCGGGTACGGCAGCGCCTCGGTCCGGGTGGCAGGGTCGCCGAGGGCGCCGAGCACCGTGGTCGGCGCGGACGAGCCGCCCGGCGGGGTGCTGTCCCAGCCGTCGGCCCCGAGGACCGCCGTCTCGGCCGCCGGGTAGCCCCCGGCGGCCGCGCCGTGCAGCTGCCGCAGCGCGTGCTGCACGTGGGCGCGGAACTCGTCGGCGCTCTGGAACCGGTCGTCCGGGTTCTTCTCCAGCGCCCGCAGCACCAGCGCGTCCAGCTGCGGCGGCACCCGGTCGTTCACCCGGGACGGCGGCACCGGCGCGTCCTGGACGTGCTGGTACACCACCGACAGCGGGGTCTCGCCGACGAACGGCGGCCGCAGGGTGAGCAGTTCGTACAGCATGCAGCCGGCCGCGTACAGGTCGGAGCGGTGGTCGACGGCCTTGCCGAGGGCCTGCTCCGGCGACAGGTACTGCGGGGTGCCCATCACCATGCCGGTCTGCGTCATGGTGGTGGCCGCGCCGGTCAGCGCGCGGGCGATGCCGAAGTCCATCACCTTGACGGCGCCGCCGTTGGTGATGATGACGTTGGCGGGCTTGATGTCCCGGTGCACGATCCCGTGCTGGTGGCTGTACGCCAGCGCCTCCAGCACTCCGGCGGTGATGATCAGCGCCTGGTCGACCGGCGGCGCCTCCTCGTCCACCAGCAGCTCGCGCACCGTGCGGCCCTCGACCAGCTCCATCACGATGTACGGGGTGGACTCCCCGCCGTGGTGCTCCTCGCCGGTGTCGTAGACCGCCACGATCGAGTGGTGGTTGAGCGCGGCCACCGAGTGTGCCTCACGGGTGAAGCGCAGCCGGGCGGTGTCGTCCTCGGCGAGTTCGGAGCGCAGCAGCTTGACCGCCACGGTGCGACCCAGCCGGAGGTCCTGGGCGGCGAGCACCTCGGCCATGCCGCCGCGGCCCAGCCGGCCGGTCAGCCGGTAGCGGCCGTCACCGACGGTGGAGAGGGGAAGCGCGCCGCCCCGCCCGGAGGTGGCCGACCCGACCGGCAGTGCCTCGGTCGGTCCGGTGATCTCGGCGGCCCGGCCGTCGTCCTCGTCCCGCGCGTACTGCGCCGGAACGTCCCGCTGGTCCGCCCGGCCGTCGTCCGGTCGTTCGCTCTGACCCATCGCTCCTCGCCCCGGGCATTCGCTCGGCGCGCGTTCGCCCTGTCGGTTCCGTCCTCAGAACGCTACCGTCTCGCGCGCGCCGACGTGGCACGGGAGGGCCGGTGCGGGGCTCACAGCGAACTCTGCGAGCCCGCTCCGAAGGGGAGTTCGAGCACGGAGCAGGGCCCGGGATCAGTAGGTCGAGGTGCTCGCTCCGGCCGCCGCGATCGACACGATGATGATCGCAAGGATGATCACACCGACAATCACACCGACCACGATCAGCGCGGTCGAACAGCCGTTGCTGTTGTTCGCCGGCGGCGGGTACGCCATCGGCCCCGTTGTCATTGGCCCCGTCATCATCGGACCCGGCATCGGCGGCCCGGGCATCGGTTGCGGGAACGGCGGCGGCGTGGTCTGCGGGAAACCCTGCTGGAAGTGCGGTTGCGGGAACGGCTGCGGCGTCTGCGGCGCCTGCGGGAACGGCGGCGGGGTCTGCGGGAACGGCTGCGGCGTCTGCCCGTACGGCGGCGGCGTCTGCGGCCCGGGCACCGGCTGGTACGGCTGCGGCGGCGGAGTGCCACCGTTCACCGGCGGGAAGTTGGTCAGCGACGGCGCGGCATGCACCGACCGCGGCCCCTCGCCGATCACCAGCGGAGTCGACGCCTGCAACGGCGTACCGCCCTGCTCCCCCGCCGCGACCCGCTCGACCTCCTCGCGCATCGCCTCCGCCGACGGGAACCGGTGCGCCGGGTCCTTGCGCAGCGCCTGCGCCACCAGCCCGTCCACCGCGGGCGTGACCGCCCCGTTCAGCGTGGACGGCGCCGGCGGGGTCTCCTGCACGTGCTTGTACGCGATCGAGAACGCCGAATCGCCGTCGAACGGCAGCTGCCCGCTGAGCAGCTCGAACAGCATGCAGCCCACCGAGTACAGGTCGGACCGGGCGTCCACGCTCTTGCCGAGCGCCTGCTCCGGCGACAGGTACTGCGGGGTACCGACCACCATGCCGGTCTGCGTCATCGACGTCACCCCGGACTGCAGGGCGCGCGCGATGCCGAAGTCCATCACCTTGACGACGCCCTTGGTGGACACCATCACGTTCGCCGGCTTGATGTCGCGGTGCACCAGCCCCTGGTCGTGCGAGGCCTCCAGCGCCGACAGCACCGCCGCGGTGATCTTCAGCGCCTGCTCGGTCGGCATCGCGCCGCGGGTGGTCACCTGCTCGTCCAGCACGTCCTTCAGCGAACGGCCCTCGACGAACTCCATGACGATGTACGGCGTCGCCGTCCCGTCCGGACCGACGTCCTCACCGGAGTCGAACACCGAGACGATGTTGGTGTGCTGAAGCCGGGCCACCGCCTGCGCCTCGCGCCGGAACCGCTCCTTGAACGAGGCCTCCCGGCCCAGCTCGGTGTGCAGCGTCTTCACCGCGACCTGACGGTCCAGCACCGTGTCGTACGCCAGATGAACGGCCGCCATGCCGCCCTGCCCGAGCAACCGCTGCAGCACATACCGGCCGTGGCCGAGCGAGTGGCCCTCGGTGGTGCCCTCAGTCATGGTCCCAGCTCCCCCTCGGCGCGCCGTACTTCCGGACAGGGGCCAGGGTAGCGGTTCGGGGCCGCGCCGCAGCGCGGCCCCCGAGACCGCTACAGGTAGGGGCCGGAACGCATACCGCGGCCGGGGACCGGCTCGTCCAAGTCCCCCTCCGCACCGTGCAGTCCCGGCGGAAGCGCCCGCCGCATCTGCTCCAGCTGCGCCCGCGCAGCCATCTGCTGGGCGAACAACGCGGTCTGGATGCCGTGGAACAGGCCCTCCAACCAGCCCACCAACTGCGCCTGGGCGATGCGCAGTTCGGCCTCGGTCGGGATGACGTCGTCGGCGAACGGCAGCGACAGCCGCTCCAGCTCCTCGACCAACTCCGGCGCCAGGCCCAGCTCCAGCTCCTTGATCGAGCTGGCGTGAATGTCCTTCAGCCGGGCCCGGCTCGCCTCGTCCAGAGGCGCCGCCCGCACCTCCTCCAGCAACTGCTTGATCATGCTGCCGATCCGCATCACCTTCGCCGGCTGCTCGACCATCTCGGTCACCGGCAGCTCACGCGGCTCGTCGTCGTCGTCGCTCCGGCCGAGCCCGCCGACCGGCGCGGTGCCCACCGCCATGCCGTCCGGTCCGACGATCAGCACCTTCGGACTGTCCTCGGACTTCCCGCTCGACGCCTGGTGAGGCTCCTGCTGCGACCGCTCGTTCATCGGGTTGGTCATAGCTCCTTCATATGCTTCGTCCACCGCGGAGGTCAACGCGCCTGGTATCCGGATCGTCCCACCCGGCGGCTACCCGCGTCGCACGGCATCACCGCCGGCGCAGCTTCATTCCGACCAGGCCGAGGCCCAGTCCGATCATGCCCAGTCCGACGCCCAGCGGCAGCTGATTCGCGGACTGATCCCCCGACCCGAGCGGCCCCACCGGCACCACCGGGCCCACCGGCGGCGCCCCGCCCGCGACCACCGAACCGTCCGCGCCCGCCCCGGCGCCCGGCTCCGCCGGGGGCTCGAGCACGTCCTCATCGCGCCCCCCGGCCCCGTCCGCCCCGCCCTGCGCACCCGCCCCGGGGGCGGCCTGCTGCCCACCGTCCCCGCCCGGCGGGTCCGTCGACGGGTCTGGCTGCTTCGCGGCAGGGGTCGGGGCCTGGACCGGGGCTTGGGTCGGGGCTCGGCCCGGGGCTTGGGTCGCAGCCTTGGACGGGGTCGAAGCCGGGGCGTGGGCCGGGACCGGGGCCGGGGCCGGGGCCGGGGGCATCACCGGCCGGTGGTGGTGCGCCCACCCGGGCCGGCCCGGCTCCGGGCTGCTCGTCAGGGCACCGGGAGGCTCCTCGCGCGACGGCGACGGGGGCTCGGCCGAAGGTTCCGCAGACGGCGACGGCTCTGCGGCGGCGGACGGCGCCGCGGCGGGCATCGGTGTGCGGGACGGCGCGGCCGGTCCAACGGGGACGGGGGTGCGGCTCGGAGCGGGGCTCGGCGAGGCGGCGATCCGGGTCGCGCTCGGGACGGCGGGCACCGGCACCGGGACCGGAACCGGCACGGGGACGGCCGGGGCCGACGGGGCGGTCGCGGATATCGCGCCGTCGGTCGGCGCCGCCGGCCGCACGGACTGCCCGGCCGCGACGGCCCGGGCGATCCGCTCCGCCGCCTGCCCGCGCGCGGCGTCGAACTCCGCCTGCGCCTGCTCCCTCGCGGCGTCCAGCCGCGCCTGGGTCTGCTCGCGGGCATCACGGGCATCGGCCGCCGGATCGACGGCGAAGACGGGAGCGGCCAGCAGCAGCGGCAGCGCCAGACCGGTCAGCGCCGCTCTGCGGAGCAGCACGCCGGGGCGGGCGGTGGGGGTGCGGCGCGGGGCCGGGGGCACGAGGCGGCGGCGAGCGAGCATCGAAAGCAGGTCCTCCCGACGGCCGTCCGCACCGAGGTGCGGACGGAGGCGGAACAGCTTCCCACCAGACTCACACACCCGGACATTACGGGCATTTCCGCCGCCTCGGGCCCCGGGATCACACCTCCAGGACGACCTTTCCGACCTGGGTACCGGCCTCGACCACGCGGTGCGCCTCGGCGGCGTCGGTGATCGGCAGAACCCGGTCCACCACGGGCCGGACCACGCCCGCCTCGACCAGCGGCCAGACGTGCTCGCGCACCGCCGCGACGATCGCCGCCTTCTCGGCGAGCGGCCGCCCGCGCAGGTTGGTGGCGATCACGGCGGCGCGCTTCGACAGCAGGGTGGCCAGGTTGAGCTCGGCCTTGATGCCGCCCTGCATGCCGATCACCACCAGCCGGCCGTTGACCGCGAGGGCGTCCACGTTCCGCTGCAGGTACTTTGCGCCCATGATGTCGAGGATGACGTCGGCCCCGCCGAGCGCGGCGATCTCGGCGACGAAGTCCTGCTTGTTGTAGTCGATCAGCACGTCCGCGCCGAGTTCGGCGCACCTGGCGAGCTTCTCCGGGCTGCCGGCGGTGACCGCGACCCGGGCACCGACCGCCTTGGCCAGCTGGATCGCCATGGTGCCGATGCCGCTCGCCCCGCCGTGCAGCAGCACCGTCTCGGCGGGGCGCAGGTGCGCGACCTGGAAGACGTTCGACCACACCGTGCAGGCCACCTCGGGCAGCGCGGCAGCCTCCACCAGCGTCAACCCCTTCGGAACCGGCAGCAGTTGACCGACCGGCACGGCAACCTGCCGGGCGTAACCGCCGCCGGCCAGCAGCGCGCACACCTCGTCGCCGACCGACCAGCCGGCCACGCCGGGGCCGAGCGCGGCGATCCGGCCCGAGCACTCCAGCCCCGGGTAGGGCGAACTGCCGGGCGGCGGATCATAGAAGCCCTGACGCTGCAGCAGATCGGCCCGGTTGACCGCGGTGGCGGCAACCTCGACCAGCACTTCGCCGGCCGCCGGAACGGGATCGGGCACCTCGGCCCAGACCAGCTGTTCGGGACCACCGGGCTCGGGAATCGTGATGGCTCGCATGGCCGCCACGCTACGCCTCCGCCTTTGGGGCACCCCTTCCCCCCGCCGTCAACCGGCAGTCCGTCAAGGGCCGGCACCGGCACTGGACAGGGTGGCGACACTCCGCCCCCGGGGTCGGTCGGTGACGTCCGCACCCCTCATTCTTGTGCCTGTGTCGAACTCCAACCCGCCCACCGACCCGGGTGCCCGGCCGTCCCGTCTGACGCTCAGTCGTTTCCGCGACCAGGGCGCCGAAGACACCGACCCCGCCCGCCGGATCGCCCTGCCCGCCCGCCGCACCCGCCCGCCGACGCGGCAGGTCGGCCGCCGCCTGCTGCTGGCCCTGGGCGTGCTGGTGGCGACCACGCTGATCGTCTACGCCGACCGCGGCGGCTACAACGACAACGCGAACAGCTCGGTCAGCTTCCTCGACGCGGCGTACTACGCCACCGTCACCCTCTCCACCACCGGCTACGGCGACATCACCCCGGTGAGCGACAGCGCCCGGCTGGTGAACATCTTCGTGATCACGCCACTGCGCGTGGTCTTCCTGATCATCCTGGTCGGCACGACTCTCGAAGTGCTCACCGAACGCACCCGCCTGCAGTGGCGGATCGAACGCTGGAGGCACACCGTGCGGGACCACACCGTCGTCATCGGCTACGGCACCAAGGGCCGCAGCGCCGTGGACACCCTGCTCGGACAGGGCGTCCCGAAGGACTCCATCGTGGTGGTCGACCCGCAGGCCCGGGCCATCGACCAGGCCACCCACGACGGCCTGGTCGGCGTGCTCGGCGACGCCACCCGCACCGCGACCCTGATGCGCGCCGAACTGCCCCGCGCCGCCCAGGTGGTGGTCGCCCCCGAACGCGACGACACCGCCGCACTCATCACCCTGACCGCCCGCCAGCTCAACCGCGGCGCCACCGTGGTCGCCGCCGTCCGCGAGGACGAGAACGCCCCCCTCCTCCGCCAGAGCGGCGCCGACGTCGTGGTCACCTCCTCCAGCTCGGCCGGCCGCCTGCTCGGCATGTCGATGCTCAGCCCCAACGCGGGCGCCGTCATGGAGGACCTGCTCACCTACGGCAACGGCCTGGACGTCGCCGAACGCCCCGTCACCAAGGCCGAAGCCGGCCTGAGCCCCCGCGAACTCCCCGACCTGGTGGTGGCCGTGGTCCGCGGCCGCCGGGTCCTCAACTACACCGAACCGGAGGCGGCCGTCCTCCAGCTCACCGACCGCCTGATCGTCATCAAGCCGGGCGCCCCCGTCCCGTCCTGACCCACCCGGTTCCACGGTTCCACGTGAAACATCCGCCCGGCCGGTCAGGGCAACGGCAGCACCTCGGCGTGCTCCCCCGCCGCCAGGCCGCCGGGCGGGACCACGGCCAGGGCTTCCGCCCGGGCCAGGCCGCGCAGCATCGCCGGGCCGTCGTGCGGCAGTGGGGCGAGGCCGGACGGGGTGTGCCGGACGGGGTGCAGGCGGGTGTCCGTCGGGTGTCCGGGGAGCGCGGCGGCCAGCGGGCCGGTCGAGACGGCGGCAGTTCGTCCGGACAGGGCGTACAGCAGCGGCAGCGCGAGCGTGACGGTGCCCGCGACGGCCGCCAGCGGATTGCCCGGCAGGCCCACCAGGTGTCGACCGCCCGGCAGCGCCCCCAGCAGCATGGGATGCCCGGGCCGCACCGCCACCCCGTCCACCAGCAGGTGGCCGCCGGTGGCCTCGAGCGCGGCGTGCAGGAAGTCCACCGGCCCGGCGGCCGTCCCGCCGGTGGTGAGCACCAGGTCGGCCGGCGAGTGCCGGACCGCGTCCCGCAGCAGCCCGAAGTCGTCCCGGACGTGGCGGCTTCCCAGCAGTTCGGCCCCGGCGGCGGCCAGCCAGGGCGGCAGCAGCGGACCCAGCGCGTCCCGCACCCGGCCCGGCGCGGGCAGCCCCGCCGTCAGCAACTCGTCGCCCAGCACCAGCAGTTCGACGGTCGGACGGCGGCGCACTGCCAGCAGGTCGTGCCCGGACGCGGCCGCCAGGCCGAGCACCGCCGGCGTCACCGGCAGCCCGGCGGGCAGCAGTTCCTCGCCCCGCCGGCACTCCTGCCCGCGCGGCCGGACGTCCTGGCCCGGGCCGACCTCGCCGCGCAACTGGGCCGTGCCGTCCGGGAGTTCGGCCACCCGCCCGCGCTCGCGGCGGAGCACCCCGGTGGCGCCGGACGGCAGCTGGGCGCCGGTGGCGATCACCACCGCCGCGCCGTCCGCCAGTGGGGCGCAGTCCTGGCCCGCCAGCACCCGGCCGGACAGCCGCCACGGCCCCGGCCCGGCCACCGCCCAGCCGTCCATCGCCGACGTGTCGAACGCGGGCAGGTCGGTGAGCGCGGCCAGCGGCTCGGCGAGGGTCCGCCCGGCCGCGACCGCCAGCGGCACCCGCTCCACCGGCAGCGGACGCGCCGCCGCCCACGCGGTACGCCGGGCCACCGGCCACGGGCACCCGCGCAAGGTGGCCGCACCCGGCGACAGCACCGGTTCGCCGACCGGATCCACCGTCCCGCTGCCCGCCCCGCCGTTCACCGCTCCGCCGGACCGTCCGTCTCGGCGGCCCAGCGCTCCGCCAGGGCCGTCGCCTTCGCCGACGCCTCGGCCACCGCCGCCGCCCCACCACCCTTCAGCGCCGCCGCGTACCCCACCAGGAACGCCGTCAACGGCGCCGCCGGGCGCTCCACCCCGTGCGCCACCACCCGGGTCATGTCCAACAGGCCCCGGACGTCCACCGCAAGGTCCAGCCCCAGCTCGGCCGCGGCCGCAGCCATCCACTCGTCCAATGTGCGCTCCATGACGCCCATGCTGCCCGATCCCGGCTGCCGCAGGCCGCTTCCCCCGGCAGCGCCACGCAGCGCACCTCCCGCCGCACCGACGACACCCGGTGCGCTGCGGCGGGCCCCCGCACCTCGCCCGGGACATGCCCCGGGTGCGCCGAGCGCCCGCCGGCCTCAGCGTTCCCCCGCCGCCCGCTGCCGGGCCGCCGCCAGCTCCTGCGGGGTGTCGCAGTCGAAGGACGCGCCCGCCGGGTCGGGCACCCGCACCAGGCGCAGGCCGCCGGTCAGGGCGCGCAGGGGGCGACCGGCCGGGTCGGGCAGTGCGGCAAGCGTGCGCCGCAGCGCGGCGGTGCGGTAGGCGGCGGCCAGCGGCTGGTCGCGGCCCTCGGCGTCCACCAGCAGGGCCCCGTCGGCGTCACCGACGGCGGCCAGCAGCCGCTCCACCGTCGTGGTGTCCAGGAACGGCAGGTCGGCGGCCAGCAGCAGCACCAGTGGCGACGTCACCTCGGGCACTGCGGTGGCCACCGCCGCCAGCGGGCCGCCGCCGGGCGGGTCCTCGCGCAGCCAGTGCACGCCGGGGTGCTCGGTGGGCCGCGACGGGCCGACCACCAGAACGTGCCGGGCCCCCGCGCAGGCCGTCAGCACCCGGTCCAGCAACGGGCGGCCGCCGACCGTGAGGGCCGGCTTGTCCACGCCGCCGAGCCGCCGGCCCGCACCGCCTGCCGCCACCACCGCGTCGTACACCGCGTCGTCCTGCGTCACCCGGGCAGTATCGCCGCTGTCACCGCTCGTCGTCGCCCTCGGAGCCCGCGGCGCCCTCGGGGCCCGCATCGTCCTCGTCGCTCTCCTCGACGATCTCCGCGTCGATGATGCCGTTCTCCTCCTGCCCGACCTCCGGCACCGCCGCGTCGACGCGGCCGACGTTCGCCGCCGCGCCGAGTTCCAGGATGGCCGGCAGGGTCAGGCCGCCGTAGCGCTCGTTCACCGCGTTGGCCAGTGCCTCCGCGTCCCGGGGGTGGTCGGCCAGGGCCTCGTCGAAGTCGCGCAGGTAGGTGGCGGTGAAGCCGAGTACCCGGTGTGCCGCGTCGTCCATGCCGGGGGCGCGGTGTCCGGCGATCACCCGGTCCACGGCCAGGTCGGCGATCCGGTTGAGGTTGTGCGACCACTGGCCGCGTGCCGCCGGGTCGGTGTCGGCCGTCCACACGTGGGTGCCGTTGTAGACGAAGTCGCCCGCGATGACGGTGTGGATGCTCGGCAGGTAGACCGCCGTGGAGCCGGCGCAGTCGGCCTGACCGAGCGGCAGCACCCGGATCAGCTGACCGTCGATCATCAGCGGCTGCGGCAGCAACGGGGCGGGCAGCAGCGGCTGGTCGGGGATGTCGTCGCCGTAGACCGGCTTCCACTGCGCGACCTTCGCCGCGGCGGTCCGCGCGATGCCGTCCACCACCGAGGGCGCGGCCAGCAGCCGCGCGGCGGGGAACAGCCGGAGCACCTCGTCCGCGCCGAAGTAGTGGTCGGGGTGCTGGTGGGTGATGACGATCGCCAGCAGCTGCCGGCCCTTGCCGGCGATCCACTCCGCGAGTTGCCGGCCCGCGCTGCGGGTCAGCTGGGCGTCCACCAGGATCGCCGTGTGCTCGCCCATGATCAGGCTGGAGGTGGCGAAGAACGCGCTCTCCGGGCCGGTGAACACCTCGACCTCCAGCGGACGGAAGGACGGCGCGGCACCCGCCCCACGGCCCTCAGCGTTCTCGTCGGGCGGTGACGCGGTCACGGTTGCTCCCCTGGTCGGTGTTCGGTGGCGGGACCGATCGGCCCCGGTTACCGTCCACCCTCTCCCGGAACCCCCCTCCGACGCCGGGTAGGCACGCCCAGCAGAGTGATCACCTGGCACCATCGGACGGCCAACTGCGTCAGCTATTGTCGGTGGTCCTCGCGCACCGGCCACCGCAGCGCACGCATGTCCGCACGCATCTTGGAGTACTTGATGGACCGGCTCGACAACACCGTCCGCGACTACGCCTGGGGTTCGGCCACCGCCATCCCCGAACTGCTCGGCCGACCCGCCACCGGTGAGCCGCAGGCCGAACTGTGGATGGGCGCCCACCCCGGCGCGCCCTCGGTGATCGACCGCGGCAACGGCCCGGTGCCGCTCGACCGGGTGATCGCCGCCGACCCGGCGGCCGAGCTGGGCGCCGCCGCCGTCGCGCAGTTCGGGCCGACGCTGCCGTTCCTGCTGAAGGTGCTGGCCGCCGCCACCCCGCTGTCCATCCAGGCCCACCCCACCCGCGCCGAGGCCCGGGCCGGCCACGCCGACGAGGAGCAGCGCGGCGTCCCCGCGAACGCGCCGCACCGCAACTACAAGGACGACAACCACAAGCCCGAACTGATCTGCGCGCTCAGCGAGTTCGAGGGCCTGTGCGGTTTCCGGGCGCCCGCCGACGCGGCCGACCTGATGGCCTCGCTGGAGGTGCCTGGGCTGGAGCCGCTGATCGACCTGCTGCGCACCAAGCCGGAGGCCGAGGCGCTGTCCGGCGCGCTCGCCGAGGCGCTCGCGCTGACGGACGAGCAGGGCCGGGCCACCGTGGACGCCGTGGCCCGCGCCGTCACCGCCGCCGCCCCGTCCGACCCGACGGGCGCGATGGCCGGCTACGCCTTCGCCGCCGCCGAGTACCCCGGCGACCGCGGCCTGGTCGCCGCCCTGCTGCTCAACTACGTCCGCCTGCAGCCCGGCGAGGCGCTCTACCTCGGCGCCGGCCTGCCGCACGCGTACCTGCGCGGTACCGGCGTGGAGATCATGGCCAACTCCGACAACGTGCTGCGCTGCGGGTTCACCCCGAAGCACGTGGACGTTCCCGAGCTGATGAAGGTGGTGGGCTTCGAGAGCGGCAGCCCCGAGATCCTCCGCCCCGAGCCCGGCGCGGACGGCGAGCGGCTCTACCCGGTGCCGATCGACGAGTTCCGGCTCTCCCGCTACGACCTCGCCGAGCAGCCCGCCGTGCTGCCCGGCGACGCCCCGCAGATCCTGCTCTGCACTGCCGGCACCGTCGAACTCGCCTCCGGCGCACAGACGTTGACGCTCCACCAGGGCGAGTCGGCGTTCCTGCCGGCGAACGGCGCCGAGACCACGCTGACCGGCCCGGGCGCGAGCGTCTTCCGCAGCACCGTCACGCTGGCCTAGGCCGTCGGGAAGAGCGCCTGGTGGGCCAGGCGCTCTTCCGCACCGTCGCCGATCGCGGTGAGCAGTTCGTCCAGTGCGAGGAACTGCTCCCACCGCTCGCCACCGCCGGCCCGGACCAGGGCGGCGACCAGCAGGTCCTCCAGGTCCGGGACGCGCCTGTTCTTCCACACCTTGTCGGCCAGGGACACCAGCAGGTCCTCAACTCCGCTGTCCGGGCCCCACGTTGCGTGGCCGGCCGCGAAGCGGGCCAGCTCCGGGGCGACACCCGCCGCCAGCAGCAGCTCCCGTCCGGCCGGCTCGTGCGCCGATCCTGGGCCGGACAGCTCCGCGCGGTGCAGGGCCTTCCCGATGTCGTGGGTGGCCGCGCCGAACAGCACCGCCGCCCGGTTGAACTCCAGCCCCGGGCAGTGCTCCGCCGACCAGTCCACCAGCCGCACCGCCACGTCGTGCACCAGCCGCAGGTGCGCCACCAGCCGCGGCGGCGCGGCCAACTCGGCCAGCAGCAGCGACACTTCGTCCGGCAGCGGGCACAGTCGCAGTTCGTCGTCGTCGCTCACGGCGGGCGAGGCTACCAGCCGCAAATTCGCTTGACCCAGCAGTGGGCCGCCGCTTGCACTTGGGCGGGCATCTGGCCGACAAGCGCGGGGAGGCAGCACAGCCATGGAGATTCGTTCCACCACCGAGAAGGACCTCGACGTCTTCGTCGACACCGTTTTCGCCGCGTTCGGGAAGCACCCGACCACACCGGCCGAGGACGGCACCGGCGTCTGGTGGTCGGCACTCGAACCCGAGCGCGGGCTGCTCGCCGTCACCGAGGAGGGGCGGCCGGTCGGCACCTCGTGCGCGTACTCCTTCGAGCTGACGCTGCCCGGCGGGGCGACCGTGCCGGTGGCCGGCATCAGCTGCGTCGGCGTGCTGCCCACGCACCGGAGGCAGGGCGTGCTCACCGCGATGAAGCGCCGCCAGCTGGCCGACCTGCGCGAACGCGGGGAGATCATGTCGGTGCTGCTGGCCTCCGAGGCGGTGATCTACCGGCGGTTCGGCTACGGCCCGGCCACCTACACCCGGCGGCTGACCGTACCCCGGCACCGCGCCGCGCTCACCCCGCCGCGGGCCGGCCAGGAGCCCCCCGGCACCGTCGAACTGCTCCGGCTCAGCGACTGCCGCGAGCTGGTGGAACAGATCTACGACCGCTACCGCCGCACCCAGCCCGGCGCGATCTCCCGCCCGCCCCGCTGGTGGGCCCGGAAGGCGGGCCACGCCCCGACCGGCCCGGACCAGCGCTATATCGCCCTGCACCGGGACGCCGACGGCACCCCGGACGGGTACGCCAGCTACTCCCTCGACGACTCGCTCGCCATGCTGGTCGACGAGACCATCGCACTCGACGACGCCGCGTTCACCGCGCTGGCCCGCTGCCTGCTCGGCCACGACCTGGTCACCGACGTCGCCTTCCGGCACTTCCCGCCCGGCCACCCGCTGCGCTGGCAGCTGACCGACTTCAACGCCGGCACGATCAGCGGGGACACCGACTGGCTCTGGGTCCGGCTGCTCGACATCCCGCGCGCCCTCACCGCCCGCGCATGGTCCGCGGACGGCGAACTCGTCCTCGACGTCGACGACCCGTTCCTCGGCGAACACACCCGCCACCTGCTGACCGTCCGCGACGGCCGCGCCGAATGCACCCCCACCGACCGCGAGCCCGACCTCTCCATGGACATCAGCGACCTCGGCTCGATCTACCTCGGCGGCACCACCCCCACCACCCTCACCCGAGCCGGCCACATCCGCGCCCACCACCCGACCGCCGCCACCCAGGCCGACGCCATGTTCCGCGCCGAACGCGAACCGCACTGCCTGCACTGGTTCTGACGGCGCGCCGCCCCGGGCAGGCCCCGACCGCCCGTCAGGTCACGTCGCGGGTCATGTCCACGAAGCGCGAGTAGTGGCCCTGGAAGGCGACGGTGATGGTGGCGGTCGGGCCGTTACGGTGCTTGGCGACGATCAGGTCCGCCTCGCCGGCCCGGGGGGACTCCTTCTCGTAGGCGTCCTCGCGGTGCAGCAGGATGACCATGTCGGCGTCCTGCTCGATCGAGCCGGACTCACGCAGGTCGGAGACCATCGGCTTCTTGTCGGTGCGCTGTTCGGGGCCACGGTTCAGCTGGGACAGCGCGATCACCGGGATCTCCAGCTCCTTCGCCAGCAGCTTCAGGTTTCGGGACATGTCCGAGACCTCCTGCTGGCGGCTCTCGGCCCGCCGCGAGCCGCCGGCCTGCATCAGCTGGAGGTAGTCGATGACCACCAGGCGCAGGTCGTTGCGCTGCTTCAGCCGGCGGCACTTGGCCCGGATCTCCATCATCGACAGGTTCGGCGAGTCGTCGATGTACAGCGGCGCCGCGCTCACCTCGGGCATCCGCCGCGCCACCCGCGTCCAGTCGTCGTCCGTCATATTGCCGGACCGCATGTGGTGCAGGGCCACCCGCGCCTCCGCCGACAGCAGACGCATGGCGATCTCGTTGCGGCCCATTTCGAGCGAGAAGATCACGCTCGGCAGGTTGTTGTGGATCGAGCAGGCGCGGGCGAAGTCCAGCGCGAGGGTGGACTTACCCATGGCGGGGCGGGCCGCGATGACGATCATCTGGCCGGGGTGGAGGCCGTTGGTGAGCTGGTCGAAGTCGGCGAAGCCGGTGGGGACGCCGGACATCTGGCCGGACCGGGAGCCGATCGCCTCGATCTCGTCGAGGGCGCCCTCCATGATGTCGGCCAGCGGGGCGTAGTCCTCGTTGGTGCGCTGCTCGGTGACGGCGTAGATCTCGGCCTGGGCCTGGTTGACGATGTCGTCGACGTCGCCCTCGGCGGCGTAGCCCATGCCGGCGATCCGGGTGCCGGCCTCGACCAGACGACGCAGCACGGCGCGCTCGTGGACGATCTCGGCGTAGTACTCCGCGTTGGCCGCGGTCGGGACGGAGTTGACCAGGGTGTGCAGGTAGGACGCGCCGCCGACACGGACCAGCTCGCCGCGTTTGGTGAGCTCGCCGGCCACGGTGATCGGGTCGGCGGGCTCGCCGCGGGCGTAGAGGTCGAGGATCGCGCCGTGGATCAGCTCGTGGGCGGGCCGGTAGTAGTCGGCGGGCTTGAGCACCTCGACGACGTCGGCGATGGCGTCCTTGGAGAGCAGCATGCCGCCGAGCACGGACTGCTCCGCCGCCAGGTCCTGCGGGGGGACGCGCTCGAAGCCCTCGGCGCCGCCGAGGGCGGCCTCGCCGTCGCGGTCGCGCCGCTCGCCCTTGCCGGGGAAGCGGTCGCCCTTGCCGCCGCCGTCCCGGCGCTGGAAGCCCCCGCCGCCGCCCTGCCCGCCGGAGCCGCCGCCGGCGTTGTTCGAACGGCGGGTGGCGGGCAGGCGGTCGCCCGGCATGTCGGGGAAGGCGTCGAGCGGGAAGGCGTCGTCGGACGGCTGCCAGTCGTCCTCCGGGGGCGGAGGGGCGTCGTGGTCGTCGTACTGGGGGCCGGTCACGCGTGTTCCCCGATCAGCGGTTGGTGCGAGTTGGTGCGGGCCTGTCCGGTGCTGGCGCCCTGTCCTTCATACGCCACCGAGCGTCTTTCATATGCCACCGAGCCGACAGTTCCGGCTGTGTGCGGGGCGGTGTCGCACGGCCACCGGGGTCTGGTCCGGAGCCACGGTACGGGGGGCCGGGCGGTTCCTCCAAGACGGTTATCCACAGGGCATGTGGACAACTCTCCGCAGCCTGTGGAGAACCCCCGGAAAGCTGTGCACAACCCTGTGGACACCGCTGTGGATAACCACACGATCGCCCCGGTGTCAACTCGCTGACCTGCGATTACCTCGTCCACTGCCTGTGCATGAGAAATTCTTCACACAGCCGGGGACAAGACCGCCCAGCTGTTCGATCTGCCGTTCGATCCGCCGTCCGTCCACAGGTCCGGTAAGAGACAAAACCCACTAGCGATCATTACCTGTGGATGAGTAGGGTGGACACCATGCCAGCGACGCCCACCCGTCCCGCTCCCGCGGCCGAACCCCGCCGCCACGACCGCGAGATACTCGCCCTCGCCGTCCCGGCGTTCGGCGCGCTGGTCGCCGAACCGCTCTTCCTGATGGCCGACTCGGCGATCGTCGGCCACCTCGGCACCGCCCAGCTGGCCGGCCTCGGCATCGCCTCCGCCGCGCTCACCACCGCCGCCGGAATCTTCGTCTTCCTGGCCTACGCCACCACCGCCGCGGTCGCCCGCCGGATCGGCGCCGGCGACCGCCGGGCCGCCGTCCAGCAGGGCATCGACGGGATCTGGCTGGCCCTGATCCTCTCCGCCGGCATGGTCGTGCTCACGCTGGCCCTCGCCCCGCAGGCCGCCCAACTGCTCGGGGCCTCCCCCACCGCCCTCCCGTACGCCGTCACCTACCTGCGGATCAGCGCCCTCGGCGTGCCCGCGATGCTGCTGGTGCTGGCCGCCACCGGCGTGCTGCGCGGCTTCCAGGACACCCGCACCCCGCTGCTGGTGGCGATCGGCGGGTTCGGCGCCAACCTGCTGCTCAACCTGGTCCTGGTGTACGGCGCCGGCCTCGGGGTGGCCGGCTCCGCCTGGGGCACCGTGATCGCGCAGAACGCGATGGCCGCCGTGTACGTGGCCGTGGTGGTCCGCGGTGCCCGCCGGGAAGGTGCCGGGCTGCGGCCCGACCTGGCCGGCATCAAGGCCTCCGCCCGGGCCGGCGGCCCGCTGATGGTGCGCACCCTGAGCCTGCGCGCCGCCCTGCTGCTGGCCACCGCGGTGGCCGCGCGCCTGGGCGACGGCGAGATCGCGGCCCACCAGATCACCATGACCATCTGGTCGTTCATGGCCTTCGCGCTGGACGCCGTGGCGATCGCCGGGCAGGCCATCATCGGCCGCTACCTGGGCGCCGGCGACCTGCCGGGCACCCGGGCGGCGACCCGCCGGATGATCGAGTGGGGCGTCGGCGCGGGCCTGGTGCTGGGCCTGCTGATGGTGCTGGCCCGGCCGCTGTACATCCCGCTGTTCACCGACGACCCGACGGTCCGGGCGCAGCTGTCCACCGTGCTGCTGCTGGCGGCGCTGACCCAGCCGATCGGCGGCGTGGTGTTCGTGCTGGACGGCGTGCTGATGGGCGCCGGCGACGGCCGCTTCCTTGCCTGGGGGATGCTGGCCGCCCTGCTGCTCTTCGCCCCCGCCGCCCTCGCGGTACCGGCGCTGGGCCTGGGCCTGGCCGGGCTGTGGTGGGCGATGAACCTGTTCATGCTGGGCCGGGCCGCCGTCCTGACCGGCCGGCTCCGCACCGGCCGCTGGATGGTGACCGGCGCCGTCCGGGCGTGAACCCACGCAGGCACGACGAAGGCGCAGGCCTTCACACGCACGACGAAGGGGCCGGACTCCGAGTGGAGTCCGGCCCCTTCGTCAGCTGTGCAGCCGAGATCAGGCAGCGACGACGGCGACGTCGAGGTTGGCCTGAACGTCCGAGTGCAGCTTGACCGAGACCTTGTGGGTGCCCACGGTCTTGATCGGCGAGCCGATCGCGACGGCGCGCTTGTCCACGGCCGGGCCGTTGGCGGCCTTGATGGCCTCCACGACGTCAGCCTGGGTCACCGAGCCGAACAGGCGGCCGGCCTCGCCGGAGCGAACGGCCAGCTTGACCTGCAGGCCCTCGAGCTTGGCCTTGACCTCGTTGGCGGCCTCGAGGGTCTGGATGGCGTGGATCTTCCGGGCGCGACGGATGGCGTCGACGTCCTTCTGACCGCCCTTGGTCCAGCGGATGGCGAAGCCACGCGGGACCAGGAAGTTGCGGGCGTAGCCGTCCTTGACCTCGACGACCTCGCCGGCGCTGCCGAGGCCGGGGACCTCGTGAGTGAGGATGATCTTCATTGTTCGGTCACCCTCTCTTAGCGCGTGGTGGAGGTGTAGGGCAGCAGGGCCATCTCACGGCTGTTCTTCACGGCCGTGGCGACGTCACGCTGGTGCTGGGTGCAGTTGCCGGTGACCCGGCGGGCACGGATCTTGCCGCGGTCGGAAATGAACTTCCGCAGCAGGTTCGTGTCCTTGTAGTCCACGTAAGTGGCCTTGTCCTTGCAGAAGACGCAAACCTTCTTCTTCGGCTTGCGAGCAGGCGGCTTCGCCATTGTGTGCTCCGTTAAGTACGAGATCTGTCAGCGTTTGCGGACCCGCGAGGGGTCCGGCCCGCACCGCTTAGAACGGGGGCTCTTCCGAGTAGCCGCCGCCGGAGTTTCCACCCCAGCTGCCGCCACCCTGGTTGGGCGAGGAGGGCGCGCTGGACGCCCACGGGTCGTCGGACGGACCCTGGTTGCCGCCGCCGGGGTTTCCACCCCAGCTGCCGCCACCCTGGTTGCCGCCGCCGTACCCGCCGCCGCCCTGCTGGCCGCCGCCACCACCGAAGCCACCGCCGCCGGGACCGCCGGAGCGGTTGGCGCGGGTGACCTTGGCGGTCGCCGAGCGCAGGCTCGGGCCGACCTCATCGACCTCGACCTCGAAGACCGTCCGCTTCTCGCCTTCCTTGGTCTCGTAAGACCGCTGGCGCAGTCGGCCCTGCACGATCACGCGCATGCCGCGCTGCAGCGACTCGGCCACGTTCTCCGCCGGCTGACGCCAGACGTTGCACGTGAGGAAGAGGCTTTCGCCGTCCTTCCACTCGTTCGTCTGACGGTCGAAGGTCCGCGGAGTCGACGCGATGCGGAACTTGGCCACTGCGGCGCCCGAAGGAGTGAAACGCAGCTCGGGGTCGTCGACGAGGTTGCCGACGAGGGTGATGACGGTCTCGCCTGCCATGTGGTGATGACCTCTCGGAAAGAAGTTCTGCGGTGCTCGTCAGCGGTGTTCCACGTGGAACACCGGACGCGAGCCCTCCGGCGCGAACGCCGGAAGTGGGCTCAGTGGGTGTCCGGGCGCAGGACCTTGGTCCGCAGAACCGACTCGCTCAGGCTGAGCTGGCGGTCGAGCTCCTTGACGACCTCGGGCGTGGCCGAGAGGTCGATGACCGAGTAGATGCCCTCGGACTGCTTGTTGATCTCGTACGCCAGGCGACGACGGCCCCAGGTGTCGATCTTCTCAACCTTGCCGCCGCCGGTGCGGACGACGTTGAGGAAGTTCTCGATCAGGGGGGAGACAGCGCGCTCCTCGACCGACGGGTCGAGGATGACCATCACCTCGTAGTGACGCATGTGTAACCCACCTCCTTTGGACTCAACGGCCACGGTCTCTCCGTGGCAGGAGGGTTGTGCGCGTCGGCACTGCCGCTGGGCATGCAGGCACGCCCTACACCAGTGCAGAGGGGCAAGCCTACCGGGTGAGCCGACCGACGGACAAAACGCCTGGTGTCCGCGGTTGTCATTTCGACCATATCGGTATCAATCTGGACAGAACGAACGTTCCCTCCACCACAGGAGGTGGGTCCTATGGCGCAGAACGTCCACCGGCCGCAGTTCACCCTGAACACCGACGGGAACCCGCATCCGCGGGAGAACGCCCTGGTAGGGGTGACGCTGCTGCTCGGCGCGGTCGCCTTCGTCACCTCGTTCTTCCACAACCTGCACCTGCTCAGCTCGTGGGCCGGACTGGTCGGCGTCATCACCGGAATGATCGGCCTGTTCGTCTCCGTCACCACCGCCGAGCGCTTCGTGGTGGTGATCGGCACCGGCGCCGCCGCGTTCGGCCTGTTCCTGGGCGTGGCGCACGGCGGACTCTTCGGGGGCGTGTGGTGACGCCCGCGCGCGGCAGAGCAGGGTGAACCTGGCAAAAGCGTGCAACCCCCAAGGCCCTCCCGGAGTAGTACCTGTGCCAGCAGGTGCGAACGGGGGGGCACACCCACGTCGGACCGCGTCCCACCCGAATCGGACCATTCGGGCGATAGGGTCACCTTCGGAAAGCCTGACGAGGAGGAGCACGGAGCATGAGCCTGCGTCTGCGGACGATCACGCGTGAGGAACACCTGGCTTTTGTGCAGAGCCGGTCCTCTGCCAGCCACATGCAGGTGCCCTCCTGGGCGGACGTCAAGGCGGAGTGGCGCGCCGAGAGCCTCGGCTGGTTCGACACCTCCGGCGAGCTGGTCGGCGCCGGCCTGGTGCTCTACCGCCAGCTGCCCAAGGTGAAGCGCTACCTGGCCTACCTGCCCGAGGGCCCGATCATCGACTGGTTCGACCCGGACCTGGACCGCTGGCTGAAGCCGATGCTGGCGCACCTGAAGGCCCAGGGCGCGTTCACGGTGAAGATGGGCCCGCCGGTGGTGGTCCGCCGCTGGGAGGCCGCCACCATCAAGGAGGCGATCGCCTCCAAGGAGGCCAAGCGGCTGCGCGACGTCGAACCGGACTGGTCCGAGCCGCGTGCCCTGGAGGCCGCCGAACGCCTGCGCCGCTCCGGCTGGCTGCAGGGCGAGGACGGCGGCGCCGGCTTCGGCGACGTCCAGCCCCGCTACGTGTTCCAGGTGCCGCTCGGCGGCCGCTCGCTGGACGATGTCCAGCGCGGCTTCAACCAGCTGTGGCGGCGCAACATCAAGAAGGCCGAGAAGACCGGCGTCGAGGTGGTCCAGGGCAGCTACGAGGACCTCGCGGTCTTCCACAAGCTGTACGTGATCACCGCCGAACGCGACCACTTCACCCCCCGCCCGCTGTCCTACTTCCAGCGGATGTGGAAGGCGCTCACCGCCGAGGACCCCAACCGGATGCGGCTCTACATCGCCTACCACGAGGGCGAGGCGCTGGCCGCCACCACCATGCTCACCGTCGGCGAGCACGTCTGGTACTCCTACGGCGCCTCGGCGAACCACAAGCGCGAGGTGAAGCCGTCCAACGCCATCCAGTGGCGGATGATCCGCGACTCGTACGCGCTCGGCGCGAGCGTCTACGACCTGCGCGGCATCAGCGACACCCTGGACGAGGACGACCACCTGTTCGGGCTGATCCAGTTCAAGGTCGGCACCGGCGGACAGGCCGCGGAGTACCTCGGGGAATGGGACTACCCGCTCAACAAGCTGCTGCACAAGGCGCTCGACCTCTACATGTCGCGCCGCTGAGCACAACGTCGGACCTTTACGAGGGAAACGCGATGACCTTGACGATGTACGTGGACGGCGGCCGCTGGCGGGCGCACCAGCGCGGGCTGCTGGCCGAGTTCCCCGGGCTGGTCCCGGTCGCCAAGGGCAACGGCTACGGCTTCGGCAACCGACGGCTCGCCGAGGAGGCCGCCCGGCTGGGCAGCCCCCTGCTGGCCGTCGGCACCGCGGACGAGGCGGCGGCGATGGCCGACGCCTTCCCCGGTGACCTGCTGGTGCTCACCCCGTACCGGGTCGGCGAGCCCGAGGTGGACCTGCCCGCCGAGCGGGTGGTGCGGACGGTCGCGCACGCCGAGGCGCTGGCCGCACTGCCCGCCTGCACCCGCGTGGTGGTCGAGTGCATGACCAGCATGCGACGGCACGGCATCTCGCTCCGCGACCTGGCCGAACTGCCGGTCGACCACCTGGAGCTGGAGGGCTTCGCACTGCACCTGCCGCTGGACCGGCCGGACGGCTCCGACCCGGTGGACGAGGTCGCCGGCTGGGTCAGGGCGATCGGTGCGGCCGGGCTCCCCGACCGCACCGTCTACCTGAGCCACCTGGCCGCCAAGGACGTGCTGCGGCTGGCCGAGCGCCACCCCGACACCGAGTTCCGCTCCCGGATCGGCACCCGGCTGTGGCTCGGCGACGTACAGGCGATGTCCTCCCGGGCCACCGTCCTGGACGTCACCCCGATCGGCCGCGGCGAGCGCTACGGCTACCGGCAGCACAAGGCCCCGTCCGACGGCCACCTGCTGGTGGTCAGCGGCGGCACCGCGCACGGCGTCGGCCTGGAGGCGCCCAAGTACGTGAACGGGATTCTGCCCCGCGCCAAGGGCCTGGCCCGGGCCGGCCTGGCCACCATGAACCGGACGCTCTCCCCGTACAGCTGGCAGGGCAAGCAGCTGTGGTTCGCCGAACCGCCGCACATGCAGGTGTCGATCCTGTTCCTGCCCGGCGAGCTCAAGCCGCCGGCGGTCGGCGACGAACTGTCGCTGGCGGTCCGGCACACCACCACCCACTTCGACCGGGTGGTCGAACGCTGAGGCTCTGCCGGAACGCCGGAAGCCCGCCTGCCTTCACGGCGGACGGGCTTCCTGCGTTCACGGGCTACTTGTTCACGGGCTACTTGGGGCCCGGCTCGGCCTCGACCAGCCAGTCGACCTCGCGCTGCGGCGCGTAGTCGGAGTAGCTCTCCTCCTCGCGCAGGCCGCGGGCACTGCCGAGCACGAACCGGTCCGGGGCGCCGTCCAGCACACCGCCCGACGGGTCGTCGCTCCCGTCCCAGCGCACCGGGTCGCGGTCCGGGTAGAGGATGTCGCGGACCACCAGGTAGCAGATGTACAGAGTGCCGATCAGGTGCAGGGCGATCGCGAAGTGGTACCACTGCAGGTCGATGCCGTGGTGCTTGTTGTCTCCGTTGTAGGCCAGGTACGACCAGATGCCGAGGAAGTACAGCACCTCGCAGGCCTGCCAGATCAGGAAGTCCCGCCAGCGCGGCCGGGCCAGCACCGCCAGCGGAATCAGCCAGAGCACGTACTGCGGCGAGTACACCTTGTTGGTCAGCACGAACGCGGCGACCACCAGGAAGGCCAGCTGGGCGAAGCGCGGGCGGCGCGGCGCGCTGATCGCCAGCCAGCCGACCGCCAGGCAGCAGAGCACCAGCAGGACGGCGATCCAGGTGTTCAGGGTCTCCAGGTGCTGCCCGTTCCGGACGGCCTGCATCAGGATCAGCCAGAACGAGCCGTAGTCCTCGGTGCGGACCTGGCTGAAGCTGTAGAAGGTCAGCCAGCCCTTCCAGTTGGCCAGCATGATCGGCACGTTGACGACCAGCCAGGCGCCGGCCGTACCGCCGAACACCAACCCGAAGTCCCGCCACTTTCCGGTCCGCAGACACAGCACCAGCAGCGGACCGAGCAGCAGCAGCGGATAGAGCTTGGCGGCCGTCGCCAGACCGATGAACACACCAGCCAGCACTGGCCGGGCCCCCGCCCAGTACGCCATCGCCACCGCGGCCAGCGCCACCGCGAGCAGGTCCCAGTTGATGGTGGAGTCCAGCGCCAGGCAGGGCGCGAGGGCGAACAGCAGCGCGTCCCACGGGCGACGGCGGTGGGTGCGGGAGACCGCGACCACGGCGATCACCGCGCAGATCATCAGCATTCCGGCGTTGACCAGCCAGAACCACTGCTCGCGGCTCATCATGTCGCCGTTGTGGGTGGTCAGCCAGGCCGCGATCTGCATGAACAGACCGGTCAGCACCGGGTACTCCAGGTACTGCATGTCCGCCGAGGGCTGCGGGATCGGGTCCAGGTACGGACGGGACCCCTCGGCGAAACCGCGGGCCGAGAACAGGTGCGGGATGTCGCTGTAACAGGCGTGCGTGTACTGGCTGGTGGCGCCGAAGAACCAGCCGTCCTGGAAGCAGGACGCCTTCTGGAACAGACCCAGCACGAAGACCACGATCACGGCCACCGCCAGGAACCTCGCCGGCGTCCACCAGGACACCCCGAGCAGCGCCCGACGTCCGGGCGGACCACCCAGCAGCTCGCTGCCGGCCTCCGCCACCGGGTCCTCGTCCGCAGGCACCACCACGGTGTTCGGCAGCGGCCCCGCGGCCGGAGCCGGTCCGGGCGCTGAGGTCTCGTCACGCAGGCTGGACGTCATGGCGCGCATTCTGCCGCACTGGTCTACGCCTGAGCGAGTGTTGCCGCACGAACCGTCCGCTACTGCTCCTGAGTCCACCCCGCCGGAGGTTCACAGCCCGGTCGCTCCACCGCCGGAGCGGGCGGCGTGGGACGCAACGCCAGCCGGTAGCACCTGCTTTCCATCGAAACACCGATCACATCCGGCCACTCCTGGTACTCCGCCATGGCCTGGAACGTCAGGATCCGCTCGTCCCCCGTGCCGCCAGAAGGTGAACACCCCGACCTGTCCGCGCCCCTGCCGCTGCGCCCGGATCCGGGCCGACAGCTCCACCAGATCGGGGATGCCGACCGCCTGCCGGGCATCGGCCTCGGCCACCGCGGCACTGAAGTCCTTCGCCGCCCCCACCACCTCGGCAGCCGCCGCCGAACGCCGTTGGTGCTCACGCACCAGGGGATCCACCACCAGCACGCCGACACCCAGCGCCAGCACCCCGGCCAGGACCAGTAACAGCGGTCGTCTGCGCATCACTCGTCTCCTCGAACAACTCGGGGCAGTACCGGCTGAAAGGAGAGGCCGGAAGCGGGATCCCGCTTCCGGCCTCTTGGTTGACCTACTGGCCCATCATTCCCAACAGGTTGCCCGTTCCTCCTCCACCGCCGCCGCCTCCGGGCGGCGCGCTCGGGCTGCCGCTGGCGCTCTCGCTCGGGCTCTTGCTCGGCTTCGGCGAGCGGGAAGGACCGCAGTTGTTGCCGTTGCCCTGGCAGGTCGAGCTGTTGCTCGGCGACGGCGAGAGCGGCCCCTCCGGGGACTTCGACGTGCTCGGCTCGGTCGGCCCGGTCGACTGCTCCGCCGGAGCGGAGGCCGAGGTCGAGGCCGGGGCGGACGGGCTGATCGGGGCACCCGAGGAGTCGACCTCCTGGCCCCACGGCGCCGGGTTCGGGAAGTCCAGCACCGGCTTGCCCTTCATGATGATCTTCATGTAGCGGGCGAAGATCTCGGTCGGGAAGTCACCACCGTGCACGGAGTCGTGGCCGGCGGTGCCGTTCAGCGACAGCAGCTTGGGGTTGCCGGCCTCCTCGCGCCACATGCCGACCGCGGTGGACAGGTCCGGGGTGTACCCCGCCCACCAGGCCGAGGTACCGGCGTCGGTGGTACCGGTCTTGCCGGCCACCGGCCGTCCGATCGACTCGGTCCCCTTCTTACCGGTGCCGTTCTTGGCCACGTTCTCCAGCACGTCGGTGATGTTGTCGGCGACCGCCTGCTCCAGCGCCTTCTTCGGCTGGGGCTTGCCGAAGTTCGGCAGCTCCTCGGTGCCGTGCATCACCTTCGACACCGAGTACGGGTCGGTCTGCTGACCGCGGGCCGCGAACACCGAGTAGGCCGAGGCCATCCGGATCGAGCTCGGGTGCGAGGTGCCCAGCGGGAAGGTGAGGGTCGAGGACGGCTCCAGGCTGCCGGGCAGGATCCCAAGCTCGGTGACCATCTTCTCCACGGTCTTGCCGCCCACGTCCTGGCCGAGCTGCACGAACGGGACGTTGTACGAGTACTGCATGGCCTTCTTCAGCGAGACGTAGCCGGGGCTACCCGGGCTGTCGTTGCGCTGCTTGTAGGGCTTGCCGTCGTCGCCGGTCAGCGGCTTGCCGTCCCGGTAGATCGGCGAGAGGTTGTCCGCCAGGTACAGCGAGTCCGGGTTGAGCTGGGTCGTACCGCTCTTGGTCTGCACGCCGTACTGCATCGCGGCGGCCAGCACGAACGGCTTGAAGGTCGAGCCGACCGGGACCTTGGAGTCCGCGTTGTTGCTGTAGTGGCCCTTCTCGATGCCGTCGCCGCCGTAGATCGCCACGATCGCACCGTCGTTGGGCCGCACCGAGGCGGCGCCGACCTGGACGAACTTGTCCGCCTCACGCTTGCTCTCGTCCAGGATCTCGCCCTTGACCTGGTCCACGGCCGTCTTCAGGGCGTCCACCTTGTCCTTCTCGAAGGTGGTGTAGATCTGGTAGCCGCCGCGGGCCAGCTTGGCCTCGGTGATGGTCTTGTCCTTGGCCATGATGAACTGGTTGGCGGTGTCCACCAGGTAGGAGACCTCGCCGTTCAAACTGGCCGGGGCCTTCACCGCGATCGGCTCGGGGAACTTCTGCCCGCACTTGGCGCGGTCCTCCGCCGTGATGGCCTTGGTCGCCTGCATCCGGTCCAGGACGTAGTTCCAGCGCTCCTGCATGCGGTCGTGGTTGGCCTGGTTCAGGGTCGGGTCGTACAGCGCCGCACCCTTCAGCAGGCCGGCCAGCATCGCGCCCTGACAGATGTCCACCTTGTTGGCGTCCACGCCGTAGTAGGCCTGCGAAGCGGCCTGGATACCGGTCGCACCGCGGCCGTACCAGCTGGTGTTCAGGTAGCCGGTGAGGATGCCGTCCTTGTCGTCCGCGATCTTCAGCGTGATGATGAATTCTTTTGCCTTGCGGCTGAGCGTCTGCTCCTGGGACAGGTAGACGTTCTTCACGTACTGCTGGGTGATGGTCGAACCGCCCTGGGTCTCGCCGCCGGTCGCCATCTTGTAGACGGCGCGGGCGATGCCCTTGGGGTCGATGCCGCTGTCGGTGCGGAAGGTCTCGTTCTCGGCCGCGATCACCGCGTCCTGGGCCGGGCGGCTGATCTCCGAGAGTTCCACCCACTGCTTGTTGGTGTCGCCCTTGCGGGCCATCTCGGTGTTGTCGGCCCAGTAGTAGATGTTGTTCTGGAGCTTGATGGAGTCCTTGGCGCTCGGCACCGGGATCACGGCGTACGCCACGCCTATCGCGGCCACGCCACCACCGAAGAAGATCAGGAACAGGCTCAGCACCTGCTTCCAGGACGGCATCCACCGCTTGAAGCCGGACTTGCCGAAGCGCGGGTAGTCGATCAGCCGCTTCTTGCCCGGCTTGCCGTTGCGGCCGGCGTTCCGGCCATTCGGCGGGCCTTCCGATCCGCCGTCACCGCCGCCCTTGCGGCCCTGCTTGCGCATCTCCGCCCGGGTCATCCGGGGCTGCTGGGCAGTCTCGCGCGCCGGGCGGCGGCCACCGGGGCCGGCCCCAGGACCGGGGCGGCCGGGGCCGGACGCCGGCCCGCCCTGCTCGCCCGCGTAGTCGGGTGCGCCCTCGACGGGGCTGCCGTAGGCATACGGACGCCCGGCGGACGCCCGCCTGGAGGGCGGCTCCTCGCCCCCGGGGTTGGCCGACCTGCGCCGGTGTTCGCTCATTCTCTCCGCAGCCTCTCGGTCAGGGTGCACCAGGCGACAGAGTACGGGTCCCTGACAGGTCGCCAATCGGGCATTGGCAGCCAACCAGGACGAACCGGCCTCGATTCATTACATGCCCGTTGCCCAAAGGCCTTGTGATCGCGGTTACGCGTGCCCCTCTTGCTCCTTCCGTGACCCAGGGTTACTGTTGCCGATATATCGAGCCGATACATCGGCGCGACACATCGGTTCGGCATACCTTGCGGGCCGGACCGGCATCCGAAGAGCAGGACCCCGTTACGGAAGGAGGAAGGCGGTATGAGCCGACGCTCCGGCGTCCTCGAATTCGCCGTCCTCGGCCTGCTCCACGACGCCCCGATGCACGGCTACGAACTGCGCAAGCGGCTCAACGTCCTGCTGGGCTCGTTCCGGGCCTTCTCCTACGGAACGCTCTACCCCTGCCTGAAGAGCCTGGTCGCCCAGGGCTTCCTGGTCGAGGACAACCCGGACGTCGAGTACGTCCCGGCCACCGCGCTCAACGGCAAGCGGTCGAAGATCGTCTACCGGCTCTCCGCCGAGGGCAAGCAGCGCTTCGAGGAGCTGCTCGCCGAATCCGGACCGGACGCCTGGGAGGACGAGCACTTCGGCGTGCGCTTCGCCTTCTTCGGCCAGACCGACCGGGCCGTCCGGATGCGCGTGCTGGAAGGCCGCCGCAGCCGGCTCGAGGAACGGCTGGAGCGGATGCGCAGCTCGATCGCCCGCACCCGCGAGCGGTTCGACGACTACACCCTCGAACTCCAGCGCCACGGCCTGGAGTCGGTGGAGCGCGAGGTCCGCTGGCTCAACGAGCTGATCGAGACCGAGCGCGCCACCAGAAACGGACGCAACTCCGCGTCCCCGCAATCTTCGGACGGCCATGGTCCGGCCGCCGGGTCCTCGGACCCGCCCGGGCCACCGTACGACCGCCCGGGGCGCTCCTGACCGGAGCGCTGAGCAGCACCGCGCCGGCCTTGCCGCCGCTCGCGGCGAGGCGTGGGCGCCCCGCGCGCCCGTCAGACAGTCAGAACAGATGTGGAACGAGGTGCCGCCACACCACGGCGACCCTCATGAGATTCAGGGAGCAACCGGAATGGGTTCGGTTCGCGTAGCCATCGTCGGCGTGGGCAACTGCGCCGCCTCGCTGGTGCAGGGTGTCGAGTACTACAAGGACGCCGACCCGGCCGGTAAGGTCCCCGGCCTGATGCACGTCCAGTTCGGCGACTACCACGTGAAGGACGTCGACTTCGTCGCCGCCTTCGACGTGGACGCCAAGAAGGTCGGCTTCGACCTGGCCGACGCCATCGGCAACAGCGAGAACAACACCATCAAGATCTGCGACGTGCCGCCGACCGGCGTCACCGTCCAGCGCGGCCACACCCTCGACGGCCTGGGCAAGTACTACCGGGAGACCATCGAGGAGTCCGACGAGGCCCCGGTCGACGTCGTCCAGATCCTCAAGGACCGCCAGGTCGACGTCCTCGTCTGCTACCTGCCGGTGGGCTCCGAGAACGCCGCCAAGTTCTACGCCCAGTGCGCCATCGACGCCAAGGTCGCCTTCGTGAACGCCCTCCCGGTGTTCATCGCCGGCACCAAGGAGTGGGCCGACAAGTTCACCGAGGCCGGTGTCCCGATCGTCGGCGACGACATCAAGTCCCAGGTCGGCGCGACCATCACGCACCGCGTGATGGCGAAGCTGTTCGAGGACCGCGGTGTCATCCTCGAGCGCACCATGCAGCTGAACGTCGGCGGCAACATGGACTTCAAGAACATGCTCGAGCGCGAGCGCCTGGAGTCCAAGAAGATCTCCAAGACCCAGGCCGTCACCTCGCAGATCCGCGACCGTGAGCTGGGCGCCAAGAACGTCCACATCGGCCCGTCCGACTACGTCGCGTGGCTCGACGACCGCAAGTGGGCGTACGTCCGCCTCGAGGGCCGCGCGTTCGGCGACGTCCCGCTGAACCTCGAGTACAAGCTCGAGGTCTGGGACTCCCCGAACTCGGCCGGTGTCATCATCGACGCCGTCCGCGCCGCGAAGATCGCCAAGGACCGCGGCATCGGCGGCCCGATCCTCTCCGCGTCCTCCTACTTCATGAAGTCCCCGCCGGTTCAGTACTTCGACGACGAGGCCAAGGAGAACGTCGAGAAGTTCATCCGCGGCGAGGTCGAGCGCTGAGCGCTAGCGAAGCCTGCTCGCTGTGAAGGGTGAGCGCTGAGCGCTAGCGAAGCCTGCTCTCTGTGAAGGGTGAGCGCTGAGCGCTGAGCAATGAGCTCTGAGCATTGACGTTTCGTCAGGCTTGACCGGAGGGCCGTCCCGCATCTCGCGGGGCGGCCCTCCGGCGTGTTTCAGTTCCAGGCCTCGTGCCAGGTGACCGGCCCGACGATGCCGTCCACCGTCAGTCCGTGGCGCTGCTGGAAGGCCCGGCAGATCTGGGCCGAGGCGGGCCCGTACCAGCCGTCCGCCGTGATCGCCCAGGTCCGCCAGGCCAGCCGCCGCTGCCACGTCAGCACGTCGTCCCCGTGCATCATCGGCGACTGGAGCTTCAGGTACCGCCCCGGCCACGGCGGCGCCCCACCCGCCTGCCCGGACGTCCGCGCCGCCGGCGTCCCCCCGAGCGCTGGATCCGCCGACACCGTGCCCTCCGGATAGGCCGGCACCCCGTACCCGTACGGCGACCCGGGCCCGCGCCGCGCCCGGGACTTCCGGTAGACCCCGTCGCCCTCGGTGGACCCGGAGTCGTTCGTATTTCCCTCCACCGTGTAAATGGTGTCGGCGTCGTAGGCGTAGACGACTCCGGTGTGGTCGCCGCCGTCGGGGCCGAGGTAGAAGGGGCCGCCGAGGACGGGGTAGGGGGTCCAGCGGTTGTGGTCGCGCCACCAGGCGACGGCGGTCAGGCAGGAGGCCGTCATGGGCCAGAGGTTGTCCATGCCGGTGCGGTGGGCGGCCCAGGCTTCGAAGGTCGCGCACCAGGGCTGACCGTCGGACCATTCGAGGCCGGGGGTTTCCTCGCTGTAGCGCTGGCGGTTGTTCCAGGTCCCGTCGGGGTCGCGGCCTTCGTGGTGGCCGACCTGGCTGAGCAACAGGGTTGTGAACTCGTCTCGCATGGGAGCCTCCCGTCGTTCCGAGAGAGTTCTTCCCCGGTAAGTGCCCTACGACATCCGGGCGATGGCGCGCCAGCGGTGGTGCGGAGGCGTGCGGGGGGCGCGCGCCGCTCGAAGTTGGTGGAGGTTTCACGTGAAACACCGTCGGCCTCGTGGCACCCTTGGCGGGTGATCGTCGAACAGATCCCGCGAGAGGCCACCCTGCGCGGCCTGCTGCACGGCACCGGTTTTCGGCGCCTGCTGACGGTGCGCCTGCTCTCGCAGCTGTCGGACGGCGTCTTCCAGGTCTCGCTGGCCGCGTACGTGATCTTCTCCCCCGAGCACCAGTCCTCCCCCGCCGACATCGCCGCGGTGCTGGCGGTGATGCTGCTGCCGTTCTCGGTGATCGGCCCGTTCGCGGGGGTTCTGCTGGACCGCTGGCGGCGCCGGCAGGTACTGCTGATGGGCAATCTGGCCCGCTTCGGTCTGGGGCTGGTGACGGCGGCGCTGCTGCTCGGGCGGGCCCCGGACTGGATGTTCTTCGCGGCGGCGCTGCTGGTGACGGCGCTCAACCGGTTCATCCTGGCAGGCTTGTCCGCCTCACTGCCCCGGGTGGTGGCCACGTCCGAGCTGGTCACCGCGAACGCCCTCTCGCCCACCCTGGGCACGGTGGCGGCGGCCTCCGGCGGCGTCGTCGGCTTCCTGGTGCACCAGGTGATGCCGCCCGGCCGGCACGCGGACGCCGTCCTGGTGACGCTGGCGGCGCTGCTCTACCTGTCGGCCGCGCTGGCCGCCCGGCGGATCGCCCCGGACGCGCTGGGCCCCGAGGTGAGCGACGAACTCCCGTCCCTGCGCCAGGCGTTGTCCACCTCCTGGCACGACCTGCTGGCGGGCCTGCGGCACCTGGTGCGGGACTGCCGGCCGGCCGTGCAGGCGCTGGGCGCGGTCACCCTGGCGCGGTTCTGCTACGGCGTGCTGATCGTGGTCGTGCTGATGCTCTCCCGGTACACCTTCAACAGCGCGGCGGACACCGAGGGCGGCCTGGCCAGCCTGGGCCGGGCGGTGATCCTCTCCGCGGTGGGCTTCTTCGTGGCCGCGCTGATCAGCCCGTGGTGCACCCGGCGACTCGGCCTGGTCGGATGGATGACGACCTGCCTGGCGAGCGCGGCGGTGTTCGTCCCGGCGCTCGGACTGACCTTCGACGAAGTCCCGGCGATGGCCGCGGCGCTGCTGCTGGGCGTGGTCACCCAGGGCACCAAGATCTGCGCGGACACCCTGGTGCAGGAGTCGGTGGAGGACGAGTACCGCGGCCGGGTGTTCGCGATCTACGACGTGCTGGTCAACGTCTCGTTCGTCGCGGCGGCCGGGGTGACCGCCCTGGTGCTGCCGCTGAACGGCCGCTCGGTGCCGGTGGTGCTGGGCCTCGCGGTGCTGTACGCGCTCGGCGCGCTGCTGTACTTCCGCGCCGCACGCCGGTCCTGACGGGGTCTCTGCCGCTAGGGTCGTGGGCGCACGGCACGCTCTCGTCGCCAGGGGGAAGAACAGATGAGCACTCCACCGCCACCCGGCCCGTACGGCCAGCCCGGACCGTACGGTCAGCAGCCCGGCCAGCAACCGCCCGGGTACGGCCAGCCTCCCGCATACGGACAGCCGCCCACGTACGGTCAGCCGCCGTCCTACGGTCAGCCCTCGGGCTACGCCCAGCCGCCGGCGTACGGCCAGCCCGAGCCCGGTCCGCAGCCCGCGTACGGCCAGCCCTCCGGCTACGCCCAACCCCCCGCGTACGGCCAGCCCCCCGCGCCGGGCCCGCAGCCCGCGTACGGGCAACCGCCGACCGGCGAGGGGCAGATGCCGGCCTGGGGGCAGGCGCCGCCGCCCGCCAAGCCGCCGTCCCGGAAGGCCCGGATCCGCGGCGCGAGCATCGGCGTGGGCCTGATCGCCCTGGTCGTCGGCGGCCTGTGGTGGTTCGGCTCGCTGTTCGGCGCGGGCAGCAAGGGCGCGAGCGTCGGGGACTGCCTGACCGCCAAGCACGACGAGGTGGCCTGCACCGCGTCGGACGCCAACTGGAAGGTCGTAGGGCGCCACACCGGCATGATCAGCACCTACAGCTGCGCCCAGGAGTACCCGGGATCGACGGCCTACGACAGCCAGTACCGGTCGAAGAAGAAGACGACCAAGTACCGGCTGTGCCTCAGCCCGCTGAACGCCGCGCCGCCCAAGCCCGCCGCCAGCAAGCGCTGACGGGGCGTCAGTCCTTCGGCTGCGCCGCCCACCACTCGTGCAGCGCGGCGACCGCCGCCTCGTGCTCCATCGGGCCGTGCTCCAGGCGCAGTTCGAGCAGGTGCTTGTAGGCGCGGCCGACCGCGGGGCCGGGGCGCAGGCCGAGCAGTTGCATGATCTCGTTGCCGTCCAGCGCGGGCCGGATCGCGTCCAGCTCCTCCTGCTCCTTGAGGGCGGTGATCCGCTCCTCCAGCGAGTCGTAGGTGCGGGCCAGCGCGGCGGCCTTGCGCTTGTTGCGGGTGGTGCAGTCGGAGCGGGTCAGCTTGTGCAGTCGCTCCAGCAGCGGGCCGGCGTCGGTGACGTAGCGGCGCACCGCGGAGTCGGTCCACTCGCCGCCGCCGTAGCCGTGGAAGCGCAGGTGCAGCTCGACCAGCCGGGACACCTCGGCGATCAGCTCGTTCGAGTACTTGAGCTCGCGCATCCGCTTGCGGGTCATCTTCGCGCCGACCACCTCGTGGTGGTGGAAGGAGACCCCGCCGTCGGACTCGAAGCGGCGAGTGCGCGGCTTGCCGATGTCGTGCAGCAGCGCGGCGAGGCGCAGCACCAGGTCGGGGCCGTCGGTCTCCAGTGCAATGGCCTGCTCGAGGACGGTCAGCGAGTGTTCGTAGACGTCCTTGTGGCGGTGGTGCTCGTCGCTCTCCAGGCGCAGCGCCGGGAGCTCGGGCAGCACGAACTCGGCGAGGCCGGTGTCGACCAACAGGCGCAGGCCCTTGACCGGGTGTTCGGCGAGCAGCAGCTTGTTGAGCTCGGCCTGGACGCGTTCGGCGGAGACGATGGTGATCCGCTCGGCCATCGCGGTCATCGCGGCGACCACCTCGGGCGCCGGTTCGAAGTCGAGCTGGGCGGCGAAGCGGGCGGCCCGCATCATCCGCAGCGGGTCGTCGGAGAAGGACTCCTCGGGGGTGGCGGGGGTGCGGAGCACCCGGGCCTCCAGGTCGTCCAGTCCGTGGTGCGGGTCGACGAAGCCGCGGCCGGGCAGGTCGACGGCCATCGCGTTGACGGTGAAGTCGCGGCGGACCAGGTCCTGCTCGATCGAGTCGCCGTAGCTGACCTCGGGCTTGCGGGAGCTGCGGTCGTAGGCCTCGCTGCGGTAGGTGGTGATCTCGATCAGGAACGAGCCCTCCGCGGTGTCCTTGCGCGCGCCAACGGTGCCGAACGCGATGCCGACGTCCCAGACCGCGTCGGCCCAGCCCTTGACCAGCTTGAGGATCTGCTGCGGGCGGGCGTCGGTGGTGAAGTCGAGGTCGTTGCCGAGCCGGCCGAGCAGGGCGTCCCGGACCGAGCCGCCGACCAGCGAGAGCCGGTGGCCGGCCTCCTCGAAGCGGCGGGCGATCTCGTCGGCGACCGGGGAGACCCGAAGCAGTTCCTGCAGGCCGAGGGTCTGCGCCTCGGTCAGGCCCGGCAGGGCGATCCGGTCGGCGGAGCTGGAATGATTGGTGCTGGACGCATTGGCAGTGGACACGGCTCACAAGGGTACGTGCCCGCCCTGCCCCGCCGCCCTCCTGTTTCCTCCGCCCCGCCGCTCCGGCCAGCTTCCGGCCCGCAACACTGCGTGCCGCAAAGCGTCGTTACCATGCCGGGTGAACGCTCCTTGTCGGAGACCGCCGGGGTCGGGCGGGGCCGCGTCGGTGCGTGGGTCGATCGAGACGATCAGGAACGGCGAGGACGCGCGTGGACGAGCGGACCGGGCGGGGCGCGGCAGGGGCCGGGCGCCGCGGACGGTGGACGGGCCGGCTGGCCAGGAGCACCGCCGCCCTGCTGGCAGGCGGGCTGGTCGGTGCCCTCGCGGCCGCCCCGGCGGCGGCCGGGCCGGGCACCCTGGTGACGGCGTCGGGCGAGTACCCGGCGGCGGTGCAGATCGACACGGTGCAGGTCGGCACCGGGGCGCCGCAGATCGTGCACGAGAACGACACCGTGACGATCACCGGCAAGGTCACCAACTCCGGTTCGGAGAAGCTGAAGTCGTCGAAGGTCATGGTCCGGGTGCCGAACCCGGGCAAGCCGATGCTGGCGACCCGCAGCGACATCGACATGATGGGCTCCTGGGGCTCGCCGAGCGCCAAGGACGGCACCCCGCTGGAGAACCCGGCGCAGGACGTCGGCGACCTGGACCCGGGGCAGAGCAAGGACTTCTCCCTGCCGGTGCCGGTGTCCGCGCTTGGCGCCAAGGAGACCGGCAGCTACGAGCTGGCGGTGGACCTCTGGGGCCGGACCGGCGACGACAAGGCGCACTCGCTGGGCATCGCCCGCACCTACCTGCCGGTCCAGGGCCGGACCACCGCCAAGCCCTCGCCGGTCGCGGTGGTGTGGCCGCTGACCCACGCCCCGGTGCTGGTCGCGCAGACCATGCCGGACCAGGACCAGACGCCGGTGCTCCGGGACGACAGCCTGGTGGGCGAGCTGACCGGTGACGGGCGGCTGAACCAGCTGGTCGAGATCGGCGCGAACATGCCGAACCTGACCTGGGCGATCGACCCGGACCTGCTGGACACCGTGCTCGCGATGACCAAGACGTACCGGGTGCAGAAGCCCGGCACCTCCGGCGAGTCCGCGCGCGACGACAACACCGTGCCGGGCACCGGCCGCGACGCGGCGACGGCCTGGCTGGCGAAGCTGAAGGCGGCGGTGTCGAAGTCGGGCTCCGAGGTGGTGTCGCTGCCGTACGCCGACCCGGACCTGGCGTCGATCGCGCACAACGGCGCCAAGCTGAACGGCATGGACAACGCGCTGCGCAAGGCCATGACGGCCGGGCAGGTCACCACCGAGGGCCGCCTCCAGGTGAACGCCCAGTCGGACGTGGCCTGGCCGTACCGGGGTCTGCTGGACCAGCGCACGGCGGCGGTGGCGAACGCGGCGGGCGGCCGGCTGGTGCTGGTCAACGGCGCGTCGATGCCGGAGTCCGACAAGCTGACGTACACGCCGGGCGCGGCGCGTCCGATCGGCAACGGGCAGACCGCGGTGGTCTCCGACGCCGTGCTGGCCTCGCTGTTCCAGGGCGACCTGGGCACCGCGCACGACCGCACCGCGGCCCAGCAGCGGTTCCTGGCCGAGACCCTGGCGATCGCCCACCAGGAGCCGGAGCACCCGCGCGGCGTCCTGGTGCTGCCGTCCCGCTCGCTGACCGTCGGCACCGCGCTGGCGCTGCGCGACTCGATGCAGGCGGCGTCCGGCAGCGGCGGCTGGGTGACCCCGGCCACCCTGCAGAAGGTCTCCGAGATGCCCGCGGACCCGGGCGTCAACACCGACGTCCCGAACGACTACCCGGGCGACGCGACCGGCGCCGAGCTGTCCTCCGCCGAGCTGACCGCCACCATGGGCATCCAGGACGGCGTGGACCAGCTGATGATGATCCTCACCCAGCCGGAGCGGGTCCGCGGCCCGTTCAGCGCGGCCATGGTGCGGTCGATGTCCACCAGCTGGCGCGACCAGCAGAAGGCCGGCGTCGACTACCGGGCCGGCGTGCAGCGCTACCTGGACAACCTGAAGTCCGCGGTCCGGGTGCCGAAGAAAAGCACCGTGACGCTGCCGGGCGACAACGCGACGCTGCTGATCAGCGTGAAGAACGACCTCACCCAGGCGGTCGGCAACCTGGAGCTGCGGCTCTACTCGAGCCAGCAGAACCGCCTCCTCGTGGGCGACAACCAGCCCGTCGTGCTGGACGCCACCACCAGCCGCACCTTCCGCTTCCCCGCCGAGGCGCAGGTCAACGGCCAGGTCAAGGTGAACGCCGAGCTGTGGACCACCGGCCCCAACCCGCGGCGCTACGGCGAGCCGGTGGAGTTCGTCGTCGACGTCACCTCGGTGGCCAGCGGTGTGACGTACGTGATCGCCAGCGGCACCGCGCTGATGATCCTCGCCGGGCTGCGGTTCTACCTGCAGCGCAAGAAGCGCAAGGCGGCCGGCGAGATCGACGAGGACCCGGAGCGGCTGCTGTCGGACGCCGAGGGCGGTGACGACGGCGACGCGCAGGCCGACGCCGACGGGAAGCCGACCGACGCGCAGGCCGACGCCGACGCGAAGCCGACCGACGCGCAGGCCGACGCTGGTGGGAAGCCGACCGACGCGGAGCCCTCGTCCGACCGGGATGACAGCGATCGGGTCTCCGGTGATGAGAAGGTGGATCACTAGGCGCTTCACCCCCGGGCGCCAGTCCCCCCTCTCTGACGTGGATTGGTGGCATGAACGAGCGGAGCGAGCGAGCAACCCAGGACCAGGGCGGAGGTGGGCCCGAGGACCGCGCGGGCGGTCCACGGTCCGCCGCCGCCCCCGCCGACCCCACCGCCGACTGGTACGTCGCCGACACCTACGCCCGTGACCCGTACGCCGCCGAGGCGTACGGGGGCACGGACCCGTACGGCGAGGTCGACCTGCCGGACGCCGCGGGCGCCCAGGACACCCCGAAGGCCACGGCGGCGGTGCCCGGCCAGCCGAGCCGCGAGTCCGAGGCCACCCTGCAGCTGACCGCGCCGGCGCCGCGCTGGGCGTCGATCGCCGCCGAGGTGGCCGCGGAGGCCGCCGAGCCGGCCGGGTCGCGCCGGGACACCGGGACCGCCGAGTACGTCGGCGTGGAGACCCTGCTGTCGGCGCCCGAAGAGGCACCGGCGCCGGCACCGGAACCCGCGCAGGCCGTGACGATGGCCACGGACGTCGACGCGCCGGGCGACCCCGAGCCCGCCCCGGCCCCCGAGCCGGTCCCCGCGGGGGGCGAGCGTCACCCGTACGTGCCGCCGATCGAGTTCGACCCGCCGCTGTCCGAGGAGGAGGCGGTGATGCGGGCCGACGCGGCCGTGCTGGAGGCCAACGCCGCCGCTGCCGCGCCGCCCGAGCCCACCGCCCCGCCGGCCCCGCCGGCCCCGACCGCCCCGCCCGAGCCGGTCGTCGACGGTGCCGGCAGCAAGGTCGCCGGGCTGCTGAACTCCAGCGCCATCATGGCGGCCGGCACCCTGGTCTCCCGCGGCACCGGCTTCCTGCGCACCATGGTGATCGCCGCCGCGATCGGCGTGGCCTCGATGGGCGACTCGTACAACGCCGCCAACACCCTGCCCACCCTGCTGTACATCCTGATCGGCGGCGGCGCGCTGAACGCGGTGTTCGTCCCGCAGCTGGTGCGCAGCATGAAGAACGACGAGGACGGCGGCACCGCCTACGCGAACCGGCTGCTCACCCTGGTGGTGACCGGCCTGGCGGGCGTGGTGTTCGTGGCGGTGCTGGCCGCGCCGGTGCTGGTGCAGCTGATCTCGCACGCGCTGATGCGCGACCAGCAGAGCGCCGACACCACGGTCGCGCTGGCCCGGTACTGCCTGCCGACCATCTTCTTCATGGGCGTGCACGTGGTGATGGGCCAGATCCTCAACGCCCGCGGCCGGTTCGGCGCGATGATGTGGACGCCGGTCCTGAACAACCTCGTGGTGATCTTCACCTTCGCGATGTACATCGGCGTGTACGGCACCTTCCAGCACACCGGGGTCACCCCGCAGGCCATCTCCCCCGAGGGCGTCCGGCTGCTCGGCATCGGCACCATGCTCGGCCTGGCCGTGCAGGCGCTGTCGATGATCCCGTACCTGCGCTCGGCGGGCTTCTCGTTCCGGCCGCGCTTCGACTGGCGCGGGCACGGCCTGGGCAAGGCGGCCCGGCTGGCCAAGTGGACCTTCCTGTTCGTGCTGGCCAACCAGGCGGGCTTCCTGGTGGTGACGCAGCTGGCCACCGCGTCCGGCAAGGCCGCCGAGCACGACGGCCACCTCGGCGTCGGCCTGGCCGCGTACTCCAACGCGCTGCTGATCTGGCAGCTGCCGATGGCCGTGATCACCGTGTCGGTGATGAGTGCGGTGCTCCCCCGGCTGTCCCGGGCGGCCGCCGACCAGGACGCCGGGGCGGTCCGCGACGACCTCTCCTACGGCCTGCGCACCTCGGCGGTGGCGATCGTCCCGGCGGCGTTCCTGTTCCTGTCGCTGGGCCCGGTGATCGGCTCCTCGATCTACGGCCTGGGCAACGGCGGCGCGGCCGCGCAGGGCACCACCGCGGTCGGCTACATGCTCTCCGCGTTCGCCCTCGGCCTGATCCCGTACTCGGTGCAGTACGTGCTGCTGCGCGGCTTCTACGCGTACGAGGACACCCGCACCCCGTTCTCCAACACCGTCTGGGTGGCGCTCACCCAGGCCGGCACCGCGGTGCTGTGCTGGCTGGTGCTGCCCGCGCAGTGGGCGGTGACCGGCATGGCGCTGGGCTACGGCCTGTCCTACGCGGTGGGCGTGTTCGTCGCGGTGCCGAAGCTGAAGGCGCGGATCGGCGGCCTGGACACCGCCCGGATCACCAAGACCTACGTCCGGCTGGCGATCGCCTCGCTGCCCGCCGCCGTGGTCGGCCTGGCGATCGAGCTGTTCGCGCTGCGGGTGCTGGACGGCTGGCTCGGCAACGTGCTGACGCTGCTGGCGGCGGCCGTCGTCCAGGTCGCGGTGTTCCTGCTGCTGGCCCGCCGGATGCGCATCGAGGAGCTCAACGCGCTCACCGGAATGGTCCGCCGGCGGCTCGGCCGCTGACCCGGAACACCGGTCACAGGTTGACGGCACGTCACCCGGAGTGCTGACGATCCGTCGACGACCCAGTCCGCCTACGGTGGGCCGGAGTCGGGGTACGCCCCCGATTCCGGCCCATTCGTCTGCCGTTCGCACGGAAGTGGGCGAGTGGGCAACCTCCAGGCACTCTCAGCGGTCGTACAGGGGGGCCGGGAGTGGGCACAATTGACCTTGCAGCACGGACGTCCACTCCGGCAGCGGCTCGTCGACCGTCCCGGCTTGGCCCGGGACGACACAAGGGGAGGCAGGACCACGGTGGCTGACGGCACCAAGGCGATCGTCGACACGTCCGAGACGGACGGGGCGGCGACCGAGGCCGCGCCCGGAACCTCGCAGCGCGACACCGGATCCGACCGCGGCCCCACCGCGAAAGGCTCCGCCGCCCGCGCGGTGAAGAGCACCGCGAACGGCTCCCCGAAGGACGCCGCGAAGAGCACCCCCCAGGACGCGTCGAAGGACGGGGCGAACGGCTCGGCGAAGTCCCGGGTGAAGGACACCGCGGCCACCCCCCTGCGGCCCGCCCTCACCGCACCCGCCGCCGAGGCCGGAAGCGACGAACCGCAGCAGCCGCTCGCCGAGGCCACCGCCCCGCTCTCCGCGCAGGAGATCGACGCCGAGCTGGCCGCCCAGGGCGCCGCCCGCACCGAACGCCCCTCCCGCAGCCGCGGCGTGCGCCGCCCGCTGCCCCCGGTCGAGCCGTCCGAGCCCGCCCCGGCCACCAGCACCGAGACCCTGGACGCCGACACCGCCACCCTGCCCACCGTGCTGCCCGCCCCGCAGCGACACAGCGGCGACAAGATCGGCGGCCGCTACCGGCTGGAGGAGTGCATCTCCGAGTCGGACACCTTCACCAGCTGGCGCGCCGTCGACGAGAAGCTCCGCCGCGCCGTCGGCGTCCACCTGCTCTCGGCCGGCCACCGCCGCGCCAAGTCGGTGCTCACCGCCGCCCGCAGCGCTGCTCTGCTCGGCGACCCGCGCTTCGTCCAGGTGCTGGACGCGGTGCAGGAGGGCGAGCTGGTGTACGTGGTCCGCGAGTGGCTGCCCGGCGCCCGCGACCTGGCCGAACTGCTGGCCGACGGCCCCCTCGAGCCCTACGACGCCTACCAGATGGTCCGCCAGGTCACCGACGCCATCGCCGCCGCCCACCAGCGCGGCCAGGCGCACCTGCGGCTCACCCCCAAGTGCGTGCTGCGCACCGACGGCGGCCAGTACCGGATCAACGGCATCGCGGTGGACGCCGCCCTGCGCGGCCTGCCCACCGAGGACGCCGAACTGACCGACGTCCGTGCGATCGGCGCACTGCTGTACGCCGCGCTCACCCACCGCTGGCCCTACCCGGAGGACCGCTACGACCTCCAGGGGCTCCCCAAGGACCTCGGCTGCGTGCCCCCGGACCAGGTCCGGGCCGGCGTCCACAAGGGCCTGGCGGAGCTCGCCGCCCGGATCCTGTGCGAGCAGCCGCCGCAGCACAAGGCGCCGATCACCACCCCCGCCGAACTGGCCGCGGCAATCGCCGAGCTGCCCAAGATCCGCCCGCCGGAGCAGCCCGCCCCGCCCGCGCTGCGCGCCCTGCCCACCTCCCGGCCGCGCTACTCCCCCGCCGCGCCCACCCAGGCGATCCCCACCACCGCACCCGCCCCCGCACCGGCCCCCGCTCCGGCCCCGGTCGCCCCCCGGCCCGCTCCGCGCCGCCGTCGCGGCCTGCGCCGGGTACTCAAGTGGACCGCCTCGCTGCTGGCCCTGTCCGCCGTCACGGTCGGCTCCTGGCAGGCCGTGGAGTACGTCAACAAGAAGGACAGCGGCACCACCAGCCACAGTTCGCCCGCCCCCACACCGAGCGGCAGCGCCCCCGCCGCCACCGGCGCGAAGCTCGCCATCAGCTCGATCGTCCCGTTCAACGCGTACGGCGACAACAAGGACGAGCACACCAGCGAGGTCCCGAACGCCACCGACGGCAACCCGTCGACCGCCTGGACCACCCAGCGCTACAACGACCAGCTCGGTGACTGGCGGCCCGGCACCGGCCTGCTGATCGACCTCGGCTCGCCCCACCCCGTCAGCTCGGTGGACGTCCAATTCATCGGCTCCACCAAGGTCGAACTGCGGGCCGCCCCGACCGGCGCCACCACCGCGCCAACCGCCGACGACAACGGCTTCAAGACCCTCAGCCAGATCGCCACCGGCTCCGGCAACAAGGTCAGCCTGAAGCCCACCGCCCCGGTCAACACCCGGTACCTGCTGGTCTGGCTCACCAACCTGCCCACCGGCGACGACGGCGGCTACCGCGGCAAGATCGCCGAGATCCAGGTCAACGGATAGCCCCGACCGGCAGCCGGAACCCCGGCACCTCTTGATCCGCCCCGCCGGATCCCCAACGATGGTGACCCACGGCCGCCGGAGCGGACGGCCGGACCGCGAGGAGGGGGCGGATGGCCGAGGAGCCCACCGACGCCGAACTGCTCGCCCGGCACACGGCGGGCGATCCGGACGCCTTCGGGGTACTGGTACACCGCCACCGCGACCGGCTGTGGGCCGTCGCGGTGCGCACCCTCGGCGACCGCGAGGAGGCCGCGGACGCACTCCAGGACGCCCTGGTCTCCGCGTTCCGCGCCGCGGCCGGCTTCCAGGGCCGCTCGGCGGTCACCACCTGGCTGCACCGGATCGTGGTCAACGCCTGCCTGGACCGCGCCCGCCGCGGCGCCGTCCGCCGGGCCGAGTCGCTCGACCAGCACCCCGGCGGCCCGCCGGAGGCCGCGCTCGGCACCAGCGAGGGCGCCGAGAGCCACGCGGTGCGCTCCGAGACCCGGCGCGAGGTGGCCGACGCGCTGGCCGCGCTGCCCGCCGACCAGCGGGCCGCCCTGGTGCTGGTCGACATGCAGGGCTACCCGGTCGCCGAGGCCGCCGAGGTGCTCGGCGTCCCGGTCGGCACCGTCAAGAGCCGCTGCGCCCGCGGCCGGGCCCGGCTGCTGCCGCTGCTGCGCCACCTCGGCCCGGGCGGTGTTCCACGTGAAACCGATGCTGCCCAGGTTCCACGTGGAACCGCCGCCGCCCGCGTTCCGCAGGAGACCGATCCGGCCCGTGTTCCACGTGGAACAGGCCTCGCCCCAGGCCCCCGGGAGGCCCCCGGTGTTCCACGTGGAACACCGCCCGCGCCCCGGACCGGGAACCCGAACCGGCCCGCCCCCGTCCCACCAACGGATCCCGCCACCGCGCTGGAAGGAGATGCGACCCCGCGATGACGCCGCACCCGCCTTCCGAGCACCCCGATCTGGACGTGCTGGCCGACCTGGCCGAGGAGCTGCTCCCGCCCGAGCAGGCCGAGCCGCTCCACCACCACCTGGCCGGCTGCCCGTCCTGCGCCGAGGACTACGCCGCGCTCCGCGGCCTCCCGGAGCTGCTGGCGGACACCCCCGCCCCGCCGATGCCGCAGGACATCGCCGACCGGCTGACCGCGGCGCTGGCCGCCGAGTCCGCCGCGCGCACCGAGACCCACCCCGAGGACCGGACCGAGGCCCGCACCGACGACCGTCCGGAGCGCCCCGCCGCAGGCCCGTCCGGCCCGCCCCGCACCGGGGGGCCCGCCGGGTCCCCGCGCGCCGCGAGCGGCCCCGGCCGCCGCGAGCGCCGCCGCCGTCGCGCCCTGAGCCTGCTGCTCGCCACCGCCGCCGTGGCCGTGGTGGCCACCCTGGGCGGGGTGCTGCTCAGCCGGAACGCACCGAGCAGCACGGTGGCCACGACCGACAGCGGCAAGGCCGTGCCCCAGCCGACGGCCGCCGACGCCTCGCGCCCCAAGCCGAACGTCGCCGGCAGCGACGGCCCGAACCTCACCGCAGGCAGCGGCGGCCCGGACTTCACCGCCGACCAGCTCCCGGCCCAGATCCACGCACTGCTGGCCACCAAACCCGTCGCGGGCCTCTCCCCGGCCGACGCCGGCAACGGCCCCGCGGCCTGCGCCCTGAGCGCGGCCGGGCACCCGGGCGAACCGCCGCTGACCGCCGGAACGGGCAGCTACCAGGGCCGGCCGGTGCTGGCCCTGGTGTTCCGCCCGCCGGGCGGCAGCGGGCCGCTGGACGTCTACCTGGCCACCCCGGACTGCCCCGGTTCGACGATCCTGCTGCACAGCACCGTCCCGGCCCCCTGATTCCTCACCGTTCCACGCCGCCCACTCCCGGACCGTGGGTGGTTGGTGCGGTCGGGCCTGGGAATGCGGGAGACTGGTAAGTCGTTGTCCGGGGCGGCGGAGCGACCGCCCTCCCCCGCGCAAGCGGGACGCCCATGCGAACCAGGAGATGCAGTGAGCGACGTCCGTAACGTGATCATCATCGGTTCCGGCCCGTCCGGATACACCGCTGCGCTGTACACCGCGCGTGCCTCCCTCCGGCCGCTGGTGTTCGAGGGCGCGGTCACGGCCGGCGGCGCGCTGATGAACACCACCGAGGTGGAGAACTTCCCGGGCTTCCGCGACGGCATCATGGGCCCCGAGCTGATGGACAACATGCGCGCGCAGGCCGAGCGCTTCGGCGCCGAGCTGGTCCCGGACGACGTCATCGCCGTCGACCTCACGGGCGACATCAAGACCGTCACCGACTCCGAGGGCACCGTGCACCGCGCCCGCGCCGTGATCGTCACCACCGGCTCGCAGCACCGCAAGCTCGGCCTGCCGAACGAGGACAAGCTCTCCGGCCGCGGCGTCTCCTGGTGCGCGACCTGCGACGGCTTCTTCTTCCGCGACCAGGACATCGCGGTGGTCGGCGGCGGCGACACCGCCCTCGAGGAAGCCACCTTCCTGTCCCGCTTCGCCCGCAGCGTCACGGTGGTCCACCGCCGCAACAGCCTGCGCGCCTCCAAGGCGATGCAGGAGCGCGCCTTCGCCGACCCGAAGATCACCTTCGCCTGGGACAGCGCGGTCGAGGAGATCCACGGCGACCCGAAGCTGACCGGCCTGACCCTCCGGGACACCAACACCGGCGACCTGCGCGAGCTCCCGGTCACCGGCCTGTTCATCGCGATCGGCCACGACCCGCGCACCGACCTGTTCAAGGGCCAGCTCGACCTCGACGCCGAGGGCTACCTCAAGGTCGACGCCCCCTCCACCCGCACCAACATCCCCGGCGTCTTCGCCGCCGGCGACGTGGTCGACCACACCTACCGCCAGGCGATCACCGCCGCCGGCACCGGCTGCTCCGCCGCGCTGGACGCCGAGCGCTACCTCGCCGCGCTGACCGACGCCGAGGCCGAGACCGCGGCCGTCGCGGTCTGACGCCACACCGGGCCGAGCAGCCCTCCGGCCGGGGGCGGCGACCGTTTCCTCCCCGAAACAGAACCGCCCCCGCCGTTGTTATCCCTCTCGCATCTCTCCTCCGACCCCAAGGAGTTCCCGTGGCCGGCGCCACCAAGGAAGTAACCGACGCCACCTTCGCGGCCGAGGTCCTCAAGAGCGACAAGCCCGTCCTGGTCGACTTCTGGGCCACCTGGTGCGGCCCGTGCCGCCAGATCGCCCCGGTCCTGGAGGACATCGCGGCCGAGCACGGCGACAAGCTGTCCGTCGTCAAGCTCGACGTGGATGCCAACCAGGAGACCGCCGCGGCCTACAACGTGATCTCCATCCCGACGCTGAACGTCTACAAGGGCGGCGAGCTGGTGAAGACCATCACCGGTGCCCGCCCGAAGGCCGCGCTGCTGCGCGAGCTGGCCGAGTACCTGTAGTCCGTTCCGGACGGCCGTCGCCGAGGCGGCCCGCGCGGGGAACCCCCGTACGGGCCGCCTCGGCGTTTCCGTGGCCCCACGAGCCGTCGCAAGCCACCGCAAAGCTCCACGAGGCTTCGTCAGGAAGCCCTGAGAATACGGCGGCCCGCTCCGCGCCGACCGGCCCGGAGCGGAGAACGCGTCCCACAAACTCCCTCAGGCACCCTCAGTCACCCTCAGAACGGCCGCAGCGCCGGTTCCTTGCGCCGCCCGCCGAGCAGCCGCTCCAGCGCGCCCTCCATGTCACCCTTCCAGGACAGCGTGGAACGCGCCTCCAACCGCAGCCGCGGATACCGGTGGTGCGGCCGGACGGTCTTGAAGCCGACCGCCAGCAGGTACTCGGCGGGCAGCACGCAGCTGGGGATCTCACTGCCCTGTGCGCCGAACGCCTCGATCGCCCGGAAGCCGCGCCGGATCAGGTCCTTGGCCACCGTCTGCACCAACACCCGCCCCAGGCCCTGTCCCTGAAACCCCGGCAGCACCCGGGCGACCATCAGCTGCACCGCGTCCGGGGAGATCGGGCTGGTCGGGAACGACTGCCCGCGCGGCACGTACGCGGGCGGGGCGTAGAGCACGAACCCGGCCGGGCGGTCGTCCACGTAGGCGACTCTGCCGCAGGATCCCCAGTCCAGCAGTACCGCGGAGATCCAGCCCTCCTTCTCCAACTCGCCCTTGCCGCCGTCCTGCGCGGCCCGTCCGCTGACCGGATCGAGCTCCCAGAACACGCAGGAGCGGCAGGTGTTCGGCAGCTCCGAGAGGTTGTCCAGTGTCAGCGGAACGACCCTTCGCCCCACGCCCGTACCTCCTCCTCCACGCGGAAACCGGCCCTGGAGTCCAGTCTGCTCCGAGCGACGAAACGGGTGCACGTTTCACGTGAAACATGCACCCGTTGTTCGCCGTTCGGGCTCACCGTCAGGACAGCTGCAGCCCCTGCTCGCCCGGCGCGAGGCTGTCCAGGATCCGGTTCAGGTCCTCGACCGAGGCGAACTCCAGCACCACCTTGCCCTTGCCGATCCGGCCGTCACGCTGCGAGGCCTCGACCTTGACCCGGGTCTCGAAGCGGTCCGAGAGCCGGTCCGACAGCTCGGTGAAGGCCGGCGAAACCGTCCGGCCCACCCGCGGACCGGCCTTCTTCGCCTTCGGGGTCTCACCGGCCATCAGCCCGGCGATCTCCTCGGTGGCCCGCACCGTCAGCAGCTCGGCCACCACCCGCTCGGCCAACAGCTCCTGGCCCGCCCCGTCCGGCACCATCAGGATCGCCTTGGCGTGCCCGGCGGTGACCGTCCCGGCCGCGACCTTCAGCTGCACCGCGACCGGCAGCTTCATCAGCCGCAGCGTGTTGGACACGTGCGAGCGGGACTTGCCGACCCGCCCGGCCAACTGGTCGTGCGTGCAGGCGAAGTCGCGCAGCAGCTGGTCGTACGCGGCGGCCTCCTCCAGCGCGTTCAGCTCCGCCCGGTGCAGGTTCTCCAGCAGCGCGTCCAGCAGCAGCTTGTCGTCCTCGGTGGCCCGGACGATCGCCGGGATCACCTCCAGGCCGGCCTCACGGGAGGCCCGCCAGCGGCGCTCACCCATGATCAGTTCATAGCGCTCCGGGCCGGTCTGACGGACCACCACGGGCTGCAGCAGGCCGACCTCCTTGATCGAGGCGACCAGTTCGGCGAGCTTCTCCTCGTCGAACACCTCGCGCGGCTGGCGCGGGTTGGGGCTGATCGAATCCAGCGGCAGCTCGGCGAACCGGGCCCCGTTCACCGGCGCCAGCGCCTGCTCCAGCACACTGCGGCGCTGGTCCCCGGCCAGCTCCCGCAGACTCTCCGCGGCGGCCTTGGCCGCCACCGTGCCGCGATCGGTGGGAACCACCGGCGCCAGCGGGGCGGCCGGTGCGGCCGCTCCCCCGGCCGCCGCCGGGGTCGCCGGAATCAGCGCCCCCAGACCCCTGCCCAGACCCCTGCGCGTGCCACTCACCGCATGCCCTCCATCGAACTGTGCTGTGCCGTCGACGCGGACGGCTCCGCGCCATTGCGAGGCGGAACGACCTCCGCACCCGCCCGGTGGCGCCCCACCGTCGTCTTCGCGACCTCGGCCCGCAGCGCCAGCTCGCGCCCCGCCTCCAGGTAGGAGAGCGCGCCACTGGAACCGGGGTCGTAGGTGAGCACGGTCTGCCCGTAGCTCGGGGCCTCGGAGATGCGCACCGATCGCGGGATGGCGGTGGCCAGCACCTCCTTCTCGAAGTGCGTCCGCACCTCCTCGGCGACCTGCGCGGCCAGCCTGGTCCGGGCGTCGTACATGGTCAGCAGGATGGTCGACACGTGCAGCATCGGGTTCAGGTGCGCCCGCACCAGCTCCACGTTCTTCAGCAGCTGGCCCAGTCCCTCCAGCGCGTAGTACTCGCACTGGATCGGGATCAGCACCTCCTGGCCGGCCACCATGGCGTTGACGGTCAGCAACCCGAGCGAGGGCGGACAGTCGATCAGCACGTAGTCCAGCGGCTGCTCGTAGGCGGCGATGGCCCGCTGCAGCCGGCTCTCCCGGGCCACCAGCGAGACCAGTTCGATCTCCGCGCCGGCCAGGTCGATGGTGGCCGGGCAGCAGAACAGCCCCTCGACGTCCACCACCGGCTGCACCACGTCGGCCAGCGGCTTGCCCTCCACCAGCACGTCGTAGATCGACGGCACTTCGGCGTGGTGGTCGATGCCCAGGGCGGTCGAGGCGTTGCCCTGCGGATCGAGGTCGATGACCAGCACCCGCAGGCCGTGCATGGCGAGCGAGGCGGCCAGGTTGACGGTGGTGGTGGTCTTGCCGACCCCACCCTTCTGGTTGGCGACCACCATGACCCGGGTGGCGGCGGGTCGGGGAAGCCCCTCCCCGGCGTACCCGGTGACGGGGACGACGGCGTGCGCGGCACGTGCGACGGGGGTTTCATCCACCTGATCGACGATCTCCGACTCCTGCATGGGGGCCAGTGTTTCACGTGAAACCGGAGCCGCGACAGTCACTGCCGGGTCCCGTTCACGGGTCCGGTTCAGCTCCTGATCAAGTACGCCGGTCAGCAGGAAGCGACGTTTCACGTGGAACACGATGCCCGGAATGTCGGTATCCGGCGGCCCGACACTCCGGGGTGCCGACAAGCCGACGGGGCGGGTGACCCGATCGCCACCCGCCCCGCAACTTCACCGCGTCCAACCGGGTCAGCGGCGCCCGCGGCCACTGCCGCCACGCCGGCCGGCGCCCTCGGCGCCCTTGCCGCCGCGACCGGCCCGGGCCGCCTTGGCCCGCCGGGTGGCCGCCTTGACGCCGCCGGGGCTCTCGCCGGCCTCCACCCGGACCACCCGGGTCTGGGTCTCCAGCACGCCCTCGCCGACGCCGATCACCGACCACTTCACCGCGCCGAGCCGGGTCAGCGCCGCCCGCGAGTCGGTCAGCTCCTGCTCCGCGGTGTCGCCCTTCAGCGCCAGCATCTGCCCGTAGGGCCGCAGCAGCGGCATGCCCCATCCGGCCAGCCGGTCCAGCGGCGCCACCGCACGGGCGGTCACCACGTCCACGGCCAGCTTGCCGATCATCTCCTCGGCCCGGCCGCGCAACACGGTGACGTTCTCCAGACCGAGCTCACGGACCACCTCCTCCAGGAAGGTGGTGCGCCGCAGCAGCGGCTCCAGCAGCGTCACCGAGACGTCCGGGCGGGCCAGCGCCACCGGGATGCCGGGCAGCCCGGCACCCGAGCCGACGTCGCACAGCGAGACCTCGTTGGGCAGCAACTCGCCCAGCACCGCGCAGTTGAGCACGTGCCGGTCCCACAGCCGGGGCACCTCACGCGGACCGATCAGGCCGCGCTGCACGCCGGCGGTCGCCAACAGCTCGGTGTAGCGCACGGCCAGTGGCAGCCGATCGCCGAAGATCCGTCCCGCTGCCGCCGGCGCTTCGGCCAGCCCCTCCAGCGGCGCCTCAGGCTCCGTGCCGTCCCTGTCCATCTCTGCCTCTCCGCTCACCGTCGAATCCACCCACCCGTCCTGCACTGTTCCACGTGAAACATCAGTCCACCGCAAAGGCAACGACCCCGCCCGCGAGAGGCGGGCGGGGTCGGACGCCGTTCCGACGGCACCACCGGCATCAGGCCGGCAGTACGACCACACAACGCTGGGGCTCCTCGCCCTCCGACTCGCTGCGCAGCCCCGCGGCTGCCACCGCGTCGTGCACCACCTTGCGCTCGAACGGGGTCATCGGCTGCAGCTTGACCTGCTCGCCGGTGCGCTTGACCCGCTCGGCCGCGTCCGCGCCCAGCTCCGCGAGCTCGGCCCGCTTGCGCGCCCGGAAGCCCGCGACATCCAGCATCAGTCGGCTGCGCTCACCGGTCTCCCGGTGCACGGCCAGCCGGGTCAGCTCCTGGAGCGCCTCCAGCACCTCGCCGTCCTGGCCCACCAGCCGCTGCAGCGTCCGGTCGTCGCCCTCGCCGACGATGGAGACCAGCGCCCGGTCCCCCTCGACGTCCATGTCGATGTCGCCGTCCAGGTCCGCGATGTCCAGCAGACCCTCCAGGTAGTCGGCGGCGATGTCACCCTCGCGTTCCAGACGCGTGAGGGCGCTCTCACCGGCCGGCGCGGTCTCGACGGCGGAGGTGGTGCCATCGGTCACAGGTGGACTCCTTCAGCAATGAGGCCCTCGGATGGGGGCCGGGAACGAGGGTCGGGACTACTTCTTCTTCGGCCGCGGGGTCTGGCCGCCGCGCTTCGGCTGCTGACGCTGACCCTGCCGGTCGGCCGGCTTCGCCCCGCCCGCCTTCGTACCGGGCTGCTCGGCCTCGGTCGGCTCGGCGCTCGCCTCGTCGCCCGCCGGGCCCTGTTCCTCAGCGGCGTGAGCCTGGTGGGCCGCCGTCGCCTGGCGCTGGGCCTTGCTCTGCTTGCGCGGCTGCTGCCGGCGCACCTGCACGCTCTCCTCGGCCACCGCCTGGGCCTGGGCCTCGGCGCTCTTGGAACCACCGGTCAGCGTGGCCAGCACACCGCCGGCCTTCTTGACCGAGCCGTCCGGGTTGAGCCGGCCCTGCTTCTTCAGGCGGGCCTGCCGCTCGTCCCACGCCCGGCTGCCCGGCGTCGGGTTGTTGCGGATGACGACCAGCTGCTGGCCCATCGACCAGACGTTGGTGGTGAGCCAGTAGACCAGCACACCGACCGGGAAGTTGATGCCCATCACGGCGAACATGACCGGGAAGACGTACATCAGCATCTTCTGCTGCTGCATGAACGGCGTCTTGACCGACAGGTCCACGTTCTTGGTCATCAGCTGGCGCTGCGTGATGAACTGCGACAGCGACATCAGCACGATCATGACCGCACAGACGATCTGCACCTGAATGCTGTCCGCGCCGACGAACTTCGCCGACAGCGGGGCACCGAAGATGTGCGCGTGCTTGGCGCTCTCCAGCAGGCTCTGGTCGATGACGCCGATCGGCTTGTCGTTGGCGACCGAGGCCAGCACACCGTAGAGGGCGGTGAAGAACGGCGCCTGCACGAGGATCGGAAGGCACGAGGAGAACGGGTTGGTACCCGCCTCCTTGTACAGCTTCATCATCTCTTCGGACTGGCGCTGCTTGTCGTTCTTGTAGCGCTCCTGGATGGCCTTCATCTTCGGCTGGATCGCCTGCATGGCCCGGGTCGCCTTGATCTGCTTCACGAAGAGCGGGATCAGGCAGATCCGGATGACGACCACCATCATCACGATGGACAGGCCCCAGGCCCAGCCGCCGTCAGGATCGAAGACGTGGCTGAACAGCGAGTGGAACTGGACGATGATCCAGGACACCGCGTAGTAGAGGGGACTCAGAAAACCGAAGGTCACCGGTCAGACTCCTTGGACATCGGGCTTCGCCACCGGCTCCGGCTCGGCGGTCCCGCTCGTGGGGGTCATCAGATTGCGCAGCCGGCGGTGCCACACCGGATGCTTTCGCGGCGGAACGTGGTCGACCCCACCGGGAGACCAGGGATTGCAGCGCAGGATGCGCCAAGCGGTCAGCCCGCTTCCCTTGATCGCCCCATGGACGCGCACCGCCTCGTACCCGTAGCGGGAGCACGAGGGGTAGTAACGGCACACCGGGCCGAGCAGTGGACTGATCGTCCACTGGTAGAGCCTGATCAGGCCCATCAGCAGGTACTTCATCGCCCTGTTCCCGTCGGGGCACTGCCGGCCGGATCCGACCTGATCAGGCGGCGCAGCGCCGCGTCCAGGTCGTGCCCGAGTTCTTCGTACGAGGCCGCCGCCGCAGCGGGCAACGCCCGTACCACTATCAGGCTACCTTCGGGCACCCGGGACAGACGCTCGCGGACCAGGTGACGCAGCCGACGCTTCACCACGTTGCGGACCACGGCCGGACCCACGGCCTTGCTCACGACGAAACCCGCACGCGCCGAAGGAAGCCCCTCGGCGACGTGCGGGCGGGAGTCGCTGTTCCGGTCGGCGCCCTCATCAGGTGCCACCTCTCTGTGGAGGTGGACCACCAGCAGGGGCCGACCGGCGCGGCGACCGCGTTTCACCGCGGTCGCGAAGTCCTGGCGCCGCCGCAGCCGATTCTCGGTGGGCAGCACTGCAGACCCTTGGCGCGGATCAGGCGGACAGGGCGCTGCGGCCCTTGTTGCGACGCGCGGCCAGGATGGCGCGGCCGGCGCGGGTACGCATACGCAGCCGGAAGCCGTGGGTCTTGGCGCGACGACGGTTGTTCGGCTGGAAGGTGCGCTTGCTCACTCGGGGGCTCCTGGGGTGAATCGTAGGATGACGGGAGGTCGCTTGGCCGTCACCGTGCGTCCGCGCGATCTCCCCTTGCACTGGGAAATCCGGTCCCGGGGCCCAGATCTGCTGGACCGGGACCACCACGGCGCCCGTGCTGCGCGCGTCATGGAAGCGGGTGGACCCGCGGACATGCGGCAGCGGCCATCGACAACTCGACCTGGTTACGGTACGCGGCGGCGGGTCCGAGGGTCAAACCAGGTGGGTGTCGGCCCGTTGCCCACAGCCTGTGGACAACGACTTGAATCAGCTCTGCGCGCTGACTACCGTTGCAGGACTTGTCTCTTTTGTTCTGTGCTCGCGGCCGCCTTCGCACCGCGCCCACCCCAACCACTCCCGACCTTGACTGACTGCCCCTGCCCGGGGAACGAGAAAGCGTGTACCAGTGGCTGATGTCAACAGCGATCTCGTCCTGATGTGGTCGAGGGTCGTCGAGCGACTGGTCAGCGACAGCGATGTCGTGGAGAAGGACAAGAACTGGGTCCGTCGCACCCAGCCGATGTGGATGATGCACGACACCGCCCTGCTCGCGGCGCCCAACGAGTTCGCCAAGCAGGTGCTGGAGGGCCGGCTGCTGCCGCAGCTGACCGAGGCCATCTCGCACGAATTCGGCCGGCAGGTGCGGATCGCCGTCATGGTGGACGCCAACGCCGCCCCGCCCGCCGAACAGGAGCCCGAGCCGGAGCCCGAGGACGGCGCGGAGTGGCCGCACCCGCGGTCCGAACACGGCTACCCGTCCGAACAGGGCTACCCGTCGGAGCAGGGCTATCAGCAGGCCGAACAGGGCTACCAGCCGCAGCCGGGCGCCTGGCCGGGCCGCCCCGGCGGCGACGACTACCAGCGCCCGTCCTACCCGCAGGGCTACCCGCCGGCCGAGCCCTACGGGGCCCCGCCGCAGGACCCGTACCGGGAGCAGCCCGACCCGAACGGCGGGAGCTGGGAGCCGCAGGCGGCGCCCGAGCGGCGCCCGGAACCGGCCCCGCGGCGGACCAGCCGTCCGGGCCCGGACTCGGCGCAGGGCGACCTGTTCGGCGGCGCGCTGGGTTCCCCGGACGAGGACCGGCCGCGGCACGGCGGCTCCCGGCGGGGCGCGCCCCGTCCGTCCGACCGGCCGGCCCCGGTGGAGCGGCGACCCGCTCCCGGCGTCCCGGCCCCGCCCGGCGCTCCCCCGGCCGGCGGCTCCCGCAAGGACGAGCCGAACGCCCGGCTGAACCCCAAGTACCTGTTCGACACTTTCGTGATCGGCGCCAGCAACCGCTTCGCGCACGCCGCGGCGGTGGCGGTCGCCGAGGCCCCGGCCAAGGCGTACAACCCGCTGTTCATCTACGGCGAGTCCGGTCTCGGCAAGACCCACCTGCTGCACGCCATCGGGCACTACTCGCGCAGCCTGTTCCCGGGCACCCGGGTGCGGTACGTGAGCTCCGAGGAATTCACCAACGAGTTCATCAACTCGATCCGGGACGGCAAGGCGGACGCGTTCCGCAAGCGCTACCGGGACATCGACATCCTGCTGGTCGACGACATCCAGTTCCTGGCCAGCAAGGAGTCGACGCAGGAAGAGTTCTTCCACACGTTCAACACCCTGCACAACGCCAACAAGCAGATCGTGCTCTCCTCGGACCGGCCGCCCAAGCAGCTGATCACGCTGGAGGACCGGCTGCGCAACCGGTTCGAGTGGGGCCTGATCACCGACGTCACGCCGCCGGAGCTGGAGACCCGGATCGCGATCCTGCGCAAGAAGGCGATCCAGGAGCAACTCAACGCTCCCGCCGACGTGTTGGAGTTCATCGCGTCCCGGATCACCCGCAACATCCGGGAGTTGGAGGGCGCGCTGATCCGGGTCACCGCGTTCGCCAACCTGAACCGGGCGCCGGTGGACCTGGAGTTGGCCGGGATCGTCCTGAAGGACCTGATCCCGGGCGGCGCCGAGGACGCCGGGCCGGAGATCACCGCGCAGGTGATCATGCAGCAGACCGCCGCGTACTTCGGGCTGGGCGTGGAGGACCTGTGCGGATCCTCGCGCAGCCGGGTGCTGGTGACGGCCCGTCAGATCGCCATGTACCTGTGCCGGGAGCTGACCGACCTGTCGCTGCCGAAGATCGGCGCGCAGTTCGGCGGCCGGGACCACACCACGGTGATGCACGCGGACCGGAAGATCCGCTCGCTGATGGCCGAGCGGCGGTCCATCTACAACCAGGTCACCGAGCTGACCAACCGCATCAAGAGCTAGCCGCAGGGCGGCAGTTGACGTATCCGAAGGGGAGTCGGGCCGAGTCGGCCGGGCTCCCCTTCGGCGTGCCCGCAGCGGGCCGCAGACGGGCCGGAAACAGGTCGGAGACGGACCGGGGACAGGCCGGGGACAGGCCGGAGACGGGCCGCCCGGGCGAATCCGGGCGATCCGTGGGTGTGGAACGGCCGGCAGCGGGGCAGGAATCGACTCAGTGGCCCCGGGCGGCCGACCCGCCGCCAACCCGAACATCAGCGCAGCAATTCGAACGGTTCGGGTGCGTACTGGAGTTGTCCACAGGAACGGGTGGGATTTCCCCGTCCACAGGCTCCACCGGCCCGAGTTATCCAGAGGTTCCTCCACAGGCGGATCACGGCTACGCTCTTCGGCGCAGGTCAGACCCCTGTGGACTTGTGCACAACAGTTATCCACAGCCTGTGGAGAACTGAGGAGCCGTCAGGGTGTCCTCAGCGTCGTCCACAGGTCGTCCACAGGAGATGGGGAGTTATCCCCAGGTTTTCCACAGCGGCGTCCACAGTTCGACAACATCAACTCCCTTGTCAGGCCTGGGTGTGAAAGGCGTCACGTGATGTTGATCGAAGCCCGTGGATAACCCGGGCAATTTCTGTGGATGAACCTGGGGATAACCTGTGGATACTGACGGTGCCCTGTGGATTACGCTCCGCTGTCCACAGCAGGCCTAGGTTGTCCACATCGGCCGTCCACAAGACCTGTGGACAAAAAACCGGCTCTGACCTGCGAAAACGGGGTTATCCACGGTATCCACAGGCCCTACTACTACTGCTACACCTAGAGACCTCGAGACTTGATCAACAGTGGGGGTGGCCCGAATCTGTGGACAACCGCGCCCCGACATCTGTTCGGCTTGCTTCCGCCCATCTGCCCCGACTGTCGGCCGAGTACGTCAGACTGTCCTTCGGCACCTGGAAGCCGAGCGGAGCGAGTCCGGTCGGCGGGGAGCCGGAAGACGATCAACAGCGCCGGTCGGCGATACGGGCCGACGGCGCGGCGACAGCAGCCAGGAGGCGGTTACCGGTGAAGTTCCGGGTGGAGCGTGATGTCCTCGCGGAGGCGGTGGCCTGGGCCGCCCGCAGCCTCCCCGCGCGGCCGCCGGTGCCGGTGCTGGCCGGCCTGCTGCTGACGGCGCAGGAGGGCAAGCTGGCGCTGTCCGGCTTCGACTACGAGGTCTCGGCCCGGGTCGAGCTGGAGGCGGACGTCGAGGAGGCCGGCACCGTCCTGGTGTCCGGTCGCCTGCTCAACGACATCTCGCGCAACCTGCCGAACCGCCCGGTGGAGATCTCCACCGACGGCATGCGGGTCAGCGTGGTCTGCGGAAGCTCGCGGTTCACCCTGCCGACGCTGCCGGTCGACGAGTACCCGGCGCTGCCGCAGATGCCGACCGCCACCGGCACCGTCCCGGGCGACGTGTTCGCCTCGGCGGTCAGCCAGGCCGCGGTCGCCGCCGGCCGTGACGACACCCTCCCGGTGCTGACCGGCGTCCGGGTCGAGATCAACGGCAGCGGGATCACCCTGGCCGCCACCGACCGGTACCGGTTCGCCGTCCGCGAGCTGCTGTGGAAGCCCGAGCAGGACGACATCAACGCCGTCGCGCTCGTCCCGGCCAAGACCCTGCAGGACATCGCCAAGTCGCTTGGCAGCGGCGACCACGTGTCGATCGCGCTGTCCACGGGCGGTGCCGGCGAGGGCCTGATCGGCTTCGAGGGCGCCGGCCGGCGGACCACCACCCGCCTGCTGGAGGGCGAGTTCCCGAAGTTCCGGTCGATCTTCCCGACCGAGTTCTCGGCGGTCGCCGCGGTGCAGACCCAGCCGTTCCTGGAGGCGCTCAAGCGCGTCTCGCTGGTGGCCGAGCGCAACACCCCGGTCCGGCTGAACTTCGAGCAGGGCGTGCTGACCCTGGAGGCCGGCTCGGGTGACGACGCCCAGGCCTCCGAGCGGGTCGAGGCGGACCTCGAGGGCGACGACATCTCGATCGCGTTCAACCCCGGCTACCTGGAGGAGGGGCTCAAGGCGATCGACGCCGCGTACGCGCAGCTGAGCTTCACCACCCCGACCAAGCCGGCCCTGCTCACCGGCAAGCCCGCGGTGGACGCGGAGCCCGACGAGGCCTACCAGTACCTGATCATGCCGGTCCGTCTCTCCGGCTGACCGAGCCCGGACCACCAGGGGCGCGAGGGCCACCGGCCTCCGCGCCCCTGTGGCTGCCCGGACCTTCCCGATCAGCGGCGTAGGCTCGGGGAGCGCGGCAACGGCGCCGCCGTCAAGCACGACACCACAGTGAAGGACTTGTCATGGAGCTCGGCCTCATCGGTCTCGGCAAGATGGGCGGCAACATGCGCGAGCGCATCCGCCGCGCCGGCCACACCGTCATCGGCTACGACCGCAACCCCGACCTCGCCGACGTCGACAGCGTGGAGCAGCTGGTCGCCAAGCTCGAGGGCCCCCGCGTGGTGTGGGTGATGGTCCCGGCCGGCGGCCCGACCCAGGAGACCGTCGAGCACCTGGCCGAGCTGCTCTCCCCCGGCGACGTGGTGGTGGACGGCGGCAACTCCCGCTGGACCGACGACATCCAGCACGCCGAGTTGCTGGCCGCCAAGGGCATCGGCTTCGTCGACTGCGGCGTCTCCGGCGGCGTCTGGGGCCTGGAGAACGGCTACGCGCTGATGTACGGCGGCAACGCCGAGCACGTCGCGAAGGTCCAGCCGGTCTTCGACGCGCTCAAGCCCGAGGGCGAGTTCGGCTCGGTGCACGCCGGCAAGGTCGGCGCCGGCCACTTCGCCAAGATGGTCCACAACGGCATCGAGTACGCGATGATGCAGGCCTTCGCCGAGGGCTGGGAGCTGCTGGAGGCGGCCCCCGAGGTCACCGACGTGCGCGAGGTGTTCCGCAGCTGGCAGGAGGGCACCGTCATCCGCTCCTGGCTGCTCGACCTGGCGGTCCGGGCGCTGGACGACGACGAGCACCTGGCCAAGCTCAAGGGCTGGGCCGCGGACTCCGGCGAGGGCCGCTGGACGGTCGAGGCCGCGATTGACCACGCGGTGCCGCTGCCGGCGATCACCGCCTCGCTGTTCGCCCGCTTCGCCTCGCGCCAGGACGACTCGCCGCAGATGAAGATGATCGCCGCGCTGCGCAACCAGTTCGGCGGCCACGCGGTCGAGTCGAAGTAACTACCCACGGCCAGAAGGCGAGCGCAGTCCACCGTCATGCACGTCGCGCACCTGTCGCTCGCCGACTTCCGTTCCTACGCCCGGGTCGAGGTTCCGCTCGACCCGGGCGTCACCGCGTTCGTGGGGCCCAACGGGCAGGGCAAGACCAATCTGGTCGAGGCGATCGGCTACATCGCCACCCTGGGCAGCCACCGGGTCGCCACCGACGCCCCGCTGGTGCGCCTCGGCACCGAGCGGGCGGTGGTCCGGGCCAACGTGGTCGCCCAGGGCGGCCGGAACACCCTGGTGGAGCTGGAGATCACCCCCGGCAAGGCCAACCGGGCCCGGCTGAACCGCTCCGACAACGTCCGCCCGCGCGACGTGCTGGGCGTGCTGCGCACCGTGCTGTTCGCCCCCGAGGACCTCACCCTCGTCAAGGGCGACCCGGGCGAGCGCCGTCGCTTCCTGGACGAGCTGCTGACCGCCCGCGCGCCCCGGCTGGCCGGGGTGCGCTCCGACTACGAGCGGGTGCTCAAGCAGCGCAACGCCCTGCTGAAGACCGCCGCGACGGCCCGCCGGCACGGCGGCGGCAAGGCCGCCGACCTGGCCACCCTGGAGGTCTGGGACGGCCACCTGGCGCGCACCGGGGCCGAACTGACCGCCTTCCGGATCCAGCTGGTCGCCGCCCTGCAGCCGCTGGTCGCCGAGGCCTACCGCCAGCTCGCCCCGGGCGGCGGGGAGACCGTGCTGGAGTACCGCTCCTCCTTCGAGGGCGAGCTGCCGACCAGCCGCGAACAGGCCGAGCAGCAGCTGCTGGACGCCCTGCAGGCGGCCCGGCCGCAGGAGGTCGCGCGCGGCCTGACCCTGGTCGGCCCGCACCGCGACGAACTGCTGCTGCGGCTCGGCCCGCTGCCCGCCAAGGGCTACGCCAGCCACGGCGAATCCTGGTCGTACGCGCTGGCCCTGCGGCTCGCCTCGTACGAGCTGCTGCGCTCCGAGGGCGGCGAGCCGGTGCTGATCCTGGACGACGTCTTCGCCGAGCTGGACGCCCGCCGCCGCGACCGGCTGGCCGAGCTGGTGGCCGGCGGCGAGCAGGTGCTGGTCACCGCGGCGGTCGCGGAGGACGTCCCGAAGGCGCTCAGCGGCGCCCGGTACGCCGTCGCGGACGGCACCGTGACCCGGCTCACCGCGTGAGTCCCGGCGAGCCCGTACCCTGGACCGCTCGTCGGTGCAGTTGTCCACAGCCTGGGGATGGAGCGTGATGTCGGAGGGTTCGGAGCTTTCGGGTGTGGACCTGGCCCGGGTGGCGTTGCGCGCCGCCAAGGAGCAGGCCCGGCAGCGCGGCGAGCAGGTCCGCGAGCGCCGGGAGGCCAAGCGGACCGGACTGCGCAGCGGCGCCCGCGCGGACGGCCGCGACCCGGTGCCGCTGGGTGCCGCGCTGAACCGGCTGATCACCGAACGGGGCTGGGAGGCGCCGGCCGCGGTGGGCGGCGTGATGGGCCGCTGGTCGCAGATCGTGGGGCCGGACATCGCTGCGCACTGTGAACCCAAGTCGTACGCGGAGTCCGAGGCGGTGCTCACCGTGCAGTGCGACTCCACCGCGTGGGCCACTCAACTCCGGCTGCTGGCACGCCAGTTGGTGGCCCGGCTGAATCACGAGCTGGGGCACGGCACGGTCCGGGTGATCAAGGTGCTGGGCCCGGACGCCCCGGTCCGCGGTTACGGGCGGTTGCGGGCGCCCGGCAGCAAGGGCCCCGGGGACACCTGGGGCTGAGCCCGGCGGAGCGGATCGGGGCCCTCCGGAATCGCTGACGGCCCGTCCAGGCGCTCTGAGCCCCCCTGCCGAGTATCGGGACTCGTCCCGAGGGGATTCAGGGCGGCACATCTGCCCTCAGGGGCTGCCAAACGCCCCTCTCTGTCAGTCGTACCGGTAGACTGAAGCGCAAACACCGTTGCGTGGAGCAACAGAGTCGAAACGCCGTGGTCGCACACCTGCCCAGACAAGCGGGAAGGGGCGCGGCCCCGCTGTGCCAGAGAGGGCGCTTCGTGGCCGATTCCGGCAACCCCAGCCAGACCCCAGACCCGTCCGACAACAAGGCGTACGACGCCAGCGCGATCCAGGTGCTGGAGGGACTCGACGCCGTCCGCAAGCGCCCCGGCATGTACATCGGCTCGACCGGTGAGCGCGGCCTGCACCACCTGGTCTACGAGATCGTCGACAACTCCGTCGACGAGGCGCTGGCCGGCCACGCCGACACCATCGACGTGACGATCCTGTCCGACGGCGGCGTGCGGGTGGTGGACAACGGCCGAGGCATCCCGGTGGGCATCATGCCCGGCCAGGACAAGCCGGCCGTCGAGGTCGTCCTGACCGTGCTGCACGCGGGCGGCAAGTTCGGCGGCGGCGGCTACGCGGTCTCCGGCGGTCTGCATGGCGTCGGCATCTCCGTGGTGAACGCGCTCTCCAACCGCCTCGCGGTGGACATCCTCACCGACGGCGCCCGCTGGACCCAGGAGTACAAGGCCGGTGCCCCGACCGCCCCGCTGGCCAAGCACGAGGCCACCGAGGAGACCGGCACCACCGTCACCTTCTGGGCCGACCCGGACATCTTCGAGACCACCGTCTACTCCTTCGAGACGCTCTCCCGCCGCTTCCAGGAGATGGCCTTCCTCAACAAGGGCCTGACCATCTCGCTGACCGACGAGCGCGCCGAGCACGCCGACGAGGAGGGCAAGCCGCTCGCCGTCACGTACAAGTACGACGGCGGCATCGCCGACTTCGTCGCGCACCTCAACTCCCGCAAGGGCGAGGCTGTCCACCCCTCGGTGATCGACTTCGAGGCGGAGGACAAGGACAAGCGGATCTCCGCCGAGATCGCGATGCAGTGGAACTCCTCCTACACGGAGGGCGTGTACTCGTTCGCGAACACCATCCACACCCACGGCGGCGGCACGCACGAGGAGGGCTTCCGTGCCGCGCTGACCGGTCTGATGAACCGGTACGCGCGCGACAAGAAGCTGCTCCGCGACAAGGACGACAACCTCTCCGGCGAGGACATCCGCGAGGGCCTGACCGCGATCATCTCGGTCAAGCTCGGCGAGCCGCAGTTCGAGGGCCAGACCAAGGACAAGCTCGGCAACACCGAGGCCAAGACCTTCGTGCAGAAGGTCGTCAACGAGCACCTCGCCGACTGGCTGGACCGCAACCCCAACGAGGCCGCGGACATCGTCCGCAAGTCCATCCAGGCCGCCAGCGCCCGGGTCGCCGCCCGCAAGGCCCGCGACCTGACCCGCCGCAAGGGCCTGCTGGAGTCCGCCTCGCTGCCCGGCAAGCTCTCGGACTGCCAGTCCAAGGACCCGGCCGAGTGCGAGATCTTCATCGTCGAGGGTGACTCGGCCGGCGGCTCCGCCAAGCAGGGCCGCGACCCGCGCACCCAGGCCATCCTCCCGATCCGCGGCAAGATCCTGAACGTCGAGAAGGCCCGGATCGACAAGGTGCTGCAGAACACCGAGGTCCAGGCGCTGATCTCGGCCTTCGGCTGCGGCATCCAGGAGGACTACGACGCCGAGAAGCTCCGCTATCACAAGATCGTGCTGATGGCCGACGCCGACGTCGACGGACAGCACATCCGCACCCTGCTGCTGACCCTGCTGTTCCGCTTCATGCGCCCGCTGGTCGAGGCCGGGTACGTCTACCTGGCGATGCCCCCGCTGTACAAGATCAAGTGGGGCCGGGACGAGTTCGAGTACGCCTACTCCGACCGCGAGCGCGACGCGCTGATCGCGGCCGGCGTCGAGGCCGGCCGCCGGCTCCCCAAGGACGACGCCATCCAGCGCTTCAAGGGCCTCGGCGAGATGAACGCCGAGGAGCTGCGCGTCACCACCATGGACGCCGCCCACCGCCTGCTGCTCCAGGTCACCCTGGAGGACGCCGCCCGTGCCGACGACCTGTTCTCCGTCCTGATGGGCGAGGACGTCGAGGCCCGCCGCTCCTTCATCCAGCGCAACGCGAAGGACGTCCGCTTCCTGGACGTCTGACGTCCGCCAAGGATCGTTGAAAGGAAACTGACCACCAGTGGTCGACGACAACCGTCCGGACGGCGGCGAGCAGCCCGAGGACAGCACCACCCCTGCCCAGAGCGGACACCGGGTCGAGCTCATCGAGCTCGAGACCGAGATGCAGCGCTCCTACCTCGACTACGCGATGAGCGTCATCGTGTCGCGCGCCCTGCCCGAGGTCCGCGACGGCCTCAAGCCGGTGCACCGCCGCGTGCTCTACGCGATGTACGACGGCGGCTACCGGCCCGAGAAGGGCTACTACAAGTGCGCCCGCGTGGTCGGCGACGTGATGGGTAACTACCACCCGCACGGCGACACCTCGATCTACGACACCCTGGTCCGCCTCGCGCAGACCTGGTCGATGCGGATGCCACTGGTCGACGGCAACGGCAACTTCGGCTCCCCGGGCAACGACCCGGCCGCGGCGATGCGCTACACCGAGTGCAAGATGATGCCGCTGGCGATGGAGATGATGCGCGACATCGACGAGGAGACCGTCGATTTCGCCGCCAACTACGACGGCCGCCAGCAGGAACCCACCGTCCTGCCCGCACGCATCCCCAACCTGCTGGTCAACGGCGCCACCGGCATCGCGGTCGGCATGGCCACCAACATCCCGCCGCACAACCTGCGCGAGGTCGCCTCCGGCGCGCTCTGGGCGCTGGAGCACCCCGAGGCCTCCAACGAGGAGCTGCTGGAAGCCCTGATCGAGCGGATCAAGGCCCCCGACTTCCCGACCGGCGCGCTGATCGTCGGCCGCCGCGGCATCGAGGACGCCTACCGCACCGGCCGCGGCTCGATCACCATGCGCGCGGTGGTCGAGGTCGAGGAGATCCAGGGCCGCCAGTGCCTGGTGATCACCGAGCTGCCGTTCCAGGTCAACCCGGACAACCTCGCCCTGAAGATCGCCGACCTGGTCAAGGACGGCCGGATCGCCGGCATCGCCGACGTCCGCGACGAGTCCTCCTCGCGCACCGGCCAGCGCCTGGTCATCGTGCTCAAGCGGGACGCGGTCGCCAAGGTCGTGCTCAACAACCTGTACAAGCACACCGACCTGCAGACCAACTTCGGCGCCAACATGCTGGCCCTGGTCGACGGCGTGCCGCGCACCCTCTCGCTGGACGCCTTCATCCGGCACTGGGTCGCCCACCAGATCGAGGTCATCGTCCGCCGGACCACCTTCCGGCTGCGCAAGGCCGAGGAGCGCGCCCACATCCTGCGCGCGCTGCTCAAGGCACTCGACCAGATCGACGCGGTGATCGCGCTGATCCGCGCCTCGGAGAGCGCCGACGCCGCCCGCACCGGCCTGATGCAGCTGCTGGAGATCGACGAACTCCAGGCCAACGCCATCCTCGAGATGCAGCTGCGCCGCCTGGCCGCCCTGGAGAGCGCCCGCATCCTCAGCGAGCACGACGAGCTCCAGGCCAAGATCAACGAGTACAACGCGATCCTCGCCTCGCCCGCCCGGCAGCGCGAGATCGTCTCCGAGGAGCTCACCGCGATCGTCGAGAAGTACGGCGACGAGCGGCGCTCCACCCTGATCCCCTCCGACGGTGACCTCTCGATCGAGGACCTCATCGCCGAAGAGGACATCGTGGTCACCATCACCCGCGGCGGCTACGTCAAGCGCACCCGCTCCGACCTCTACCGCTCGCAGAAGCGCGGCGGCAAGGGCGTGCGCGGCGCGCAGCTGAAGCAGGACGACATCGTCGACCACTTCTTCGTCACCACCACGCACAACTGGATCCTGTTCTTCACCAACAAGGGCCGGGTCTACCGCGCCAAGGGCTACGAGCTGCCCGACGCCGGGCGCGACGCCCGCGGCCAGCACGTCGCCAACCTGCTGGCCTTCCAGCCGGAGGAGCACATCACCCAGGTGATGGCGGTGCGCACCTACGAGGACAAGCCGTACCTGGTGCTCGCCACCCGCGGCGGCCTGGTCAAGAAGTCCCCGCTCAAGGACTACGACTCCCCGCGCTCCGGCGGCCTGATCGCGATCAACCTGCGCCAGGACGAGGAGGGCCGGGACGACGAGCTGATCGGCGCCGAGCTGGTCTCCGCTGACGACGACCTGCTGCTGATCTCCAAGAAGGCCCAGTCGATCCGCTTCAAGGCCACCGACGAGGCACTGCGCCCGATGAGCCGGGCCACCTCCGGCGTCAAGGGCATGTCGTTCCGCGAGGACGACGAACTGCTCTCGATGAACGTGGTCCGCCCGGGGACGTACGTCTTCACCGCCACCGACGGCGGTTACGCCAAGCGGACGTCGGTCGACGAGTACCGTGTCCAGGGTCGCGGCGGATTCGGTATCAAGGCTGCGAAGATCGTCGAAGGCCGGGGCTCGCTGGTCGGCGCCCTGGTGGTCGAGGAGACCGACGAGATCATGGCCATCACGCTCTCCGGAGGAGTGATCCGGACCAGGGTTTCCGAGGTTCGTGAAACCGGACGTGACACCATGGGCGTCCAACTGATCAACCTCGGAAAGCGCGACGCGGTGGTGGGCATGGCCCGCAACGCGGAAGCCGACGAGGAGGAGGGCGCGGAGCTCGACGCCGAGGCGACCGAGACCGCGACCGCCACCGAGCACGAGGCGGACGGCACGCCCGACCAGGGCTGACGCACGACCGCGACCGTGGTGCCCGTCCCGCTTCCGGCGGGGCGGGCATCGCGGGTTGACCGCAGGCCAACCGGGCAGGCGGAGCGAGCACAACACGGACCAGGCGGTTCGATCGGCCTGGCGGACGGTTCGGGAGGACCACGGTGAGCGGAGCCACGGGTGCTGGAGGTGCCACGGGCGGTCTGTCGGGCGGACCGGGCGGGACACCGTACGGTGCGCCGCAGCGCCCCGAGAACCCCGCCACGTCCACCTCGGTGATGCCCCAGGCCGGCCAGCCCGGCTACAGCGGCCAGAACCCGTCGGCCCCCAGCGGCCCGCCCGGCTTCTCCCAGCCCACCACGTACGCCAAGGGCCAGAACACGCCGGCGCGCGGCACCCGCACCGGCGGCCCGGGCCCGCAGGGCGGCGCCCCCGGCGCCCCGCGCCCCGCACAGGGCACCGGTGGCGGCGGTGGCGGCGGCGGCACCGGCACCGGCCGGGTCCGCAAGGCCCGGCTGCGGATCACCAAGGCCGACCCGTGGTCGGTCATGAAGGTCAGCTTCGTGCTCTCGCTGGCCGTCGGCATCATCGTCATCGTCGCCTCCGCGGTGCTCTGGATGACCCTGGACGGCCTCGGCGTCTTCGACTCCCTGACCAGCACCCTCAAGGACGTCACCGGCACCGACAGCTCCGGCGCGTTCAACCTGATGGACTACATCGGGTTCGGCAAGGTCATGCTGTTCACCACCCTGATCGCGGTGGTCGACGTGGTCCTGATGACCGCGCTGTCCACCCTCGCCGCGTTCATCTACAACACCGCGGCCGGCTTCACCGGCGGCGTCGAACTCACCCTCGCCGAAGAGGACTGACCCAGCGTCAGATCACGGAATTCCCCGGGCCCCGAAGGCTGTTGAAGCCTTCGGGGCCCGTCGCCGTCTCCGGCGGCAATCGGGTGACCGGGCGGCGCGCCGGGATCGGCCGCACCGCAGCCGCGTGGACAAATGACATACACGAACGAGCACGGGGCCCACCGGCCGCGACAGCGGACACCGGGCGGCCCGGACGGGTACGGCCGGTCGAGAGGTCCGTGATGGCGGAGAATGCACAGCAACTGGTCCGAGCACTCGAAGGCCTGATCGGCCGTCGGCTCCCACTGCGAGTACGCATCTGGGACGGCTCCCAGGCCGGCCCGCCGGGCGCCCCCACCATCGTCCTGCGCAACCGCCGCGCCCTGCGCCGCCTGATCTGCGCTCCCGGCGAGCTCGGCCTGGCCCGCGCCTACGTGGCCGGCGACCTCGAACTCGACCCCGGCACCGACCTCTACGAGGTGCTGGACGCCGTCGCCGCGTTCGCCGAGGACCCGGACATCCGCGCCCTGCGGCTCGGCCCGCGCCACTTCCTCGGCGCCCCCGGCCGCCGCCTGCTCGCCGCCGCCCTGCGCCTCGGCGTGCTCGGCCCGGTGCCCGCACCCCCGCCCGAGGAGGTCCGGAGCCGCCGCGGCAGCCTGCACAGCCGCCGCCGCGACCGCGCCGCGATCAGCCACCACTACGACGTCGGCAACGACTTCTACGGGCTCGTGCTGGGCCCCACCATGGTCTACTCGTGCGCCTACTGGACCCCCGACTCCAAGAGCCTGGAGGACGCCCAAGAGGCCAAGCTCGACCTGATCTGCCGCAAGCTCGGCCTGCGCCCCGGCATGCGACTGCTGGACGTCGGCTGCGGCTGGGGCTCCCTGGTGCTGCACGCGGCCCGCCACTACGGCGTCCAGGCGGTCGGAGTGTCCATCTCCACCGAGCAGGTCGCGCTGGCCCGTCAGCGGGTCGCCGAGGCCGGTCTGGCCGACCGGATCGAGATCCGGCTCCAGGACTACCGGGAGATCCCCGACGGGCCCTTCGACGCCATCTCCAGCGTCGGCATGGCCGAACACGTCGGCTCGGCCCAGTACCTGGTCTACGCCCGCCACCTGTACGACCTGCTCGCCCCCGGCGGCCGCCTGCTCAACCACCAGATCGCCCGCCGCCCGCTGGAGCCAGGCGAGAAGTACCGGCTCTCCCCCTTCATCGACCGCTACGTCTTCCCCGACGGCGAGCTCTCCCCCGTCGGCGCCACCGTCACCCGCCTGGAGGAAGCCGGCTTCGAGGTCCGCGACGTCGAGGCCCTCCGCGAGCACTACGGCCGCACCCTCCGCGAATGGGTCGCCAACCTGGAGGCTCACTGGCCCGACGCCGCCGCCCTCGCCGGCCGCGGCCGAGCGCGGGTCTGGCGTCTCTACATGTCCGCCTGCGCCCTCGCCTTCGAGCAGAACCGCATCGGCATCAACCAGGTCCTCGCCGTCCGCCCCACCCCCGCGGGCGCCTCCCGCCTCCCCGCCACCCGCGCCCAGTGGCTCGCCGAGGCCACTGAGCAGCACCGTCCGACGGGGGCCGCGGATACGGATTTGGGAGATCAGCCATCGGTCCGCTAATCTTTGAGTGCGGCAAGGGCCTATAGCTCAGACGGTTAGAGCGCTTCCCTGATAAGGAAGAGGCCACAGGTTCAAGTCCTGTTAGGCCCACCTGCGGAAACGCCCCGGATGGATCTCCATCCGGGGCGTTTCGTTTGCCTGGTACGCCAGCGATTTACGCCAACGGGTCCGGAAGGATCTCCGGAATCAGCCCCGGGACGAAGGGCCGTGATTCCGGTGGCCCCGCCGGCAACTCCGGCCGGGGCTCGGGCAGCACGTGCGGCCGGAGCACGGTGACGCTGTGCGGGTCCGGGGCCCGGTCCATCAGCTCCCGGAACCGCTCGCCCAGCGCCGATGCGGCGGCGCGCTGGGTGGCGGTCGTCACATGGGTGTAGATCCCCAGGGTGGTGGTGACGCGGGCGTGCCGGAGGATCTTCTGCGCGTCGTTCGGGTGGACCTCCAGCGCGGCCAGCAGGCTGGCCGTGGTGTGCCGGGTGTCCTTCAGCGGGATGCGTCGGACCCCGGAGCGCCTCACTCGGCGCTCGAAGGTGTCCGAGAAGCCGTCCGGGTCGATGGGGCCCCCGGTCTCGGTGGAGAAGATCAGGTCGTGCTCGGTCCAGTCGAGGCCGGCGCGCACCCTCTCTCGGCGCTGGAGTTCGCGCCGCTCCCCCAGCGCCTCCAGGCACAGCCGGGGGAGCGGGAGGGCGCCCGTGGACGCGTCGGTCTTCAGGTCCACCAGCACCAGGCCGACGCCCTTCTTGCGCTGCACCTGCTTGCGCGGGTGGATCGTGCCGGTGGAGAAGTCGATGTCCACCCACCGCAGGCCGAGCAGCTCACTGCGCCGGAACGCCAGCGCCAGCGCCAGCACGAACGCGGCGCACAGCCGGTGGGCCCGGACCGACCGCAGGAACGTGATCGCCTCGGACACCGTCCAGGGGATCACCTCCTTGCTGTCGGCCTTCGGCATGTCCACCAGCTCGGCCACGTTCCGCAGCAGCAGCTCCTCCCGGATCGCCCGGTTGAGCGCGTTGCGGAGCACCTTCATGCACTCCTGCTGGGTCGCCCCGCCCACCTTCTCGCTCCGCAGGCGGGAGAAGAACGTCCGCACATCCTGGATGCCCAGCTTGGTCAGCCGCTTCGTCCCCAGCATGGGGATGAGGTAGAGGCGGACCATCGTCTCGTACTTGCTGTACGTGGTCTCCCTCTGATTGGGCTTCACGATCTCGGCCAGCCAATACGTCAGGTACTCCCCCACCTTCACCGCCTTCGTGGGGGTGGGGACGCCCTTCTCCTCCAGCTCCTTGGCCCGGGCCAGCTTCTCCGCAGCCTCGTCGTACGTCTTGCCGTACCGCGAGATGCGCTTCTTGAGCCCGTCGGTGGTGGTGACGTAGACGCGGGCTTCGTACAGGCCGTCCGGCCGGCGGGTGATGCTTCCGGCCCCGTTCGGGTTCTTCTTCGCCATCAGTTGGTGTTCCTGGTCTGGTTGGTGATGTAGGCGGTCAGGTCGTCGGCCGCGATCCGTCGGGAACGGCCGACAAGGAAGCTGGGCAGTGTCTTCGAGCGGATGAGGTCGTAGACCTTGCTGCGGCTGAGCTGAAGCGCTGCCATGACGTCGGGCACGGTCAGGGCGACGGGTGTGGCGGTGGCCATCGGGTCCTCCTGCGGCTGTGTGCGGCGGTGGAGGGCCCGGGACGCTGACAGAACCTCGAAAACCGGGGCAATGTGCCCCTGACCTGCACGTTTGCCCGTGATCACCGTTTTGACAGAACCGGTAAAAACTCCGACAGAACCTCCGGGTGGAGGGTTGTGTCACGCGGGGCGGTGGCGTGACACAACCTCGGTCGGGGAGGTTCTGTCAGAGTTTCCGGAGGTTCTGTCAGAGCGGCGGGCGCGGGCGTTTGCGCTGGTCAGACGTGCTTGGCGGGGGTATTCGGGGTTCTGTCAGCGCCCCGGGCCCCCGGGTGGGGTCAGGGGCGGGTCAGCTGGGGGTGGAGCTGGTAGCGGGGGGATGGCGGCCGGCCGCCGCGGGCGGTGCGGGGCGGCGGGGCCTGCTGCCGGAGCCAGCCGTGTTCCTCCAGGAGGTCGAGGGCGGGGGCGAGGTCGGCGATGGTGCGGAAGTCGGAGCGGGGGACGGCGCGGAACAGGTCGCGCTTGGTGAAGGTGGGCATGGGGTTGGCGCGAAGGTGGTCGAAGAGGAGACGGGCGGCGTCGCGGCCGGGGTCGGCGCCCATGGCGTCGAAGACGTGCAGGGCGTGGGTGGTGAAGTAGTCGCCGAGCCGGGTGGCGGCGGCGAGGGTGGCGGCTTCGACGGGCCGGTCCCAGCCGTCGGTGGGGTGGGTGGCGAGGTGGAGCAGGGCGGCGAGGCGGGCGACGGCTCCGTCGCGCTTGCTGGCCCATTTGAGGATCGGCCGCAGGGGGCCGTTCTTGGCGAGTCGGGCTTCGGTGACCTTCTGGTAGGCGCGCATCACCGCGTCGGCCTCGGGGGTGAGGGTGAGGGTCGCGGTCTCGGCGCGGTCGAACAGGGCCATGGCCAGGGCGGCGAGCTTCGCGGTGTAGGTGTCGACCACGTCGTCCGGGATGAGCTCCGGCTCGGTGTTGCGGCTACCGACCAGGGATTCGGGGACGGCGTAGAGGTAGCGGGCGAGCAGGCCGCGGCCGTCGGCGCCCTTGACCTTGGCGATGGCGTCCAGGACTTCCGGCTGGATGGCCAGGCCCATGGTGACGGCCGGGCGGTCGACGTGCTGGGACGGGCGGCCCTGCCGGTTGACGCGGACCATGTCCCCGGCGTGGCCCTTGAGGAAGATCCCCATGTTGGCGCTGCCGGAGTACAGCCCGGCGATGATGTCGAAGATCCCGCCCTCGGGGCTCATCACCGCGATACGGCCGCCCTGCTCGGCCAGCAGCGTGCCCAGGGACTCCTGGGTGGCGTCGTCGGCCACCAGTTGGGTTTCGGCGGGGACGGTGACGGCGGCGGCCTCCTTGCCCAGGGCGATGGCCTCCTGGGTGAGGGCGGGACGCTGGTCGGCGTCGGCGTTCGCGGCGCGCTGGCCGGCCTTCTCGGCGGCGGCCTTGGCGAGCTTGAGGGCAAGCTCGGCCTCCACGATCCGGACCTGGCTGATCTCGGCGAGGGTGCTCTCCACCGTGAGCAGGGGGCGGATCATGTGGTCGAACACGGCGGACTTGCGGCTGCCGGGGTCCATGGCCACGGCGGTGTAGATGTTGGTGGGCTCCTGCCAGCGGCCGCGGATGTGGATGCGGACCTTGCCGGCGGCGGCGGTGGCGACGGCGGCCAGGGCCAGGCACCCGGCGAGGTCTGCGGGGGTCTGGGTCTCCTCCGCGACGGCGGTGACCATGTCGCCCAGCCAGCCGGGCAGGGTGTCGGTGGGGAACGCCGGGAGGGTGCGGGACTCCCCGAGGTCGACGGGCGTGTCCCAGGGCTCGCCGCCGGCGGCGGGCGGGGGCTCCATGGCGTCCTCCCAGCCGTCGGGGAACAGCGAGGTGACGTTGTCGAAGGTGCCGCCCGGGTCGGCGGCGGTGGCGCTGGTGAGCGGGCTCATGGCTGTGGGTCCTCCCGAGAAGGGTCAGGGGCGGGCAGGCGTGGGCCGGAAGGCACGGGGGCGGAGTAAGCGGCTTTCTCCGCCCCCGCTCCGGCATCGGCGGGTGGGTCAGGCGGCGGGCCGGTGGGCGGCGGAGCCGCGGGCGAGACCGTTGGTGATGGCGCGTCGGCACTCGGCTTCACCGAGTCCGGTGGCCAGACCGGCGTCCAGCAGGACATCGGTGGCCAGCGGCTCCGGGAGCGTTCCGGCGTGGATGAGGCGGGCCAGGGACGCGGCGGAGGCGAACAGCCGCTTCGCGCGGCCGGGTTGGGTCTGGGCTCGGACCTTGGCGTCCTCCCCGGCCAGCGCGGCACGCACGTAGGCGTCCTGCCGGCCGATCCGCTCCCGCACCGCCGCCGTGTCCACCGCCACCGCGACGGAGGCGGCGGGAGGCGGGGTCAGCAGGGCGAGCAGTTCGGGCGGGCACGGGGCGACGACGCCGGGGTCGGTGCCGGGGGCGAAGCGGTAACGGCCCTTGTCCCCGAGGGAGTTGGGGCCGACCAGGTACCCGGCGGGCCCGCGCACGTCGATGCCGGGCGCGAGGGCGCCTACCGAGTTGGGGAACGCGGCGTCGGCGGGGGCGGTCAGCCACAGGTGCAGCCCGCCGGAGGGGGTGGCCACGGTCGCTGTCGGCGGGACGGTGAAGCCGTGCTGCCGGGCGAGGCGGGCCAGTTCGGCGACACCGTCCAGGCCGTTCTTGCGGTCGAGGTCGAGGCCGATCAGGTGGTGTGGGGCGGTGCCGCACGCGATGCCGTAGCCGGTGGCCCAGGGGGCGCGGGCGAACAGCGGGTCGATGCGGTCGTGGTCGCGGGTGGCGTCGTGGACGCCGTGTCCGGGCCTGCCGCACGCGGCCCGGCACTCCTTGCGCTCCCGGCTGCCCTCGGGGTGCGGGGAGGGCAGTGCGGGTTTCTTGGAACGGGTGGTCGGGAACACCGCGAAGCCGCGGTCGGCGGCGTGATGCGCGGCGACCAGCGCTTGGTGCCAGTCAGTCAACTGGGGCTCCCCTCGTGTGGAGCGGAGGCGGCCCGCACCGGTCGTAGGTGCCGGGGCGGGCCGCAGGTGGCGGGCAGTCAGAGATCGAAGAGGGCGTCCGGTGCGGCCGGGGCGGCGGCCCGCTCGGTCCTGCGGGCGGCGGTGAGCGCGGCGTCGTGGCAGGTGGGGCACCAGGCGGCGAGGGCCTGCTTGGGCAGGGCGGCGACGTGGTGCGGAGGCAGTAGAAGATCGGCCGGTTCGGCGGGGGCGGCGAGGAGGCGGACGGTGCCGCCGCCGTGGTGCTGCTGGTAGCCGCCGTGTTCCCGGCCGCAGCGGTCGCCGTCCTTGGCGTGGGACTTCCCACACGTGCCCCGGCACTGGCACCGGCCAGCGGCGGCCCGAATGACGGCCTGCCACAGGTCCGCGCCGACCAGCGGAGGGATTCGGGCGTTCACGCCGCCACCCCGTCGACCTGGTCGGCGGGGACGGCGTCGGCGGTGGCGCGGTCGAGGAGCAGGCGCAGGGCGTGTTCGGCCTGGGCGGGCAGGACGCCGTTGCCGAGGGCCTTGAGCTGCTTGGTGCGGGTCAGGACGGGGACGGCGGTGACGTGCCCGGCCGGCAGGCCCATGAGCCATTCCACGAAGACGGGGCTCAGGCGTCCGGCAGCGTCAGTTGGCCCGGGAGCGGGTCGTCCCGTCGCCTTCTCCCACCGCCGGATCGCGTCGGCGTAGTCGCTCCAGTCGACGGCGGTGTCACGGCTCCGGTCAGTGTCGGGTTGCCCCGGCCGAAGGTCGGGCTCGTCCGTTCGCCGTCCGCGGTGGTCGGTGTCGGCAGCAGCCGGGCCGTGTCGACCGGCGTCGGTGCCCCGCCCGGTCCGTACGGTGTCCCGTTCGGCCTGGACTTCGCCGTGTCCCGGGAGTCCGCGACGGTCGGGGTCGGCAGCAGGGAGACGGTGTTCCGCAGGTTCATCCCGCCCCGGGCGGCGTGCCCGATCCCGGTCGCCTCCGACACGGTCGGGGTGGGAAGCAGCGAGACGACGTTCGGCAAACCGTCCTCGAAGCCGCGGCCACGGCAGTCGCGGGCCCTGGGGGTGGGAAGGCCAGGCGAGGAGGAAGACGCGTTCGCGCTGGTGGGCGGCGCCGACGTCGGACGCTCGGACACTCGCCCACTCCGCATCGAACCCGCAGTCGGCCAGGTCCGCAAGTACGGTTCCGAGTGCCCGCACAGCACGTTCACGGTCCCCGTCTCCCAGACACCACGGGCAGGGTTCCACGTCGCCATCGGCGCGGGCGGAGCGAAGTCCTGCGACATTCTCGATCACCACCAGAGAAGGGGTCAGTTCGCGGACGGCGCGGGCCACCTCACGCCACAGGCCGGATCGGGTGCCCTCGGCCAGGCCCGCGCGCAGGCCGGCGGAGGAGACGTCCTGGCAGGGGAACCCGGCCGTGAGCACGTCCACCCTGGCGACACCGGACCAGGAGACGGCGGTGATGTCGCCGAGGTTCGGCACGGCGGGGTGGTGGTGGGCGAGAATCGCGGACGCGCCCGGGTCGATGTCCGCCACCCACGCCAACTCCCCGCCCAGCACGGCCTGTACGGCCATGTCGAGGCCGCCGTAGCCGGAGCACAGCGACCCGATCAGCGGCCCCGCTACGGCGCTCACGACCCGGCCCCGGCGGTGAGGTCGTTCACCAGGTGGGCGTGGGCGTTCGCCCAGATCACCAGCGCCGCGACGGCGTTCTTGGCCTGGGCGGTCATCTCGTAGCCCGGCACCGTGGCGGTCGGGGTGACGAGGACGTGTTCGGGGACGGGCAGCAGCAAGGTGGCGGTGGCCATCAGCGCGCACCGGCCGGTGGGGCGGGGCTCGGTGAGGGCGGTGAAGCCGTCGGCCGTGGCCCACACATCGCGCTGCCAGTCGATGAGGCGGTGGTCCGGCCGGGCGGCGAGGTGGTGGTGACGCAGGGGGACGTCGATGCGGAGCGCGACCTGGTCCATGTCCTCGCCGTAGCTGGTGAGGGTGATGTTGTGCAGGTCGGGGCGGTGGCGGACGTAGCCGGGCGACATGACCGGACTGGTGGCGACCTGCCAGACAGCGAACGCGAACTCCTGGGAGTTGAGCGGCCGGCCGTCGTCGTGGAGCCGGCGCGCGTTGAGGGCGAGGTAGGAGCCGAAGCGGGAGTTGCCGTCGGAGGCGTCGCGCCTGTCGGCGACGTCGTCGGTGATGGCGAGCGTGGAGCGGGTGAAGTCGGGCATGCTGTGTCCTGGTTCGTCTCGTACGGACTTGGGCCCCGCAACAGCCGTCGCTCTGCCAAGATCAGGCGGCTGGTGCGGGGTTTTGTGGTTCCGGGGTCGGGCTGTCCGTCCCCCGCACCGCCCACCAACCGCCGCACGGGCGGGTGTTGGGCGGAACGGCGGTCGGCACAGGCCGGTCAGCAGCGGTGCAGGCCGTCGCAGTACGAGTCCTCGCAGGAGCAGCCGCCGCACTCTGTGCAGATGTCGTCGGAGCAGTCCTCGCACAGCTCGTGGCCGGGGCAGTTCTCATCGGCGCATTCGTCGCAGTAGTGACCGGGGCAGTCCCAGTCGTCGCATTCGTCGCAGTAGGACACGGTGATCTCCAGGGGTCAGCGGTTGCGGTTCGACACGTTGACGTGGACGTTCACGGCCCCGGCGCGTCCGCCGCCCAAGCCCTGGCCGTTCTTCAGCAGCCAGACGAGGGCGAGGATGGCGGCGAGCAGGCCGAGGCCAGTGGCGGCGGCGGCGAGGGCCTGGAGGAAGAAGCCGAGGCCGATGCCGGCGGCGCCGATGCCGATCCCGCCGGCGATGAGGCGGGCGGGCCACACGTCTCGGCCGGGCTCAGCCGCGGGGGTGGGGAGGTAGATCGAGGTCGGGTCGATCGGGTGAACCGGACCGGCTTCGCGAACGGGCCACGGGGCGGGCCGGTGGGCGGGGAAGGGTGCGGTCTGGGGCGGGGTGGCGTAGAGGGGTTGGCCGTCGGCGGTGTAGAGCACCGCCGTGGCGGGCGGCATGTAGGGCGTGCGGTCCATGGCGGTGCTCTCCTAACGGGGGGGGGTCAGTGGTTGGTGATCAGTGAGGCGACGGCGGTGAGGAAGGTGTTGACGGGTCCGGCGAGGCCGGTGGAGGCGAGGGTGAAGCCGGACAGCCACAGCACGCCGGCGGTCGGCACGGAGACGCGGCGCCCGCGGATCAGGACGACGGAGAGGATCACAAAGAGGACGGTCAGGCTGACGGAGACGATCACGGCGAGCTCTCTTCCTGTGGGCGGTTTGGGGGTGTGCGCGGCCCGCCCAAAGGCACGTGCGGGTGGGCCGTAGCGCCTGTCATCCGGGGGTGTCATCCGACCTGTCTGTCACCTGTCGCCTGTCACCTGTCTGTCACCTGTAATCCGCAGGTCGCACAGGGGGTGACAGGGGCTCGGGGCCGCGAAACAGCCCCTTGTGGAGGTGGGGCGACAGGTGACAGACAGGGGTCGTGGGTCAGGCGTTCGGGGCGTGGTCGCGGTGGACGTAGCGGGTCTTGCTGCCCTCGCCGATGCGGACTGCTTCGCCGCTCTCGACCCATGCCTTGAGCCAGTTCTGGAGCACGGGGCGGCGGGTGCCGTAGGTGTCCTTCAGGGCCCGTTCCATGGCTGAGGCTCCGGTGCCCTCGGGGCCCGCGTCGCGCAGCAGTCGCAGCGCGGCGTCCTTCGCGCCGGCCGTCTCGGACGGGGCCTGCTCGCGGCCGGTGGCCCAGGTGGTGGGGTCGGCCCAGTCGGTGTCGGTCGGCGTGGTGTCGGGCCGGGCGGAGGGCAGGAGCCAGAGCGCTTCGAGGTCGTCCGTGGCGGCACCGGTGGTGGGCGTGGGTTCGGTGTCCCATCCGGCGGTGGCCTTCCACCCGCTGCCGTTCGCTTCGCCGTGGCTCGCCCCGGCCGACGTGCCGCCGGCGGGGACGGTCGTGGCGGCGAGGGTGTCGGCCCACAGGTGGCCGCAGCGTTCGGTGAGCCAGCGGTCGGTGTAGTCGGCTCCGGCGGCCTGGACGGAGGGGGCGTCGAGGGCGGGGCGGCGGTGGGAGGTGAGCGCGCTGATCTCCTCGATCATGTCGGGGGTGATGCGCGGCTGGCGGGCCTTGCTGGGCTGCTTGCCCTCGGTGCCGACCAGCACCGACCCGGGTCCGGAGAAGCTGTCCTCGGCGCGCATGGCCCGCCATCCGAAGAGGTAACCGAGTTCGGAGTCCTCCAGGGCGCCGGTGGCGAGCCGGTTGCTCGCCATCTTGCGTACGAGCGGGTCGGGCAGGACATCCTGGGTGACGCGCAGGACGGACAGCACGAAGCGGATCGCCATGGCGCGGGCGATGCGGATGACCTCGGACGCCCCGGGGAGCACGCCCTTGGCCTCGCGGGTGGCAGCGGCCTCGGCTCCCTCGTCCATGACGATGACGATCTCCGGGATCTGTGGGGAGACGGGCAGCTTGTCGTCGTTGGCGTCGCGCATGGCGTCCTGGTAGGCGACCTTGCGGGCCTTGGCGATCCGCACCGCTGCCGCGAGCATGCGCTTGGCTTCCTGCGGGGTGGAGGCGACCCAGTCCACGCCGGGGACGGGGACGTTTGCGCCGGCCCAGCGGGAGCCGGGCCGGTTGATCTGGGCGTCGCGCCAGGCGTTCAGCCACGGCAGGCCGATCGAGCCGCCGTTGAGGTCGATCACCCACACCAGCGTGTCGTTGGTCTGGGACAGGCGGGCGATGAGGGTGTGGAGCCAGTTGGTTTTGCCGGTGCCGGTGGGGCCGGTGACGATGGTGGACGCCTGACGCAGGTCCATCTCGGCGCGCGCGCCGTCGGACAGCAGCGCGATCGGGACGGGGTTGTTGACGGTCGTCACCTCGCCCATCTCCTCGATGGGGAACAGGAGTTGGTCGGTGAGGACCTTGGTGGTGACCTGGATGAGGACGCGACGGCGGGAGATGCCGGGGGTGACCTGGAGGCCGCAGCCGTCGGGCAGGTCGAGGTCGGAGCCGAGGGCTTCGGTGCGGTCGGCGATGGAACGCCGGGTGGTGCCGCCTTCGGGCAGCTCGATCTCCAGGGTGTAGCCCGCGCCGGAGGGCCAGTGCTCGATGCCGAGGACGGTGACGTTCACCGAGCAGACGCGCTTGATGCGGTCGGTCCACTCCGCGGCGATCTGGCGGCGGGCGCCGATCAGCAGCAGGTGCGCGCGCTTGGCCTGCTCGACTTCCTCGTGCGCGGCGAAGCCGACGGCGAGGGTGCCGGCGGCGATCCCGGCGGCGGCGAGCGATCCGAGCTGGGGCCACTGCCAGGGCCCGCCCTGGTCCAGGGCCCAGGACGACCAGCCGCCGGCGGCCATCCAGCAGGTGCTGCGGAAGGCCAGGGTGGCGGCGCTCAGGCGGCCCCGCAGGCCCGAGGCGATGGTGCCGAGCGCACCGGCTGCGCCGGCCATGAGCGCCCAGCCGGCGGGCATGCCGCTCGCGTGGCCGAGCGCGGTGGTGGTCAGCGCGCCGGCGGTGGCGTTGAGGGTGCCGGTCAGCACGCCGTGCCCGGCCTTCCAGTCCACCCGGGCGGGGGCGGGGGTCTTCGTCTTGGTGGTTTTGTCGGTCATGACGGGCGGCTCCAGCCGGGACGGGGCCGGGCCGTCCACACCCTGTGGACGGCCCGGCCGGGAGTTGGTGCTGGGGGGATGGTCAGGGGGCCTTCGACGCGTCGAGGACGGCCTGCGGGCTGATCCCGATCTGCTCTGCCGTGTCGGTGGCGCGGTGGGCGTCGGCCACGGCGGCGCGCCAGGCCGGGGCGTCGTAGTGATCGCGCCCCTGGGCGTGGATCTCGGTGGCGGTCTGGCGCGCGGTGGCGGTGGCGATGACGGCCTCGCCGAGGACGCGAGTGACCAGCCAGTTCGGAACGGACATGACTGAACTCCTAGTACCGGATTGGGGGTTGAGAGAGGGCGGTCAGACGTTCCACTTCCGCTCGGCGTCCAGGCCGTTGCGGGGGTTCTCGTGGCGCTCCAGGTCCTCGGCGTGGGCCTTGCGGTAGACCGGGGCGACCTCCTGCAGGGCGGCGACGACGCCGTTCATCGCCCGGTAGGCGGTGCCGATCTCCTCCACGACCGTCGGGGACACCGGGAGCTTCTCGGCGGCGCTTTCCGCGAGGACCCGCAGGACGTCCTGGAGGGTGATGTAGGCGTCCGGCAGTTCCTCGATGAGGGTCTGGAAGTCGGCCATCTTCTCGGGCTCGAACGTGGTCGCGGCCTGGAGGATCACGTCGGTGGCGGAGGTGATGCTGAACGTGCCGTTGGTGCCGTCGAGGGGGGTGGACACGCGGGTCTCCTTCTTGGGCTCGGTGGTGGGCTTGCCGAGGGCGATCGGGCTGGTTTCGGTGGCCTGGCCCGGCTGGTGGCGCTCGGGGCGGGCGAAGATGCGGGCCACGGTGTCGGCGTCGGCCGTGCGGGGCGGGCGGCCGGGGATGTTGACGAACTCGGCCGGCACGGGCACGCCGGGAAGGTGCCCGGCCGCGTCGGCGACGCCGAGGATCCCGGCGTCCCGGGCGGCCCGAACCTCGCGGGCCCGGCCGGCGAGGCGGGCCCAGGTGCGGCGCAGGTGACCGGCCACGCGGCCCGGGTGCCGCCAGTTACCGACCGCCACCGAGCCCAGCACGACCAGACCGGTCGCCGCCGCGGCGCCGGCCATCCGCACGCCGTGGCGCATGGCCGAGCGGCGCAGGGCCTTGGACTGCACGGGCGTGAGCCCCTTCCGGCCGACGCCCAGGCTCTTGGCCTGGGTGCCCGCGCCGGTGGCGGGGTCGATGCCGGCGGCGCGCTCGGCGGCGGCCTGCCCCTTGGCCACCCGCTTCGCGGAGCGCTCGGCGATCTTCGCCAGCCGGGTCTCCTTGCGGGCGGCCCGACGGGCGGCCTTCACCTCACCCGGCCCCGGCACACCGCCACCGGACACGGCATGCGTCCCGACGGCCTTGGCCAGGCGCGGCGCCGCCGCCTTCGCGAGCGTGTGCGCCGCGTTCGACGGCCGGTGCGAACCCGCTGCCCCAGGACGGGACGGCCGGCCGTCGGAGCGGAAGAGACCACCCGCCGCGCCGCCCGTCCGCGTTCCGGCGGGGGCGTGGCGGTGGGCGGCGGTTCCGGTCGATCCCGCCGGCCGGGAGGTCGAGGGGCCGGTGGTGCGTGCCCCGCCGGAACTGGCACCCGGGCGCGGGGCGGTCGGACGGTAACCGGCTTGGGGCAGCGGGAAGTTGGGGACTCCGGGCCGCGTGGCCTGGCGGCGGGAGGGCGTCGGGCCGAGGCCGGGCATGGGCGAGGCGGCGGCGGTGGTGCGCTGGGCGGCGGCCCGGCGCAGGGCGGCGTGCGGGTCGGTGCGGCGGTTGCGGGCCCGGCGGGCCAGGCCGCCGATCGCGGCAGCGCCGGCCGCCGTCCCGGCCACGGCCAGGGACACCGGGCCGCCGAGCGACAGCGCACCGGCGCCGACCACGCCGAGCGCGTTCGCCACGGCCACCGCGAGCGGCACCCCCGGCACCCCGGACGGGGCGGGCGGTGTCTTGCGCGCCGACGACGGGGTGGTGGCGGGTGGCTGGTTCTGGGGGACGGTGGTGACCTCGACCAGCGCCGAGGCGGGAAGTTCCGACATGATGACGGGTCTCCGGTTCTCTTGAGAAGGGCGGAGCCCGGGACGGCCGCTCTGCTTCCAGGCGTTGGCGGCCGCCCCGGATCAGGCGGAGGCGATGAGGGCGGCGACGATTTCCCAGCCGTGGTGCCAGGCCTGGTCGAGGGCGTAGGCGCCGGTGCCGAGGACGGGGGCGTACTTGCCGTCGGCGGTGGTCGGGTGCGCGGGGTGGGCGGGGGTGCCGAGGGCGTAGAAGTTGCCCTTGCCGGTGGCCGCGGCGATGCGGCGCAGGGGCTCGCGCCGGTCGGCGATGTAGTGGGTGGCGGCGGACACGGTCAGCGCGGCGGCCACCGGGGCGGGCCGCAGGCGGACGCCGAGCAGCCGGGCCCCGCCCCACAGCGCGAGCCCCTGGGCGGCGACATAGGCGGCGACGTGCGCGGCGCACGCGGCGCGGCCGGCAGCGCTGGACTCGCCCTCGCGGCCGTCGTGCTGGCCTTTGGTGCAGGCCTGGTGGTCGGTCTGGATCCAGTGGTCCGCCACGTCGGCGGCGGCGCGGAGCAGGGCGTAGGCGGCGGCGAACCGCGCGGCACGGGAGGGGATCACGGCAGGCTCCAAATGGTGTGTCGTGCGCGGGAGTTGGCGATCAGCGGCGGTTCTGGGTGCTTTCCCATCGGTTCTGGAGCGCGACGAACCGGGTCCAGGTGGTCTCGCCCTCCTTGCACGGCTGGTCGTCCCCGCACGCCGGGCAGCTGCTCGTGTGCAGGACGGACGCCTCGAACGCGGCCATGTAGTCGATGAACAGCCGGTCGGTGGGCCGGGCGAACTCCAGCGCGGCGGCGACGGTGGCCGGGAGGGTCTCGCGGACGGGCGCGCCGTGCTCGTGGGCGAGGTCGATCAGGTACCGGTTGCGTTCGGGGTTGGGGCAGTCGGGCGGGCAGCCGAGCACGATCGTCCGCAGGGCGATGTCGTAGCCGTACTCGACGTTCGTGGTGAAGCCGGGCATGTGGACCAGGTCGCGGGGGATCCAGAACATGACCACGCCGGCCTGCTTGCGGGCGGCCCGCTCCCACTTGGTCTGGTCGGCGTAACGCGCCGCCCGGATACCGCCCCGGGACTCGGGCGAGAACACGGTCAGCGTCGTGTCCTGGCCGCGCCACTGGCGGTCGAGTTCGGCGATCGCGGCCGGCCTCCAGGACTCGACCGGCCCGCCCTTTTCCGGGCTGGGTCCGGCGAGGAACACGCTCGGGCCCGGGATGGTGGGGAGTTCCTCGCGGGCCATCACGACGTTGATCACTGCTGGTCTCCCATCGGGTTGCGGGTGCGGGCGTTGCGCTGCGGCGTCCACGGCAGCGGCAGGCCGTCGCCGTCGGCGCGGGGGACGACGTGGATGTGCAGGTGAAAGACGGTCTGCGTGGCGGCCGAGCCCTTGCTGGTGATGACGTTCGCGGCCGGCAGTACGGCGGCCAGCTCGGCGGCGCGCGCCATCACGGCCGCCGAGACGACCGGATCGGCGCCCACGTCCGCGACGTGGGCACGCGGGATGACGAGCAGGTGGCCGGGGTTCACGCCCCCGGAGCGGGGCCGGATCGCGATCGCGTCCGGCCACTCACGCACGACCACGGCCGGCGCAGTGCCGGCCGCGATCGCGCAGAACACGCACGAGGAGTCCATGGCTAGATGTCGTCGCAGCGGTCGCCGTAGCAGTCGTTGCACAGCGGGATCAGCCACTCCTCGTCGTTGATCTCCTTCGCGAACGGGTCGGCGACGACCTCGACGTCCGGCTTGTCGATGCCGCAGAAGTAGCAGTTCATGGGTGTTTCTCCTTCGAAAAGTCAGGCAGCAAGGGGTGCGCGGTCCGCGCAGGGCAGGCAGGTGCCGAGGTGTGCGGGCAGGACGTATCCGGCGTCGCGTCGGCAGACGGGGCAGGTGCGGCGGGCGGCGTTGGCGGCGGCCAGCGCGCGCGGCCTGGCGGGCGTGAACTCGCCAACGGGAACGGCGAGTTCGACCCGGTAGAGGTAGGCGGCGCGCGGGGTCGCGGAGAGCCGCGAGCGCCACAGGATCTGCGCGGCCACCGGCTGGCGGCCCGGGCAGAGGCCGCGGGCGCGAAGCTGACGGCGGGTCAACAGCCCCTCCGGGACCATCCGCCACGGGTAGGTCGGAGTCCCGAACCGCTCTCCGGTCGGGTCCCAGAACCGCGGGCGACTCACTGCGGCTCGCCCGGGTCGGTGAAGCGGAAGTAACCGATGACCTGGACGGGGACGCCGGACCAGGTGCCGGAGACCTCCAGCCAGTTCGTGAAGTCGTCGTCCAGGTGGGCCGTGACGGCGTCGGGGTCGAGGCCGAGTGCGGCGCGCCACTGCTCGAAGTGCCCGAGGCCGTCGTGGATGGACACGTTCACGCCCCACGCGTGCGTGCCTTCGGCCGTGGCCGGGGTCAGGACATCCGGTCGCAGGCGGGGAGCGGGCAGGTGGGGGAAGGCGGTGACCATCGCGAGCAGGGCCCTGGCCGCGTTGGTCTGGGCGCCGGTGAGGTTGCGGGAGTCGGTGTCGGTGGTCACTGTGCGTTCTCCTCGCCGGGGGTGGTGCGCTCGGCCTCGACGGCGGCGCGAAGGCGGACGGCGTAGTCGTTGCGGCAGCCGAGCAGCAGGCGGACCTTGCGGGTCGTCAGCTCCTCGCCGTCGGCGGCGAGGTCGGCGGCCAGCAGGCGGATCCGGGCGAGGTCGACCGGGTCGAGAGCGCGTTCCCCGGTCGGGCCGGAAGCGTTCCCGCCGCCGTCGGCCGAGGGGCCGCGCATGGGCGCGCCGGGGTTCTGTACGGACGCGTCCAACCCCGTTCCGTAAAGGGCTTCGAGCGTTTCTGCCGTGATCGGGGAAGCGTTCCCCAGGTCCTCGGGAACGGTGTCGAAGTAGACGCTGTCCGGCCCGCCCGGGGGCAGCGGGAGGGTGAGGGCGGGGAACGGGTCGTCGGGCATTCCCGGCCACAGATCGGCCGGCGCGGGAAGCACACTCAGCTCCGCCACCCGGGCCCGCGCGTTGAGCCGCTGGGCGAGCAGATCGGCGGTCAGGCCGGGGGTGGTGACGCCGTGGACGTACTCCCACGCGATCCGCCACGCCTCGTCCGGCGACAACGCTCCGTACGCGGCGGCGGACAGCAGCCGGTCCGCGACCTCCCGCACCTTCGGGTGGTGCTCGGCCCGGCGCCGGGCGTATTCGGCGCGTTCCTTCGCCTGCTTCTTCTCTGCCGTGGTCGGGCCGCGCCCGCCGTGGGTCTGAAGGTCGGTCAGCCAGACCGCGCCGATGCTGGACAGGGCCAGCACGAACGCGACCCAGTGGTGGGCCGGGTACTGCGTCCAGCCGTGGGCGAAGTTGATGCCCGCGGCGACCGCCCCGGCCGCCCACGCGCCGAGGCGGTAGGTGCGGGTGGAACGCTCTCCCTCGGCCTGGGAGCCCATGGCGACCAGCGCCCACGCGCCGCCCTCCAGCATCGCGGCCAGCAGCACCGCGAGCAGCAGATACACCTTCGCGTGGTCGAGCGCCGCGACCTGCGAGACCACGGCAGGGACGATCGAGCACGCCTGTACCAGGCGGACGAACGCCCGCGCCGGGTTTGCCGACACCCAGCCGGTCACCCGACCCAGTCGCGCGGCCCGCGCCGCCCGCCGCCGCTCCCGGGCCTGCTCGTCGGCGAGTCGGTCGGCCTCGCGCCGCTGGCGGGCCGCCTCGGCGTCCAGCCGGTTCTGCTCGCGCTCGTCCCGCCGGTCCGCACGGGCATTGTCCCGGTCGGCCTGACGGTCGGCGCGCCGCTCGGAGCGGAACTCGCTCAGCCCGCTCACGCCGCCACCCGCTCGACACTGGCGGTGCGCTGGATGACCGCCGGGCGCCGCAGCGGCACCGGCGCCATGCTCAACAGCCGCTCGGCGTAGGCGGCCAGCGCCGGGTCCTCCCGGCGCAGGTCCGCCACGATGTCGGCCGCGGCGTCCATTCGGGCCTCGCGCTCGTCTTCGCTCTCACCGGGCACCCCGGTGAAGAGCCGGGTGAAGTCCGAGTCCACCCCGAGCGCCAACTCCGCGAACTCCTCCGAGTCCGCGGCAATCTGCCCTGCAACAATCAACTTCACGGGTCTCTACCTCTCAGTCAGGTGAACAGACCCGTAAGGGGCTGGCGCGCAACCGGCCAAGGAAGGCGCGCCAGCCCACTCACGGGCCCGACGAAAGACAGCAACCCGGTGCGGTCGGCACCGGGGCTGTCAGCGAACGGGGAGGGAGTCGCACCCTCGCCCCCGCAGGGGCCCACTACGGGCCGTCCGTTGATCAGCACACTGTTGAGTTCTCAAGGAACCGCGATCAGGCGCGGCTCGTAGGCGTGCGGCAATGCCGCCTTCCCCGACAACCGACCGTCGCATTTGCGCAGGTCAGAGAAGCCCTCATGGGGTCTTCTCCTCAACTCCTCAAGAGGAGCTGAGGAAGACTATGCATGGCGAGGGGCGTTGGCGTCAACACCTCTTGAGGACTTAAGCTGTAGAGGCCCTAGGGAAAGGCAGTGGAGTCCGAAATGGCCAAGTACGAGAAGATTGCTGACGATCTCCGCAAGCGGATCGAGGACGGCGAGTGGGAGCCGGGCGCCAAGCTGCCTTCCGAGACGCCGGAGCTGACGAGCCAGTACAAGACGAGCCTGCCGACCATCCGCCAGGCGCTGGCGGTACTGGCTGCGGAAGGCACGGTGGACAAGGTCCATGGCCGAGGGAACTTCGTTCGCAAGCCGCGCCAGCTCGTGGTTCGTTCCAACGAACGGCACCAGTGGGAGAAGGACCGGGCTCGGCAGCCGCAGGAAACTCGCGAGATGACGGGCGCCACCGAGCGAGACACCGGGCTGGGGCTCGGTGACCTGGACTTCAGTGCGGTCTTTCGGAAGGTAGAGGCTGCTCCGGACCTTGCTGACCTCTTTGCTGTGCCGGCCGGTACGGCACTGTTGGAGCGGACGTACCGCACCAGCTACCGCGAAGAGGGTGTGCCGCTCAACCTCGTCCACTCGTACCTGGTGTACGAGGTGGTGCAGGCGAACCCTGATTTGCTCGAAGCCTCCCGTGAGCCCTGGCCGGGTGGCACGCAGAACCAGCTCTTCACCATTGGTATTGAGCTCGACCGCGTCGTGGAACACATCACGGCGCGACCGCCGACGGCCGAGGAAGCTGAGGAACTCGACCTTCGGGCCGGAGTTTCGGTGTTCGCGCTTCGCAAGATCTCTTACGACACCGATGGGCGGGTGGTCGAGGTCTCGAACGTGATCCTGCCCGGCGACCGCACCGAGATGGTGTTCACGACTCCTCTGAACAGGTGGTGAGCATGGCCAACGTCATCTCCGTCATTACGGCGGTTCACGGCCCGGCGGCCAAGTACCTGCCGGATGCCTACAAGTCCCTGCTCGACCAGCAGCTCCCCGACGGCTGGGAGTGGCAGTGGGTCATTCAGGAGGACGGCGAGACCGACGCGGTCCTGCCGTACGTGCCGGACGACGATCGCGTCAGCTTCGGGCAGGGGCGGCATGGTCGCGCCGGCGTCGCTCGGACGCTCGGGCTCTCCCGCGTCGTCGGCCAGTACGTCAAGGTTCTGGACGCCGACGACATGCTGACGCCGGGCACCTTGGCCCGGGACCTGGCCGCGCTTCACCAGCCCGGAGTCTGTTGGACCACGTCCAGAGTGTTGGACCTGCTGCCGGACGGAACGACAGTCGGCTTCGACCAGGACCCGCCCGAGGGGCCGATCGAGCGCGGCGAGGTGCTTCACCACTGGACGTCCCACGACTTCCGCGCCCAGGTTCACCCGGCGACGCTGTGCGTGCGGCGTGATCTCCTGCTCGCGCTCGGCGGCTGGATGGCGCTGCCGGCCTCGGAGGACACCGGCCTGCTGATGGCGCTCGACGCGGTCAGCCGCGGATGGTTCACGGCGGAGACGGGCCTGCTCTACCGGAAGTGGCCGGGCCAGAGCACGAGCCAGGCAGCACACGTCCAGGAGGGTGAGCGGTCGGCCAGGATGGCGGTAGTCGAAGCGCGGGCGCGGGCACTTGCCGCGCTTGGCGCGTGGCGGATCGACGCCTGACGCGGAACGCAAAAAGGCCCGGGCCCGGCAGCGAGGAGCTGTCGGGCCCGGGCCTGTTCGTCTTACTCGGTCGTGCGACTTCCCGGTAAGAGCAGTCCTCGGGCGGAGTGCGTCTCTCCCTCGAAACTTCCGCTCACGCCCAGGTCTGCCCGAGCGTGTTGGTGAAACAGGTTGATGGCAGTGAATGCTGCGGCGTTCCGGGCCCGCCATTCGTCAAGCGTGCCGACAGTGACGCCGCGAGCGTGCCATCCGATTGCAGCGGTTGCCTCCTGGACGGCATGCGCCGCGTTGACCACTTCATCACCGGCCAGCAGCATCACGCGCTCAAAAGCGATGGCTTGGGCGGCGCCGGCGTCGGTGAGGTCCATGGTCAGGTCGTGTTCGCTGCGGGGCATTGCACGCATCTCCTCGCGCACCTCGTACAGCAGCACGTTGGCGTGGATGAAGGCGCGTACCCGCCCGATGTACTCGGCATAGGCATCGAGCTTCTTCTCATCCCACCGGACTCGTCGAACCTCTTGCCGCTTGCTCCGTTCCACGAGCTGATTCGTGGCGTACGTCGTCAGCGCGCCCAGTAGTACCGCCGCGATCGTCACCAGCTGAGTGATGGTGTCCACTCGTCCCCCGTCTTCCCATCGGCCGCACGGCGAGCCGAACCCGGGGAGCATAGGGCGCGCCCCCAGTAGAAGGGGAGAGAGTTCCCGGCCGATTGCCGGTGGGCGTACGCCAACGCACTACGCCAACACCGGCGTACGAGCGTGGACGTGGGCGGGCGTCGGCGTACAACCCATCCCAGCCCGAAGCCGCGCCATGAGCGGCGATCCGGCCGAGTGATCACCTGATAAGGAAGAGGCCACAGGTTCAAGTCCTGTTAGGCCCACCGGCGCGAAGGCCCCGATCACCTGGTGATCGGGGCCTTCGACATTTTCCCCGTAACCTCCGGCCGCGACGGCTCGTTGAGCCCGGTGCGCAGAGGCGAAACACAGGGTGAGCTGACTCGAAACTGATGTGAAGTCGGGGATAGCCGGGCGACAGACCCGGTCATTGGGTGACGTGGGACACAACGCGACCTCTGCTCCGGCCGGCGGATGACCGGCCCCGCCCGCCCCGGGCACCCGGGCGGTTCCCCCGTCACGTCTTCTTTCACCCTGTGAGGCATCCCCATGTCCATGGAAGCCGCCCTGCTCGAATCCAGGACGCTCCGAAGCGGCCTGTGCGAGCGCACCGAAGTCCTCAACGAGGTCAAGGCCCTCGTCCTGCTGCCCGACGGGCTGCACGCCACCACGCGGATGGTCGCCGACTACTTCGGGGTCAGTGAGCCCGCCATCTACAGCTTGCTCCGACGGCACCGCGAGGAGTTGGAGAGCAACGGATTCACCGTTCTCAGGCCTGTGGAAAACCCCGCTGACCAGACATTCAAAACGAATGGCTGGCAGGTCAGCGGCCCGCAGAGCGGTCAGCCGCACACGCAGGCGGGTGGCCTGCCAGCGCGGCCTGTGGACAACCCCGCGAACCAGAGTGACAAGGTGTCACTCTGGCAGGTCAGCGGCCCGGAGAGCGGTCAGCCGCAGGCGGGGGCGGGCGATCTGCCCGCGCAGCAAGTGGTCAGCCGCCCCCAGGGCGGTGGGAACGGTGTCGCCCTGTACTCCCGCCGGGCGGTGCTGAACGTCGCGATGCTGCTGCGGGACAGCGAGGTCGCCCGCCAGGTCCGCAGCCGACTGCTCGACATGATCGAGAGCGCGGCCCGTCCGGCGGCCGAGCCGCCGGGCGTCCACATGTTCCGGGCGCGGCCGTGGAAGCGGTGGAGCGAGCTGCGATGGGACGAGGAGGAGGCGGTGCGGCGGGATCCGGCCGTGGCGGCGTGGCGGCGGCGGATCGACGGGCTGGAGCCGTTCGAGGAGTGCCTGCCCGCCGTGCCGCCGGCGGGGGAGGAGCCGGAGGACCTGCCGGGTGTGGTCGCCGAGCTGGCCGAGGCGCTCGGGTCGGTGGACCGGCGGTTGGAGGCGCAGGGCGTGGTGATCTCCGCGATCAGTGTGCGGATCGCCCGGCAGGAGTCGCGGCTGGACGCCCACGGAGGCCGGCTGGACGCGCTGAGCGAGGACGTCCGGGCGATCCGGCGGGATGTCGCGCTGCTGCGCAGGCGTCGCCGCGGATAGTTGCCGGGGTGTTCGAAGGGCCCGTCGGCGGTGCGGAACCGACGGCGGGTCCGACTCGTCGGTATTCGGGGGGAGGCAGTGGGCTCGCAGTCCGATGACCGTACTGGTAGGGAAGCGTCAAAGGCGCTTGCAGATCGGCCGGTTGACGGTGGCGGGGGCCGCTTCTGAACCGGTTACCGGTGTGTATCATCGGCCCCAGGGCGGTCTTCAGCCTGACCGCTGGTTCGTGCCCTTACATCCAAGTAAGCAAGAAGGACGAGGTCCCGCGGTGAAGAAGCTTCTCCTGGTCGCCCTGGTCGCCCTCGGCGGCTTCTTTGTCTACCGTCAGGTCCAGGCGGACCGCGCCGAGCAGGACCTGTGGACCGAGGCGACCGACCCGGTTCCGGCCGGCCGCTGAGCTGACGCACGAGTCTTCCTCGGACCGGCCTGCGGAGTACAGGCCGGGGCCGGTCCGAAACCCGCGTGGGGCGCTGCCCGGGAGCGGGTAGGCTAGTGCCCGTTGCTCGGGGCCTTAGCTCAGTTGGTAGAGCGCTGTCTTTGCATGGCAGATGTCAGGGGTTCGACTCCCCTAGGCTCCACAGTCGTTGAACGGCCCCCGACCTGGGGAAACAGGTCGGGGGCCGTTTGCGTGCCCGGAACCTTCCCGCACAGATTCCCGCACCGACCTGTGCTGCGGGCGTACGCTAATGCAATGGCCCACATTCGCGTTCGAGAACGCAAAGACGGCAGTCGCGTTTACACGGTCACATGGCGTAGCGATGGGAGGGGGAGCAAGGAGCAGGGGGAGCCCTTCGCCGACGAGAAGTCAGCCGAGCGCTTCAAGGACTTGGTCAACGGACACGGCCAGCAGTGGCCGCCCGGATGGGTACCGGGCAGGGGATTCGTCGAGCCGGATCCGGACCCGGAGCCAGCCGCCGAGATCGACCCGGCCCACTGGTTCGAGCCGTACGCGATGAAGCACATCGACAACCTCACCGGTGTCGAGGGCGGCACCAAGCGGAAGTACCGGCGCCTGGTCGAGCAGAACATGGTGCCGTGGTTCCGTGACCACGCCGTGGTGGATGGCCCGTACGCCATCCGCAGCGAGCATGTGAAGCAGTGGGTCAACGACATGGCCGACGGTGTACCCGCGCCCCACGACCCGCCCGAGAAGAAGCGGCGAAAGTTCGCGGCCAAGACCATTCGCAACCAGCACGGTCTGCTGTCTGCGATCCTCGCGGCGGCCGCCTCCGGCGAGAACCCGCTTCGCAGCGTGAACCCGTGTCTCGAGACCAACCTTCCCCGGGCGGACGACTCGGATGAGGAGGTCGCCACCTTCCTCGAACACTGGGAGGCCGGCCTGATCCTCAGGCATCTCGCGCCGGACGCCGTTGACCTGGCCCAGGTGCTGCTGTCCACGGGCCTGCGGTGGGGAGAGGCCACTGCCCTGCAGGTGCGCGACCTGGTCAGGATCAACGGTCGTCCGGCGATACGGATTTCGCGGGCCTGGAAAGAAGCCGAGGACGGCGGGCGCGAGATCGGGCCGCCGAAGAGCAAGAAGAGCCGGCGAACCTTGGTTCTGGCCCCGTTGGAGGCAGCCATCCTGCAGCGGGCTGCCCGAGGCAAGAAGCAGACCGACATCCTCTTCCCGGCCCCGGAGGGAGCGGCCTGGCAGGCTGGGACGTTCCGGCGGCTGCGCTGGCTGCCTGCAGTGGAGGCGGCCCAGGCCGAGGGGCTGACCAAGGCGCCGCGGATCCATGACCTTCGGCACACTCACGCGTCGTGGCTGATCTACCGGGGGATCCCGCTGCCGGCCATCTCGGCGCGCCTCGGCCACGAGAGCATCCAGACCACGGTCGACCGGTACGGCCACCTGCTCATCATCATGGACGACGACCTGGTCTTCGCCGTCGCTTGGTCGATGGAGTTCGCGCTGAAGGTCGAGATCCCCGACGATGTCCGCCAGGCGGCCGCCTTGCTCGAGGTGCCGGTCCGGGCCTGAAAAACGCCGTCGGGCCCCTGCGTGGCGGGGGCCCGACGGCGAGTTTCACAGTGTTGCGGGGACGGGCGGCGACAACCCCGCCCGGCCTTCGATGATGATCCGGGGAACCAGCGGAGCGAGCACCTCAAGCGCGGTGTCGGCGTCCAGTTGGTGGGCAGTCACCCACGCGTCGATGAGCGACGCGGCAGCTGCCACGTCTCTCTCGGCGTACACCTGGTGATCGGCGATCAACACCAGGCTGCCGCCAATCAGGGCCAGGACGGACGGAGCACCGTCGTCCAGCCGATCCGTGATGTACCTGACACTTCGTGGGCCCAAGTCAACCCCCTGTCTCGGCATATGCCGCGTCCCGCGAGGCCGAATCGAACGTACACCCGATGAGTGGCCGGAAACAGGAGGTTGTCGATCCGCATCAAAGATGTTTGGGATTAAACATCCCTTGGCTCGCTTTTTGCATCGCTCTGGGCGATCAGTGCCTCAAGGACCGCCCGAATCCTGGGCAGTTCATGCGGGTTCACCTCAGCGAGGTGGCTCACGATCGCGCGGGCGTCCGGGGGGAGATCGCTCAGCTCACTGCTCGTGTACTCCAGAAACTGCTCTGCGGCGGCCGCCTGTACTTGGGTGCGCGGCAGTCTGAGGCCGACGGCAAGGGCCCTGAGGGTGTGAGGTTCTGGGGCCCGGTTGACCTTCCCCTTCGCGAGGTCGTTCAGCCAACTGAGGCCCGGGCCGTTGCCCGTCTCTGGGTCGATGGACTGTTTTGCGATCTCTCGGAAGGTGGTACCGCCGGCCAGCGCCTCATTGAGGATGTCCGTCAAGGGCGTCGGGCGAGGATCTCCCCCGCTCGTGCTGTTGGCCATCGCCGTCTCCTTCGCGCGCTTCCCCCTCGGTCGGAGGGGTACTCGGGCGCGAACGACGCGCCCGCGTTCGCGAACGAGGCTACAGGTGCCGGGATCGGCGCGCTTCATGCTGCCCGACAAGTTCACGCCATCTTGAGCGCGAGATGAGGTTCCGCTGAGGTTGTTCTCGATTGGGAACAACGGCATGGCGTTCTGAAACGAGAACGCGTATGGTTCATTCCGGAACACCGAGGCGCATTCAGCGGCTCGGAGCAGCAAGGAGTGACCCATGACCCTCGCCCTCGCCCGGCCCGCGCCGGCCGCCCTCGCGGAACTGCACATGCCCGTCCCCCCGCTCCCCGGTGGCGTCCCGTACCTCACGTACAAGGGGCTCGCCGAGTACCTCGGCATCAACGAGCTCTGGCTGCGCCGCCACATCAAGCGCCTGCCTCACGAGAAGTACGGGCGAGAGGTCCGGTTCAGCGCCGCAAACGTCGCTGCGATCCGCGCGATGCACAGCCACGCCCCGCTGCCCGCTGAATCGGGCGAGGCGCCGCTCATCCCGCTGGCGACCGGCCGCACCCGCCGGGCGTGATCGCGGTGGCGAACCAGAAGCCGGAGTCCCCGCTCCTCCTGGTCCGGATCGTCGGAGCCCCCGTACCGGCCGCCGCGGCGATCGCCGCGCTCCGCAGCAGCGGCAGCTTCACGATCGCTCGTGTCTCCCGCCCGCTGCCGGCTGGGCGTGACGGCGAGATCCGCCAGTACGTACGGCTCCGCCCGCGCACCGGCCAGTAACGACAAGGGCCGTCCCGGGGTCCAGCCCGGAACGGCCAGCCCTACCCACGCCAACAGTCAGGAGTAGGACATGAATCAGCCTACCGGCGCTCTGCAGCGCCAGGCCCGAGCCCTTCGAGTCGTGGCACGGCTCACTGCGGCTGCCCTCGTCACCACCGACCCGGCCGCTCCGGCCCCGCGCTGGGAGTTCCCGGACGCCGGGGACACCGCCGCCCGCGCCACCTTCGACGGCCCGGCCGGCCTGGTGGGACTCAACGCCTGGCGGGAGATGCTCGGTGACGCTGCCAAACTCAACTCGCGCCGTACCCCGACCGGGATGGCCTGGGCGCTGACGGTGCGACAGGACGGCGTGACCGTCGTGCTGTGCGCCGCCGCCGCGTTCACCCGTCCCGTTCCCGCCACCTCCGTTGCTCCGGCCCGACTGGCGGTAACGGCATGAGCCACCGCACCTACGGAGAGCTGTTCCAGCAGTACACCAGCGCTACGCCCGAGATCGGGGTCGACGCGCTCGCAGCGATCCACGCATTGGACCTCGACACGATCGTGCCGATCGCCAAGGGCTGGCCGACGGACTGGCGGCTGCACGCCGAGCTGCTGCTGCACGCCGCTGGCGAGGTGCTCCGCGGCCTGGTGGCCGAGGTGGTGATCCTCGACCGTGAACTTGCCAAGACTGAGGCCGAGTTGGAGCGCTCGAAGATCGCCGCCCGTGTGGCCACCGAAGCGGCGACCGAGGCCGTTCAGGCCGCTGAGGCCCGATTCCCCATGCACAGGCCGGACAGCCCGCCGATCGCGTCTGCTGCTCGGGTCGCGTACCAGGCGGCGCTCGCCCTCACCCCGGCACCCGTGACGATCTCGCTCGACGCCTACGAGAACACCCCGTCGGTCCACTTGTTCGGGGCCAGTGCCGTCACACAGTGGGCCGACCAGCTCGGCAGGCCTGTAGTCGTCGAGGAGACCGAGCGGGACGGTTCCACCCGGATCAAGGCCACCATCGAGGTGGACGGCGTCAGGGTGGAGATGTTCGGTACCGGCTCGCGGCCGGCCGCCGCCCCCGAGCTGGAGTCGACCCAGTGACCGTCGACCGCACCCACGCCGCCGAGCTGGTCATCCGGGCGATGCTCTTCCGCGACCCTCGCCCGGCCAGCATCGCCCAGGCCCTCGCCGACGCCGGCCTGCTCCGCAGCCCGCTGGCCACCGTGTACCGCGCCCTCTACGACACCGACAGCCTCGGCCTGCACACCACGGCAGGAGCGGCCGCCCATGTCTGCGAGGAGGCTGCTGCCCAGGACTGGCCCGACGCGCGGCTCACCTGGTCCCCGGTCGTAGAGGACGAGCCGGAGGGGCTGATGGCCATGTACGCGGGCGACACCCCGACCGAGTACTACACCGAGCCGCTGCTGGTCCACGACTCGACCGGCGGTGCGCGGTGAGGACGCGCCCGCACTTCACCTCGCCCGGCGCGACCGCGGCGCAGAAGGCATGGAACGAGGGTAAGACCGGCACGCCGAAGCCGCGCCCGGCGATCCCGCTCACCGAGTGCTGCCCCGTTGACGGGTGCGGCGCGACCATGTCCCCGCCGCCCGCCGCCGTCACCGGCTGGACCTACGCCGAGGTGGCCGGGTCGACCGATCCGGGGCGCTGGTGGTGCTCCGGATCCTGCGCCGCTGTCGGCATCGCCCGCGCCGAGCTGCTGGTGGTGGCCCCGTGACGCTCATCCTGCTGCTCATCGTCCTGCAGGTCCTGGCCCTCGCCGGCCTGCTCGTGCTGTGGGTGGACGACCTCCTCTACGAGATGCGCACCGACCGTCCGGGCTACCACCGCCGCGTCTACGCGGTGACCGTCCGGCAGTGACCGCCGCGCCCGGGCCGGTGCCGTTCTTCGGCCTACGAGTCGTGTTCGGCTCCGGCCCGTGGCCCCGGGCCGGCCAGTCCTACATCCCCCCGACCGCCGACTACGCCTGCCCCTGTGGCTGGACCGACGCCGCGTACGGCCCCGCCGCCGTCGCCCGGTTCGCGCACCGCGAGCACGGCGTAGCGGCCCAGCACAGCCAGCACTGCCAGCTCCGCACCGAAAGGCACCCCGCCCCATGAGCACGACCACCCTCCGCATCGACACCACCACCGGCGAGCTGATGCCCGACCAGGTCCCGGTGCCGTTCGGCCAGTTCCTCGACCAGCACATGAACGGGCGCGTCCACGACGACGCCACCGCCGAGCTGCACCAGCTCATCGCCGCCGTCACCGCGCACTGCAAGAAGGGGACGTTGGCCGTGCTGGTCACCGTCGAGCCGTCCCGCGGCAACGTGGACGGGAACCCCATCAGCATCGCGATCACCACCGTGCTGAAGGCGCCGAAGGGGATCACGCCCAGCGCCCCGTACTACGTGGATGCCGAGGGCAACCCGTCGAAGCACGACCCGCGGGTGGACCTCCGCCAGCCCGCGCTGTTCGGGGGAGAGCGATGAACGGCCCGGACCACTACGAGATGGGCGCTGCACTGGCGGTCCGTGCCGAGCGGCTCGCTGCGGACTTCCCCGCCGAGGCACTGGCCGTGGCCACCACCGCCACCGCGCACGCCACTCTGGCGCTCGCCGCCGCGGTCGGTATCTCCGCCGGCTACCCCGGCGGCCTCCTCCCCATCACCGACTTCTACCGGTGGTCCGAGGTCGCCAGCGTGCTGCGGGCGCCCGACCTCGACGTCCGAGGTCCGCGCGGCCACGTCCGGCTGGCAGACCCGTTCCCCGTGCTGGTCGCCGCGCTGCGCGCCTACGCCGACGAGCACCCGCTCGCCGCCGAGTTCACCGACGTGGAGCGCCGCGACCGGATCGCCGAGCACCTGGCCGCCGCGCTGCTCGCCGACCGCACCGACGGCGCCCCGTACGTCCCGCCCCAGCCCGACGGCCCCAGCCAGCCGTAGGCCCCACACAGCGGTGGGGCCCAAAGCACAGCGAGCCCGGGCCCCACCGCACCAACACCATCCGAGGGAGCACCATGCCGCGGCCCGCTGCCGCTGCCGCCCTGCCCGACCCCGCCGGGCAGCCCCCGGCCGAGCACGTCACCCGCTTCCCCGCCCGCTGGCTCGGCGTCGAGACCGTCACCGGGGACACCCTGCGCGCGGTCACGCTCGTGGGTGACTACGCCCGGATGCGTGACGGCTACTGCTGGGCCGCGGACCCCACCCTGGCCGCTGTCCTCCGCCTCCACCCCCGCACCGTCGCCGCCGCGCTGCGCACCGCCGAGGAGGCCGGCCTCGTCCAGGCCGAGCGCCGCCCGGGCGGCACCTCAGCCCGCACCATAACCCCGGCCGCCGAGGACGAGCTGATGGTCTGCATCAGCGCCGCTGCCCGCAACACCCTCGGCGGCAGCCAGTTCGTCACCTACTGCGCGCTGGCCGTCCGCCAGCACCTCGATGACCGCACCTCGATGCGCCGCATCTCGGCGATGTGCGGCATCTCAGAGGCCACCGCCCGGACTGCCGTCGCCGAGCTGGTCGCCACCGGCTGGATCAGCCGCACCGACTCCGCCGGCGCCGCCGCCCACTACACCGCCCACCCCGCCCCGATCGCCGGCATCCCCACCCAGCTCGCCCTGTTCGCCAAACTGCGCCGGACCGCCGTCGACCGCCGCGAGCAGCCCGCCGCTACCGCCCCAGCGGAGTGCGACGGCCAGCTCTCCTTCGACTTCACCCCTCCCAACTCGGCTCCCACCACCCCTCCCAACTCGGCTCCCACCACCCCTCCCAACTCGGCTCCCCAAACAGGCTCCCTACAACAAGATCCCTCCAACAGGCCTGCCGCCGTGGGCGGTTGCGGTTCCGGCGCAGCCGAAACCACCTCACCGCGCGACACGGGCGCGCGCCCGGGTACCCGCGCGACGTCCGCCCGGGCTGGGCGCCCGTCGGCTTCGCCGGCACCGACTACCACCCTGCCCCCACTCCTCATCACCCCCCAGATCCGCCGCGTCCTGGCCGAGCTCCCCGACGCCCTCATCGACCGGATGAGCCGCTGGGAGCAGCGGGAGGCCGCCCGCGCCATTGGTGCCGCGATCCACGAGGCCGACGGCAACGTCGTCCGGGTCGCCGACCGTGTGCAGCGTCGCTGGGCATTCGCCACGCCGGACGCCATCCGCTCGTCGTACGGCTGGCTCACCCGGGTCGGCTTGGCCCGCCGCGGCTGCGACCGGCCGTCCTGCGAGGCGGGCTGGGACTTCGTGCACCGCGCCGACTGCATCGCCTGCGGCTACCTGGCCGAGGGCACCCGGGCCCGCGCCGCCGCCCGCCGCCACCCAGCCCCGGCAGCAGCTACGACGCCCGCCCCGCCCGCCGGACACCCGCCCGTCATCCCCCGGCCGTCCCGGCCCCGGTACTGCCCGACCCACCCGTCCGTCGCCGTGCCGTGCGCGATGTGCGCCGCGCCGGCCGCCTCGGAACCCGTTCCGGACGCCGCCGCCCGGGCCCGCGCCCTGGCCACCGCCCGGACCGCCCGTGCCGCCTACCGCGGCACTACCGTCCCGACCCCCGCCGCCGCCTGAAAGGACCGCCTGATGCCTCCCAGCCGCGCCGCCCTCGCCGTCAAGCACGCGCGAGTCCGTGAACTCGCCGCCAAGAACGTCCCCACCGCCGTCATCGCCCGCACCCTCGGCATGGACCGCCGCGAGGTCCGCAAGGTCCGTAACGCGGCCGACCTGCCCGCCCCGCCCCGCGGCTACGAGCGACAGCCCCTCACCCTTGAGGAGAAGTGGGCCGAGCGGACCCGTCCGCTCGCCGACGGCCACCTCGAATGGACTGGTGAGCGCCAGAACGCCAGCCGGACCCCCGTCCTGCGCTATCGCGGCCGCTCGTACAGCCCGGCCGCGATCGCGTTCCGCATGCAGCACGGCGTCGCTCCGGTCGGCCAGGCGTTCAGCGGCTGCGGCACCCGCCACTGCGTCGCCCCTGCCCATGTTGACGACACCGCTCGCCGGATCCGGGACCGCAACGCGCTGCGGGTCGTACTCGGTACCGCCGCCCGGCCCGCCGTCTGCCGCCGCGCCGGCCACGACCAATCCGTCCACGGACGCATCCAGCCCAACGGGGCCGCGTACTGCCAGGCGTGCAAGCGGGGCGACAAGGCCGCCGCCCGCCTCGCAGCCGGCAACAGCAGCCCCGCCGACACCCGCTGATGGCCCGCCACCCCGCCAGACCATGGAGACCAACATGACCACCAACCAGCCCACCGCCCGCCAGGAACTGCTCGACGAGCTCCTCACCGGCGAGGACCCGTCGGCACCCGAGTACCCCGACGCCTTCGCCCGCCTGGACGGCCTGGTCGTGAACCACACCATCGAGGTTCGCAACCAGACGTTGGCCGAGGCCGCCGACATCGCCAGCAACGAGGGCATGCGCCTGGAGGCCGAGGTCGGGATCGAGCCTGCCCGCGGTGCCCGGGTCGCCGCTGCTCACATCCGCCGTGCGACCAGCGCCGGCCAAGCCGCCCTCCTTGCTGAACAGTTGGCGGACACCACCTCGACCGGCATGACCGTTCGCCAGCCCAACCCCCGCGAGGCGCTGGAGATCCTGCTACCCGACTTCATGGTCGGTGCCGAGCGCACCCGGCTGCTCGACAACTACCGCGACCAGGTGCGCGAGGAGGTCGCCGCCGAGATCGACGCCGCCGCCGAGCGGACCCTGACCGAGTACCCCGACGCGCCCGCCATGTCCGCCCGCGTGCTCGGCCTTCGCGCCGCCGCCCGCATCGCCCGCGCCGTGCAGAAGGGCTGACCCATGGCCACCCCCGACGAATACGCGCCGCTCATCGCCCTCGACCCGCCCGCCGCCGGTCGTTGGACCGTCACCGCCGACAACGTGTGGGACGTCCTCGCCGAGACCGACGCGGCCGGCCTGTGGGCCGGGAAGCCCCACTTCGCCCCGGCGCCGACGGGTGCCGAGTCCAGCACGGTGGTCGACGGGATCACGCTCAGGCCGCCCAACGTGCCCGAGCGGGTCGTGGCGTACTTCGGCGACACCATCGTGCTCGCCGACGGCGTCTGGTCGGTCGAGCGCGCCGAGGCGGGTGTCCGGTGACCGCGCCCACCCCGCCCGCTGAGTGGACCACCACCACCGAATGGCCGATCCGGCTCAAGCTCGGCAGCCACCCGGTGCACGCCGCGGCGAACGTTTGGCGTAGCTGGTACGAGTGCTGGACTGCATGCGGCAAGCGGCCCGGTGAGTACCAGACCCCGATGCCGTCCGGCTGGAGCGTGACCTGCCGCGGATGCCGTACGGCGCTCGCCACCCAGGCCGAGGCGACGGGGGCGAGCCGGTGACCGCGCCCGAGCAGCCCGACCTCCGTCAGCGCATTCTCGAAGCCCTTCACGGCGTCCTGCGCGACGCCCTGAATGCCGCCCGGTGGCCCACCTCTACCGGTCTCGTGGCCATCGAGCAGACCGACGCCGCGCTGGCCGTGGTGCAGGCCGAGCTGGACGCCGCCCGTGCCGAGCGCGACCAGTACTGCGACCGCGTCGACACCCTCACCGCCGTCTGCCGGAGCAACAAGCAGGCGCACCGGATCACCGTCGGCGAAGTCGACCGGCTCACCGCTGAGCTGGCCGCCTGCGACGCCGACACCGCCCGGCTCCGCGAGGCGCACGCCGCCCTGGCCCTTCAGGCCGGCCACTACGAGCGCCGCTGGGAATCCACCGTTGCCGAGGCCCGGAGGCAGGCCCGCCGCGCCGACGCCGCCGAGCACCAGCTCTCGACCGACAACCACCTCCGTCGCAACGCCGAGGCCAACTACACCATCGCGGTGAGCCTCCGGGCCAAGGCTGATGACGTCCTCGCCTTGCACCGCCCGGTCACCCGCGGCGCCATGACGATCTGCGACGCCTGCTCCCCGAAGCGCGGCGACGGGCCGTCCCGCCACGTCCTCGTCGCCTACCCCTGCCCGACCGCCGCCGTCCTCAACGCTCCGTTCCTTCCGACCACCTGACCACCCGTCAACCCGAGGGGTCCGAAATGACCACCCAGAATGCCACCGACATCACCTACGACGATACCGAGCCCTGCGGCGAGGGCATGTGCCGCTGCGACTGCGACGAGCAGCACGGCCCGTGCGGCTGCGACTGCCCCCGCGACGACTACGGCCAGCTCCTCTACCGGGACTGACAGCCGCCCAATCACCCACCCGCCGGCCGCCCGCACCAGGCGGCCGGCCCCAACCAGAAGGAGCAGCACCGTGTACCCGGCCCTGTTCAGCACCCCCGGCATGAAGCAGTTCGCCGAAGAGGTCGACGCCGAGTGCCAGGCCCAGATCACCAAGTTCGGCGACCAGTGCCATCCCAACCTGACCGGCACCCCGATCTCACGGAACGACGCCCGCCTCCTCTTCGCCAAGTACGCCGCGAACTACCGCGACATCAACAACGGCAGCTTCGACCCGCGCGACCCGGACCGGCGCCTCGACTGGACCGGAATCCTCCTGGAGGAGGTGTACGAGGCGGTCGCCGAAGCCGACCCCGCGAAGCTCCGCGCCGAGCTGATCCAGGTCACCGCCGTGTGCGCGGCCTGGGTGCACGACCTCGACCGCCACTGACCCCACCCGCCGGCCGCCTCGCTCGGTCGGCCGGCCCAACCCGAAGGAGCACCTCATGGGCATCCACACCAGCGCGTACCTCGCGTACGGCGCCCCCATCACCGGGGTCCGCTACGGCGACGACCTCAACGCCCCCCTCGCCACCTACAACGCGACCGTCACCTACCCCGACCCCCACCGCGACCGCGTCGGTCACCTCGCCGCCGGCAGCTACGACAACGACAAGCTCTACCTGGTCACCTACTGCGCCAACGCCGACCTCGACGACCCCGAGCGACTGACCGTCGACGACCTCAACCCGCTGCACCCGCCGCACTGGGACCGGCACCTGCATGCCGCCGCCAAGGCCTGCGGCGTGCACCTGATGAGCGCGCCCGGCTGGCTGCTGATCGCCGCCCAGAGCTGACCAACCTGCCCCGTGGCTGCCGCGCGATGCGGCGGCCACCCCACCACCAGGAGCACACCGTGACCCGCCCACTCACCAGCACCGAACACCAGCTCCTCGACCAACTCGTCCGCACCGGCCAGTCGATCGGCGTCCTCGCCGCCCGTGACCCGCGGCACGCCCGCGAGATCCGCAACACCGCCGCCCGCTGCTGCCGGGCCCTCGGCGCCCGCACGCTCGACCACGCCATCCAGGTCCACCGCACCAACCAGGAGACCCAGTGACCCCCGAACAGACCCTCACCGCTGCCGCGGCCAAGCTGCGCAGCCTCGCCACCGCCGCCCACGCCACGGCCCCCGGGCCGTGGAGCACCCGACCCAGCTACCGGCGGCCGCACCTCAGCCACCCCGAAGACGCGACCGGACGCCGGCTCGCCCACGAGGGTGCCGTCAGTACCCGAGGCGGCGCGCCCTGGATCTACACGGACGTGTCCGCGTACCTCGCCCTCATGCACCCCGCCGTCGGCCTCGCGGTTGCCTCGCTGCTCGCCGAGGAGGCCGACAGCGTCGCCCAGGACGGCGGCGTCGTCCAGAACTCCACCACGGAAGCCGCCCTCGCCATCGCCCGCGCCATCCTCGGCGAGCAGCCGTGACCCGCGAGCACGCACCGCGTCCCGGCCGCACCTGGGAGACCGCCGTCCGATCGGTCGAGCACGTGGTGGAGGAGAACCAGGCCGAGCCGCGGCCCAACCGCGAGACGCGTCGAGCAGCGGCCCGCACCAACAACGCCCGCCAGCTGTTCACCGCCGCCGACGAGTACCCGCTACCGCCGGACCGCACCACCACCGACCTGCCCGACATTGGCACCTACCCGCCCGGGAGCACCACGTGAACCTCCTCCAACCCACCGACGAGCAGCGCGAAGAACTCGCTCGCGCGATCGCCGAGTTGACCGCCACCATGCAGGCGTCCGCCGCCGCGTTCGTGCAGGTGGTGGTCCCCGCCGTCCAAGCCGCAGCGCAGCAGTTCGCCATCCTCCAGCAGCAGTTGCAGGCCGCCGGCTTCCTTGACGCCAGCGGTAAGCCCGCCCGGCTCACCGACCGCCCCGCCTGGCAGACCCCGTACGGACCGCCCGCACGCCGCCACTGACTGCCCGATCTCGCCACCAGCCGCCCACCGCCTGACCAGCGCCACGAGGAGACCGCCATGCTCACCCCCGCCGCCACCACCCGCCTCCACCACCAGCTCCGTGAGCTCCCCGAGATCCTCACCCACGCCTACCTCGCCCTGCTGCCCAGCGGCACCACCCGCACCAGCCGCGTCTCCGGCGCCACCCGCACCCCGCCCCTGCCCTGCAACCTCGACACCCTCACCAACCTCGCCCCCAGCCCCGCCGACGGACTCCCCGAGATCACGATCCTGGAGTCCTGGGCCCGCACCGTCCTCGACGACCGCGCCGCCGCCAACGACTGGACCGCCTGGATCCAGTTGCCGGCCATCCACGGCGAGATCCCGGCCAGCACCAGCATCAAGATCCTCGCCTTCCACCTCCCGTTCGCCGTCACCCGCGCCTACGCCGGCGACCTCGCCACCGAGATCGCCGACCTCCACCACCACCTCAACGCGGTCGCCCGCCACCCCATCCGCTCTGCCCGCCCCATCCGCACCGCCTGCCCGGCCTGCCACCTCCTCGCACTCTGCGAGCGCACCGACGGCTGGCGCGAATGTCTCAACTGCCGCACCGAGTTCGACCCCGCCACCTACACCGACCGCGTCCGCCAGAACCTCGCCGAACTCCACGCTGCCGCCTGACTCACCCGTCCATGGGGTGACTCACCACCCACGAGTCACCCCACCCGATACCCGAGGCACCCCGATGAACACGACCGTCATGGCCCCCGACGAGATCCGTGCCGCCATAGCCCGAGCCCTCGCCCACCCCCTGACCTGGAAGGAGCCGATGCCCCCGCAAGGCGGTCCCGAACTCGCCGACTCACCCCCGAGTCAGGCTCAACAGGCCAGCCAGGACGCGACGCTGGTCGCCCTCCACCGCTGCTGGCGACGCGGTGACTCGACCCGCACCGCCGCCGCCGCGTGCGGGGTGAGTCAGTCCACCGCCACCAGGCGCTACCGCAAGTTCAAGGCCGACACCGACGAGGCAGCCCGGCCGCTGGTGAGTCGCGCGAGCGCTTGAAGTAGCGAGCAGGGCCCCTCGGCGGAGAGTGCCGGAGGGGCCCTGCTGTATCGGCGGGGTCAGTCGTTCTGCGCCCGTTCCAACCGCGCTGCCGTCTGGTTCAGGTTGTTCGCCATGGTGATGATGTCCTTGGCGCTGCCCTCGTACCCGCCGGTGACGGTGTCGGTGACGACATTCTGTGCCACCTGCCGCGCGGTCTGCGGGTTGGCGCGGGGGTTGGTCTCACTGGGGGTTGTCATGGGACGACCCTGTCCCAACGCCGCGCTCCGGACGGCGAGTTGTCCGAACCCGACCAGTACTGACTAATACCCGCCGCACTGCTATCCCCCAGATCCGCACCCGCCCCCGCACCGCCCGCGAGAAGATGAGCGCATGAGCGACAACCTGGTGGCGTTCCTGCGCGAGCGCCTCGACGAGGATGAACGGGCAGCGTCGGAAGCCTGGCCGGTCCCCTGGTCGGCGGACGCCGAGGAGTACGGCGTGGTCGACCCCGGCGACGGCACCGAGATCGCGGACGTCGTAGTCCTCAGCACCAACCAACAGCGCGCCACCGCCCGGCACATCGCTCGCCATGATCCGGCGCGGGTGCTGGCCGAGGTCGCGGCCAAGCGACGCGTGGTCGAGCTCTGGTCCCATTCGATCGGAACCGGTGGCACGTACACCCTGCGCGCGCTCGCCCTGCCGTACCGCGAGCACCCCGACTTCCGGCCCGAGTGGGCGTGCGGCGCGTAGCCGCTTGCACAAGATCCGCCTCGTGTGTCACGCTACTGACAGCACCACACGTGTGCCCACAGACACAGAAGCCCCGCAGCAGAGCAGCAGCTGCGGGGCTTTGTCGTACCCGGGGAGGCCGCGATGAAGCAACTGCTCACAACCGCCCAGGTCGCCCACCTCTGCGGCGTCGAAGCCAACACCGTCCGGCAGTGGAAATGCCGAGGACTCATCACTCCCGACGGCCTGGACGAGCAAGGCCGTCCGCTGTACCTCCAACTCACCGCCGCCCGCGCAGAGGCAGCGACGCGGCAGCGAGCCGGCCGCCAACTCCCCGCCGCCGCATAGACCAGCGGCCCGCCGGCCTCCCCCCACGGCGGGCCGCTACCTCCAGGAGGTGACCATGAACGATCTGCCCGTCCGCCTGCGTATCGGAGACCTGGACGAGTACTGCATTGGCACCGTCAGCTTCGGGCCCGGCGACGAAGACATCCGCCACCAGGTCGCCGACTTCCTCACCGGAGCCGCCGCGATCATCCGCGAGGCATCCCCCCAGGGAGGTCCCCCCGGTGCCCACCCGCCCCCCGTCCCGCTGCTCGGACCCCACCTGCCCTGAACTCGCCACCAAGCGCGGCCGATGTGACCAACACCAGCCCATTCCCTGGGCCGGACGCGACGACAAGGCCGCCCGCTACGGCATCAGCTCCGGCCGGTGGCGCACCCTCAAGGCCTCGGTCGACCGGCGCGACAACGGCTGCTGCTGGATGTGCGGCACCGACAAGGCCGACACCTACGTCCTCGACCACAAGATCCCCATCAGCGAAGGCGGATCACCGGACAGCCTCGACAACCTCGGGCTCGCGTGTCCGCCGTGCGATGCCGTCAAGTCCGCCGCCGAGGCCGCCCGCGGCAACCAGCGGCGCCGCGACCGCGCCCGCCGAGGACCCGGGCACCCCCTGGGGTAGGGGAGTTGGGATCACGGAGCCTCGGCCCCCGGGTCCCGTCGCGGTCAACTCCGCACGTATCTGCACAGAATCGGCGAAGGGGGGTCCCCTGTGGGAAGGACCGCCCAGCCTGCCGCGCTGCGGCTGCTGAAGGGCCGCGGCGACGGCAAGGACTCGGCCGGCCGCGAGGTCAACCCAGGTCCGGCGTTCGCCCGGCTGCCGCCGAACCCGCCGACGTGGCTGAACCGCGAGGCGGCGGCGGAGTGGAAGCGCGTCGTCCCGGGCCTGGCCCGGCTCAGCATCCTCAAGCCGGAGGACCGGGCGGCGCTCGCGGCGTACTGCGAGGCGTGGGCCCAGTTCGTGGAGGCCACCGGAATCCTCAGGGCGGAGGGGCTGACGATCGAGGCGAAGCAGGGCTTGCTGCCGCACCCTGCGGTCGGCATTCAGCGCGCGGCCGGCCGTGAACTACGGGCCTGGGCCGGCCACTTCGGGCTGACGCCGAGCACCGAGCAGGCCCTGGCGAAGGGGGCCGACGATGGCGGGAACGAGGACAACCCCTTCGCCTGAGTCCGAATTCCCGGACGCCGCCGAGCTGGAGCGCCTCAAGCTGTCGCCGGAGGTGGCCTGGTACCTGATCAGCCGCGGCGTTCCGCTGCCGGACTGCCCGCCGCTGATCCAGACGCCGTCCCCGGGCGAGGCCCCGGGCGCGGTGTTCGACCCGGACCGGGTGGACCGGGTGATCTCGGCGTTCTCCCTGCTGCGGCACACCCAGGGCCAGTGGGCAGGGCGCCCGCTGCGGCCGGACCCGTGGCAGGTCGCCTACATCCTCGCCCCGGCGTTCGGCTGGGTCCGCTGGGACGAGGATGCCGGCGACCACGTGCGCGTGGTACGCGAGCTGTACGTGGACGTGCCGCGCAAGAACGGCAAGAGCACCCTGAGCGGTGGTCTGGCGATCTACATGACGTGCGCGGACGGCGAGCCCGGCGCGCAGGTCATCGCCGCGGCCACGACGAAGGAGCAGGCCGGGTTCGTTTTCGCCCCGATCAAGCATCTGGCGGAGAACAGCCCGGCGCTGAAGAAGCACGTCATCGCGCTGAAGGAGAAGATCCTCCACCCCCGGTCCGGCTCGTACTTCCAGCCGATCAGCTCGATCGCGGGCGCCCAGCACGGCGCGAACCTGCACTGCGGAATCATCGACGAGCTGCACGTCCACCGCGATCCGGAGCTGGTCGAGACGATCGAGACCGGCACCGGCTCCCGGCGCCAGCCGCTGATCGTCATCATCACCACCGCGGACTCCGGGAAGCGGGAGACGGTCTATGACCGCAAGCGGCAGCGGATCGAGCAGCTGGCCCGGCGGGTGTTCACCGCGCCGTCGGTGTACGGCGTGGTGTGGGCGGCGGAGAAGGACGACGACCCGCACGCCGAGGAGACCTGGCGCAAGGCCAACCCCGGGTTCGGGGTCAGCCCGACCAGGGCCTACTTGCAGGCGAAGTCCGACGAGGCCAAGCAGTCCCCGGCGGACCTCGCGAAGTTCCTGCGGCTGCACCTGGGGGTGCGGACCAAGCAGGAGACGAAGTTCCTGACCCTGGTCTCCTGGGATGCGAACGCGACCCTGGTGGACGAGGAGTCGCTGTGCGGCCGGGAGGCGTACGGCGGCCTGGACCTGGCGAGCACCAGCGACCTGTGCGCGCTGTGCTGGCTGTTCCCGGACGACGACGGCGACGCGCTGACGGCGATCTGGCGGCTGTGGACGCCGGCGGACAACCTGCCGGCCCTCGACAAGCGCACCGCCGGGGCGGCGTCCCGGTGGGCGCGCGAGGGCCTGCTGACGGCGACGCCTGGCAACGTCGCCGACTACGACTGGATCAAGGACCAGATTCACCGCGACATGCAGGCGTTCCGGGTCCGCAGCATCGGCTACGACCCTTGGAACGCCACACAGTTGACCAACGACCTGGCGGGCGAGCGCGCTCCGATGGTCCAGGTCAGGCAAGGTTTCATCACCATGAGCCCGGCGCTGAAGGGCATGCAGCGGCTGCTGCTGAAAGGCACCCCCGAGGCCCCGGTGTTCCGGCACGGCGGGTCGCCGGTGGTGCGCTGGATGGTCGACAACCTCGCGGTGGCGATGGACCCGGCCGGCAACGTCAAGCCCGACAAGGCCAGCTCGGCGGAGAAGATCGACGCCGTCTCGGCCGCCACGACCGCGATGTCCGAGCTCCTCGCCCGCCCGCCCAAGCGCCGCTCCGCGTACGAGGACGGCGACTTCGAAGCGATCTGACAGGGGGTGGTGGCGGTGGCGTTCTGGCGTCGCAGGACCAAGGCGGCCGGCTCCGGCATGGTCATCACCCCGGACGGGCTGCCCGTCGGGGCGAAGGCCTCGCCCGTCACCGAGCTGGACGGCGGGCTGGCGACGTTCCCGTCGCTGGCCCAGCCGTGGGTGTACGACGGCCGCGTGATCGTCCCCGATCCGGGGATCCCGCTGCTGGACTTCGCCAACGACCCGATGAGTGTCTGGCGCTCCCAGCCGTCGGTGCGCAAGGTCGTCGACTTCGTGGCCCGGAACGTGGCCGGCATCCCGTGGAAGGTCTACCGCAGGGTCAGCGACACGGACCGGCAGCGGGTCACCGGCCACCCGGTCGCCCAGGTGCTGGCCCAGCCCGGCCAGACCGTCAGCGCGTACCGGCTGTGGCACTCCCTGATCGTCGATCTGCTGCTCTACGACCGCTGGTGCGCGCAGGTGCTGCCCAGCGCGGACACCACGAGCGGGTGGGAGATCCTGCGGATACCGGCGCCCCGGATGCGGTTGGTGTCCGACGGCTGGGGCCGGGTCGCCGAGGTCGTCGTGCAGGGCCCGGACGGGCAGCAGACCGGCACCCCGCCTCTGGGCTACCTGTTCGACCACGGGTATGCGGCGCACGGCCAGGTCAACGGCACCAGCCCGATGGAGACGCTGCGGGAGATCCTGTTGGAGTCCGCCGAGGCGGTCGAGTGGCGGCGGCAGGTGTGGCGCAACGGGGCCCGCGTCCCGGCCGTGATCGAACGTCCCACGGACGCCCCCGACTGGTCGGCGGCGGCGAAGTCCCGGTTCGCCGAGTCATTCAGCCGGTTCATCGGCCGCTCCGGCGCGGCCGGCGGCACGCCGATCCTTGAGGACGGCATGCGGCTGGTCACCGTCAACGCGTTCAACCCGCGCGAGACCGGCGACCTGGAGGGCCGTCAGCTCACCGATGCCGAGGTCGCCTCCGCCTACCACATCCCGCCGGAGCTGGTCGGCGCCCGCGAGGGCACCTACAGCAACGTCGACGCGTTCCGGCAGATGCTCTACACCCACGCGCTCGGGCCGACAATCGCCGCGGTCGAGCAGGTGCTGAACCTGCTGCTGCTGCCCGTGATCGCCCCGGGCGAGCCGGATCTGTACATCGAGGCGGACGTCGCCTCCAAGCTCCGCGGCAGCTTCATGGAGCAGGCCTCAGTGCTTCAGACGGCAGTCGGATCGCCGTACATGCTCCGCTCGGAGGCGCGGGCGGTGCAGAACCTGCCGTACGTGGACGGCACGGACGAGCTGGTGACGCCGCTGAACGTGCTCGTCGGCGGCCTCGCCTCGCCGCGGGACACCGCGCCGAAGGCCGACCGCCAGCCCTCGCCCGGCCGAAAGGCCAGGTCGCGGCCGGACGACCTCGGCGACCTCGACGACGAACGGGCCGCGTTCACCGGCGCGCTGACCGTGTGGGCGGAGCGGCAGTCGGCCGCGCTGCTGCGCAGGTCCGGCGCGAAGGACGGCGACGGGGCGACTCCGCCGGACCTGTGGTCACTGTGGGGCGAGTCCTCGCCGGAGCGTCAGGCCCAGCTCGCCGCGCTGATCCGCCGCTACGGGATGCGCCTGGCGCAGATCGGCGCCTGGTCGGTGCTGGACGTCTACAACCCGCAGGCAGACGGCTGGGACCCGGCGGTGATGGAGGGCTGGCTCGCCGCGGCGGCCGCCTCGCACGCCGCCCAGTACGAGCAAGCCGGCTACCAGGCCGCCGCCAAGTCGCTGAATGCGGAGGGCGGTTGGCGCGAGGGTCTGAAGAAGGCGATGGCCGACTGGGTCACCGACGCGGCGATCCGCGCGGCGACCGCCGGCACCGAGGCCCGCTCCTTCGGCGGCCACGACGCGGCCGGCGCGTCCGGGCTGGTCTTCAAGGTCTGGAACACCGGCTCCAACGCCCGCAGTTCGCACTCGGCGCTCAACGGCGACCGGGTCGAGCTCGGCGACGTGTTCGCGAACGGATTGCGATGGCCGGGCGACGGCCGCGGCAAGGACGCCGAGACGGCGAACTGCAACTGCCACCTGACCTACGAGAGAGGGGAGTAGGCGTGCCCCGCACGAAGGAGTGCAAGGCCCGGGTGAAGGCGGCCGGCGCCGCCGACGGCCTGGCCGAGGGCCAGTTCACCGCGCTCGTCTCGGTGTTCGGCAACGAGGACTCGGCCGGCGACGTCGTCGTGCCGGGCGCGTTCACGCAGACGCTCGCGGACTGGGCCGCGAAGGGCGACCCGATCCCCGTGATCTGGTCGCACGACTGGGGCGATCCGTTCTCCCATGTCGGCATCGTCCTGGACGCCCAGGAGACCCCTGAGGGGCTGCTGGTCACCGGCCAGATCGAGGACATCGACACCAACGCGACCGCCGCCCAGGTCTACCGTCTCCTCAAGGGGAGAAGGGTCACCCAGTTCAGCTTCGCGTACGACGTCGAAGAGGGCGCGTGGGTGGAGGGCACCGACGAGGAGGGCGACTTCGAGACCTGGTACGAGCTGCGGCGACTCAAGCTCTACGAGGTCGGGCCGTGCCTGGTGGGCTGCAACCAGTCCACGGAGCTGATCGCCGCGAAGGCCGGCGACCTGGTCCGCGGCGTGAAGGCCGGACGGGTCCTCGCCCAGAAGCACATCGACACCCTGAGCGCCGCGCACGCCGCGATCGGCGACGTCCTCGCCGCCGCCACCGCCGCCGACGAGGCGCTGAAGACCACCACCGCTGGAGAGTCCGGCCGCCGCCGGGCCGGGAAGGACGCCGCCGTCGAGGCCGCCGTCGACTTCCCCGCCCTCGCGCCCGCCCAGGTGCTCGCTCGCGCACTCACCCGCAAGCACCTGATCGGAATCGGAGACCCCGCATGAACCTGCGCCAGCAACTGAAGGCCGCCCTCGACCGCATCGCCGAGATCGCCAAGGCCGCGGACAGCCGCGACTTCACCCCGGAGGAGATCGACGAGATCACCGCCCTGACGGCCCAGGCCGACGACCTGGAGGCGAAGGTAAAGGCCGCGGACACCGCCCAGGCCGCCGTCACCCGCCTGACCTCCAAGGCCAACGGCACCGCCGTCCTGGAGCGCGTCACCGACCGCACCGACGAGGCCTTCGACGCCATCGTCAAGGAACTCGGCGGCCTCGGCGGGCAGTTCGTCAAGAGCGCCGCCTACCAGACGTTCCGCGGCGCGCACCCGTCCGGGTTTGGTGAGGGTACCCCGATCGCATTGGACCGGGTCAAGGTCGGCAGCCTCGCCGACTTCTACCTCGCCCGGCGCCTGGGCCTGAAGGCCGACGCACCGGTGCAGCAGGTCGGCCTCGCGCGCCTGCAGAACATCAGGCTCCCGATGGTGGACCTCACCACCCCGATGCCGCTGACGATCCTCGACCTGATCAGCCGCGGCACCATCGGCGGCCTCAGCTTCGAGTACCTGCAGATCACCGCCGTCACCCGCAACGCGTCGATCGTGCCGGACGAGATCCTCCCCGCCGACTCCACCACCAAGCCCACCAGCGGCCTGACCACCAACCTGGCCACCGCGAAGGTCTACACCTACGCCGACGGCTACACCGTCACCAACCAGATGCTGGCCGACGCCCCGGCGCTCGCGTCGTACCTCGACGGGCAGCTCACCTACAACATCGACTCCGTCATTGAGGACAAGATCCTCAACGGCAGCGGCACGGGCGGCAACCCGACCGGAATCCTCAACACCAGCGGCGTGCAGCAGCAGGCGTTCGACACCGACATGGTGACCACGATCCGCAGGTCGATCACCCGGCTGGAGAACATCGGTGCGCCGATCACCGCCGTCCTCGTCTCGCCCGCCGACAACGAGAAGTTCGACCTGCTCAAGGACGCCACCGGCCGCTACTACTCCCAGGGCCCGTGGGGCTCCGGCCCGAACACCATCTGGGGCCGCCCGCGGGTCGTCTCCCAGCGCCTGCCCACCGGCACCGCGATCCTCGGCAACTGGGGCACCGTCAGCCTCATGGACCGCGAGGGCCTGAGCGTGCTCGCGTTCAACCAGCACAGGGACTACGCGGCCCGCAACCTCGTGTACGTGCGCGCCGAACTGCGCGCCGCGCAGGCCATCTTCAAGCCCGCCGAGCTGTGCGTTGCGGCGCTCGCGTAAGGGAGGTGACCATGCCCGAGCACAAGATGGTCGTCGTCGACGGGATCCGCTACCGCCCCGAGGACGCCCCCGCCCTGCCTGAGCCCGCCGAGGAATCGGTGACCGCGCCCGAGCAGCAGCCCGACGGCCCGGACGACGACGAAGGTGCGGCGTTCGACCCGGCCGCTCACACCGCCCCGGACGTCCTCGCGCACCTGTCCGCCGCCAACGACGACGAGCGCGAGCGGGTGCTCGCCGCCGAGGCCGCAGGCAAGGCCCGCAAGGGCATCCTCGAGGCGAGCTTCCTCCCGCCGGGGACGTCCGGTGGCACTGCCTCCTGACAACCTGCTCGCCTACCCCGCCGACCTCGCTGTCTGGCTGAAGGTCCCCGCCGACGACCCGGACCTGCTGGCCGCGCTCCGCAGCGCGTCCAGCAGGTTCGTGTCCGACGTCCGCCACCCCGTCCGGCTCGTCACCGGCGACACCACGATCCTCTACGGTGACGGCACCGACCGGCTGCTGCTGCCCGCCGCCCCCGTCGGCCAGATCACCTCGCTGACCGTCGACGGCACCGCGGTCACCGACTTCAAGGTCCGCCGGGACATCGGCGCGCTGCTGCGAACCTCCAGCTGCGGCTGGCCGCCCTGGGCAGAGGTCGTCATGGTCTGGGACCACGGATACGACCCGATCCCGCAGGACATCCAGGACGCCGTGATCGGGCAGGCCCGCATCGTGCACGCGGTGCTGCCCGGTGTGCAGACCGTCCAGGCCGGCGGCGAGTCCGTCACCTACGGCGCCGCGGCCGCCACCGGCGTCACCGCGGAGTGGACCAGCGCCGTCTCCAACTACCAGCTCGCCCACGGCGACCGCACCTGACCCAGGAGGGACCCCCGCATGCCCATGTACGTCAAGGCCAAGGCCGGCCCGCCGGATCCCACCCAGCAGGTCGTGGACCTGGTGACCGTGCCCGGCTCGACCGCCACCATGACCGGCACCGCGCCGACCATCGCCAACGCCGCTGCGGCACCCACCCAGGCCGAGTACAACGCCCTGCTGGCCGCACTGCGGACCCGCGGCGTCATCGCCTGACGTGGCGATCTTCCACCAGCACGCCGTACGGATCCGCCCCGGGACCCGGACCGACCGGGGCGGCAACACCGTGCCGGACTGGTCGCCCGAAGCCGTCGACCGGCTGCCGATCAGCCGGCTATCGGTACAGCCCACCGCCCAGATCGAACGGGTCGGGCCGGACCGGGACGAGGCCATCACCGGCTGGCACGTCCTGTCCGCGCCTGGCACCGCGCCGGACGTCCGCTCGACCGACCGGATCGAATACGACGGTCTGCTCTGCGAGGTCGTCGGCGAGGTCGCCCGCTGGCCCAACCCAGTCACCGGTAGCACCCATCACGTCGAGTGGCAGATGACCCGGGCCACCGGATAGAGGGAAGGTGCCCGATGGCGCGTCAGCGCGTGCGCATCGAACTAGACCCTGCCGGCATCCGGGAGGTCCTGCGAAGCCCTGAGGTCAAGGCCATGGTCGACGGCGCGGCCGAGCAGATCGCCCGGCACGTCCAAGCCGACGTCCCCGCTGGCGTCGAAGTGGGTGTCCGGGCCTACACGACCGACCGCGAGGCGGCGACCGTAGTGGTGCCGGACCGGCGGTCGATGGGCTGGCAGGCCCGGGACGGCATCCTCACCCGCGCCGCCGCGAGCATCGGCGCCGAAGTGAAGGAGCACGGGTGAGCGCGCCGCTGGTCGTCTTCGGCGACGCCCAGGCCGCCGCCGCGACGTACCTGCGCGCCGCCCTCGCCGGCCGCGCCGAGCCGTACGCGGCCGGGGCGACGGTCGGCACCCGCGTCCCCGACGGCCGCCGACCGGAGGATCCGCACCTGCCGTACGTCCTGGCCCGCCTCGACGGCGCGATCCCGGACCCGTCCAGGGCCAACAGCAGGGTGACGCTGCGGCTCACGGTCTGGCACATCGACCCGGACCAGGCCCACGACCTCGCGCAGCTCGTCCAGGGCCTGATGGCCATCCACAACGGCCCGGTGATCCGCTCCGTGCGGCCCGCACTCGGACCGGTGCCGGCGCTCGACCCCGACTCCGCCGTGGACCTGTCCACGTGCACCGTGACGGCCAACGTCCGTCCCATCCAACTGACTTGAGGAGGTCCGGCATGGCCGGAGACACCAGCAACGCGCGGCTCTGGGCCAATGCCGACGTCTGGATTGCACCGATCGGCACCGCCCGCCCCGCCGACGCCAACTCGGCCTTCGGCGCGGGCTGGTCGCTCGTCGGCCTGCTCGACGGCGACGACGGCATGCCCGAGACCCGCGACGAGGACACGAACGACAAGTTCGCCTGGGGCGGCGACATCGTCCGCTCCTCGCGCACACACTTCAAATTCACGAAGAAGTTCAGCGTCCTCGAGGACAACCCGACGACCCGGTCGCTGATCTGGCCCGGCTCAACCGCGAGCCGGATCGTCGTGCCCAAGCCGGTGCCGCTGCTGGTCGCGTTCGAGACCCGCGACCCCGAAGCCGGGATCGTTTACCGGAAGATCACCGCCGGGCACGCGATCGTCACCGTGGACGGCGACGTCGACCAGAACGAGACCGACCTCCAGAAGGTGGTCCTCGCCGCGGTCGTCTACCCAGACACCAGCACCAGCCCGGCGACCCTGTTCATCCCGCAGACCTCCCTCGCCGTGACCTCGCTCGTGATCGCCCCGGCCACCAAGGCGCTGACGGCCGGGCAGATCGGCGCGCTGACCGCGACCGCGACCCTGAGCGACAACAGCACCCGGGACGTCACCCTGCACCCGTCGACCGCCTGGTCCACGTCAGCTACCGCGAAGGCGACGGTGCAGTACGGGTACGTCACCGGCGTCGCGGCGGGAACGGCCACGATCACCGCCACCTACATGGGCGCCTCCGGGACCTGCGCGGTCACCGTGTCCTGACGCCCCACCAGACCCCGGGGCGGGCGGTCGCGCGGTCCGCCCGCCCCGGACACCCACCCACCGCGCACACCACGAGGAGACACCGCGCATGAGCACCAAGACCCGGCCCGACGACCAGCCCTTCGACTTCAACCTCGACGCCGTCCAGGCCGAAGCCGGCCTCGACCCGTTCGTCGTCCACTGGGGCGGCGCCCGCTGGTCCTTCGCCCACATGCAGAGCCTCGACATGTGGAAGGCCCTGGAGGTCACCGCCAAGGTCGACATCGAGGTCATCATGGGCACCCTGCGCATGGCCCTCGGCAACGAGAACTGGACGGAGTTCCAGAAGACGCCGCTGCCCGGCTACAAGCTGCGGGCCCTGTGGAAGGCCTACCAGGAGCACAGCGGAACCACCGCGGGGGAATCCTCGGCCTCCGCCGACTCCTAGAGGAGTACGGGGAGGCCATCGAGGCCGACCTCCCGGCCCACTACCCGGGCGTCCGCCTGCGGCACCTGTTCACCGGCGAGCTGACGTGGCGTGAACTGCGGTCCCTGATCCGGGGGCTGCCGCCGACGTCGCGACTTCGGACCGCGATCGCCGGACGGCCGCTCTGGACGGCCACCGAATACCTGCTCGCCGATGTGTTCGACGTCCTTGCCGCCGCGAACTGGCAGCGCACCGGCGACAAGAGCGCCGCCAAGCCCAAGCCGTACCCGCGGCCAGTCGTCCGCGACCAGCAGGCCGACGCCGCCAAGGACCAGGCGCGGGCCGCCGCGCGCGAACGTGCGCGCACCCATCAGCAAGCCGTAGAGGCCGGATACACCGGCTGACCACCCGCGCACCGAGGGGAGGCAGCCCGTGCCCACCGTCGGCTACGCGTCTCTGCAGATCATCCCCTCGGTACGAGGCATCGGCGCCGAGATCCGCGACCAGCTTGCCGGGCCGGTGGAGGAGGGCGGCGACAAGGCCGGCGAGGGCTTCGCGAAGAAGCTCGGCGGCTCGCTGAAGGTCGGCCTCCTGGCGGCCGGCGCGCTCGGCGGTGCGGCGCTGGTCGCCGGCATCGGTGAGGCGATGGACCAGCAGGTCATCACCGGGAAACTGAAGGCCCAGCTCGGCGCGACCGGCGAGGACGCCAAGAAGTACGGGCAGATCGCCGGCCAGATGTACGCCTCCGCTGTCACGGAGGATGTCGCGGGTGCGGCGGACGCGATCCGCTCGACCATGTCAGCCGGGCTACTGCCGCCCGACGCCACCAACCAGCAGATCCAGTCGATCGCCACCAAGGTCTCCGACCTGGCGGGCACGTTCGAGCTGGACCTGGGCCAGGCCGCGAACGCGGTCGGCCAGATGATGAAGACGGGCCTGGCGCCGAACGCCGAGTCCGCGCTCGACACCATCACCCGGGGCCTACAGGTCATGGGCCCGCGCGCCGACGACCTCGGCGACACTTTTAATGAATATTCAACCATTTTTCGACAGATGGGCCTGTCCGCCGAGCAGGCCACCGGCCTGCTCGCGCAGGGCATGCAGGCCGGCGCCCGCGATACCGACGTCGTCGCCGACAGCCTCAAAGAGTTTGTCCTCATCGCGCAGGGTGGCGGCGACTCCGTCAACGAGGCGTTCAAGGCCGTTGGGCTCTCCGGCAAGGAGATGCAGAAGGCCTTCATCGAGGGCGGGCCCGGCGCGGCTTCCGCGCTTGACCAGGTCTTCGACCGTTTGAGGGCGATCAAGGATCCGGTCGAGCGCAACACGGCTGCGCTCGGGCTGTTCGGGACGAAGAACGAGGACGTCCAGAAGGCGTTGTTGGCCCTCGACCCGTCCTCGGCTGTGGCGACGCTCGGTCAGGTCGGTGGCGCCGCAGCCGGGATGGGCGACTCGCTGCGCGACAACGCAAGCGCCCGGCTGACCGAGTTCACCCGCACCATCCAGCAAAACTTCGTCAACGTCGTCGGCGGCCAGGTCCTGCCTGTCCTCGCGGACGTTGGCGGGCAGCTCGTCACCACCTTCGGGCCCGCGTTTGGCGAGGCCGCCGGGTGGGCGAAGGACCACCTGCTGCCGGCCATGCAGGACGCGGGCGGCTGGATGAAGGACAACCTCGTCCCGGCCCTGTCCGATGCCGCGCACTTCGTCCGCGACGACATGGTGCCCGCCCTCCAGGACTTCTCGACCTGGCTGAGCGACAACAAGACGACGATCGAGGTCGTCGCCGGTGTCATCACCACCCTGCTTCTGCCTGTTCTGATCACCACGGCCGTCGGCTACGCGCAGACCGGGATCGCCGCGACCGTCTCCGGTGCCCAGCAGGTAGCCGCATGGGTCGCCTCCGGTGTTCAGGCGGTGCGTAACGGTGCGCTGTCCGTCGCCGCCTCGTACCAGACGGTCGGCGGCTGGATCGCGGCCGGCGCGTCTGCGGTCGTCTCCGGCGCCCAGCAGGTCGCCGCGTGGATCGCGACCGGCGCCCGGGCGACCTGGGGCATGATCCTGCAACTCGCCGCCTCCGCGACCGTGGTCGGCGGCTGGGTCCTGATGGGCACCCAGTCCCTGATCCAGGCCGCCCGGATGGCCGCCGCGTGGATCATGGCGATGGGCCCGATCGGCTGGATCACGGTCGCGGTGATCGCGATCGTCGCACTGATCATCGCCTACTGGGACGAGATCAAGGCGGCGACGCTCGCCGCCTGGGACTGGGTAGTCGACAAGGTCAAGTGGGTCGGCCAGTTCTTGCTCGACCTGTTCATGAACTGGTCCCTGCCCGGCCTGCTAATCAAGCACTGGGACGACATCAAGTCCGGTGCCCAGGCTGCCTGGGACTGGGTCGTGGATTTCGTGAAGGCCATCCCGGGGCGGATGTGGAACATCTTCCTGAACTGGTCCCTGCCCGGGCTGTTGATCAAGCACTGGGACTCCATCAAGCAGGGCGCGATCGACGGCTGGAACACCACGATCGACTGGATCAAGGGCGTCCCCGGATGGATCACGGACGCTTTCTCCGGCTTCGGCACGCTGCTGCTCGACAAGGGCGGCGACCTGGTCCGCGGCCTGTGGGACGGCATCAAGCGCATGGGCGGCTGGCTGCGCGACAAGCTGATCGGCTGGGCCAAGGACGCGATTCCGGGTCCGATCGCCGACGCCCTCGGCATCCACTCGCCGTCACGTGTGATGCGCGACCAGATCGGCCGGTGGATCCCCGCCGGCATCGTCCAGGGCATCGACGCCGGGTCCCCGGCGGTCGAGGCCGCGATGGCCGGCCTGGTCGTCCCGCCCACGATCCCCGACTGGATGCTCCAGGAAGCCGCACCCGTCTCCGTCGGCGTCGCAGCCGCCTACACCACCACCGCCGGCGCCCCCACGGGCAGCGTCCAGGGTGCGGCGCTTCAGATCGAGAACTACTGGGAGTCCGACTCGGGCAACCCCCGCAGGGTGGCCGTCGAGCTGCAGATGCTGTCCAAGGGCAGGGGGTGACCGACCGTGGCGACCCTGGCGGGCGAACTGATCACCCGTGACCTCCAGATCGAGTGGGCCGGGCAGTTGTGGGGTGACGGCACCCTGGTGCAGGTCGCGAAAGTCGACGGCTGGGATACCCTCCCAGCCGTCGACTCCGGCACCGTCCCCCGTGCCCAGCAGCACGGCAGCTACCTCGGCCGTCTCCTGTCCCAGTCCCGGATCATCACCGCCGACATGCAGGTCACCGCGTGGCCGGCAGACTTTCCGGCCGTACGCCGGGCCCTGCTGGCCGCCACCGCGCTGGTCCAGAACGAGCAGCCGCTGGTCGTCCGCCTCGCCGGGGAGACCCAGCTCGTCCGCGCGCGGGTCTTCTCCCGTGCGATTCCCAACGACGCCCAGGCCGCCCAGGGAACCCCAACGGTCACCGTCGCGTGGGAGGCGACCGATCCGCGCCGCTACGACGTGGCCGAGCAGGTCCTGACCACGGGCCTGCCGCAGCCCGGCCTTGGCCTGGACTGGGCCGACGGCGCGAGCCCGCCCGGCCTGGACTGGCACGACGGCGACTCGCCCACGGGCCTGGACTGGGGGGCCAGCACCAGCACCGGCAACGTTGCCTGCACCAACTCTGGTGACGCCGAGGCGCACCCGGTGCTGGAGATCCGAGGCCCCGTCAACAGGCCCTCGGTGACCATCGTTGAGACCGGCCAGATGCTCGAGTACGACCTCATGCTGGCCGCGTCCGACGTCCTCACCGTGGACACCTGGGGCGGCACGGTGACGCTCGCGTCCGGCATGACCCGCCTGTACACCGCGACCGCCCGCTCCATTCCCGAGGGCGCGTTCGTACTGCCGCCCGGCACCTCGACGCTCGCTTTCCGCGCCGTCACGGCCGACCCGGCCGCCAGCCTCACCGTCCGATTCCGCTCCGCGTACTGGTAAGGGGGGTCCTCACATGGCCTTCGCATCCCGCTGGTTGAAGCCGCGCGGTGGTGCCGGCGGGCAGACCCGCACGGACACCCGCCTCGCCTCCGGACCCGGCGGCGGCATGCCCACCGGCCCGCTCACCGTCCGCTCCGGCGTCGTCCCCGGCGGCGACCCGTTCGCCTTGACGGGCGCCGGCATGGTACCGACCATCGGCCCCGGCCGGGCGGTCGTGCAGGGCGGCGGCGCCCTCCAGGGCGCGTACCCGGTGGCGGTCACCATCGCGGAGTCGATGAGCGCGTTCGCGGACGGCAACGGCATCAACCCGCGCATCGATTTGATCGTCCTACGCGTCTACGACCCCGAGTTCGATGCGGTCGGCACCGCACAGGTGGTGCTGGAACGGGTGCCCGGCACGCCCGCACCAGCCCCCACCGCCCCGGCCGTCCCGCCCGGCGCTACCGCCCTGTGGGAGATCCCCGTGGCGGCGACCGCCAGCGCTGCCAACCCGATCAACTGGTCCGCCCGCGTCGACCGCAGGCAGTACACCGTTGCCGCCGGCGGAGTCGTCCCCGGGCCCGACACCTCTCCTGGCGCGTACGACGGCCAGCTTCGTGACCGAGGCACCGCAACTGGCTTGGAGCGCTGGAATGGCCCCGGCGCCGCCTGGGAGTCACGGCTCTACCTCGGCACCAGCGGGCGGCTGGTCATCGGGGCGGACGTCGAGTTGTACCGCGATGCCGCTAACAGGTTGCGCACCCCGGACTCGCTGATAGTCGATGGCGACTTGTCGGTGACCGGCGTAGGCGGCTGGATCCCCCTGCGCAAGACCGCCGACCAGCAGTACACCAACACCACCCAGACCAACGACACCGCACTGTCCGTGGCGCTCCCGGCGAACTCCGAGTACTTGGTAGACGGGCACATCATCTACGGCGCCCACCCGAGCAGCAACATGCTGATGGGCTTCACCGGCCCGACTGGCGCGGCCTTCGGGTGGTCGATGCGGTCAGCCGCTGGCGGTGCCAGCTCGACGGTCACCCCCGTCATCGTCGACCTGCAGCAGATCGGCACGTTCGGGTTCGTTGTCGGCGGCATCACCGCGAACACCACCAAGATGACCGGGCACCTGATGGGCCGCCTGACGATCGGCGCGACCCCAGGTACGTTCCGCTTCACCGCGGCGCAGAACGTGGCCAACGCCGCTCCGGGCATCGTCTACGCGGGCTCCTGGATCCGGCTCCACCGGGTGGTGTGATGGACGATCAGGCCTACCGTCTGGTCGTATCCGATCTTCGGACGGACGTGGTGCTGGACGTCCTGCCGATCGGCGGCGCCACGTACGACGACTACATCGGGAAAACGGGCAGCCTCTCCGGTACGATCCCGCTGCCGAATCGCGACCTCGCCGCCCGGGCCCGCTCTGTGCTGCTGCCCGGCCGGACGATGCTCTATCTGGAGCGTGCCGGGCAGGTCGCATGGGGCGGACCGCTGTGGACCCGCACACCGGCGCGGGACGCTCGAGGCGTGCTGACATGCGCGATACAGGCGGCCGGCCTGGAGTCCATCCTGCGATCCCACCGGCTGCTGCTCGACACCCAGACGTTCACGGGCGCCGACCAGCTCGACATCGCGCGGGCCCTGGTGGGCTACACGCAGGCCCAGCCGGGCGGCCAACTCGGCATCGAAATCGACTACAGCCAGCTGTCCGGCGTGTTCCGGGACCGCACCTACTCGCGGTGGGACCTGCCGTGGATCGGATCCCTGCTTGACCAGCTCGCGGCGGTAATCGGCGGCCCGGAGTGGCGGATTCAGGTCTGGCGGGACAGCGCCGGCGTCCGGCACCGGGCTCTGCGCCTCGGTACCCCGCGCCTGACGGTGTCCGGAGTGGACACCGTGCTGACCACCCCGGCCGGCGCGCAGGGCGAGGGCGCGATCACCGCGTACAGCCTGCCCGAGGACGCCACCACCCAGGCCAACAACTGGATCTCGCGCGGTGCCAGCACGAACTCAGACCAGGCGTCGGCCAGCGTGCCGCTGATGTCCCAGCTCGCGACCGCGCCGTCCGACCTCGCCGAGGGCTGGCCGCGGCTGGACGGAACCAGCGACTACACCGACGTCAATGTCCAAGCGACCCTGGACAGTTACGCGCAGGCCGACCTCGCCCGCTGGCGACGCCCGATCGTCATCCCTTCCGTCACCATCGCCGCCGCGCCCGGCCGACAGCCCGCCCTCGGCAGCTTCGTGAGGCTGCGGATCACCGACGACTGGTACCCCGAGGGGCTGAGTGCCCGCTACCGCGTCGTCGGCTACCGCGTCCAGCCCGAGGAGCGCGGCCGCGCCGAGTCCACCGATTTGTACCTGGAGGCCGCCTGATGACCGCGAACGTACCCATCGACCTCCTCGACCGCCTCCGCGCAGTGGAGGACAAGCTCCGGCAGATCGAGGGCCGCACCCAGCAACGGCCGGCACAGAACCAGGTCACCGGCGGCGGCGTGACGATCAGCAAGGGCGGCACCCTGTCCGTGGTCACGCCGAACGGCCAGACCGTGCTCTACATCGGCGCGATCGGCCCCAATCACCCCGACGGCACCGCACAGTTCGGCACCGTCTTTCGTCGCGAGGACGGCAGTGCCGCGATGGCGATCTGGGACGGAGCCGGGGCGTCCCCCCAGCCGCTCGCGATCTGGGACCGCGCGGGGAACACCATCATCGCGGACGACCGGATGGCTGGCCAGGGCCTCGCCCGGCCCTACCTCAGCACCGACGCCTGGTTCGGTGCGACCGAGGTGCCTGCGTACACGACCTCCAGTACGTCGTGGACAACGCTGCAACACCTGATCTGGTACAAGCAGCACCCGCGCGTGGAGGCGAACTTCTTGGCGCGGTGCTCGGATGCCACCACGTCCGGACAGATTCAGCTGATCGACGACGCGAACAACGTCGTCGCGGGCCCTGCCGACATTGCTGCTGGCGCGTTCCTCTGGGGCTCCGTCACCGGCGCCGTGTCGGGGGGCCACGAAACGCGCTTCAGTTTGCACTGGCAGGCGCGCGTTACTCCGGGGAGCACGGGGAGCATCGGCGTTCGCGGCCTCTCGACGTTCGGCATCCAGTCCTAGTGCTGGGCGTACGGGTCGTCGGTCGCGCCGTTCGAAGGGGGCGGGGCCTGCGACGGGTACGGGCCGTTGTCGACCGTCCCGTGGCCGCCGTTGTTCTGGCCGGCGGTGCCGGGGCTGGGCGGCGGGGTAGCCGGGTCCGGGTCGCTCGGGGTGCTGGGGGTGCTGGGGGTGCTCACGCTGGTGCCCTTCTTCGTGCTCGTCGGAGTCGGCGCCGCGGTGGCCGGCGCGGTGGTGCTGGGGGCCGCCGTGGTCGCTTGCTGGCTCGGCTCGGTGCTCGCGGTCGGGCTGCTGCTCGGGCTGGCGGTGGCGGTCGGGCTGGGGCTGGTGGTGTCGACGACGTCGGCCTGCTGCACCTGCTGCTGGCCGGTCCCGGCGCCCGTGCCGAGCGCCCACGCGCCACCGCCGATACCGAGCACCGCCACGACGCTGGCCGCGATCGCCGCCGTCTGCCTGCTGATTCTCATGTCCATTGCCCCCCTTGGCTGTTGGTGCTCACCACGGTAGCGCGCAGCCACCACACCTTCCTCACATCAGCCCGAGTTGGCGACAACTTCGCACGTTCACATTCCACTTGGAGGACTACGTGATCGACCCTCGACCGACCGAACCCGACCCGAACCTCGTCCCGATGCTGCTCGTGGATACCGGCAACGGCGCGACCGACCCGAACGAGGCCGCACTGCTGGCCGAGCTGTTCGGGCCGCCCAACGCACAGGGCGTGTACGGCGCCCCGGCCGGCGAAGGGAGCGCGCAGTGAGCGTCGACGTGATGGTCCAGGCGGCCGAACGGTGGCTCGGCACCCCCGAGCCGAACGCCATCCAGACCTGGTACCGCGACCGTAACGGCCCGGCCTACGCCGGAAACTTCCCGTGGTGCGACGCCTCGATCACCCGCTGGTCGGCGGACGCCGGCGAGTGGGACGCGGTCTGCCTCGGCACGGACCGCGCCTACACCCCCGAGCACGCCAACGCGTTCGTCCAGGCTGGCCGCTGGACGTATGGCACCGCCGGAATCCGGCGCGGCGACATCGTCTTCTTCGACTGGTCGATGAGCGGGCGCATCGCGAACATCGACCACGTCGGCATCGTGACTGACGTGCTGCCCGGCGGCCAGGTCGCGACGATCGAGGGCAACACCATGGACGTGTGTGCTCGGCGGGTGCGCGGTCCGGAGGTGATCGTCGGCTACGGCCGCCCCGCCTACGGGCAGGCCGGCCCCGGACAGCGGACCCCGGCTGACCCGCAGTGGCCCGGCCGCCTGCTCCGTCTCGCCTCGCCGATGCTGCACGGCGACGACGTCCGCCGGTGGCAGCAGCGGATGCGGGACCGCGGCTGGTCGATCACGGCCGACGGCTGGTACGGGCCCGCCTCGGCCGCCGTGGCCCGTCAGTTCCAGGCCGAGAAGGGGCTCACGGCGGACGGCATCGTCGGCCCGGCCACTTGGGCCTGCGCGTTCCGCACCGACAACATCACGTGACCGGGCTCGTCGAGCAACTGCTGCACCGCCTCGCCGTGTGGGCCGCCCGGCCCCCGGCTCCCTCAACCTCTCAGGAGACCCCCATGCCCAGAATCCTCGGCCGCGAGCCCGCTCTGTGGCTCGCCCTCGTCGCCGTCGCCGTCAAGCTCGGTGCGGCGTTCGGCTTGCGCGTGACGGACGATCAGCAGGCGCTGGTCAATGCCGCCGCGGCTGCGCTCGTCGGCCTGGTCGTCGCGCTGGTCGCCCACGACGGCCGCGGCGCGGCGGTCCTCGGCCTGGTGCAGGCCGCGCTCGCCCTCGCCGTCGGCTACGGACTGCACTGGTCGGCGGACCAGCAGGCCGTGGCGCTGTCTGCCGTGGCGGCAGTGGTGGCGATGTGGACGCGCACGCAGGTGACTGCACCGATGCCGCCCGCCCGTCAGTTGCCGCCGATCCTGGCGGTGCGCGAGTGACCACCTCGCCCGATCCGGGTGTCGTCATCTCGCCTGGCCAGATGTACGCGGAGGTACGAAGGATCGCTGACCGGCAGATCAGGATGGACGAGAAGATCGACCGGTTCCTGGAGGACCAGCGTGGTCATCGGGAGGAGACCAGCGATCACGAGAAACGGCTGCGCGCTCTGGAGGCCCGGGTGTGGATGGCGATGGGTGCTGCTGTCATCCTCGGTGCCGGATCAGGTGCTGGTATCGCGCAGGTCATGGGCCGCTGAACACCACCGCCCCGCCCGGCTTCGGCCAGGTGGGGCGGCTTCCGTCGTTCTTGGCGTGGCGATGCTGGACACTCGCCATGATGACGTCATGGACATCGACCCTCGCGACGCGTACATCGCTGACCTCCAGGCCGCTATTCAGCGCACCATCCCAGTCATTGCCTTCGCTGCTGGTCGGGTGGTCGTTGATGACCCTGGCCACGCAGGGCGCCTGCTGGCTGCCGCTGACGACCTGCGGAACACCCTCGACCGCACCGCGCCGTCATCGACCTGACCTGGCATCACGGGTCTGTGCTGAGCATGGACACCCCAAGCACCGCGTGGGTGACGGCGGCCAGGCAAAGCGCAGCTGCCTCGCTCGCGCTGGCCGCAACGCACGCCTGCCGCATGGCGCTCAGCGCGCACCGCTCTGCGCTGGCTGCTGCCTCGTCCAGGATCTCAACAGCAGCGAGATCACCGTCGGCGGCCATCTCGTGGACCCGGGCGATCGCCTCTTCGGGGTCGCTCTTCCACAGCAGGGCGACCTCATCAACAGCGGTGATCAGGTCGCCCCTAGCAACCTGCTCCGCCGTCAGCGGCGGCACAGCGTACGGACCGACCGGCGGGTCGACTTGGTCCACGATCTCCTGGGCCCGTGCCGCAACGTATCGCACATCGTAAGTCCGCCGAGACTCCTCCGCCTCCCACTGCACTGCGGCCGGCCAGCGCGCGGCGTCCTCAGCGCGGGCCCGGTCCAGCCCGGTTGTGACAGCGGCCAGGTTTACCTGATGGAGCGGCAGGAGCGTGACCTCCACGTCCGCCTGGCCGGGCGGCGCGGCAGCGACCTGCCTGTACACCGTGCTCGCGGCCTTCGCCGCGGACCCCATCAGCAGGGCCAGCGCGGCGATCCGACATGCGTGACGGTGCCGGCGGGCGGGAACGCCCGGGTTGACCGGTGTCATGATCCCCCCTGTGTCCGGCGGGTCCGTTACCGCCGGACGGCCGCCACGGCGTCGGTGTACAGCTCGGCAGTGAGGTCGCCGTCGCCGATTCCGAGTTCGTGCAGCACACCACGAACTACGGCAAGGGCAGCCGGCAACTCTGTTTCATCCACTACGGCCGTCTCAACCTCCAGGTAGGTGCCGTCGATCTCGGGCACCCGCACCAGGGTGGCCAGCACCAGCCGACCGTCTGCGGTGAGGTTGTAGTTCCGACAGCGCTTCTCGAACGTGATCCTCGCGATGTACCCGAGCCCGCGGAAGATGGCGTGGGCGGCATCCGGATCGTCCAATCGCGTTTCGAACTCCGGCTTCGACCCGGACTTCTCGTCCACGCGGGCGCCCTTGTAGGTGAGCACCGTCCTGGTGGAGTCCGGGCCGTGGACGGTGCGGATCCGCAGCTCGCGGTCGGCGTCCATCAGACTGCCCGCTGGGTCGTCGTAGTAGGTGTCCTGGTACACCTCGACCCGTCCGGGCCCCACTGTCTTCTCCAACGCGGCCAACACGCTCTCGGGGTCGCGCACGATCGCCTTCAGTTCGGCCTCGATAGCCACCTGGTCCTCCATCAGATGATGCGGGTGCTGTCCTCGACCATGGCATCAAACAGCCTGCGGAACCCCGCCCACAAGGGCCCATTCGGAGTGCGGACCAGCTTGTACGTCGCGGACTCGTGCCCCTCCCACTCGGCGTCGAACGCCCCCACGTACAGCACCGACCCGAGCCTGATGACCCGCCAGACCGGTAGCGCCCGGTACCGGTAGACCTCCACCCCGCCGGCGGGCACCAGCTCGCGAAGGCGGGCCTCTGCCGCGCGGATGCCGGCCGCCAGGGACTCGGTTGACTCTCCGATCTCGGCGGCGCGCTGCGCGGCGGCCGGGCTGTCCGGGTCGAGCAGGAGCACGCGGAGCCGTGGCGGGGTGTCGCCGTCGCGGTCGAGATGCGGTCTCAGGAGGCTGTTGGACAGGCCGAGAAGTCCAAGTCCGCGGACGGCCAGGACGTCGATCTCGCTGGCGGATCGGGCCGTGCGCTGAATCTCAGCCGCGGCCGCGTCTTGGGACTCGTACACGCGCACGATCTCCGGCCAGGCGGCCAGCTCGAACGCGGTGGAGCTAACGCGCCGTCGAGCAGCGAGGCCCAGAATCTGGCGGGCCGCATCTGGCATGGAGAGGCCATCGGCGATCCGCTCGAAGACGTCGAGCCTGCTGACCACGCGCCGACCGTTCATGATCTCGTTCACGCGGGACTGGGTCATGCCCACAGCCATGGACAGGCGACCCTGGCTGGCACCCGTGTGATGTTGCACGAAGCGAAGCACCGCGCCCATCTGCCGGTCGTGAAGTGCTCGGCGGACGTCGGAGTGCTGCCACGCCAAATCGGGCAGCGTGATCGGCATCAGTGCGGGGGGACTACCCATGGCTGGCCTGACTTCTGCAGAGGGATCTCACCGTGAGATTACCTATGTGGTATCGCTCCTCGCCGGGTTTCGGTCGAACCTGATGAGGTGCCACTTCTTGTATCGCCGTGTTCCGGAGGCCTGCCCATGCCGATCATCCCGGTGTTCGATACTGCTGATCGCGCGGCAGAAGATCCCCTGCCCGATCAGGGCATCAGCCTTGCTCGCCTCCATGGAGAGGCCTGCATCACCTGCGGCTCCGATGAGCCCCCGCTCCACCCCAACGGCGTCCTCACCCTGCCCGGGAACTGCGATGGAGTGGTGCGCGACTTCAACACCGTCGTCTGCACCTCTCATGTGCGAGTCGACCATGAGGGCTGACGCGACTGGCCCCGCCCAGGCCTGGGTGCCGGACCCCACGAGCCGACTGCCGGCGATCGCGTCACGTGCGTGGATCGAGGCGTCCCGCAGGGGCCTGGTCGCCACGTTGCTCGTGACGCCGCCGGTGACGACGGACGTGCGGACCATCACGCGGATCGCCCGGGCCATCGGCCTCGCCAGCCCACACGACGCGATGCCGGACATCAGCGATCGCGTGACCTACACCACGCAAGCGGCCATGCTGCACGTGCCTGGCACGGGGGCCGCGTGGCGGGTACCGGCACCGGACGGGTGGGGTCTCCTGCTGAGGGAGGGCGGTGCCGTCGTCGTGCTCCTCAGCGCTGACCCGCGATCCCCAGCTGCCGCTGGCCACGCTGGCACGAATGCGCACATCCGGGCCAGTCTGGAGGCGGGACGCCTTTGGGTGGGTGGCACCACGTGCCGGCCCGGAACCCGATTGGACGTCGACCATGGCTAACATGCTGCGGTGGCGAGAGGGCCGCTTCGAGCCCCGCCAGATGCCGGCCAACCAGCGCGGTGTCGTCCTGTGGGCGGTTTGGGACACCGACGCCAACGACTGGGTGCGGGACGATGGCAAGCCGTTGGTGCGGTGGTCCCGCGATGGCGCTGCCGACTGGATCAGCTGGCAGCGGGACATCACCGAGCGCCCCTCGGCTTCGTGGTGGCGGAGGTGAACCCGGCCGCGCGCGGCTACTACTACGGCGACCTGCTCCGCACCCACGCCGACGGCACGCCGATCTGGGGCATCCGGCTGCCCAACGGACAGTGGCGAATGGCGATGGACATGGCGGACTTCTACGTCCGTCGCCGCGATGCCGACGACACTGTGGCATGGCTCAACGAGGTCAACGGCCTGACGCCGCCACCAGCCGCTCAGCCGTAAACCAGCTGCCAGGTCTCAACGCCGAGGGCCCGGGCGAGCAGGCGGTTCGCCGGAGCGCCCGGCTTGGTTCCTAGCCGATGAACAGCTGCCACATGTCGACGTGGAGGGCGCTGGCCACCGCGGTGATCTCGTCCAGCCCTGGGTTGGTCTGCGCACGCTCCCAATAGCCGATGGTCTGGCGGTCCAGGCCGGCTAGCTCGGCCAGACGTTCCTGAGTCAGATTGCGTTCGACGCGAAGTCGCCGGAGCCGCCGACCGAACCGTGTCCGCTGCTCGAGCTGCTGCTCGGTAGGGGCTCGACGGGTTCTTGGTGACACCCGTTGACATTCACTCGTACATGATCAAAAGTCTGCATCACACATTCGTCACTTATCGACAATCTGTTCGATAGGCGGGCCCATCGACCGGCCGCTACGGGGGCAGCAGCGAGGCCGCCCAGTCGTCAGGATGACGGACCGTAGTGGTTGGAGCCGCCCCCGGGGACCTTCCGGGGGCGGTTTTGTCTGCGCAGCGGCACTGCCCGGCCGTGATCGTCGGTGCTGGACTTCCCGCACCGATGCGCATCGGGGCACTCTCAGTGCCATTGAGCGGCATGAGGATTGCCTGTGTATGTCCGCATTTCAGATATCGGTGCAGGTCACGCCTCTGTAAAATTTGGGTTCGACTCCCCTAGGCTCCACTTCGAAACGACTCCGCCCGGCCGCAGTTCTGCGGTCGGGCGGAGTCGTTTCTGCTGTCAGGTGCGGGGGCGTCAGCACCGCCCCGGTTCAGTGCGGCTTGCGGGGGTCGTGCGGCTTGGGGCGGTCGTCCTCGGGCGGGGTGCCGACCGGTGGCTGGCCGGGCGTGGTTCCCGTTCCCTGCGCGTCCTCGGGGGTGTCGTGCGGGACGGAGCCGTTCATGGTGGCCCCGCCGACCGGGGCGCCGGTGGCGCTGCCCGGCCGGGGCGTGGTGGGCGGCGCGGTGGCGGGCTCCGGGGGCTCGGTCAGCCATTCGGGGTTGTTCTGCTTGCGGTACCACTGCCAGGCGGCGACGCCGGCACCGATCGCGACGGCGCCGGCCACCGCGAGGCCGGTCGCCCAGCCGTTGCAGCGCTTCTTCTTGGCGTTCTTGGCGGCCAGCTCGCTGATCTCGGCAGCGCTGACGTTGCCGTGCAGTGCGGTGATCGCGGCGGCGCTGCGGGCCTGCGCCTCCTGGGCGAGCGGGACGACGCTCTCCCGGGCGGCCTGGAAGGTCTCGGCGACCTTGGGGGCGACCGTCGTCCGGGCCTGGCAGGCGGCCTGGCCGGCCGACAGCTTGGCGGCGAGCGCGGCCTCCTGGGCCCGGTGGACGGCCCGCAGGGCGGCCTTCTGGGTGTCCGGGGGGAGGCTGAAGAAGGCCTGCTCCAGGTGCGGGGCGAGGTGCTTGACGTACTGCACCCGGGCGGCCTGCGCGGCCTGGCCGGCCCCGCTGCGGGCCTGTGCTCCGGCGGCCGCGGCCTTCGGGCCGAGCGCCTCCAGCTTGGGGCCGAGCACCTGCCTGGCCTCCTCGGCGTAGTGCAGATAGGCCTCCTTCGCGGAGGCGGCGTAGGGCGCGACGGCGTCCTTCGCCCGTCCGGCGGTCTCGCGCGCGGTGTCCGTACGGCTCACGGGCTTCTCCTTCTCGGCGGGTGTCCGGCGTTCTTGTCCGGTATGCACCTTTCCACCTGATAGGAGATCATGCATCCTGCTTCCTCGCCGAGCACCTTCGGCTGAGCCGTCTGCGGCGATCATGGGATGATTCCTCGGATAGTCAGCTAGAAAGACAGGAAGGTACTCCCGTGGCCGAGGAACTCACCGCCACCCTGAAGACCAACCGCGGCGACATCGTGGTCAAGCTCTTCCCGAACCACGCCCCGAAGACCGTGGCCAACTTCGTCGAGCTGGCGGAGGGCACCCGCGAGTGGAAGAACCCGGAGACCGGCGAGGTCGCCAAGCAGCGGCTGTACGACGGCACCGTCTTCCACCGCGTGATCGACGGCTTCATGATTCAGGGCGGCGACCCGCTGGGCAACGGCACCGGCGGCCCGGGCTACAAGTTCGCCGACGAGTTCCACCCGGAGCTGTCGTTCGACCGCCCGTACCTGCTGGCCATGGCCAACGCCGGCCCGGGCACCAACGGCTCGCAGTTCTTCATCACGGTGGCCCCGACCACCTGGCTGAACCGCAAGCACAGCATCTTCGGCGAGGTCGTCGACGCGGCCAGCCAGAAGGTCGTGGACGCGATCGGCACCACCGCCACCACCAAGCCCTACGACCGCCCGGTCCAGGACGTGGTGATCGAGTCGGTCGTCATCTCGCGCGGCTGATTCGAGCCCCTGCCGCCCTGCGGGGCGGCCCCGCGCGTTCCGGCGCGCAGTAGCCTGGACGGTCCCGGTGGTGCCCCGTTTCGTGCGGCGGCGGCGCCGGGACCGTTTCGTTGATGGAGGGACTGCGCCGATGCTTCCGGAGGAGCCCGTGCGGCCGACGCCCGTGGACAGCCAGGAGTCCGGCCTGCCCCGGTGCCACCGGCACCCCGAGCGGGAGACCGGCGTGTCGTGCGCGCGCTGCGGACGTCCGATCTGTCCGGAGTGCATGGTGCCCGCCTCGGTGGGCTTCCAGTGCCCGGACTGCGTGCACGGCGCGGCCGAGCGGCAGCCCCGGCAGCGGACGACGTTCGGCGGGGTGCTGGCGCTCGGCGACGGCGCGCTGGTCACCAAGGTGCTGATCGGCCTGAACCTGCTGGTGTTCCTGCTGACCGAGTACGTGGCCACGCAGTGGCAGGTCAAGCTGGGCCTGTTCAGCTGGGTGCCGCGGCCGGGGCTGAAGTTCGGCATGGCCGCCGGGCCGCAGGAGTGGTACCGGCTGGTGACGGCGATGTTCGTGCACGGCGGGCTGCTGCACATCGCGACCAACATGTTCTCGCTCTGGGTGCTCGGACCTCAGCTGGAGCGGGTGCTCGGCCGGGTGCGGTTCCTCGGCCTGTACCTGGTGGCGGGTATCGCGGGCAACGCGCTGTCGTTCCTGCTGGCGTCGGCACACGGTCAGCTGTTCACGGTCGGCGCGTCGGGGGCGATCTTCGGACTGCTGGGCGCCACCGCGGTGCTGTTCAAGGTGAACCGGGTGCCGATGCAGCCGGTGATCGCGCTGCTGGTGGTGAACCTGGTGCTCACCTTCTCGCTGAGCAGCGTGATCGACTGGCGGGCGCACGTCGGCGGTCTGGTGGCGGGCACCGTCATCGGCGCGGGCATGATGTACGCCCCACGGGCGCACCGGAATCTGGTGCAGGGGTTGACGACGGCCGCGGTGTTGGCCGCGAGCCTGGCCCTGGTGCTGATCGGAATGGCCCGTCTGCCGGGTTGACCGGGCCGGTCGGCGGTGCCGCGGTCTTTCCACAGGTGGGGTGTGGCGGACGATTGGATTTCCCGGGTCTACGCGCGTTATCCTGCTGCGTTTCGGGTTATCCACAGGATCGGCGAAGTTTTCCCCAGTGTGGACAACCCTGTGGATAAACGTTCGGACGCTCCGTGACCGGCCGACGTCCGGGCATGCCGAACACCGCTTCGGCCCGGAGTCCGAAGCGGTGCGGGCAGGCGTCAGGCCGAGAACCGCCCGGCGGGCGGCACCGGCCTCACTTCCACTGCGTGGAGACGGCGAAGCCCGCCGCGATGAAGCCGAAGCCGGCCAGGATGTTCCAGTTGCCCCAGCTGTGGATCGGCCAGGTACCGCTGGTCACGTAGTAGCTGACGATCCAGGCCAGGCCGATCAGGAACAGCACCAGCATCAGCGGTGCCACCCAGCTCCGGCCGGAACTGATCTTCACGGCGGTCGCGGAGGACGGCGGCGGCGTGTAATCGGCCTTCTTGCGGAGTCGAGACTTCGGCACGAGGGGCTCTCCTGTCGATGCGCTGTGACCGCGCAGGTGGTCAGTGGGGGCGGGGTGGCACGTGTGGACCGGTCCGTACGGTCGCGGAGCTCCGCACATGCCACCGGCGTCCGTTAGCGTAGTGGCTCGCCGGGTCTGAGGGAGATAAGGGTACGGTGACTGATTCCACGATTTCTTCGCCGAGCCCGGTCGCGCGCCCGCGTCGGGGCCGAATTGTCGGACGTGCCCTGACCTGCACCGTCTTCGCGATGGCCGGGTTGCTGTTCTACGTGAGCGCACAGACCGCGCACGGAACCGATCTGCGCACCGACAACTCGCTGCTGGGGCTCAGCGACGTCATACAGCAGCGCTCCACCCAGAACCAGCAGCTCCAGGAGCAGGTCGCCGCCGACCAGGACCGGGCCGACGGGCTGGCCCGCGGGCAGGGGCAGAGCCCGGACGACGAGGCCCGGCTGACCGCCCTGCAGCAGGCCGCCGGGCTGGACGCGCTGCACGGGCCGGGGCTGACCGTCACGCTGGACGACGCCCCGCCGAACGCCACCGCCCGGATCCCCGGCGTCCCCGAGCCCGGGGTGAACGACCTGGTGATCCACCAGCAGGACATCCAGGCCGTGGTGAACGCGCTGTGGCGCGGCGGCGCCGAGGGCATCCAGGTGATGGACCAGCGGCTGGTCTCCACCAGCGCGGTGCGCTGCGTCGGCAACACCCTGCTGCTGCAGGGCCGGGTCTACTCCCCGCCGTACGTGATCCGCGCGGTCGGCAAGACCGATTCGCTGCGCGCCGCGGTGGACGCCGACCCGACGATCCGCAACTACCTGGGCTACGTGACCGCCTACGGGCTGGGCTGGAAGGTCCAGGAGGCCAACGAGCTCAGCCTGCCAGGGTACGCCGGATCGATCGATCTGCGGGCCGCCTCCGCCCAGTAGGTCGCCACGGCGGCCCGTTGCGCCGATACCCGCCTGGGGCGGGCGGATGGCCGTCTACGCTTGTGCCGACCCGACCATCGAGGAGCACCATGTACGGCTGGATCTGGCGGCATCTTCCGGGCCCCGCGCCGGTTCGTGCGCTGATCGCGCTGCTGCTCGTCCTCGGGGTGGTCTACGTCCTGTTCCAGTTCGTGTTCCCGTGGGCCGAGCCGCTGCTCCCCTTCGGGAACGTGACGGTGGATCAGGGCGCCGGCGGCTGAACCGGCTCCCGGTTCGCCCGCCCTTCGACGCACGCACACCCCAGGAGTTAGCGATGACCTCCGCCGGCCACCCGCCCCGGATTCTCGTGGTCGACAACTACGACAGCTTCGTCTTCAACATCGTCCAGTACCTGTACCAGTTGGGTGCGGTCTGCGAGGTGGTCCGCAACGACCAGCTGACGGTGACTCAGGCCCGGCCCAGAAGCGGCGAGGAGGGCTACGACGGGGTGCTGCTCTCTCCCGGGCCCGGGACGCCGGAGGAGGCGGGGGTGTGCGTGGAGATGGTGCACCACTGCGCGCGGATCGGACTGCCGCTGTTCGGGGTGTGCCTGGGCCTGCAGTCGATCGCGGTGGCGTACGGCGCGGTGGTCGGCCGGGCGCCGGAGCTGCTGCACGGCAAGACCTCCTCGGTGGTGCACGAGGACGGCGGGGTGTTCGAGGGCCTGCCCTCGCCGCTGACCGCCACCCGTTACCACTCGCTGGCGGTCGAGCCGGACACCGTGCCCGCCGACCTGGTGGTCACCTCGCGCACCGAGAGCGGCGTGATCATGGGCCTGCGGCACCGTGAACTGCTGGTCGAGGGCGTCCAGTTCCACCCCGAGTCGGTGCTCACCGAGGGCGGCCACCGGATGCTCGCCAACTGGCTGGCCGAGTGCGGGTTCCCGGAGGCGGTGGGCCGTTCGTCCGGCCTCGCCCCGGTGATCGGCCGGAGCTGATCCGGTGACCACCGTGCGCCCGGAGCGGGGCGTTCCCGAGGAGATGGACGAGCCGGACGGCTGGGGTGTCTACGAGCCGGCCCCGGAACAGACCCTGCAGCTGCGGCTGCCGCCCGACGAACCGGACCGGGGCGCGATATCCGGGCCGGACGTCCAGGACGGACAGCGGCGTGCCCAGGGGCCGGTGGGCCTGCGGGCGGGCACCGGCCGTCGGCGGGCGTCCGGGCGGGCCGCAGGGCCGCGTCCGAAGCGGCCCAAGGAACGCAAGCGGGTGGTCCTGGCCCGGATGGTGGGGGAGCTGTTCATCACCCTCGGCGTGGTGATGCTGCTGTTCGTCTCCTACCAGCTGTGGTGGACCAACGTGGTGGCCGACAACGCCGCCGACGAAGCGGGCAAGAAGCTGGAACAGCAGTGGGGGCAGCCGGCCGCCCCGCCGGCCGACGGCGCGCCGCCGGCGCCGGCCAAGTTCGAGCCCGGTAAGGGCTTCGCGATCATCCACATCCCGAAGCTGGACCTGAACTACCCGATCGCCGAGGGCACCAACAAGCAGCAGGTGCTCGACAAGGGCCTGGTCGGCCACTACACGGGCACCGCGATGCCCTCCGACCAGTCCGGCAACTTCTCGGTCGCCGCGCACCGCACCACGCACGGCCAGCCGTTCCGGGAGATCGGCAAGCTGGCCCCGGGCGACAAGATCGTGGTGGAGACGGCCACCTCCTACTACACGTACGAGGTCGCGGGCGGCATCCCGGAGACCCCGCCGACCAATGTGACGGTGATTCAGCCGGTGCCCAAGGGATCACCTTTCACCGGACCGGGTCGTTATCTCACGATGACGACATGCACGCCGGAGTTCAGTGCCCGGGGAAGGCTCATCGTCTTTGGCAAGATGGTCGACGAACGGCCGCGGAGCCAGGGCCAGCCGGAGGCGCTGACCGGGCAACACTGAGCAGCGAGGCACGGCACCATGGGCACAGCCAATCTGGGCGGGCGACGGCGCGGACGGGTGGCTGCGGCCCTTGGCCTGATGGGGGAGATGCTGATCACCCTGGGGCTGGTGATGGCGCTGTTCGTCGGGTACTCGCTGTGGTGGACGGACGTGGTGGCCGCCCGGGCCGCCAGCCGGCAGGGGGACAAGCTGCGGCAGAGCTGGAGCGCCCCGGCGGTCACCACGCCCGGGTCCGCCGCCCCGGCCCCCGCCCCGGAGTACGAGGCGGGTGACGGCGTGGGCTTCCTGCACGTGCCGGCGTTCGAGAAGGACGACCAGACCACGCTGATCCGGATGGGCACCAACACGGACGTGCTCAACGAGGGCGTGGCCGGGGTCTACGAGGAGCCGTACCGGTCGGCGATGCCGTGGGACGCCGAGGGCAACTTCACGATGGCGGCGCACCGGGACGGGCACGGCGCGAAGTTCCACGACCTGGACCGGCTCGCCGACGGCGATCCGGTGGTGGTGGAGACCCGGGACGACTGGTACGTGTACAAGGTCGCCGGGACGCTGCAGCAGACCTCCAAGTACAACGTGGGCGTGGTCGCGCCCGTCCCCGAAGGCTCGCCGTTCACCGGCCCGGGCCGGTACCTCACGCTCACCACCTGCACGCCGGTGTACACCTCGCGCTACCGGATGGCGGTGTGGGCGAAGCTGGTCCGGGTGGACCCGATGGACGCCCGCCGCACCCCACCGCCCGAGCTCCGCTGACGCGCCGTCAACACGAAGGGGCCGCACCGTCCGAGGACGGTGCGGCCCCTTTCAGCGTGCGGTGCGGGTCAGGGCGTGCCCGGCTTGTCCGCCAGCTTGAGGTACAGCATCACGACGTCGTCCGGGGTGATCTGCGTCCCGGCGGACGGGGTGAAGTTGATGACGATGGCCTGCGGGTCCTGCGGGCCCACCGGCTGGTACTTCGTGATCCCGGCCGCGGCCAGCGCCTTGATCGCGTCGGAGAGCTTGAGGTTCTGCAGCGGCGGCACGGTCAGCTTGTCGGCCAGCTTGCCGACCGTGATGGTGACCTTGGTGCCCTTGGCGACCTGGCCGCTCTTCGGGTCCTGGCTGATGACCTGGCCGACCTTGGCCTGCTCGGTGGGGCCGACGACCTTGGTGACCACGTTCGCCGACAGGCTGAGGTCGGCGAGCGCCTGGGTCGCGTTGTCCTGGGACTGCCCGACCAGGTTCGGCACGGTGACCTTCTGCTGGCCGGAGGAGACCACCAGGGTGATGGTGGTTCCGGTCGCGGCCTTGCCGGACACCGACTGCGAGACGACCTTGTCCTGCTCGACCTTGTCGTCGGTGCTGTAGTTGACGGTGACCGTGAAACCCTTGCCGGTCAGCGCGGCGTTGGCGGCGTCCTTGGTCTGGCCGACGACGTCGGGGACGTCGACCTGCGCCGGGCCGGAGGACAGGTGCACCGTGATCTTGCCGTTGGTGGCGATCTCGGTGCCCGAGGCCTGCTCCTGGGTGCAGACCTGGTCCTTCTGGATCTTGGTATCGGGGCAGGCGATCGCGTCGCCCGCGACCACGGTGAGCGAACCGTTCTGCGCCTTCGCCGCAGCCTCCGCGTCGGACAGCGTCTTGCCGACCAGGTTCGGGACGGTGGTCTTGGCGTTCGTTCCGCCGGTCTTCACCAGCGACTGCACCACGAAGAACGCGCCGACCAGGACCAGCACCGCCGCGACGGCGAGGATGATCCAGGAGGTGTTGCTCTTCTTCGGCTGCTCCTCGCGCCGCCGGCTGCCGCGGCCCTCGTAGCCGTCGTCGTTGCCGTCCTGGTAGCCGCCGTACTGCGCGGGCTGCTGGTGGCCGACCGGCGGCAGCATGGTGGTGGGGCCGCCCTGCTGGGGCAGCATGTTGGTCTGGCCGTACGGGTCGTACTGCCCGCCCTGGTCGTATCCGTAGCCGCCTGCGCCGGTGCCGTAGGCGGCCTGCTGGGCGGCGGCGACCGGGAGGCCGTCGAGGAAGCGCTCGATGTCGTCGCGCATCTCATCGGCGGACTGGTAGCGGTAGTCGCGCTCCTTGGCGAGCGCCTTCAGCACGATCGCGTCGATCTCCGGGCGCACCTCGGGGTCGTACGCGGACGGCGGGGCGGGCTCCTCGCGGACGTGCTGGTAGGCCACCGCGACGGGGGAGTCGCCGACGAACGGCGGGCGAACCGTGAGCAGTTCGTAGAGCAGGCAGCCGGTCGAGTACAGGTCGGAGCGGGCGTCGACGGTCTCGCCCTTGGCCTGCTCGGGGGAGAGGTACTGGGCGGTGCCGATGACCGCGGAGGTCTGGGTCATCGTCATGCCGGCGTCACCCATCGCGCGGGCGATGCCGAAGTCCATCACCTTGACGTTGCCCTGCCGGGTCAGCATGACGTTGGCGGGCTTGATGTCGCGGTGCACGATGCCGGCGCGGTGCGAGTACGCGAGCGCCTGCAGGATGCCAATGGTCATCTCCAGCGCGCGCTCGGGCAGCAGTCGCCGCCCGGTGTGCAGCAGCTCGCGCAGGGTGGAGCCCTCGACGTACTCCATGACGATGTACGGGATGGAGATCCCGTCGATGTAGTCCTCGCCGGTGTCGTAGACGGCCACGATGGCGGGGTGGTTGAGCGAGGCGGCGGACTGTGCCTCGCGGCGGAAGCGGGCCTGGAACGAGGGGTCGCGGGCCATGTCGGTGCGGAGGGTCTTCACTGCGACCTGGCGGCCGAGCCGGGTGTCGTGGGCGAGGTACACCTCGGCCATGCCACCGCGTCCGAGGACGCCGCCGAGCTCGTACCTGCCGCCTAGGCGACGAGGCTCTTCCATATCTCCGACCCTCTCCCCCACCGGTCGGTGAGGATATGACGTAGTGTCCCCGCACGCTCTGTCTTGACGCGGCCGCCGCCGCGGTGGTTTCACGGTGCCGGCGTCCGCAGTCGATCGCCGCGGACTGGCTGCGGGTACACCCGCTGCTGGCGGATACGCTACCGGGCGAACCTGACCGGCCCCGTACAGGCGGCCACCTGAGACCAGACCGGTATCGACCAGGACCGTCCCATTGTGACAATTCCGGCCACCGATCGAGGATCGATGGCCGGAATGTGACGGATGCGACCGACCTACTTGCCGAGCGCCGCCTGCATCATCGACTTGGCGATCGGCGCGGCCAGCGAGCCGCCGGAGATCTGCTGCGCCTCGCTGGAGCCGTCCTCGACCACCACCGCGACGGCGACCTGCTTGCCGTCCTGGCCCTTGGCGTAGGAGACGAACCAGGCGAACGGCAGGCCGGAGTTGTCCTGGCCGTGCTGGGCGGTGCCGGTCTTGCCGCCGACAGTCACGCCCGGGATCTTCGCGTTCTTGCCGGTGCCGTTCTGCACCACCGACTCCATCAGCTGCTGGAGCTTCTGCGCGGTGGCCGGCGAGACCGCCTGCGACATCTGGCGCTCGGTGTGGGTGGAGATCACGTTCCCGGCCGAGCCCTCCTGGGCGACCAGGTAGGGCTCCATCAGCGAGCCGTTGTTGGCGATCGCCGCCGCCACCATGGCCATCTGCAGCGGGGTGGCCCGGGTGTCGTGCTGGCCGATCGCGTCCATCGCGGTGCCGTCGGGCTTGGAGCCGGACGGGAAGTGACTGGCGTCGGCCCGGACCGGCATGGTCACCTCTTTGTTGAAGCCGAACTTCTCGGCCTGCGCCCGCAGCTTGTCGCCGCCCAGCTCGGCGCCCATCTTGCCGAACACGGTGTTGCAGGAGATGTCCATCGCGTCCTGCACGGAGACGTTCGCGCAGACCTCGCTCGGGCTGGCGTTGATCAGCGCGGTGTTGGTGCCGGGCAGGATGTACTTGTCCGGGGTGTCGGTGAGGTCCGTCGGCTTCTGGTACTTGCCGGTCTCGAACGCGGTCGCCGCGGTGATCAGCTTGAAGGTCGAACCGGGCGGGTAGGTCTCGCGCAGCGCCCGGTTCAGCAGCGGCTTGTTCGGGTCGTTGTTGAGCGCCGTCCAGGCGTCGGCGTCCTGCTGGGTGCCGCCCGCGAAGGTGCCCGGGTCGTACGACGGGGTGGAGACCAGCCCGAGGATCGCCCCGGTCTTCGGGTCGATGGCGACCGCGGCGCCCTTCTTGTTGCCGAGCCCCTCGAAGCCCGCCTTCTGCACCTTGGGGTCGATGGTGGTGACCACGTCGCCGCCCTGCTTGGGCTTGCCGGTCAGCATGTCCAGGGTGTTGCGGAAGAACAGCCGGGAGTCGGTGCCGGAGAGGATGCCGTCCTCCAGCTTCTCCAGCTGGCTGGCGTCGTACGTCTGCGAGGAGTAGCCGGTGACCGGCGCGTACATCGGCCCGTCGTTCCAGGAGCGCTTGTACTTGTAGCGCAGGCCGTTGACGAAGTCGGACTTGGTGACGGCCTGACCGCCGACGATGATGTTGCCGCGCGGGTAGGCGTACTTGTCGTACTTGGTGCGGTCGTTGTGCGGGTTGCTGGCCCACGCCGACGCCTGCACGCCCTGCACCCAGTTCACCCGGAGCATCAGGGCGAGGATCAGGACCAGGCAGAAGATCGACACCCGGCGGATCGGCTTGTTCACGAGGTCGCTCCCCTGCTCTCGTCCGGTGCGCCCGGGCCGGCGGCCCCGAGCCGCTCCGGTCCGGCCGGTTCCGGGATGGCGGCGGCCGGTTCGACGGCCGGCCGGCGGGCGGTGTCGCTGATCTTCAGCAGGATGGCGATCAGGGCCCAGTTCGCCACCACGGAGGATCCGCCCTGGGCGAGGAACGGCATGGTCATACCGGTCAGCGGGATCAGGCCGGTGACGCCGCCGGCGACCACGAACACCTGCAGCGCGAACGCCGAGCTCAGGCCGACCGCCAGCAGCTTGCCGAACGGGTCGCGGGCCGCCAGCGCGGTGCGCAGACCGCGCTGCACCACCAGGCCGTAGATCATGAACAGCGCCATCAGGCCGGCCAGGCCCAGCTCCTCGCCGAACGAGCCGAGGATGAAGTCGCTCTTCGCCGCGAACTGGATCAGCCAGCTGCGGCCCTGCCCCAGCCCGGTGCCGAGGGTGCCGCCCGAGCCGAGCGACATCAGGGTCTGCCCGATCTGCTCCGAGGACTGGGCGGGCGGCTTCGGCGCGAACGCCGCCATCGGGTCGAGCCAGGCGTTGATGCGGGTCTTCACGTGCGACTCGGTGGAGGCCACCACGGCCGCGCCGCCCAGCGACATGGTCAGACCGAAGACGATCCAGCTGGTGCGCTCGGTGGCGACGTACAGCATCACCACGAACAGGCCGAAGAACAGGAAGGAGGTGCCCAGGTCGGTCTCGAACACCAGGATCAGGATCGACAGCAGCCAGACCACCACGATCGGGCCCAGGTCGCGCCCACGGGGCAGGTACAGGCCCATGAACTTGCGGCTGGCCAGCGCCAGGGCGTCCTTCTTGACCATCAGGAAACCGGCGAAGAACACCGTCAGGATGATCTTGGCGAACTCGCCGGGCTGGATCGAGAACGAGCCGAAGCGGATCCAGATCTTCGCGCCGAAGTCCTCCGGCCGGGACGGGAAGAAGGCCGGCGCGGCCAGCAGCACCAGCGCCACCACCATCGAGATGTAGGTGTAGCGCTGCAGGATCCGGTGGTCCTTCAGCAGGATCACCACGCCGATGAACATCGCCACGCCGAGCGCGGACCACATCAGCTGGTTCCCGGCCGCCGGGAAGTTGTTGCGCAGCAGCTTGCCGGCCTTGTCGAGCCGCCAGATCATCACCACGCCGAGCCCGTTCAGCAGCGTCGCCAGCGGCAGCAGCAGCGGGTCGGCGTACGGCGCGAACCGCCGCACCGCCAGGTGCGCGCCCAGCGCCAGTACGCCCATGCCGAGGCCGAACTTCAGCATGCCGACGGGCAGGCTGCCGTCCATCGCCAGGCCGACGTTGGCGTACGCCAGCATCGGGATCGCCAGGGCGAAGCCCAGCATCAGGAGTTCGGTGTTGCGCCGGTTCGGGGTGTCGCCCGCCGAGGACCGGCCGACGGCACGGCGCCGCCCGGTGCCGGGCGTGCTGCCGCTGCTCACGTCGAATGTGCTCATGCCTGTGAAAACCCCCGGGTTCGCCCGCGGCCTACTGCCCGGCGCAGGACACCGCGAGCTGCTGCTCCTGCTCGGTCAACGGCGGGGCGGACGGCGTGGCGTCCCCGGTGGACGGGGCGGCCTTGGACTCGGCGACCTTCTTGCAGACCTCGGCCTGCGTGCGCAACGTCTCGACCTGCTTCCGGGCGTCGTCGAGGCTGGCGGCCTGGATGTTCTTGGAGACCTGGTCGCGCTGGAACGCGGGCAGGTACTTCAGCTCCACGTCGTACTGCTGGTAGACCGAGCTGAGCTTCAGTCCGGCCAGGTTCTGGTCGAGGCCGCGGTAGACGGCGAGCCGGCCGTTCTCGGCGCCGACGTAGTACTGGCTCTGGTTCCACTGCCAGGCGAAGAAACCGCCACCGCCGAGCACCGCGAGCACCAGCACGCCGATCAGGGTGAACTTCAGGCCGCGCTTCTTCTTGCGCCGGCTCGGCGGGGCATCGCCCTCGTACGGGTCGTGGCCGCCGTACTCGCCGCCGTCGCCGGACGGGAAGCCCGCCGGGTCGGCGTAGCCGCCGGGCTGGTCGTAGCCGCCCTGGTAGCCCTCGGCGGGGCCGAAATCGCCGGCCGGGGCGCCGTAGCCGGGCTGCTGGTCGTAGCCGCCGTGGTAGCCCTCGGCGGGCCCGAAGGCGCCCTGCGGGGGCTGCGGCGTGCGGCCGAGGCCGGCCGCGCGACCGGCGGGGGTGTCCAGCAGGTGCGGGTCGTGCATCGGGTGCGGCTGGGTGTCGGCGACCGCGCCGACCACCTCGGGGGCCTGGGTGACCTGGCCGCTGAGGGTGTCGGTGGCGCCGACGTCGATCACGTCGGCGACGATGCAGGTGATGTTGTCCGGGCCGCCGCCGCGCAGCGCCAGCTGGATCAGCTCCTGGACGGTCTGCTGCGGCGCGTAGTAGCTGCCGAGCGTCTCCTCCAGGGTCTGGTGGCTGACCGGGCCGGACAGGCCGTCGGAGCAGATCAGGTAGCGGTCACCGGCCCGGACCTCGCGGATCGACAGGTCGGGCTCGACCTGGCCGCGGCCGTCCAGGGCGCGCATCAGCAGCGAGCGCTGCGGGTGGGTCTCGGCCTCCTCGGCGGTGATCCGGCCCTCGTCGACCAGTCGCTGCACCCAGGTGTGGTCCTGGGTGATCTGGTCGAGCCGACCGTCCCGCAGCAGGTAGGCGCGGGAGTCGCCGATGTGCACCTGGCCCATCCGGTGGCCGTCCCACAGCAGCGCGGTCAGGGTGCAGCCCATGCCCTCCAGCTGCGGGTCCTGCTCGACCATCTGCCGCAGCCGGTCGTTGGCGGTCTGCACCGCGTCGCCCAGCAGGGTCAGCAGGTCGGCGCCGGGGTGTTCCTCGTCGAGACGGACGATCGACCCCAGCACCTCGGAGGAGGCGACCTCACCGGCCGCCGCCCCGCCCATGCCGTCGGCCACCGCGAGCAGCCGCGGCCCGGCATAGCCGGAGTCCTCGTTCCCCTCGCGGATCAGGCCCTTGTGCGAGCCGGCGGCGAAGCGCAGCACGAGACTCATGCTGTCCGGGCCCTCCTTCGGGTGGAGCTGGTCCTCATGCGCTGACTACTTCCGCAGCTCGATGACGGTCCTGCCGATTCGGATCGGCATCCCGATCTGGAGCGGCGTCGGCGTGGTCAGCCGCTGTCGGTCCAGATAGGTGCCGTTTGTGGAGCCTAGATCCTCGACGGTCCACTGCCCAGCCTGATCCGGGTAGATCCTGGCGTGACGGGAGGACGCGTAGTCGTCGTCCAGGACGATCGTGGAGTCGTGCGCCCGGCCGAGCGTGACGGTCTGGCCGTGCAGCGCGACGGTGGTGCCGGCCAGCGAGCCCTGGGTGACCACCAGGTGCGTGGGCTGGCCGCGGCGCTGCCGGGCCTGCTGCTGCTGGGCGGCGGCCGGCTGCCCCTGCGGCGGGCGGCCCGCACCGGGCGCGGCGGGGGCACTGGGCGTCGCGGCCCGGTGCCCGGAGCGCGCGGCGCCCTTGGTGGTGAACAGGTCGCTGCGGATCACCTGCACGGCGACGATGACGAACAGCCAGAGCACGGCGAGGAAGCCCAGCCGCATGACCGTCAGGGTCAGATCAGACATACCGGCCCGCTTCTACCCTTCGACCTGTCGGTAGACGATGGTGGTCGACCCCAGGACGATCCGGGAGCCGTCGCGGAGCGTAGCGCGCTGGGTGTGCTGTCCGTCCACCACGATGCCGTTGGTGGAGCCGAGGTCCATCACCATCGCGGGCGTTCCGGGGCGGATCTCCGCGTGCTTCCGGGACACTCCGGGGTCGTCGATCCTGATGTCGGCCTCGGTGGAGCGGCCCAGTACGACCGCGTTCTGGGTGATCTGGTGCCGGGCGCCGTTCACCTCGATCCAGCGCCGGGTGCCGGCGCCGCCGTGGCCCGCGCCGGGGAACGGCCGCACGTTGTTGCCGGGGGCCGGCGGGGCGGGCGGCATCGCGGGCGGGGCGGAGGGCGGCGGCGGAGCGCCGTACGGGGCGCCGGTGCCCTGCTGCCAGGGCGCGCCGGGAGCCGGCGGCGTCGGCGGGCGGCCGTAGCCGGGCGGGGCGGCGGGCGGCGCGGGCGGCCGCTGCGGCTCCTCGGCCGTCAGCGTGCGGCTGCGCACCCGGTACAGGCCGGTGTCCAGATCGTCGGCCTTCTCCAGGGCGACCTGGAGCGGGCCCATGAAGGTGTACCGCTGCGCCTCGGCGTACTCGCGGACCATGCCCGCCAGCTCGGTGCCGAGCTGGCCGGCGTAGGGGCTGAGCCGCTCGTGGTCGTGCGGGCTGAGTTCGACGATGAAGTCGTTCGGGACCACCGTGCGGTCCCGGTTCCAGATGCTGGCGTTGTTGTCGCACTCGCGCTGCAGGGCGCCGGCGATCTCCACCGGCTGGACCTCGGACTTGAACACCTTCGCGAAGGTGCCGTTCACGAGACCTTCGAGTCGCTGCTCGAACTTTTTCAGGACTCCCACGGGGCACCCCCTCTCAGGGCTCGGTCGGGCCGGCTCGTCGGCTGGAAAGCGGTACTTCCGTACTGATCGTATCCACGCCCGGCCCTTCCGTACGGTTCCCCGGCCAGGTCGCGCCCGGAGGGTACCCACTGGGGGCTCCGCTCACCCGTTCGGACCGGGTCGGGTTGCAGTCCGGTGGGAGCGGTGCGGGGGGCCCTCCGGAATGGATTCGCAGGTGGGGCTCGGAGCGTGCTAATGTTTTCCATGTCGGAAGGGGCGCCCGCAAGGGAGCCGAACGGAAGACCCGGAGAGATGCGCTAAGCTTCTCGAAGAGTCGAAAGAGCGACAAGCTCCCGAAGACAACACCCATGCGCGGGTGGCGGAATAGGCAGACGCGCTGGATTCAGGTTCCAGTGCCCGAAAGGGCGTGGGGGTTCAACTCCCCCCTCGCGCACAGCGAAGCCCCGCAGATCTCAGGATCTGCGGGGCTTTTTGTTGTTCCCGTGCCCCCGGGGGAATTCCCGGTGCTTTTCAGGCGGGCAGTACGGCGTGCAGGCTGAAGCCGCCGTCGGGGGTCGGGCCGGCGGTGAAGGTGCCGCCGAGCAGGGCGGCGCGCTCGCGCAGGCCGATCAGGCCGTGGCCGCCGCCGGGTAGCGGGGCGGCGGTGGGGCGGCCGGCCGGCGGGCCGTTGCGGACCTCGACGTGGAGTTTCTCGCCGCGGGCGGCGACCCGGACGGTGACCGGGGCGCCGGGGGCGTGCTTGGTGATGTTGGTGAGGCCCTCCTGGACGGTCCGGTAGGCGGCCCGTTCGACCGCTTCGGGCCAGTCGCGCCGGCCGGGGTCGAGGCGGCGGGTGACGGGCAGGCCGCTGCCGTCGATCAGCCGGGGCAGGTCGGCGAGGGTCGGCTGCGGGGCGAGCGGGGTGCCGTTGCCGACGCCGGCGGTACGCAGCACGCCGACCATCTGACGCAGTTCGTCCAGGGTGCGGACGGAGAGCTCGCGGATGGTCCGGGCGCCGTCCCGGGAGGCCGGGTCGGTGCTGGCGACCTGGATGGCCCCGGCCTGGATGGAGATCAGGCTGACCTGGTGGGAGACCACGTCGTGCATTTCGCGGGCCAGCCGGGCGCGTTCCGCGGTCAGCACCCGCTCGGCGATCAGCCGGCTCTCGCGCCGGCGGCCCTTGGTGAGTTCGGTGACGCGTTCGGCGAGCTCGCGGCGGGTGCGGGTGAGCATGCCGAGCGCGGCCGGTCCGGCGCCGAGCATCGCGGACTGGATGGCGTACAGCGCGTTGTCCCGGCTGAGTGCGAGCAGGTCGGGAGAGAACGGCCAGTGGAAGAACTCGACCAGGGCGAAGGAAACGGCGCAGGTGACCGGGATCCGCGGCTTCGGGTAGGCCGCGGCGACCGCGTACACGGCGGTGAGCGGAGCCAGCCAGATTTCGTTGAAGAACGCCGCGGGCAGGGTGAGCAGGGCCACCGGCAGCGGGTGGCGGCGGCGGCCGAGCAGGGCGACCACGGACAGCGCGGACAGCGCGAGCTGCCAGGGTGCGGAGCCCTTGGCGACCAGTGCGGAGTCCACCGCGGCGGCCGCCACCGGGATCAGCAGCGTGGTGCGGGGGGAACGCAGCCAGGCCCAGCGGCGCGGGGCCTCGGCCTCGGCCTCGGCGGGAGCGTCGGTGTCCGCGTCGGCGTCGGGTACGGCCGTCGCGTCGGCGGAGGTCACTCCCCGTCCCGGGGTTCGCGGACCAGGCCGGCGCGGTGCGCGATGACGGCGGCCTGGACCCGGTTGGCGGCGCCGAGCTTGGCCAGGATGGCGCTGATGTGGTCCTTGACGGTGCCGGTGCCGAGGAACAGCCGGTCGGCTATCTCGGCGTTGGAGAGGCCTTCGCCGAGCAGCGCCAGCACGTCGAGTTCGCGGCCGGTGAGCCGGTGGGTGAGGGCGGTGGCGGTGAGGTCGGGGCCGCCGCCGTCGACGTAGCCGCTGATCACGGTGCGGGCGACGGACGGGGAGAGCACGCTGCCGCCGGACGCGAGCACCCGGACGGCGTGCACCAGCTGTTCGGGGGCGGTGTCCTTGAGCAGGAACCCGGCGGCGCCGGCCCGCAGCGCGGTGCCGATGTACTCGTCGGTGTCGAAGGTGGTGAGCATGGCGACGACGGGCGGGTCGGGCAGCGCGCGCAGGCGGCGCAGCACGCTGATGCCGTCCAGGTCGGGCATCCGGACGTCGAGCAGCACCACCTGCGGGGCGAGTGCCCGGGTCTGCTGCTCGGCCTGGCCGCCGGAGCAGCCGCCGACCACTTCGAGGTCGGGTGCGGAGCCGACGATCAGGCCGAGCCCGGAGCGGACCAGCACCTCGTCGTCCACGATCAGGACCCGGGTCGGCGGCATGTCTCTCCCTGGTGACGGGCTTGCACCCCCGCCGATCGGCGGGGGTGGGAATCCGCTACCGGATTCACGCAATTCTCATCTTCGCTGGGCAACCATGGAAATCGGGGTGAAGTGCGCAGACCGCGCGCGGATGCGCCCCGTAGTTCGATCGTCTGGAATGGTTGCTGTGTCCACTGTGAAGACGCCTGCCTCGGCCGTGTCCCCCGCCCGCGGCGAGGGGCCGGGGGCGCAGACGCGCTGGCGCCGGCGGGCTGCCGCCTCGACCGTCTGGTACCTGCGGCTGGTGGCGCTGCTGAACCTGGTGGCGGTGCTGTCGGTGCCGTTCCGGAACCAGGTGGAGCGGCACAACGAGGGGCAGTTCTTCACGCCGTACCTGGTGACCGCCGGGTTGACCGCGGCGGTGCTGTCGCTGTTCCTGGCGGTGGCGATGCGCCGCCGCAAGCGGGCGGCGTGGATCTTCAACACCGGCGCGGCGGGGCTGACGTTCGCCGTCTTCGTGGTGGCGATGGTGTGGGGGAAGCACTTCACGTCCCACCCGCTGAACTGGTTCTCGATGGTGCTGACCGGCCTGTTCCTGGTGGCGCTACTGGTCTCGCGCCGGGAGTTCCCTTCCAAGGGCGACCGGTCCAACCCGAAGACCGCGGTGGCCGCGGGCGTCGGCGGCGTGCTGCTCGGCGGCCTGATCGGGTCGGTGCTGGTGCAGCTGACCAACCACATCAGCGGGGCGGGCTTCGGCACCCGGTTCAGCTACTCCGTGCACCGGATGATCACCGTGACGCCGTCGGCGAAGGTGGCCGACGTGGTCTCCGTGCCGACCTGGGTGAACTTTGCGATCAACGTGATGGGCGCGGTGCTGTTCCTGGCCGTGGTGTACGTGACGTTCCGTTCGCCGCGCGGCGAGGAACTGCAGAGCGACGAGGACGAGCAGAAGCTGCGCGAGCTGCTGGACCGGCAGGGCGAGCGGGACTCGCTGGGCTACTTCGCGCTGCGCCGGGACAAGGCGGTGATCTTCTCGCCGAGCGGGAAGGCCGCGATCGCCTACCGGGTGGTCGGCGGCGTGACGCTGGCCTCCGGCGACCCGATCGGCGACCCGGAGGCCTGGCCGGGCGCGATCGACGCCTGGCTGGCGGAGGCCCGCGAGCACGCCTGGGTGCCGGCCGTGATGGGCGCCTCCGAGGAGGCCGGCGTGATCTACGCCCGGCACGGTCTGGACGCGCTGGAGCTGGGCGACGAGGCGATCGTCGAGCTGGACGAGTTCTCGCTGGACGGCCGGGCGATGCGGGTGGTCCGGCAGGCCTACAACCGGGTCAAGCGGGCCGGGTACACGGTGCGGATCCGCCGCCACGAGGACATTCCCGAGGCGGAGATGGCCGAGCTGGTGGCGAAGGCCGACCACTGGCGGGACGGCGCGACCGAGCGCGGCTTCTCGATGGCGCTGGGCCGGCTCGGAGACCCGGGCGACGGGCGCTGCGTGATGCTGGAGTGCTTCGACGGGGAGGGCGAGCTGCGGGCGCTGCTGAGCTTCGTGCCGTGGGGCGCGCACGGCCTTTCGCTGGACCTTATGCGGCGCGACCGGGACAGCGAGAACGGCCTGATGGAGTTCATGGTGATCGAACTCCTGCAGCGCGCGAAGGAAGTCCAGCTGGAACGGGTGTCGCTGAACTTCGCCATGTTCCGGTCGGTTTTCGAGCGCGGTTCCAAGTTGGGTGCCGGCCCGGTGCTGCGGCTGTGGCGTTCGGTGCTGGGATTCTTCTCCCGCTGGTGGCAGATCGAGTCTCTCTACCGGGCGAATGCGAAATACCGGCCGATCTGGGAGCCGCGTTATCTGCTCTTCGAGAAGAGCGGCGAGATTCCCCGGATCGGCCTCGCCTCGGCCCGTGCGGAGGGTTTCATCACGGTGCCGAGCATGCCGGCGCTGTTCCGCCGCAGGCACGTCGGCCAGAGCTGAGTTCACGGGCTTCCCGGCCCGCTGGGGCCGGGGACGGTGGTCCCTCCGCCGGGGGGCGGAGTGGGCCGGGGAAATCAGACCCCGGTATGACACGAGCAGGCTTCGAAGCTGATGCCGTTGGTTGGTCCGGTGCGTAGTGTCGAACACGAGGCGTAGAAGGAAGAGACGCGAAACAGGACGGACGTCGGGACAATCCGCACGTCGTCGGGACGGGAGAACCGGTTCGTGAAGCTGAACACCCACGCGGGGGGCGTGCGGTCGGGGCCCGGGGCGGTATTCCGCCGGGCCGCGATCGCCGAGTGGGGGGCGCTGTACGGCGCCGTGAAGGAACGGGTGCTGCGGCGGAAATTCGCCGCCGTGCCGCTGGCGACCATCGCGACCGCGCTGGTGCTGCTGTTCTCGATCGTCCAGCACCTGCCGGGCGGGGACCGGTTCGTCGCGCAGATCGGGGTGGTGAAGGCGGCGCTGCCGCTGGACGTGTCGCTGCTGCGCACCCCGCTGTCGCTGTACGTGCCGGCGCTGGACCTGCCGGTGTGGGGGGCACTGGCGCAGGTGTTCCTGGTGTTCGGCGTGGCGGAGGTCGTGCTGGGGCGGCGGCTGACCCTGGTGGTGGCGTACGCCTGCACCCTGGCGGGGACGCTGTTCGCCCGGATCGCGGTGGCGCTCGGCCCGCACCACCTGCTGGGCTTCCCGCGCTGGGTGGCGCACGTGCGCGACACCGGCCCTTCGGCGGCGGTGGTGGCGCTGGCCGTGGTGGTGGCGTTCCGCTGCCGGGCCTGGTGGACGGGCGGAGCCGTGGTGCTGGCGATGACGGTGGAGGCCGTGCTGCTGCCGAACCTGGCGGGCCTGGAGCACCTGGTGGCGATCAGCACCGCCGTGCTGATAGCGGTGTGGGTCGAGGTGTTCGGCGACTACTGGCCGCGAGTGCTGTCCGGGGTCGGCGCGGCCGCCTCGGTGGCCCAGGGCGGGGCCAGGGCAGTCACGCCCTGAGCCCGGCCCAGTGGCCGCTCAGCCACGCGGCAGTGGCATCTCGAAGTAGACGACCTTGCCGACCGCCTTGCGGGCGGTGCCCCACTTCTCGGACAGCTTGCTGACCAGGTTCAGGCCGCGGCCGTGCTCCGAGAGCGAGTCGGCGGGCTCCAACGACGGCAGGTTGTGGTTGTCGTCGCTGACCTCGACCAGCAGCTTGTCGACCCGGATCAGCTGGAGCTGCACCTCGGAGCGGGCCACCCGGACCGCGTTGGTGACCAGCTCGGACACCAGCAGCTCGACGGTCTCGGTCAGCGCCGTCAGCTGCCAGGCGGCGAGCTGGTCGCGCACCAGGCTGCGGGCCCGGCCGACCTCCGCCTCGGTGACGCCCAGCTGCCAGGTGGCGACCTCGGTCGGCGGGACGCCGTCGAAGCGGGCCACCAGCAGCGCGATGTCGTCCTGGCGGTCGTCGGAGTGCAGGGTGTTCAACACGGTGTCGCAGGCCTCGTCGGGGGTCTGCTTGGGGTCGATCAGGTTGCCGCACAGCGCGGCCAGGCCCTCTCCTATGTCGCCGCCGCGGACCTCGACCAGGCCGTCGGTGCACAGCACCAGCATCGAGCCGTCCGAGACGTCGATCCGGGTGGCGACGAACGGCACGCCGCCGACGCCGATCGGCGCGCCGGAGGGCAGCTCGAGCAGTTCGCCGCGCCCGTCGGGATGGACCAGCACCGGGGGGACGTGGCCGGCGGAGGCGAGTTCGCAGGTGCGGTTGATCGGGTCGTAGACGGCGTACAGGCAGGTCGCGAGATGGTCGTCGCCGAGTTTCTGGGCCAGGTTGTCGAGGTGGCGCAGCAGCTGGCCCGGTGGCAGGTCGAGGGCGGCGAGGGTCTGCATGGCGGTGCGGAAGCGGCCCATCGCGGCGGCCGAGTGCAGGCCGTGGCCCATCACGTCGCCGACCACCAGGGCGACCCGGCTGCCGGGCAGCTGGATGGCGTCGAACCAGTCACCGCCGACCTCGGCCTTGCGGTCGCCCGGCATGTAGCGGTGGGCGATCTGCACGCCGGGGATCTTCGGCGGGCGGGTGGGGATCATCGAGCGCTGCAGGGTGGTGGCGACCTTGGACTCGGCGCGGTGCAGGCGGGCGTTGTCCAGGGACAGCGCGGCGCGGGCGGCGATCTCCTTGAGGGTGTCGGCGTCGGCGCGGGTGAACGGTGCCCGGTCGGACAGCCGCAGCAGCTTGAGGATGCCGAGCACCGCGCCGCGGGCGGACAGCGGCAGCACCAGCATGGAGCGGCCGACCACGGTCGGCTCCAGTTCGGGGCCGCCGAGCGAGGCCGCGTAGTCGACCGCGACGTCCGCGGAGATCAGCGGCACCAGCACCGGCTGGTTCTCCTGCAGGGCCAGGCCGGGCGGGGTGGAGCGCGGCATGGTCCGCAGCGAGCCCTCGTCCAGGACGTGGTTCCAGCGCGGTGAGGTGGCGTTGAAGGTGCGGGCGACGCGGCGCAGCACGGTGCGGTCGTCGGGCGGGTCGGCGGGCAGTTCGCCGTCCGAGAGCAGGCCGTCGAGCAGGTCGACGCAGGCGAAGTCGGCGACCCGGGGGACCAGTACCTGGCACAGTTCGCGGGCGGTGGTGTCCAGGTCGAGGGTGGTGCCGACCTGGCTGCCGACCGAGGCCAGCAGCGCGAGGTCGCCGTCGTCGGGCAGGCCGCGGACCACCTCGACGCCGTCGGAGGCCCTGGCGGGGCCGGGCAGGGTGGGAGCCGGTGCGGGCGGGGCGGGGTCGATGGCGGGGCCTCCCGGGGTCGGGCCGTGGGCGGCGGCTTCGCGTGGGGCGGGGACGGTGCTGCCGGTCACCCGCGCGTCCTCCTGGGCGGCGGGCCCGGCAGCCTGTATCCGTACCCCGAGCGGGGCCCGGACACCCGTGCGCTGCGGCTCCGCCGGGCGGCGGGCGGCGCGCTCGCGCTGCTGGGCGGCCCGCTGCTGCGGGGTGGGGTAGCGGCGGCCGAGGCCGGTGGCGACCCGGGCGGTGCCGGACGGCCCGCCCGGCGAGGACTGGTGGGGCACCACCGGCAGCAGCGTCGCCCCGTCCACCCGCAGCGCGGGCGGGCCGGCCGCGGCCAGGGCGGCCAGCAGCCGGCCGCGGCGCTGCGCGGAGCAGGACGGCAGCAGCGCGGCCAGCGAATCGGGGGCCGCCTCGGTGGGCGGTGCGAACGCGGCCGCGACCTGCTGGGGGCGGGCCGCGGCGGGCGCGGCGGCGTACGGGACGAGGCGCTCGCCGAGGGCGAGGGCGATCCGGGGGCCGGTGGCGCGCAGCGGACGGGCGTCGGCGGCCAGCACCAGCAGTGAGCGGCCGGCCGGTTCGGCCAGCGGGTAGGCCCACCACAGGATGTCGCGCCGCCGCTCCTCGCGGTCGTGCACCGTCATCGCGCCGGCCCACGGGCCGTCGGTGGCGAGGTCGTCGAGGGTGTCGAAGGCGTCGCAGCGGTGCTCGGGGGAGCCCGGGTCGTGGCGGGGGCAGACGGCGGGCAGCAGACCGTTCGCGGTGCGGCCCGCGGCGACGGCGGCGCGGTGGCCGAAGAGCTCCTCCGCGGTGCGGTTCCACACGGCGATCCGGCCGTCCGGGTCGACCAGCACGGCGGCCGCGCGAAGCAGCGCCACCACCCCGGCGGGGCGGCCGCCCGGGAGGTCCGCCCGGTCGGGTGCGGAAATGGGCTGGTCCACCATGGATATCGGTCTGCCCCTTTGAGTTCTTGCTGCTCCTCCTGGCCGGTGCGCGCGTCCTTGCACGCGCCATCCAATGAAGCACGGAGATGCCAATGGGAGGTAGTTAATCGGGCAGATTCGTCCGTATCAGTTGCGTGTCGTTGACGGCGCGCCCCCGGCGTGCTCCACCGTCACCCGGTCGGGCGGTGTGGCGACCCCGGTAGGGTGGCCCGGGTGAGCGTACCGAGCGTCGAGGTGTGGGCGGATCCGGAGCGGCAGGAGCTGGAGGAGCGGGTCGCGGCGGCCGAGCTGGCCTGGCTGACCCTGGACGTCGACGTGGCCACCCTACGGGTGGAGATCGACAACTTCGCGCTCGCCCACCATCAGCTGCTCGGCCCGCTCTACGCGGAGCTGGACGAGCTGGACGCGCTGATCGCCGAGTCGGTGGCGGCGCTCAGCGGCGACCCGGAGGACCTGCGGCGGGCCCGCGAGGCCCGGGAGCGGGTCGAGCCCGCCGGGGAACGCGGCCCGCGCGAGGGCGAGCCGGAGGCCCGCCGGGTGCGGCCCGACAAGGACGCCCAGCGGATCTACCGCGAACTGGCCCGCCGCGCCCACCCCGACCTGTCCACCGACCCGGCCGAGCAGCAGCGCCGCTCGGCGTTCATCGCCCGGGTCAACGAGGCGTACGCGCTGGCCGACACCGAAGGGCTGGAGCGGCTCGCCGAGGAGTGGTCCACCGACCCGGAGTCCGCGCCCGCCGTCGACTCCCCCGACCGGCTGGCCTGGCTGCGCCAGCGCCTGGAGTGGCTGACCGGCCGGATCACCGCGCTGGCCACCGAGCAGGTCCGGCTGGAGCGCACCCCGATGGGCGAACTCCTGCTGCTGCGCCCCGACGAGCCGGAGCGCCTGCTGGAGGACCTCGCCGAACAGCTGCTGGCCACCGCCGCCGACCGGCAGGCCAAGCTGGCCGCGCTGCTGCCGGACAATGGCTCGAACGATCCGTACCGACCCCAGGAGACCCCCCCGATGTTCGCTCAGCTGCCCACCACCGACGTCGCCTCGGTGCCCGCCGACGCCCAGCTGCTCGACGTCCGCGAGCAGGACGAGTGGGACGCCGGCCACGTGGACGGCGCGCTGCACATCCCGATCGGCCAGGTGGTGGCCCGCCTCGACGAGCTGCCCGAGGGCCGGCTGTACGTGCTGTGCCGGGTCGGCGGCCGGTCCGCGCAGGTCGTGCAGTACCTGGTCCAGGGCGGCCGGGACGCGGTGAACGTAGACGGCGGCATGTTCGCCTGGGACGCCGCGGGCCGCCCGATGGTGAGCAGCGACGGCCAGGACGCCTTCGTTCTGTAACAGCAGTCCCTCCCGCCCCTGTTCGAACGCGTGCGCGGTGCGGCAGGATGGCCGCCGTGCGCGTCTGGTCCAAGCCCGCCCGGGCGGTGCTGGCGTTCGCCGGGGCGGGGCTGGGGGCCGGCACCCTGGCGTTCCTCGGCGTGCTGTTCCTGCAGGTGGCGCCGGAGAACTCGGTGTCCCGCGAGTACCGGGCGCAGCTGGACGCCGTCGCGTACCCGGAGTTCGAGCAGAACTGGCAGCTGTTCGCCCCCGACCCGCTGCAGCGCGAGGTCACCGTGGCGGCCCGGGTGCAGACCATCGCCGACGACGGCCGGATCACCACCCAGGACTGGCACCCGCTGACCGCCGGGGACTTCGCGGCGGTCCGGCACGACCCGGCGCCCAGCCACTTCGACCAGAACCTGCTGCGCCGCGCCTGGGACTTCTACACCGTCACCCACCCCGACGGCGACGGCCCGGCCGCCGCCGACTCGCGCGGCCGGCTCGCCGAGCAGTACCTGAAACGGATAGCCCTGCAGCGGATCGGCCCCGGCGGGGAACGGGTGCTGCAGGTGCAGCTGCGGGCGGACACCGCCACCATCGCCCCGCCGCCCTGGAGCCACGAGCAGGTCGACACCTCCGTGCACTCCCGCGAACTGCCCTGGTGGCCGGTGCGGGCCGAGGACTGGCGGGGCCTGGAGTGAGCCTCCTCGGCGCGATCCGGGCCGCCCTGCCGCGCCTGCTGACCACCCTCGCCCCGCACCAGGCGGCGGCGGTACGGATCGGCGTGGCCGGCACTTGGGGCGCCTACCTGCTGCGCGAGTGGCCGAACCGGCGGCTGCTGTACGGGGACCGCTCGCCTTGGTCGGCGGAGCTGAACGAGCGGCTGCTCGCCGACACTCACGCCTTCACGGTGCTGTCCTGGAGCGGCGGGCGCTGGTGGTTCGAGGCGGTGTACCTGCTGGCGCTGGTCTCGGCGGCGGCCCTCGCGCTCGGCTGGCGCACCCGGGCGAGCGCGGCGGCCTTCGCGCTGACCGTGCTGTCGCTGCAGAACCGCAACGCGCTGGTCGGCGACGGCGGCGACAACCTGGTCCACCTGCTGGCGATCTACCTGGTGTTCACCCGCTGCGGCACCGTCTGGTCGCTGGACGCCCGCCGCCGCGCCCGCCGGCCGGGCCCCGACCGGGCGGCCTGGGGCGAGCCGCGGGCGCTGGCCGACGCGCTGGCGGCGATGCTGCACAACTGCGCGATGCTGGTGATCGCCGCGCAGGTGGTGCTGGTGTACGCCACGGCCGGCTGGTACAAGGTGCAGGGCGCCCGCTGGCAGGACGGCACCGCCGTCCACTACCCGCTGCACCTGGGCTGGTTCACGCCCTGGCCGGGCCTGTCGGCGCTGCTCGGCGGCAGCCTGCTGCTGACCTTCCTGCTGACGTACGGCACGGTGGTGGCGCAGGTGGGTTTCCCGTTCGCGCTGGCGAGCCGGCGGTTGAAGAACGTGCTGCTGGTGCTGATGGGCGCCGAGCACCTGGCGATCGCGGTGCTGCTGGGGCTGCCGTTCTTCTCGCTGGCGATGCTGGCCGCCGACGCCGTGTTCTGGCCCACCGGGGCGCTGCTGACCGTGGAACGCGTGCTGACGGGCCGGTGGCGGAAAAGTCGCTAAGCTCCCGTTATGTCCTGGTTCAAGGCGCTGCGCGACACCGCGCGGACCGGGCTGACCGTGGACTTCTCGCTCACCAACCCGCGCCGGTCGCTGCGCGCCGCGGTCGCCGCCGCGCTGGTGATCTTCCCGACCATGGCGATCTACGGGCCCTCGCACGCCGCCTCCGCCGCGATGGGCGCGTTCATCGCCGGCGTCGCGACCTTCCAGCGCTCGTTCCGGCCGCGCGCCTCGCTGGCCCTGGTGGCGGGCGCGGGGCTGGGCGTGTCGACCTTCCTCGGCTACCTCGCGGTCGGCATCCCCGGCGCGTTCCCGGTGCTGCTGGCGCTGTGGGCGTTCGGCGCGGGCATGGCCTGGGCGGTCAGCCCGACCGCCGGCGTGGTCGCCGCCAACACGCTGTCCGTGATGCTGGTGGTGGTGCAGCTGCCGGTGTCGGCGTCCGCCGCGCTCGGCCATGCCGTGCTCTGTTCGGTCGGCGGCGGCGTGCAGGCCCTGGTGGTCACGCTGTGGCCGATCGACAGCTGGCGGGCGCAGCGCGACGCGCTCGCCGACATCTACGCCGGGCTCGGCGACTACGCCCGGAGCCTGCGGCAGGACCCGGTCGCGCACGTCGACCCGGAGCCGTTCATGGTCGCCCGGCAGGCGGCCCGGCTGTCCTCCCGGCAGGCCCGCCGCCGTCCGGCCGAACTGCGCGGCCTGCGCACCATCGCGGAACGGATCCGGCCCACCCTGGCCGCGCTCGCCGACCCGCGGGTGGGCGCCGCCGAGGAGGGCCCCGAGCGGGACCGGGCCCGCGAGGTGCTGGCCGCCGCCGCCGGAGTGCTGGACGCGCTGGCCCGGGCGATCCGCACCGGCGACCCGGTGCGGCTGCCGATGGACACCCCCGGCCTGGCGCTGGCCCGCCCCGGCACCGGCGAGGACCTGCTGCGCGGCGGCGCCCGCCGCTCGGCGCGCCGGCTGTCCGGCCTGCTCGGCCGGGCCGCCGACCGCCTCGACCGGCAGGACCGCGCCACCGTCCCCAGCCCCGGCCGGGCCGGCCTGCGCCGCCCTTCGCTGGTCGAGGTGGTGCCTGGCGCGCTGGCCACCATCGGCCGGCAGCTGCACAAGCGTTCGGTGCTCCTCCACCACGCGCTGCGGATGTCCGCGGTGGTCACCTCCTCCTACCTGGCGGCCCGGCTGCTGGGCATCGAGCACGGCTACTGGGCGCCGATGGCCTCCGCCATGGTGATGCGCCCCGACTTCGCGCAGACCTTCAGCCGCGGCGTCGCCCGGATCGCCGGCACCGTCGCCGGCGTGCTGGTGTCCACCATCGTGGTGCAGGTGTTCCACCCCAACGACTGGGTGCTGGCCACGCTCGCCGTGATCTCGATGGGGCTCTCCTACATGATGCTGAGCACCGGGTACGCGCTGCTGACGGCCGCGATCTCCTCGTACGTGGTGTTCCTGCTCGGCCTGCAGCCCGGCCACCCGGTGCAGCTGGCCGTCGACCGGGTGGCGATGACGCTGCTCGGCGGTGCCGTCGCGCTCGGCGCGTACGCGCTGTTCCCGACCTGGCAGACCGCCCGGCTGCCGGAACGCCTGGCCGAGTGGCTGGCCGCCGCCGGGCGGTACGCGGCCGCCGTGTTCACCGCGTACGGAGACCCGGCGGGCGGGCACGCCGAGAAGGACGTGCGGCCCGCGCTGCTGGACGTCCGGGAGGCCCGCAGCGAGATGCTGTCCGCGCTGGACCGGGCCGAGGTGGAACCGGTGCGGCACTTCGCGCGGGCGCCGGAACTGAGCCGCAAACAGTTCGACCGGGCCCGCACGGCGGTCGGCATGCTGGACCGCTCCATCGTCCTGCTGGAGGCCCACCTGCCCACCGAGGACGCCCCGCCGCTGCCCGGCGCCGGCGCCTTCGGCGAGGAGCTGCGGGACGCCACCGCGATCGCCGCCGCCGCCGTCCTGCTCGGCGAGGACGTCGACTTCGCCGCGCTGCGCGAGGCCCACCGGACCTGGGACTACCTGCTGGCCCAGCTGCCCCGCGACGACCGGATCGACGTCACCCGGGCCGGGTCCCGGCTGGTCATGCAGGCGCTCACCGAGCTGGAGCGGTCGGTGCGGACGCGCCCGAAGCCCGCCCGCGGGGAGCCCGTACCCTCGAGGGCGTGAGCGACACCTCGGTGCCCCAGCTGGGCGAGCAGTACGACGAAGGACACCTCCCCGACGACCGGGAGATCGGCGTCGGACCGCACCCCGAACCGTGGCCCGACGACCCCCGGCTCGACCCCGAACTGCTCGCCGTCGGCGACCGCCGCAACGTCACCGACCAGTACCGGTACTGGCGGCACGAGGCGATCGTCGCCGACCTGGACACCCGGCGGCACGGCTTCCACGTCGCCGTCGAGAACTGGCAGCACGACTTCAACATCGGCTCCGTGGTGCGCACCGCCAACGCCTTCCTGGCGGGCGAGGTGCACATCGTCGGCCGGCGGCGCTGGAACCGGCGCGGGGCCATGGTCACCGACCGCTACCAGCACGTCCGGCACCACGACTCGGTGGCCTCGCTGGCCGCGTACGCCGCCGAACGGGGACTGCCGATCATCGGCATCGACAACCTGCCCGGCGCGGTGCCGCTGGAGACCTACCCGCTGCCCGAGCGCTGCGTGCTGCTGTTCGGCCAGGAGGGCCCCGGGCTGACCGCCGAGGCGTGGGAGCACTCGACGGCGGTCTGCTCGATCGCCCAGTTCGGCTCCACCCGGTCCATCAACGCCGGGGCGGCCGCGGCGATCGCCATGCACGCCTGGGTGCGGGCGCACGCCGGGCCGGCCTGAGTCAGCGGAACGGCGGCGGGGGCAGGGGCGACGGGGTGTTCGGGGTGTTCGGGGCGCTCTGGGTGGGCGGTATGTCCTTGCCCGGGTAGCCGTCCGCCTCCGCGCCGCGCCAGCCCTGCGCGAGCTGGAACGCCTCGGTGGCCTTCCGGTCCGCCTCGCCCCAGTCCGGGCTCGGGCCCTCCCGGTAGAACCGGCCGCCGCCGCGCTCCACCAGCATCCGCCCCAGCCGGGCTATGGAGTCGTTCACCTTCCCGGGCCCGAACGCGTCCGTCCCCGGGAACGCGTCCCCGTCCGGTGCGGGCCTCGGCTGGCTCAGCCCCTTGTACCGGTACGGCAGGTAGTCGCCGGAGTCGCTCCAGTACGCGTACGGGGTGGAGCGCTTCGTGGTGGCCGGGCGGGTCTGCTCCAGCGCCGTGTACGTGGTGTGCGCCGGGTCGAGCCAGCCGCCGAACAGCACGGCGAGCCGGCGGTCTGCGGGCTGCTGTCGCCGGGCGGAGCGGCGGCGGCCTTCGACGCCACCGCCGCTCCGCCCAGCACACTGCCGACGGCGGCGAGCCGCACCGCCGCCCGCCACCAGTGCCGCGGCCCGGCCGGGCGGCGGGCGGCGCAGTCGCCGCAGGCACAGGACTCGTCCGGCTCGACCTCGCTGAACTCGACCAGCACGGGAGGGACCTGCCTTTCCTCGGTGAGTGGGACTCACCTTTCACGGAGGCAGCGGCAGGGACCACCTGATGGGCGGTCGGGCGGGGCGGAACGGGTGAACTTCGGGGCGGTGGCGCGGCGTGGCTCCGGCGGTTGATGGCCGATCAGGCCGGGGCGGTCACTCCCATTGCCAGCGGATGCCCACCTGGCCGGGTTGCTGGTCGGCGGTGAGGACGTGGGCACTGGCGGAGGCGCCGATCCAGAGGGGTTCGCGGTGGCGGTCGGTCTCGGCGCCGGGGGTGCGGTCGAAGCGTTCGCACTGGACGGGGACGGCGGCGGGGTCGAAGTGGACCTGCAGGACGTACTCGCGCACGGGGTTGGCGAAGTACCGCCCATAGTCGGTGGTGGGGCCGGAGTCGGGGATCCGCACCTCGTACTCGAGGATCGTGGAGTCGCCGAGGGCGAGCGGCCGGTCGAGGAGGAGTTCGGCGACCAGCAGGCCGCTGAGCGGGCGGCGGCGGACCCGGCCGAGGCGGGCGTGCCGGACGTTGGTGATCTCGGGGGTGTCGGTGCCCTCGTCGGCCTTGTGGACCACGACGTGCCGGGTGATGCCGTCCACGGTGGCGCGGACCACCTGACGCAGCCGCAGCAGGTAGCCGCGGCGGGAGGCGTCGACGTAGTAGGCGTCGTGGATGGACTGCCGCTCCAGCTGGCCGGTCGGCGGGGCGTCGAGTTCGGCGAACACCTCGGCGAGCTCGGGATGGCGGGGCCAGACCTGTTCGACCCGCAGGCCGTCGGGGGCCGGGCCCTGGGCGACCCAGCGGCCGCGCGGGCGGGGCGGACCGAGCAACGCGGTGAGCGCGGTGTGGCGCAGGCCGAGGAGCTCCTCCAGCAGGTGGACGGCGCGCAGCGAGGTGGCCCGTTCGGGCTGGCTGCGGCCGCGACGCCAGTAACTGAGCGTGGTGACGCTGACCCTGACGCCCTGTTTGGCCAGTGCGGCACGGATCCGGTCGAGGCTGAGGCCGCTGTGTTCGATGGCGGCGTTGAGGACTTCGGCGAAACCGCCCTGGGCGGCGACGGGTGCGGGCACGGGGGTGGTGGGGGCTGCGGCGGGTACGGCGGCAGTGGCCGGTGCGGCGGTCTGTACGGGATCGGATACGGGTGCGGTGCTGCTGCGGACGGCGGCCGACGGGCCGGCCGGCGCGGCCGGTCCGGCCGGTGGCCGGTCACCGCCGTGTTCGCGCTGGCCGACCAGGCGGAGCCGGCCGGCGTGCTGTGGTTGCTGTGAGCCCATGCGACACCTTCCCCACCCGGCGGGTTCGGTGGGTTGCCCCGGCTCCGCGTTGCGTCGGAGGTGCGCCGCCGAGTGTGGGGGAACCCTAGCCAGGGTTGAGAGGCTACGTCATCAATCAGGACATATGACAGTGGTCACGACAAGTATTTCGCAGGCGGAGCGAACACGAAACACTCCTGACACACAGGTGCCGGGAGGGCCCGTGACAGGCCCCCCCGGCAACTCTGTTGAGGCGAGGTCAGGAAATGTTCAGTGCGGTGTCGTCGATGACGAAGCTGGTCTGCAGCGAGGCGTCCTCGACGCCGGTGAACTTCAGGGTGACGGTCTGTCCGGCGTAGGAGGACAGGTCGACGGTCTTCTGGACGTACCCGGTGTTCTTGTCGAGGTTGGAGTACGTGGCCACCGAGGTGCCGTTGGCCGACAGGGTGAGCTTGTCGTAGGCGCTGCTGCCGGTCTCGGCGGTGTCGACGTGCAGCCAGAAGCTGAAGCTCGCCCGGCAGCCGGCCGGGATCGCCACCGTCTGGGCGAGGGTGTCGGTGTGGGCCGCGCCGTAGCCGTTCAGCCAGGCCTTCCAGGAACCGCTGTGCGCGGCCTGCGAGGCGGAGTTGTCGACCACGCCGGTGGAGGTGGTCCACGGGGTGGCGGTGCCGGTCTCGAAGCCGGGGTTGCCGAGCAGCTGGGCGGCGGTGCAGCCGCCGGTGGGCGGCGGGGTGGTGCCGCCGGTGCCGAGCAGGGCGTTCGTCAGGCCGTCGGCGATCGGGGTGCCCCAGCCGGTGACCTGGTCGTAGCCGGCCTTGGCGGCGAAGTCCTGGTTGGAGCCGCTGGTGACGTCGTGCAGGGCGGTGCCGTAGGCGCTGCTGTTGGCGACCGCGTACAGCTTCGGGTTGACCTCGCCCAGGGCGGGCTTGGCGGCGGCCTTGGCCTTCTGGTTGTACAGCGCGGCGTAGCCGGACCACAGCGGGGCGGCCGCCGAGGTGCCGCCGTAGACCTGCCAGCCGGGGCTGCTGGTGCCCTGGGTGTAGATCGCGAAGCCGCTGGCCGGGTCGGCGTTGGAGGAGATGTCGGGCACGGTGCGCATGGTGCCGGTGACGTTGGTGCCGGTCTGCCAGGTCGGCTTGGCGAACTGGGTGGAGACGCCGCCGCCGGCGGTGCTCCAGGCGCTCTCCGAGCTGTAGGTGGTGCCGGAGACCTTCAGGTTGGTGCCGCCGACGCCGGTGTTGTACGGGCTGGAGGCGGGGAAGTCCACGGCCTTCACGGTGGAGCCCGAGGTGGAGCGGGTGCAGTCCCGGGAGCCGTCGTCGCCGGAGGCCGAGAAGATCGAGATGCCCTGGGCGGCGGCCTGCTTGAAGGAGTTGTTCACTGCCGTCATCGAGGAGGCGGTGGTGTCCGGCTCGCAAGAGCCCCAGGAGATCGAGATGACCGAGACCCGGTTGTCCGAGACGATCTTGGCGGCCATGTCGATCTCGCCCTGGTCGGTGTTGGGCGCCTCGTAGACCAGCTGGGTGGCCTTGGGGGCGACACCGCGGAGGATCTCCGAGTCCAGCTCGACCTCGCCCTGGCCGCCGCCGGGCGCCGCGTCGTAGTTCGCGCCGTCCACCGAGACGGTGCTGACCGCCGGGCCCGACAGGCCGTACTGGCTGTCGTAGGTGGTCAGGTTGGAGGACTTGTAGCCGTCGAACTCCCAGAGCGCCACGGTGCTGCCGGTGCCGTCCGCGCCCATCTGGTTCAGGCGGTACGCGCCGTCGTAGCCGGCCGGGCCGAAGCCGTTGGGGGTGGCGTGCGGGGTGGCCGCGTCGGGCTTGGCGATCCGGGAGGTGCGCACGGTGTGGTCGTTGAGGCCGCTGACGCCCTCGACCACGCCGGCCAGCGAGGCCGGCACCGAGGCGGCGGCGTCGTTGGCGAAGAAGCTCCGGTTGCCCTGCTGCGGGTCGCTGTAGGTCGACTCGTGGGTGCCGAACGCGGCGGCGACCGCCGAGGCCGAACCGGTGGCGTTGACCACCTGGCGGTTCGCGCTCACCGAGTCGACCTTCAGACCCTGCGCGGTCAGGAACGTGCGCACCTGGTCCACGTCGGCCTGGGTCGGGCCGAAGCGCTCGTTGAACTGTGCGGGCGTCAGATAGTGCCCGAACTCGGCGGTGCCGGGAGTGGCCACCGCCGAGAGGAACCGGTCGAGTTCGGCGGTGTTGCGCAGCTTCAGCGCCACCGCCACGGATATCTTCCGGTCGGCCGGGACGTCTCCCTGCTTGTGGGAGCGCGCCACCGCCGGCGTGACGGTCTGCGGCAGCGCCACCCGGGCACTGGCGTTGGGCGTCGGCGCCGCCTGGGCGGTACCGACGCCCAGGCAGACGGCGGTGAGGGGCAGGACAGCCAGGGCTGCGGCAAGGGCCAGCGAGCGGGGTCGCACGGGTTCCTCCGGAAGTCTGGGGGCGTTCCGGTTTTCGAAAACGCTCGCCAGAATCTCTCAGAGAACTCCCAGGAACTGGCCCATGCCTGGGCAATTGCTTACTAAAGAACAGTCAACTGTGGAACGGCGGAAGGCTTTTGTGAATGAACAGAGTTCCGTCCGGGGAATTCAGTGAATAAGCATCAGGGGCGGCCCAGCCAGTGGCTGAGCGCGGCCCGCAGCTCGCCCCGGGTCGGATCGACACAGGCCCAGGCCGCGTAGCCGTCCGGACGGACCAGCAGCACCGTGTCGCGCAGCTTGCCGTGCGGGTCGGCGGGCGCGGCGGTGACCACCCGGTCGGACCACGAATCCGCCACCGACAGCTCGTCGTTGCTGATCAGCACGGCCTTCCCGGCGCGCAGCGCCTCGTGCAGCCGGGACGGGCCGCCGGGCACGTCCACCGCCAGGCGCAGGTCCGGGACGCGGCGGCCGGCCAGCGGGTGGGAGCCCTTCTCGGCGGGGTAGCTGTAGCCGATGCCGGAGATCTGCTTGGCGCCCAGCTCGGCCAGCGGGCCCAGCGCCCCGGCGGCCGCGCCGATCGCCGAGCGCAGCGCCCGGGTGGAGGCGTGCCGGCCGAGCGCCAGCCGCACCAGGGCGCCGGAGCTGCGCAGCACCGCCCGGCCGATCGGGTGCCGCTCGGTCTGGTAGGTGTCGAGCAGCGCGTCGGGGGCCCAGCCGCGGACGGCGGCGACCAGCTTCCAGCTCAGGTTGGCGGCGTCCTGCAGGCCGGTGTTCATGCCCTGGCCGCCGGCCGGGGAGTGGCAGTGCGCGGCGTCCCCCGCCAGGAACACCCGGCCGGAGCGGTAGCTGGTGGCCTGGCGCTCGTCGCTGTGGAAGCGGGAGGTCCAGCGGGGCTCGGACATGCCGAGGTCACGGCCCGTCACCTCGCGCAGCAGGTCGGCGAGTTCGGCGACCACCACCGGCTCGGAGTCGGGCACCTGGTGGTCGCGGTCCCAGCCGATCACCCGGTGCCAGCCGTCGCCGTACGAGGCCAGGAAGACGAAGCCGCGCTCGTGGGCGCAGGCCGTCAGCGGCTCCTCCGGCTCGTGCTCCAACTGGACGTCGGCCAGCATCACCGAGCGCACCACCGACTCGCCGGGGAACGGGATGCCCAGCAGGTCACGCACCGCCGAGTGCACGCCGTCCGCGCCGACCGCGTAGCGGGAACGCAGCCGCTGCTCGCCCTCGGCGGTGCGGACGGTCAGCGTGACGCCCTGCGCGTCCTGCCGCAGGCCGGTCAGCTCGGCGCCGCGGCGCAGTTCCGCGCCCGCCTTGACGGCCCGCTCGCGCAGCACCCGCTCGGTCCGGGACTGCGGGGTGACCAGGGTGAACGGGAACCGGGTGGGCAGCGTCGAGAAGTCCACCCGGACCTTGCCGAAGGCCTGCAACGAGGGCAGCGTCCGGCCGGTGGCGATCAGTTCGTCGGCCAGGCCGCGGGCGTCCAGCATCTCCAGGGTGCGGGCGTGCACCGCGAACGCCCTGGTCAGACTGGACTCCTCGGCGCGCTTGTCGACCACGGTCACCCGCAGCCCGGCCGCGGCCAGATCGCCCGCCAGCAGCAGGCCGGTCGGGCCGGCCCCGACCACTACAACATCGGCGGTGAACTCCGTCTCGGACATCCGTCTCTCCCGTCGTCATCCCTCGTCTGCCGGTGCTCAACGGACCGGAGTCCCACGGCTTTCGGGTTCTCAGCGCGCTTTCAGACTGCCATCATCGCGGTCCCGTCCGGGGCTGTGAACCTCCTGACAGCCAACGGGCCCGGACGCCGTCGTGGTGGGACGGCTTCCGGGCCCGCTGCCTCTTGTGACGGTTACTTGCGGATCTCGACGGTGCGGAACCGGTTGGCGACGAACGCGGCGTCGCAGTACGCCGAGTTGGCGGCCGGGTTGGCGCCGGTGCCGTGCAGGTCGGAGAAGGCCGCGGTCTGGTTGACGTACACGCCGCCGGTGAGGTTGAGCGAGAGCGAGACGCCGGCGTCCAGGCAGGCGTCGATCAGGGCGGTCTCGACCTCGGGGTCGGTGGTGTACGCGCCGGCGGTCATCGCGCCGTGCTCGACCGTGGTGCGGTGCAGCAGTTCGACGGCTGCGGCGGTGGACTCCACGGCGACGGCGAACGCGATCGGGCCGAAGCACTCGGTCAGGAAGCGCGACAGGTCGTCCGGCTTGTCGGCGTCGGCCTTCACCAGGGCGGGCGTGCGGATGGTCGCGCCGGGGAACTCGGGCGAGGCCACCACCCGTGGCGCCAGGGCGAGTTCGCCGAGTTCGCCGCCGGCCGCGGCGGCGCTGCGCTGCAGCACCCCGGGGTTGACCACGGCGCCGAGGATGGCGGCGGCGCGGGCGTCGTCGCCGAGCAGGCCGTCGACGGCGGCGGCCAGGTCGGTCACCACCTGCTCGTAGCTGCGCTCGCCGTCCTCGGTGCGGATGCCGGTGCGCGGGATCAGAAGGTTCTGCGGGGTGGTGCACATCTGGCCGCTGTACAGGCTGACGGAGAACGCCAGGTTGTTCAGCATGCCGCGGTAGTCGTCGGTGGAGTCGACGACGACGGTGTTCACGCCGGCCTTCTCGGTGTACACCTGCGCCTGCCGGGCGTTGTTCTCCAGCCAGTCGCCGAAGCCGGTGGAGCCGGTGTAGTCGATCAGCTTCACCTCGGGGCGCACCGCCAGCACCTGGGCGATCGCGGAGCCCTCGTGCTCGGCGGCCAGGCAGACCAGGTTGGGGTCGAAGCCGGCCTCGGCGAGCACCTCGCGGGCGATCCGCACGGTCAGCGCCAGCGGCAGCACGGCCCGCGGGTGCGGCTTGACCAGCACGCCGTTGCCGGTGGCCAGCGAGGCGAACAGGCCCGGGTAGCCGTTCCAGGTGGGGAAGGTGTTGCAGCCGATCAGCAGCGCGGTGCCGCGCGGGACGGCGGTGAACTCCTTGGTCATCACCAGCGGGTCGCGCTTGCCCTGCGGCTTGGTCCACTGCGCGGAGCGCGGCAGCCGGGTCTGCTCGGCGTACGCGTACGCCACCGCCTCGACGCCGCGGTCCTGGGCGTGCGGGCCGCCGGCCTGGAAGGCCATGCCGTAGGCCTGGCCGGTGGTGTGCATCACGGCCTGCGCGAACTCGTGCGAGCGGGCGTTGATCCGGGCCAGGATCTCCAGGCAGACCGCGGCGCGGGCGGCCGGGCCGGCCTTCGCCCAGGCGGGGCGGGCGGCCTCCAGCGCGGCCAGCAGCGCGTCCGGTTCGGCGTGCGGGTAGGCGATGCCCATTTCGATGCCGTACGGGCTCGCCTCACCGGTCACCGGCTCGCCGCCGTCGGGGTGGCCCGGCAGCTCGAACTCCCGTTCCAGCAGGGCGTCGAAGGCGGCCTTGCCGTCGGCGGCGGCGCTCTCGCCGTACGCCTTGGGGAACTCCGGGTACGGCGACCAGTAGTCGCGGGACCCGGCCGCGGCTACTGCGCGGTCGAGGGTGTCCTGGTGGCGGGCGATCAGTTCGGCGACCGGCAGGGGGGTCGCAGCGGCCATGGTGCGCTCCTCACGGGGGCGGGGCGGGACACAGCTCAGCGTAACCGAACGATCGGTCGGTGCAAGAGGTTCTCGGCAGGGTCCGCCGCCCGCGCCGGATCGGGTCGCCGCCCGCGCCGGATCGGGTCGCCGCCCGCGCCAGATCGGGTCGCGCCGGATCGGGTCGCCGCCCGCGCCGGAGCGGTCCGGTACGGGCGGCGGCTCGGTCGGCTACGGAATGCCGAGCTGGAAGATGACGTAGCCGGCGAACCAGCCGGAGGACAGCGCGGCGACACCGAGCACGGTGGCCAGGTTGCGCAGCCGGACCCGGGCCAGGGCCACCGCGAGCGGGATCAGCAGCGGGAAGATCGGCAGCACGAAGCGGGACAGCGTGCCGAACATCTGCTGGCTGCCGAGCACCATCACGAGCGTGCCCAGCGTGTAGACCGTCAGCACCAGCGGCGGGCGCTTGGACAGCAGCGACACCAGCAGGATCGGCAGCGCGAGCAGCACCACGACCGCGATCAGGTCCTCGGTCGGGTAGGCGAACAGGTAGTTGGTTTCGCCGCGCAGCACGTTGGTGGCGGCCCGCAGGGTGTAGCGGCCCCAGTCGAAGAAGTGCAGCCAGCCGCCGCGCTGCAGGGTGATGTAGCCGTCCAGGTGACCCATCCGGTAGCCGACCCAGCCCAGGTAGCCCAGACAGCCGATCGGTGGCAGCACGATCGCGGTGAGCGGCCCCACCACGCCGTCGGAGCGCTTCCACAGGGCGATCGCGGCGGCCAGCGCCACACCGGCGATCAGCGGGACCGAACTCGGCCGGGCCAGGCCCGCCATGAACGTCACCACCGCGGCGCTCACCCAGTTGCGGTCGACGGCGAAGTAGCAGGCCCAGGCGGCCAGCGCCACGAACACCGACTCCGAGTAGACCGCCCACTCCACGCCGGAGCCCGGGAACGCCGCCCACAGGCCCGCCGCGATCACGCCCGCCCGGTGGCCGTACAGCCGCGACACCACGGCGAAGATGCCGGCCGCCGCGATGAACGAGGCGACGATCGACACCAGCATGCCGGCGCCGTACAGGCCGAGGCCGGTGTTCGACACCAGCCGGATCAGGCCCGGATACAGCGGGAAGAACGCGGCGGAATTCTGCTTGATGGTGAAGAAACCCTGCTCCGGAATCAGCTGCGGGTCGTAACCGAGCTGCGCGACCTTCTGGTACCAGAGGCCGTCCCAGGTGCCGAGCACATCCCACGGGTGGGTGCCGCCGCCGAAACGCGGGTCGGTGGTCCGGTAGTGGCCGCTGGTTTCCAGCAGCCACATGAAAGCGGCGAATCCGGCGAGTTTCACCGCGCCGAACAGGGCGAGCGCGGGCCCGAAACGCTGCGCGGTGCGGCGGAATCCGTAGCCCGCCCCGGGGTCGGCCGCCGGTTCGTCTGCCGTCTCCTCCGGTGCCCGGCCGTCGGCCTCGACCGGGGTCTCGTCCTCGGTCGTGATCCCGCTCTCGGCGGAGGTCGGTGGACGACCCGCCATCCCTTGCCGGACGACACCCACGGGCCGCCTCCATCCTGTGCCATTTCGGGCCGCCGGGGGCGGCGGTGCGGATAGTGTAAGGCTGCGTCAGACCTGGCCACAGGGCCTCGCGGACGGGTGCGTCGCCCCCGGATCGGCGGCGCCCGGGCCGCGGCCGAACCACCCCTGGTGGGGGCCGTACCAGCGCCGATCCGCGGCGTGGGCGACGGCTGCGAATCAATGCGGAGAATTCCCGCGGGAAACCCGGCACGTATTGGCAAATCCGACCGACTTGACCCGCTATTCCTGATCTTTTGGGCCGATATCGGACGGCCGGGAACCGCACCCCGGCTGACGGGACGGTGTGCGCGGCGCGATACTCGTTGGCATGGCCGAAAACCTCACGCGCGCCTCCTACACGGTCGAGTCGCTGCTCGCCGTCACGGTGCGGGTCTTCAACGAGCGCGGTTACGACGGCACCTCGATGGAGGACCTGTCCCGGGCCGCGGGGATCTCCAAGTCCTCGATCTACCACCACGTGCGCGGCAAGGAGGAACTGCTGCGGCTGGCCGTCGGGCGGGCGCTGGACGCGCTGTTCGGCATCCTGGAGGAGCCGCGGGCGGTCGAGGGGCGGCCGGCCGACCGGCTGGAGTACGTGGTGCGCCGCACCGCCGAGGTGCTGCTGGCCGAACTGCCGTACGTGACGCTGCTGTTGAGGGTCCGGGGGAACACCGTGACCGAGCAGTGGGCGCTGGAGCGGCGGCGCGACTTCGACCACCGGGTGGCCGAGCTGGTCCAGCAGGCCGTCGAGGCGGGCGAGCTGCGGGCCGATGTGGAGCCCCGGCTGGCGACCCGGCTGCTGTTCGGCATGATCAACTCGGTGGTGGAGTGGTACCGCCCCGGCCAGCGCGACACGGAGGGCCTGCCGGACGCCGTCGTCCAGCTCGCCTTCGACGGGCTGCGGGCCCGCTGAGCTGCCTCAGGGCCCGTCGGTGGGGATGTGGTCGGCCTCCTCGAAGATCAGCATGGTGCGGGTGCTGAGCACCTGCGGGATCGACTGGATGCTGCCCAGCACGAGCTCGCGCAGCTCCCGGTTGTCGGCGGTGTGCACCAGCATCAGCACGTCGTAGTCACCGCCGACCAGCGCGATGTGCGCGACCCCGGGCAGCTGCAGCAGCTGCTCGCGCACGGTGCGCCAGGAGTTCTGGACGATCCGCAGGGTGACGTACGCGGACGCGGTCTGCCCGGCCCGCTCGTGGTCGACCCGGGCGGTGAAGCCGCGAATCACGCCGTCCTCGACCATCCTGGAGATCCGGGCATAGGCGTTCGCCCGGGACACGTGCACCCGCTCGGCGACCGAGCGGATCGAGGCGCGACCGTCCTGCCGCAGCAGCCGCAGGATCGACCGGTCGACACGGTCGAGTCTGGACACCTGTTCAGCCGACATGGCCCCCCACCCCTCGCGATTGGACGTGCTGGCCCCAGCAGACCGCCCTTTCGGCCGACTGTCCACCGTCTTGACGGGGATATGGTCAAGATGAACAGACGACCGAACAATCGGTAGGGAGCCCCCACCACCCCGGAGGTGCCCCACATGACCGTTCTGGACCACAGGGATCAGGCCGATCCGGGCGTCGTGCCCGGCTGGCTGCCCGGCGCCACCGCGCCCCGCACCGACCCCGCCCCGTTGCTGCCCGACGACGAACCGCTGCGCGTTCTCGGCACCCCCGCCGCCGACAAGGCCGACCCGGACCTGCTGCGCGAGCTGTACCGCCGGCTGGTCGCCGGCCGCCGCTACAACCAGCAGGCCACCACCCTCACCAAGCAGGGCCGGCTCGCCGTCTACCCGGCGTCCACCGGCCAGGAGGCCTGCCAGATAGCCGCCGCGCTCGCCCTGCGCGAGGACGACTGGCTGTTCCCCTCCTACCGCGACACCCTCGCCGTGGTCGCCCGCGGCGTCGACCCGCTGCAGGCGCTCACCCTGCTGCGCGGCAGCGCGCACACCGGCTACGACCCGCGCGCCACCCGCACCGCCCCGCTGTGCACCCCGCTGGCCACCCAGGTCCCGCACGCGGTCGGCCTCGCGCACGCCGCCCGACTGGCCGGCGACGACACCGTGGCGCTGGCCATGCTCGGCGACGGCGGCACCAGCGAGGGCGACTTCCACGAGGGCCTGAACTTCGCCGCCGTGCTGCACGCCCCCGTGGTGTTCCTGGTGCAGAACAACGGCTACGCCATCTCCGTCCCGCTGACCAGGCAGTCCGCCGCGCCGACCCTCGCCCACAAGGCCGTCGGCTACGGCATGCCCGGCCGACTGGTGGACGGCAACGACGCCGCCGCCGTCCACCAGGTGCTCACCGAGGCCGTCGAACGGGCCCGCAGCGGCGGCGGCCCGACCCTGGTCGAGGCGCTCACCTACCGCGTCGAGGCGCACACCAACGCCGACGACGCCACCCGCTACCGGCAGTCCGATGAGGTCACCGCCTGGCAGGCGCACGACCCGATCCGGATGCTGGAGGACGCCCTGCGCGAGCGCGGCCTGCTGGACGAGGAACTGGTCACCGAGGCCGGCGAGGAGGCCGAGGCGATGGCCGCCCGGATGCGCGCCGAGTTCCATACCGACCCCGACCTCGACCCGATGTCCCTGTTCGCGCACGTCTACGCCGAACCCACCCAGCAGCTGCGCGAACAGGCCGCGCAACTGGCCGCCGAGCTGGCCGCGGAGGCCGAGGTGCACACCCGATGACCACTGCCACCCGCGAACAGTCCGGACTGCGCACCGGCACCATGGCGCAGGCCCTGAACACCGCACTGCGCGACGCGATGCGCGCCGACGCGTCGGTGCACGTGCTCGGCGAGGACGTCGGCGCCCTCGGCGGCGTCTTCCGGATCACCGACGGCCTGACCGCCGAATTCGGCGCCGACCGCTGCCTGGACACCCCGCTGGCCGAGGCCGGCATCCTCGGTACCGCCGTCGGCATGGCCATGTACGGGCTGCGCCCCGTGGTGGAGATGCAGTTCGACGCCTTCGCCTACCCCGCGATGGAGCAACTGGTCTCGCACGTCGCCAAGATGCGCAACCGCACCGCCGGAAAGCTGCCGCTGCCGATCACCGTCCGCATCCCGTACGGCGGCGGCATCGGCGGCGTCGAGCACCACAGCGACGCCTCCGAGGCGTACTACGCGCACACCCCCGGCCTGCACGTGGTCACTCCCGCCACCGTCGCCGACGCGTACGGGCTGCTGCGGGAGGCGATCGCCTCCGACGACCCCGTGGTGTTCCTGGAGCCCAAGCGGCTGTACTGGGGCAAGGCCGAGTGGGACCCGGCGGCCGGCGTGGAGCCGATCGGCAAGGCCGTGCTGCGCCGGCCTGGGACCTCTGCTGTGCTGGTCACCTACGGTCCGTCGCTGCCGGTCTGCCTGGAGGCCGCCGAGGCGGCGAAGGCCGAGGGCTGGGACCTCGCGGTGCTGGACCTGCGCTCGCTGGTGCCGTTCGACGAGGCCACCGCCTGCGAGGTGGTGCGTTCGCTCGGCCGGGCCGTGGTGGTGCACGAGGCGAGCGGCTTCGGCGGGGCCGGGGCGGAGATCGCCGCCCGGCTGACCGAGAAGTGCTTCCACCACCTGGCGGCGCCGGTGCTGCGGGTCACCGGGTTCGACATCCCGTACCCGCCGCCGATGCTGGAGCACCACCACCTGCCCGGGGTGGACCGGATCCTGGACGCCGTCGCCCGGCTCCAATGGGAGGAGTGATGGCGATGCCGGTGGTCCGCGAGTTCACGCTGCCCGACCTCGGTGAGGGACTCACCGGGGCCGAGGTGGTGCGCTGGATGGTCGAGGTCGGCGAGGTGATCGCCGTCGACCAGCCGGTGGTGGAGGTGGAGACCGCCAAGGCGGTGGTCGAGGTGCCCTGCCCGTACGGCGGGGTGGTCACCGCCCGGTTCGGCGAGGTCGGGCAGGAGGTGCCGGTAGGCGCGCCGCTGGTCACGGTGGCCGTCGCCCCCGGGCACGTGCCCGAGGACGAGGAGCCCGCGCCCGAGGCGGAGCGCCCGCTGGTGGGCTACGGGGTGGCCGAGACCCGCCGGGCCGGCCGCCGCCGGGTCGCGCCGGGCGGCGGCGCCGTCGAGGCGCCCGCGCTGCCGGTCGCGCCGGTTGCCGTGGCTGCGCCCCCCGAGGCGAAGGCCCCCGCCGTGGCGAAGGCCCCCGCCGTGGCGGCGGCTCCCGCTGTGCTGGCGGTGATCTCGCCGCTGGTGCGCCGGATCGCCCGCGAGCACGGGCTCGACCTGACGAAGGTGCCCGGCAGCGGACCGGACGGGCTGATCACCCGGCGGGACGTCGAGCGGGCGATCGACGGGACCGCGCCGGTTGCCGAGACGGTGGCGGTTCCACCTGGAACGGACGAGGACGAGCTGGTCCCGCTGCGCGGGCTGCGCCGCACCGTCGCCGAGAAGCTGACCCGCAGCCACCGGGAGATCCCGGCGGCGACCTGCTGGGTGGACGCCGACGCGACCGAACTGATGGCACTGCGAAGCCAGTTGAACCAGGTGCCGGGCCCGAAGGTGAGCGTGCTGGCGCTGCTGGCGCGGATCTGCCTGGCCGGTCTGGAACGCTTCCCGGAGCTCAACTCCAGCGTCGAGGGCGAGGCCGTCCGCCGGCACCGCGCCGTCCACCTGGGCTTCGCCGCGCAGGGGCAGCGCGGGCTGGTGGTGCCGGTGGTGCGGGACGCCCAACTGCTGGGCACCGAACGGCTGTCGGTCGAACTCGCCCGGCTCACCGAGGCGGCCCGGGACGGGTCGCTGGGCCCGGCCGAGCTGACCGGCGGGACGTTCACGCTGAACAACTACGGCGTGTTCGGGGTGGACGGCTCCACGCCGATCCTCAACCACCCGGAGGCGGCGATGCTCGGGGTGGGCCGGATCACGCCCAAACCCTGGGTGCACGAAGGCCAGTTGGCGGTCCGTCAGGTCACCCAGCTGTCGTTCACCTTCGACCACCGGGTCTGCGACGGGGGCACCGCGGGCGGGTTCCTGCGGTTCGTCGCGGACTGTGTGGAGCGCCCGGGGATGCTGCTGCGGGGCCTGTGAGCCCGCCCTGGGTGCGGCTGGTTCGTACCGGCCGCACCTGGGGCGCTCCGGCCGGGGGAAGGGTAGCGGGTGGACCCGTCGGATGTCCGGAATTTGCCGGATTCGACGGATCTGGTGCGCGGACGGTGACACTGTGCTGGCGGCGTCAGCAGACCGTCGACCGGAAGCGGAACGATTCCCTTGGCTACTCGTCAGCTCGAACTCGGCAGTAGGCCGCTCACCCCGGTGCCGGCCGTCCCGGCGAAGCCCACCTGGCCGCCGACGGTGCCCGCGCCGGCCGTGCCCGTGCCACCGGCGCCGGCCCGGCCCGCGCCCGTCGAGTCGCTGTTCGCGCCGGCCGCGCCGCTCAACTGGGTGGGCCCGGGCGACCGTTGGACCCGGGCGTGGGGCGTGCCGGCGGCCCGGCCGCAGCCGGTGGTGGCGGTGGAGCGGACGGCCGGGGCGGTGCGACCGCCGGACCCGGCGGAGCTGGCGCTGGTCCGGGCGGTGCTGGCGGCGGTGCAGCCGGTCGCGGACCGGGCGATGGCGCACTTCCACGCGCTGATGTTCCTGCGCCACCCGGAGCTGCGGGCGATGTTCCCGGCCGCCATGGACGAGCAGCGCGACCTGCTGTTCCGGGCGCTGCAGCAGTGCGCCCGGGACGCCGACGACCCGGCGGCGCTGCGCGGGTACCTCGTCCCGCTGGGGCGCCGGCACCGCACGTACGGTGCGCTGCCCGGGCACTACGCCGCGGCCGAGGAGTGCCTGGTGCAGGCGCTGGCCCGGTACGGCGGCGATGCCTGGGACGAGCGGGCCGAGGCGGCCTGGCGGCGGCTGCTGGCGCTGGTGTCGCGGCTGCTGGTCGAGGGGCTGGAGGAGCAGGCGCGGTCCGCCCCGCCGTGGTGGCAGGCCGAGGTGGTGGGGCAGCGGCAGGCGGCGGAGGACGTCGCGGTGCTGACGCTCCGGCCGGACCAGCCGTACCCGTTCCGGGCCGGGCAGTACGCGCCGGTGGAGACGCCGTGGTGGCCGCGGGTGTGGCGGCCGTACTCGTTCGGTTCGGCGCCGCGGGCGGACGGGCTGCTGACGCTGCACGTGCGGGCGGTGCCGGCGGGCTGGGTGAGCAACGCGCTGGTGCACCGGGCGCGGCCGGGCGACGTGCTGCGGCTGGGCCCGGCGGAGGGCGGCATGACGGTGGACCACGCGGCGGGGGAGAACCTGCTCTGCGTGGGCGGCGGCACCGGGATCGGGCCGATCGGCGCGCTGGTGGAGGAGGTCGCCGCGCACGGGGCGGCGGGCCGTCGGGTGGAGGTGTTCTACGGGGCGCGCCGGGAGTCCGGGCTGTACCGGCTCGCCGAGCTACGTCAACTCGCGTCGCAGCACAGCTGGTTGACGGTCCGCCCGGTGCTGTCGGAGGGAGCCGGACCGACCCTGCCGGAGGTGGTGGCCCAGCACGCCCCGTGGCCCGGCTACGCCGCGTATCTGAGCGGCCCGGCGGCGATGGTGCGCGGCGGGGCGGCGGCACTGCGGCGCTGCGGGCTGCCGGCCGGGGCCGTCCGGCACGACCCGGTGGGGGAGCCGGCCTGAGCGTCAGCCGAGGTCGTCGGCGAGCAGGGCGCGGACGCCCTCGATGTTGGCGGCGAGGTAGGCGCGCAGGCTGGGAGGGACCAGGTTGACCGAGGTGACGCCCTCGCGGGTGAACGGCACCCGGACGATCTCGTACTCGCCGTTGGGCTGCTCCACCTCGGGGCCGTGCCGGCGGGCCGGGTCGGAGTCGGTGAGCCGGCAGACGAAGAAGTGCTGCACCTTGACGCCGTGCGGGTGGGCGGGGGTGCCGTCGTCGTGGTGGGAGTGCGCGACGGTGTCGACGAAGGCGGGCACCACATCGGTGATCTTCCCGCCGAGTTCCTCGTCCACCTCGCGGTGCAGGGCGGCGACCACCGTCGGGTCGCCGGGCTCGACGCCGCCGCCGGGGGTGATCCAGTACGGGTGCGGGGAGCCGGGGCGGACCCGGCGGATCAGCACCAGTGAGGCGGGCGCGTGCGGGGCGGCCGGATCGAACTCCAGCAGGATCGCGCGGGCGGTGCGCTTGACGACAGGACGGACCGGGCCCGACATGGCTGTTACCTCCGGGGCACGAGCGTTGTGCGGGAGTCTCCCGCACACCGGTGGCCGCGAAACTCGCACACGGGACCGAATCGGTGGATTTCGTTCCACCCGGCTCGACCACCTCGCCCGGCACCGGCCCGCCGCGGTGTTCACCATTTGAAAAAGCACGCCTTGTCCGCATCGCCGCCAAACCTGGACGATGAGGTCCGAACGGGGAATTGGGGACAGAGAACCGACAGAGAACCGACAGCGAACCGACAGAAGCCCGACCCCACCGCTCGACCCTCGGCGTACCGGGCGGGCAGAACGAGAGGTACTGGCGCATGCACAGCACGGTCCAAGCCCACATGGCGATGCGCCTCGTGGTGTCGAGCGAGCTCTCCTTCCGGATCCTGGCCGACCTGGAGTACGACGGCGGCGACCCGTTCGCCGTCCGCTGCACCTTCCACCTGCCCGGCGACGAGCCGGTCACCTGGGTCTTCGCGCGCGAACTGCTGGTCGACGGGCTCAGCCGGGCCAGCGGCGAGGGCGACGTCCACATCCACCCCGTCGGCGAGGACCTCGCCGAGGCCGCCCTGGTGCTGCGCTCCCCCGAAGGCGACGCCCGGATGCACGCCGACGCCGCGCCCCTGCTGGCCTTCCTCGCCCGCACCGACCTGGTGGTGCCGATCGGCCAGGAGACGGCCGGCGGCGACCTCGACCAGGAGCTCACCGGCATCCTGTCCACCACCGGGCACGAGAACGCGGGCTGAGTGCTCGCAGCGGAGCTGAGACCGCAGCGCGGTACGGGAGTTGAGCCCGCAGCGCGGTTTGTGATCACGCTTTGAGATGACCGGCCGTCGGACGGCAACGGGGCGCTGTCCGGTGGCCGGTCAGCCGCTCTTCCGCGGCGAGCTCAGTCGTCGTCGCCGAAGGCCAGGTGCAGGCCCCAGGAGACCAGGCTGATGATCAGCGAGCCGAGCAGCGCCGCCCAGAAGCCCTTCACGTGGAAGTCCAGGTGCAGCTGGTCCGACGCCCAGGACGTCAGCCAGAGCATCAGGGCGTTGATCACGAAGGTGACCAGGCCCAGCGTGAGGATGAACAGCGGCAGCGAGAACAGCTTCACCAGCGGCTTGATCGCGAAGTTCACCACACCGAAGATCAGCGCCACCGCGAGCACGGTGACCGTCTTGTGCTGCCAGTCGCCCCCCGCGAGCGTGATCCCGTTGACGATCCAGGCGGCAATCCAGATCGCCACCGCGTTGATGAGCGTTTTGATCACGAAATTCTTCATGCTGCGGATGGTGACAGCCCGCCCGGCCGGGCGGAAGCTCTCCCGAACAACCGTGATGTGGAGTGTTGTTGAATGGGCCCGGACCGAGAGGGGGCCGTGGCCCGATGAAACTGTTCCGGCTGGACGAACTCGACGCCGAACGCGCCGCCAATGACGGCGCGTACCTGCGCTTCCTGAAGCAGCCCACGATGTCCGCCGGGCTGTACGCGCTCTCCCCCGGCGACACCGACCCGCAGACCCCGCACGCCCAGGACGAGATCTACCTGGTGGTCAGCGGCCGGGCCGAATTGACCGTCGGCCGGGAGACCGCCACCGTCGCCCGCGGCAGCGTGGTGTTCGTTCCTGCCGGGACGGAACACCGCTTCCACCACATCACCGAGGAACTGCGGGTGCTCGTGGTGTTCTCCCCGCCGGAGGACTGACCGTGGCCACCCGCACATCATGAGGAGCAGCCTGTGAAACTCACCGACGAACTGTGGACGGCCATCGAGCCGATCTACGGCCGCATCCTCGACCACCCGTTCCTGGCCGGCCTGACCGACGGCACCCTGCCGCGCGCCGCGTTCCGCCACTTCGTCGTCCAGGACTCGCACTACCTGCGCGACTACGCCCGGGCACTCGCGGTGTGCGCCGCCAAGGCCCCCGGCGAGGACGAGGTGCTGGCCTTCGCCAACGACGCGGTCGGCGCCATCGCCGCCGAACAGGAGATGCACGCCGACTTCCTGCACGCCTTCGGCGAGGACGGCGCCGCCGCTGCCGCCGAACCCGTGCTCCCCACCACCCGCGCCTACACCAGCTACCTGCTCGCCACCGTCTACGGCGGCTCCTTCGCGGAGGCGCTCGGCGCGGTGCTGCCCTGCTACTGGATCTACGCCCGGGTCGGCGAGGAACTGCTGCGCCGCTCCTCCCCCGAACCGCTGTACGCCAAGTGGATCGCCGCCTACGGCGGGGAGGAGTTCCAGGCCGTGGTGCGCCGCGTCCTGGACCTCACCGACCGGATCGGCGAGGACCTCTCCGCGGCCGAACGGCGGCGCGTGGTCGAGCATTTCACCACCACCTCGCGGTACGAGTGGATGTTCTGGGACGCCGCCTGGCAGGGCGAGACCTGGCCGGTCTGACCCCGGGAGTGCTCGGGCCCTGAGGGTTCTCCCGGGGCCCGCGTCAGGGGTCGATCTCCGGGTTCTCTCCGGGCCCGGAAGCCTCGTTTCGGCCTTCCGGGCGGCCTACGATCGAAGTGTCGAGATCGAGGGAGCGGGAACGCAGCCGGAACTACCGGCACCGACCCCGAGGGGAGAAGGTACGGACATGGCCGAGTTCTGGAAGTCGCTGCCCTCGTGGGTGCGCAACGTCGTCGTCCCGATCATCCTGCTGGTGATCGCCTGGAAGGTCTTCTGGACCATCGTGGGCACCGTGCTGGGAATCATCGGCTTCGCGGTCAACGTCCTGCTGCTGGTCGGCATCGCCGCGGCAGTGGTGATCCTGATCAAGAAGGCCGCAAGGAACTAGCACTGTCCGCCCAGTAGTCGGGCGAGATGGTGACCGAGGTCCCGGTCCGGGGTGAACCCCTGGAGCCGGGACTTCGTGGTGTCCAGCACCACCGGCCGGGCCAGCTGGTCCAGCGCGTACCCGGTCACGCCTTCGCGCCGGCCGATCGCCAACTGGGCGATGCGGTACGGGACATGGAGCAGCCGGGCGGTCCTGCCGTGGGCCGCCAGCACTCGGCGCAGCGCCTCGTCCCGCCGGTACGGGGCGGCGTCGGTGATGTTGTACGCGCCGGGCGGCCAGCCGGACGCCGCCAGGCAGGCCGCGGCCAGGTTCTCCACCGCCGTCAGGCTGAGCGGCACGTCCCTGCCGGGCAGCGCGAGCATGCCGCCGCGCACCGACGCCAGCAGCCGGGGCACCAGGTGCGGGTCCCCGGGCCCGTACACCGCGCGCGGGCGCAGCACCACCGCGCCTGCGGCGAGGGCGAGTTGGTCCGCCTCAGCTTTCGTCCGGCCGTACGCGTTCAGGTGGCCGCCGGTGGTCGGGTGCTGCTCGGTCACCGACGTCCGGTCCGGGCGCGGGTCGTAGACGCTGGCGCTGCTGACGAACACGAACGGGCGGCCGCCGGCCGCCGCCAGCAGGCGGGCCGTCGCCTCGACGTTGACGGTGCGCTGGAGCCGTTCCTGCGGGGAGCCCGGCGGGTGGTCGCCGACGGCGGCCGCGCAGTGGATCACCGCGTCGGCGCCGGACAGGTCGGGAACGTCGGCGGCGGTGGCGTCCCAGGGCAGGTGGGTGCCGTGTCGGGCCGGACGGCGGCCGAGGGCCAGCACCCGGTGGCCGCGGGTGGTGGCGAGGGCGGCCAGGTGGGCGCCGCAGAAGCCGGTGGCGCCGGTCAGGGCGAGGGTCATCGGGGGCACGGGGCGGCTCCGGGCGGGGTCAGCTGGGTCGGCGGGCTGGGTTCGTTCCCAGCAGGCAGCTGCGGTAGGACGGCAGGGCGCTGCGGGAGTGTGCGGTGGTGCGCAGGACGCGGGGGCGGTGCGGAGCCAACACGGCGAGCAGGTCGGCGAGTTGGGTGCGGGCCAGGGCGGCGCCCGGGCAGGCGTGGCGGCCCAGGCCGAACGGGGCCTGGGCGGCGAGCGCGGGGTCGCCGGTGGGGGTGTCGCGGTGGGCTTCGGCGGCGTGCCGGGCGACCAGCAGCAGGCGGTCGCCCCGGCGGACGGGGTGGCCGAGGACGGTGGCGTCGGCGGCGGCCGCCCGGGGCAGGACGGGGGAGGCGGCGGTCAGCCGGAGCAGTTCGGCGGCCAGCGCCGGGGCGTCGGCGACGGCCTGCTCCCACCGGTCGGCGCGGGCGCACCAGGCGGCGGCGCGGGGCAGCGCGGCCAGTGTGGTGTTGACGGCGGCGACCGCGAGCATCGCGTCCCGGGGGTCGGGCAGCAGCGCGGTCAGCTGCCCGGCGGCTCGGCGGGCCCGGCGCTCGGCGCCCGGGCGGGGCAGCAGCGTGGGCAGGTGGGTGCGGGCGGTGGCGGCGGCGGCCCGTTCGGCGGCGGCGGCCAGCGCGAGCGGGTCGGCGGTGCTGCCGGTGAGGGCGACGGCGGTGGCGCCGGCCAGCCGGCGGACCACCGGGACCAGGTCGACCGGTCCGGCGGCCAGCTCGGCCTCGAGCCCGGCCAGTACGGTCTGCCAGTGCGGGCGCAGCGCGGCGATCCCGTCGGAGCCCAGCAGGTTGGCCAACTCGCGCCGGGAGCCCCGGTGTTCGGGGCCGCTCTGGTCGAACAGCAGGCCGCCGCCGGTGAGCCGGGCCGCGGTGCCGCCGGTGGTGTGTTCGGCGGTGCGGTCCAGTGGCACCCGGGTGAGGATCTCCCGGTAGGCCTCCGGGTGGTGGACCAGCACCGTCCGGCCCAGCCGCAGCACGGGGCGGCGTCGGGTGGCCGCGAGCAGCGCGAACAGCACGGGGTGGCTGCGCAGGTAGACCGTGCGGTCGGCGGCGCGGGCGGTCAATCGGTGTGGTCGCCTCAACGTGCCCGCCCCGCCCGCCCGTTGGCCAGCCGCGAGGCGCAGTAGCGGGCGGCGGCCGCCCGGTCGGGCTTGCGGGAGCGGCCGGTGAGGGGGACGGGGCCGAGCAGCAGGGCGTCGGGGCGGGCGGAGCCCATCCGGGCCAGGGGGTCGCGCAGGGCGGTGCGCAGGCGGTGCGGGTCGGCGCCGGGGCGGGGCTGGACGAGGGCGATCAGGCGTTCGTCGCCGTCGGGGTCGGGAATGCCGACGAGCACGGCGAGTTCGACGTCCGGGAGGTGCAGCGAGGGCTCGTACAGGCCGGGGTAGATGTTCTCGGCGCGGCGCAGCACCATGTCCTTGAGCCGTCCGGCCAGCACGATCCGGCCGCGCGGATCGAGCGTCGCGCGGTCGCCGGTGCGCACCCACGGGTCGGGGTCCTCGCCGAGGTAGCGGTCGCGGGCGGCGGGGGCGGCGAGCAGCAGTTCGCCGTCGTCGGCGAGCCGGGTGCGGACGCCCGGGAGGGGGTGGCCGAGGAGGTCGCCGGGGCCGTGGTGGGCGTGCTTGTCGCTCTCCTCGACGGCTGCCGCGGGGAAGAGTTCGGTGAGCGCGTACACGCCCCAGGCCTCGGTGGCGCCCGCGTTCTTGGCGCGGCGCAGCAGGGCGGCGTCGGCGGGGGCGGATCCGGTCCAGATGCGGCCGGTGAGGTGGGTGAGAGGTCGCAGCTGCGGGGGCGTCAGGTAGGTCTCGTCGGGGGCGAGGCGGTCGATCTGGCGCTGCAGAACGCGACTTCGGCGAGCGGGGAGGGCGACGGTGGCGCCCGCGGCGAGGGCGGGGATCAGGACGAAGGTGGTGCCGCCGAGCACGGTGCGGCCGGGGCGGGGGCGGACCAGGGCGTCGACGGCGCGCATCCCGGCGTCGAGCGAGGCCCGGGTGTGGACGACGGCGCGCGGGGCGGAGGTGGTGCCGGAGGTGAACACGATCACCGCGTCGCCGTCCCCGTCGTACGGGGCCGGGGGCGGCCCTGGGTGGTCGCCGAGGGTGCGGGCGCAGCCCGGGTGGCGGGGGCCGATGGTGGCCACCGGGGCGAGGGCGTGCAGCGGCGGCAGTTCCAGCCGGGCGCGGCGGGCCAGCGGCCGGGCCCAGCCGGCGACGGCCTGCGCGGCGGCGTCGGCCAGGATCAGCGCGGGCGGGGCGAGCGCGAGCCGGGAGCGCAGTACGTCCGGCCCGGCGCCCGGGTCGAGGACGGCGACCCGCAGTCCGAGGCGGTGCGCGGCGAGCAGCACGGCCAGCCCGCGCGGCCCCGGGCGGACGGCGACCCCGAGGGTGTCGCCCGGCCGCAGGCCGTGCCGGTGGTGCAGGGCGGCGGCCAACTGATCGGTCGCGTCGGCCAGTTCGGCGCCGCGGGCGAGGACGCGCGGGGCGCCGCCGCGGGTCGTGCCGAGCAGGACCGGGCGGGAGCCGGCGTCGCGCAGGGTGCGGTCGAGCTGGTCGAGCATCGGAACTCCTTCGGCGGTGGGGGTCAGCGGACGTCGACCGAGCGGTGTCCGGCGCCGCGTTCGAGGTACCAGCGGGCGGTGCCGCGCAGGCCGTAGGCGCGGATCCGGCGGGTGGAGTTCTGCACCACCATGTCGGGGCGGTGCACGATCGCGGTGCTGACCCGGCGGACCTGGTTGATGAAGGCGCGGTCGGTGGGGGACGGGCGCCGGGGCATGCCGCCGGACTCGAGGTAGAGCCCGGCGGTGATGGCCATGTTGTTGCCGGCGTGCATCCGGTACGGCGTCAGGTACCCGTGCCGGCGGCGGTGCGCGGGGCGGATCCGGCCGAAGAACGCGCCGAGCGCGACCAGGACGCGGAACACGGTGCGCCCCACCGGGCCGTGCTCGTCGCGGCGGGCGGTGACCTTGCCGCAGACCAGGCCGCCGCAGCCGAGCATCCCGGCCCGGGCGGCCGCCGTCCAGCCCGGTTCGGGCAGGCAGTCGGCGTCGGTGCGGGCCAGCAGGATGGCGCCGTGGTCGATGGCGTACCGGAAGCCGGTGTCGACCGCGCAGCCCACGCCCTTGGCCGGTTCGACCAACAGCCTTACCGGGAACGGGGCTTGATCGGCGAATGCCCGTACCCGCGCGCAGGTGTCGTCGGTGGAGCCGTTGTCGACCACCAGCAGGGTGAAGTCCAGGTCGCGCTGGCCGGCCAGGGCGCGCAGGGTGCCGTCGATCCTGGCCGCCTCCTGGTAGGCGGGGACGAGCACCCAGAGCGCCGTCACGACTTCTCCCAGACCATCGTCATCAGGCTGACCCCGCCGCCCAGGCCGACCATCAGGACCCGCTCACCAGGCTCCAACTCGCCGATTGTCCGGTCGAGTTGGACGCCGATGGTGGCCGAGGCCAGGTTGCCGAGCTCGGGCACGGTGACCACCAGCTTGTCGGCGGGCACCCCCGTCAGCTCCACGAACCGCTCCAGGTACGGCAGCGTGACCTGGTGCACCAGCACCCGGGCGTAGGCGTCCCAGCCGAAGCCGGTGCGGGTCGCCACCCGGGTCAGGATGTCCGCCCCGATCTGCTCGAAAACCCCGCGCAACTCCTTGCCGCCGCCCCGGAAGTAGCTCCACTCGTCGCCGCGCGGGTGCCGCGAGCCGCCGCCCGGGATGCCGCCGACCTCCCAGTGCTCGGACGCCGTCTCGGTCTCGATGTCGAGGATGCCGCCGCGCTCCACCCGCTCCACCACCACGGCCGCCCCGCCGTCGCCGAAGGTGTAGCCCGCGAAGCCGTCGCGGAACTCCGCCAGACCGGACGGGTCGCGGCGCATGGCCCGGCTCGGCGTCTCCCCCGTCACCACCAGCGCCCGGCGGGCCCGGCCGGCCAGGATCATCGCGCGGGCGGTGTCGATGCCGTTCAGGAAGCTGTTGCAGGCGTTGGAGACGTCCAACGCGTGGGCGCGGGAGCCGAGTTCGGCCTGCACCAGGTGCGCGGTGGCGGGCTCGCAGACGTCCCGCGAGGCGGACGCGAACAGCAGCAGGTCGACGTCCCCGGGCCCGATCCCGCGCGCCGCGAGCGCCCGGCGGGCCGCGCCCAGCCCGAGCGTGGAGGCGTACTCGTCGTCGCGCGCGAAGTGCCGGGTGCGGATGCCGGTCGCCTTCTCGAACATGCCGTCGGGCAGCGGCAGCCCGGCGCCGGCGGCCACCTCGTCCTGCAACTGCCGTGAGGTGACGGTCTGTTGGGGCAGGTACGAGCCGGTCGCGGTGATGCCGATACGAGGCATGAGGTCCATGGCTCGATGCTGGCGCGGGCCCGGCGCGCGGGCGTGAGTACGGGTACTCACCCGGGGCTGAGATGTGCGGAGGGCGGGCATGGGGCCGCCCGGGGAGGTTGTTCCCTCGCCCGGGCGGAACTCAGCTGTCGCTGAGGTGAGTTACTTGGTGTCGGCCTCGATCGGGATGACCTGCGCCGGAGCGGCGGCTGCCGGGGCAGCGGCCTTGGTGGCCTCGCCGTTCTCAGCTGCCGGGGACATCGCGGTGAGCAGCTGGCGGGCCAGGCCGAGGCCGGTCCCGCCCATGGTGAGCGCCTTGGCGAACATCTCGGACATGCCCTCGGCGCCGTTCAGCAGCACCATGTGCTCGACGTTGCCGAACGCGTCCGCGCCGGCCCGGACGATGGCCGGCCAGTTCTCGGCGAGCTGCTGGGCGACCACCGCCTCCTGGTTCTCGGCCAGCGCCGCGGCGCGGGCCTTGATGCCCTCGGCCTCGGCCAGGCCCTGCGCCCGGGTGGCCTCCGCCTCGGCGAGACCCTTTGCCCGGGCCGCCTCCGCCTCGGCCAGACCCTTGGCGGCCTCGGCGGCGGCCTGCGCCTCACCGGTGGCCCGGGTGGCCTCGGCCGCGGCCAGACCGCGGGCCTTGGTGGCCTCGGCCTCGGCCGCGGCGGCGACCTTGACCCGGTTCGCCTCGGCGGCGGTCTTCAGCTCGGTCTCCCGGGACAGCGCCTCGGCGGCGGAGATCCGGGCGTCACGGTCGGCCTCGGCCTTGGTGCGGGTCTCGTACGCGCGGGCGTCGGCCGGCTTGCGGACGTCCGCCTGCAGCTGCTGCTCCTTGCGGTGCGCCTCCAGCTCGGCGACCTTGGTCTCCTGGACCACGACCTCCTGCCGGGCGGCGGCCTGCGCGAGCGGGCCGGCCTGCAGCGCACGAGCCGCGGCGGTGTCCATCTCGGCCTGGTAACCGGCCTGCTGGATGCCGGAGTTGCGGGTTGCCTCGGCCTTGCGGGCGAACGCCTCCTGCTCGGCCTCGGTGGCCCGTCGGTCCGCCTCGGCGGCGGCGATCCGGGCGTCGCGCTGGACGGCTGCGGCGTGCGGCGCGGCCAGGTTGGTGATGTACCCGGTCGGGTCCAGGATCTCCTGGATCTGCAGCGAGTCGATGATCAGACCGAGCTTCTCCATCTCGATGCCCGAGGCGGAGCGGGTCTCACCGGTGAGCCGCTCGCGGTCGCGGATCATGTCCTCGACCGTCAGCCCACCGACGATGGACCGCAGGTGGCCGGCGAACACGTTGTGCACCCGCTGGCCCATCATCTTCTGCTGGTCCAGGAAACGCCGGGCGGCGTTGGCGATCGACACCGGGTCGTCGCCCACCTTGAAGATCACAACGCCCTTGACGTGCACGGGAATTCCCTGCGACGTCACGCACTCCACGTCCAGCGCGGCCTCGTTCAGGTCCAGCGAGAGCCGGCGCACCGCCTGGACGCCCGGCACCACGAAGGTGCCCCGCCCGGTCACCACGCGGAAGCCCAGACCCTCGCCGTGCTTGGAACCCGAGATCACCAGCGCCTCGTTGGGTTCCGCCACGCGCCACATCAGCTTGAAAAGAACGATCAGCAGAACGAGGCCTGCGACGGCGCCGCCTGCGATGCCGACCAACATCGGCAATCCCCCCTTAGGAGCACACCGGTCCCGTGCTGCGCTTGGGTCGTGCAGAACTGGCGCGGAAACCGGCGGCAGCCGCATTCTCCGCCGTTCCGGATCAGGGGGGAAGGGTCTGGACGGTGGGAACTCTCACTGTCTCAAAAGTGTTGCGACAGGTTTGTGGAGGCCGTCTGACGTGCGATCAAAAGGGCTCGACGTACACCGTGCGTGGTGGCTGATATTCGACCACCACCACCATGGTGCCCGGCTGCAGCGGCTCGCCCGGTGTGGCGCGGTACGCCAGGAACGCCTCGGTGCCCAGCCGTTCGGGCACGTGCACCATCACCTCGCCGACCAGGCCCGCGCCGATCCGCCCTGTCACCCGCCCCGTCAGTCCGATCACCTGCACGATTCTCCCACCTTGCACGGGGCGTGAACAGCTCGGGCCCACGCGGGAGTTGCCCGCCGGGGGAGGCCCGGGCGCGGGAGTGCGCCCTGGACCGGCGCCGTGACGTGCCCTACGGTGAGGAACCGAACGCAGGCGGACGACGCCTGCGCGGAACGGGAGCTCGGAGCACCGGGCTGAGAGGGCGCTGACGGTACGCGGGCCCGCGTACCACCTGCTGCGCCGACCGCAGGAACCTGACCGGGTAATGCCGGCGTAGGGAGTTGAAGGTCCGATGACCGCATTTTCCGAGTACCAGTCTGCCCGCGAGTCGGCCGCCACCGGGTACCCCACCCCCGCCTGGCGCAAGGCCTACCGCCAAGGCAGCCGCCCCGACCTGCGGGTCCCCTACCGCGAGGTCCACCTCAGCGACGGCCGCACCGTCCCGCTGTACGACACCTCCGGCCCGTACACCGACCCCGACCTGCCCACCGACGTCCGCCGCGGACTGCCCGCCCTGCGCGACGGATGGATCCGGCAGCGCGGCGACGTCGAGGAGTACCAGGGCCGCGAGGCCCGCCCCGAGGACGACGGCATCAAGCACACCGCGCCGCGCGGCGGCGACCTGCGCAACCTGGACGCCGTCTTCCCCGGCCGCCCACGCCGCCCGCTGCGCGCCAGGGACGGCGAAGCTGTCACCCAACTCGCCTACGCCAAGCGTGGGTTGATCACCCCCGAGATGGAGTTCGTGGCGCTCCGGGAAGGCCTCGAACCGGAGTTCGTCCGCGAGCAGGTGGCCCGCGGACGCGCCGTCATCCCGGTCAACGTGAACCACCCCGAGAGCGAACCGGCCATCATCGGCACCGACTTCCTGGTGAAGATCAACGCCAACATCGGCAACTCCGCCGTCACCTCCTCCATCGAGGAGGAGGTGGAGAAGATGACCTGGGCCACCCGCTGGGGCGCCGACACCGTCATGGACCTCTCCACCGGCCGCAACATCCACACCACCCGCGAGTGGATCCTGCGCAACTCCCCCGTCCCGATCGGCACCGTCCCGCTCTACCAGGCACTGGAGAAGGTCGACGGCCGGGCCGAGGAACTCAGCTGGGAGGTCTACCGGGACACCGTCCTCGAACAGTGCGAGCAGGGCGTCGACTACATGACCGTGCACGCCGGCGTCCTGCTCCGGTACGTGCCGCTCACCGCCCGCCGCAAGACCGGCATCGTCTCGCGCGGCGGCTCCATCATGGCCGCCTGGTGCCTGGCCCACCACCAGGAGAACTTCCTCTACACGCACTTCGAGGAACTCTGCGACCTGCTGCGCGCCTATGACGTCACCTTCTCGCTCGGTGACGGCCTGCGGCCCGGCTCCATCGCCGACGCCAACGACGAGGCCCAGTTCGCCGAACTCACCACCCTCGGCGAGCTCGGCCGGATCGCCCGCGCCAAGGACGTCCAGGTGATGATCGAAGGCCCCGGACACGTCCCGATGCACAAGATCCGCGAGAACATGGACCTGCAGAAGGAGATCTGCGACGAGGCCCCGTTCTACACGCTCGGCCCGCTCACCACCGACGTCGCACCCGGCTACGACCACATCACCTCCGGCATCGGCGCCGCGATGATCGCCTGGTGGGGCACCGCGATGCTCTGCTACGTCACCCCCAAGGAACACCTCGGCCTGCCCAACCGCGACGACGTCAAAACCGGCGTCATCACCTACAAGATCGCCGCCCACGCCGCCGACCTCGCCAAGGGCCACCCCGGCGCCCAGGCCTGGGACGACGCCCTCTCCGACGCCCGCTTCGAATTCCGCTGGGAGGACCAGTTCAACCTGGCCCTCGACCCCGAGACCGCCCGCGAATTCCACGACGAGACCCTCCCCGCCGAGCCCGCCAAGACCGCGCACTTCTGCTCCATGTGCGGCCCGAAGTTCTGCTCGATGAAGATCAGCAAAACCATCAATGAGAAGTTCGGCAACGGCGCGGCCTCGCCGGAGTACGACGAGGCCGCCGTCGAGGGCATGAAGGCCATGTCCGAGGAGTTCAAGGTCCAGGGAAACAAGGTCTACCTGCCGCTGGCGGACTGATCTGGTCTGACCGACTGCGTCGCTCCGGGTCCCCTTGGTTTCCCGGAGCGGCGCTTCGACGTGGCGGGTCCGGCCTGCCGGTCAGCGACAGCGGCCATTGCTGCGCAGAAATCCGCTCAGTGACCTGAGGCCGTGCCTGGGATGATCCACGCCATGCAGCCTTGGAACACCTTGAGCCCGGCCGAGCAGACGCTGATGCGCCGTGGTCTGTGGCAGTCGCGCCTGGCCGGAACAGTCCAGCAGTACGGAATTGATCTCCGGTGGGCCGGGGCGAAGGGTGCTTCGCCGCTGCGCAGCTACACCCTGGACGAACAGCGCGCGCTGGTACCGCAGTTGGCCCCGGTTGCCCTGGGCCTTGTCGGGCGCGGTCTACTCACCGTCCGGATACGGCAAGGTACTGTCCCGTCCGATCCCGTCCTGACCGGGCCAGAGCTGCGGGACGTCCTGGCCGAGCCGGCCAACTGGCTCTGGAGTCCGAATGCGGCAGTGACGTTCGGCTTGGACGCGACCGAGTCCGCGCGCGAGTGGTGGCACGCGAGTGCGCTTCCGGCTGCGGTCGGTGGCGGTCTGCCCAGCTGGGACGAGCTCACCCGCGAGCAACAGGAGGTCCTGGTCTGCGCTGCCGAGGCCAGCGGCATGCTCACTGGGCCGTTCGGCATCTGGGAGGATCTGCCGACCGAGCTGGCCGGCGTGGAGCTCTCCGAGTGGGTCGATCGCCAGCTCGCTCCCCTGCTGCCGTACGTGCGTGAGGGCTGGATCGAGGTCCGCCACTTCCCCGTGGAGGCGGGCGAGGCCTTCACGGTGATACCGCTCGACGACCTCCGAACCGCCTTCGCGGACCGCTCCCTCCGCTACGACGACGGTGACGACTGGGGGGTAGGTCTCGGCTGCGTCTTCACGTACAGGGGACTGGCTGTCTGGCGCAGTGGCTCAAGCGCGGCCTGGGGTAGCCGACTGACGTTCGACTGACGTGAAGCGTACGAACTGGCCCTCATCGTCCCAAGAGTTCCCGCCAAGGCCGGTCCGGCAGACCTATGGCTACAACCAGCCATGCCCACACGACAGCTCCCACACAGCTTGACCACCTGAATGGTGCGTCGGCGCGATCGCCGGTCATCTCTGAGCTACGGGCGGACGGGTTTCTCTTACGCGTGGTGAATGTGCTGGTGTCGGGCTGAAGTTGTCGTCGATGAAGATCAGCCGGCAGATCCGCGACCAGCACGGCACGGGCCTCGATGCCGCCCCCGAGGCCGGCATGGCCGAGAAGTCCGCCGAGTTCGCCGCCCGCGGCAACCGGGTCTACCTGCCCTTGGCGGACTGACACCGCGCAGACGGGCGCTGCCCGGGGAGAGCCTCGACGGCTGCCCCGGGTGGCGCCCTTTCCGCGTTCCGGGAGCGCCTCGGCGGCCCGTGCGACCCGTCGGAGCCCGGCCGCGGGCAAATCTTCCGATCGACCTGTAAGAAGTGCGGGCCGAATCGCACAGACAGGGCATCAAATGCCTAACTGGGGAGCGAGGGTGAGCGGTGATGCGGAGGAGTTCCGTGCGCTGTACACGGCCCACTACGTGGCGGTGCTGCGGTATGCCTGGCGAAGGGTCGGAGCCGAAGCCGCCCCCGACATAGCCGGCGAGGTGTTCGCCGCCGTATGGCAAGGGTTCGACCGAGTACCCCGGGGCCGGCCGTTGCCCTGGCTGTACGCGATCGCCCGAAACATGGTGGCCGGCCATCACCGCGCCCGGGCGCGCGCCGACCACTTGAACGCCCTGGCCACCGCCGCCGATGACCTGTCGGCGCGCGACGTGGGGGTCCAGGTCTCCGAACAGGACGCGGTCCGCCGGGGTTGGGCCGCGCTCAGCGAGAACGATCGGGAACTGCTGGCGCTGATCGGCTGGGAAGGGCTGTCCATCACCGAGGCGGCAGCCGCCCTCGAGTGCTCCCCCGCCACCTGCTCGGTGCGGCTGCACCGTGCCCGTGCGCGGCTGCGCCGCCTGCTCGCCCAGCAACCCGTTGTGAGCGACCACGACAAGGAGGACATGCCATGCGTGTGACCCGAGAGGTGCGGAGCCTCATGCGGCCGGCAGACCCGGCCGGGACCGAAGTGGACCTGGAGCGGGCCGAACGGGAGCTTCGACGCATCACGGCCCACCCCCCGCTTTTCACGGGTGTGCCCCGCAGGACCGCCCGACGGCCCCGCCGGCTGGTGATCACGGCTCCGCTTCTCGCGGCCGCCGTGGTCGCGGCAGTCATCGTCGTCGGCACCGACCCCGACAAGACCGGGCCGGCACCTGTCGTCGCTCTCCACACCGGCACGACCGCCGACGCGATCGGCCTGCTGGACCGGATCTCCTACGCGGCCGCCGAGAAGCCCGACCTGTCGGTCGGGGACGGGAAGTACGTCTACGTCGAGAGCAAGGTCGCCTTCATGAGGACCAGCGGTGGACCGGGCACCGGTTCCCCGTGGGCGTGGTCGATGCAGCAGCCGCACACCCGCCGGGTCTGGTTGTCCGTCGACGGGAGCCGGCCCGGACTGCTCCGCGAGGACGTGCCGAAGAGCCTGTGGGACAAGATGCTCCACGGCGACGGCCGGCACGACCTCGCGCCGAACCCTGCGCCGAGTGTGAACGCGCCCACCTACCGCTACCTCGAATCCCTGCCGACGGATCCGACGGCCCTCCTGCAGCGCATCCACGCGGAGACCGGCGGCATGGGCACAAGCCCTGATCAGGAGGCGTTCACGGCGATCGGCGACCTGGCGAGCGAGTCCCTGCTCCCCCCGAAGCTCGCCGCCGCCCTGTACCGGGCGGCACAGCAGATCCCGGGCGTGGTGCTCGCCACGGACGTGGCGGATGCCCTCGGCCGTCATGGTGTCGCCGTGGCCCGCCTGGATCCGGTGACCGGCAGCCGGACGGAATGGATCTTCGACGAAACCACTCTGGACTTCCTCGGCGAGAGGAGCGTGCAGGTGAACCGAACCGCGGACAGCCCGGAGCCCGGCACCCTGCTGGCCACCACAGCCGTGCAGACACGCGCCGTGGTCGACCGGGCCGGGACCACCCCGGCGGCCGAGGCCAGCTGAGGGCGAGCGCCGTCCCGTCCAACGCGGGACGGCGCTCGGCCCCGAGCCTCGCGGTGGCCCAGCGCCCTATGCTCGGCCCGTGACGCTCTACTTCGACCCGGGGCCGGTGCTCGGCGAGGACCGCGAGGTGTTCCGCGGCCGCTGGGAGGACCGCCTCTGGCTGAACGTCCCCGGGCCCTTCTACGGAGGCGAGACCGACACCTGCCGGACGGGCCGGATCTCCGCGCCCCAGCACGTCCTCTACGGGGGCAAGTACCTGAGCGAGTACGTCTACCGCCAGCCCCGGATCCCGGCGGAGGTCGCCCGGCTGGTCGAAGCCGCCGACCGTGACCCGTTCCTCGGCTACGGCTGCGACGGCGACGCGCACTGGACACCGGAGACGGTCCGGGAGTGGTGGCGAGACCGTGGCCGGATCTCGCAGTACCTCGCCGACCACGACTGGGACGGCATCGACTGGGCCGGGCAGGGAGTGACCGCTGCCGTCCGGGACTACGAGACCTACCTGGCCGGCAGCCTCGCGACGGACCTGCGGATCTACCTCCACTGGCTGGAGGAAGGCAGGTCTCCCGCCCCCGGCGGGCGGCTGCCCGAGCTGTAGCCGACAGCACCCCGAGGCGTGGCGTCACTTCCCGCTGTCGCCGAAGACCATGCGGTGGCCGCGGGCCGTGTCCATGTACTCGCGGACGCGGTGGATCAGGCCGTCGCGGAGCTCGAAGACCAGGCAGTAGTCGTTGACGTAGTGGTTGCCGTTGGCGAGCGTCGCGGTCATGGTCTCCTCGACGACGACCCGGTCGCCGTCGGCGTGGAACCCGTGGAACGCGACGTCCACGTCCCGGACGAACAGGCGGCCGAAGTCCTCGGCGAGGAACCGGGCGATCGCCGCCCTGCCGATCATGTGGCTGGGGCAGTCCAGCGCGACGGCCGTCGCGTTCCCGGCCGGCGCCAGCCACTCGGCGTCCTCGGTGAAGACGGCGGAGATCCGGTCCGCGTCGTGGCTGGCGAACGCCTTCCACGCGTGCTGAACGATGTCGCGGCTACGTTGAGACATGACCACGAGGCTAGGCGGCCGCGCGGCGCGCGACCGGCGGATTTCGGACGTGGTCACCCGGCGGGCAGGGCCGGTGTCTCGCTGCCCAACTGCCTTGCCATCATGGGCGGATGCTGCGCACCGAAGCGGACCTGATCGCTCTTCTCCGCCGGCTGGACGCCCCGGAGTCGCCGGAGTTCCCGCCCGGCTACGACCACAGGGCGACCAGGGCGCTCTTCGACCGCCTGGTGGAGCGGCTGGAAGCCGACTTCGCCGCCCCGTGCTGGGCCGACCGGCACGTGCAGGACGCCAGTCTGCACGGAAGGGTGGAGATACCGGCGAGTGCGACCAAGCTCGGCGAGCAGATCGTCGTCTCGGTGAGCAACTTCGGATCGATGGCGGTGATCGCTGCCGAGAACCCCGGCGTCTACACCGACACCGCCGAGGCAGTCGAGGAGGGAGCGCTCGCCCCCGCCGACCTGGAAGCGGTCGAACGGGCGCTCACCGAACTCGGTTACGTCGTACTCCCGGAGGAACTGCTCACGCGACCGTACGACGGGGTGAACGAGGGATTCGCTTCGTACTACGGGGACGGTCTCCCCTGTGAGTGGTGGATCCGCTACTTCGACTACCTCTGACCGTGCTCGGCGGCCCGGGGACTCGTCGGCCGTCGCGAGGGCCGACCGGCCGGTAGCGTGGTGACGGCTCGCGATGCGCACTCCTGGAGGACAGATGAACCCCGACCATCTCGCCTTGATCGATGAGTTCCGCAGGTCGGCGCCGTCCAACTTCAAGATCGAGTTCTCGGGTGACGTCATCATCATGCAGGCGTCACCCTCTGCGATCCACGAGCGGAACCTCGCCGTCGTCCGCCGCCAGTTCGAGGCACACGCGCCGGTCGGGTACCTCTCCACCGGGAACATGGACCTGGTGTCGCCCCAGGTGACCAAGCTGCGGAACCCGGACCTGACGTACCTTCCGGAGGCCGCCATGGCCACCACGGCGAACCAGGTTCCGGCCGACCTCGCCCTCATCGCGGTGGAGATCGTCTCGCCGTCGAACCCGGAGAACGACTGGGTCGGGAAACTCCGCGACTATCCGCTGATGCAGATTCCGATGTACCTGCTGGTGGACGCCTCACAGAAGACTGTCACCCTCTTCCGCGAACCCGAGGCCGGCCGCTACCGGATGCGGGAGGACGCCGCCTTCGGCGAAACCGTCCACATTCCCACACCCTTCGGTTTCACCCTCGACACCACCGTCCTGCTGCCGTACTGAGGCCCGTTGCACCCCATGGTGTTATCTGCATTCTGCAGACATGCGAACTAGAATGCAGGCATGACAGCCCTCACGATCCGGGATGTCCCGGACGACCAGATTCAGACCCTGAAGGTTCGCGCGGCCCAGGCCGGGAAGTCGCTCCAGGCCTACATGCAGGAGCTGATCGCCCGAGAGGCGTCCAAGCCGACCATGGCCGAGATGATGGAGCGCCTGAACCGGGAGACCACCGCCGACGTCAGCGCCGCGGATGTCCTCGCCGTGATCGATGAGGGGCGGGTCGGGCGTTGATCGTCATTGACTGCTCCGCTCTGGTCGTGGTTCTGACAGCCCACGGCCCCGATGGCGAACTTGTCCGCGGCCGGGTGGCATCAGCTGCGGAGGTATACGCGCCGACCCTGCTGGACTACGAGATCCAGTCGGCCCTGCTCGGCATGCAGCGAGGCGGCAAGCTGACCGAGAGGGAGACGGAGAGGGCTGTTGCCGCGTACCGGATGCTTCCTCTCGCCAAGCGGGAGACGCTGCCCTTCTGGGACCGGGTGAGGAAGCTGCACGCCAACCTCAGCGCCTATGACTCGCAATACGTCGCCTTGGCGGAAGCCCTGGGCGTGCCCTTGATCACCTGTGACGCCAGGATCGGCCGCAGCGGTGCTGCGAAGTGCGAGATCGAGGTCTACGGCTAGGACCATCGTCACCGATGGGTGGCGGCGGGCCCCGGCAGCTCGCGTCGGGTGCGCAGCGGGGAGCGGAAGACCGGGACCCAGACGGTGGCCAGCACCGCCGTCGCGAGCCACAACGTCGTTCGGGCGGAGGCGAGTTCGGCCAGCAGGCCGGCCAGCGCAGCGCCGAGGGCGAGGGAACCGGTGAGCAGGACGCGCATGGTGGCGTTCATCCGGCCGAGCAGGTGGTCCGGGGTCACGCTCTGACGGAAGCTCACCGTGATCACGTTGTCGATGCCGATCTTGCAGGTGATGACCAGCCAGGCACCGGTCGCGAGCCAGAGCGCGGCCCCCCGTCCGGCCAGCGCCGGCAGCACTCCGCACGGCGCGACCGCCAGGCCCATCAGCCACAGCAGCCGTCCCGCCCCGAAGCGGTGGGCCAGCCGGCGGGCCGCGACCGAACCGATGAACACGCCGAGTCCGCCGACCGCGAAGAACAGGCCGACGGCACCGGCGGACAGCCCGAGTTCATCGACGAACAGCACCGGCAGCATCGTCTGGTACAGCTGGATCGACAGGTTCGTGCCCGCCCCGGCGAGCGCCACGGCCCGCAGGACCGGGTGGCCGAACACGAAACGCAGGCCCTCGCGGATCTCACCGCCGAGCTGCCCGCCGAGCCGCCCGCCGAGCTGCCCGCCGAGCTGCCCGCCGAGCTGCCCGCCGAGCCGCCCGTCGCGCCGCTCCCGCGGGGACGGCTCCGGCCGCCGGATCCGCAGCAGCAGGAGCGCCGAGACCAGGTAGCTCGCCATGTCCACCACGATCACCACCGGGGCGGACAGCGCCGCCACCAGGAAGCCGCCCGCGCTGCGCCCGCCGATCTGGGTGAGGGCGTCCACCGTCACCAGGTGGGCGTTGGCCTCGGTGAGCCGGTTGCGGCCGACCAGGCCGGGCAGTTGGCTCAGCGCGGCCACGTCGAAGAACACCGTGGCCGCGCCGGACAGCAGGACCACCGCGTACAGCTGAGGGAGCGTCAAGCGGTCGAACAGCCAGGCGAGCGGCACCGATCCGAGCAGCGCGGCCCTGGCCAGATCGGCGGCGATCATCGTGGGCCGCTTGCGGATCCGGTCCACCCAGGCCCCGGCCGGCAGGCCGATCAGCAGGAACGCGAGGGTGCTCAGCATCGCCAGCAGCCCGACCTGCCCGGGGGAGCTGTGCAGCGCCAGCAGGGCGGTCAGGGGGATCGCCAGCGAACTCACCGCGGTGCCGAGCTTGCTCGCCACCGCGGCGCCGAGGAGCAGCCGGAAGCCGGGGTTTCGCAGGGCCGACGGATCCGGATCGGACGGCGGGGCGGTCGGCGCGGGGCCGAGGCGGGAGCTGGTCATGGAGAGAGGCTCCCGGCGGGGCCGGGCGGCGGGCGAGGAATTTAGGCTGCACTGAATCCTGCGGGGACGACGACCGCGACCACCACCGCAGCCATGACCTGCCACCGCGAAAGGGCGCGCACATGCTGGATGTGACCTTCTCCGTCCGCGACCTGGCCCGTACCCGGTTCGCCCTCTCGCCGCTGTGGGAAGTGGTGGCCGGCGTAAGGGTGTTGAAGCATCCCGCCGAACACCCGTTGCACCGCCCGTGGAGCACCCGGGCGCACCGCCGCCTCGCCGATTCCGGGCTGGACTGGCGCTTGCTCGCCGACCTGGTCCCCGACCCGCCCCGGCTGATCCCGGCCTTCCTCGCGCCGCCGCCCACCACCTCCGTCCCCGACCTGCGGCTCGAGCTCTCCGTCCTGCGCGCCACTCCGCCCGAACTGGTCCGCTCGGGCCTCGACGGCCCGCGCGCGCCGCGCTCGGAACGGATCGACCGGCTGCGGGCCGAACCGCGGCGCGGACTGGCCGAACTCGCCGAACTGATCGACGCCTACTGGGAGATCGCCCTCGCGCCGCACTGGCCCCGGATCCGCTCGCTGCTAGAGGGAGACATCCTGCACCGCGCCCGGCTGTTCGCCGAACACGGCGCGGACCGGCTGCTGGGCGACCTCGGGACGGACATCACCTGGGACGAGAACACCCTCTACGTCGGCCACCGTCACACCCGGGGCACCGGCCACCTCGCCGGACGCGGCCTGCTGCTCGTCCCGTCGGTGTTCGTCTGGCCCCGGGTGTTCTCGCTCATCACCCCGAACTGGCAACCGACCCTGCGCTATCCCCCGCGCGCCGTGGCCACCCTCTGGGAACGCCGCACCGCCCTTCCCGACCCCCTCGCCGCCGTCCTCGGCCCGACCCGCGCCCGCCTCCTTGCCGAACTCGACACCCCGGCCTCCACCACCGCCCTCGCCGACCGCACCGCCCTCACCCCCGGTGCCGTCTCCCAGCACCTCACCGCCCTCCGGAACGCCGGCCTGCTCGCCGCCCACCGCACCGGCCGCTACGTGCTGTACAGCCGCACCGAAGCGGCGGAAATCCTGCTGGCCGCAGCGGCAGGCAGTCCGGGTCGGGGCACTTCTCTTTGACCGGCCTTTGGCGGGCGCGGCATCGCTGTATTCAAGGTTGATGCTGGCCTTGCCGAGGCCCGGGCGATCGCGGCGGTGCTGCTGGGCGAACCCGCCGCCGCCCGCCTCTGATCCCGGCCGCTGCGGTCAGCCCCCGTCCCGCTCGGGGGCCTCGGTCTCGCCGCGGTCGCCCGTCAGACCGCCCGGTCCGGGGCTGGTGAAGTCGGGCGAGGTGTAGCGCGGTCGGCCGTCCGCGTCCGCGAGGCGCTCGGGGCCGGGGCTGGTGAACCGCGGTCCGTCGCCGCGTTTGCGCCCTTGATCGTCCGTCAGGCCCTCCGGTCCGGGGCTGGCGAAGTCGGGGCTGCTGTGGCCCGGCCCGGTGAATCCGGCCGGACGTGGCGCGCCCTGATCGCCCGTCAGGCCGCGCCGTCCGGGGCTGGTGAAGTCGGGCGCGGTGTAGCGCGGCCCGTCGGGGCGCGGCCGGCCGTCGGCGTCGGTGAGCTGCTCGGGTCCGGGGCTGGTGAAGCGCGGTCCGTCGGTGCGCTTGCGCCCCTGGTCGTCGGTGAGGCCCTCAGGGCCGGGGCCGGTGAAGTCGGGGCTGCTGTGCCCGGGGCCCGTGAACCCGGCCGGGCGCGGCCGTCGCTGATCGTCCGTCAGCCCTTCGGGCCCGGGGCTGGTGAAGCCCGGGCTGCCGTACCCGGCCCGGCTGTAGCCGGGGCTGAGCAGGTCGGGCGGCGCGGTCCGGGCGCGCGGGACGCCGGTGTCGGGGGTCGCGAGGTGGTGGGCGAGCAGCCAGGGCAGCAGGGCGCGGTCGCGCAGCGCGGTGTGCCAGGCGGCCCGGGCCGCGGCCAGCTCGGCCTGCTGGTGCGGGTCGGCGCCGAGGGCCCGGGTGGCGCCGCGGCGCGCGGTGAGGACCAGCCCGGCGCCGCCGATCAGCAGCGCGGCGGCGGCGACGGCCAGCGCGAGCAGCCCGGCGGTGACGGCGGCGCGCCCGAACGCCAGCCCGGGCGCGGTGACCCGCAGCAGCCAGCCGAGCACCAGCAGGATCAGCCCGGTCGACCCGGCCAGCAGCGGCGTCAGCACCGTCAGCGCGGGGAGCAGCCCGGCGCCGACGATCGGTGGCGCGCTGTCCGGGCGCTGCTCGGCGGCCGCGGCGGCGGCGGCGCGCAGTTCCAGGTAGCGGGCGTATTCGGCGGCGGCGGGCGCGGCGACGGTTTCGGCGTCCGCGAGGGCCCTGGTGTAGAGCTGTTCGGTGTTGAGGTGCACGCCGGGCTCGGCCAGGGCCTGCCGGACGGCGGGGTCGCGCAGCGCTTCGTCGAGCAGCCGGCCGAAGTCGGCGCGGTCCTCGGCGAGCAGGCGCGGCGGGTGGCTCATGGGTACCCCGTTCCGCGAGGTGGACGGAAGGTCACTGGCCTCGATGGTAGGCGTGCGCGGGAGCGCGCCGACAGGCTCTTTCCGGAACTTCGGCGCGCCCAGTTCCCTTGCGCCATCGAGCAGTTGTTCAGTTCAGCGGCAGTTGTGCGACCAGCAGCCGGCCGTCCATGGTGACGCCGCCGTCCATCGCGATGGCCAGTTCGTCGGCGTAGATGTACGGGCCGGGCACGTGCGGCGGGACGCCGTCCTCGGGGTGGTCGCCGGTCAGGTAAGGGATCGGGCTGTGGCCGTGCACCACCCGGTAGCCGCCGTACATGGCGAGCAGTTCCTGCGCGGCCATGGTGCCGGCCTGGCCGCGGAACGCGAACCGCTTGGTGAACTTGCGGAAGGCGTCCCACCATTCGTCGATGCCCTCGTCGGCGAGCAGCGCGTGCACGGCGTCGTTGACGTCGGCGATGGTCTCGCCGTACTCCAGGTACGCGGTGGTGTCGGAGTGCAGCAGCAGGTGGCCGTCCTCCAGCGCCATCGCGGGCAGCCGGGACAGCCAGCTGATGTGGTGCGGCTGCAGGCGCTCCAGGTCGTGCTGCTGGCCGCCGTTGAGCCGCCAGGCGGCGAGGAACGAGGCGGTGCCGGCGGTGGACTGGACGGCCTCGTCGCCGTAGCGGGCGGCGCCCAGGAAGAGCAGTTCGTGATTGCCCATCAGGGCCCGGCAGTAGCCGCCGGCCGCGGCCGCCTCGGCGGCCAGCTGCATCACCAGGTCGATGACGCCGATGCCGTCCGGGCCGCGGTCGGTGAAGTCGCCGAGGAACCAGATCCGGGAGCGCCCGGCCGACCAGTGGCCGTCGGCGTCGATCAGGCCCTGCTGGTGCAGCGCGGCGAGCAGTTCGTCGAGGTAGCCGTGTACGTCGCCGATGACGAACAGCGGGCCGGGGCCCTCGCCGGGTTCGGGCTGCGGGTACGGGAAGTGCACCTCGACGGGGGGCACCGCCTCGATCGGCGGGCCGAGTTCGATGGTCGGCGGGTCCTCGTGCGCGTAGTGCCCGGGTGCCTGCGGGGCGGCTTCGCCGAACTGCCCGGCGGGGGCCCAGTGCTGCTCCAGGTAGTGGGCGCCGCCGTAGGTGCTGTGGGTGTCCTCGTACTGGTAGCCGGCGGGTTCGGCCGGCTCGAACCAGGAGCCTTGGGGGAGCACGTCGAGGTCCTGGCGGGAGCGGATGCCCGAGTGCGGGTGCTCGGGTTCGCGGAAGAGGTCCTCGGGTGTCATTCGCCCATCATAGGAAGCGCACTCTCCCGCCGTCCTCACCTGGTCGGTATCCGTTTTCCCGGTTGACCCGCCGGGCGGCGGGCCGGCCGCCCGGTCTGCCCCGGTCCGGGATGGTCCGGACCGCCGGCCGACGCGGGCGGCGCGCGCTCACACCTCGCCCGGCGGGCGGGGCGGACTGACCGTGGTGCGCGGGCTGCGGCGCTGCGAGGAGGCCCGCACGATCAGCTCGGTGGGCATCAGGGTGCCGGGCGGCGGGCCCGTCCCGGCGGTGCGGTAGCGCGGCGGGAACAGCCGCCCGGGGACGGAGCCCGATCCCGCGTCGACTCCTTCGATCGCGTCGATCAGCAGGTTGACCACGGTGGTGCCGATCCGACGGGGCTTCAACGACAGGGTGGTGATCGGCGGTTCGGTGTTGGCGTACACGTCGGACTCCGAGCAGCACACCAGCAGCAGGTCGTCCGGCACCCGCAGTCCGTAGCGGCGGGCGGCGGCCAGCAGGTCGGTGCCGTTCGGGTCGAACAGTCCGTACACCGCGTCCGGGCGGTCCGGGCGGGCCAGCAGCCGGTCGGCGGCGACCGCCCCGGCGGCCGGGTCGTGCGCCGGGTACGTCTCGTACACCGGCTCCTGGCCGACCCGGTCGCACCAGGCGAGGTACGCCTCGGTGGACAGCCGGGTGTAGGTGTCGGTGGACGTGCCGGTGAGCAGGCCGATCCGGCGGGCGCCGGCCTCGCTCAGGTGCTCCAGGATGCCGAGCACCGCCGCCTCGTGGTCGTTGTCCACCCAGGCGGTGACCGGGCAGTTGCCCGGTTTGCCGTCGGAGACCACCGGCACGCCGGACCGGTAGAGCTCGGTGACCAGCGGGTCCTGGTCGGGTGGATCGATCACCACCGTTCCGTCGAGCGCGATGTTGCTCCACACGTCGTGCCGGGACGACGCGGGCAGCACCACCAGGGCGTAGCCGCGGCCCAGCGCGGCGCTGGTGGCGGCCCGCGCCATCTCCGCGAAGTAGGCGAACTCGGTGAAGGTGAACGGCTCTTCGCCGTACGTGGTGACGGTCAGTCCGATCAGGCCGGACCGGCCGGTGCGCAAGGTCCGGGCGGCGGCGGACGGCCGGTAGCCCAGGCGCTCGGCGACCTCGCGGACCCGGCTGCGGGTCTCGTCGGGGAGCCGGCCCTTCCCGTTGAGGGCGTCCGAGACCGTGGTGATGGAGACTCCGGCGGCCGCCGCGACGTCCCGGATGCCTGCCCGTTCCAGGCGCCGTGAGGCGGTGGCTCGGCGACCGTTCTGATTGGCTGCTGCTGTCATGGCGGACCGATCGTATGGCGCGTCACGGCGTTCTGTGACCGGATCACTACCCGGCGTCAAAGAACCGTTTCTCCACGGCCGGATCCGGGGTGCACCCTTCGACAGCTGCGGTTTTCCGCCTTCAATACCTCTGACATGTGCCAAAGGAACCCGGCAGAATGGCTGATCTGCACCCGTAACCCGGACGAGCATCTCACCCGCACGGGTGAGGGGCGGTCGGTATCGTTCACGGCACCCGACCGGGGAGTGATCGGCGCCGCCGCCGACGAAGAGAAACGGAGAACCCCGTGGTTCAGCGTGAGCACGGCCCCCGGCTGCGGCCGAGCCTGGACAGCATCCCCAGCTACAAGCCCGGGAAGCCCGCCGGCGCGGACTCCTACAAGCTCTCCTCCAACGAGAACCCCTACCCGCCGCTGCCCGGCGTGCTGGAGGCCGCGGTCGCCGCCGCCGCCGACTTCAACCGCTACCCGGACATGGGAGTCGGCGCGCTCACCGCCGAACTCGCCCAGCGCTTCGGCGTCCCAGCCGAGCACATCGCCACCGGCACCGGCTCGGTCGGCGTCGCCCAGTCCCTGGTGCTCGCCACCGCCGGCGAGGGCGACGAAGTCATGTTCGCCTGGCGCTCGTTCGAGGCCTACCCGATCATCACCCGGATCGCCGGCGCCACCCCGGTGCCCGTCCCGCTCACCGCCGACGAGGCCCACGACCTCGACGCGATGCTCGCCGCGATCACCGACCGGACCCGGCTGATCTTCGTCTGCAACCCCAACAACCCGACCGGCGCCGCCCTGCACCGCGAGGAACTGGTCCGCTTCCTGGACGCCGTCCCCGCGCACATCCTGATCGTCCTCGACGAGGCCTACCGCGAGTTCATCCGCGACGAGGACGTCCCGGACGGCATCGAGCTCTACCGCGACCGCCCCAACGTCTGCGTGCTGCGCACCTTCTCCAAGGCGTACGGCCTGGCCGGCCTGCGGGTCGGCTTCGCCGTCGGCCACGAGCAGGTCGCCGGCGCGCTGCGCAAGACCGCCGTCCCGTTCGGCGTCAGCCAGCTCGCCCAGGACGCCGCGGTCGCCTCGCTGCGCGCCGAGGACGCCCTGCTGGAGCGCGTGGAGGCGCTGGTCGCCGAGCGCGTCCGGGTCACCGCCGCGCTGCGCGGGCAGGGCTGGACGGTGGTCCCCTCCGAGGCCAACTTCGTCTGGCTGCGGCTCGGCGAGCGCACCCTCGACTTCGCCGCCGCCTGCGCCGAGGCCGGCGTGGTGGTCCGCCCGTTCCCCGGCGAGGGCGTCCGGGTCTCGATCGGCGAGACCGAGGGCAACGACCTGTTCCTGGGCGCCGCGGAGGCGTTCCGCAAGGAGCTCTGACGAAGCAGCGACGGGCGGGGCGGGCAACGCGGTTGCCCGCCCCGTCGGCATGACCGGCCGGCGCCCGCTGCGGGTGAACCGGGGACGGGACTTTGCTGGGAGGTTCCCGGGAGTCCGGTCAAGAGCTGGTGGTCCGCCGGACAACCGACGGGCAACCGACGGGTGATGTGCGCCGACTTGTCCGGATCGCCGGTCCCAGCGGGCGCCCAGGAACCGCACAGGGCGGCGAAAGAGCGCTGGGCGATGCTTCTGCGCCATGAAGGTGCTTCCGCGACGGCGTGGTGCCGTCCTCGTCAACTCCGCGCTCGGCGTGGCCCTGCTGGGCGGGGCCGCACTGGCGTACACCACCCTGGACAGCGGGACCAGCAAGGCCGCCGTCGGCTCCAAGGTCCGGACCGCGACGGTCGCCAAGGGCGCGGTCCAGGCCACCGTGTCCGGATCGGGCACGCTGTTCTCGCCCTCCGACGCCGGTCAGGACTTCACCACCAGCGGCCGGTTGACGGCGGTGAAGGTCGCGGTCGGCGACACGGTGAAGAAGGGCCAGGTGCTCGCCACCGTCGACACCACCACCGCCCAGCAGCAGGTCGACCAGGCGCAGTCCGCGCTTACCGCGGCGCAAGCCAACCTGACCAAGGCCGAGGCCGGCGAGACGGTCACCACCACCGTCCCGGGCACCGGCTCGTCGGGCGCCAGTAACGGCGGCAACGGCGGCTCGTCCGGCAACGGCGGCTCGTCCGGCCGCGGCGGCTCGGGCTCCGCGGCGGCCACCCCGCAGCCGCAGCCGAGCACCACGACCACCGTGAAGGTCGACCAGGCGCAGGTCGCGCAGGCCCAGCAGCAGGTCGACAACGCGCAGAACACCCTGACCAACGCGCAGACCGCGCTGGCCGGCACCACGCTGACCGCCACCACCGACGGCACCGTCGCCGCGGTCACCGGCAAGGTCGGCGACACCGTCTCCGGCGCCGGATCGTCGGGCTCCGGCAGCTCGTCCACCACCAAGTCCGGTGCCGGCAGTGCCAGTTCCAGCACCACCCCGACCGGATTCATCGTGCTCACCAACCCCTCCGGGATGGAGGTCACCGCGAACTTCTCCGAGCTGGACTCGCTGAAGCTGAAGAAGGGCCAGACGGCGACCGTCACCCTGAACGCGCAGTCCGACACCAAGCTCGCCGCCACCGTGCTGTCGGTCAGCTCGCTGCCCTCCAGCTCCACCAACGGCGCCGTGCAGTACGGCGCGACGCTGCAGATCACCGGCGACACCGCCGCGCTGCGCACCGGGCTGAGCGCCACCATCTCGGTGGTCACCGGCTCCGCAGACAACGCCCTGTCGGTGCCCACCGCGGCCCTCCAGGGCACCGGCTCCACCCGCACCGCGACCGTGCTGCACGACGACGGCTCCACCGAGCGCGTGCAGGTGACGGTCGGCATCGAGGGCGACAGCACCGTGCAGGTCACCGAGGGCCTCACCGAGGGCGAGAAGGTCGAGCTGACCGCCACCACCGCGGGCACCGGCAACGGCTTCCCGTCCGGCAGCTTCCCCGGCCTGAACGGCGGCTTCGGCGGTGGCGGCTACGGCGGCGGGGGCGGCGGTTCCCGAGGCGGCAACGGCGGCGGCAACGGCGGTGGCGGCAACGGCGGTGGCGGCAACGGCGGCGGGGGTTCGCGCGGATGAGCCCCGGCAAGCCCCCGGTGATCCAGATCCGCCGGGTCCTCAAGTCCTACGGCCACGGCGACGCCGTCGTGCACGCCCTGCGCGGCCCGCTCGGCCCGGACGGCGAACCCCTCGGCGTCGACCTGGACATCGCCGAGGGCGACTACGTGGCGGTGATGGGCTCCTCCGGCTCCGGCAAGTCCACCCTGATGAACATCCTCGGGTGCCTGGACGTCCCCACCGCCGGCCGCTACCTGCTCGACGGCACCGACGTCGGCCACCTCGACGAGGGCCAGCTCGCGCTGGTGCGCAACCGCAAGATCGGCTTCGTGTTCCAGTCGTTCAACCTGGTGCCGCGCACCACCGCCCTCGCCCAGGTCGAACTGCCGCTCGCCTACGCGGGCGTGCGGGCCGCCGAGCGGCGCCGCCGGGCGCTGGCCGCGCTCACCCTGGTCGGCCTGGCCGAGCGGGCCGGCCACAAGCCCAACCAGCTCTCCGGCGGCCAGCAGCAGCGCGTCGCGGTGGCCCGCGCCCTGGTCACCGCGCCCGCGATGCTGCTCGCCGACGAGCCCACCGGCAACCTCGACAGCCGCTCCACCGAGGAGGTGCTGGGCATCATCGACGGCCTCAACGCGCGCGGCCGCACCGTGGTGGTGATCACCCACGAGGACGAGGTGGCCCGGCACGCCAAGCGGGTGGTCCGCCTGGTCGACGGCGCGATCGTCTCCGACGTCCGGCAGGCCCCGGTCGACGGCCCGCCGCCGGCCCTGGCCGCGGAGGTGGTCGCGTGATCGCCTGGCAGATGATCCGCTTCGCGGTCGGCGGCCTGGCCGCCAACAAGGTCCGCTCCGCACTGACCATGCTCGGCGTGCTGATCGGCGTGGCCTCGGTGATCCTGCTGCTCGCGGTCGGCAACGGCTCCTCGGTCGCGGTGAAGGAGTCCATCACCTCGCTGGGCACCAACTCGCTGACCGTCTCCACCGCGGCCTCCCGAGGCTCCGCCACCGCCGCGAAGAAGCTCACCGTGGAGGACGCCAAGGCCCTCGCCTCGGCCACCGACACCCCGGCCATCAAGTCGGTCGCCCCGGTGGTCACCACCAGCGGCACCGCGCTGTACGGGAACATCTCCTACCAGCCCGGCCAGATCGTCGGCAGCTACCCGGCGTACTTCGAGACCGCCAACCAGAAGATCGCCGAGGGCGACTACTTCTCCGCCGACGACGTGCTGAACTCCCGCAAGGTCGCGGTGCTCGGCTCCACCACCGCCAAGGAGCTGTTCGCCACCGAGGACCCGATCGGCAAGAAGATCACCATCGGCGGCACCCCGTTCACCGTCACCGGCGTGCTCGCCACCAAGGGCTCCACCGGCTTCAACGACCCCGACGACGTGGTGATCGCCCCGCTGCCGACCGTGCAGAACGCGTTCACCGGCTTCGGCTCGGTCAACCAGATCCTGGTGCAGGCGTCCTCCGCCGACACCACCACCGAGGCGCAGGCCGACATCACCCGGATCCTGATGGGCACCCACGCCATCAAGGACCCCACCAAGGCCGACTTCCGGATCAGCAACCAGACCTCGCTGCTGAGCGCCCGCGAATCCACCACCAAGACCTTCACGGTGCTGCTCGGCGCCGTCGCCGCGATCTCGCTACTGGTCGGCGGCATCGGCATCACCAACATCATGCTGGTCACCGTCACCGAGCGGACCAGGGAGATCGGCATCCGCAAGGCGCTCGGCGCGCCCCGCGCGGTCATCCTCGGCCAGTTCCTCGCCGAATCCACCCTGCTGTCGGTGATCGGCGCCGGCCTCGGCGTGCTCGCCGGGATCGTCGGCTCGCACTTCTCGGTGGTCGGCATCAAGCCGGTGGTGATCCCCGAATCGGTGCTCGGCGCGTTCGCCATCGCCGTCGCCATCGGCCTGTTCTTCGGCAGCTACCCCGCCAACCGGGCCGCCTCGCTGCGCCCCATCGACGCCCTCCGGCACGAGTAGAAGGAGCCCTTTCATGTCGGACGAGCAGGAGTTGCTGGCCACCGCGCCGGACGCCCGCGACATCACCGCCGAGCTGACCGCGCCGCCGCGCCGCAAGCTTCCCTGGCCCACCCTGGCGCTGGCCGGGGGCCTGATCGCCGTGCTGTCCTTCGCCGGCGGCGTCTGGTACCAGAAGGACAACAACACCGGCGGCAACGGCACCGCCCGCGCCTCCGGAGGCCAGAACCCGGGACAGCAGAACGGTGGCCGCCGCGGCCAGGGTGGTTACGGCGGCCAGGGCGGTCAGAACGGCCCGGGCGGCGGCGGCTTCACCCGCGGCACCGTCAAGTCGGTGGACGGCACCACCGTCTACCTGACCGACGCCAACGGGAACACCGTGAAGATCACCACCGGCGACTCCACCAAGGTCACCACCACCAAGGAGGGCAAGGTCGGCGACCTGCAGCCCGGCCAGAACGTCACCGTGATGGGCAGCAAGGGCGCCGACGGCTCCTACAGCGCCACCCAGCTCACCGAGGGCGGCGCGGGCGGCTTCGGCGGCTTCGGCGGCTTCGGCGGCCGCGGCGGCGGTGGTGGCCAGGGTGGCGGAACGGCCGGTACCGGTTCGAGCACAACCGGCTGACCATCCCGTTCTTCGTCCATTTGGCGTAGCCTGCCCGGGCTAGGGTCTGTCTGACGATGCTCGGTCGGGTGCACCCGGCGGACCTCGTCCGACCGTCCCGGAAACAGCCCGGGCCGGCCATTTCGTCCCGGTCCGGGAGGCGGAGCAGATCTTGTCAGGCGCATTGCAGTCGAGCCAGCCCGGGGCGACTCCGGCGGGCGGTGAACCGTTCCTGCTGGTGGTGGACGACGAGCCCAACATCCGCGAGCTGCTGTCGGCCAGCCTGCGCTTCTCCGGCTTCCGGGTGGCCTCCGCCGCCACCGGCCAGGAGGCGCTGGACGCGATCGCCGCCGAGCGCCCCGACCTGGTGGTGCTCGACGTGATGCTGCCCGACCTGGACGGCTTCACCGTCGTCCAGCGGCTGCGCGACCAGACCCAGCGGCCGGGCAGCCCCGAGCACGTTCCGGTGCTGTTCCTGACCGCGAAGGACGGCACCGGCGACAAGGTCCAGGGCCTGGCCGTCGGCGCCGACGACTACGTCACCAAGCCGTTCAGCCTGGAGGAGCTGATCGCCCGGATCCGGGCGATCCTGCGCCGGGCCGGCGGCCCCGCCGACGACGGCCGCCTGATGGTGGCCGACCTCGTCCTGGACCCGACCGCGCACGAGGTCACCCGCGGCGGCGTCCCGGTCTCGCTCTCGCCCACCGAGTTCAAGCTGCTGCACTACCTGATGGCCAACGTCGGCCGGGTGGTCTCCAAGGCGCAGATCCTCGACCACGTGTGGGCGTACGACTTCGGCGGCGACCTGTCCATCGTCGAGTCGTACATCTCCTACCTGCGCCGCAAGCTCGACTCCGGCCCGGCGCACGGCCCCAAGCTGATCCACACGGTGCGCGGCATCGGCTACGCGCTGCGCCGCCCGCCGAACAGCTGAGATGGCCCGCTTCTCGCTGCGGGTCCGGCTGCTGGTGCTGGCGGTGCTGCTGGTCACCACGGGCCTGGTGGTCAGCGACGCCTGGGTGCTCGGCACTGTCCGCGGCCAGCTGGTGGAGCGCACCGACCAGCAGCTGGAGCGGTACGCCGAGCCGCTGGCCCGGCGCGCGCCGACCCGCCAGCAGACCCCGATGTCGGTGTTCAGCCCGCAGGCGCTGAGCCGCCGCACCGGCCAGGCGCTGCCCAGCGAGTACGTGGTGCGCTACCTGGCCGGGGACGGCACCGTGCTGTCGGTGCTGCGCCAGCCGCTGACCGACTCCGAACCGGCCCCGCAGCTGCCCGCGCTGACCTCCGCCGCGCTGGCGCGCCGGGAGGCCGAGCCGTTCACCGAGAAGGTGCCGCGCGGCGGCGAGTGGCGCTCGATGGTGCTGCCGCTGCAGCGCACCACCGCGGGCGACTTCGGCTCGCCGCGGTACGTGCAGGTCGCGGTGCCGCTGGACGACGTGCAGTCCACCATCAGCCACCTGCGCACCACCTTCTTCACCATCGGCGGCGCCGTCCTGGTGGGCCTGGCCGGCCTGGGCGCGGTCGCGGTGCGGGCCGGGCTGCGGCCGCTGCGCCAGCTGGAGGCGGGCGCGCAGCGGATAGCCGACGGAGACCTGTCGCACCGGATGCCGGAGCTGCCGGCCCGCACCGAGGTGGGCCGGCTGTCGGCGGCGCTGAACCGGATGCTGACCGACATCGAGACGGCGTTCGCCGACCGCGCCGCCTCCGAGCGCCGGATGCGCCGCTTCGTCGCCGACGCCTCGCACGAGCTGCGCACCCCGCTGGCGGGCATCCGCGGCTTCGCCGAGCTGCACCGGATGGGCGCGCTGGACGACGTCGACCGGGCGATGGACCGGATCGAGTCGGAGGCGGTGCGCCTCGGCGCCCTGGTCGAGGACCTGCTGATGCTGGCCAGGCTGGACGAGGAACGCCCGCTGAACCTGGCCCCGATGGACCTGCGCACGCTGGCCGCCGACGCCCTGCACGACCTGACCGCGCTGGACCCGGGCCGCCCGGTGGCCTTGACCGGCCCGCACGGCGAGGGCGCGCCGCAGCCCGCGCCGGTGCTCGGCGACGAGGCCCGGCTGCGCCAGGTGGTGAGCAACCTGGTGGGCAACGCGGTCAAGCACACCCCGCCGGGCACCGCGGTGCGGATCGGGGTGGGCCGGGTGGACGACAGCTGCCTGCTCGAAGTCGCGGACCAGGGGCCGGGGTTGGCGGAGGAGCAGGCGGCGCTGGTGTTCGAGCGCTTCTACCGGGCGGACGCGTCCCGGGTCCGCCGGGCCGGCGAGGCCGGGGGAGCGGGCCTGGGTCTGGCGATCGCCTCCGCGCTGGTGTCCGCGCACGGCGGCGAGCTGGCCCTGCGCACCGCGCCGGGCGCCGGCGCCGCCTTCAGGGTGGTCCTGCCGCACCAGGGCTGAACCGGGCTGAGGTAACGTCAGTGAGGTCGGTGTCAAGCGCCGTTCGGTACAGCGTCGGCGCCCCGCTCCGGCTTGTGGGCGGCCGAACCGGCGGCAGATCATTTGAGTTGTCGGAGAACACCCCCCCCGTGCGAATGCACTGATAAGCATCATGGATACTGCTCTTGTGAACGTGTTCACGTTCACAAGCGGACAAGCTTGGGCAGGTTCAGCGCGTTACCGTGCTAGATGTGCCTTTTTTGTTCGGTTTGCACATCCTGTGAGAGAGGGCGCAGTGGACCTAGCAGTCGCTCACGAGACCATCTCGCGATGGCAGTTCGGCATCACCACCGTCTATCACTTCCTCTTCGTCCCGCTGACGATCAGCCTGGCCTCGATCGTGGCCGGACTGCAGACCGCATGGGTGCGCACGGGCAAGGAGAAGTACTTCCACGCCACCAAGTTCTGGGGCAAGCTCTTCCTGATCAACATCGCCATGGGCGTGGTCACCGGCATCGTCCAGGAGTTCCAGTTCGGCATGAACTGGTCCGACTACTCCCGCTTCGTCGGCGACGTGTTCGGCGCCCCGCTGGCGATGGAAGCGCTGATCGCGTTCTTCTTCGAGTCCACCTTCATCGGACTGTGGATCTTCGGCTGGGACAAGCTGCCGAAGAAGATCCACCTCGCCTGCATCTGGATGGTCGCGATCGGCACCGCGCTGTCCGCGTACTTCATCCTGGCCGCCAACTCCTGGATGCAGCACCCGGTCGGCTACCGGATCGACCCCGTCACCGGCAAGGCCCAGCTCACCGACATCGTCCGGGTGCTGACCCAGAACACCACCCTGGTCCAGGTCTTCCACACCCTCACCGCCGCCTTCCTCACCGGCGCCGCCTTCGTGGTCGGCATCGCCAGCTACCACCTGTGGCGCGCCAAGCGGGGCAAGGAGACCGACAAGCGCAAGACCGCCTCGATGCGCACCTCGCTGCGCGTCGGCCTGGTGCTCGCCGCGGTGGCCGGCCTCGGCACCGCGATCAGCGGCGACACACTCGGCAAGGTGATGTTCGAGCAGCAGCCGATGAAGATGGCCGCCGCCGAAGCGCTCTGGGACACCCAGGCCCCCGCCCCGTTCTCGGTGTTCGCCGTCGGCGACGTCTCCAAGGGCCACAACTCGGTCGCCCTGGAGATCCCCGGAATACTGTCCTTCCTCGCCCACAACGACTTCTCGTCCGAAGTCCCCGGCATCAACGACATCGCCGCCGCCGAAGCCGCCCAGCACGGCGGGAACCCGACCGACTACATCCCCAACATCTTCGTCACCTACTGGGGATTCCGGCTGATGATCGGCTTCGGCATGACGTCCTTCGTCGCCGCGCTGATCGGCCTGTGGACCACCCGCCGCAAGTTCTGGCTGGCCCCCGAGCACCGCACCGGCGAGGACGAGCCGCCGAAGCTGATGCTCACCAAGAACCGGGAGATGAACGTCTTCTTCACCCGGTGGAGCTGGCGGATCGGCATCCTCACCATGGGCTTCCCGCTGATCGCCAACAGCTTCGGCTGGATCTTCACCGAGATGGGCCGCCAGCCCTGGGTGGTGTTCGGCCTGATGTTCACCCGCGACGCGGTCTCCCCCAACGTCAGCGTCGGCACCCAGGTGCTCGGCCTCACCACGCTGACCGTGCTGTACGCGATCCTCGCCGTGATCGAGGTCAAGCTGCTTGCCAAGTACGCCGCCGCCGGCCCCAACACGGACGAGAAGCCGCCCGCCAAGGACCCGACCCTGCGCGGCCCCTCGGACGAGGACTCCGACCAGCCGCTCGCCTTCGCGTACTGAGGACGGATCACATGCAGCTGCACGACTTCTGGTTCATCCTGATCGCCGTCCTGTGGATCGGCTACTTCTTCCTCGAGGGGTTCGACTTCGGCATCGGCATCCTCACCCGGCTGCTGGCCCGCAACACCGCCGAACGCCGCGTCCTGATCAACACCATCGGCCCGGTCTGGGACGGCAACGAGGTGTGGCTGCTCACCGCCGGCGGCGCCACCTTCGCGGCCTTCCCCGACTGGTACGCCACCCTGTTCAGCGGCTTCTTCATCCCGCTGCTGATCATCCTGGTCTGCCTGATCGTCCGCGGCGTCTCCTTCGAGTACCGGCACCAGCGCGAGAGCGAACGCTGGCAGCGCAACTGGGAACTCGCCATCTTCTGGACCTCCCTGCTGCCGTCCTTCCTGTGGGGCGTCGCCTTCGCCAACATCGTGCGCGGCGTCGCCATCGACCAGGACAAGAACTACGTCGGCACCTTCTGGGACCTGCTCAACCCGTACGCGCTGCTCGGCGGCCTCACCACCCTGGTGCTGTTCACCTTCCACGGCGCGGTGTTCGCCGCACTGAAGACCAGCGGCGAGATCCGGCACCGGGCCCGCGTCCAGGCCACCGTGTACGGCCTGATCACCGCGGTGCTCGCGGCGGCCTTCCTGATCTGGACCCAGGTCCACACCGGCAACGGCTGGAGCTTGGCGGCGCTGATCGTCGCCGTGCTCGCCCTGGTCGCCGCCCTCGGCGCCAACCAGGTCGGCCGCGAGGGCTGGTCGTTCGGCTTCAGCGGCCTGACCATCACCGCCGCCGTCGGCATGCTGTTCCTGTCGCTGTTCCCCGACGTGATGCCGTCCACCCTCAACGAGGCCTGGTCGCTGACCGTCACCAACTCCTCGTCCTCGCCCTACACGCTCAAGGTGATGACCGTCGTCGCGGTGATCTTCACCCCGCTGGTGCTGCTCTACCAGGGCTGGACGTACTGGGTGTTCCGCCGCCGGATCGGCGTCCAGCACATCCCCGCCGCCGCCCACCACTGAGGAGCACACCCCTGATGGAACGCCAGCAGCGGATGCGTCCGATCGACCCCCGGCTGCTGGCCTACGCCCGCACCACCCGCGCCTTCCTCGCCGGCTCCGTACTGCTCGGCGGGGTGGGCGCGGCCCTGCTGGTCGCCCAGGCCGCGCTGATCGCCGACCTGGTGGTCCGCTCCTTCCAGCACGGCCAGTCCCCGCTGTGGGGGCCGCTGCTCGGCCTCGCCGCCGTCACCCTCGGCCGGGCACTGGTCGCCTGGCTGACCGAACTCACCGCCCACCGCTCCGTCGCCACCGTCAAGTCCACCCTGCGCCGCCGCCTGCTCGACCACGCCACCGCACTCGGCCCCGGCTACCTGACCGGACGCCGCACCGGCGACCTCGCCACCCTCGCCACCCGCGGCGTCGACGCCCTCGACGACTACTTCGCCCGCTACCTGCCGCAACTGGCCCTCGCCGTCGTCGTCCCACTGGTCGTCCTGACCCGGATCCTCGGCGCCGACTGGGAATCCGCCGCGATCATCTGCGTGACACTGCCGCTGATCCCGCTCTTCATGATCCTCATCGGCTACGCCACCCAGGCCCGCACCGACCGCCAGTTCGCTGGCCTGTCCCGGCTCTCCCACCACTTCCTCGACGTGGTCGCCGGACTCCCCACCCTCAAGGTCTTCGGTCGGGCCAAGGCCCAGGCCACCGCGATCGGCCGGATCACCGAGGACTACCGCCGCGCCACCCTGCGCACCCTGCGCCTCGCCTTCGTCTCCTCCTTCGCGCTGGAACTGCTCTCCACCCTCTCCGTCGCTCTGGTCGCCGTCTCCATCGGCTTCCGGCTCGTCAACGGCACCCTCGACCTGGAGACCGGCCTGCTGGTGCTGGTCCTCGCCCCCGAGGTCTACCTGCCGCTGCGCCAGGTCGGCGCGCTCTACCACTCCAGCGCCGAGGGCCTGGCCGCCGCCGGGAAGATCTTCGAGGTGCTGGAGACCCCGCTGCCCCAGCCCGGCCGCCGCCCCGCCCCCCAGGTCGCCGGCGCCGACATCCGGATCGAAGGACTCACCGTCCGGCACGACGGCCGCACCCAGGACGCCCTGCACGAGGTCTCGCTGGTGGTACCGGCCGGACGCACCACAGTGCTCACCGGGCCCAGCGGCGCCGGCAAGACCACCCTGGTGGGCGCCCTGCTCGGCTTCGTCCGCCCGGACGCCGGACGGATCCTGATCGGCGACCAGCCGCTCGCCGACACCGACCTGGCGAGCTGGCACGCCCAACTCGCCTGGGTCCCGCAGCACCCCCACCTGTTCGCCGGCACCGTCGCCGAGAACGTCCGCCTCGCCCGCCCCGACGCCACCGAGCCGCAGCTGCGCGCCGCGCTCGCCGCCGCCCGGGTCGACTTCGCCGACCCCGACACCCCGCTCGCCGAGAACGGCCACGGCCTCTCCGCCGGCCAGCGCCAACGCCTCGCCCTGGCCCGCGCACTGCTCGCCGACCGGCCGCTGCTGGTGCTCGACGAACCCACCGCCCACCTCGACCCCGTCACCGAGGCCGCACTGCTGGAGACCCTCGGCTCGCTACGCCGTACGGTGCTGCTGATCACCCACCGGCCCGCGCTGATCGCGCTCGCCGACCACCACGTGCGGCTGCCGGGTGCTCCCGTTCCGGTCGCCGCTCCGGTCGTCGCCGAGCCCGCTGTCGAGGTTGCGCCCCGGCCCGCCTACCGGGACGAGGCGGTGGACGCCGCCGAACCGTCCTCCCGGGTCCCCGGGCTGTGGCTCGCCGTGCTGCTGGGCTCGCTCGCCCTCGGCTGCGCCGTCGCGCTGATGGGCACCTCCGGCTGGCTGATCTCCCGCGCCTCGCAGATGCCGCCCGTGCTGTACCTGATGGTCGCCGTCACCTCGGTCCGGGCGTTCGGCATCGGCCGCAGCGTGTTCCGCTACGCCGAGCGGCTGGTCTCGCACGACGCCGTGCTGAAGGCCCTCGGCGGCATCCGCACCGCCGTCTACCGGCGCCTGGAGCAGCTCGCCCCCGCCGGGCTCCCGCAGTTCCGGCGCGGCGACCTGCTGTCCCGGCTGGTCGCCGACGTGGACGCGGTGCAGGACCACCACCTGCGCTGGCGGCTGCCCGCCGCGATCGCCGTCGTGGTGTCGCTGGGCGCCTCCGCCGCGCTCGCCGCCTTCCTGCCGCTGGCCGGCCTGGTGCTCGCCCTCGGCCTGCTGCTCGCCGGGGCCGCCGTCCCCGCGCTGGAGCGCCGGATCTCCGGCCGCACCGAACGCCGGCACGCCCCCGCCAAGGGCGAGTTGGCGACCGCCGTGCTGGACACCCTGACCGGCACCGCCGAACTGACCGTCGCCGGTGCCCTCCCGGACCGGCTGCGCGCCACCCGCGGCGCCGACGCCGCGCTGACCCGGCTGGCCGGGCGCTCCGCCGCCTCCGGGGCGCTCTCCGCGGGCCTGGTGGCGCTGGTGTCCGGACTGACGGTGGTGGCCGCCGCCGCGGTCGGCGTGCGCGGCGTCGCCTCCGGCGCGCTGCCCGGCGTCTGCCTGGCCGTCGTGGTGCTGACGCCGCTCGCCGCGTTCGAGGCCGTCGCCGGGATGCCCACCGCGGTGCGGTTCCGCGAGCGCGCCCGGGCCTCCCGGGAACGCCTCGCCGAGGTACTGGCCTCGCCCCTGCCGGTCACCGAACCCGCCGCGCCGAAGCCCCTGCCCGCCGAACAACTACCCATCCTCGTCAGCGACTTGACCGCCAGGTGGCCCGGCGCCCCGCGCGACGCGCTGCGCGGCATCGACCTGGAACTGCGGCCCGGCCGCCGGGTCGTGGTGGTCGGCCCGTCCGGCTCCGGCAAGACCACGCTCGCGCACGTGCTGCTGCGGTTCGTCGAACCGTCCGGCGGCTCCGTCCGATTCGCCGGCACCGTGGACACCCGCGAACTGACCGGCGAGGACGTCCGCCGGGTGATCGGCCTGTGCGCACAGGACGCGCACGTCTTCGACAGCTCGGTGCGGGAGAACCTGCGCCTCGCCCGCCCCGACGCCGACGAGACGCGGCTGCGCGCCGCACTCGCCCGGGCCCGCCTGCTGGACTGGGTGGACGGCCTGCCCGACGGCCTCGACACCATGGTCGGCGAACACGGCGCCCGGCTCTCCGGCGGCCAGCGCCAGCGCCTCGCCCTGGCCCGCGCGCTGCTCGCCGACTTCCCCGTGCTGATCCTCGACGAGCCCGCCGAACACCTCGACGTGGCGACCGCCGACGCGCTCACCGCCGACCTGCTCGCCGCCACCGCGGGCCGCACCACCCTGCTGATCACCCACCGGCTCGCCGGCCTCGACGACGACACCGTGGACGAGGTGCTGGTGCTGGACGACGGCCGGGTGGTGGAACGCGGCCGCTGGTCGGCGCTGGCGGACCGTCCCGACGGGCGGCTGGCCGCGATGCTGGCCCGCGAACGGGACGGCGAGGCGCGCCGGGTGGCCGTCTGATCCGTCCCGCTTCGCCCGGAATGCACACTGGTGGCATGGATCAGCCGGCCGCCGAGAACGGCCCACCGCGAATTCCCGAGATCTCCTCGCTCGGGCTGGACACCCTGGTCACCGAGGTCTCGGAACGGCTCCAGTCCGCCGCCGCCGTGGCCGACCGGATGCAGCGCCTGCTGGAGGCCGTGGTCTCGGTCGGGGCCAACCTCGACCCGCACACCACCTTGCAACGGATCGCCTCCGGCGCCGCCGAACTCGTCGACGCCCGGTACGCCGCGCTCGGCGTGGTCAACCCGCACGGCGGCGGCCTGCTGGACTTCATCCACGTCGGCGTCGACGACGAAACCGCCCGGCGGATCGGCCGGCTGCCCGCCGGGCGCGGCATCCTCGGCGCCCTGATCGACGACCCCCGGCCGCTGCGGCTGACCGACCTGACCACCGACCCGCGCTCGGTCGGATTCCCGCCCGAACACCCGCCGATGGTGTCCTTCCTGGGCGTGCCGATCCGGGTCCGCGGCGAAGTGTTCGGCAACCTCTACCTGACCGAGAAGCACGGCGGCGGCTCGTTCACCCCCGAGGACGAGCAGGTGGTGCTGGCGCTGGCCGCCGCCGCGGGCGTCGCGATCGAGAACTCCCGGCTCTACGAGGAAGGGCGGCGCCGCGAACGCTGGATCACCGCCGCAGCGGCCGTCACCACCTCACTGCTGTCCACCGACGAGGCCCGGATCGCTCTGACCGTCGCCGCCGAACAGGTCCGCGAACTCGCCGAAGGCGCGCTCGGCATGGTCCTGCTGCCCGCCGGCGAGGGCCGGATGCGGGTCGCGTACGCCTCCGGGGAACGGGCCGGCTACCTGGCCGGCGAACTGCTCCCCGAGCACGGCCTGACTCCCCGCCTGCTGTCCGGCGAAGCCGTCCACCTGGACGATCCGACAGTCGCTCCCGAGGTGGCTTCGGACAGTCAGTTCGACCGTCTGGCAAGGGAGTTCGGCCCCTCCATGGCGGTGCCGATGGTGTCCTCCCGGCGGGTCCTGGGCGCGCTCTGCGTGTGGCGCGGAGCCGGCGCCGCGCCGTTCACCCGCACCGAACGGAAACTCGCCCAGACTTTCGCCTCGCAGGCCGCGCTGGCCCTGCGGCTCGCCGAGTACCAGCTCAACCAGCAGCGCCTGGCCGTGTTCCAGGACCGCGACCGGATCGCCCGAGACCTGCACGACCTCGTCATCCAACGGCTGTTCGCCACCGGCATGATGCTGGAGACCGCCGCCCGCCGGGCCGTCGTCCCCGAGGTCCAGGAACGCATCGGAAAGGCCGTCGACGAACTCGACGCCACCATCCAGGAAGTCCGCACCACCATCTACGCCCTCCAGCACGGCGACACCGACGACGAACCCGACACCCTGCGCACCCGCGTCCTGCGCGAGGGCAGCCAGGCCGCGGCGGCACTCGGCTTCCGGCCCAGCATCACCTTCACCGGCCCCGTGGAGAGCCTGGTCGGCGACCAGGCCTCCCGCCAACTCCTCGCCGCCCTGCGGGAGATGCTCTCCAACACCGCCCGCCACGCCCGCGCCTCCCGGGTCGCCGTCGAACTCGACGCCACCGTCCACCTCGGCCCCGACGGCCGCCCCGTCGCCCCCGACAGCCCCGGCCTCCCCGGCATCCTCCTCACCGTCACCGACGACGGCATCGGCATCCCCGACGGCGGCCGCCGCTCCGGCCTCCGCAACCTCACCCGCCGGGCCGAGGCCCTCGGCGGCGACGCCTGGCACGAACCCGGCCCCCACTCCAAGGGCACCCGAGTCCGCTGGACGGCCCGGCTCTGAACCCGGTGGTGACGTGGCGTCAGAGCAGGGTTTCGATGACTGCGGCGACGCCGTCCTGGTCGTTGCTCACGGTGTGGCGGGTGACGGAGGCGAGGACCAGGGGGTGGGCGTTGGCGACGGCGTAGGACTGGCCGGCCCAGGCGAGCATTTCGAGGTCGTTGGGCATGTCGCCGAAGGCGATGACCTCGGTGGCGTCGATGTCGTGCTGGGCGCACCAGCGGGCGAGGCTGCTGGCCTTGGTGACGCCGGGGGCGCTGATTTCGATCAGCGGGATGGGGCTGGAGCGGGTGACCTCGGCGAGCGGGCCGACGATGGTGCGGGCGCGGTCGAGGAACTCGTCGGGGGAGAGGTCGGGGTGCTTGCCGAGCAGCTTGAACAGGCCGTCGACGCGGCCGGAGGCGAGGAGTTCGGCGGCCGGGCCGACCGGGTGGTCGTTGTCGGACTCGCCGAAGAAGACGGTGTACTCGGCCTCCCGGGCGAAGCCGTCCGGAAACTCGAACGCGAAGGCGGTGCCGGGGAGTTCGGCGCGCAGCCGGTCGACGACGGTGAGCGTGTCGGCGCGGTTCAGCGGGCAGGTCTCCAGCAGTTCGCCGCGCCGGACGTCGACCACCGCGCCGCCGTTGGAGCAGATCGCCACGCCGTGGCCGCCGATGTGCGGGCCGAGGTGGCGCATCCAGCGCGGCGGGCGGCCGGTGACGAACACCACCTGCACGCCGGCGGCCTCGGCGGCGGCCAGCGCGGCCGCCGTCCGGGCGGAGACCGTTCCGCCGGGGCACAGCAGGGTGCCGTCGAGGTCGGTGGCGATCAGGCGGGGGCGCGGGGAGGCGGTCATCCGTCCATCTTCGCGCACTTGTGCGGGAAGCGGACCCGCCCCGGTGGGGCGGGTCCGGGGCGGTCAGGCGGCGACGTTCAGGGTGAGCGCCGCGGTGTGCAGGGTGCCGCCAGTCTGGAACTGCAGGAACAGCCGCCAGTCGCCGGGCTTCGGCAGCTCGGCGTGGAAGGACAGGGTCGGGCCGCCGCCCTGGGCCGTGACCTCGGTCTCCGGGTGGAGGTGCGCGAACGCCTGGTCGCCGGCGTGGAAGGCGGTCAGGTGCGCGTACGTCTCCAGGTAGGGCTCCAGGTCGGTGACGGGCTTGCCGTCCTTGGCGACGGTGACGGTCAACTCCCCGGCCGCGCCGGCCTTCGGGGCGCCGGCCACGGTGACGGTGTAGCCGTCGACGGTGCTGGTCGTGGCGGCGGCGGGCAGCGGTTCCGGGGTGGACTGCCCGGCGACGGTCGCGGTGCGGCTGAGCACCAGCCCGGTGCTCTTGCCGCTGCCCGCGCCGGGGACGAACGAGGCGTACATCCGCCAGTCGCCGGGCTGCGGGGCGGCCAGCGGGGCGGTCCAGGTGCCGTCGGCGGAGCGCGTCGGGTGCAGGTGCTGGAAGCCGGACAGGTCGGAGCGGATCGCGTAGAAGTGCATCTCCTTGGTCTGCTCCGGCTCGTACGCGGTCAGCACCTTGCCGTCCGGGCCGGTCACGGTGAACCGGTACTCGTTGCCGGCCAGGGTGCCGTCGAGGCGGTAGCCGCCCTGTTCGGAGGCCAGCCCGTCGGTGCTGTGGGCCATGCCGGGCATGCCCGCCATGCCGTCCGGGCCGTGGCTCATGCCGGGCATGTCGCCCGGCATGTCGTGCCCGGTGGCGGAGGGCGCGGCGCCGTGGTCCATGCCGGACATCGCGTCGCTGCCGCAGGCGGTGAGGGTCAGCGCGAGGGCGGCGGCGGCCGCGGCGGTGAGCAGGGTGCGGCGGGTGGTCGTGGTGGTTCGGGTCATCGGAGTTCGCTCCAGGGTGCGCGCGCGGCGGTGGTGCGCGGTCGCGGACAGGACGCGGCGCCCGGCGGCCCCTTCTCGGGTACGGCCGGGTGGCGCTCTCACCTGCGGGCGACGCAGACCCGGATCAGCAGTTCCCGCCCACTGTCGGGCGGTGCCCGGCCGCCCTCGGCGCCGCCGGCGCGCAGCGGTCCGGCCGCGGACGGCTGCGGGTGGGTCCACGGCACGGTGGCGGACGGGCCGGCCGGCGGCAGCTGGTCGCGGGCCGGGGTGGAGACGCAGTCGACCATCGCCCCCTCGTGCGCGCCCGGCGCACGGACGGCCACCCGGCCGCCCCCGTCCATGACGTGCGCCCCCAGGTGCGGGGCCGCCGCGGTCGCCGTCTCCCGGTGGCACCCGGCGGCGCTTGCCGGGCTTCCGTGCATCAGGAACAGCCCGAGCAGCAGGGCGCACAGCACCGCCCACCGGGCGACCGTCCGCCCGGCCGGGTCCGTCGCCCGCCCGGTCCGCTCCATCCGCACCACGATACCCCCTCCCCGTATACCTGCAGGGTAAGTGCGCGAGCGACCGCACCCCGCTGCTGATCGGCGGCACCGCTCCGGTGCCGCTCGGTGCCGGCGCGGTCATGTCTTCCGCCCGCTCACCGCGCCTGATCGGCCGCAGGTCAACTCCCTTCGCCCCGGCGTCGATTCCGGTGTTCGGGGCGGAGGGACGACCGGCGTTCCGGTTCGCGTGTTCGAACCGGGCCGCCTAGAGTTCCGGCGGACAGGCAAGCGGACGGATCGGGGAGAACGTGGCGGGCAGGCGGGCGGCGGGCAGTGCGGGCGCGACCAGAGAACCGGCGGCCGGGGGAGCCGAAGCGGCGTACTGGCGGGCGATGGCGGAGGCCGACGAACGGGAGGCCAGCCGCAAGCGGACCGTCCGCATCACCGCGCTGGCCACCGGCCTGGTGGCGGTCGGCGCGATGGTCGCCGTCGCCGTGATCGTCACCGATCGTGCCGACGATCCGTCAACTCCCAGGACCGCCAAGGCCGGTGTCGTCGCCTCCCCCGAAGCCAAGCAGTCCGCGAAGGCCCCCGCCGGCCAGGGCGGCTCCGGCCCGGACACCGCCGGTTCGGTACCCGGGCTGAAGCTCGGCAGCGCCGCGAAGGTCGGCGCCGCCGACGGCCGCGACGGCAAGGCGCTGCAACTCACCGGCACCGGCGACGCCTACGCCGAGGCCGCCGACGCCACCGTGGACACCAGCAAGGACTTCACCGTCTCCGCCGTGGTCCGCAACGACGCCGCCAGCGCGTCGAAGGCGGCGCTGTCGCAGAACGGCGAGCAGTTCTTCTCCTTCTACCTGGGCCGCGAGGACGCCGGGGCCAACAAGAACCGCTGGGTCTTCAAGGTGCAGACCGCCAACGAGACCGGCAAGAGCGCGCTGGCGGTGTCCACCGCGACCGCCACCACCGGCCACTGGACCACCTTGACCGGCGTCTACAACGCCAAGGCCAAGAGCATCTCGCTGTACGTGGACGGCGTCCTCGCCCAGACCACCGCGGCCCCGTCGATCGTGGCCGGCACCGGCCCGCTGGAGCTCGGCCGGGCCCGCTACAAGTCGCAGTGGTCGGACGCCTGGAACGGCTCGGTCACCGGCGTCCAGGTCTGGAAGAAGGCGCTGACGGCCGACCAGGTCGCCAAGGCCGCCACCGGCAAGTCCACCGAGACCCCGGCGGCGAACCTGCTCGGCTCCTGACCGCCTTCCGACACGGACAGGGGGCCGGCGGACATCCGCCGGCCCCCTCTCTTCGTCGCTCAGCCCAGGCCGTTGACCTTCTTGTACTCGAGCGCGTACGCCAGCTTGCCCGGCTTGGCGTCCGAGTACGGCTTGCTCAGCTTGTCGAACTCGCCCTTGTTGGCGGCCTTTCCGGCGTTCCACTGGGCCAGCGCGCCCAGGTCGGCGGCGGTGAAGCCGCTGTCGACCACGCTGCTCTTCGGCAGCGCGGCCATCGTCTGGGTGGCGCTCTTCACGGCGGCCAGGTAGCTGGTCAGGTCCGAGTGGTTCCAGCCGGACAGGTCGACCGGCTTGGTGTCGCGGAGCCAGCTGCCCCAGTAGAACTCCTGGAACGGCACCGAGTTCTGGGTGTAGCCGATGTCGCGGCCGAAGTAGAGCAGGCTGCGGTAGGTGTCGTCCTGGAAGTTGGCCAGCCCGACCGAGGTCGGCAGCTTGTTGATCTTCACCGGGTTGCCCTGCGGGTCGTTCAGGTACACCCACTTGTTGGCCTGCATCTGCGCCCAGAAGTCCTTCTGGGTCAGCGTGGACAGGTTCGCCAGCACCTTCAGCCGCACGTGCAGGTTCGCGCCGCCGTCCGGGGTCTCGTAGAAGGACGTCAGCGTGTGGTGACCGTCCGTCAGGAACGGCTCGCCGCCCGGGCCGATCACCACGGTCTTCATCGCGGCCTCGCTGTCCGCGGTCTCCCCGCCCACCGGCAGCGTGCAGGTGAACGAGGACGGGTCGTCCAGCCGGGCGTTCGGCTTCGCGGCGACCGCCTCGATGCGGCCGTCCGCCTCGCACCAGTCGCTGAACTTCTTGTTGATCGCGTCCTTGCCGAGCGTGTACCGGCCGAGCTTGTAGTACACCTCGTCGTAGCCGAGCGACGGCTGGGTCGGGTGGACGTCCCCGATCCGCACGTCCAACAGCTCCCCGGGCTTCGCGCACAGGTAACCGGCGAACGGCGTGTGCCGGTTGTCGTGCCCGCAGAACGACGGACGCTGCCCCGGCGCGCCGGGCGCGGCCACCGCGGTCGGCGCCGTCGCGGCAACACTGACCAGGGCCGCACCGACCGCCAACAGCGGTACCGCGGAAGGAACTCGGAATCGCATGACACTCCCTGCGCGCATGACTGGATGTGGCCGTGAGCGTCCCAGCGGCGGGCCAACACCCGGCAACCCCGCCGTGGCTTCCCGGAGAACGCGGATGAACGATCCCCGGCTCAGCCGCCGGGGCCGGTTCGAGCTGGCGACCTGTCAACGGGGAGAGGACGCAGGTGCGTTGGACGTTCCCCGTGACCCGCGTCACCCGAACGTGTCAGGGCCGGTTCAGAGGTGATCCTCCCCATCCACCCGTGGAGCGAGGGGCAGAAGGTGTGGCGGCGGGCCGAGGAGCTGGGGTTCCACGCGGCCTACACGTACGACCACCTGAGCTGGCGGCTCGTTCACCTAGCGGCGCCTGACCAGCGAAGTAGTCGTATTTTACGAGGAACATCTGCATTACGCGCATGATATTGTGCGCTTGATGAAGATTTCTGCGCCCTCGCTGCTTCCGCTCTTCCGGTCCCAGTTGCAAGGGGACCTCCTGGCACTCGTGCTGTTGCACCCGGATCGCAGTTGGACGCTCACCGGCCTTGCCCGGGAGCTCGGGGTCTCGCACACAGCTGTCCTTCGAGAGGTGGACCGGCTGATCGGGTCGGAGATTCTCGCGGAGGAGCGGGTCGGACGAACCCGAGTCATCACGGCCAGGACCGACACCGTTCTGTACCGGCCGCTGTGCGACCTGTTGCTGGTGACGTATGGGCCGCTGCCTCGCCTGAGTGCGCTCCTGGCCGACCTGGACGGCATCGACGAGGCGTACATCTACGGTTCCTGGGCAGCCCGCCACAGCGGCGTGCCCGGACCGATCCCAGCAGACGTCGACGTCCTGGTCGTCGGACGCCCCGATCCGGACGAACTCTTCGATCTCGCCGAACGTGCCTCCCGGGAGTTGCGCCGGGAGGTCAACGTTCACCGTGTCGCTCCAGAGGCATGGGCATCGCCGAGTGACGAACCCTTCCTGACCTCGGTCCGTGAGCGACCGCTGGTCCGCTTGCACCTACGTGAGGAGAACGGCGAATGAGCCGCTGGGAGCAGGGCCGGACCGTCGTTGACGACCTGATCCATCGCAAGGAGGTCGAGAGGGTGCCGGCCTCGACGGAGCATGCGGAGGCGGAACTCGCCCAGGCTCGACAGCACTTGGCCTCCGCGAGGATGCTCCTCGATGTCGACCCGGTCGGTGCGTACAGCCTTGTCTACGACGCTGCGCGCAAGGCGCTTGCGGCGGTCCTGGTGAACCAGGGACTGCGCGCCACGAGCAGGGGCGGCCATGTCGCGGTCTACGAGACGGTGAAGGCGCAGCTGGACCCACCACTCGGAGGCATCCTGCGACCGTTCAGCCGCATGCGTGTCCGCCGGAACGAGAGCGAATACCGATCTGCCGAAGCTCCGCCGGTCACCCCCGAGGAGGTCAGGGGAGATCTGCCGAAAGCACAGGCGATCATCGAGCTGGCGGAGAAGGCCATGCCGCACATGGGTCGCTACTGATCACAGAAAACCAGCCTCGGTCACGGGTGGCCGGGTCGACCCGGCACACGCCGTGTCCTGGTGAACCTCTGCCGACGGCCGCCAGCAGCGAGTTCGCTGAGACGCTCACCGATCACGGAAACGCCCGGGCGGGGCTCCTGCTCGTAGTACCGGGGCTTGCGCCGGCGCAGCAGCTCCTCGCCGTGCTCGTCCCAGGTGAATCCGGGCTTCCGCAGCAGCTTCCGGAACACCTCGTCGACGGTCTCCGGGTGGGCGGCGGCCAGGCGGCGGAGCGGCAGCGGTGCAATCGACTCCTCGCGCAGGTACACGCGCAGCAGGTCCTGGTGCTGCCTGCGGCCAGGGAGGGCCGGATCCGCGAAGAGGTCCCGCAGCATCCCGTAGTCCGCGTAGAAGTTGAGCCCGTCGACTTCGTCATAAATGGCACCGACCGTTTCCGATTCCGCGAGTCCTCGCGGCAGTTCGAAGGCCGGGAAGGCCAGGCCGGGGAGCCGCCTGCCCCGGGCCCGGTCGGGATGTTCGGCGACGGCGGCTTCCTGCCGGTGCCGGTAGTAGGCGTTGAGCCGCTCCTCGGTTTCGGCAGGGGGAAGGACCAGTTCGTCGCTGCCGCAGAACTCGATGAACGCGGTTCGGTCCTCCCGCATCGAGCGCCATCCCTGCTCGATCTTCTCGGGGTTGCGGAAGACCAATGAGGGGTGTTCGGTGGCCAGTTGGAGCGCCGCCTGGGCGATCTCGGTGGCGCTGGACTTCGGGTAGGACGACATCATTCCGGAGATCAGCCACGCCCCGTCGACCGAGTGGACGGGCACCAGGCAGGTGTGCAGGAATCCCCCCTTGGACACTCTGCGGAAGGCCACCCGCCCGACGTTCGAGTACGTGCGGTACTCCAGGTCGTCGATCAGGTTCAGCAGGACGACGGCGTCCCCATCCTTGCGCCGGATCTCGAAAATGCCCTCGACGGGGTCACGCCAGCCGAGAAGCATCTCCCGATCCGCCTCGGTCAAGCCCCGTCGTCCGGCGACGAACCGGTCCACCACGGTGGAACCGTCCGGCAAGCGGTACCGCAGGATGAAGTTGTCGATGATCCGGATCGCATCGCCTTCCTCCAACTGCCGCTGGGGCCCGGCGGCCTCCAGGAGGTGGGGCGTCAACCACCGGTCGAAGCGTGCGCTCTGGGCGAAGGCGACGAGTTCACCCTTCAGTTCGGAGCTTCGCTCGATCAGGTCTCGCAACGATGCCTCATCCTCGTTCCGTACCACGACAGCCATGCGGGCCCTCTCGATCTCGAAGGTTCCGGCGCTCACTGCGTCCAGTAGTAGCGGTACGCCTCGACCCACTCCGCTCCGTCCGGAGCCGGTTCCGGCAGCTGAAGGTCCAGCAATCCGATCGTCTGCCGGAACTCACCGCGGGTGCACAGGGCGACGATCCTTCCCTCCAGTGAGAGGTCGATGCCGCGCACGGTCACCTCGGCGCCCAGCACCGAGGTGCTGAACGGCACCGACAGGTTCTCCTCGACGGCGGTGAACAGAGCCGACAGCTCCTCGTGCTCGTCGTAGGTGTCGACCGTCGCTTCCTCGACCAGCGCGGCCAGTTCTCGCCTGCTCAACGTGCCCATGGCGCCACGCTAGCGGACCTGCTCGTGCCGACTCGCGGGCGATCCGAAGTCCCGCCGATCCGCGCGCGTATCGTCACTGCATGCGCTTGAGTACCGTTATCCTCCCCATCCACCGGTGGAGCGAGGGGCAGAAGGTGTGGCGGCGGGCCGAGGAGCTCGGGTTCCACGCGGCCTACACGTACGACCACCTGAGCTGGCGGAGCTTCCGGGAGGAGCCCTGGTTCGGGTCGGTGCCGACGTTGACGGCGGCGGCGTGTGCGACCGAGCGGATCAGGCTCGGGACGCTGGTGACGTCGCCGAACTTCCGGCACCCGGTGACGCTGGCGAAGGAACTGATCACGCTGGACGACGTGTCCGGTGGGCGGGTGACGCTCGGGGTGGGGGCCGGGGGGTCGGGGTTCGATGCGACGGCGCTCGGGCAGGAGGCGTGGTCGCCGAAGGAGCGGGCCGACCGGCTGGGTGAATTCCTGCCGCTGCTGGACGAGTTGCTGAGGGAGGACGCCACGACGCGGGAGGGCGCGTACTACTCGGCGGTGGAGGCCCGGAACATCCCCGGCTGCGTACAGACGCCCCGGGTGCCGTTCTATGTGGCGGCGACGGGGCCGCGCGGCCTGCGGCTGGCGGCGGAGTACGGCCAGGGCTGGGTGACGTACGGGGACGCGAAGGCGCCGGCCGACGTGCCGGTGGAGCAGGCGCCCGCGGTGATCGCCCGGCAGATCGCGAAGCTGACCGAAGCGTGCGAGCAACGCGGCCGGGACGTCGGCGAGTTGGAGAAGCTGCTGCTGCAGGGATCGACCGCCGAGCAGCCGTTGCAGTCGGTGGACGCCTTCGTCGACTGGGCGGGAACGTACCGGGAACTGGGGATCACCGAACTCGTGGTGCACTGGCCCGTCCCGGACTCGATCTTCGCGAACGATCCCGACGTCTTCGAGCGGATCGCCACCGACGGACTGCGGCAACTGGGTTGAGCGAACGTCAGTAGGAAAGGGGCAGGACCGGTCAGGGGCCGCCGCAGGCGTGGCCGGAGGGGAGTCCTAGGCTCGTCGCAGCCCGGCGCACGTCCGGGGCGGTGGCCTCTGAAGGGGGTACGGATGAGCGGGGACAACAGAGGTCCCGGGCAGCAGCCCGGCGGGCAGTGGGGGCAGGGACAGCCCTCCGGTCAGGGGCAGTGGCCGGGGTACGGGCAGCCCGGTGCGCCCGGCGGCGGCTGGGGGCAGGGCCCCTGGGGGGCCGTGCCGCTCGCGCCCCAGCCGGGCGTCATCCCGCTGCGCCCGCTGTCGTTCGGCGAGATGTTCAGCGCGGTGTTCGACACCGTCCGCCGCTACTTCAAGGCGCTCTACCTGCCGTTGCTCGCACTGGTCGGTATCGGCGCGGTGCCGGTGACGGTGGTCGCGCTGTTCTTCGTGGGCGGCCTGCGCGACGCGATCGAGCGCCTGCCCGACGACGGGAGCGCGCCGACCTGGCAGCAGCTGTGGGACCTGGTGAGCCCGGTGGTGCTGCTGATCCTGGTGCTCGGACTGGTGCTGTTCGCCCTCAACGTCGTGGTCGCCCCGCTGGCCACCGTGGTGCTGCGGGCGGCGACGCTCGGCCGTCCGATGACGGCCGGTCAGGCCTGGAAGGAGGCGCTGCCCAAGCTGTGGCCGGCCGTGCTGTCCCAGGCCGCGGTGCTCGTGCCGCTGTTCCTGCTGGAGGTCCTGGCGTTTGGCGGCCCGATCGCCCTCACAGTGCTGAACGACAACCCGCTGCCGGTGCTGCTCCTGCTCGTGCTCCTTCCGGCCGTCTCGATCGGCAGCGTGTTCGTCACCGTCCGGCTGACGCTGCAGGTGCCGGTGCTGGTGCTGGAGGAGACCACGCCGATCGGCGCGATCCGCCGGGCCTGGCGCCTCAACGCGGGCAACTGGTGGCGCAGCCTGCTGCTGGGCTTCATCGTGGCGTTCGCCGGACGGGTCGCGGCGAACATCGTGACGGCTCCGCTCGGGATCGTCCTCGGGGCCATCATGCCGACCAGCACCGTCGGCGCCTCGTCGCAGGAGCCCGTGCTCCCCAGCAGCGGTGTGCTGACCACGCTGGTGGTGCTGGGCGCGCTGGCCATGCTGCTGATCGCGGCGATGACGGCGCCGCTGACGCCGCTCGCCAACGGTGTGATGTACATCGACCGCCGGATCCGTACGGAGCGCCTCGACATCGCCCTGGCCGAGGCCGCCGGCATCCGACTGACCGACCCGGCGGCGCCGTCCGCTCCGCCCGCGCAGCCGGGCCCGCAGTCGACCCCGCAGCCGGGCTCGCAGCCCGCTCCGGCAGCCCCGGCGGCCCCTGCGGAACCGCCCGCGCGGCCCGCGCCGACCGCGTCGGAGGAGCGGTCCGAACCGTCCTCCGATGTCCCTGCGGGGCAGCCTGCTCCGTCCACGAAGGATGACTCGGGCACGAGCTGATTCGGACGGGGGTTGCGGTTCGGTCACGGCCTGTCCGATTGGCTCGGGATTGCGGCAAATCGGCCTGGCAACCGTGTTGTTGACGACTGCACAGGGCTCTCATAATTCGTGCACCGCACGGTGACACCTGTGTTCGGGCCGACCGGGGGGACAGCCCGTGGGGGCCGTGCGGTCGTCCACGCGCACCCTGGGGGGAGACCCTTGTCCGTTTCCGAACCGACCCCTGGTCAGGAGCCGGCCGCCGAGCCTGCCGGCCGGCCGGCGGCCACCGAGCCCAACCCCGTCACCCCGGCCCCGGCCGAACCCGAGTTGGCCGCCGAGCCTGTTACTGAGCAGCCCGGCCCCGAGCAGCCCGCCGCAGCCCGCGGGCTGCCCCGGGCGGCCGGCGTGGCCCTCGCGGTGGCCGGCCTGCTGGCCGTGACCGCGACCAGCGCGGCCGTCACCGTCGCGGTCGGCAAGCCCGACCCGGCCACCCGGGTGGCCGCCGCCCCGGCCGCCACCGCGAGCGCCTCGGCCAGTGCGAGCGCGAGCGCCTCGCCCAGCCCCTCGCCCACCCCGACCGCCTCGCCGAGTGCGGCGCCGCGCCCGTCCAGCACGCTGCAGGGCAGCGTCTCCGGCGGCAAGCACTCCGGCGACCTGCGCTACTTCCTGCTGCCGGTGCCGGACAACGCCGACCCGTACGGTTCGCCGGACGGCGCGATGCTGAGCACGGACGACCTCCAGGCCCAGTACAAGGACAGCGTCGACATCAAGGAGGTGCTGGACTCCTGGGGCTTCAAGGACGCCGCCGGCCGCACCTACCGCCTCCGGGACGGCAAGACCGAGGTGCGCTCGGAGCTCAAGCGCTTCGGCCGCACCGACCGCGCGCAGGGCTTCGCCGACCACTCGGGCTACGGCGACAACTCCTTCGACATCGACGGGGTGTCCAACGCCAAGGGCTACGTCTTCAAGCCCAAGGAGCAGGCGTACACCGGTGCGCTGATCGGTATCGGCGTGGTCGGCGACGTGGTCTATGAGATCACTGTCGAGGTGCAGGGCGACCCCGACAGGGCGCTGCTCTTCGACGCCATGAAGCGCGAGCGCGACCGCCTCACCAACGGCTGACGGCCGTCCCGAACTCTCTTTCCAGGAGTACCAGTTGAGCACCGAGTCCACGGGCGCCGCGGAGCCCGGGGCGGCCGCCGCCGTGCCGTCCGAACCCCCGACGGCCACCCCGTCCGCACCCGCCTCCGCCGACGCACCCGCCTCCGTCGACGCGCCTGACGCGCCCAACGCACCCGCCTCCGTCGACGCGCCTGACGCGTCCGACGCACCCGACGCCCCGTCCGGCGCGCCGACCACCGAGGGCTTCGAGCACCTCGAGGTGCTCGCCGGGGGTGAGGAACCCGCGCGCAAGAAGCGGAAGTTCGGCGTGGGCGCGATGTTCCTGACCGCCGTGGTGGCCGGGCCCGTGATCGGTGGGGTCATCGGTTACGGCATCCAGGCCTCCCGTCCGGCGACGCCGCTGCCCGAGCTCGCCGCGGTGAAGCTCAGCTACCCGGCCGAGCGGATCGACGCCAAGGCGCTGGCCGCGGCCGGCCCGCAGCCGCTGAACATCGACGGCGACCTGCGCGAGCTGCTGATCAAGCGTCCGGACGGTACCGAGGACGACAGCATGGGCAGCAACGGCTGGATGTCCGCCGCGGATGTGGCGAGGACCTTCGGCAACAGCGCCGAGCAGTTCTCCACGCTGCTGTCCGGTGGGTTCCGCCGGCAGGCGAACGTCAGCTGGATCTCCGGTGACGTCAAGTACCGGGTGAGCCTGCGGCAGTACCGGCCGGAGTCGGTGCACGAGGTGATGTCCGGCATGAGCCCGCGCCGCTCCGATCTGAGCCTCTCGAAGTTCGCCGGCAACGACGAGAGCATGGTCATGGTCTCCACGAAGCCCTATAAGTACGCCCGCAGCAGCGAGGAGTACTACTGGGGCGGGGCCGTGGCCCGGAAGGGCACCGTGCTGATGAGCATCGAGGTCTTCGCCAAGAACCCGGTCGACCGGAGCCAGCTGGAGGACATCGCCAAGCGACAGTGGGAGCGTCTCGCGTGACCGACATCGAATCCCCCGAGCCGGCCGCCCCCGCGCAGCCGCCCACCGCCACCCCGCCGGTCGACGCCACGTCCGCCGACACCACGGTCACCGACACCACGGTCACCGAACCGGCCGCGGCCGCAGTCGAGTTCACCAAGCCGGACACAACGCCGGACGCAACGCCGGACGCCGCGCAGGACGCCGCCCTGGACGCCGAGCCCGCGACCGCCCCGGCCGCGAAGCCGCGCCGGATCGCGCTCAAGGCGGCCGCCGCCGTGGTCGCGGCGGCCCTGGTCGGCGTCGGCATCGGCGAGGCGATCATCAAGGTCCACTACAAGGACACCCCGGCCGCGCCCACCGCGGCGGCTCCCGCCCCCTCGGCGAGCCCGGCCCAGGAGTGGGGTGCGAAGTCCAACGGCAATCACTTCGGCAGCCTGCGCGACCTGCTGCTGCCGATGCCGTCCAGCTACCACCTGGGCCCGGACTTCGGCTCGATCGGCAACGACAACGAGCTGCGTGACGCGGACCTGGACAGGGCGCTGAAGGAGACCATCGCCGACGTCCCGGAGAAGTACCGGAAGGACGCCGAGAACGCGCTGTCCTCGCTGCACATCCAGGGCATCGGCGCGCGCAGCCTGGTCACCATGGACAACCAGACCTCGGTGATGCTGGTGCTCAGCCAGTTCAACCAGCAGGCCGTGGAGGCGGAGAACAACTCGTACGGCAAGTGGTTCACCGACAACGAGCTGTACCGGCAGGGCCCGGGCGTGGCCGGCCACTCGGAGGCGCACTGCGCGCTGCCGACGCTGAAGGCCGGTGAGCAGCTCGACTTCCTGCAGTGCTACGCCGGCGTGGGCGACCTGCTGGTGCAGATGAGGGTCTCAGGGGTCGCGCCCCTCGACCAGAACAAGGTCGTCGACCTGTTCCGTCAGCAACTCGACCGACTGGCCATCCCGGGAGCCACCGCATGAGCACCGACATCACCCCGAACCCCGGTCCGGCCGAACCGTTCGAACCGATCGTGCCGGTCACCCCCGACGTCACCCCCGACGCCGCCACCGCCGGGAACGGCGAGGCGCCCGGCGCCCCGGACGCCTTCGTCCCGGCCGACCAGGGCGAGTCGCCCGAGCAGCCGAAGCGTGACCGCAAGCGGCTGTGGCAGGTCGGCGGGGCGCTGCTGCTGACGGTGGTGACCGGCGCGGCCACCGCCGTCGCGGTGACCCTGCCGGACCGCACCGACCTGCCGGGTCTGGCCACGCCGAACGACGGCCGTTACGTGTTCCCGCAGTTGACGATGCCTCCGCTGCCGGTGGGCGCCTCGGCCCCATCCGACTACAAGATCAAGACGCACGCCGCGGACCTGCGGGCGCTGCTGCTGCCGCTGCCCAACGGCGCCGTCGGCACCGGCCCGTCGGCCGCCCCGAGCGGGTCCGCGTCCGCCTCCCCGAGCGCGAGCGCGTCCGCGAGCGCCTCCGCGTCGGCCAGTGCTTCCGCGAGTGCGCCCGCGAGCCTGCCGCCGGTGGCGGGCCGCTGGGTGCCGTGCGACCGGGACATGATGCTGGCCAACGACGACCAGTACGCGCAGCGGCTGGTCAGCGACGCCTGCCGCGGCGCGGCCGCGCAGGGCTGGACCGCCAAGGACGGCACCCGCACCGAGCTGCGGCTGATCCGGTTCGGCTCGGCGGACGAGGCGACCAACTTCTTCTCGTTCGCGAACCAGCTGGACGCCACCAAGGACATCCGCTCCACCTCCCTGGATGTCGCCCACACCTACAAGGTGGCGCTCGGCAGCGTGAACGTCCGGCTCTCGGACGCGAAGGCCGGCGACGTGCCCACCGGCCGGCTCGGCTGGCTGCAGTGCGGCGACGTGGTCGCGCTGGTCCAGATGACCAATCCGAACGGCGTCCCGGACCAGGCGTTCCGGCAGATCCTGCTGCTGCAGAGCAGCCTGATGGTCTGAAAAACCTGCACGGACAGGTGAGTTGACGAAGCGACGATTCCCGGCCCGCCCCCGCGACCCCTAGGGGGCGGGCCCGGAGTGTCATCCCGTGGGCGGACGGAAGCTCAGCTTGTCAGCGCATTCCGCGCCGGGGGTGACGGCACTACGTTGATGACCGTGTCCACAGTCATCAAGACGGACGGCCTCACCAAGAGGTTCCCCCGGGTCACCGCCCTCGACCGGCTCACCGTGGAGGTGCAGCCCGGCGTGGTCGGACTGGTCGGAGCGAACGGTGCGGGCAAGTCCACCCTCATCAAGATCCTGCTCGGCCTGTCCCCCGCCACCGAAGGCACCGGACAGGTGCTCGGGCTGGACATCGCCACCCAAGGCGCGGAGATCCGCGAACGGGTCGGCTACATGCCCGAACACGACTGCCTGCCGCCGGACGTGTCCGCCACCGAGTTCGTCGTCCACATGGCCCGGATGTCCGGCCTGCCGGCCGCCGCCGCCCGCGAACGCACCGCCGACACGCTGCGCCACGTCGGCCTGTACGAGGAGCGCTACCGCCCGATGGGCGGCTACTCGACCGGCATGAAGCAGCGCGTGAAGCTCGCCCAGGCACTCGTCCACGACCCGCAGCTGGTGCTGCTGGACGAGCCGACCAACGGCCTCGACCCGGTCGGCCGGGACGAGATGCTCGGCCTGATCCGCCGCATCCACACCGACTTCGGCATCTCGGTGCTGGTCACCACCCACCTGCTGGGCGAGCTGGAACGCACCTGCGACCACCTGGTGGTGATCGACGGCGGCAAGCTGCTGCGGTCCTCCTCCACCGCCTCGTTCACCGAGGCCACCCAGCTGCTCGCGGTCGAGGTCACCGACCACCCCACCGACCACACCTTCGACGCCGAACAGGTGCTGCGCGAACGCCTCACCGCCGCCGGACTGACGGTGCGCGCCGACAGCGGCCGCATCCTGCTGGTGGAACTCGCCGGCGACGAGACCTACGACACCGTCCGCGACACCGTGGACGACCTCGGCCTCGGCCTGATCCGGCTCGAGCAGCGCCGCCACCGGGTCGCCGAGATCTTCAGCAGCAACTCCGACGGCGACCAGCAGCCCGCCCGGTCCGAGACGCATGACGAGCAGGCCGCGGCCGTGCCGGCAGGAGGCGAGCAGGCATGACCACCCCCGCCAACACCCACAGCGGCGTCATCCACGACATCGGCTACCGCCCCTACACCGGTCCCCGGCTGGGACGCGGCTACGCCACCCGCTCGCTGTACGTGCAGAGCCTGCGCGCCGCGTTCGGCCTCGGCCGCTCCGGCAAGTCCAAGGTGCTGCCGTTCCTGCTCCTCGGCGGCCTGGTCGCCCCGGCGCTCGCGATGCTCGCCATCGCCACCTTCGCCGGCCTGAAGCAGATGCCGCTGGACTACGCCCCGTACCTCGCCAACTTCGGGGTACTGACCCAGATCTTCCTGGCCGCGCAGGCCCCCGTGCTGATGTCCCGCGACCTGCGCCACCACGTCGTACCGCTGTACTTCTCCCGCCCGGCCAGCCGCACCGACTACGTGGCAGCGAAGTTCGCCGCCATGTTCAGCGCCCTGCTGATCATCCTGACGCTGCCGCTGCTGGTGCTGTTCATCGGCTCGATGCTCGCCAAGTTCCCGTTCGGCGACAACCTGGTCCACCTGCTGTACGGCCTGTTCGCCGCCGTCCTGTACGCGCTGCTGTACGCCGCGCTCGGCCTGCTGATCGCCGCCCTCACCCCGCGCCGCGGCTTCGGCGTCGCCGCCATCATGGGCACCCTGATGATCACCAGCGCGATCTCGGCGATCGTCCGCGGCCTGACCGGCGGCTACGACCCCGTCCCCAAGGAGTCCGCGGCCTGGGCCGAGCTGATCTCGCCCAGCGCCACCGTCCAGGGCCTGGTCAACAAGGTGTTCAACCTCGGCGGCGACGGCCCCGAGCGGCTGGCCGCCCCCGGCACCTTCGGCGTGCTGGTGTTCGCCACGGTCATCGTCCTCCTCACGGCCGGCAGCTACGCGCTGACGCTGCGCCGCTACCGGAACGTCTGAGAGGCAGCCATGGCCGTCATCACCATCGACAAGGTCTCCCGCTGGTTCGGCAACGTGGTTGCCGTCAACGACGTCACCATGAACATCGGACCCGGCATCACCGGCCTCCTCGGCCCCAACGGCGCCGGAAAGTCCACCCTCATCCACATGATGAGCGGCTTCCTCGCCCCCTCCTCCGGCGCGGTCACCCTGGACGGCGCCCCGATCTGGCGCAACCAGCAGGTCTACCGGCAGATCGGCCTGGTCCCCGAGAAGGAGTCGATGTACGACTACCTGACGGGCTGGGAATTCGTCCTCGCCAACGCCGAACTGCACGGCCTCGCCAACCCCGGCGCCGCCGCCAAGCGGGCCCTCGCGCTGGTCGAGATGGAATACGCCCAGGAACGCCAGACCGGCACCTACTCCAAGGGCATGAAGCAGCGCGTCAAGATGGCCTCCGCCCTGGTCCACGACCCGGCGGTACTGCTGCTCGACGAGCCGTTCAACGGCATGGACCCGCGCCAGCGCCTCCAGCTGATGGAACTGCTGCGCCGCTTCGGCGCCGCCGGGCGCACCGTGCTGTTCTCCTCGCACATCCTCGAAGAGGTCGAGCAACTCGCCCGCCACATCGAGGTGGTGGTGGCCGGACGGCACGCCGCGTCCGGCGACTTCCGCGAGATCCGCCGCCTGATGACCGACCGCCCGCACCAGTACCTGGTGCGCTCCAGCGACGACCGCCGCCTGGCCGCCGCGCTGATCGCGGACGGCTCCACGGCCGCCATCGAACTCGACGCCACCGCCCTGCCCCACAGCGGCTCCGCCGCGGGGGCCCTGCGCATCCAGGCGATCAACTTCCAGGGCTTCACCACCCTGCTGCCCAAGGTCGCCCGCGAGGCCGGCATCCGGCTGTACACCGTCTCCCCGGCCGACGAGTCGCTGGAAAGCGTCTTCTCGTACCTGGTCTCGTCCTGAAGGGCCCCCGATGAACACCACCGTCGCCAGGCTCACCGCGCGCGGGCTGTTCGGCCGCCGGCGCATCCTGATCCTGCTGGCCGTCCCGGTCCTGCTGCTGGTCATCGCGGTGATCGCCCGCAACAGCACCCTCGACAAGCTGGAACTCGCGCACAGCATCCTGGGCAACCTCGCCCTCGGCACCCTGGTCCCGATCACCGGACTGATCACCGGCACCGGCGTCATCGCCACCGAGATCGAGGACGGCTCGATCGTCTACCTGCTCGCCAAGCCGCTGCCGCGCTGGAAGATCGTCACCACCAAGCTGGCCGTCGCGATCGGCAGCACCTGGCTGCTCGCGACCGTCCCGACCTACCTGGCCGGGCTGATCCTCTACGGCGGCGCCGACAACGTCGCCCTCGGCTACGCCGTCGGCACCCTGGTGTCCGGCGCCGCCTACAGCGCGCTGTTCCTGCTGCTTGGCGTGGTCACCCGGCACGCCGTGATCGCCGGCCTCGCCTACGCGCTGATCTGGGAGAGCCTGATCGGCAACTACGTCGAGGGCGCCCGTACCCTGTCCGTCCAGCAGTGGGGCCTGTCGCTGACCAAGGCGATCGCCGCCGACGGTACCGTCACCGCCCCGGTCGCACTGACCACCGCGGTGTGGCTGCTGATCATCGCCGCCGTCGGCGCCACCGCGCTGGCCTCGGTCAAGCTGGCCGGCCTCACCCTCAACGGCGAGGAGTAGGCCGGAGGAACGCGAAACGGCGGGGACGGCACGCAGCCGTCCCCGCCGTTCGTCGTTCCCGAGGCAGTCGTCAGATCGTCCGGTCGCGGCCCGCGCCCCAGCCGGCCACCGCCGCCACCGCGGCCAGCGCCAGCATCACGATCAGCGTCGCGTCCCAGCTGCCGGTCAGCTGCTTCAGCGCACCGCCGCCGACCGGACCGGCCGCCGCCACCAGGTAGCCCACCGCCTGGCTCATCCCGCCGAGCCGGGCCGCACCCAGCGCGTTCTCGGTCCGCAGCACGATGAACGCCAGACCCAGGCCCAGCGAACCGCCCTGCGCCAGACCCAGCACCGCCGCCGAGAACCACGCGCCCGACACCGGCGCCAGCAGCAGCCACGCGATGCCCGCCGCGTTCAGCCCGGCCATCGCCAGCGCCAGCCCGCGCTGCCGGGTCATCCGGCCCGCCGCCAGCGGCACCAGGAACGCGCTGACCACCTGCACAAGGTTGCTGAACGCGAACACCAGACCGGCCTCGCCGCGCGCCATCCCGTGGTCCGACAGGATCGTCGGCATCCACGCCACCAGGGTGTACACCAGCAGCGAGGAGATACCCATGAACGCGCTGATCTGCCACGCCAGCGGAGACTTCCACGGGCTGACGGTGACGCGCTGCGCCGCCGTCGCCGGGGCCACCCGCAGCGGCACGGTCGGCTCCCGGCGGGCCTTCAGCACCTGCGGCAGCCAGGCCAGCCCGGCGACCAGCGCCAGCACCGACCAGGCGCCCAGCGAGGCCTGCCAGCCACCGCCGAGAGCGTGCTCCAGCGGCACCGACAGCGCGGCCGCCATGGTCGCGCCGACCAGCATGGTGGTCGAGTAGACGCCGGTCATCATGGCCGCCCGGTGCGGGAACTCCCGCTTCACCAGGCCCGGCATCGACACGTTCAGCACCGCGATCGCCACACCGATCACCATGCAGCCCGCGTACAGCGTCCACACCGACGGCAGCACCCGCAGCAGCACACCAGCGCCCAGCGCCAGCACGGCGCCCAGCACCACCCGCTCGGTGCCGAACCGGCGGGTCAGCCGCGGCGTCAGCGGCGCGCCCACACCCTGGAACAGCACCGGCACCGTGGTGATCATGCCGCTCGCCGCCGCCGACAGGCCGAAGGTGCGCTGGATCTCCGCCACCATCGGCGAGACCGCCGCCAGGCAGGCCCGCATGTTCAGGGCCACCAGCACGATGCCCACCAGCAGCAGGGCGGGGTGCGCGAACTTGGCGGTTCGGGTACCGACCTTCGGATCGAGGACGGGCTGCACGGCACGGGTGACCGACGACATGGCGGGGCTGACTCTCTGTGCGGGTGGAAGAAGAAGGGAACGGGCGGGCGGCGCGGCGCTACTTGCGCGCGGCGATCTCGGCGAGCAGCTGCTCCACCGCCGCCGTCGGCTCCGCCAGCAGGGCCCGACAGGCCGCCTCGGCCCGCTCCGGGTCACCGCTCTCGATCGCGTCGACCAGCGCCGCGTGGGTGCCGATCGCCACCTCGGGCATGTCGTGATCGCCGAACGCCGCGCGCATCGACTCCCGCACCGAGGCCCCGAAATACCGGTACACCTCGGTCAGCGCCGGGTTGTGCGCCGCCTCCACCACCGCCGTGTGGAACTCCAGGTCGTGCTCGACGGTGGCCTCCCGGCCGGCCCGCTCCGGGTGCGCGGCCATCACTTCGGCCTCCCGGGCCAGCGCGGCCCGCATCCGGGCCAGGTCGTCCGGGGTGTGCCGCTCGGCGGCCAGCCGGGCCGCCTCGGTCTCCAGCGCGGCCCGCACCTCCAGTACGTCCCGCACCCCCGACCGCTGCACTCCGCGCAGCACCGACGCCGGATCACTGGTCGAGCGGACGAACGTCCCCTCGCCCTGCCGGGAGACCAGCATCCCCGCGTGCACCAGCACCCGGATCGCCTCCCGCACGGTGTTGCGCCCCACCCGCAGCCGCTCGGCGAGCTCATGCTCGGTCGGGATCCGCGACCCCACCGGCCACGCCCCGCCCGCCAGCTGCTCGCGCAGCTGCTCGATCGCCTCGTCCACCAGTGAACGCCGCCCGGCCGCCTGAAGTCCCTCCACGCCGGGCTCCCTTCTCGCTCACTGTCGGATGTCGGTCATCCTACAACTCCTTGCCCGGTCATCCTACAACCGCCCTGGCATGCGAAAACGCTGCCCGCCCGGGCAGTCGCGAAGGGCTCTTGCGGAGGTTGTCGGGGCGCTGAAGTCACCTGTCTCACACGGGAGAACGGGAACCCCTGGTGTGGACACGTCGTTCGAGTGCTCGGAGTGGAGACCCAGGCCGTGACTTTCGAAATGATCCCTTTATATGCTCCGCTCTCTAGCTTCATCCGTCGGCCCAGCGGACGGACTGGTTGCTGAGGCGCCCGACGGCCGCCTCCGGTGAAGGGTGTACGTATGGCAGGCCAGAGGGCGGGGGCGTCCGACGCGGATGCCGGCTGGTGGGAGAACGATCCGCCGCAAGGCGGCACCTACCAGCAGGACGCGCCCCGTCGCGACGACGCGCCGTCCACCGGAGTCCCGCGCCGCCGCGCGGCGAGCCACGACGACGCTCCGGCCGCCGGCGGCCGCGCCGCGTCCCGCCGCGCCCAGGGCCGCGGCTCCGCCGCCACCCCGCCGCGCTCCGGCCGCCGCGCCGCCCCCGCCGCCGAGCCCGAGCCCGAGACCGAATCGGCGGGCGGCTCCGGCCGCGGCGGCCGGGCCGGCTCCCGCCGGGCGGCGGCCGCCCAGGGGCGCCGCAAGCCCCGCCGCACCAAGAAGATCATCATCTGGTCGCTGGTCGGCACCAGCCTCGTCGTGGTCGGCACCGGCGGCTACTTCTACTGGCGCCTGAACGGCAACATCTCCGCCTTCGACCGCGAAGGCATAGCCAAGGACCGCCCCGCGGCCGCCGAGCCCGACTCCCAGGGCCGCCGGCCGATGAACATCCTGCTGATCGGCTCCGACTCGCGCGACGGCGCCAACAAGGACCTCGGTGGCGGTCAGGAGGGCGGCGCCCGCTCCGACACCACGATCCTGCTGCACGTCTACGCGGACCACAAGCACGCCGTCGGCGTCTCGTTCCCCCGCGATGCCGTGGTCGACATCCCCAAGTGCCTGCTGCCGAACAAGAACTGGACCAAGCCGCAGACCAACGCCAGGTTCAACAGCGCCTTCTCGGTCGGCGGCACCGAGCAGGGCAACCCGGCCTGCACCCAGAACACCGTCGAAGCCCTGACCGGCCTGCGCGTCGACCACACCATGGTGGTCAACTTCGAGGGCTTCTCCGCGATGACCAAGGCCGTCGGCGGCGTCGAGGTCTGCCTGCCCAACGCCATCCACGACTACGACCTCAACCCCAACCTGCCCAAGAAGGGCGGCAAGGAGATCTACCCCAAGGGCATACAGAAGGTCGAGGGCCAGGCCGCCCTCGACTACGTCCGCCTGCGCCACGGCATCGGCGACAACTCCGACGTCGGCCGGATGAAACGCCAGCAGGCCTTCCTGTCCCAGCTCATCAAGTCGGTCAAGACCAAGGGCATGAGCCCGACCAACCTGCTGCCGCTGGCCGACGCCGCCACCAAGTCGCTCACCGTCGACCCCGACCTGGCCGGCGTCGACAAACTGCTCGACCTGGGGATGTCCCTCAAGGACATCGACCTGCACGACATCAAGTTCATCACCACCCCCTGGCACTACCAGGGGGAGAAGATCGGCCTCAACCACCCCGAGGTCGACCAGCTGTGGGCCGCCCTCAAGGCCGACCGCACCCTCGACGGCCAGGACGCCGGCGCCGGCGAGAGCCCCGCCCCGAGCGAGTCCGCCGCCCCGTCCACCAGCGCCCCGGCCGCCCCGCCCGCCAACGGCGCCGGCATCAAGGTCGCCGTCCTCAACGGCAGCGGCGCCTCGGGCCTCGGCAACAAGGCCTCGACCGCCCTGAGGGCCGCGAACTTCACCGTCACCAGCACCGGCAACGCCAGCAGCCAGAACCACGCCACCACCGTGGTCCAGTACGGCAGCGCGAGCCAGAAGGCCAACGCGCAGGCCGTCGCCTCGCTGTTCCCCGGCGCCACCGTCGAAGCCGGCTCCGGCGCGGGCATCACGGTGACCCTCGGCAAGGACTACGCCGCGAGCGCCGGCGGCGACGGCGCCCAGGGTGGCGGCAACACTCCCGCCCCCGGCCCGCTGCCGACCAGCGTCACCAACGACGCCCGCTCCGCCGACGACGACCCCTGCGCCAACGTCAGCTACGGCTGACCGGCGGACCCGCGGCACACGAAAGCGCCACCGGCACCAGGCCGGTGGCGCTTTCGCCGTCCCTGAGGGTCAGCCGTTGAGGCCGAACACCCGGTCCAGCACCACGGCGACGCCGTCCTCGTCGTTGGAGACGGTCACCTCGTCGGCCACCGCCAGCAACTGCTCGTGCGCGTTGCCCATCGCCACCCCGTGCGCGGCCCACCGGAACATCGGTATGTCATTGGGCATGTCACCGAACGCGATGGTCTCGGCCGCCGTGACACCCAGCCGCCGCGCGGCCAGCGACAGACCGGTCGCCTTCGTCAGACCCAGCGGAAGCAGCTCGACGATGCCGTCGCCCGCCATCACCACACCCACCAACTGACCCGCCACCGACCATGCCGCCTCGGCAAGTTGATCGTCCGTCAGCTCCGGGTGCTGGATGTACAGCTTGCTCACCGGCGCGGCCAGCAGCTCCTCCGGCGCGACCTGTCGCACCGGCAGCCCGGTGGCGATCCGCAGCCGGTAACCCGGCCCCGCCACCACCTCGCCGTCCAGCCCGTCCTGATTGGCGGCGACCGCCAGCGGACCCACCTCGGCCTCGATCTTGGCCAGCGCCAGCGCCGCCAGCTGCCGGTCCAGCGTGACCGAGGTGAGCAGCTTGTGCGCACCCGCGTCGTAGACCTGCGCGCCCTGCCCGCAGACCGCTATCCCGGTGTAGCCGATCTCGTCCAGCACCGGCTTCGTCCAGCCCGCCGAGCGGCCCGTCACGATGATGTGCTGCGCCCCGAGCGCCGTCACGGCGCCCAGCGCCTCACGGGTCCGGGCGGAGACGTTCTCGGCGCCGGTGAGCAGCGTCCCGTCGAGATCGGTGGCGACCAGCCGGTAGGGCAGGGCGGCGGTGCTCATGCGCGAAGTGCTCCAGGTGCTCCGGGACGACGGGACGGACGGGACGGGCAGGCGGTTACTTGGCCGCGGGCTCCAGGACGGCCTTCCCGCCGAGGAACGGCCGCAGCGCCTCGGGCAGCACCACCGAGCCGTCGGCCTGCTGGTGGTTCTCCAGCAGCGCGACGATCACCCGGGGGACGGCCACCAGCGTGCCGTTGAGGGTGGCGACCGGACGGACGCCGTCCTTGTCTCGCATCCGGATGGAGAGCCGGCGGGCCTGGTACTCGGTGGTGTTGGAGGTCGAGGTGACCTCGCGGTACTTGCCCTGGGTGGGGATCCACGCCTCGATGTCGAACTTGCGGGCGGCGGACGCGCCGAGGTCGCCGGAGGCGACGTCGATCACCCGGTAGGGCAGCTCCAGCGCGTTCAGGAAGTCCTTCTCCCACTGGAGCAGGCGGCGGTGCTCGGCCTCGGCGTCCTCGGGGGTGGTGAAGACGAACATCTCCACCTTCTCGAACTGGTGGACCCGGATGATGCCGCGGGTGTCCTTGCCATAGGTGCCGGCCTCGCGGCGGAAGCAGGACGAGAAGCCGGCGTAGCGCAGCGGCAGCTTGTCGCCGTCCAGGATCTCGTCCATGTGGTAGGCGGCCAGCGGGACTTCACTGGTGCCGACCAGGTACCGGTCGTCGTCCTCGAGGTAGTAGACGTTCTCGGCGGCCTGGCCGAGGAAGCCGGTGCCGTCCATCGCGGCGGGGCGGACCAGCGCCGGGGTGATCATCGGGGTGAAGCCGGCCGCGGAGGCCTGCGCCATCGCCATGTTGACCAGGGCCAGTTCGAGCAGCGCGCCCGGACCGGTCAGGTAGTACGAGCGGGCACCGGCCACCTTCGCGCCGCGCTCGGTGTCGATCGCGCCGAGCAGCTGGCCGAGTTCGACGTGGTCGCGGGGCTCGAAGCCCTCGGCGGCGAAGTCGCGGGGGGTGCCGATCTCCTCCAGGGTGACGAAGTCCTCCTCGCCACCGACCGGAGCGGCCGGGTCGATCAGGTTCGCCAGCGAGCGCTGCAGCCGCTCGGCCTCGTCCTTCGCCTCGCTCTGCGCGGCGTCGGCGGCCTTCACCTCGGCGGCCAGCTCCTTGGTGCGGGCCAGCAGGGCGGCCTTCTCCTCGCCCTTGGCGGCGGCGACCTGCTTGCCCAGCTGCTTCTGCTCGCTGCGCAGTTCGTCGAATCGGGTGCCGGCGGCGCGGCGGCGTTCGTCGGCGGAGAGCAGGGCGTCGACCAGGTCGACGTCCTCTCCACGGGAGCGCTGCGAGGTACGTACGCGGTCCGGGTCGTCACGGAGCAGGCGAAGGTCGATCACGGATCAAGCCTACCGGTGGCCGGTGGTCCGGTTCCGGCCATCGCAGGGCTTGGGCGGGTATGTCGCACTCTGTCCGGAAATCTGGCATCCTGCGCCCGGCCATCGGCGCGGGGGGTGTGGGCAAGCGCTCCGGGGGCTGGGGATAACTCCCGCCAACCTGTGGATAACCCCGGTGGACAACTCTTTCGAGGTCCGGTTATCCACAGGTGTGCGCCTGGGCCTGTGGACAGGAGAAAACCCATGGTCCGTGGGCCATCGAACCGGCATTTCCAGGTTTCAAACCTCGATACGGCTTCCCGAGTGAGGGAATTCGCTCGCTCGCACAGGTGATTTGTCGGCGCAGGGGTGACTCTGGTCCGATTAGTCCTCCCTATGCCCCTAGCTGATGATCTGACCGGGCCTGAGGGTGTCTTTACCGGTTTGTCGACTCCGGCCCGTCCTGTGGATAACTTCACAGCAGCTGGGGACAACCGCCCCTGTGGATGCCGGCCACCGCCCTGTGGATGAACCACCCCGCCCCGCACCCCGCACCGACGGCCCCCGGAGCACCGTCGGTGAACACCCGTCGGCCGGGCAGGTGACGTTCGGGCGTGTCGAAAATGAACGGAACGGGGCCCGGTGCGGCCCCGCCCCGGCCGAAATCGCGTTCTTGCGGCGCGACGCGGAGTTGGGCGTCGGAGTCCGCCCGTCGGGCGTCGGAGTTCGCCCGTCGGGCGTCAGAGTTCGCCGCGGCCGTCCAGGCAGCGGGACAGCCAGTCCGCGGCGTTCGCGAAATCCAGGTCCGAGGTGCCCCGCCGGAGCGGGGAAGCGGCGCCCCGGTCGGCGCGCGGGTACGAGCCGAGAAAACGCACCTGCGGGCACATCCGCTTCAGACCCATCAGCGCCTCGCTGACCCGCCGCTCGCTCAGGTGCCCCTCGCAGTCGATCAGGAAGCAGTAGCTGCCCATGCCCTCGCCGGTCGGCCGGGACTCGATCCGCATCAGGTTGATCCCGCGCACCGCGAACTCCTGCAGCAGCTCCAGCAGCGCACCCGGGTGGTCCTCCGGCAGCCAGACCACCATCGACGTCTTGTCCCAGCCGGTCGCCGAGGACACCCGCCCCGGCCGGCCCACCAGCACGAACCGGGTGGTCGGCGCCGCCGCGTCCTGGATCTCGTCCGACAGCACCCGCAGCCCGTACAGCTCCGCGGCGAACGCCCCCGCCACCGCCGCGTCGTACCGGCCGTCCTGCACCAGCCGGGCACCCTCGGCGTTCGACGCCGCCGACTCCCACTGCGCGTCCGGCAGGTTCGCCGCCAGCCAGTGCCGCACCTGCGGCTGCGCCACCGGGTGCCCGGTGACGGTCTTCACGTCGGCCAGCGCGGTGCCCGGGCGGACCAGCAGCCCGAACGAGATCGGCAGCAGCACCTCGCGGTAGATCATCAGCGCGCTGCCGTTGATCAGCTCGTCGCTGGTGGTGGTGACCGCGCCGTCCACCGAGTTCTCGATCGCCACCATCGCGCCCGCGGCCTCGCCCGCCCGCACCGCGTCCAGCGCCGCCGCCACCGACGCCACCGGCGTCAGCTCCCGCGTCCCCGCCTCCGGCAGGGTGCGCAGCGCGGCCTCCGTGAAGGTGCCCGCGGGCCCGAGATAGGTGTAACGGGTCGCCGACATGACCGCCTCCGAACGAACAGCGTGATGCGAACTGCGAGATGCGAACTCCACGGGCCCACAGGGCTCGGTCTGCCACCTTAGCCACTTCCGCGGCCCCGCCGTGCCGCCGTCCGACGGCCGGGCAGCCGGGCCGAACGGCCGTGCGACGGTGCGCGGTCAGCCCTCCAGCAGCGGCTGCCCCACGTATCCGCCCTCCGGCGCGCCCGGCGGCACCGCGAACAGCGCGCCCGCCTCGTGCCGCAGGAACCGCGACAGGCCGTCGCCGCGCGCCAGCCGCTGCTGCACCGGGACGAAGCCGCGCGCCGGATCGGCCTGGAACGCGGCGAACAGCAGACCCGCGTCGGGCGAGCCGTCGGCCAGCAGACCGTCGTGGAACGAGAACCCGCGGCGCAGCATCGCCGCCCCGCCGTTGGAGTCGGGCGCCGCCACCCGGACGTGTGCGTCCGGGGCGATCGCCAGGGTGCCGTCCGGGGCGGTCGCCGCCAGGTCGACGGGGGTGCGCTCGTCGGCGTCCGGGCCGCCCGACAGCGGGGCGCCGTCGCTCTTGCGGCGTCCCACCAGGCGTTCCTGACGGTCCGTCGGCAGCGACTCCCAGTCGTCCAGCAGCATTCGGATCCGGCGCAGCACCACGTAGCTGCCGCCGGCCATCCAGTCGGGGCCGGTGGCGAACACCTTCGCGGCGAAGTCGGCGTCCTGCGGGCTCGGGTTGTTGGTGCCGTCGACCTGGCCCATCAGGTTGCGGCCGGTCATCGGGCGCGCGGTCGCACCCGGCGTGCGGCCGAAGCCCGACATCTGCCAGCGCGGCACGGCCACCCCCGTGGCCAGCCGGCGCAGCACCCGCAGCGCGTGCACCGCGACCAGCGCGTCGTCCGCGCCGATCTGCACCCACAGGTCGCCGTCGGAGCGTGCCGGGTCGAGCGCGTCGCCGGGGAACGCGGGCAGCGCGGCCAGCGCGGGCGGGCGACGGTCGGCCAGGCCCAGCTTGTCGAACAGGCTCGCGCCGAAGCCGAAGGTGACGGTCAGCGCGTTCGGGCCCGCGTCCAGCGCGATCCCGCTTCCGCCGTCCCCGCCCGGCTCGCCGACGGCCATCCGGGCCGCGGCCGCCGACCAGTCCCGCAGCAGGCCCGCCGCCCGGTCCCGCCCGGCCCCGGCCGCCAGGTCGAACGCCACCCACTCCACCCGGGCCTGCCCGGGCTCCACGATGCCGCCCTGCCTGGGGCCGTGGAACGCCACCCGGGCGCTCCCCGGCAGCGTCTTCTTCTCCCGCGCCGACGCTCGCCCGCCCCACGCCCCGCCGACGGCGCCCACGGCCAGCCCCGCCCCGGCCCCACCGAGCACGGCCCGCCGGGAGAGTCCCGCTATCTCCGTCACTGGCCCACCTTCAGCTGCTGGGTGGCCGTCACCTGGTCGATGTCGGACGACCGGATGGTCACCGAAACCACCCACTGCCCGGCCAGCGGCAACTGCGCGGTCCCGCTCCACGCACCCGTGCCCTCGGCCTGGAGCGTGACGGGCAGCGGACCGAGGTCCCGGTCGGGAAGCGTGAACGCCAACTGCAACTCGGGAACCTCGACCGGCTGCCCCGCGCCGTTGGTCAGCTTGAGCGTGACCGCATTCGGCCCCGTCCCGACCGGGTTGACGGTGACGGTGGCCGTGCCCTTGGCGTTCGGAGTGCGGCCGCCGGTGTCGTACGGCAGCTTCAACTCCTGCGTCTTGCCGGGCACCGCGGACGCCCCCGCCACCGGAGCGCCCCCACCCGCCCCGGGCTGCGCGGCAATCGCCTGCGCGACCCGCCCGGGCGGCGAGTTGGTGAGCATCGTGGTGACCACCAGAACCAGCGCGGCGACGCTCGTCTCGACCACCACACTGCGCCGCAGCCCCGCCCGCACCGGCGAACCCTCGGCCGCACGCCGCCGGTGCGCCTTCGCCAGCACCGCCTGCTGGCGGGCGAGCTGCGCGGCGCGCTCGGCGTCGGTGTCGTCGGTGGCGGCCTGCGTCTCTCCGGGGGTGGGGGCTCCGGCGGTCGTGTTCGGGGCTGCGTGGGTCGTGTCCGGGGCTGCGTGGGTCGAGATGGTCTGCGCGGAGATAGTCTCTGCAGGGATGAACTCGGGCGCCTGATCGCTTGTGATCGCGCCCGAATCAATTTCGGTCACGCCCGAGATGGTCTGCGCGGAGATAGTCTCCGCAGGGATGAACTCGGAGCCCTGATCACTTGTGATCACATCGGACACGATCTGCGCGGAGACAGCCTCCGCGGGCGCGGTCCCGCCGTCGGCGGCACCCGACGCCGCAGCCCTCTCGTCCGCACCGCGCAGCCGCGCCGTCCAGGAACGCGAGATCCAGGCGACGCCGAGCATCGACGCCACGCAGCCGACCTTGATCAGCAGCAGCCGCCCGTACTCGGTGTCCACCAGCGCGCCCCAGCTGCCCAGGCCGCGCCAGGACTGGTAGACGCCGGTGCCGGCCAGTACCGCGACCAGCCAGAACGCCAGCTTGGAGAAGCGTTCGACGGCGGTGGCGGGAAGGCCGTGGCGCAGGCCGGTGACGAGTACGGCGAGGCCGCCGAGCCAGCCGGCCATGGCGAGCAGGTGCAGCGAGGCGAGCGGCAGGGCCAGCGGGACCTGGATGCCGACCGAGGAGTGGTCGGCGCCGACCCAGGTCGCTGACAGTGCGATGGCCAGGGCGAGCCCGGCCAGTCCCAGCGCGAGCCGGGTGTCGCGTTGGGGGCGCTCGGAGGCGGCCCGCTCCAGCTGGCGCAGCTCCGCCTCCTCCGCGTCATCGTCCTCGTTCGGCGCGGAGCCCGTTACGGAGCCCGTTGCGGAGCCCGTTGCGGAGCCCGTTACGGAGCCCGGCGTGGAGTCCGGCAGGGATCCCGGCGCGGGCGCGGGCGCCGGCGGCTTCGGCTGGAGGCCGAGTTGGCCGACCAGCAGCGAGAGGAAGACACCGGCGGCGGCGAGCAGCAGCAGGCGGGCGGCGAGTGCGGTGCCGATCCGCTCGTCCAGGGTGGCGCGGACCAGCGACAGGTCGAAGGCCTGGCCGAGGCCGGTGCCGCGTTCGTAGGGGCCGCGCAGCATCAGCACGGCGACGGTGGACAGCAGCAGCGCGACCCAGCCGCTCATCAGCAGCCGCTGCACGCCGCGCACGGCCGCGCCGGCGGGCCAGATCAGGATCACGAACGCGGCGGCGCCGGCCAGCAGTGCGAACGCGCCGTAGGCGACGGTGCGGGCGGTGCCGTAGGCGAAGCCCACCGCGCCGTCGGCCTTGGCGCCCTGGACGGCGGCGGCGTTCACAGTGGTGTCGGAGGCCGCGCCGATGGAGAAAGTGAACGCACCGCCGATCGGGTGGGAGTCCTCCGAGACGGCCCGCCACGCCACCGTGTAGGTGCCGTTGCCGAGCCCCTGGCGGAGCGTCACCCGGGCGGTGGCGGCCTTGCCGTCCACATGGTCGGGCTTGCCGTCGTCGACGGCGGTGCCCTTCGGGTCGAGCACCCGCACCGAGTCCGCGGACAGCGACACGCCTTCGCTGAAGCGCAGCGTGACCGCGGCGGGCGCGGTTGGGACCACCGAGCCCTGCGCCGGGTCGGTGCTCTCCAGGGTGGCGTGCGCGGACGCCGTCGTCGCCCCGCCGAGCACCAGGGCGAGTGCCGCCACCAGCACCGCCAGCAGGGCGCCCAGCCGCCGCCGTTTCGCCACCGTGATCACCTGTGCGCCTCTTCTCGTCACCGTGCCGTCTGCTGCCATCGCCGGGACCCTAACTTCCCGGACGGTACGTCAGTGGCTTCACCGGAATCTTGACCACGACGGTGCCCGCCTTGGCGAACTCCAGGTCCAGTTCCAGTTCGTCGCCGAGGGCCGGCTGCTTCGCCCAGTCCATGATCATCAGGTGGGTGCCGCCGCGGGCCAGGTCCAGGGTGCCGTGCGCGGGCACCGTCAGCTCGCCGACCTCCTCCATGGTCTTCTCGGTGGAGCGGTGCATGGTCACCGATCCGGCGCTCGGGCTGGTCACCTTCACCAGCCGGTCCGCACCGCCGTCGTTGCGCACCGTCAGGTAGCCCGCGCCCATCCCGCCGGGGGTGGCCGGCAGCGGTATGTACGGATCGGCCACCGACAGCTGCGGCGGCGCGGCGGAGGCGCCGTCGGAGCCCGAGGACTGGCAGGCCACCACCACGGTGCCTGCGGCCAGGGCGGTCGCCAGGCCGGCCCCGATCAGCGCGGTGCGGCGGAACGCGCGGCTCACACCGCCACCCCCTTGGCGAGCAGCTCCAGGTCGTGCCGGTAGGTGTCCACCGAGGTGCCGGCCATGTACAGCAGGTGCGCCTTGTCGTCGGTCGGCAGGAACGCCAGCACCTGCGCGCCGTGCGTGGAGGTCACCGAGCCGTTCGCGGCCACCACCGGGTCCTCGACCATGATGCCGAGCGGCTTGGCGGCGGCCTTCACCTGCGCCAGGTCGCCGGTCAGCCCGATGAAGTCCTTGCCCATCGAGTCCAGCCAGGTCCGCAGCACCTGCGGGGTGTCGCGCTGCGGGTCGGTGGAGACGAACACGATGTCGATCTTCTGCCGCTCCTCCGGCGTCAGCTTGGACATCGCCACCCCGATGTCGCCCATGGTGGTCGGGCAGACGTCCGGGCAGCTGGTGTAGCCGAAGAACAGCAGCACGGTCCGCCCGGCGGTGCGCGCCTTCAGGTCGTACGGCTGCCCGGAGGTGTCGTTCAGCACCAGGTCGGGCTTGTCGAAGTGCTTGCTGAGCGCGGTGCCCTGGTACTGGCTGGTCGAGGCCTGCTTGCTGACCTTCGCCACCCCGTTGCCCTCCCCGCCGCCCGAGGAGGACGAGGAACAGGCGGACAGCGCGAGCGAGGCGCCGAGGACGAGGGCGGCGGCCGTCAGGAGCCGGGGGCGGGTGCTGCGGAGGGGTGCCAAGGGACTTTCCGTTCCGTGCAGGTGGGCCGTGCAGGTGGGCGGTGCGGGAGAGCGGTGCAGGTGGGCGGTGCGGGAGAGCGGTGCGGGAAGGCGTGCAAGAGGCGGTGCGGAAGGGCGAGGACCGGGCGGGGCCGCGGGGTGCGGCCCCGCCCGGCGGGGGTCAGTTCGCGGAGCGGCGGCGCAGCCCGGCCACGCCGAGCGCCGCGCCGATCACGCCGACCACGATGCCGACCACGCCCAGGGTGCGGGCGGTGGAGTCGGAGGACTTCGCGGCGGGGGCGGCGTCCTGCTTCGTGGTGGTGTCCGTCGAGTGGTGGTCGCCGGCCGCGGCGGCCTTGGTCAGGCTGAGCACGGGGGCGGGCTTGGCCGGCTCCGGCTGCCCGTCCTTGCTGTCCTCGATCCAGCGGACCACGTCGCCGTTGTCGTAGGTCTGGAGCGCCTTGAAGGTCAGCTTGTCAGTGTCGGTGGGCAGCGCGCCCAGCGAGACGTTGAACTCCTGGTACTGCCCGGGGGCGATCTTGGTGCCCGCGTCGGCGGTCCAGGTGATCTTGGAGACGGCCTCGGTGATCTGCTGGCCGTGCGAGTCCAGCGGCTTGTCGAGCTTCGACTTCTCCAGGCTGGCCGTCCACCCCGGCAGCGGCTGGGTGCGCACCGACGCCATCGGGTGGTCCAGCGGCAGGTTGATCTCCAGCTTCACGGTGGAAGCGGTGTCGCTCTCGTTCGGCACCCGGAACGCCACGGCCGTGTACCCGCCCTGCTGGGCGCTGCCCGGCTGGACGGACACGTGCGCGGAGGCGGGAACGGCGGACGCCAGCAGGGCACCGGCCGCCACCACGAGCGCGCCGACGGAACGACGGGCGGTACGGGAGGAAAGCGAACGCATCAGGGGACTCCTGGGGAGGAAGAGGCCACGCGACAATGCGCGGGCCACGTGGGGACAACGGGAAGAGGGGACCCGACCGCCCCGCTCACGAAGCGGGCACGGCGGCAGGCAGCGATGCGCGCCCGAACCCCGGCCTCCCGGCCCGGCTCAGCGCGCGAACGCCACCGCGGGCGGTCCCCTGCGCAGCACGCAGTGCCGCAGTGCCGCCGCCACTGGCAGCCGCCAGTCCTCCGGCCGTCCACTCCGCCGTGCCCGCACCGGGCGCGGCCCGTCCAGCAGCAGCGCCACCAGCAGCGCCACCGCCGTCCGCAGCGGCGCCGCCCACTCGCGGGCGGTCAGCGCCACCGTCCGCATCAGCCGCCACAGCGCGGCCTCGCCGCGCCGCAGCCACCAGCCCGCGACCACCGCCGCCGCCAGGTGGGCCAGCACCATGCCGGGCGTCAGCCCCAGCCAGCCCGCCGCGTGCGGCATAGCCGTCGCGTACGCCTGCGGGTCCAGGCCCGCGGCGCTCACCACCTGGTCCGCCGTGGTGGTCGCCGGGACGACCGTCAGGCCGTCGCCGGGGGTGTCGTTGCACAGCAGCCGGCCCGCCACGGACGCCAGGGCGTCGGGCCCGCCGTTTCCGGCCATCGACGCGTGCGGCATCGCCATGCCACCGACCAGGCCGTCGCCGAACCGGTGGAACAGCAGGTGCAGACCCAGTTGTCCGGCGCCCAGCGCCGCCGCGATCGCCCCCAGCGAGCGCTCCCGCCCGCCGAGCAGCGCCGCCGCCGCGCACACCGCGGCGAAGCCCGCCGCCAGCGTGTCCGGCGCCACCGCACCGCCCGCCCGGGCGTGCCCGAAGGCCGCCACCAGCGTGCACACCAGCGCGAACGGCACCGCGCGCAGCACCCGCAGATCCCAGGCAGCCGTTGAGACCCGTGCCGCGGGCAGGGCGGAGCCCCGGCGGGCGGCGGCGGTCGGGTCAGTCATGGCCGAGCCATCATCTCACCGCCTACAGCCGCTCCCGGGGCAGGCCCCGGAACCCGCCGGGAATGGCGCGAACCCGACCGGCGCACGCACCCGCCCACGCGCCGATCGGCACACCCGGCAGGGGCAGTCCATCCGCCGAACGGGCGGTACCGGCGAGTGCGGACGGTTCGCCGCGCGCCGTCGAGGAGATAGCTAGTTGTATGTGGAGCCGCAGCCAGGAGGGATCTCCCGTGGACATCTGGTGGACTCTGCACCTCAAGCGCGACCCGGCCAGCGTGCCGCTCGCCCGCCGCATCCTGCTCGGCGCCATGGACTCCGCCGGAGTCGACCCGCAGGACGCCTTCGACCTCGGCCTCGCCCTCACCGAGGCCTGCGCCAACGCGGTCGAACACGCCGGGCCCGGCCACTTCGGGGACACCTTCCAGGTCACCGCCGCGCTCAGCGGCGACCGCCTGCGGATCGAGGTCGCCAACACCGGCCAGTCCCCGGTCGCACCCACCGCCTCCCGCCCGGGCCCGCGCCGCCGTCCCGCCGCCGAACGCTCGTCCACCGAACGGCCCGCCGACCGCCCCGCGCCGCGCTGCCGCACCCGCCGGGGCCGCGCCTCCGTCCCCGCCCGGGTACTGGCCACCCGCAGCCCCGCCGCCGACCGGCCCGCCGCCCCCTACGACACCCACGTGCTGCCCGCGCTGCGCCCCGCCCTGCCGGCCACCGACCCCGGCGTGCTGCCCGACCTGACCGCCGAGTCCGGCCGCGGCCTGTTCCTCATCCACGCCCTCGCGGACCACGTCCAGCTCCGCACCCACCCGCAGCGCGGCGCCACCGTCAGCTTCGACAAGATCCTCAGCGCCCCGCTGCTGCGCACCGCTTCCTGACGGCCCACCGGCCGTTCTCCTCACCCTCTTCGCCCGAAACCCGCCGGTCAGTGGCTCGGGGCTCCCTGGGACGCGGTGTCGAGAACCGGGCCGCGGCTCCGTCTCCGGGACGATGGGACGAGACCGCCCGCACCGAGAGGAGCCGTCCGCCGTGACGCACATGCTGCAGATGCACTTCAGCCAGTCGGACACCGATGTTCCGCCGATCCCCTCCTGGGACCCGGCGGCGACCGCCGCCCACATCGCCTTCATGCGCCGCTCGGTCGCCGAGCTCACCGCCAGCGGCGAACTCGTCGAGGCCCAGGGCCTGGCGATGCCCGACACCGCGCGGATCGTCCGGGCCGGCGACGGCGGGCCGTCCGTCGCCGAGGGGCCGTTCCCGGCGGACAAGGAGTTCCTGTTCGGCTGGTGGATCGTCGACTGCGCGAGCGACGCCCGGGTGCTGGAGATCGCCGCCGCGCTGTCTGCCGCGCCGGGCCACGACGGCAAGCCGATGAACATGCCGATCGAGGTCCGCGAGGTGTTCTCGGAGCCCCCGGCGCAGCCCTGACCGGTCGCGCGAATTGCCGGGTATGTCCGGTCGGCGGACGATGGTGATCATGATGCATCAGATGCGCGCCGAGACCGGCACCGGCGGCGCCACGGACTCCGTGGTCAGCTGGCACATCGTCCGCAACGCGGACCTCACCGCCCTGTGCGGCAAGACGCTCGACGCCGCCGCCCCCGTCCAGGACGCCACCCGCTGGACCCTCGACCCCGACCACAACTGCCACACCTGCGGGGCGCTGTTCCTCCGCGAGACGCCGTACTTTCCGGACGAACACACCGACTGATCCGCCGGATGAGACGCCGAACGGCCGGCCCCGGGTGCGGGGCCGGCCGTTCCTACTGGGGTCCGACGGGCGCTCAGCCGCCGCTCTTGCGGCGGAAGGTGCGCTTGCCGCCGGCCGCGCCGGTGGTGCCGTGGATCTTCGAGTCGCCGCCGGGGCCGCCGCCGGCGCCCCGGCTGTTGCCGCCCTTGCGCTGCAGCGCGGCCAGGAACTTGGCCTTCTGGTCGTCCTGGACGGGTGCCTCGGCGGCGGTGTCGGCGGTGGCGTCGGTGGTGGCCTCCGGCGCGGGCTCGGCTGCCGGGGCGGTGTCGCTGCTCATTTCGGGACCTCCTGGACGGGAGTGGGGTGTGCTGCAGCACACCCTCCCATGCCGACCGGGGCCGCTGTCGGCCGACACCGGGGTCGGTCAGTCCCGGTGTGCCCTGCCGAGGTGGTGGGGCTGCCGCTCGTCGCGGTACTGCAGGCCGCCCATCATGAACAGCAGGGCGAGGGTCGGGAAGCCGAACGAGGCGATCACCAGTACGAAGAACTGCCAGACCATGGGACTCTCCTGTCACGAAGCCTCGGCGAGTTGCCATATTTCGCCCAATTATGTCCGAATCGCTGTGCGGGAGGCCGAACGGAAGGGTCGAACAGCCCCTGTTCGAACGACGGGTGGCCGACGCAGACTGAGAAGCATGCGGGTACAGCTGGCAGTCGACGCGCGCCGCCCGGACCGGGCCTGCGAGGACTTCGTGGTGGCCACCCCGGAGGTTCTGGTGCTGCTGGACGGCTCCAGCGCCCCGGACACCCTGGACTCCGGCTGCGGCCACGGCATCCCCTGGTACGTGCGCCGCCTCGGCGCGCACCTGGTCGCCCGGCTCACCGGCCACCCCGACCGGGACATCGCCGACTGCCTGTCCGACGCCATCGCCGACACCGCCGCCCTGCACGGCGACAGCTGCGACCTGGCCAACCCCAACACGCCCGCCGCGATGGTGGTCGCCGCCCGGCTGCGCGGCGACGCGCTGGAGTACCTGGCGCTCGGCGACTCCCTGCTGGTGCTGCACCCCAAGGCCGGCCCGCCCCGGGTGATCGGCGACAACCAGCGCTTCCACGGCGGCGAGGAACTGCGCCGCCAGGTCTGGTCGACCGTCCCCGGCACCGCCGAACGCGCCGAGCTCTACCTGCGGTACGCGATCGCCGTCCGCGCCGCGCGCAACAGCGGCCACGGGCCGTGGATCGCCGCCGCCACCCCGCAGGCCGCCCAGCACGCCGAGACCGGCGTGGTCGGCCGCGCCGACCTGCACGGGGTGGCCGCCCTGTCGGACGGCGCCGCCCGCTTCACCGAGCGCCTGGGGCTGGGCAGTTGGGCCGACGCCGTCCGACTGCTCGCCGAGGCCGGCCCCGCCGAACTGATCGCCCAGGTCCGTACCGCGGAGCGCACCGACGCCGACTGCGTCCGCTGGCCCCGCGGCAAGGCCCACGACGACGCGGCCGCGCTCTACGCCCGGCTCTGACGTCCGGGGCCCGTCCGGTCGGTCTCGCCGGGCGCGCCGAGACCGACCGGACAGACCCGGGTCAGCGACCGGCCGTCAGGTACACCGCGCGGGCCGCCGACCCGTCCGGCGCGGTGTATCCGGCGACCACCTCGCCCGGCGCGGGCTCTCCGGTGGGCCGCAGCTCCCGGCGCAGCGTCACCGCCACCTCGCCGTCGACGGCCGCGACCGTCACCGTGTCGTCCACCGCGTCGCTCTCGCTCTGCTTCTGCGGTACCGCCCGTCCGTGCAGCAGTTCGGTCAACTGGGCGCGGACCACCGGGTCCTGCTCGCCGTCGTAGAACCAGCGGGTGCCGAGTACGCCGTGTTCGGCGGTCCCGATCAGCGCGCCCTCGGGCGCCCCGTCCAGCGGCGCGCCCCGGTAGGCCATCGGCACCAGGTAGGAGGCCTGACCGTCCGTCACCACCATCAGCTCGATGCCGACCTCGCCCGCCGGGTCGTCCAGCCGGAATCCGCCGGCCCGCTCCAGCGCGCCGCCGCCGGGGCGGTACCAGTCCTGCTTCGGCAGCCAGTCGGCCAGCAGGTCCAACTTGCCCGGGTTCATGGTGGTCTGATGGATCGTCGCCATTGCCGTTCCTCCCTCTCGCGCGGTGTCCTTGCGGGGCCCAGCCTACGAATCGCGCCCCGCGGGCAGTGAATTCGCCGGACTGCTCCGGTGCTGCCCATTCGGATGAATGCGGCGCGCACTGCCGCTGGTTCGTGGTCGCCCGGTGCTAGAGATTGCCCTGCGCTCGGGACTGGGCCGAGAAAGCACCTCATGGCCGCAGGGGAATCGTGCGGCCTTGCGCACAGAACGGAAACGTCTCATGGCCCTCGCTTTCCGCAAGACGCTCGCCATTGCCACGATGGGGCTGGCCGCCTCCCTCCTGCCGACCGGCGGCGCCGGAGCGGCCGACACCAGCCACGCGACCACGCGCACCCCCGGCACCTACTGCCTCGCCAACGCCTGGAACACCCCGAACGTCGGCACCAAGCCGTGCGACGTCAACGACCAGGGTCAGCACTGGACCGTCACGGGCGAACAGATCTCCCTCACCAATGCGCGCGCCTACTGTCTCGCCGACAAGTGGGGCGCCCCGGACGTCTCCACCAAGCCGTGCGCCTCGGGCGACCCGGGCCAGTACTGGACCATCGCGGGCCAGCAGATCTCGCTCACCCTCGCCCCCGGCTACTGCCTCGCCAACGCCTGGGGAACCCCGAACATCTCCACCAAGCCGTGCGACGTCAACGACAAGGGCCAGCACTGGGTGGTCTTCGGCGACCAGATCAGCCTCGCTCTGGCCTGACCTGTCGGCACAGCTTTCCGGACAGACCCAACACGCCGTCCCGCCGGGGCAGTTGCCCATCGGCGGGACGCGGAAAACCCGCGTGCCCCGTCCGAGGACGGGGCACGCGGGTTTTCGGGCTTGTGGGTGCTTCAGGGGTGAGGAGTTGTCAGTTCTCGTCGGCGGGGATGGTGCCGAGGCGGCCGGCCTGGAAGTCCTCCATGGCCTGCTGGAGTTCGCGGTGGCTGTTCATCACGAACGGGCCGTAGTGGGCGACGGGCTCGCGGATCGGCAGGCCGCCGAGGAGGACGACCTCGAAGTTGTTGTCGCGGGAGTCCTGCTTCTCGTCGGCGCGCAGGGTGATCGAGTCGCCGTCGCCGAAGACGACGGCCTGGCCCCGGTGGAAGGGGCGGTGCTCGGTGCCGGCCGAGCCGTTGCCGGCGAGGCCGTAGGCGAGGGCGTTGAAGTCGGCGCGCCAGGGCAGGGTGATCTGGGCACCGGGGCTGATCGAGGCGTGGATCATGGTGATCGGGGTGAAGGTGGTGCCCGGGCCGGTGTGGCCGTCCAGCTCACCGGCGATGACGCGCAGGAGCGCGCCGCCGTCCTCGGTGCTGAGCAGCTTGACGCTGCCGCCGCGGATGTCCTGGTACTTCGGGGTGATCATCTTGTCCGAGGCGGGCAGGTTCACCCAGAGCTGGAGGCCGTGGAAGAGGCCGCCGGACTTCACCAGGGACTCCGGCGGGGTCTCGATGTGCAGGAGACCGGAGCCGGCGGTCATCCACTGGGTGTCGCCGTCGGTGATGGTGCCGCCGCCGCCGTGCGAGTCCCGGTGGATGAACGTTCCGTCGATGATGTAGGTGACCGTCTCGAAGCCGCGGTGCGGGTGCCAGGGGGTTCCCTTCGGCTCACCGGCCGCGTAGTCCACCTCGCCCATCTGGTCCATCATGATGAACGGGTCGAGGAACTTGGTGTTGATCTTGGCGAAGGCGCGGCGGACGGGGAAGCCCTCGCCCTCGTAGCCCTCGGGGGCGGTGGCCACGGTGAGGACCGGCCGGGCGGTGCTGTGCACCGGGTCGGGCGTGGTCACGCGCGGCAGGGTCAGCGGGTTCTCGACGGTCACGGCGGGCATGTCGGCCTCCTTCGGCGGGTCTGTGGCCTACGTCCACCACAGTAGTTCAACTCTCAACCACTCGCAAGGTTGAACGTTGAACTATGTGGCCCTATTCCGGGCCGGAGAGGGTCGGGAGGAGGGGTCAGCCGTACATCCGGCGCATGGTGAAGTCGACCATCTGCTCGACCGCGCGGGCGTCGAACACCATCCGGTGCTCGCCCTCCATGTCCAGGGCGAAGCCGTAGCCGGTGGGCAGCAGGTCGAGCACCTCGGCGCCGGTCACCGAGAAGTACTTGGAGTCCTTGCCGGCGTACCGCTTCAGCTCCTTGAGCGAGCTGAACATCGGGATCACCGGCGTCGGGGTGTTGTGCAGCGCCAGGAAGCCGGGGCGGTCGCCGCGCGGGCAGTACACCTTCGAGGTGATGAAGATGGCCTGGAAGTCCTCCACCGGCATCGCCCCCGTGGTGAAGGCGCGCACCGCGTCCGCCAGCGAGGGCGGCGAGGGCTCGGGGTAGAGCGACTGCTGGGCGGCCTGCGGGTCGCCGTATCCGGCGCCCGGCATGCCGGACATCCCCTGCTGCATCTGCTGCTGGTAGGGGTCCTGGTAGGCGTTCTGCTCGTAGCCGTACACGGGGCAAGGCTATCGGGCCGGGCCCCGCTTGGGGGCGGGTGATCCGCACAATCCGGCGGTGGGCCGCATTGTGGGACGTGACCACGTTCATAGGTGCTTCACGGTGGAGGGGTTGAACAAGTTACCGCTGGGTAGCATCATGGGGCGTACTGGTGGGTAAGCGGTGCGCCGTAAGCGGCTCGCCCGTGGAAGACGAACCGGAGATACGGTCATGGGTCACTACAAGTCCAACCTGCGGGACGTGGAGTTCAACCTCTTCGAGGTGTTCGGCCGCGACCAGGTGTACGGCACCGGTCCGTTCGCCGACATGGACGTCGACACCGCGAAGAACATCCTCAGCGAGATCTCCCGGCTGGCCGAGAACGACCTCGCCGCTTCCTTCACCGACACCGACCGCACCCCGCCGGTGTTCGACCCGGCGACCAACACCGCTCCGATCCCGGAGACCTTCAAGAAGAGCTACCAGGCCTTCATGGACTCCGAGTGGTGGCGCCTGGGCATCCCGGAGGGCATCGGCGGCCAGGTCACCCCGTCGTCCCTGGTGTGGGCCTACGCGGAGCAGATCCTCGGCTCCAACCCGGCGATCTGGATGTACTCCTCCGGCCCGGCCTTCGCCGGCGTCGTCTACGACGAGGGCACCGAGGAGCAGCAGAAGGTCGCCCAGCGCATGATCGACGGCCTGTGGGGCGCCACCATGGTGCTGACCGAGCCCGACGCGGGCTCCGACGTGGGCGCCGGCCGCACCAAGGCGATCAAGCAGGAGGACGGCTCCTGGCACATCGAGGGCGTCAAGCGCTTCATCACCTCGGGCGAGCACGACATGTCCGAGAACATCATCCACCTGGTGCTGGCCCGCCCCGAGGGCGGCAAGCCGGGCACCAAGGGCCTCGGCCTGTACATCGTGCCGAAGTACGACTTCGACTGGGAGACCGGCGAGCTCGGCGAGCGCAACGGTGCCTACGCGACCAACGTCGAGCACAAGATGGGTCTCAAGGCGTCCAACACCTGCGAGATGACCTTCGGCGCCAAGCACCCGGCCAAGGGCTGGCTGCTCGGCGAGACCGTCGACGGCATCCGCCAGATGTTCAAGATCATCGAGTTCGCCCGGATGATGGTCGGCACGAAGGCCATCGCCACCCTGTCCACCGGCTACCTGAACGCGCTGGAGTACGCCAAGGAGCGCGTGCAGGGCGCCGACATCTCGCAGTTCATGGACAAGACCGCGCCGCGCGTCACCATCACCAACCACCCGGACGTGCGCCGCTCGCTGCTCACCCAGAAGGCGTACGCCGAGGGCATGCGCGCCCTGGTCCTCTACACCGCCTCGGTGCAGGACGACATGCTGGCCGCCCGCCTGCGCGGCGAGCACGACGCCGCCGCCGAGCGCCTGAACGACCTGCTGCTGCCGATCGTCAAGGGCTACGGCTCGGAGAAGTCCTACGAGCAGCTCGCCCAGTCCCTGCAGACCTTCGGTGGCTCCGGCTACCTGCAGGAGTACCCGATCGAGCAGTACATCCGGGACGCCAAGATCGACACCCTGTACGAGGGCACCACCGCCATCCAGGGCCAGGACTTCTTCTTCCGGAAGATCGTCAAGGACGGCGGCCAGGCGCTGACCGCGGTCAACGAGCAGATCCAGAAGTTCCTCGCCTCGAACGAGGGCGGCGCCGACCTGGCCGCCGAGCGCGACCTGCTCGCCAAGTCCGCCGGCGACCTGGAGGCCATCGTCGGCAAGCTGATCGCCGACCTGACGGCCGTCGAGCAGGACGTCAAGAACATGTACAAGGTGGGCCAGAACACCACCCGCCTGCTGATGGTCTCCGGCGACGTCGTGGTCGGCTGGCTGCTGCTGCGTCAGGCCGCCGTCGCGCTCTCCAAGCTGGAGGCCGGCGCCTCCGAGAAGGACGTCCCCTTCTACCAGGGCAAGATCGCCGCGGCGAAGCACTTCGCCCGCACCGTGCTGCCGACCACCGCCGCGCAGCGCCAGATCGCCGAGGCCATCGACAACGAGCTGATGGACCTCGCCGAAGAGGCGTTCTGATCGAGCGTCGGCCGGCCGCTCACCCGACCGCCTGACCCACCCTCACGCCGCGGGGCCCGGTTCACCACCGGGCCCCGCGGTGTTGTGTCGCGCCATGCTCACTGTTGTGTCACCGTTGCGGACTTCACACGGTCCTGTCCGTGTACGGGCATATGCTCAGGGGGCGGGCCTGTTAACCCCCATCAGGCCCGGCCCGCCCTCAACCCAGGAGCAACATGTCGACCGCCGCCCGCACGGCCCACTTCGACCGGAAGCACACGGACGACCTGATCGCCTTCCTCGCCGCCTCCCCCTCCCCGTACCACGCGGTGCAGAGCGCGGTCGAGCGGCTGGAGCGGGTCGGCTTCCGCGAGGTCCGTGAGACGGACGCGTGGGACGGCGACAGCGGCGGCCGCTACCTGGTGCGCGGCGGCGCCCTCATCGCCTGGTACGTGCCCGAAGGGGCCGGCCCCGCCACCCCCTACCGGGTGGTCGGCACCCACACCGACTCGCCGAACCTGCGGGTCAAGCCCATCCCCGACACCGGCTCGGCCGGCTGGCGGCAGATCGCCGTCGAGATCTACGGCGGAGTCCCCCTCAACACCTGGCTCGACCGCGACCTCGGCCTCTCCGGCCGGCTCGTCCTGCGCGACGGCACCACCCGCCTGGTCCACCTCGACGAGCCGCTGCTGCGCGTCCCGCAGCTCGCCATCCACCTCGACCGCGGCGTCAACGACGGCCTCAAGCTCGACCGCCAGCGCCACCTGACGCCGATCTGGGGACTCGGCGACACCACCGAGGGCGCGCTGCTCGAGTACGTCGCCGAGAAGGCCGGCCTCGACGCCGCCGACATCACCGGCTGGGACCTGATGGCCCACGACGTCCAGCCGCCGTCCTACCTCGGCCGCGACCGCGAACTGCTGGCCGGCCCGCGCCTCGACAACCAGCTCTCCGTGCACGCCGCCACCGCCGCGCTCGCCGCCGTTGCCGCGTCCGGCGCCGACCTGCCCTGCATCCCGGTGCTCGCCGCGTTCGACCACGAGGAGACCGGCAGCGAGTCCGACACCGGCGCGCAGAGCCCGCTGCTCGGCAACGTGCTGGAGCGCTCCTGCTACGCCCGTGGCGGCACCGCCGAGGACCGCGCCCGCGCGCTGGCCGGCACCATCTGCCTGTCCTCCGACATGGGGCACGCCGTCCACCCCAACTACAGCGAGCGCCACGAGCCCGGCCACCACCCGCTGCCCAACGGCGGCCCCATCCTCAAGGTCAACGTCAACAACCGGTACGCCACCGACGGCGTCGGCCGGGCCGTGTTCGCCGCCGCCTGCGAGAAGGCCGGCGTCCCGTGGCAGACCTTCGTCTCCAACAACGCGATGCCCTGCGGCACCACCATCGGCCCGATCACCGCCGCCCGCCTCGGCATCACGACGGTCGACTGCGGCATCGCGGCGCTGTCCATGCACTCCGCGCGCGAGCTGTGCGGCGCGGAGGACCCGCACTACCTGGCGGGGGCCATCAAGGCGTTCCTCGAGGGCTGAGCCGGCGCGCGAGGGACGCACAACAGGGACGCGTGGGGGCACCTCCAGCCCCCCTTGGGGCTGGGGGAGAACTGCGCGAGGCGGAAGACGACCAGCTGATCGTCTCTCAATCTCGCGCAGCCCCACCTGCGGTGGCCGTACCGGACGGGTGCGCTCAGTCCATGCCCGCCAGAACGAGCGGCAGCCGCGTCGCGCCGCCCGGCACCACCTTCACCGGCACGCCCCAGTCCTGCTGGTGGACGTGGCAGGCCGGGTACTCGATCGACGGGTCGTCATCGCAGGACGCGGCCATCGCGGAGACGTGCAGCACGCCCTCCGTCACGCCCTCCGCGAGCACCAGCTCGCGGGAGAGCGCGCTGTCCGCGCCCGCGCCGGCGGCGAGCAGCCCGGGCGGGGTGGAGCTGACCAGCAGCCGGGTGGACGGGCCGTAGCGCTCGTCCAGCTTCTGGCCGGTGGGCGCGGAGAACACCACGTCCAGCCGGAGCGTGCCCGGCGCGACCTCGGTGGCGGCGCGCTGCGTGCGGTGCGCGACGGCCTCCACCCGGACGGCCTCCTCGGGCAGCCGCAGCCTGGTCAGCCGGTGCCGGGCGGACTCCACCACCACGATGTCGCCGTCCACCACCACCGCGCCGGACGGCTCCCGCAGATCGGTGGCCAGCGTGGAGACCTCACCGCTCGCCGGGTCGTAGCGGCGCAGCGCGTGGTTGTACGTGTCGCTGACCGCGACCGAGCCGTCCGGGAGCACCGTGACGCCCAACGGGTGCTGGAACAGGGCCTGTTCGGCCGCCCCGTCACGGTGACCGAAGTCGAACAGGCCCGTGCCGACGGCGGTGTGCACCTCGTGCGTGCCGCGGGCGACCCAGCGCAGCGCGGAGGTCTCCGAGTCGGCGACCCACAGCCGCTCGCCGTCCGCGGAGACCGCCAGGCCGGACGGCTGGGCGAACCAGGACTGCTCGGCGGGGCCGTCGACCAGGCCCTCGTTGGTGGTGCCGGCCGCGACCGCGACCGTCCCCGCCACCGGGTCGAACGACCACAGCTGGTGCACGCCGGCCATCGCGATCCACACCCGGCCGTCGAAGAACGCGACGTCCCACGGCGAGGACAGGTCGACGGCGGTGGCCTCGCCGGAGGTCGGCGAGCCCTGCCACCACTGCTTGCCGGTGCCGGCCAGGGTGGTCACCGAGCCGTCGGCGAGCCGCACGCCGCGCAGTGCGTGGTTGACGGTGTCCGCCACCACCACGTCGTAGCCGAGACCGAGACCCTCCGGGACCAGCGCCAGGCCCTGCGGCTCGCTGAACCGCGGCGCGGCGCCGTCCACCAGTCCGCGCACCCCGTCACCGATCCGCCGCACCACCCGCTCGCCGTCCTCGGCGAGCTCCACCAGCGCGTGGTGGCCGGAGTCCGCGACCAGGTAGTGCCCGTTCGGCAGCCGCACCGCCTTCCCAGGAAACCGCAGGTCACCCGCTTGCGGCTCGGGCGCCACGTACGGCCCGTCGCCGCGCCGCAGCGTGCCCTTCGCGGCGTGCTCCGCCTCCAACTCCTCGACCAGCCGGGCGATCGCGTGCGCATGCCCCTCACCCGCGTGCTGCGCGACGACGTACCCCTCCGGGTCGATCACCACCAGCGTCGGCCAGGCCCGCACCGCGTACTGCTTCCACGTCACCAGCTCCGGATCGTCCAGCACCGGATGGTGCACCTCGTACCGCGCCACCGCGTCCACCACCGCCCGGTGGTCCGCCTCATGCACGAACTTCGGCGAATGCACCCCGACGATCACCACCGTGTCGCGGTGCTTCTCCTCCAACTCCCGGAGTTCGTCGAGGACATGGAGACAGTTGATGCAGCAGAAGGTCCAGAAGTCCGCGATCACGATCTTGCCGCGGAAGTCCGCCAGCGACAGATCCTTGCCACCTGTGTTGAGCCATCCACCGGCGCCGACCAGCTCGGGGGCGCGTACACGTGCACGAGAAGCCATGGCCACATCCAACCCCATCGGGCTGGAGGAGCAGTCCGCTCCTGCGCTCAGACGCCGTCGGACTTGGGCCTGCGTTGGTGCTTGCCGGCCTTGTAGGCGGCTACGGATTTCCGGGACGAGCGCCACACCCCGTCCGGCCCCTGTACGGCGTTGAGCCGACCTCGCTGGGCCGCCTGCCGCAGTGCGGCCAGGGAGTGCTCGGCATCGACGAGCGCCGCAAGCGGAACCAACCGTGCGGGGCCAGCCACGTTCGGCACGATGAAACGGTTGAGGTTGTCCTCTATGGCCCGGGCGATCAGCTCGCCGAGGGCTCCGTAGTCACTCGCGTCCGCGCGACGCAAGGCGGCCAGGTATGCCTCCCGCTGCCTCTTGAGGATGATGATCGGCGGATAACCCAGGCGGACGAGAACGAGGTTCATCACCAGACGTCCTGTTCGCCCGTTGCCATCGAGGAACGGATGAATGCGTTCGAACCGGTTGTGGATCCCTGCCAAGACCTCCGGGAGTGGTCGGCCCAGTTCCTCATCGCTCTCGATCTGCTTGCCGAAGGCGCAGACCTCGCCGACCCACTGCTCGACATGAGCGGGAACGAGTGGCCACTTCGGAGGCGTCATGCCCTCCGCGAACGGGTGGATGTCGTGCTCCCGGAAGTTACCGGGGCCCTCCTTGTCGGTGGCTTCCGGATGAGGTGCGACATTCCAGACCGGCGACATGGCGACATAGTGGATGTGGCGGACCTCGCCAAGCGTGATCAGCCGTCCGTCATGCCATGCGTCCGGCTCAAGGGCTTGCCCGTAGACCCAACGGGCAGCATCCGCGTAGCCCTGAACCTCGTTGTACTCCCTCAGCGGCTTGGCGCCGACAGCTCGACCCTGGTCGAGTAGCGCCTCGACTTCGCGAAGGACGAGGGTGTTGCCTTCGAGCGCAGTCGAGTGGTGTGCTTCCTGGTGCCAGATGTCGTCCCAGATCTCCTGGGCCTCCCGGGGGCTGGGCAGCCCGCCGAAGCGCTCGTTCAGCTCGGCCAGAGCCCCGCCCAGCCGCTGATACACCGTGCTACGGCTGGGCCTGCCCCTGCCTGAAGAGTTGATACATGCCTGCGATGGCTAATTGAACTTATCAACTCAGGGTGGGGCCGGTGCCCGGTCGCCTCGGTGTCACTCTGAGGGGCGATCCTTCCGCCTGCGCACTCCGGCCGGCAGCGGCAGTTGCCATGGGCGTGAGCGCTGTTGTCTACGACTCCGGGGCGTTGATCGCCGCGGAGAAGAACGACCGGGCTTTCGTGGCCCAGCACGAGGCGTTTCTCTCCGCGCGGGTCCGGCCGCTGGTGCCGGCCGGGGTGCTGGCGCAGGTGTGGAACGTGCGGCCGTCCTCGGCGGTCCTGCACCGGGTGTTGCGTGGCTGTGAAGTCCTGGCGCTGACGGAGGAACGGGCCAAGGCGGCGGCCGAGCTCTGTCGGCGGGCGGGCAGCTGGGGCGTCGTCGATGCGAGCGTTGTGCTGGCCGCTGTCGAGCATCTCGATGCGCCAATCCTGACCGACGACCCGGGAGACATCGGGCAGTTGGTCGAGGCCTCGGGGCATCCGCGCATCAAGGTGGCTCGCCCGTAGGCCGACGCCGGGAGGTTTGGACGACGGGGTCTCACCGGTTTCCCGCCGCCGTCAGCGGGCGGTTAGCCCTTGCCCCAGGTGCCGGTGGACCACAGGGCCGAACCGTTGCTGTACAGCACGAAGTTGGCGTCGTCCTGGACGGTTCCGTAGACGTCGGACGTGCCCTTGGGCGTGGCGGACCAGATGGTCTGGCCGCTGCTGTCCCGCATCCGCAGCGCGGGGTCGTTCTGCGAGTTGCTGACGACCAGGCTCGACTGCGAGCGGTTGGCGGTGTTGCTGGCCCAGATCGCGGCGCCGTCCCGCTTGCGGTAGAGCACCAGGTTGCCGTCGGCCTGGTTGACCAGCCAGACCGAGTTCGACTGGATCCACTGGCCGGCTTCGACGTTCCGGCCACTGGTGATGGAGGCCTCCGGGGTGGCGCCCCCGAAGCCGACGGCGGGCGCGAGCCCGGTACGGCTGTCCCACGGCGCGTTGCCGCCGCGCGCCGGCCACACCGTGATGTCACCCCAGTTGAGCGTCATGTGACCGCCTGGGTTGCTCCACGTCCTGCTGCTCCACAGGGCGTCGGAGCCGGCGGTGCTGCCCTGGCGGTAGACGACCAGGTTGCCGTCCTCCTGCATGTACGCGTACGCGCCCGGGTTGCCGTAGGTCCCGGTGCTCCATATCGCCGTCGACACGCGGGTACCGGTGGAGCTCTCCAAGTAGAGCACCAGGTTGCCGTCGGTCTGCATGACCAGGACGGACTCGCCGCTCTTCATGCTCTGACCCGACAGCAGCTTGTCGCCGCTGCGCAGGTCGGCGACGTCGGTCGCCGCCGAGGCGCCGGTGGCGGGCGCCATCAGGGCGATGGCGGCGGCGCCGACCAGGGCCGCGGTGGTACGTCTGAACACGTTCTTCCGCATCGGGTGGAACTCCCCCTCATTCGTGGGCCCACGGTGTGTGGGCCCACTACTTGTACACCGCGGTCGTGACGGCCGTGGCGCGAGGGTCAGTTGTTGCTCAAGTGCCGGTGCTCCACGGCGAGGTGACGTTGCCGTGGATCACGAAGTGGCCGTCGTCCCGGACGGCTCCGTGGCTGCCGGGCCGGTGGTTCGCAGGGGCGCTCGTCAGGCCCTGCCCCAGGTGCCGGTGGACCACACGGCGGTGCCGCCGTCGGCGTAGAGCACGAAGTTGCCGTCGTTCTGGACGATCCCGTAGTCGCCGTTCGTGCCCTTGACCGGGACGGACCAGGTCCGGGTGCCGTTGTCGACGCGGTAGAGGCCCAGCGCGGACCACACCGGCGATTGCGAGAGGAGCAGGCTCGACTTCGGACGGCCCCAGGTCCCGCTGGACCAGATCGGGATGCCGTCCTGCCGGCGGTAGAGGACCAGGTTGCCGTCGGGCTGGTTGACCAGCCGGACGGTGTCCGACTGGATCCAGTGGCCGGGGTCGAGGCCCTGGGCCGAGGTGATGGCGGCCTTCGGATCGCCGTGCGGGAAGTTGAAGACGGCCGGGCCCGGCCCGGTGTCGGTCCGCCAGAACGGGCCGCTCGCGGTAGGGATCGACAGGCTGCCCTCCCGCAGCATCACGATCGCGCCCGGGTTGCCCCAGGTCCCGCTGCTCCACAGGGCGTCGGACGGTTGGCTGCCGCCCTGGCGGTAGACGACGAAGTTGCCGTCCGGCTGCATGTACGCGTACGCGCCCGGGTGCCCCCAGGTGCCGCTGCTCCAGATCGCCGCGCCGTGCCCGCCGACGGACTTCTCCAGGTAGAGGACGAGGTTGCCGTCGGTCTGCATCTCCAGGATGGAGCCGATGGCCGGCTCGTAGCCCCCCGTCAGGTACTGCCCCGGCAGGAGCTTGGCGCCGCTCGGCAGATGGGGCGGTGGTATGGCGGCGGTGGTGGCGGGAGCCATCAGGGCGATGGCGGCGGCGCCGAGCAGGGCGGCGGTGGCGCGTCTGAACACGTTTCTCGGCATGCGGCGGGACCCCCCGTTGTGTGCCTGCGGTGTGCAGTCCATACGACTTATACACCGGGCTCGAACCATCGGGAAGCCGTTCGACGAAGTGCTCAACTCCCCTTTGCGCAAGCGGAGATGAGGGCGACAGCGGCATCGAGCACGGCGATCTCCGCGGCGCTCAGGGTCGGGTTGGCGGCGCGGAGGGCGCGGGCCTCGGCGAGGTGGCGCTCGGCGATCGGGGGCAGGCCGCGGAGCAGCGGGACCAGGAGGGTGCGGGCCGTGTCGGGCCGGTCGTGGAGGGCCTGGGCGAGGATGACGGCGCTCATCGCGTCGTCCAGGCCGGGTTCGCCCTCGGCGGCGGTGGACCAGTCGATGACCACCGGGCCGTGCGGGGTGAGCAGGACGTTGTCGGGGTGCAGGTCGAGGTGGAGCACCCGGTCGCCGGGCCGGGCGGCGGCGCGCGGCGGGATCTGGTGCAGCCGGCGCAGCAGTTCGGCGAGCAGTTCGCCGGCCGCGCCCGGGCTGATCGTCCCGGCGAGGAGCGAGTCCAGCATGGTGGGGCCGCCGAGGCGTTCCATGATCAGGTCCTCGGGCCGTTCGGCGGCCCACACCGCGGGCACGGGGTAGCCGTGTTCGGCGAGGTGCGCCATCATCTCGGCCTCGCCGTCGGCGGTCAGTCCGTCCCGGTAGCGGCGCAGGACCCGCCCGTCGTTCAGTGCCCAGACGTCCGCGGTGCGGCCACTCGCGATCAGTTCGCCGATTTCCATGCGAGCAGAAGCTAGCGTCCCGGGCCCGGCACGGGGAGGGGGAGCGGTGGATCGTTGCGCGTCCGCGTCCTTGATCGGACCGGGCGGCGGAAAACCGGGGGACCGGCGGTCGGCCGGTGCGCGACACTGGCCGGATGAGCGCCCGCGCACCCGAGGAAGACGTCGCCGTCCCGCCCGCCGTCGCCGAACTGGCCGGTGGCGTACCGCCGGTGGCGGTGTGGCGCAACGAGCTCGGCGGGCTGACGTTCCGGCTGGGCGACGGCCCGGGGCGGCGGTTCGCGAAGTGGGCGCCGGCCGGCAGCGGCGCGGACCTCGGCGCGGAGGCCGAACGGCTGCGCTGGGCCCGCGCGTTCACCACCGTCCCCGAGGTGCTGGACGTCGGCGGCGACGACACCGGCCGCTGGCTGCTGACGGCCGGCCTGCCCGGCCGCTCCGCCGTCGACCCGGAGCTGAAGAAGCAGCCGGCGATCGCCGTCCGCGCGATCGGCGAGGGCCTGCGCGCCTTCCACGAGGCGCTGCCGGTGGCCGACTGCCCCTACCAGTGGTCCCTCCGTGACCGGATCGACCAGGCCGTCGCCCTGCGCCGCGACCCGGCCGGCCGGCACCCGGACCTGCGCCACTACGGCACCGTGGAGCGGGCGTTGGCGGTCCTCACCGACCCGCCGCCGCCGGACGCCGAGGTGGTCTGCCACGGCGACGCCTGCGCCCCCAACACCCTCGTCGGCGACGACGGCCGCCCCACCGGCCACGTCGACCTGGGCACCCTCGGCGTGGCCGACCGCTGGGCCGACCTCGCGGTGGCGTCCTGGAGCACGGTCTGGAACTACGGCCCCGGCTGGGAACGTCCCCTGCTGGAGGCCTACGGCGTCGAACCCGACGAACAACGCCTCGCGTACTACCGCCTGCTGTGGGACCTCACGTAGCCACTGACTGGCAGCATGTCGAGGGCCGCCCGACGGCGGGCCGGCAAGCAGACGAGGAGTCGGGTCATGGGTCGGAAGTTCGTGGTCAAGGAGCGCCTGTTCGCGTTCGGCGACGACTACTGGGTCGAGGACGAGCACGGCGAGAAGTGCTTCCTGGTGGACGGCAAGGTGATGCGCATCCGCGACACCTTCGAGCTGCAGGACGCCGAGGGCAACACGGTCGCCACCATCCGGGAGAAGGTGCTGACCGTCCGCGACGCGATGAAGATCGAGAACGCCGACGGGGACGTGGTCGCCACCGTCCGCAAGAAGCTGTTCACCCCGTTCCACGACAAGTACCACGTGGAGCTGGAGAACGGCGGCGAGTGGGAGATCCACGGCGACCTGATCGACAAGGAGTACACCGTCAAGAACGACGGGCACCGGATCGGCGAGGTCTCCCGCAAGTGGTTCAGCGTCCGTGACGCGTACGGCGTGGAGGTCGAGGGCGGCGCCGACATCCCGCTGATGATCGCCGTCGCGGTCTGCCTGGACCGCCTGGTCGAGCACAACGACTGAGCCACGCCCCGGCGGCGCCGCCGGCCCCGTGCGCTATGTTGTGCCGGTCCTCGGCACGGGGTCGGCAGGCGGACAGCAGGGGGCGGAACCGGATGAGCGACATCCTTCATCAGCTGGGGTACGCGGCGGCGTACGGCGGCGTCGGCCTGGCCCTGCTGCTGCTCGGCGTCTTCCTGGTGGACGTGCTGACGCCCGGTGAGCTGCGCCGGCAGATCTGGATCGAGCGCAACCGCAACGCCGCCGTGGTGCTCAGCTCCGCGCTGCTGTCGGTCGGCGCGATCGTCTTTACCGCCGTGATCTCCACCTATCAGGAGTTCGGCAAGGGCCTGGCCGCCGCCGCCGTCTTCGGCCTGTTCGGCCTGCTGCTGATGGCGGTCTCGTTCTGGGTGCTCGACCTGGTCACGCCCGGCAGGCTCGGCGAGCTGCTGGTCGACGAGGAGCCGCACCCGGCGGTCTGGGTGACCGCCTCCACCAACCTGGCGGTCGCCGCGATCGTCTCCGCCGCCATCTACTGACGCGGCACTACCCGGCGGCCAGCCGCTCGGTCAGCCGGGCCTTCGCGGCCGGCCACTCGTCGGCCAGCATCGAGAAGAACACGGTGTCCCGCCAACTGCCGTCCACACGCTGCTTGTTGCGCCGGAACGTGCCCTCGTAGGAGGCGCCGAGCCGCCGGATCGCGTTCTGCGAGCGTTCGTTGCGGATGTCGGTGCGCCAGCTGACCCGGCCCATGCCGAGGTCCTCGAAGGCGTGCGTGAGCAGCAGCAGCTTCGCCTCGGTGTTCACCGCCGTCCGCCACGCGGAGCGCGCGTACCAGGTGCCGCCGATCTCCACCTGCTCCTCGGCCGCGCTCGCGTCGTAGTAGCAGCTCACCCCGATCGCCCGCCCGTCGGTGAGCGAGATGACCGCGTACGGCTCGCAGTGCACGTCGGCCAGCCGGGTGTCGATCACCTGGGCCATCTCCTCCAGCGTGCGCGGCAGCGGTGTCGGCACCCAGCGCCACACCTCCTCGTCCCCGCCGCCGGCGGCGAACAGGTCGGGCACGTGGGCGCGGGTCAGCGGCTCCAGCCGGATGTGGCGGCCGGTCAGGAGGACGGGTGCGGGCAGCTTCGCGGTCATGCGGCACACCGTAGAGGCAGCTTTGCACTAGGCGCAAGCGATATCTGTACTAGTGCAAATGCAGCGCCACGCAAAAGGCCCGGCACCCCCGCGACAGGGGTGCCGGGCCTTCAGGCCGTCCTACAGGAAGGAGTTGATCTGGATGGTCTCGGTCCGGCCGGGGCCGACACCGATCGCCGAGATCGGCGCGCCCGACATCTCCTCCAGCGCCTTCACGTACGCCTGCGCGTTCTTCGGCAGGTCGGAGAAGGTCTGCGCCTTCGAGATGTCCTCGCTCCAGCCGGGCAGGTTCTCGTAGATCGGCTTCGCGTGGTGGAAGTCGGTCTGGTTGTACGGGAGTTCCTCGACCCGGCGGCCGTCGATCTCGTACGCGACGCAGACCGGGATCTGCTCCCAGCCGGTCAGCACGTCCAGCTTGGTCAGGAAGAAGTCGGTCAGGCCGTTGACCCGGGTCGCGTAGCGGGCGACCACCGCGTCGAACCAGCCGCAGCGCCGGTCGCGGCCGGTGGTGACACCGCGCTCGCCGCCGATCCGCCGCAGCGCCTCGCCGTCCGCGTCCAGCAGCTCGGTCGGGAACGGGCCCGAGCCGACGCGGGTGGTGTAGGCCTTCAGGATGCCGATCACCCGGTCGATCTTGGTGGGACCGATGCCGGAGCCGGTGCAGGCGCCGCCCGAGGTCGGGTTCGACGAGGTGACGAACGGGTACGTGCCGTGGTCCACGTCGAGCAGGGTGCCCTGGCCGCCTTCGAGCAGCACGACCTTGTTGGCCTTCAGCGCCTCGTCCAGGACGTAGGTGGTGTCCGCCAGGTACGGCTTGATCTTGTCGGCGTAGCCCAGGTACTCCTCGAGCACCAGGTCGGCCGGGATCGCGCGGCGGTTGTAGAGCTTGACCAGGAGCTGGTTCTTGTCGTGCAGCGCCGCTTCGATCTTCTGGCGCAGGATCGACTCGTCGAACAGGTCCTGGACCCGGATGCCCACGCGGTTGATCTTGTCCGCGTAGGACGGGCCGATGCCGCGGCCGGTGGTGCCGATCCGGCGCTTGCCGAGGAAGCGCTCGGTGACCTTGTCCAGCGTCCGGTGGTACGGGGTGATCAGGTGGGCGTTGCCCGAGATCAGCAGCTTGGAGGTGTCGATGCCGCGGTCGTTCAGGCCCTGCAGCTCGGAGAGCAGCACGCCCGGGTCGATGACCACGCCGTTGCCGATCACCGGCACCACGTTCGGGCTGAGGATGCCGGAAGGCAGCAGGTGGAGGGCGTACTTCTGGTCGCCGATGACCACCGTGTGACCGGCGTTGTTGCCGCCCTGGTAGCGGACGACGTAGTCGACGGAGCCTCCGAGCAGGTCGGTGGCCTTCCCCTTGCCCTCGTCTCCCCACTGGGCACCAACGAGCACGAGTGCCGGCACAGGCGTACACCCCTTCCGGTTGGGGCATCCTGCGAAGACCGCAGTCTGCCCCGAGATGGACGAAGCCCCTGGCGCAATGGCGCAAGGGGCTCTTGCACCGAGAGATTACCTGAGGAAGGACCGGTCGTGTCGTCGCTGTCCACGCCCGTATCCCGCCCCCCGGACGCCGAGGGGGCCGGGCCGCTCCTGGTGGTGCTGGACCCTTCGGCCAGGCAGGCGGACGGCGAATCGGTGCGGATCGCCAAGGATGTGCTGTGCGGCGGGGCCGACGTGAAAGTCACCCTGCCGGAGAGCCCGTCCGAGCTGGACCGGGTGCTTCAGCACCGGGGCAGGAGGCGGGCCGTGGTGATCGGCTCGGACCAGGCGCTGCAGCGGGTGTTGCAGGCGCTGCACCGGCAACGCGAGCTGGACGCCGACCCGGTCGGACTGGTGCCGGTCGGGGGTCCGGTGGCCACCGCGACGGCCCGTCTGCTGGGGGTGCCGGCCGAGCCGGTCGCGGCCGCCCGGACGGTGCTGGCGGGCAGTGCGCGGCGGCTCGGACTGCTGCTCGACGACGGTGGCGGAGTGGTGCTCTCGGAGGTCCGTTTCACCGGCCCCAGGCAGGGCCGAACGGGTGGCTGGCGTTCGCTATGGGCGAAACTTGCTGCGGCCGAGCAGGCGAGCCCCTCCGGATCCGAGGAATTGCGCATCGAGGCCGACGGCCGGCTGCTGGCCGACGTCCACCAGCGGGTGCGCCACCTCCGGGTCGCCATGGTCGACGGCGCCATGGAACTCGCCCTCGAGCTGGACGGCAGCCCGCAGCGCCACCGGGCCGGCCGGCTCACGGTGGCCGGGCGCGGCTTCGGCTACGAGGCCGACGGCTGCCCGGTCGGCCCGGTCCGCCACCGCACCTGGACGGTCCGTCCGGACTCCTGGCGGCTGCTGCTGCCCGCCGGGTGAGCAGGCTCACAACGCCGGTCGTCCGGGCCTGCGAAGGCTTGATGACAAGGGCGTGAAGCCGGTCACCGTCCGTGTCGAAAACTGGTAAGGGGCGGGGTCTACGCGCGTACCGCGAGGCTGCCATCAGGGCGTTCCCGCCGACTGCCCTAGACTCGGAGACGTGCCACGTGGTGACGGACGACTCAACCACGATCTTCTTCCCGGTGAGAAAGGCCCCCAGGACGCTTGTGGCGTCTTCGGTGTCTGGGCTCCCGGCGAGGAGGTCGCCAAGCTCACGTACTTCGGCCTCTATGCCCTGCAGCACCGCGGACAGGAATCCGCGGGCATTGCAGTGAGCAACGGCTCCCAGATTCTCGTCTTCAAGGACATGGGACTTGTCTCCCAGGTCTTCGACGAGACCTCCCTGGGGTCGCTGCACGGGCATATCGCCGTCGGACATGCCCGCTACTCGACCACCGGGTCCTCGGTCTGGGAGAACGCCCAGCCGACCTTCCGGGCGACCGCCAACGGTTCGCTGGCCCTCGGCCACAACGGAAACCTGGTCAACACCGCCGAACTCGCGGCGAAGGTCGCCGAACTGCCCGGCGAGGAGCACGTCTCCCGCTCCGGGCGGACCGCGGCGACCAACGACACCGACCTGCTGACCGCTCTGCTGGCAGGCCACGCCGAGCTGACCATCGAGGAAGCCGCGCAGCAGGTGCTGCCGGGCGTCAAGGGCGCGTTCTCGCTGGTCTTCATGGACGAGCACACGCTCTACGCCGCCCGTGACCCGCAGGGCATCCGCCCGCTGGTGCTCGGCCGGATCGAGCGCGGCTGGGTGGTCGCCTCCGAGACCTCGGCCCTCGACATCGTCGGCGCCAGCTTCATCCGCGAGGTGGAGCCCGGCGAGCTGATCGCCATCGACGAGAACGGCATGCGCTCCTCGCGCTTCGCCGAGGCCAAGCCCAAGGGCTGCGTCTTCGAGTACGTGTACCTGGCCCGCCCGGACACCTCGATCGCCGGCCGCAACGTGCACCTCTCCCGGGTGGAGATGGGCCGCAAGCTGGCCGCCGAGGCCCCCGCCGACGCCGACCTGGTGATAGCGACTCCCGAATCCGGCACCCCCGCCGCGATCGGCTACGCCGAGGCCAGCGGGATCCCGTTCGGCTCCGGCCTGGTGAAGAACGCCTACGTGGGCCGCACCTTCATCCAGCCCAACCAGACCATCCGCCAGCTGGGCATCCGGCTGAAGCTCAACCCGCTCAAGGAAGTCATCCGGGGCAAGCGCCTGGTGGTCGTGGACGACTCGATCGTCCGCGGCAACACCCAGCGCGCGCTGGTGCGGATGCTCCGCGAGGCCGGTGCGGCCGAGGTCCACATCCGGATCTCCTCGCCGCCGGTGAAGTGGCCGTGCTTCTTCGGCATCGACTTCGCCACCCGCGCCGAGCTGATCGCCAACGGCCTGTCGGTCGACGAGATCGGCCGCTCGCTGGGCGCCGACTCGCTGGCCTACATCTCCATCGAGGGGATGATCGAGGCCACCAAGCAGCCCAAGGACAACCTCTGCCGGGCCTGCTTCGACGGCGAGTACCCGATGGAGCTGCCGGACCCGGCGCTGCTCGGCAAGCTGCTGCTGGAGGCGGAGATCGCCGGCGGCCAGTCCAAGCAGCAGCAGCCCGTCCGCGGCGGCAAGCAGACCAGCGACCTCGACGGCGTGCAGTCGCTGCTGGGCGGCGCCGGCGCGGCGGACGCGCTGCGACGCCCGTAACCAGGCGCACCGCCCCCGGCCTCCGGGCCGGGGGCACCCCGTCCCGGCTCCGGCCGGGGGAGGCAGCACCACCACTTCGAAAGGGCCACACCAGGTGACCAGCAACGAGACCGGGGCGACCTACGCCGCCGCGGGTGTCGACATCGAGGCCGGCGACCGTGCCGTCGAGCTGATGAAGCAGTGGGTGAAGAAGACCAACCGTCCCGAGGTCCTGGGCGGCCTGGGCGGCTTCGCCGGACTGTTCGACGCCTCCGCCTTCAAGCGCTACGAGCGCCCGCTGCTGGCCTCCGCCACCGACGGCGTGGGCACCAAGGTGGCCATCGCCCAGGCCATGGACAAGCACGACACCATCGGCCACGACCTGGTCGGCATGGTCGTCGACGACCTCGTGGTGTGCGGCGCCGAGCCGCTGTTCATGACCGACTACATCTGCGTCGGCAAGGTCGTCCCGGAGCGGGTCGCCGCCATCGTCAAGGGCATCGCCGAGGGCTGCACGCTGGCCGGCTGCTCGCTGATCGGCGGCGAGACCGCCGAGCACCCGGGCCTGCTCGGCCCCGACGAGTACGACGTGGCCGGCGCCGGCACCGGCGTGGTCGAGGCCGACGCGCTGCTCGGCGCGGACCGGGTCCGGGCCGGTGACGTGGTCATCGCGATGGCCGCCTCCGGCCTGCACTCCAACGGCTACTCGCTGGTCCGGCACGTGCTGCTGAACCAGGCCGGCTGGAAGCTCGACCGCCAGGTCGAGGAGTTCGGCCGCACCCTCGGCGAGGAGCTGCTGGAGCCGACCCGGATCTACACCCTGGACTGCCTGGCGCTCACCCGCGCCACCGAGATCCACGCCTTCTCGCACGTCACCGGCGGCGGCCTGGCCGCCAACCTGGCCCGGGTCATCCCGGACCACCTGCACGCCCGCCTGGACCGCGGCACCTGGAGCCCGCTGCCGGTGTTCCAGACCGTCGCCAAGGTCGGCCAGATGCAGACCCTGGAGATCGAGAAGACCCTCAACATGGGCGTCGGCATGGTCGCCGTCGTCCCGCCGGAGTCGGTCGACGTGGTCATGTCGGTGCTGGAGGACCGCGGCGTCGAGGCGTGGCTGCTCGGCGACGTGGTCGAGCGCGACGCGGAGCACGACGGCGGCGCGGCGCTGTACAACGCCTACGAGGCGTTCTGATCCGGGCACGCTGAAGGGCCCCGCCACGGCGGGGCCCTTCTCATGAGCGTGAACCACCGGCTCATGCCACGAACACCGGCTGTCGCGAACAGGTACGCCGAAAACCGGCCCGGCACCCGCAGGGAGTGCCCGGACCGGTCCGGTCGAAGAACGTTACGCGCGGCGACGAGTCGGAGGGGTGTCCTCGTCGTCGTCGTCCTCGTCGTCGTACATGTCCGCGTACGCCGCGTAGGGGTCGTCCTCGTCGTCGTCCTCGATCGGCTCAGGCTCGATCGCGGTGGACGGAGATACACCCAGCTCGTGAGACAGACGGTTAGCGTCGAACCCGCCGCTGTTGTACTTCAGCTCGCGGGCGACCTTCGTCTGCTTGGCCTTGGCCCGGCCGCGCCCCATGGGTCGACCCCCTCAACGGTGGGGCTCACGGCCCCGAGTCTGACACGTGTTGATGATCAGGTCCGGCCTGCCCGAAGTGGGAAACCGTCCCTTGGAGCATTAACGGTACCTGCTTCCGCCGCCGGACGGTACGTCGCCGGTGTGACGTGGCGCGCACCCAAGCTCCCTCGAACCAGGTCCGCCCAGGTCAGAGGGGAATTTCGGGGCTTTGGCAGGCTGTCCGGCGCGATGCCGGTCCCGTCGTTCCTGCAGAGATTATCCCCCGAAGGAGGCGCGGTATCGCCCGTTCGGGGGACTAACTGAGAATCCGGTTCCACATCGTGATGCGCGGGGCGGGGCGGCGCCGGCCCCGCGCATCACGAAGCGTGGCGGGTCAGCTCCGGCGGGCGGCCGGCAGCAGGACCGAGCGCAGCGCGCTGATCTCCCGCATCCGCTTCTCGGCGAGCCGGTCGGCGGCCACCGCCGGCGGGATGCCGTCGGCGGCGGCCCGGGTGAAGATCTCCAGCGTGGTGTCGAAGATCTTCGTCGCCTTGTTCTTCGCCCGGTCGAAGTTGAAACCCTCGATCTCGTCGGCGACCTGGATCACGCCACCGGAGTTCACCAGGTAGTCGGGCGCGTACAGGATGCCGCGGTCGGCGAGGTCCTTCTCCACACCCGCGTGGGCGAGCTGGTTGTTGGCCGCGCCGCAGACGATCGAGGTGCCGGCCGCGCCGAGCGCCCCCACCGTCTCGTCGGTGAGCGCGCCGCCGAGCGCGCACGGGGCGTACACGTCCAGGTCCGAGGCGAGCAGGGCGGCGGTGTCGGCCACCACCTCGACCTCGGGGTGGGCGGCCCGGACCCGGTTCACGGCGGCCTCGGAGACATCGGTGACGACCACGGTGGCGCCGTCCGCGACCAGGTGGCCGACCAGGTAGTGGCCGACCTTGCCGACACCCGCCACGCCGACCCGCTTGCCGCGCAGGGTCGGCTGGCCCCAGCGGGCCTGGGCGGAGGCCCGCATGCCCTGGAAGACGCCGAAGGAGGTGAGGACGGAGGAGTCGCCGGCGCCGCCGTGCTCGGGCGAGCGGCCGGTGACGAACTCGGTCTCCCGGGCGATCACGTCCATGTCCTGGACGTACGTGCCCACGTCGCAGGCGGTGACGTAGCGGCCGCGCAGGGTCTGCACGAAGCGCCCGTAGGCGCGCAGCATCGCCTCGTTCTTGTCCTGGTTCGGGTCGCCGATGATCACGGCCTTGCCGCCGCCGAGGTCGAGCCCGGCGAGGGCGTTCTTGTAGCTCATTCCGCGGGAGAGGTTCAGGGCGTCGGTCAACGCCTCCTCCTCGCTCGCGTACGGGAAGAACCGGGTGCCGCCGAGCGCCGGGCCGAGGGCGGTCGAGTGGATGGCGATGATCGCCTTGAGACCGGTGGAACGGTCGTGGCAGAGCACGACCTGCTCGTGCCCGTCGCCCTCCTGGCCGGTGCCGAAGACTCGGCCCAACACGCCTGGTGCGGGGTGCGTGGTGTGTACGTCGGTCACGGTGGTGACTCCAGCAATGATGGCCCGCGACGGTGGTGCGGGCGTCTGGTCGAAGCCTACGTCCGGGGCCGCCTTCGAATCTGCCCCCGGACGGGCCCCGAGCAATAACGATCGAAGCCTTCTCGGCGACACCCTGACGCGTCCGTGAGGCGCATGCGACCATGCGGAGCGTGACCGCCCCGCGCACCTCCGTGCTCCCGCCGTACACCGCCCAGTTGCGGGTCTACGAGCCGTTGGCCGCCTACCCCGAGCCGGACCGCGGCCGCTGGCAGGCCTACGCGGCCGCACACGGCCCCGACGCGGACGGGCCGGGCCGGCCGGTGACCGGCGCCGCGCTCGCCGAACAGCGCGCCGCCCTGGCCGCGCTGGCCGCCCTGACGCCCCGTCCGCTGCCCGACCAGGAGGACGGGCAGGCCTACGTCCGGCTCGCGGACGGCGTCACCTACATCTGCCCGTGGACGACCCGGCTGCGCGGCTGGCTGGCCCTGCAGGAGCTGCGCCGCACGCTGCCCGCGCACCTGGTGGACACCGTGCTGCCGTCGCCGCTGCGGGCCGCCGCGGAGGCCGAGCGGGCGCAGTGGCAGCAGGACCACCCCGACGCCCGGCCGTGGATCCGCGCCAGCCGCTGGGAGGTGCCACTGCACTGGTTCCTGGCGTTCGGCGAGGAGGACCGCCACCACCTGCCGGCCGGCGAGTACGGCTCCGCCGGGGACGGCGAACGGCCGGAGCCCGCCGCGCTGTTCTACCTGACGCCGATGGTGCAGGCCCGCCGCCGGGTGGCCCGGGCCTACCGGGCGCTGCGTACCGCCGTCCCCACGGCCGAGGTGCCGGGCAGCGCGGCCGGTGCGGCGCTCGCGGAGGGGGCGGAGGAGATCGGCCGCTGGCTGGAGGAGTTCCACCCGCGCTCGCTGGTGGAGCTCGACTACGGCGGCCTGGTGCAGCTGCTCGGCCCGCGGGCGCTGGCCGAGGAGCGCTCGGTGGGCGAACTCGCGGACGGCCTGGCCGCCCTGCGGACCGGCGACACCGTGTCGGCACAGCGCTGCTACGAGGCCCTGTCGGCGCGCTGGCGGCGGGTGCTGGCACTGCGGCAGGCCTCCTGAGCTTGATCGGCCCGGTGACGGGGGAAGCTCAGAGGGGCTGAGGGGGCGTCAGAAAATGCCCCCTGGTCGAATGGAGGTGCGAGGGGAGAGGATGGTCCATACCATTGGGCGGGTTTTTGGGACGATGGTCCCAGATCGGGTCAATAGCCGAGAAACGTGACACTACTCACCGTTGACGCCAACTCAGACCTATGTGCCAAAATGGGACAACCAACCCAAGCCCTCTCGGGCGTGCGCACCGTGACCGGACGTCACCGGTGCGTAACTGTCCGCTATGGGGTGGTCCATGGCCATCCGTCGCCCTTGAACCCGTGAGGGGTCAATTTTGACGGTTTGGCCGATAGGGCTGGACGGATGGTGTAGTTGTAGACACCAGGACAAGCCGTTCGTCCTATAACCGACTCGGCCCGTCCGTGCCATTTCGGGCATCACGGGTCAAGGTGCAGAATTTGAAGGATAGAACCGCCCTGGTTCGGTTCTCCCGAGGAGGCCGCTCATGACCGCTCGTACCCCTGACGCCGAGCCCCTGCTGACGCCGGCAGAGGTCGCCACCATGTTCCGCGTGGACCCCAAGACGGTGACCCGCTGGGCCAAGGCCGGCAAGCTCACGTCGATTCGGACCCTCGGCGGCCACCGCCGTTACCGCGAGGCGGAGGTGCGTGCCCTGCTGGCCGGTATTCCGGCCCAGCGCACCGAGGTCTGATCCCCGGCATTTCCCCCGGGCGCCCACTCCCGACTCCGCCGGGTCGGGAACGCGCTCGGCAGGTCTCAAGGGCCGCCTCTCCGACTCCGCCGGGTCGGGGGAGCGGCCCTTCGGCATGTTCCGGCAGTTCTCGGTGGGTCGGGGCCGGAATGCGGGATTCCTGTGGGGCTGGTGGGGGTGGGGGGAATTCCCGGCAATGACAGTGCAATTTTACATATTAAATCTGGGGCCTTTGCGGGGATGCCCTGGAAGTCGCTTCCTGAAAGGGCGTCAGTGACGGTGATCACAGCACCGTTATCTTGTGCGCGCCGGGGAAAAGCGATAGGGCCCGGAACTCGAAGTTCCGGGCCCTACACTCTTGCGATCCCGACGGGACTTGAACCCGCGACCTCCACCTTGACAGGGTGGCGAGCTAACCAACTGCTCCACGGGACCAGTGATCTGATCCTTGCCCGCTTGCTCTCGCTTGCGAACAAGACAGATCGTAACGCATCTCTGCCCCCCAGGTCGAACCGGCTCCGGGCCGGCCTCAGAGGGTCGCCGCGGCGGCCTCCATCGCCTTCAGGATGCGCTTCTCCGACACCGGCGTCGGCGTGCCCAGCCCCTGCGCGAAGAAGCTCACCCGCAGCTCCTCGATCATCCAGCGGACCGACCGGATCTCCGCCGACGGCTCCCGGCCGGCCGGGACCTTCGCCAGCAGCTCGCCGTACGCCTGCTGCACCGCCTGCACCTTCAGCAGGTTCTGCAGGTCGCGCTGCGGATGGTCGGGCAGCGCCTCCAGGCGGCGGTCCACGGCGATCAGATAGCGCTTCAGGTCGCCCAGGCGCTGCCAGCCGGTGTCGGTGACGAAGCCCGGGTGCACCAGCGAGGCCAGGTGCAGGCGGACGTCGTTCACCGCGGACAGCAGCACCGGGCTGGAGACCGACTTCAGCCGGTTCGACGCCTTGTGGAAGCCGATCAGCGCCGCCGCGGTCTTCAGCGTGGTGTCCGCCGACAGCTCGTACAGGTCCGCCCGGACCTTGTCGTACAGCGTCGTGAACGCCTCCAAGTCCCAGGCCACGCCGCCCGACAGGGTCATCAGGCGGTCGGTGGCGGCCGCCACGACGTCCTCGAACAGCGCCGGGATCGAGCCGTGCGGGTTGTACGACAGCGCCAGCTTCGCCTGATTGCCCAGGCGGCCCTGGATCGACTTGGCGGGCGAGTTGATCTGCAGCATCAGCAGCCGGCGGGTGCCCTCCCACATGGCGCGCTGCTGGGCCTCGGGGGTGTCGAACAGCTTGATGCCGACGCTCGAACCCTCGTCCACCAGCGCCGGGTATGCGCGCAGCGCGTGGCCGCGCGAGCGCTGCTCGAAGGTGCGCTGCAGGACCGGCAGGTCGGTGGGCCAGGCGGTCAGGCCGGTGCGCTCGATGCCGCGGCCGGACGCCGCGCTGGACAGCGTCGCCGACAGCTTCGGGCGCAGGCCCTGGCGCAGCTCCTCCAGGTCCTTGGACTCGGCGAGCTTCCGCTTGCCGTCCACCACCCGGAAGGTGACCTTCAGGTGGTCGGGGATCCGCTCCTCGTCCCAGGCCTCCGGCGGGATCGGCAGGCCCGACATCCGGTGCAGCACCCGCTCCAGGGTCGGCAGCAATGGCTCCTGGCGGTCGGTCAGCTCGCGCATGGCGGCCCGGGCGTAGTCCGGGGCGGGCACGAAGTTGCGGCGGATCGCCTTCGGCAGCGAGCGGATCCAGGCGGTGACGAGCTCCTCGCGCAGGCCCGGGATCTGCCAGTCGAAGCCGTCCGCGACCACCTGGTTGAGCACCGCGAGCGGGATGTGCACCGTCACGCCGTCCGCGTCGCTGCCCGGCTCGAACTGGTAGGTCAGCGGGAAGCGCAGCTTGCCCTGCTGCCAGACGTCCGGGTAGTCGGCCTCGGTGACGCCGTCCGCGGAGTCGTTGATCAGCATCGACTTCTCGAAGCCCAGCAGGTCGGGCTGGTCGCGGCGGGTCTTCTTCCACCAGGCGTCGAAGTGCCGGGCGGAGACGATGTCCTCGGGCAGGCGGGCGTCGTAGAAGTCGAACAGGGTCTGGTCGTCGACCATGATGTCCCGGCGGCGGGCCCGGTTCTCCAGCTCCTCGACCTCGTCGAGCAGCCGGCGGTTCTCCGCGAAGAACTTGTGGTGGGTCTCCCAGTCACCCTCCACCAGGGCGGAGCGGATGAACAGTTCGCGGCACAGCTCGGGCTCGACCCGGCCGTAGTTGATCTTGCGCTGGGCGACGATCGGCAGGCCGTACAGGGTGACCTTCTCGTAGGCCAGCACCGCGCCGGCCTTCTTCTCCCAGTGCGGCTCGCTGTAGCTGCGCTTGATCAGGTGCGGGGCGAGCGGCTCCACCCACTCCGGCTCGATCTTCGCGTTGATCCGGGCCCACAGCCGGGAGGTCTCCACCAGCTCGGCGGACATCACCCAGCGCGGCGGCTTCTTGAACAGTCCCGAACCGGGGAACACCGCGAACCGGGCGCCCCGGGCGCCCGCGTACTCGCGCTTCTCCACGTCGAACAGGCCGAGGTGGGACAGCAGGCCGGAGAGCAGCGCCTGGTGGATCCGGTCCGCGTCCGGCTCGGCGTCCTCATGAGGCTCCTCGATGGTGACGCCGAGCTGCTTGGCGATGGTGCGCAGCTGGACGTAGACGTCCTGCCACTCCCGTATCCGCAGGTAGTTGAGGAACTCGGACTTGCACATCCGGCGGAACGCGGAGGAGGACAGTTCCTTCTGCTGCTCCCTGACGTAGCGCCACATCGCCAGGTAGGAGAGGAAGTCGGAGGTCTCCGAGTGGAAGCGGCGGTGCCGTTCGTCGGCGGCCTGGCGCTTCTCGGCGGGGCGCTCGCGCGGGTCCTGGATGGACAGTGCGGAGGCGATCACCATCACGTCGCGGACGCAGCCGAGACGGTCGGCCTCCAGCACCATGCGGGCCATCCGCGGGTCGACCGGGAGCTGCGCGAGCTTGCGGCCGAGCGGGGTGAGGCGCTTGCGGTGGTCCTTCTCGGCCGGGTCCAGGGCACCCAGCTCGTGCAGCAGGTTGACGCCGTCCTTGATGTTGCGGGAGTCCGGCGGGTCGAGGAACGGGAAAGCGGCGATGTCGCCGAGGTTCGCCGCGGTCATCTGCAGGATGACGGAGGCCAGGTTGGTGCGGAGGATCTCCGCGTCGGTGAACTCGGGGCGGGAGAGGAAGTCCTCCTCCGAGTACAGGCGGATGCAGATGCCGTCCGAGGTACGGCCGCAGCGGCCCTTGCGCTGGTTGGCGCTGGCCTGGCTGATCGCCTCGATCGGCAGGCGCTGGACCTTGGTGCGGTGGCTGTAGCGGGAGATCCGGGCGGTGCCCGGGTCGATCACGTACTTGATGCCGGGGACGGTCAGCGAGGTCTCGGCGACGTTGGTGGCGAGCACCACCCGGCGCTGCGTGGACCGTTGGAAGACCCGGTGCTGTTCGGCGGAGGAGAGCCGGGCGTACAGCGGGAGGATCTCGGTGAACTTCAGTTTCAGCTTGGTCAGCGCGTCGGCGGTGTCGCGGATCTCGCGCTCGCCGGAGAGGAACACCAGGATGTCGCCCGGGCCTTCGGCCTGGAGCTCCTCGACCGCGTCGCAGATCCCCTGGATCTGGTCGCGGTCGCGGTCGAGCTCCTCTTCCTCGACGTCGTCATCCAGGAGCGGCCGATATCGGACCTCGACCGGGTAGGTGCGGCCGGAGACCTCGATGATCGGGGCGTCGTCGAAGTGTTCGGCGAAGCGTTCCGGGTCGATGGTGGCCGAGGTGATGATCACCTTGAGGTCGGGGCGACGGGGGAGCAGCTGCTTGAGGTAGCCGAGCAGGAAGTCGATGTTCAGGCTGCGCTCGTGCGCCTCGTCGATGATCAGGGTGTCGTACTGGCGCAGGTCCCGGTCGGTCTGGATCTCGGCCAGCAGGATGCCGTCCGTCATCAGCTTCACCAGGGTGTCCTGGCCGGCCTGGTCGGTGAACCGGACCTTCCAGCCGACGGCCTCGCCGAGCGGGGTGTTCAGCTCCTCGGCGACGCGCTCGGCGACCGTGCGGGCGGCGATCCGGCGGGGCTGGGTGTGGCCGATCAGGCCCTGGATGCCGCGGCCGAGCTCCAGGCAGATCTTCGGGATCTGGGTGGTCTTTCCGGAGCCGGTCTCGCCCGCCACGATCACCACCTGGTGGTCGCGGACGGCGGCCAGGATCTCGTCCTTCTTCTGCGCGACCGGCAGTTCCTGCGGGTAGCGGATTTCCGGGACCGCCGCCCGGCGGTCGGACACCCGCAGTTCGGAGCGGTCGAAGTCGATGGCCAGCTCGGCCAGGATCTTGTCGCGGGCCTCGCTCGACCGGACCTTGCGGGTGCCCTCCAGGCGGCGGCCGAGGCGCTGCATGTCGCGCAGCATCAGGCCGGGCAACCGGGCGGCCAGCTCCGCGAGCGTGGGGGCGGGCTGCGGGGCTACGGGAGAACTCACTGCGGGCATCCCTCTAGGTTGCATAAAGGCGGGGCCGGGGCGCACCTCGGTTTTTGTTGCGAGCTTCCAGTGTCACAGGCGCGGCGCTCGGACCGCGAACACCCGCCCGGAGGTCAACCGCAGGTATTGACGGGCACCCGCCCGTTTCGCTCGAAGGCAGTACTGACTAGCCTGGGGGCAACGGTTTGACGGGGAACAGGGGGAGTTTCTGATGGGCTTTTTTGGCGACGTAGGTGAGGTGTTCAGCGACGTCGGCCACCTGGTCGGCGACGTGGCCAAGGTCGGCAAGGACATCGTCATGGCGCCGGCCGAGATCGCGCACTGGGCGCTCGGCAAGATGTTCGGGGACGCCGACGCCGAGCTGAACAAGATCGCGCAGGAGCTGGCCGAGATGGCCAAGCAGGTCGAGCAGCTGGGTGGGGACGTCAACTCGCTGCTGTCGCACATGTCCTGGCACGGTGCCGCGGCGGACGCGTTCACCGCGCACGCCCAGGGCCGGGTACGGGAGCTGAACGGGGTCGCGGACGAGCTCAACCAGCTCGGCGACTCGGTGAAGCGCCTCGCCAGCGTGCTGTGATCCGGATCCGGACGGTGGAGATCGTCCGGGGCCCGGCCGCGGACGGAGAACGAGGGGACGTCCTTCGATGACGGGGAACATGTTCGGCTTCCGGCCGGAGGAGCTGCTGCGGATCCAGCGCGACTTCGAGCAGCTCAACCAGCGCATGGCGGAGATGACCCAGCAGGTCGGGCACATCCGGGCGACGGTCGCGAAGGCGGCGGCCACCGATGTGTTCTCCGGCGCCATCCTGGGGATCGTCGGCGCGGGCGCGGTGCTCGCCGAGGTGAAGCGGGACGTCGACGACATCAGCCACAAGGCCGACGCGCTGATGGAGACCAAGAAGAAGCTCACCCAGGAGCTGGGCCAGGACGCGGCAAAGATCAAGAAGCTCATCGCCCGGTACGCGGCGGTCGAGAAGAAGATCGCCGAGGAGATGAACAAGCCCAAGGGCGAGATCCAGCCGCCGAAGTCGCCGCACACCGGCATCGCCGGTGTGGGCCCCGGCGGGGGTGGCGGCAGCAGCGGTGGCGGTGATGGTGGCGGCGGTCATGCCGAGCAGCCGAAGTCCCCGCACACCGGCACCGACGGCGTCGGCCACGGCGGCGGCGGTGGCGGTGGTGGTGGCGGCGGGAGCCGCGCGCCGCAGCCGAAGTCGCCGAGGACCGGCAACGACAGCGGCGGTGGCGGCGGCACCGGCACGCCGTCCGGCGGGCCCGGTGGGAAGCACGACGGGCCGAAGCTCAAGGACCGCTCGACCGGTGACTGGAACACCAAGATCATCAACGGCAGCGGCTGGGACTCCTGGTCCAGCAAGAAGCACCGGAAGAACGGCGAAGGCCTCGGCGTGAAGGCCAGGCCCAATCTGGACGGGCTGTCGGCGGAACGCCGGGCCATGGTGGAGCGCGCGCTGGAACGCGCCGAGCACAAGCTCGGCTACAGCCAGGGCGCCGTCACCAACGGCTACCGGGTGGACTGCTCGGGCCTGGTGTCCTGCGCCTGGGGCCTGCCCGGCCCGGGTCTGAACACCATCGGTCTGATGCAGGGCAACGTGTCGCACCACATCGGGAAGGCCGATCTGCAGCCCGGCGACGCGATGATCTCCAACGATCACACGGTGCTGTTCGGCGGCTGGGTGGACGCTGCCCACACCCGCTACATCGGCATCGAGGACAGTGGCGACGCGGGCATGGTCTCCCGGGAGATCCCCTACCCGTACTTCCACGGCGGCTCGGCCTACCAGCCGTACCGCCGCAACGGCGTCGACTGACGCGGGCTCACCGCATCGGGCCCGGCCTGGGGTTGACCACCCCCGGCCGGGCCCCTTGCGGTCCGTTGCGAGAGACTTGGACCAGTTTTGGGGCGCGCGGCCAGGGGGGCCGTCGCCGTGGCAGGGGGGCGTGTGCGATGACGGGGAATCAGTTCGGCTTCCGGCCGGACGAAATGCTGAAGATCATGCAGGACTTCCAGCAGCTGAACCAGCGCATGGCCGAGATGACCCAGCAGATCGGGCACATCAAGGCCACGGTCGCCAAGGCGGCGGCCACCGACGTGTTCTCCGGTTTCATGGCGGGAGTCGTCGGGGCGGGCGCGGTGCTCTCCGAGGTGAAGCGGGACGTCGACGACATCAGTCAGAAGGCCGACGCGCTGATGCAGACCAAGGAGAAGCTCACCAAGGAGCTCGGCGAGGACGCGGCGAAGCTCAAGAAGACGATCGACCGGTACCACCAGGTCGAGCAGGGCATCGCCGACATCCTCAACAAGCCGCACGGCGAGGGCACGCCGCAGCCGAAGTCGCCGAGCACCGGCATCGCCGGCGTCGGCAACGGCGGTGGCGGCAGCGGTGGCGGCGGGAGCCACCCGGACCAGCCGAAGTCGCCGAACACCGGTGGCGACGGCGCGGGCGGCCACGGCGGTGGCGGCGGTGGCGGCACGGGCGGTGGCGGTGGTGGCGGGAGCCACGCGCCGCAGCCGAAGTCGCCGAACACCGGCGGCGGGGACTCCAGCGGCAACGACGGCTCCGGGATCTCCACCCGTCCGGGCGGCCTGCACGACGGCCCGAAGATCAAGGACCGGTCCAGCGGCGACTGGAAGACCTCGATGATCAACGGCAGGGGCTGGGACGACTGGTCGCCCACCCACAAGTGGCACCCGCGCAACGGCCAGGGCGGCGGCGTGGTGGACCAGCCGCACCTGGACGGGGTCTCCGACGAGCGCAAGGCGATGGTCGAGCGGGCGATGGAGCGGGTCGAGCGCAAGCTCGGCTACAGCCAGGGCGCCGTCACCAACGGCTACCGGGTCGACTGCTCCGGCTTCGTCTCGGCGGCCTGGGGCCTGTCCACCGCGGGTGGTGGCACCTCGACCGGCCCGCTGATCAGCGAGAGCGCGGGCATCGCGCACCACATCAACAAGAGCGACCTGATGCCCGGCGACGCGCTGGTGATCCACCACGAGAGCGGCGACAAGAACCAGCACGTGGTGCTGTTCGGCGGCTGGGCGGACGCCGCGCACACCAAGGCGATCATCCTGGAGGACTCCGGCAGCAACGGCTGCATCTCGCACGAGGTGGCGATGTCGAAGCTGTCCGGCTACACCGCGATCCGCAAGAACGGCATGTGACCGGGCCGGCGTCCCCCCGGCCCGGGCGCCGGGGGGACGCCGCTGGTCAACCGCTATTGACCTGAAGCACGCTTGAAGTCCTACCGTCGAGGTGCGTGAGATCACCCCGCTCCGGAACGAGAGGCCGTGCACCATGCCCATAGAGCTCAACCACACCATCGTGGCCGCCCGCGACCGGCGGGCCACCGCCGACTTCCTGACCGGCCTGCTCGGGCTGCCCGAGGCCGAGGTCCACGAGCCGTTCCTGGCCGTGCAGCTGGGCAACCGGGTGACGCTCGACGTGATGACCGCCGCGGGCCCGATCACCCCGCAGCACTACGCGTTCCTGGTCTCCGAGGACGAGTTCGACGCGATCTTCGGCCGGATCGAGGCCCAGGGCCTGACCTACTGGGCCGACCCGTTCTCCCAGCAGCCCGGCCGGGTCAACCACTGGAACGGCGGCCGCGGCGTGTACGTGAAGGACCCGGACGGGCACAGCATCGAGGCACTGACCAGGCCCTGAGCGCTCCCGCCGGTTCACTCGCCGGTCCGGTTACCGTGGAGTGATGAGCGAACAGCAGCGGCCGGCATTCGAAGCGGACCCGGGCACCGTCCACCCGGTGGCCAGGGTGGCCCTCGGGACGGCCGGGGTCACCCTGATCTCGGTCGGCCTGGTGCTGCTGGTGCTGCCCGGCCCGGGCACGCTGCTCCTGCTGGCCGGGCTGATCCTGCTGGCCCGGGCGGTCCCGGCGCTGTCCCGGTACGTCGAGCCGGTCCGGGTGCGGGCGATGGCGGGCGTCGAGGCCAGCGTCGCCTCGCGCTGGCGGATCGCCGGCACGGTGCTGGTCGGGCTCGGCATGATCGGCGCCGGCACGGTCGCGGTGCTGGTGCCGAGCCTGCCGCTGGCGGGCTGGGCGACCGGGCTGAGCCTGATGCTGTCGGGCCTGATCCTGCTCGGCCTGATGGTCTGGAGCCACCGCCGGGTGCACGGCTCGCGGTAGTTCAGCGCGCCAGCCGGAAGGCGGTGGCGGCGGCCGCGCGCAGGGGCCAGGCGGGGCGGGGGACGTCGAAGGCGGCCCGCAGCGGGGCGTCCAGCAGGGCGGTGGCGAAGGCCGGGGCGTGCCGGGCCAGTGGGCCGGGCAGGCGGGCCGCGAACAGGCCGGAGACGGCCTGCCAGAGGGCCCGGCCGGCCGGGCTGGGCGCGAACCGGGCGGCCTCGAACTCGCGCATCCAGGCGGCGATCCCGTCCAGGCCGGGGCCGGGCAGCGCGGGCAGCTCCAGGGCGGCGGCCAGCTCGGCCTGGAAGGCGAACGCGGCCTCCCGCTCGGCGGGCGTCACGCCGCCGTTCCGGGCGGTGAACTCCACCGGGCAGACGGTGAAACAGGCCAGCACGTAGCGCATCAACTCGGCGTCCACGCCCGGCAGCCGGTGCATCGCGGCGAGCTCGGCGACGATCTTCCGGCCAGGGCCGCTGTTCACCCCGTGGCCGATCAGCGCGAACATCATGGCGCCGGTGGCCTTCGCCCGGGCCTTCGGCGCGGACGTCAACTTGCCGGTGGCGGACAGCACTTCGGCGATCTCGGGGACGGCGAAGGTGCGCACGAAGCCGAGCGTCAGGCCGACCCGGGCACGCTGCGGGGCCCGCCGCAGCACCAGCGCGGCGAACGCGTCCCGGGGCGGTTCCGTCATCGTGCCTGCTCGGCCAACGCCCGTTCCAGCAGCGGGGATTGGAGGAACGAGGCGACCAGCACCAGGTGCGCGCGCTCCTCGGCGGGGTCGGCGTCCAGGCCGGGCAGCACCGGCTGCTCCTCGCGCGGGCGCGGCACCGCCCCGGCGGCCAGCGCGCCGACCGCGGAGCGCAGCGCGGCGGCGACCACCAGCGCGTCCCGCTCGTCGGTGCCGAGCGCGGCCTCGGCGGCGAACCGCTCGGCGCCGCGGACCGCCGCCGGGTCGATCCACGGGCGGAGCGTCAGCTGCCCGTCGCGGATCTCCAGGCCACGCCGGGTGGTGCGCCACTCCAGGTCGCGCAGTGCGGCGCGTTCGCGCCAGGCGGGCGACGGGCCCTCCAGCGCGAGTCGGCGGTCGGCCCGGTAGACCAGGTCCCAGAGCGGGCGCAGCGCCCGGAAGTCGCGGCGGCGCTGGGTCCAGGCGGCGCCGGCCGGGCCGGCGAAGCCGAGGGTGATGCCGACCGCGCCGAGCGCGGCGAAGAGCGGGCCGAGCGCGGTGCTCAGCCACTCGACGTCGTTGACGCCGGCGTACGCGAGGGCGATCGCGGCGAGCTTGCACACCACGTAGCCGCAGGCGGTGAGCGCGCCGGCGGCGATGAACCGGATGCCGCGGCGCAGCCAGCCGGCGGGGAGCCGGGCGGCGTGGCCGAGGCAGACCCGGCCGATGTCGATCAGCGAGAAGGCGTACAGGCCCTGGTAGAGCGTCAGGAACAGGGCGGTGGCGGCGCGCGGGGCGAAGGTGGTGTCGAAGGTGAGCGGCGTCTCGGGCCGGTACGGGCCGCCGATCAGGAACAGCGCCACCAGCACCGGTACCAGCGCGGCGAACACGGCGGTGCGGCGGCGCACCCGCCGCCGCAGCCGGTCGTCCAGCGGCGCCCACACCTCGGTGCCGGAGCGCTCCTCGGGCGGCGACCAGACCAGCGCGAGGACCACGGCGGCGGCGGAGAAGCCGATGATGCCCAGGTAGACCAGCAGGGTGGCCAGGTTGCCGACGCCGGTGACGTGGTCGATCGCCCGGTACAGCAGCGGGGAGGCCAGCAGGAAGGAGGTGGACGGCGAGGCGACCGCCAGGGCGACCACCAGCAGGCCGAAGGACGGCTCGCGCCGCCAGGCCCGCAGCTTCAGCCCGGCCACCACCCAGGCGGCACAGCCGATGCTCAAGTAGGCCAGGTTGTAGGGCAGTTCAGACATGCTGTCCCTTGCGGTGCTCCAGCGCGGGGGCGAGCTGCGAGGTGGTGCCGGCCCCCGGGGCGAGCACCAGGACGCGCATCAGTTCGGCGCCGAGCACCTCCGCCTCTTCTTCGGCGGCGTCGTCGTAGTGCGAGCGGCCGAGCACCAGCCGGAGCATCTCCGGGTCGATGGTGGGCAGTTCGACCAGCGTCGGGTCCTCGTCCGGCGACGGCGGCTCGCTCAGGTGCCCGCACAGCAGGTGTGCCAGTTCGTGGCAGACGATGTGCGCGCGGTGCAGCCCGGAGGTCTCCTGCTCGACGTGGATCACGTCCTCGGTGGACAGCCGTTCCACGAAACCGGACGGCTCGCCGACCCGCATCCGGCGCGGCGCGATCCGGATCGGCCGGTCCAGGTGCGCGGAGACCACTCCGCACAGTTCCTCGACGGTGCTCAGCGGCGGCAGACGCAGTTCGCGCGCCACCGCCCGCATCCGGCGGCGGGTCCTCCCGAGTCCGCTCCCCACACCACGCACGTCGACCCCCTCCGGGCGCCGCCAGTGTCCCAGCGGCACCTGCTGACGCTCCGTCACGTCGTCGGTCCGGCCTCGTCCGACTGGCCGGTGGGCAGGCCGACGGCCCGCCGCAACTGCTCCACAATAGTGAGTGCGGCGTCCTGCATCTCCGGCGGCAGGCCGGCCGCGCGCATGGCGATCCGCTCCACCCGGGCGTCGCGCAGCGCCTCGATCTTGCGCAGGTCGCGCTCGACCGCGCTGGCGGTCTCCGAGTCGGAGAAGTAGTCCAGCGGGACACCGAAGAACTTGGCGATCCGGACGGCGTTCTCCAGGCTCGGCTTCTGGGTGCCCTTGCGCAGGTTGCCGATGTACGTGCCGCTCAGCCCGGTGCCTTCGGCGATCTCGGAGTCCCGCCAGGGCCGGCCGAGGTCCTTGGGGTAGATCACCGCTATCAGACGCCGGAAACGGCTGGCGAAGTCCAGTGCTTCGGCGCGGGAGGAGTCCGTGGGCATGTGCCGGATCATAGAGGGTTCGTACCCCCGGGCGTATCCCCCCGATAACCCTGTTCTGAACGATCGTTGGGGAATTGGTGCGGAAAGCGTGCGGGCAGGTCGCCGCGGGCGCCCGTTCGTCACTCTTGAATCCACGATAGTTGACACAGCGTGGGCGGGATCGGCAGGATCGGCATCCTGATGCTCGGGCGCCGTTGCCCCACGGGGGTGGGCAGCGGCGCTCGTTCGGCGGGTTGCCGTGCGCCGTCGCGCGCACGCCCCGCGAACCGGAGCTTCCAGGCCCGCCGTCTCGGCGTCATCTTCCGTTAGCTACAAGGCAGTTCCGCGCCGATACGCTCCCCGCGTCCTCGCCCGGCGCCCGTCCGCCAGCACCACTCGGGCGCGCCCCGCCCGAAAGGCCGCGCTGCCGATGGCTCCCCGACTCTCCGTCGTCGTCCCCGTGTACAACGTCGAGCGGTACCTCGTCGACTGCCTGGACTCGATCGCCGACCAGAGCTTCGCCGACTTCGAATGCGTCCTGGTGGACGACGGCTCCACCGACACCAGCGCCGACCTCGCCGAGCAGTACACCGCCCGCGACCCGCGCTTCCGGCTGGTCCGCCAGCCCAACCGGGGCCTCGGCGCGGCCCGCAACACCGGCGTGCGCCACCTCACCGCCGGCACCGAGTACCTGGCCTTCGTCGACAGCGACGACACCCTGCCCACCCACGCCTACCGGCTGATGATCAGCACCCTGGACGAGACCGGCTCCGACTTCGCCACCGGCAACGCGCTGCGGCTGCGCAGCACCGGACTCGAACCCTCGCACGCGCACCGCCGCCCGTTCGCCGAGACCCGGCTGCGCACCCACGTCCGCGAACTGCCCGCCCTGGTCACCGACCGCACCGCCTGGAACAAGGTCTACCGCCGCACCTTCTACGCCGCGGCCGGCCTCGAGTACCCCGAGGGCATGCTGTACGAGGACGCCCCCGTCAGCGTCCCGCACCACTTCCTGGCGACCAGCGTCGACGTGCTGTCCGAGCCGGTCTACCACTGGCGGATCCGCGAGGACGGCGACCGCTCCATCACCCAGCGCCGCACCGACCCGCGCGGCCTGGCCGACCGGGTGCGCTCCATCGAACTCGTCCGCGGCTGGCTGCTGGACCGCCCCGAACCCGCCTTCCGCGACGACCTGCGGGCCTACGACCACAACACCCTGGTCGAGGAGATCCCGATGTTCTTCTGGACCGTCCCCGACGGCGACCGCGACTACCGGCACGCCTACCACCGGCACATCACCCGGCTGCTCAGCGCCATCGGCCCCGAACACCTTGCCGCGCTCCCACCCGTGCTGCGCCTCAAGTACCGCCTCACCGTGGCGGGCCGGCTGCACACCCTGTCCGGCGTCCAGCGCGCGCACCGCCGGGTCCGCAACACCCGCAAGGCGCTCCGCCGTTGATCAGCGGGCCCGCCGCCGCAGCAGCGCCACCCGGGCCTTCAGCAGCCCCGGGACGAACAGGTAGACCACGGCGGGAACCACCAGGGCGGTGATCGCCAGCACCCGCAGCGGCACCGCCAGGTCGCTCAGCGACGGGCCGAGCAGCAGCTGGACGACCGTGATCGACGGGAAGACGGCCATCCAGGTGATCAGCGCGCGGACGTGCACCGACGGGGCGGGGTGGGTGGTGGCGGTGGCGGTGGCGGCGGTGGCGGCGGTGGCGGCCATGGGGGTCTCCTCGGGGTGTGGGCGCGAACTGAGACGGTAGCCAACCAACTGGTTGGACGTCAACCATCCAGTTGGTTGGCAAGGTGCACCCTGCCGCCCTACGCTGAGCGCATGACTCAGGACCCGATGTCCACCAAGCAACGGCTGCTCGTCGCCGCCAGGGAAGAGTTCGCCGCGCACGGCATCGCGGGCGGCCGCGTGGACCGCATCGCGGAACTGGCCGGCGTCAACAAGGAGCGCATCTACGGCTGCTTCGGCAGCAAGCAGAAGCTCTTCGACGAGGTCGTCGCCGCCGCCCTCGACGAACTCACCGAAGCCGTCCCCCTCCAGGCCGGCGACGACCCCGCCGAATACGTCGGCCGGGTCTACGACTTCCACCGGGCCAACCCCGTCCTGGTCCGGCTCTTCCTCTGGGAAGGCCTGCACTACCGCGACGCCGCCCTCCCCAACGAGGCCCAGCGCGCCACCCACTACGAACAGAAGGTCGCCGCCCTCGCCGCCACCTTCGGCGCCGAAGCCTCCCCCCAGGTCGCCGCCTGCCTACTGAGCCTGATCGGCCTCGCCGCCTGGCCCACCGCCGTCCCCCAGATGACCCGCCTCATCCTCGGCACCACCCACCCCGACCTGCGCCCCCACGTCGTCGAGTTCGCCCGCCAGGCCCTGTCCGGCTCCCTCCCGATCCCCGCGGACGCCTGAGGCATGAAAAAGCCCCCGGGCGCGATGCGCTCGGGGGCTTTTCTGGCGGTGGCCAGGGCCGGGGTCGAACCGGCGACCTTCCGCTTTTCAGGCCAAGCCGGAGCGCCGGGATGCCCCAGTTCGGGCGCTTCTGCCGTCCGTGGACGGCTGCCCTCGGACGCCGTCATCCGCGCCGGTTGGCGTCAGCGCTGGCCTCAACCGGCCCGGGCGAGCCGGTTGGGCTCACCGGTCGAGAGCGCGGAGCCGCTGGTTCGTCCGGTGCAGGTCGAAGCGGGTCGGGTCGAAGCCGGCCGCTGTTTCGAGGCCGAGCCAGGACAGCAGATCCTCGCGCTCGGGATGGGAGGGGTCGCTGAGGGCCTGCTTGAGGTCGTCGTAGCCGCCCGCGCCGCTGCAGTCCTCGGGCGGGCAGGCTCCTGCCCCGTCGACGCACAGCGGGTAGTGGTGGCCCGCCTCGGCAACCACTTGGCGCTCGACGAGGATGCGGTGTTCCCACGAGTCACCGAAGTCGTAGGTGTAGTTGAGGAAGTCTCCCTCCTTGACCAAGGCGTCCAGGGCGGCGGCGGTCTCGTCGACGAAGTCGAGTTCGGAGGACGGAGGGCCGTAGTTGACGCCTTTCACGTCGAACGCGTGAAGATGGCAGTCCTGCCAGCCCATGGCGGTCTGGACGACCAGGTGCAGTCGGTCGAGGCGGAATCTGGCCGGGACCTGAACGCGGCGCCAGACGGCGGGCTGTTCCACATCGGCGAGTTCGATGCGGAGCTGGTAGACGGGATCGCCGGGGCGTGCTTCCCCGCGCAGCCGGGCCATGGCTTGACGGCCACGCGACGTGAGGGCGGCGGCGTCGCCGATGCGCTGGACCGAGCCGAGGCCGAGGAGTGTCGCCAGCACGCGGTCCACGTCGCGGTCGTTGCTCCGGCGCAGCAGTCGGAGACGCTCCTCGGGAAGCCCGTCGAGGACGTAGAACCCGGAGACCTTGTCCCACACTGCGGCCTGAAGCTTCTGCTCGGGAACCAGGTCGTCAGCGGCATACAGGGTCCTCAGCAGCACCCGAAGCCCGGCCGGGTACTCCTCGGCGAAGATCGAGTCGAACCACCCGGAGGGGAGCACCGTCTCGCCGATGCGTGGCAGGGCCTCGAACAGCGCGTCGAGGATGCGCTCGGGATCCTCCAGCACACGCGCGTTCTTCTTGACCGGCATCAGACGGCCGCCGGCGACCCGCAGCAGCCGGGCCGCCTTGGCCCATTCCACGAGCAGGTTCAGGTGGTACAGCTCCTGGCTGGACTTGGTCCTGAAGGTCCTGTCACCGATGACCGGGTCGACGGTGTCGCCGGTCTCCAGGAGCGCGACCAGGGCCCGCGCGTCGGCGAGGGTGACCTTGCCCGTCTGGGTGAGCTTGCGCCCTGCGCCGATCCAGCTGACGAGACCTCGGATCTGCTCGACGGTGCGTGGCTGCTCGGATTCCATCATCGGTTCCTGTCTGCCTCGGGCTTGACGGATTCCATCATCGAGGACCGGCAGACCCGCTAGGGTCGCGGCGATGAGTGAGTACCAGTACTACGAGTTCCTGGCGATCGACCGCCCGCTGACCCGCGAGGAGCAGGAAGAACTGCGATCGCTGTCGACCCGGGCTCGGATTACGGCGACCAGCTTCACCAACGAATACCAGTGGGGCAACTTCCGAGGCGACCCCAGGCGAATGGTGGAGCAGTACTACGACGCTCATCTCTACCTGACCGACTGGGGCACCCACCAGGTGATCCTGCGTGTGCCCAAGGGGCAGCTCACACAGCGAGCGGTGGAACCGTACTGCTTCGACGAGTGCTTCGAGGCATGGACGACCAGGACCCATCTCATCCTCGACCTGCGCAGTGAGGACGAGAGCGGAGACTGGGACGAGGGTGCCGAGGACTCGCTCGGTGCTATCGCCGGGGTTCGGGCCGAGCTGGCCTCCGGGGATCACCGCGCCCTGTACCTCGCGTGGCTGTCCGGCATCGGCGCCTGGGCACTCCAGGAAGACGACGAGGAGGCTTACCAGGCAGCGGTCGAGCCCCCGGTCCCGGCTGGGCTCGACCGGCTCACCGCACCACAGCGGGCGCTCGCGGACTTCCTGCGTGTCGACGCCGACCTGCTGGCGGTCGCCGCCCAGGCCAGCCCGCCCGCCTCCGCGCCTTGGAAGAGGCCCGGGAAGAAGGAGTTGGCGCCGCTGGTCGCCGCGCTTTCCGAGACGGAGAAGGACGATCTCCTGTTGCGCCTCGCGCTGGGTGATGAGCCTCAGTTGGGAGCCGACCTCGTGCGCCGGCTGCGCGGCGAGCCGCCCGTCGCGACGGTGCCGGGGCAGCGCTCTGCCGCCGAACTGCTGGACGCCGCGCATGCGCTGGCCACCGAGCGTCGGCAGCGCGCCGAGCTGGTTGGAGTGGACGCGCGGGCGGCGAAGCTGTCCGCCCTGGCTGCCGATGAGGAAGTGATCTGGCACGAGGTCGAGAACCACGTCGCGCGTAAGCAGGCGGCCCGCTACGACACCGCCGTGGCACTCCTGGTCCAGCTCCGTGACGCCTGCGACCACGTCGGACGCGGCCTCCAGTTTCGGCAGCGGCTGGCCGCGCTCCGCGAGGAGCATCAGCGCCTGCCTGGCCTGCTGCGCCGCCTCGACGACCGGGCGCTGGGCTGACGCCCGTCCTTCCCGTGCGTGGGGCTCGCCAAGGGAGATCGGATGGTCCTGGGCCGCGATCCAGCGGCCGTAATCAGTGCCCCTCGGTCCAGAACTGCTGGAGTCGCGCGATCGCCTGGGCCTTGTCCAGCTCGGCGACCTGGTCCTCGGTGAGTCCGACGCGGTTGATCAGCATGTGGACCAGATCTACGGGAAGCGCCTCGCGTGGTGGCTCAGGCGCGCCTCGATCGGGAAGCGTGCCGTCCAGGACACAGGGCCAGAAAACATCCTCCGTCACGTCCAGCTGATCGCGGAGGATGTGCGCCCAGATGCTCGCGCCGTACACGGTGCGGTCGACCGGATGCGACACCCGGGTGCGCAGGATGCGCCCGTCGGCAAGCCCGAGTTCGTACGTCATGTGGTGGGTGCCGCTGCGGCCGCGTGCGTCGCGTACGCGTTCCCAGCCTTCAACCTTGCAGAACTGCTCGTGTCGTTCGCGTGTCGGCTGAGGCCAGGTCACTTCGCGACTCCGAGCAGCCAATCACGGAGCTGCGCGTCGTCGCTGAGGCCGATCAGCTGGACCAGGCCCCAGTTGTCGCGATGGTTCGGAGCGCTCAGGAGCCGGTCCTGCCAGTCCTCCGAGTACTCGCGGAGCGCGCCGACCATCTCGTCGATGGCCTCATCAAACGTGCCGCCGTCCGCGGCGACCGGGAGGCCGGGGAAGAACACCGACCAGCCGCCGCCCTCCGCAACCACCTCGGCCTTGGACGGGCACAGCAGCGTGAGGGCGTGGCGCAGCCGCCCCGCGTCGACGACGGCCGCACGGCCGGTGTCTCGGCGAACGGTCGCGACCCGGCCCTGCCCGGCTGCGTCCAGCAGGTCCTTCAGGTGCGCTCGGGCTTCGGTGTAGCTCTCGTAGTGGACTGCTGTCATTGGGAGCCTCCTCGTCCGAAAACCAGGGTCGCGCCCGCCGTGAAGTACGTCAAGTACGTCAAGTACGTTACGTACTTACTGTCGGGCAGGAGAGTGGTGGCCGTCAGTCGTCCCGTTGGCGTCAAACGGCACAAAAATGCCCCCGCAGCGCGATGCGCTCGGGGGCTTTCTGCTGGTCAAACTGTGTGGCCAGGGCCGGGGTCGAACCGGCGACCTTCCGCTTTTCAGGCGGACGCTCGTACCAACTGAGCTACCTGGCCGTACTGCAACTGCACGCCTCTTGCGAGACGAGCGATCCCGACGGGACTTGAACCCGCGACCTCCACCTTGACAGGGTGGCGAGCTAACCAACTGCTCCACGGGACCTCATGCGGATTGCTCCGCACAGGACCTTACTACGGTACTGCGTACCCCCAACGGGATTCGAACCCGTGCTACCGCCTTGAAAGGGCGGCGTCCTGGGCCACTAGACGATGAGGGCTTGCGGCCCTTCCGGCCGGTTTATCCGGCGTTCGGGGACGTCGAGAAGCATATGGGATGCCGGGCTGGAACGCCAAAACGGTTTCCGGGGGTGGGCGCGGCGGGGGTTTCAGGACCAGCCGAGGTCGTGGAGTTCGTCGTCGTCAAAGCCGAAGTGGTGGGCGACTTCGTGGATGACGGTGATGCGGACCTCCTCGACGGCCTGGTCGCGGGAGTCGCAGTGACGGAGGGTCGGTCCCATGTAGATCAGGATCCGGTCGGGGAGGACGCCGGCGTACCACTCGCCGCGTTCGGTGAGCGGGATGCCCTCGTAGAGGCCGAGCAGTTCGGGGGTGGCGGGGTCGGGTTCGTCCTCGACGAAGACCGCCACGTTGTCCATCATCGCGGCCAGCTGCGGCGGAATCTGGTCCAGCGCGTCGGACACCAGCGCTTCGAACTCGTCCCTGGTCATCTCCACCCGTCCATTGTCGGAGGTCCGTTGACGGGACGCCAGATGATCCGCGCCGGTGCGCCCGCGAGAGGTGGCGCGGGGCGGATGGTCGGCGGTTGCCCGTGTCCCGGTGGGGCGGACGCGCGTTGGGCACCCGAGAACGATTGGCGGCCCGGGCGGGTCGTGCGGGAGGTGGCTCGGTGATGGCGGTTCGGTCGGCGCGGCGACGGGTGGTGGCGGGGGCGGCGATGGCGGCGGTCGCCGTGTTCGGACTGAGCGGCTGCATGTCGGTGGGCGGGCAGCCGCCCGCCGGGCCGGACCGGGTGAAGCCGACCGGCCCGGGGACGGCCACCACGCTCAAGGCCGGCGTGGGGGCCGGTGGGCACCAGGGCGGGCAGCGCGGGGAGCGTGGCGGTGCGCCGAGTGCTGACGGCGCGTCACCCGGCGCGGCACCGTCCCCGGGGGCGCACGTTCCGGGGCCGACGCCGCCGGCGGTCGGGTTGCAGGGCGCTCCGGTGCCGGTGCCCGGGACGAACGTCGGCACTCCCGGCCCGACCGGCACGCCCGCGACGCCGGGAACGCCCGCGCCGACCCCGACCGGTGGCGGAAGCGCGTCCACGCCGACCCCGCCGCAGCCCAGCACGCCGGAGCCCTCGCATTCGGCCAAGCCCTCGCCGACGCCCAGCGGGACGCCGGCGGAGCCCAGTGAGTCGCCGTCCGGCCACTGAGCGCTACGGTCGGGCGCTGAGCGCGACGGGCGGGCACTGAGCGCGACGGGCGGGCCGCCGCCGGGCCCGGAAGCGGCGGCTAAGCCTTGCTTCCGGGGCGCTGGCCAGGGGATTTGCCTCTGATCCGTAGGCTCCCCTATGGTGGTAGATCGTTCGTTTGATCCTATTTGGCTGGCGCTCCTCACACCTTTGAGCGCCCTTGGCGCGTTCCGGCGATCCGTGGCTGACCGCATTGAGGCGGTATTTCCAACAGACCCCCGGACTTTGGCGCGTGCCACTTCCGGAAGGTTTTGCATGTCTCTCGTTGACGACGCCCGCTTCGCCATGCCCGCGAACGGCTCCGACGCCGCCGACACCGACTCTCTCGACACCGACACGCTCGACGCGGAGCTCGCCGAGCTGACCGACGCCGCCGAGGCCGCGGAGGCCGACACCGACGCGGCCGAGGCCGACGCCACCGACGCCGAGCCGACCATCACCTTCGGTGACCTCGGTCTGCACGACGAGGTCGTCCGGGCGCTCGCCAAGCGCGGCGTCACCACCCCGTTCCCGATCCAGGCCGCGACCATCCCGGACGCGCTGGCCGGCAAGGACGTCCTCGGCCGCGGCCGCACCGGCTCCGGCAAGACCCTGAGCTTCGGCCTGCCGCTGCTGACCCGCCTGGCGGGCGGCGAGCGCACCAAGGCCAAGCACCCGCGCGGTCTGATCCTGGTCCCGACCCGCGAGCTGGCCATGCAGGTCGCCGACGCCCTGGAGCCGTTCGGCTCGGTGCTCGGCCTGCGCCTGAAGGTGGTCTGCGGCGGTACCTCGATGTCCAACCAGATCTACGCGCTGGAGCGCGGCGTGGACGTGCTGGTCGCCACCCCCGGCCGCCTGCGCGACCTGATCAACCGCGGCTCCGCGAAGATGGACGAGGTCGAGATCGCCGTCCTCGACGAGGCCGACCAGATGGCCGACATGGGCTTCCTGCCCGAGGTCACCGAGATCCTCGACCTGGTGCCGGCCGGCGGCCAGCGCCTGCTGTTCTCCGCCACCCTGGAGAACGAGATCGACACCCTGGTCAAGCGCTACCTGAAGAACCCGGTCACCCACGAGGTCGACCCGTCGGCCGGCGCGGTCACCACCATGACCCACCACATCCTGGTCGTGAAGCCCAAGGACAAGGCGCCGATCACCAGCGCGATCGCCGCCCGCAAGGGCCGCACCATCATCTTCGTCCGCACCCAGATGGGCGCGGACCGGGTCGCCCAGCAGCTGGTGGAGTCCGGCGTGAAGGCCGACGCGCTGCACGGCGGCATGACCCAGGGCGCCCGTACCCGCGTCCTCGGCGACTTCAAGGACGGTTACCTCAACGTGGTCGTCGCCACCGACGTCGCCGCCCGTGGCATCCACGTCGACGGCATCGACCTGGTGCTGAACGTCGACCCGGCGGGTGACCACAAGGACTACCTGCACCGCTCCGGCCGCACCGCCCGGGCCGGCCGCTCCGGCACCGTCGTCACCCTGGTGCTGCCGCACCAGCGCCGCGGCGTGTTCCGCCTGATGGAGGACGCGGGCGTGGACGCCTCGCGTCACATCCTCGACCACGCCTTCGACGCCGAGGTCGCCAAGATCACCGGCGCCCGTTCGCTGGTCGAGGTCCAGGCCGAGAGCGCGTCCGGCATCGCCGGCGCCGCCGAGCGTGAGGTCGCCGAGCTCACCCGTGAGCTGGAGCGCCTCCAGCGCCGCGCCAACGAGCTGCGCGAGGAGGCCGACCGCCTGGCCGCCCGTGCCGCCCGCGAGCGTGCCGAGCTGGGCATCGAGGACGAGGTCGAGACGGACGAGGCGACTGCCGAGGCCGGCACCGAGACCGCCGAGCAGCCGGCCGCCGCGGCCGAGCCGGTGGCCGAGGAGCGCACCACGTCCTACCGCGAGGCCCGCAGCGAGCGCCCCGCCTACAACCGCGACCGCGACGACCGTGGTGGCCGTGAGCGTGGCGGCTTCAACCGCGACGACCGTGGCGGCCGTTCGTTCGGTGGCGACCGTGAGCGTGGCGGCTTCAACCGCGACGACCGTGGCGGCCGTTCGTTCGGTGGCGACCGTGAGCGTGGCGGCTTCAACCGCGATGACCGCGGTGGCCGTTCGTTCGGTGGCGACCGTGAGCGTGGCGGCTTCAACCGTGACGACCGTGGTGGCCGTTCGTTCGGCGGCGACCGTGGCGGCCGTCCGCAGGGTGGCTTCAACCGCGATGACCGCGGTGGCCGTTCCTTCGGTGGCGACCGTGAGCGCGGTGGCTTCAACCGTGACGACCGTGGTGGCCGTTCGTTCGGTGGCGACCGTGAGCGTGGCGGCTTCAACCGCGATGACCGTGGTGGCCGTTCGTTCGGTGGCGACCGTGGCGGCCGTCCGCAGGGTGGCTTCAACCGTGACGACCGCGGTGGCCGTTCCTTCGGCGGCGACCGTCCGCAGGGTGGCGGCTTCAACCGCGACGACCGTGGCGGCCGTTCCTTCGGTGGCGACCGCGAGCGCGGTGGCTTCAACCGTGACGACCGCGGTGGCTTCAACGGCGGCGACCGCAAGCCGCGTTGGAAGAACTGACGCTCTGCATTGAGCACTGGCCGGGCCCGCTCCACTTCGGTGGGGCGGGCCCGTCCGCGTTCCCGGGCGGGCGGAAATCCGTTGGTGGGGGCGGGAGTCGGCGAGCTAGCGTGCCCGGCATGAGTAGTAGGCAGCGGGCACTCGCCACGCAGAACGAGGAGATCGCCGACCGGGGCGAGTACCGGTGCGCGGACGGCACAGCCGTGCGGATCGCCGAGGAGCTGGCCGAGGCCCGGGCGGGGACGGTGTCCTATCCGCCGGAGGCCGAGTTCGGGGCCGGGCCGGGGCCGCTGCGCGGGGCCGCCGAGGTGACGGGCGAGGGCAGCATGCAGGCCGCCGAGCGGCTGGTCGCGGACGGCGGGCGGAGCGTCGCGGTGCTGAACTTCGCGTCCGCGCGCAACCCCGGCGGCGGGTACCTGCGGGGCGCCAAGGCCCAGGAGGAGGACGTCTGCCGGACGGCACTGCTGTACCGCTGCCTGCTGGAGGCCCCCGACTACTACGAGGCGCACCGCGCCTCCAGCGACCTGCACTACAGCCACCGGGTGATCTGGTCGCCGGGCGTGCCGGTGATCCGGGACGGGCGCGGGGAGCTGCTGGCCCGGCCGCACCGGCTCGGCTTCCTGACCTCGCCGGCACCCAACGCGGGCCAGCTGGCGCTGCGTTCGCCCGGCAAGGCGCTCGACCTCGGGCCGGTGCTGGCCGAGCGGGCCACCCGGGTGCTGGCGGCGGCCGCCCGGCACGGGGCGCGCGAACTGGTGCTCGGCGCCTGGGGCTGCGGGGTGTTCCGCAACGACCCGGCCGAGGTCGCGGACGCGTTCGGGCAGGCCCTGGATGCGTGGGGCGCGGCCTTCGACCGGGTGGTGTTCGCGGTCTGGGACCGCAGCGTCCCCTCCGCGAACCGGGCGGCCTTCGAGGCGCGGTTCGGCGCCTGACCTGCGGTTGTTCGCCGGTGGCCGACGTCGAGGGGCGGACCGGTTTTCGCGGCGCGGTTCGGCGTCCGGCCTGTGCTCACTCGCCGGTGGCCAGCGCCGAGGTGGCGGCGGACCGGCCTGCGTGGCGTGGTTCGGCGCCTGACCTGCGGTTGTTCGCCGGTGGCCGACGTCGAGGGGCGGACCGGTTTTCGCGGCGTGGTTCGGCGTCCGGCCTGTGCTCACTCGCCGGTGGCCAGCGCCGAGGTGGCGGCGGACCGGCCTGCGTGGCGTGGTTCGCCGTCCGGCCTGTGCCTACTCGGCGGTGGCCAGCTCTGGGGCGGCGGCGGACCGGCCTGCGTGGCGCGGTTCGGCGCCTGCGGGGGTCAGTCGCGGGTGGCGATCGCCGAGGCGGCCGCGACCACGCCGGTGACGGCGAGGACGGACGGCCAGGCGCCGATCTTCTTCGCCAGCGGGTGCGAGCCGCCGAACGCCGCCACGTACAGCGTGGTCAGGCCGACCGCGACGGGCGTGCCCGCGCGGCGCTGCCAGCGCACGGCGGCCGCCGTCCCGGCGACGGCCAGGACGGCGCCGCCCAGCTCGCGCCGGCCGCTGAACCGGGCGGTGGCGTAGCCGCCGATCAGACCGGCGGCGGCGACGGCGGCGGTGGCGGGGAAGCGGGCCATGGGACGGACTCCTTCGGACGGCTGGTGGACGTACCTGCTGGACGTACCTGGTGGGCGCGCGCTGCAGCTCGTGACCGACGCGCGCACCGCCCACCGTAACGCGACCAACGAGTCGGGCCGCCGGGAGGGAACGGGACGGCGGACCGCGGGTCAGCTCACTCCGGGCGCAGGGCGCGCAGCGCGGCGAGGTCGGCGTCGGACGCCCCGTGGTTGAGGACGTAGTTCTCGAGGTTGCCGTGGAGCTCCTGGGCGCGGGCCAGTGCGGCGGTCAGGTGGGCGGCCTCGATGGGTCGGGAGAGGCGTTCCGCGCCGGCGGTGTCCAGGTAGGGGACGGGGCCGTTGTCGAGGCCGAGGCCGACGTTGGAGCGGAGGAAGTCGGCGATGACGGCGCCCTCATGCAGGCCGGCCAGGGTCTGCAGGACGGCGATGGTCAGGCCGGTGCGGTCCTTGCCGACGGCGCAGTGGACCAGCATCGGGCCGCCGGTGGCCAGTGCGCGGACGGCGGCGGCGACCGCGACGCCGCCGGTCTCGGCCATGAACGGGTAGAGCGCGGCCTGGTCCTCGGGCCAGGCCAGGTCGGTGGTGGCCGGGTCCGGGAGCAGCGGCAGGTGCAGGTACTGGACGTCCTCGCCGATCGGGCGGTCCGGCCAGATCTCGAGCTCGGCGGCGCTGCGCAGATCGACGACCGTCCGGATGCCGAGTTCCGCGAGGCGGGCGGCGCCCTCGTCGGTGAGCCGGTTGAGGCTCGCCGAACGGTAGAGCAGCCCGGGGCGGTACACCCCCGCACCGGCGTCGCGGAGGTTGAGCACGTCGGGGATGTCGAGGAACGGCGCGGCGGCGATTTCGGTCTCGGTCATGCCGCCCACCGTAGGGGCGGTGGGCGGTGACACGCCGGGGCGTTGACCGAACCGGTATCGCCGCAATGCGTGATGTTCATACGGGCCGATGGCGGGTCAGCGACCGCCGGCCACGTCCAGGAAGGAGCCGGTGATGTAGGAGGCGCCGGGGGAGAGCAGGTACAGGATCGCCTCGGCGACCTCCTCGGGCCGACCGCCGCGTCCCATCGGCAGGTTGGGGCCGACCCGGTCGACCCGGCCGGGCTCGCCGCCCAGCGCGTGGATGTCGGTGTAGATCAGGCCCGGGCGGACGGTGTTCACCCGGATGCCCTCGGCCGCGACCTCCAGCGACAGGCCCGTGGTCATCGAGTCCAGCGCGCCCTTGGACGCCGCGTAGTCCACGTACTCGCCGGGCGACCCCAGCCGGGACGCCGCAGAGCCGACGTTGACGATCGCCCCGCCCCGGCCGCCGTACCGGGTGGACATCCGGCGTACCGCCGCCGCCGCGCACAGGAACGGGCCGGTGATGTTGGCCGCCCAGATCCGGTTCAGCCGGTCCTCGTCGAGCTCGTCCAGCCGGCACTGCTTCTCCAGCGTGCCCGCGTTGTTCACCAGCGCGGTGAGCGGCCCGAGTTCGCGCTCCGCGGTGTCGAACAGCCGCTCCACCTCGGCGGTGGTGCTGACGTCCGCCCGCACCGCGACGGCCGTGCCGCCGGCGGCGCGGATCCGCTCCACCACGCCCTCAGCCGAGGCCTGGTCGGCACGGTAGTTGACGCACACCCGGTAGCCGCGTTCGCCCGCCAGCAGGGCGGTGGCCGCTCCGATGCCGCGCCCGCCGCCGGTGACCACCAGTACCTCGTGCTGTGCCATGCCGCCCGTCCCTTCGTTCACGGAGACCATGCCGCAGACGGTAGTCCATGGGGTGAAATCCCTTTGCCCGGCGGCGAGTCGGCGACGCAGCATCACCGCCATGGACCCTTCCGTCTCCCCGCACGGCCCGCTCCGGGCCGAACACCCCGCCCTCGACGCGTACCTGGCCGCCGACGAGGTGGTCGACCACCGGCACCCCGCCCTCGACGCGTATCTGGCCGCCGACGAGGTGGTCGACCACCGGCACCCCGCCGTGCTGGAGCGTGCCGCCGCGCTGCGGCAGGACGACCCGGTGGCGACCGCCGAGGCGGTGTTCGGCTTCGTCCGCGACCGGATCGACCACTCGGCGGACGTCGGCCACTGGTCGGCCGCCTACCGGGCCTCGGACGTGCTGGCCGCCGGCAACGCGATCTGCCACGGCAAGGCCCACCTGCTGGCCGCGCTGCTGCGCGCCAACGGCATCCCCGCCGGGCTCGCCTACCAGCGGCTGGAGGTGCTGCACGGCCTCAACGGCGTTCTGCTGCCCGGCAGTTCGTGGTGGGTCCGGCTGGACGGCCGGGGCAACCGGAACGGCGCGGACGGGCACTTCGCCACCACCCCCGCCACCGAGCGCCCCGCCTGGGCCAACGACCCGGCGCTCGGCCGGTACCACTACTCCACGCTGTACGCCGCCCCGCCGCCGGTGCTGCTGGACGGCCTGCGCCGGGCCCGGCCGGGCGCCGCCGGGTTCGGCTACCTGCCGCTCGAACTCCCGGGCGTGGCATAGCGGTTGGCGGTGCGCAGCGCGGCGAGCTTCGGGGCGCGGCTCTTCGGCGAGTCCAGGCCGAAGCTCCGCGCGTCGCCCAGCTCCTCGCGGACGAAGGTCTCGACGGCGTCGATGGTGGCGCGCAGCGCGGCGTCCATCGGCACGAACAACTGGTGCACCAGCTCCCGCTGTTCGGGGTCGTACTCCCAGAAGCCGACGATCCGGCCGCGGTCCACCACCAGGTGGGTCGACGGGTCGGCCTCGCTGCCGAAGCTCCGCCCCGTCCGGGACGCCGGGGCGTGGCGGTTGGCGTCCCGTTCGTCGATCAGCCGCGGCAGGTCGCGGTGCAGCAGGTGCAGGCCGTCGATGCTTGCCACCAGGGCGTACGCGGGCTGCTCCGGGACGGTGAACTCGTGGAACTCGTCGGCGAGTTCGGCCGGCATCAGCAGCATTTCGGAGCCGGGAAGCTCGACCAGGTGCAGCGGGGCCAGCGCGGCCTTCGCGGTGGCGGCGTTGAAGCCGGAGAACCAGCGGAAGTGCCGCACCGAGGCGGGCGCCGCCCAGGAGAAGTAGCGCCGGGCCAGGTCGGCGGCCTCGCCGTGCACCGCCTGGTCCCAGCGCAGATAGCCGTACCGCTGCTGGTCCAGGCGCCCGTTGACCGGCACCCGGCGGATCATCCCGCGCGACTGCAACAGGCCCAGCGCCAGCGGCAGCGTGGTCGACACGCCGCGCTTGCGGCCCGTCTTGTCCAGCGGGCGGGCCGCCGGGCCGGCCAGGGTGCGGATCTGCTGCGGGCCCAACGGCTCGGTGTCGGACAGCAGTTCGGACACCGTCAGGCAGAGCTGCTCGACCTCGTCCCTGGTCACCCCGAGATGGCGCACCGCCGCCGCGATCTCCGACTCCGCGACGCCCGCGCCCGCCGCCAGCCCCAGCGCGAAGTCCTCCGCCGGCAGCACGTACGTACAGCCCCGGGCCGCGGGCAACTCCTGCACCTCCGCGGCCGCGAGCGCCGCGTCCACCGCCGCCCGGCCCAGCCCCGCCCGCGCGAACAGCCCCAGGTACGGCGCCGCACCGCCCACCGAACGGGCCCACCCCGTCGCCGCCAGCACCTGCGCCGGGGACGCCCCTTGGTGCAGCCCGCCGTCCAGCCACTGCCGGTGCGCCCACCAGGCCCGGAGCTTCGCCGCCGGGATCTCGCCGTTCGCCATGCGCCCAGTATCGGCACGGGGCGTTGCTGGGCGGAGCACCCTCGGCCGTGTCGGAAATCGCTCGCGCGTACGGGGCGTTGCTGGGCGGAGCACCCTCGGCCGTGTCGGAAATCGCTCGCGCGTACGGGTCGTTCGGGGCGAGACTGCCGGGACGGCTCTTGTTGAGGTGATCTCCCGTGCACGTCCTGCTCTCCGGCATCGTCGGCTCCACCGCGTACGGCCTGGCCCACGCCGGCTCCGACCTCGACCGGCTCGGCCTGTTCGCCGCGCCCACCGTCGCCTTCCACGGCCTGCACCGGCCCGCCGAGTCGCACGTCACCACCGCCCCGGACCGCACCCTGCACGAGGCAGCCAAATGGTGCCGTCTCGCCCTCTCCGGCAACCCCACCGCCACCGAACTGGTCTGGCTGCCCGAAGAGTTGTACGAAGTCCGGACGCCGCTCGGGGAGGAACTTATCGGCCTCCGGGAGACCTTCCTGAGCGGCCCGGCGGTGCGCTCTGCTTACCTCGGCTACGCCCGGCAGCAGTTCCGCAAACTCGCCGCCCGCGACCGCACCGACCCGGCGGGCGCCGCCCGCGCCGCCAAGCACGCCCGGCACCTGGTCCGCCTGGTCCGCCAGGGCGTCACCCTGCACGAGACCGGCCACCTGGAGATCCGCCTCCCCGACCCGGACCGGGTCCGCGCCCTCGGCGAGCAGTACGCGCAGCGCCCCGAGGACGCCACCGCCCTGCTCGCCGACGCCGAAGCCCGCTTCGACCGCCCCGGCGTACTTCCCACCACACCCGACGAACGCCCCGCCGAGAGCTGGCTCCGCAAGGTCCGCGCCGCCCACCTGCCCACCACCTGACCGCCCGTCGGCCCCGCCCCGTCCCGCCGCCGACCCGCCCGGTAATCCGCTGGCCAACTCCCGCCGGGCACCAGGTAGGATCACCCCGGCAGGTGCTGTCCCACGAGGCCCACGCCTGCCGCCGGGCCGCTAGCTCAATTGGCAGAGCTGCGGACTTTTAATCCGTAGGTTCAGGGTTCGAGCCCCTGGCGGCCCACTTGGAAGGACGGGGTAACACCCCTTCTGACCTGCAGCGCAGTACCCCGGATGGTGTTTTTTGGCGGGGTGCTGCTGCGCTTCGGAGGGGCGCGTGCGCGTGCGCGGGATGGTTGACATGCTGTCAGAACGTGCCCTGCTTGTCCGTCGCCGAGAGGGCGGTGCGCAGCACCTGATCAGGCGTGCGGCAGTGGGTCGGCGCGAAGAGCGGTCGAAGACTCGATCAGTCCTGAGCGCTCCGATTGCAGCAGGACTTCGTCGAACGTGACGGGCGGGTTGCGGCGGCTGTCCGCAATCTCGCGGGCACACGAGTACACGACGCGCCCGTCCATGTCGATCAAGTCCATGACGAAGTCGTCGGGGGACTTTCGCTCGATGTCCCAGTCGGCGAGGTAGTCAGGTGGGAAGTCTTTGAGGTTGTTCGTGACGATGACCTGAGCGCCGGCCTTGATGGCGGCGGCGAGGACGTGCCGGTCGTCGGGGTCGGGCAGTTTGAGCCCCTCGATGAGCGGCTCGTAGTCGGTGACGAGGCAGTCGCGGACGGCATTGTTCATGCGGCGTCGCCGTTCGGCGTTCTTCTCCGGTGAGATGCCCCGCTCGATCAACGCTCGGTCGACTTCGTCCAGGATTTTTGCTCGGTCCACTTGGCTTGGCTGATGCCGGTTAACGCGAGGGGTACCAGAAGGTCGCGCAGAGTGTTCGGGTAAAGGACGCATGAGTCGTAGACGACGATGAAGGCCATGGTCAGAGGAGCCCCAGTTCCTCGTCCAGTTCGGTGAGGGCGTCTGCCGCGTCCTTGCGGCGCCGGTCGTCCGTGCGCTTGTACTCGATGACGTCGTTGAACAGGATGCGGCGATGACGGCCGACGAGCCGGTACGGGATCTCACCCTGCTCGAGGAGCCCGATGAGGAACGGCCGGGACACGTTGAGCATCTCGGCGGCGGTCTGAGTCGAGACCTCGGCGTTGACGGGCAGGAGCTGGACGCCCTGCCCGTTGGCGAGGGCGGCCAGGATCGCCGCGAACATCTCCACGGTCGGCCGAGGCAGGACGAGTGGATCGTCGGAGCCGGTCTCTCCGAGGATGGTGACGTCGTCGTTCTGGTGGGCCGTGTGCGTGAGGTAGCTGCGGACGCGGCGCAGTGCTCGCTCGGCCTGCGCTGCGTCGACATCGCCCGGAGCGATCTTCCGGCTTTCGATGGCGGGCGCCATGGCGGTACCTCCTCTTCCCCCTAATCGAAGTATCTGCAGCAATCGAAGTATTCGCAATGCTGTCATGGGCGACGGTTTCGCGACGGGGCGGGTTCGTGAAACCACCCGAATGAGTGCGTTGGGGCTGCGAGGACTGCCGTGCCCGAGGGGGGCGGCCCCGACCGCGGGATGTGAGGAGTCATCAGTTGGCGCTGGGGTCGGTCACGGGGCTGTGCCAGCGCATCTACACCCCAAAGTCACACCGAAGCCCAGCGGCGGCCGTGAGGGGCTTGTCGGAGGTCGCGGGTGCGTTCCGGCGGCATGAGTGATCACGAGGTGACGCTGGTCGAGATCTCGACCACGCCTACTGAGGCCCGTGAGCGTGCCGCAGCGGTACGGGAGTGGCTGCTCGTCGTGGGTGTGATCGTGGCGAACCCGACTCCCGGGACGCTCGCGGACCCGAGTGAGTACCTGGCCGGCCAGCACGCCGAGGGCACAGCTACCAGCGACGAGGTCGACCGTGTCCTCATGAACTCGGGCGTGGACATCCTGACCGACCGACAGGTCTTCGGCTCCGGGGAGAACTTCGAGCCTCCTGTCTGCCCCGGCTGCGCCACGCGGCTCGACGCGGACGAGTACCTGGACCTGCTGGGGTAATGGCTGCGTGCAGGCGAGCCCATGGTGCCCTGCGCCAGGTGCGGGTACTCGGTGCGACTGGGGGATTGGCCTGGGGAATGGGCCTGCCAGGTCGGGGAGCTCCGGGTGTGCTTCAACAACTGGCCCCCGCTACGGGACGGATTCGTTCGGGAGCTCGGGCAGCGCCTGGGGCCGCGTTGGCGCGTGGTTTACGGACACTACTGACGGGCCGGTGGCGCGAGGCTCACCGGCACGTCATCAGGGTGCCAAGTCGAGCCAGGTGGTGCGGTGTTCGTGGTCGTCGGGCGGCAGGCCGGTGGCGAGGCCGTTCTCGTCGAGGGCGTTGTGGATCCACAGCCCGGTGCCGCCCAAGGCCAGGGCGAGGCCGGTGAGGACCCAGGCCGGCGAGACCTTGCGATAGGACCGGTCGGTCGGGCGGACGTCGTACTCGGTGAGCCCCACTGCGTCCACCGTCCGTCCGACCGCGTCCCGCAGGGCCGGGTGGACGTCATCGCGCCACTGCAGGGTCCAGTCGCTCCACCAGGTCGGGCCGGCGGTGGTGTCGATCGGGTCGTCCCAGGTGACCGACAGGTCCTCCAGGCGGTTCACGCACACCGCGACCCGCTGTCCGCCGATCTCCAGCAGGACGGGTAGGTCGGCGAACCACTCGTCCTTCTCGACAATCCACACGCCCCAGGCCCGGGTGACCGTCCGGCCGACCAACTGCCGGAGTCGCGCGCCCTCGTGCTCTGCGAGGTCGGACGCGCTGCGGTGCCAGTGCGGTTGCCATCCCTCGATACCCCATGTCGGTTCCATGGCGTACAGCCCACACCCTTGCCAACCGGTGGCGCCACTCAAATCGGCGATCACGTCGTCACGGTGCCGCCAGCCCTGGTCGCCGCTCGGCTGCGGGCGCTGGCCGCGGTGATCGACGCCGCTGGTGGTGCGGGCGCTGCTGCGGGATGGGCGGTCACGGAATCGCCCGAGCCGTCCCCGCAACCCGCTCCCGTACCGGCGCCACGGGAGCGGGGGGCCGCAGGCGAGGCCGTAGCTGCGATGGTGGCCGAGGGCGTGGATCCGAGGCTGGTTCGGAAGTGGGCCAAGAGCCAGGGGAGGGTGATCAGCGAGCGCGGGCGGCTGGCCAGCGGGCTGATCAAGGACTACCGGCGCGCCCACGGTCTGGCCGGCGACTGACACCGCCGGGGTGGGTGTCGGCGGCGAGTGGGCCCCTCGTCCCGGAGCCTGGACCGGAGGGGGTGGGCCCCGGTGACGATCGTTGAGCGGAAAGCGCTTGGCGCGTCGTAATACGCGTAATAAACTAACGACATGGCCAAGACCAGGATCAGCATCAGTCTCGACAGCGATCATGCCGAGCGCATTCGGGAGCATGCCGAGCGCGCGGGTCTGGATGTTTCGGCTTATCTCGTCAACGCCGCTACCCGGCAAATGGCCGAGGCGGAAGCCGCTGAGGCGCAGTTCGCGCGGATCGACGCGGTGATTGCCGCAGCGGAGGCAGAGGCCGCCGAACTGCCTCCGCTGCCTGACGTCGCTGATGAAGACCTTACGGAGGAGGAGCGCCGGGAGGTCGCGGAGGCCATGGAACTTATCTATGGTGCGGATGCTCCTGTGGCCCGTCCGGGCAACGCCGCGTGACCGCGCGGGTGCCGGTCTATGACACTGGCATGCTGATCGCGCTCGCTGATCGAAAGCCCAAGGCGGTACGGCTGCACGCCGGCCTCAAGGAGACGCCGCATCGCGCGGTCGTGCTCGGGCCGGTACTGGCCCAGGTATGGCGGCCCAGTCCTGCCACTGTGCACGCCATGGCCGCGGCCCTCAAGGACTGTACGGTGCCGCAGGCGCGGAGCTCGGCCCTGGCGATGCGTCCCACTACTGCTGGACAGACGGTCTGCATCATGTGTGTGACCGGGCCGGATCTGGCGGAGTGGCAGCGCATCGGTAGCGCGCTTGCTGTGGCCGAGCTGCCTCCGAAGAAGCGTCCGGACGCCGTGGATGCCTTGGTCGCGCTGACTGCGGCCCGACATGGCAGCGCTGTTGTTTTCACCAGTGACCCGACTGACCTCACGGCTTACCTGAAGGCGTTGGACGCCCAGGACGTCCATGTGGTCCAGGTCTGATCCCGAGCTCGGACCGGAACAGTGGAGGGAACGCGTCAGACCCTTCGCCCGGCCGCGTCATCGGTGGCTTCAGGGGTCTGGGCCCGCTGCGAGTGCGTGAGCTATGCGTGAGCGGACCGCGCGTCAGAGCCACTTCACAGGCGGATCAAGCGGCACGCCACAACCTGCCAGCCTGCAGAAGTAGCACGTAATGACGATGACAGCTGTGCGGGGCACGAACGGTGTTGATCTTTTAATCCGTAGGTTCAGGGTTCGATCCCCTGGCGGCCCACCGGATTCGAGGCCAGGTCGGAGACTTTCTGACCTGGCCTCGAGCGTTTCCGAGGTGGCTCAGGGGCGGGGAGGGGAGGGGACGGATGAACGCCGCCGAGGAGTTGATCTCGCTGGCCCGTCGGGGCCGGTTCGAGGTGGTGTTGCCCGAGCTGCTGGAGATGGCGCGGCGGGTGGGCGGTCCGCGGGACGAGGGGTGGGAGTCCGTTGCCGCCGCGGTTCAGATTCTCTGCTGGCGCGACCGGTTCGGCGAGGCGGCGGAGTTGGCCGAGCAGCTGATCGTCCGGGACGGGCCGCTCGGAGGGGAGTTGTGCGATCAGGACGTGCCGTTCCGGGAGGCCCTGCTGGCGGCCCAGCTGTACGCCGGGCGGCCGGCCGGGCCGCGGCTGGCGGCGCTGGTGGGGCGGCTTCCGGCCGGTCGGAATCTGACTGAGGATCTGGCGTGGGTGGCCGAGGAGTTGCCCGGGCGCCCGGTCGAGGAGCTGCTGCCCTGCCACTGCGAGTGGGGCGGTCCGGCCAGGCCGCTGGACGGGGCGACGGAGCGCATGCTGGCGAAGGGATTTGCCGAACTGGCGGTGGCGGAGCGGCAATTGCTCTGGCAGGACCTGTTCAGTGCGAATGCCTTCGACCGCGCCCACGCACTGGTCGAGAGCACCGGTGAGACGCCGGACCGCTTCGCCGCGTGCCTCTGGATGGCCGGCTGGTACGCGGTGCGCGGCGAGACCGCCCGGGGCGAGCGGCTACTCCTTGCCGCCCATGGCCGGTGGTGGCCCTACATGAAGTGGGATGCGATCCCCGAGGCCCCGGTGCTGCAGCCGACCCTGCGTCTGGTGCTCACCGAGCGGGTGCGGGAGTACTACCTGACCAGGCCGATCGGTCCGGAGGCGGAGCGGAACGCCTGAGGCAGCTACGGGGTGGGGGTGACTCCGGGGACGGGCGCGTAGGGCTGGGTGTCGAAGTCGACGATCACCGGTTGGGGGTCGGAGGCGAGGGCGGCCTGGACGCGGTACATGGTGCCGTCGGGGTCGATCCAGTACCGGACGGTGTCCGAAGTGGTGGTGGTGCCACGGGCGTTGGGGCCGGTGATGACGTCGGTGGGGTGGCCGTTCAGGGTGGTTCGGGAGAGCCAGGTGGCGCCGTTCTGGGGGAGGAGCTGGGGGTTGTCGGGGCGGTCGGCGGCCAGGTTCAGGGCGATGGCGAGTGAGGTGTCGAGGGAGCTGCCGGTGGTCTGGAGCGGGCGGGTGGACCAGCCGGAGGCGGGGGGTGTGGCGGGGGCGGTGGCCGGGGCGTCGGGCATGGGGAGGACGCGGACGGTGGTGGGCGTCCACTGGATCAGGCCGGTGGTGGAGCTGTCGCGGCCGGTTCCGTGCAGGACTCCGTAGCCGGTTCTGGTGCGGAAGTCGACGGATCCGGTGACGGTCAGCCGGCCGGCGGTGCCGGGCACGGTGATGGTCAGCGCGCGGCCGCCGGCCTCGTAGTTGCGGAACCGGGTGAGCGCCAGCCGGTTCGCCTCGTCCGTGGTCGGCGGGCGCGGGCCGGTGGGGTCGTCGCCTGTGCCGAGCAGGGCGAAGGTGCTGATCGCGGTGGCCGCGACGGCGAGCAGGGCGACCAGCACCCAGCGCGTACGGCCCCGAACGATCCTGATGTTCCCCACGATGCTCCCCACGCGGCGGGAGGCCGACAGACCTCCGTCAGGCTATCCGAAATCCATCGTTCCGATTGTGTAAGTTTTCGTCAACTTGTGGGAAACTGCCGCAAGTTGCCGGGCCAAGGCCCGGTGTGGGGCGAGGCGAAGGAGCACGATGCCAACTACCAAACTGGCGCGAGTGGGGCTGTGCGGCCTGTTACTGGTGGGCGGAACCGCCGGTGCGGTCGTGGCGGGCGCCGGGCAGGCCGGTGCGACGGCCACCGATGGGACGCTGACGGTGCAGGTGCTGCGCGACTTCTTCGGCACCGGCGTGATCAACACGGCCATGGACGTCCCACAGCGCGGCATGAAGATCAGCGTCACCGACCCGGCCGGCCGGCGGGTGACCGGCACCACGGACGTCACCGGAAAGGTCGTGGTGGCCCCGTCGGGCGCGCTGACCGGTGGCCGGTACCGGGTGGACGTCACAGTCCCGGCGCCGTTCGACGGCTACCTGCGGGCGGCGCCCGCCTCGACCGCGCCGAACCACTTCGACAGCTTCACCTCGTTCGTGGACGTCTCGGCCGGCAAGGACGCCTCGGTGATCACCGGGGTCTGGGACGCGGCGGACTACACGGAGCCGGACGTCCGCTACTTCGTGCCGGTCCAGACCGACAGGGTGATGGGGAGCGACACCCGGGCGCTGGTGTCGTTCGGCAAGGACGTCCGCGGTACCTGCCCGACCGGACCGGCCTGTCCGACCGTGCTCGACACCCAGCAGCAGGTGGGGACGACCTCGGGGCTGGCGTACGACAAGTACCGCGGCCGGCTGTTCCAGGCGGCGTTCGCCCGGCGGTTCACCGCGTACGGGCCGGAGGGCGGCGACGCGATCTACGCCGTGCCGGCCGACGGCGGGAGCGCGCCGACGCTGTTCGCGAGGGTGCCGGGCTCTACCGAGACCGCGCACGGCACCAACATGATCAAGGACGCCGAGTTCGTCGACGCGCCGGGCAAGGAGAGCATCGGCGGGCTGGCCCTGTCCGAGGACGGCTCGACGCTGTACGCGGTGAACATGCTCACCCGCAGCCTGGTCAGCTTCGACGCGACCGGGTCGGAGGCCACCGGTCCCGAGAACACGGTGGCGATTCCCGACCCCGGCTGCGCGGCGTCCGGCGACTGGCGTCCGGCCGGCCTCGCCGTCCACGACAACACCCTGTACGTCGGCGGCGTGTGTTCCGCCGAGAGCACCCAGAAGCGCGCCGACCTGAAGGCCGTCGTCTACGGCTACGACGGCAAGCGGTTCACCAAGGTGCTGAGCCAGGCGCTGGACTTCGAGCGCAGCTACGTCAGCACCGGCGGGGCCGAGTTCGACCAGACCCACTACTGGAACCCGTGGCACGCCGGGCTGGACAACTGGGACAGCTACCAGCTGGGCAACTGGATGGTCTACCCGGAGCCGGAGTTGGCCAGCATGGCCTTCGCCCGCGACGGCTCGATGATCCTCGGCTTCCGCGACCGGTTCATGGACGTCGCCTCCGTCGGGCTCGACCCGCGGCCCGGCAACAACAAGACCGAATCCGGGTACGCCGGCGGCGACATCAACATGGCCTGCGCCGTCCCCACCGGCGGGTACGCGTGGGAGGGCACCGGAAACTGCCCCAACCACGCCGCCACCAACACGCCCCCGCTGCCCCGGCCCAGCGGCGTCGTCTCGTACTTCGCGGGTGACTTCGCCGTTTTCTACCACCAGGAGACCTCGCTCGGCGGCGTCGCCTTCATCCCGCAGCAGCAGTGGGTGATCAGCACCCAGATGGACCCGACCGTCAACTACTTCACCAGCGGCACGGGTTACTACGACATCGACACCGGCGCCGGCCCCGGCAACAAGCCGGACGCCAACGGCTACGAGTTCGTCCAGAAGAACGGCTTCGGCAAGGCCGGCGGCCTCGGCGACATCGCGTACACCGCCGCCAACGCGCCCGTCCAGATCGGCAACCGGGTCTGGTTCGACGGCGACCACAACGGCATCCAGGACGCCGGGGAGGCATCGCTGCCGGGCGTGACCGTCAACCTGCTCGACGCCGAGGGCAAGGTGGTCGCGACGACCAAGACCGACGCCAACGGCGAGTACTACTTCGGCGGGGTGGGCGCCGCCTACCAGCTGACGCCGGGCGCGGACTACACCGTGGAGTTCGACGTTTCGACGGCGGACACCAGCGGGGTGCCGGGCAAACCGGCCGCCGCCGACCTCCGGTACACCCTCCCGACGGCCGGCGACGACCGGGTTCACGACTCCAACGTGATCCCGCCGACCGAGGGCCCGCCCGGCCTCGGGCACGCGCAGGTCACCGCACCGTCCGAGCCCGGCGGCGTCGACCACACCATCGACGCCGGCGTGTACGTCCCGGAGGCCACGCCGTCGAGCTCCGCGTCGCCGAGTCCCAGCCCGTCGGACTCCGCCTCGCCGAGTCCCGAGCCGTCGGGATCCGGGTCGCAGAGCCCGAGTTCGAGCCCCAGCCCGAGCGCGAGCCCCAGCGAGAGCTCGAGCCCGACGGCGTCCGTGCCGCCGGCCGGAACGACGCCCGCAGGCCCCGCCCCGACCAGTACTCCGAAGGGATCGCTCGCCTTCACCGGCAGCTCCGGCACGGGCCGGATCGTGCTCCTCGGCGCCTTGCTGGTGGGTGCGGGCGCTGCGCTCGTGCTGCTGAGCCGGAAGCGTCACGCCAGGCGCCACTGACGCCTCGAACCACCCGACGGGCCGGTGCCGCACGCACCGGCCCGTCGGCATTCCGGCCCGGTGACGGGCCTTCAGCGCTCCGAACTACCCTGGCGGGCATGGATTGGCTCGAGCGGGTGGCGAAGCTGAGACGGTGGACGAGCAACGGCGCGCGGGCTCCGCACAAGCCGTTGCTGCTGCTGTACGCGCTCGGGAGTCACCAGCGGGACGCCGACCGTGAACTCCGGTACAGCGAGGTCGAGGAGGAGCTGAAGAGGCTGCTCGCCGAGTACGGACCGTCGAATCCGACGACCCCCGCCTACCCGTTCCACCACCTGGTCAACGACGGGGTGTGGGAGGTGCGGACCGACGGGGGAACGGGGAGTCCGGGCAGCGGCATCGGGGTGCTCCGCTCCAGTGGGGCCGCCGGCCGGCTCGCGCCGGAGCTGCGGTCCGCGCTGCGCCGGGAGCCGTTGCTGCTCGGGCGGCTGGTGCGGGTGCTGCTGGACACCCACTTCGCGCCGTCGCTGCACCTGGAGCTGTGCGAAGCCGTCGGGCTCGATCTGGAGCTCGCGGAGAGCGGGGCGGTGGCCGGCGCCGAGGCCGCGGCTCGGCGGCAGCGGGACCGGCGGATGCGTGAACTGATACTCACCGCCTACGAGTTCCAGTGCGCGTTCTGCGGCTACGACGGGATGCTCGGCGGCACCTCGGTCGGCCTGGAGGCCGCGCACGTGCGCTGGTGGTCGCACGACGGGCCGGACGAGGTCGACAACGGCCTGTGCCTGTGCTCGCTGCACCACAAGCTCCTGGACAAGGGCGTCCTCGGCCTCGGGGACGACCACCGGATCCTGGTCTCCCGGCGCTTCGTCGGCCGCAGCGAGGCCAGTCGGCAGCACGTCCTCGCCCTGGCGGGACGTCCGGTCATCGGCCCGCAGGCGGGTACCGCGTCCGTTGCGGCGCAGCATCGTGCGTGGCACACCCGGCAGGTTTTCCGCGGTGAGGCCCGGGAGCCGGTGGGTGTCGGCTGACCGACGGGTGCTCAACGGTCGTGCGGGAGAGGGACGTTCGTCACCTCGTTCGGAAGATTGCACCCCCGCGTGCAACATCTGCGCCCCCTTGTGCATCTATTAGGGGGAGAAAAGCTCGGAGGGGCCGGGCGGCGGGGGTGCGATGTGGTAAGCGGACAGTCCGGAACCGTCGAGCCGGTGTCGGAGGGGGAAGAGGGACAGGTTCCCCGGCAACGGTCGGGGAACGGGGGACGGGCCGGGGGCCGGCGGGCGTCCAAGCAGGGGCGCGGGCGGCGCGGGCTGAAGATCGCCGCCTGGAGCGTCGCCGGGCTGGTGGTGCTGACCGTCGGCACGGGCGGCTACCTGTACATGCGCTACAACGGCAACATCAAGTCCGCGCCGCTGTACGCCGGTGAGAGCGGGGACGCCGGGCACGAGGTGCCGGACGAGTTCGGGCGGACCCCGATCAACGTGCTGGTGATCGGCTCCGACGGGCGCGACACCCAGGAGGACTGCGACATCGGCGGCAGCGAGTGCGGCGCCGGCGCCAACGCCGACGTCCAACTGCTGCTGCACGTCTCGGCGGACCGTTCCAACGCCACCGTGATGAGCATCCCGCGCGACCTGGTGACCGACCTGCCGGGCTGCATAGACAGCAAGAACAACACCAAGTCCAAGGCCCACCGCGAGCGGATCAACTCGACGCTGGCGTACGGCCCCGGCTGCACGGTGGCCGCCGTGCACCAGCTCACCGACATACCCATCGACCACTTCGTGAAGGTCGACTTCGTCGGTGTGATCAAGATGTCGGACGCGGTGGGCGGTGTCCCGGTGTGCGTCAGCGACAATGTCTACGACCCGTACTCGCACCTCAAGCTGACCAAGGGCAAGCACACCCTGAAGGGAATGGCGGCGCTCCAGTTCGTCCGCACCCGGCACGGGTTCGGGGACGGCGGCGACCTCGGGCGGGCGGCCGCCCAGCACGCCTTCCTCGGATCGATGATCCGTGAGCTGAAGAACGCCGGGACGCTCACCGACCCGGGCAAGGTGCTGTCGCTGGCCGATGCCGCGACCAAGGCGCTCACCGTCGACCCGGAACTCGACGGGATCACCAAGCTGGTCGGCCTGGCCAACGACCTGAACAAGGTGCCGCCGTCCCGGGTCACCTTCACCACCATGCAGACCGATCCGGATCCCAAGGACGACAACCGGCTGGTGACCGGCCCCGACGCGAAGAAGCTGTTCGCGTCGATCAAGAACGACCAGCCGCTGAGCGCCGACCCGAACGGCGCGAGCAGCGCGCCGCCCTCCTCGGCGCCGCCCGCCGAGGCCACCACCGCCCCGCCCGCGAACAGCACGCCCCGCAAGAACATCGCCGTGACGGTGCGGAACGGCAGCGGTGCCCAGCGCCGGGCCACCGAGCTGGCCCAGGCGCTGCAAGCGGCCGGGTTCTCCAAGGACACCGCCGCGGGCACGAACCTGTCCGCCGAGCAGAGCACCGTCCGCTACCCGGCCGGGAAGGAGGGCGACGCCAAGCAGGTGGCCGCCGCGCTCGGTATGCCCGAGAGCGCCGTCCAGGCCGGCAGCGGCAGTTCGATCGAGCTGGTGATCGGCACCGACTGGAAGTCGGGCACCACCTACCCTGGCGGGCAGGGCGGTTCGAGCGCCCCCGTGGACCCGGCCGCTGCGCTCAAGGGCGCCGAGGCCAGCACCGCCGACAACGAGGACACCTGCGTCAAGGTCAGCCACGACTACACCGCCTACCTTCCCGGCCTCGGCGGCATGACCCCGATCAAGGCGTTCGACAAGAGCCCGGACATCCCGCTCTCCGCGCCCTGACGTCGCGTCAGCGCCGCCTCCGGTGGAGTAACTGGCCCGCCAGCAGCACCACCGGGGCGGCGAACGCCGCCACGTGCAGCAGCCACCAGCCCGGGCCGTAGCCGACGTGCAGGTGGGACGCGACCTCCGGCGGCAGGGCGTGCACGAGGCGTTCGAGGTGCGTGTCCGCATCCCACAGGCCGGCGACACCCAGGCGAACGGGCAGCACCAGCGTCAGCAGGAACCCGGCGGTCCGGACTGCGGCCGGAACCCGGGGCGGGTACCAGGCGGTGGCCAGAAGGGCGATCGCCGTCGGCAGCAGCCACAGCCAGGACAGCCCCACGGCGCTGCTGTCGAAGTTCAGGCTGAGCGCCTCGAACAGGGGGGTGTGTGCCAGCTTCATCAAGGCGGCGCCGGACGGCGGCAGTTGACTGTCCGGGTGGAACGAGAACACGTTCAGCAGCAGCGCCGCACCGAGTGCGGCGAGCGCCAGCAGCGGCGGCAGCACCGTCGCCACCGAACGGCGGGCGGCCCGCGGCACCGCGGGCGGCAGCGCGTTCGGGACGGTGGCCGCGGCGGTCGGCGCGGCGGCCGCCGTCGAGTGCGCGCCCAAGTGCGGGGCGAGCATCGCCGCGGCGCGGGCGCCGGTGAGGCGGGCGGCCGGGTCCTTCGCCAGCAGCCCGTCGATCAGCGGCGCCAGCGGACCGGCCAGCACGCACGGCGCGGGCGGCTCGAACAGGACGGCGGTGAGGGTGCCCACCGGGGTGTCGCGGCGGAACGGCAGCCGCCCCTCGACGGCCTGGTAGAGCGTCGCGCCCAGCGAGAACAGGTCGCCGGCCGGGTCGGCGGGCCCGCCCTGGGCGCGCTCCGGCGCGATGTAGTCCACCGACCCGACGAACATGCCGGAGGCGGTCAGCGCGGTCTGGTCCTGCTGGACGGCGATCCCGAAGTCGGCGAGCAGCACCCGGCCGTCGTCCGCCAGCAGGATGTTGGCCGGTTTGACGTCCCGGTGGACGATCCCGGCGCGGTGCGCGGCGTCCAGCGCGGCCAGCACGGCGGACGCCACCCGGGCCGCCTCCGGGACGGGCAGCGGGCCGCCCTCCGCTATCCGTTCGTGCAGCGACCGTCCGACGATCAGCTGCATCACCGTCCACGGCGCGCCGCCGTCCAGCACCACGTCGTGCACCCCGACCACGTGCGGATGGTCGCGCAGCCGGGCCGCGTGCCGGGCCTCGCGCTGCGCCCGCTCCAGCAGTTCGGCGTGCTCGGCGGCCGTCCCGGTCGGGGGCAGCCGCACCTCCTTGACGGCGACGTCCACCCGCAGCGTCTCGTCGTGCGCCAGCCATACGCTGCCGAACCCGCCCGCGCCGAGCGCCCGCACCAGCCGGTACCGGCCGCCGACCAGCCGACCCTCCGTCATCCCGCCCCCGTTCCTCGCCGCTGCCCGGCAGTCTCGCAGAACTCCCGCTCCGGCCAAGGGTGTTCGGTGGCCGAAAAGTTTTCGTCGAAACCGCCGAACCGGGCCCCGGCGAGATGGCAATAGAGGGTGGAAGCGCCGGAGGAGCCGGCGCGAAGGAGAACCCATGCGCAGCACCGACCAGGTAATGGTGACCGGCCGGCGGGGGGCGGGCCGGTGACGGCGGTACTCGGCACGGACACGCCCCTGCGGGAAGGAGTGGACGACGACGCGGCGGTCATCGGGGCGTCGCTCGCCGAACCCGACCGGTTCGGCGAGATATACGACCGGCACGCCGTCGCGGTGCACCACTACCTGGCCCGGCGGATCGGGGCCTCGGTGGCCGACGACCTCACCTCCGAGACCTTCCTGTCGGCGTTCCGGATCCGCGGCCGCTACGACCGGGACCGGTCCGACGCCAGGCCCTGGCTGTACGGAATCGCCACCAACCTGCTGCACCGCCACCAGCGCACCGAACGCTCCGGCTACCGCGCGCTGGCCCGCAGCGGCGTCGACCCGCTCGACACCGGCGACCACGCCGACACGGTCGCCGCCAGAGTGACGGCCGGCGCCCAGGCCCAGGAGATCGCCGGCGTACTGGCCCGGCTGACGGCGAAGGAACGCGACGTTCTGCTGCTGTTCGCCTGGGCCGAGCTGAGCTACCAGGAGATCGCCGAGGCCCTGCGGATCCCGGACGGCACGGTCCGCTCGCGCCTCAACCGCGCCCGCCGACGGCTGCACACCGCACTCGACCGACCCACCCACTGACGGAGGAGTCCCCATGGACGAGATCACCCGGCTCGCCGAATTCCGAGCCGACACCGAACCGATGACCACCCACGCCCGCCTCCGCGGCCGCCTGCAACTGGCCGACGCCATCGCCGGGAAGCCCACGGCACGATGGGACCGACGGCTCACCACCCGCCGAGTGCTGGTCGCCGCGGCCCTGACGACGGCGCTCACCGCGGGCTTGGTCAGCACCCAGATCGCCGGACCGGGTGCGACCGAATCCAGCGCCCATGCGGTCTCGGTGCTGAACCTCGCGGCCGACGCGCTCGCCGCCGACAGGACCCCGGCACCGCGGCCGGACCAGTTCGTGTACCTGGATTTCATCCACACCACCAGCGACCCGAACGCCATCACCACCGTCCAGCGCTGGCTCTCCGTCGACGGATCGAAGCCCGGCCTGGTCCGGTGGTCTGGCCCCGGGGTCACCGACGCCTCCACCGTGGAACCCCCGTCCGGCGGGCTCACCGACGGCTCCGTCGTGGAACGCCCGTCCGGCGGGCTCTCCTCCCACGACTCCGTCGTGAAACCCCAGCAGGCAAGCCCCAGCCTCTACGCGGACCCTCCCTACGACAAGCTGGCCAAACTGCCGACCGACCCCGACGCGTTGCTGGAGATCCTCTACGCGGACCCGTTCGTGCGCACGGTGACGGACGCCAAGAACATGACCCGCGAGGTCGCGGTCTGGACGATTCTGCGCTCTCTCATGAGGGGCCCCTGCCCCGCCCCGCAAAAGGCCGCGCTGTTCCGGGCCGCCGCCAAGATCCCGCACATCTCCTACCACGAGGAGGCCACCGACGCCCTCGGCCGGACCGGCGAGGCGGTGTCCCTTCTCGACCCCAAGGTGGGCATCATCCAGCTCATCCTGGACCGGAAAACCCACGCTTTCCTCGGCGAACGCATCCTCGGCCGCCCCGGCGAGGGCCACGACGGCACGGTCCAGTTCATCAGCGCGGTGCGGAAGACCGCGTTGGTCGACGCGGTGGGGCAGATTCCGTCCTGACCGGGCGCGGCGCCTGTGGCGCGCCGTATTGCAGTGCAATACGCTGGTGGAATGAAGACCATCACGCAGCGAGAACTCGCCGCCCGGTCCAAGGCCGTGCTGGACGATGTGGAAGCCGGCGAGACCTACCACATCACCCGGAACGGCACGGAGATCGCCGAGGTACGTCCGCTGGGGACGCGTCGCCGTTTCGTGCCGGTCGACGAGCTCCAGCGCAAGTGGCGTGGTGCCTCGGTGATCGACGCGGAACGGATGCGTGCGGAAGCGGACGAGTTCTTCGGCGACGAGGACCGGATCGGTGACGAGCCGCAGGGGCGGGAATGAGCGGCCGCCGACTGCGGGGGATGCTGGACACCTGCGTGGTGATCGACCTCCCCTCGATCGACCCTGGTTCGCTGCCGCTGGAGGCCGCCGTCTCCACCGTGGTGCTCGCGGAGCTCGCCCAAGGGGTGGCCGTAGCGGGCGATCCGGTCGAGATGATGGCCCGCGCGCAGCGGTTGGCGGATGCCGAGGCGGAGTTCGCGGCACTGCCGTTCGACCGGGAGGCGGCCCGCCGGTTCGGCACGCTGGTCGCGCTCACTGTCAAGGCGAACCGCAACCCGCGGCCGCGCCGGATGGACCTGATGATCGCGGCCACCGCCGCCGCCCACGGGCTGCCGCTCTACACCCGCAACGCGGACGACTTCCGGGGGCTGGAGACCGGAGTGGAGATCATCCCGGTCTGACGCCCCTGACCGGACGCGGTGTCACGGGCTCTCCGTGGCACCGCGTTCGGCGTGCCGGGCCGGCTGCCGTTTCGGGCGCAGGTTCAGAGCCCGACGACCAGGACGCGGGGGCCGCAGAGCAGGGTGAGGTCCTCCGGGTCCGAGGTGAGGACGGTGACCGGGCCGGGTGCCGAGCGCGCGATCACAGCGAATGCGGCGTCGATCGCGTACTTGTGGCCGTGCAGCCGGTGTTCGCGAAGCAGCGCCGCCGCCTGGCTGCCGATCTCGCGGGTGACGTCGTGGACGTCGATGCGGGAGAGGGCCCAGCGGATCCGGGCCGGATGGGCGCGGGCGTGGTCCGCCTCGATCACGGTCATCGCGGTGGTGCCGACCCGCACACCCTCCGCGGCGGCGGCTTGGAGGAAGGCGGCGACCTGTCGGTCGTTCAGGTAGAGGCGGGACAGGCCCTCGCTGTCCAGGAGGAGGGTGCCGGGCATCAGGCGGCGGCGTCGCCGGTCGCAGCGGGCCGGTCGTGGCGCAGCAGCGCGCGGGCGGCGTCGATCTCCTCGGGGGTGAGTGGCTCGTTGTCCGTTTCGAAGTCGGCGACGATCTCGCGGAGCTTGTCCATCGCCACGCGGTGCTCCAGTGCCTCGGCGACGTAGGCCGAGAAGCCGCCCGGGCCTACCTGGCTGCGGATGCTCTCCGCAAGGTCCTCGGGCAGGCTGACCGAATACTTCTTGCTACCGCTCATGCCCCCGATCCTACCGGTGGTGGCAAGAGGCTGTGTGGAGTGCTGCGGGTCCCGGGATAGGGGTCCGATAGCCGGGTCGGTTCGGGGCGATAGGGGTGGCCGGGAGAGTAGTGCTCACAAGAGGCGAACCTCCGCCGAATCGTGAGGACTCGGATGATGATCGATTACCAGAACCGTACGGCGTCGAGGGGGACGGCGTCCCCCCTGGCGGCTGAATTGTCCAGTGTGGTCAAGCGGTTCACCAACGCCAAGGGCGAGGTGTTCACCGCCGTCAACGGGCTGGATCTGCGGATTCGGCGGGGCGAGGTGGTGGCGTTCCTCGGGCCGAACGGCGCGGGCAAGACCACTTCGATCGACATGCTGCTGGGGCTGACCCGGCCGGACGAGGGCGAGGTGCGGCTGTTCGGGGTGAGTCCCGAGCAGGCGGTGCGGGCGGGGCGGGTGGCGGCGGTGCTGCAGTCCGGCGGTCTGCTGCCGGACCTGACGGTCGAGGCGACCGTGCACATGCTGGCGTCGCTGCACCCGGGGGCCGACCCGGAGCGGTGCATGGCGCGGGCGAACATCACCGAGCTGCGGGCCCGCCGGGTGGCGGCCTGTTCGGGGGGTGAGCAGCAGCGGCTGCGTTTCGCGCTGGCGCTGCTGTCCAAGCCGGACTTCCTGGTGCTGGACGAGCCGACGGCCGGCATGGACGTGGTGGCGCGGCGGGACTTCTGGGCGGCTGTCCGGGAGGACGCGGCGCGCGGCATGACGGTCATGTTCGCCACCCACTACATGGAGGAGGCGGACCAGTTCGCCGACCGGGTGGTCATGATCAACAAGGGTGCGGTGGTGGCCGACGGCTCGGCCTCCTCGATCCGCGCCGCGACCAGCGGCCGCACCGTCTCGGCGGTGCTCAGCCCGTACGAGGCCGGCGTGGTGTCCCGGACGCCGGGCGTGCGTTCCAGTGCCGTCCGCGGTGAGCGCACCTACTTCACCTGCACCGACTCGGACGCGCTGCTGCGGGTTCTGGTCGGTGAGACGCAGGCGCGGGACATCGAGGTGGCGCCGCGCAGCCTGGAGGAGGCCTTCATGGCCATCACCGAGAACGCCGGCCGCGCCGACAGCGCCGCGAACGCGGACCGCGCCGCCAACGCCCAGAAGGAGAACGTCTGATGGCCGCCGTCACGGCGCCCGCCGCCGCCCGCACCTCGGTGTTCAACGGGGTCAACCCGACCTTCGTCCGCTACGAGCTGCGCCGCCGGTTCAACCGGCAGACCACGATCTTCACGGTGCTGCTGCCCGCGGTGCTGTACCTGGCCCTGTTCCGCACCGGCCCGTCCGGTGGCGCCACCCTGCCGCACGGCAACTTCGCCGCCTGGATGATGATCGGTCAGGCGGTGTACGGCGCGGCCACCGCCGCGGTCAGTTCGGCCGCCACCATCTCGGTGGAGAAGTCGGTCGGCTGGATGCGGACGATCGCGATGAGTCCGCTCACCCCGCCCGGCTATCTGCTGGTCAAGGTGCTCTGCTCGGTGCTGATGGCCGGTGTGCCGGTCGCCATCGTGGGAGTGCTGGGCGCGCTGACGGGGGCCGAGGCCGACGCCAACGTGTGGGTGGTCTCGCTGCTGGTGGCCTGGGTCGGGGCCGCGGTGTTCGCCGCGCTCGGCATCGGCATGGGCCTGGCGCTGAAGCCCGATGTGGTGATGCACATGCCGGGCCTGACCATGACCGCCCTGGCCTTCCTGGGCAACCTGTTCATCCCGCTCAGCGGCGTGATGCTGGAGATCTCCCGCTACACCCCGATGTACGGGGTGGCGACGCTGGCCCGGTACCCGCTGAACGACGGCTTCTCGTTCCACGGGGAGCACTCCAGCGTGGCCGGCGCGGTGTTCAACCTGCTGGCCTGGTTCGCCGGCTTCTCGTTCCTGGCGATCCGCCGCTTCCGCAAGTCCACCGGCCGCCCGTAGCGGTCCCCAACCGAAGCCCGAGGCGTGGGCGCAGGCCCCACTCGAAAGGAGGTTCGAACAAATGTTCGCATTCATTGCGCCGGGTCAGGGCTCCCAGACCCCGGGCATGCTGGCCGCCTGGCTGCGCGACCCGGCCACCGCCGAGCGGGTGCGGGCCTGGTCGGAGGCCGCCGACCTGGACCTGGTCCAGCTCGGCACCAAGGCCCCGGCCGCCGAGATCGCCCGCACCGAGAACACCCAGCCGCTGCTGGTCGCCGCCGGACTGCTCGCCCACCATGTACTGGCCGGCGCCGTCCGGCCGGGCGGGGCGGTGGCGGCCGGCCACTCGGTCGGCGAACTCACCGCCGCGGTGTACGCCGGGGTGCTGGAGCCCGCCGACGCGGTGCGGCTGGCCGCGATCCGCGGCCGGGCGATGGCCGCGGCCTGCGCCGAGGCACCCACCTCGATGGCCGCCGTGATCGGCGGCGAGCAGGACGAAGTCCTGGCACGGACAGCGGAGTTGGGCCTGACTCCGGCGACCTTCAACGGACCCGGCCAGATCGTCGCGGCCGGTCTCGAAGAGGCGCTGGGACAGCTGGCCGCCGCCCCGCCCGCCGGGGCCACCGTCAAGCGGCTCAGCGTGGCCGGCGCCTTCCACACCCCGTTCATGGAGTCGGCCCGGCAGACCTTCGAGGCCGCCGCCGAGGCGGTGCCGTTCGCCGCGCCGACGCAGCTGCTGCTGTCGAACGCGGACGGCGCGGCCGTCGAGGACCCGGCGGAGATCCGCCGCCGACTGGTCCAGCAGGTGGTCAGCCCGGTCCGCTGGGACCTCTGCCTGGACCGGCTGGGCGAACTGGCCCCGGAGGCGACGTTCTCGCTGCCGCCCGCCAAGACGCTCGCCAACCTGCTCAAGCGCCACCACCCGCAGCTGGAGGTGGTCTCCGTGAACACCGCCCGGGACGTCACCCGGGCCCAGGAGCGGCTCACCGCCGCCGGGATCAGCGAGGGAGTGGCCGTCCATGCCGGTGTCTGACCTGCTCGACTACCCGCTCGCGGAGCGGGCCGACCACCCCGCCGTCACCGACGCCGACGGCACCCTGAACTACCGTCAGCTCGGCACCGCCGTGGACCGCGCGGTCGGCTGGCTGCGCGGCCAGGGCGTCACCGCCGGCGACCGGGTGGTGTACACCGGCGGCAACGACCGCTCGTTCCTGGCCCTGTTCTGGGCCGCCCTGCGGATCGGGGCGATCTTCGTCCCGGTCCACCCGGAGCTGACGGACCAGCAGATCGACCACATCGTGGCCGACTCCGAGGCCGCGCTGGCCATCTGCCGCCCGGCGGCCGGCGCCCGCGCCGCCCGCACCGTCGAGGTCGAGGAGGCCTGGCAGCAGGTCCTCGCCACCGCCGAGGACGGCTTCCGCGCCGACTTCGACGACGACCAGGTGGCGATGCTGATCTACACCTCCGGCACCACCGGCCGCCCGAAGGGCGTGGTCTGCCCGCACCGCCAGATGCTCGCCGCCCTCGACGCCATCAACGCCTGCCTGGGCTACCGGCAGGACGACGTGGTGCTGTGCCGGCTGCCGCTCTCCTTCGACTACGGCCTCTACCAGGCCCTGCTGTCCGCGCTGGTCGGCGGCACCCTGGTGCTGGCCCGCCGCAGCGAGGACGTCGGACTGCTCCGGCTGATCGAGCGCACCGGCGTCACCGTCGTCCCGCTGGTGCCCTCGCTGGCCCAGATGCTCCACCTGCTGCAGAGCAAGCTGCACCGGCCCACCAGGGTGCGGCTGTTCACCAACACCGGCGCCCGCCCCGGCCGGGCCGTGATGGCGGACCTGCTGGAGGTCTTCCCCGGCTCCGAGTTCGCCTCGATGTACGGCATGACCGAGTGCAAGCGGATCTCCATCCTCGACCCGGCCGAGTACGCCGAGCACCCCGACTCGGTCGGCCCGCCGATCCCCGGCGACAAGGTCCGGATCGTCGCCGCCGACGGCAGCGGGCTCGGCCCCGGCGAGACCGGCGAGATCGTGGTCTGGGGACCGACCGTGATGGCCGGCTACTGGCGGATCCCGCTGGAAGCGCAGAACCGTTTCATCCGCCGCCCGGACGGCACGCTGGAGCTGCACACCGGCGACCGCGGCCGGCTCGACGAGGACGGACGGCTGTACTTCGTCGGCCGCGACGACGACGTCATCAAGCGCCGCGGCATGCGGATCGCCCTCACCGAGATCGAGGACGCCGCCGAACGCCTCCCCGGCGTCACCGCCGCCGTAGCGCTGCGCCCCGAGACCGAGGACGCGCCGCTGCTGCTGGCCGTGCACGGCACCCTCCCGCCGGAGCAGGTCCGGGCCGCGCTGGTCGGCCGGCTCGACCCCAGCCGGATGCCCGACCGGGTCGTCGCGCTGGACACCGTCCCGCTGACCGCCAACGGCAAGCCGGACCGGGCCGCCGCCAAGCGCCTGGTCGACGCGGCCGCTGCCGAAGCGGCCGAGGCAGAGCAGTACCGAATCCACCAGTCCGTCACCGCATCCCCGAGGGGCAGCCATGAACCAGTCGCAGTTTGACCAGCTCGTCGAGCGGATCTGCTCCGTGCAGGTCACCGACTCCGAGACCCCGCTCGTCGACCTGGGCGTGGACTCGCTGCACACCATCGCCCTGGTGATGGCCGTCGAGGAGGAGTTCGGCATCGAGGTCGACCCCGACGCCCTCGCCGACCCGGCGCTGGCCTCCCCGGCCGGACTGTTCCGCTACGTGCAGGCCTGGGCCGCCGACGCCGCCCCGGCCCGAGTCTGAGGACCGACAGCCATGTGGACCGACACCAGACCCGCGGCAGAAATGCCCCGGCTGTTCGAACGGGGCGGGGACGTCATCTCCCTGGCCGGCGGACTGCCCGACCTGGACGTGCTCCCGCTGGGGGACATCTCCCAGCAGCTCGCCCGGCTCGTCCGGCTCGGCGGCAAGCTCGCCCTGCAGTACACCACCCCGCACGTCGCCAAGGCCCTCGTGCCCGCCGTCTCCGACCTGATGGCCCGTGAGGACGGCCACGCCAGCGCCGAGAACCTGATCCCGACCAGCGGCTCCCAGATGGGCCTCACCGCCGTCGCCCTCGCCCTCGGCGCCCCCGGCGAGACCATCCTGGTGCAGACCCCCGCCTACCCCGGCGCCACCGCGGCCTTCCGCACCGCCGGCCTCGAACTGCACGCCGCAGGCGAGGACTCCGAAGGCCTCTGCCCGCAGCAACTGCGCAGCACCGTACGGGAGTTGCGCGAGGCCGGCCGCACCGTCCGGCTGCTGTACGTCAACCCGACCTTCCAGAACCCGACCGGCGCCACCCTCTCCGTCCCGCGCCGCGCCGCCATCCTCACCGCCTGCCGCGAACTCGACCTGCTGCTGATCGAGGACAACCCGTACGGCCTGCTCGGCTTCGACGGCACCACCACCACGCTGTTCCAGGCCCTCGACCCGCAGCAGGTGGTCTACCTCGGCACCTTCTCCAAGATCTTCGCCCCCGGCCTGCGCTCCGGCTGGATCGCCGCCCCCGAGCACCTGCGCTACGACCTCGCCCGGGTCGCCGAGATCATCTCGCTCTCCCCGTCCGCGCTCGCCCAGGGCACGCTGGCCGCCTACTACTCCCGCAACGGCTGGACCGAGCTGATCGACCGCTACCGGGACAGCTACCGCGAACGCTGCACCCAGATGGCCGACGCGCTCGACGCCGAACTCGGCACCGACAGCCCGTGGACCTGGCAGCGCCCCGGCGGCGGCTTCTACCTCTGGCTGCGCCACCGCGACGGCGCCGACGCCACCCGCTACGCGCAGGCCGCCGCCGCGCACGGCATCTCCTTCGTCCCCGGCGGCCACTTCTCCATCGACGGCGAACACAACGACGGCATCCGGCTGTGCTTCAGCAACGTGCCGCGCAAGAAGATCGCCGAAGGCATCGCCCGGCTCGCCGCCGCGCTCACCGAAACCCCCGCCGCAGCAAGCGAGTTGGCGGAGGTGTCGGGATGACCGCCCCCGCCGTCGAGGCCGCCCGCGCCGTGGACTGGGCGGACTTCGCCCCGCTCCACCCGCTGGCCGGTTCCGACTGGCAGGTCTGGGGCGTCGGACTGCTCCGCAACGCCGGCTTCCCGGTCTCCGGCCTCGACCTGATCGGCGGCACCTCCGCCCCGGCCGCCGCCGCCCGGCTCGCCGCCGGCGAGGGCACCGCCGAGGAGTTCGACACCGCCTACCGCGCCGACGTGGACGCCGAGGCCGCCCGCCTCGCCGCCCTCGCCACCGACCCCAAGCTCCGCCTGGCCATCGCCTGGCAGAACCGCACCGTCTTCCGCATCCTCGACTCGCTCGCCGCCCCCGGCGGCAAGGAGACCAAGCGCCGCCAGCGCGAACGCACCCTCGCCATGTACTGGCTGCGCTACTGCGCCAAGGCCGAGACCATCGGCTTCTTCGGCCCCGGCGCCTGGATCGGCGTCGGCCGCACCCAGGAAGCCATCGGCATCGACCACGGCCCCGCCCTGGTCGCCGCCGCCCGCACCTCGCTGGAACGCTGGACGGTCGCCGCGATCGCCGACTGGATGGCCGAACAGCCCGGCGCCCGCTGGTGGTTCCCGCCGGTGCTGCGCCCCGACGTCCACCTCGACGGCGAGCAGCTGGTGCTCGCCAACCGCAAGACCGTCCGGCTGCGCCCCGAGGACGCGCAGGTGATGCGGCTCGCCGACGGCGACCGCAGCGCCGAGCAGATCACCGACCTGCTGATCGCCGACCACGGCTGGGACGCCGCGAGCGCCCGCGGAGCCGTCGACAAGGTGCTGAACCGGCTGCTGCGGCAGCGGGTGCTCGGCTGGGACGCCAACATCCCGGTCGACGTCCGCGCCGAGGAGGTGCTGCGCCGCCGCGTCTCGGCGATCGGCGACCCCGAGATGTTCGTCCGCTACGACGCGGTGCTCGCCGAACTCGCCCGCCACAAGGGCGAGATCGACCGGGCCGGGAGCGCCGAGCAACTGGTCGAGGCACTGGACGCGCTGGACGCGTACTTCGTGGAGACCACCGGCCAGGCCGCCTCCCGCGAGGAGGGCAAGGCGTACGCCGGCCGCACCCTGGTCTACCAGGACACCCTGCGGGACTGCCGGATGGAGCTCGGCCGGGACTTCCTGGACGGCATCGCCCGCCCGCTCGCCCTGGTCGCCGACGCCGCCGACTGGTTCGGCAACCGGCTCGCCGAACTGGTCGAGACCGAGGTGGTCGCGCTGGTCCGCAAGGCCGCCGAACGGCAGCGCCCCGGCACCGCCGTCACGCTGGCCGACGTCTGGCCGCAGACCCTGGCGCTGTTCTGGGGCGAGCACAACCACCCCGTCCAGCAGGCCGTCCGGGAGCTGGCGCTGAAGTGGCGCGAGGTCATCGGCGAGGTGCCGGACGGCGCCACCCGGGTCGACCTGAGTGTCGACCAGATCATCGACTCGGCGAAAAAGGTGTTCGCCACCGGCGAGGTCCGCTCCCCGCACCTCGCCGTGCACAGCCCCGACCTGCAGGTCGTCGCCCGCTCGGTGGACGCCGTCAACGCCGGCCAACACCTGGTGGTGCTCGGCGAGTTGCACGCCTGCCTGGCCACCCTCGACCTGCCGTTCCTGGACTGGACGGCCGACACCGGCTCGCTGCGCGACAAGGTCAACCGGGCGATCGGCGGCGAGCGGCTGGTGCCGCTGCTGCCGGTCGGCTGGAAGCGCAACAGCGGCCGCATGGTGCCCGCCCCGATCGGCGCGGGCGACCGGCTGATCGGCTTCACCCGCGCCCCCTTCGACCAGCGCGAGCGGATCGAACCCGCCGTGGCCATCACCCTCACCGAGCACGACGGCACGATCACCGCGACCACCACCGACGGCCGCACCCGGACGCTCTCCGAACTGCTCGCGGTACTGATCTCGATCATCGCCTGCGACGCGTTCAAGATCGGCCTGGACCGCCCGCACGCCCCCCGGGTCACCCTCGACGACCTGGTGCTGTTCCGGGAGACCTGGCGGCTGCCCGCCACCAGCGTGGCCCTCGCGCCCAAGGCCGACCGGATGCGCGACTACCTGACGGTGCGCCGCTGGGTCACCGACAACGCGCTGCCCGACCGGGCCTTCGTCAAGTTCCCCGAGGAGACGAAGCCCTCCCTGGTCGACTTCACCAGCCCGACGCTGGTGCTCTCCTTCGCCAACCTCGTCCGCCGGGCGGTGCAGTCGGACCCCGACGCCAGGGTGACCGTCAGCGAACCGCTGCCGGCCCCCGAGGAGTCCTGGCTGCCTGACGCCGACGGTGAGCAGTACGTCAGTGAGCTTCGGCTCCAGATCAGCCGAAAGGTGCCGGAATGACCGTGCTCGTCCCCGACGGCGCCGAACTGCGGGTCCGCCCGCACCGTCCGTCGGACCCCGACATCGTCTCCACGATCGGCGGCACGCCGCTGGTGGCGCTGGACCGACTCTTCGCCACCGACCGCTTCCAGGTGTACGCCAAGTGCGAGCGGTTCAACCCCGGCGGCTCCATCAAGGACCGCGCCGCCAAGTCGATGGTCGAACAGGCCATCGCCGCCGGCCGGATCGTGCCCGGGGTCTCCACCGTGGTGGAGTCCTCCTCCGGGAACCTGGGCATCGCGCTCGCCCAGCTCTGCAACTTCTACCGGCTCGGCCTGATCATCGTGGTCGACCCGCGCACCACCCCGCAGAACCTCGCCATCATGCGGGCCTACGGCGCCCGGGTGGAGGTGGTCGAGCACCGCGACCCCGCCACCGGCGAGTTCCTGCCCGCCCGGATCGCCCGGGTCAAGCACCTGCTGGACACCGTCCCCGACTCCTGGTGGCCCAACCAGTACGCCAACGAGGACAACTCGCGCGCTCACCGCACCACCATGCGAGAGATCTTCGAGGCCCTCCCCGAGGCCCCCGACTACCTGTTCCTGGCGGCCGGCACCACCGGCACGCTGCGCGGCTGCGCCGAGTTCATCCAGGACCAGGGACTGCCCACCCGGGTGGTCGCGGTGGATGCCGTGGGCAGTGTGATCTTCGGCCCGCCGGAGCCCTGGGAGTCCTCGCACAGGCGCACCATCCCCGGCCACGGCGCGGCGGTCGTCCCCCAGCTGCTCCGCCCCGGCCTCGCCGACCGGGTGGTCAAGGTGACCGACTCCGAGTGCATCCGCGGCTGCCGCCGCCTGCTCGCCGAGGAGTCGATCCTGGCCGGCGGCTCGTCCGGCGCGGTGATCGCCGCCCTGATGCAGGCCGAGTCCTGGATCGAACCCGGCAGCACCTGCGTCGCCGTGCTCCCGGACGGCGGCGACCGCTACCTCGACACCATCTACGACGACCAGTGGGTGGAGTCCTACCTCCGGCAGTACCTGCCGCCGACCGACCAAGAAAGGGGCCAGGCATGAGGATCCTCGGCCGGGAGGACGTCCGGGCCGCGCTCGCGGACCTCGACTCCACCGTCATCGACCTGGTGCGCAACGCCTACGTGCTGCACAGCCAGGGCAAGTCCGACCTCCCGTTCTCCACCTTCCTGCGCCCGCTGCACCGCTCCGACTCGCGGATCATCGCGCTGCCCGCCTACCTTGGCGGACCGGCCCCGGTGATGGGCCTGAAGTGGATCTCGTCCTTCCCGGAGAACGTCAAGCGGGGTATGCAGCGCGCCAGTTCGCTGTGCATCCTGAACGACCTGGAGTCCGGCTACCCGCTCGCCCTGATGGAGGGCAGCCAGATCTCCGCGGTCCGCACCGCGGCCGGTGCGGCGCTCGCCTCCGGGCTGCTGAACGCGGACCGCGAGGTCCGCACGGTCGGCCTGGTCGGCTGCGGCACCATCAACAACCAGGTGGTGCACTTCCTCACCCAGGTGCACGACGGGCTGCGGACCGTCCTGCTGCAGGACGCCTTCCCGGAGCGGGCCAAGGTGTTCGCCGCGGAGCTCGCCGCCGAGTACCCGGACGTCGAGTTCAGGGCGGCGACGCTCGGTCAGGTGCTGACCGCCGACACGGTCTCGATCGCCACCACCGACTCCTCGTACTGGCTGGACCTGGCCGACCACCCGAACCGCCCCGACGGGCAGGTCATCCTGCACCTGTCGCTGCGCGACCTGTCGGTCGCCTCGGTGCTGGGCGCGGTCAACGTCACCGACGACGCGGACCACGCGATCCGCGAGCAGACCTCGCTGCACAAGGCGGAGCAGCAGGTGGGCCACCGCCGGTTCGTCACCGCCGAGATCGGCGCGCTGCTCGACGGCACCGCCGAACTGCCCGCCGCCCGCACCGTGGTGTTCGCCCCGTTCGGCCTCGGCGTGCTGGACCTGGCCGTCGCCGAGGCGGTGCTGAACCACGCCGAGCGGCACGGTCTGGGCACCGAGGTCGACGGCTTCGACCCGGGCAGCCACAAGGTCACCTCCAACCTCGCCGGGAGCACGGCATGAGTCAGCTGTTCACCGAAGGCACCAGGGCTGTCGTCACCGGGGCCTCCCGGGGCATCGGCGCGGCGATCGCGCTGCACCTGGCCGAGCACGGCTGCGACGTCGCGCTCAACTACCGCTCCAGCGCCGGCAAGGCCGAGCAGCTGGCGGAGAAGATCGAGGGCCTCGGCCGCAAGGCGCTGCTGGTGCGGGCCGACGTGTCCGACGAGGCGCAGGTCACCGCGATGTACAAGGAGATCCGCACCGCCTGGGGCGGCGTGGACGTCGCGGTCCTCAACTCGGGCATCACCGCCGACGGTCACCTCGCGGCGATGAGCGCCGCCAAGTGGCAGGAGGTGATCTCCACCAACCTGACGGGTGCGTTCCTGACGGCCCGTGAGGCCACCAAGCAGATGTACGCGAGCGGCGGGTCGATCGTCTTCATCGCCTCCACCTCGGGCATCGCCGGCCGGGTCGGCCAGGCCAACTACGCCGCCTCCAAGGGCGGGGTGATCGCGATGGCGAAGACCCTGGCCTACGAGGGCGCCCCCAAGGGCATCCGGGTCAACGTGGTGGCGCCGGGCTTCATCGACACCGACATGGTGAAGAAGGTGCCGCGGGCCCAGCTGAAGGAGGCCGCGGCGGCGATCCCGCTGGGCCGGATGGGCACCCCGGAGGAGGTCGCGCAGGCGGCGGTCTTCCTGGCCAGCCCGGCGGCCTCGTACATCACCGCCAAGGTGCTCACGGTCGACGGCGGGATGCTCTACAGCTGACCCGCCCTCCTCTGAAATCGAACTGACGTTCCATCAACCCTCCCCAACGGAAAGGCAGCACCATGTCCACCGCCACCTTCGAGGACGTCCGGACCCAGGCCGAGCAGCGCCTGGAGAAGAACCTCAAGATCAAGTCGATGATCATCGACCGCCTGGGCCTGGACGCCGAGGCCGAGGTCGTCTCCGACAACCAGCCGCTGTTCGGCCGCGGCCTGGAGATGGACTCGCTGGACACCCTCGAGATCGTCGTCATGATCAACAACGAGTACGACGTGCTGATCAGCGACGACGACTTCGAGGCCTTCGGCTCCATCAACGCCCTGGTCGACTTCATCGAAGCCCGCGAGGTCTGACCATGGCCACCGCCGTCGCACCCACCCGGCCGGTCGCCAAGGAGAAGCCGAGCAAGGGCTTCGCCTACTCCTCCGACGACATCAAGCGGATGCTCCCGCACCGCTGGCCGATGCTGATGATCGACCGCGCCTACGACGTGGTCCCCGGCGTCTCCGGACGCGGCATCAAGAGCGTCTCGGTGAACGAGCCGTTCTTCGCCGGCCACTACCCCGACCACTCGATCATGCCCGGCGTGATGATCGTCGAGGCGATGGCCCAGCTGGTGGCCGTGGTCTACGTCGCCGAACTGCTGGAGTCTCCGGCCCCCGCCGAGGGAGACCCGTCGGCCAGCGTCGGCTACCTCGGCTCGATCAGCTCGATGAAGTTCTCCCGGCTGGTCGTCCCCGGCGACCAGCTCACCCTGGAGGCCAAGCTCGGCCAGAAGCTCGGCGGCCTGCGCTCCGTCTCCGTCCGCGCCACCGTCGGCACCGAACTCGCCGCCGCCGGCTCGTTGATCGTCACCACCGAACGCAAGGGCTGACCTGCCCTCAGGGAGCAGACAAGGAGGTGTGGAATGTCCATCACGATCCGCCCGTACCAGGAGGGCGACGCGCATGACATCGCCGAGCTCTACAACCGTCACCGCGACAACCCCAACCCGGTGGCGGGCGGAATCACCGGCGGCGAACTGGAACGCGAACTCGCCGAGCGCGACACCGCGACGTTCCTGATCGCCGTCGACGACGACCGGGTGGTGGGCACCTTCGGGCTGTTCCACAGCACCGGACGCCGCTCCGCCCGGGCCGGCGAACTCATCGCCGACATGTTCTTCGTCGCCCCGGCCTACCGCAACGGCGTCATCACCGGACGGCTGTTCACCGAAGCCGTCGAATGGATGATGCGCTGCGGTTGCCTGGTGCTCCGACTGACCGTCAACCCGGCCAACACCGTCGCCTTCAAGCTCTACCGGCGGGTCGGCTGCGTGTCGGTCGGCGAGACCGTCCCCGGCGAGGACGGCAACGTCGAGCTGCACAACTACATCCCGCTGATCCTGCGCAGCGTCTTCCACGACCTCGACCCCGAGGCGCTGGCCGCACTCGGCCAGCTCAGCAGCTTCGGCAACGTCGCCGGCGGCCGCGACGACGAACTCCGGTCCGACGTACGGGTGGTGGACGGAATCCGCACCGTCGCCTACGCTCTGGCCCTCGGCGAGTTCAAGCTCACCGCCACCATCGACGTGGACCGCGGCCTGATGCTGGAAGCGGCCCTCACCACCCCCGAGGGCGCCACCCGGCCGCTGAAGATCGCCGAACCGCCGTACGAGGTCCGGATCCAGCAGCCGGCCGAGCCGCACCGCTTCGGCGACAGCGGCCTCACCGCCGAGCTGGACGCCGCCGAAGGCACCCTCACCGTGCACGCCGAGGGCCACCACGGGCCGGTGTTCGTCTCCACCTGGCCCAGCGCCGAGGCCGACCGCTCGGCCGGCTGGCGCGAAGGCCAGGCCCGCGACCTGGAGATCCACCCCGTCGAGCACGGCGTGCAGGTCCGCGAGAGGTCCGGCGGCAACCAGGTCACCGGCACCCTCACGCTCCACCAGGGCGTGCTGGACCAGCAGTTCACGTACACCACCCGGCCCGGCCGGATCTTCCAGACCGTCGGACTCCGCCAGGGCGACTTCACCCTGACCGGCCCCGACACCGACGCCGCCCAGCACCTGATCGGCACCGGCATCGGCGTCCGCGACACCTCCGAGGTGGTCGCGGCCGCGCAGACCGCACCCGCCGGATCCACCCTCGACTGGACCGACGGCAGCACCCGGATCACCCTCCCGGCCGGCCGCCCGGTCCGGCTGATCCACACCACCCTGGTCGAACGCCACCTGGAGCCCGACGCCGACGGCACCGCCCGGCTGCGCACCGAACTCCGCACCGGCGCCGACCACGACACCACCCCCCGCAGCACCGCAACGGCCGAACCCGCCACCGGCGAACGGAAGTTGACCGTCAAGGCGAACGCCGGCGGCATCACCTCCTGGACCGAGAACGGCAAGAAGGTGCTGCGCAGCCCCGCCCCCCGCACCCGCGCCTTCGGCTGCAACCCGCGCTGGAGCGCAGGCGCCTGGGTCACCCTGGAGCACCACCGGCACAGCCTCGCCACCGGCCTCGGCTGGGGCGTCCCGACCGTCCGCGAGTGGGAGCAGAAGCACCCGCTCGGCCTGGCCGCCCCGCAGGAGCGGATCAGCTGGGAGGTCACCGCCCCCGAGCAGGCCGCCGAGCCGGTCCGGATCGACATCCACGCCCCCGGCGCGGACGAGGAGACGGTGCTCTGGCTCACCCCGGACACCCCGGCCGGCACCCCCGTGGTGCTGCACTCCGCCGGACAGCGCCACGAGCTCGACTCCACCGCCTTCCGACAGGTCTGGGCCTCCGCCGCGGCGATCCGCCTCACCAGCGGCCACTGGCTGCACCTCGCACCCGCCGCCGGCGGGCCCGGAGCGCCGGAAATCGTCCTGCGCACCACCTCCTCCGGACTGCTGATCGGCTGCGCGACGGCCGCCACCGAGGCCGCCTGGCAGCTGTCCGTCCACCCCGCACCCGCGATCTGACACCCGTCGAAAACCCTCGAAAGGACCACCAGAGCCATGACCACCACCGTTGCCGTGCGCACCGCGCAGGACGACTACACCACCGTCCGCACCGCCATCGGCGTCTACCCGATCACCGCCCCGCTGGTCCGGATCTCCGGCGGCGACCGCTACGAGTTCCTCGACCTGTTCCTCGCCAAGTCCAGCGAGTACGTCGAGCCGGACACCGTCCGCGAGGCGCTGGCGCTGAACCAGGACGGCTCGCCGTTCGCGATCCTGCTGCACTTCGAGATCGGCGACGACTCCTGGCTGCTGCCCCGCACCCCCGTCTCCGCCGAGGCCCTGACCGGCTACCTGGAGGCCCTGGAGGCCCCGGCCGACGTCACCGTCGAGGTCGCCCCCGAGGGCTGGGGCGCCACCGCGTTCGAGGGCCCGACCGCCTGGGCCGCGGCCGCCGCGTTCGTCGAGTTCGACATCTCCGGCCTGACCCTGCACGGCGTCACCGAGTCCGCCGTCCCCGGCGAGCCCGCCGCGCTCGCCCACCTCGCCCGGGTCGGCACCACCGGCGAGTACGGCTACCTGCTGCTGTCCAACGCCCCCGAGGCCGGCCACGCCGCCGCCGTCGAGGCGGTGCTCGCCCAGGGCGGCGCCGAGGTCGGCGACGAGGGCCTGGCCCGCGTCCAGGCCGAGGCCGGCATGGCCGTCTACGCCGCGGGCTTCGCCGGCCTGCCGGTGCACGAGGCCGACCTGGCCTGGATGGTCGACTGGAACCGCATCGGCGAGTTCCTCGGCTCCGAGGAGCTGGTCAAGCCCACCGCCGAGAACGCCAAGATCACCGCCCTGGCCGCCCCGGCCGGCGCCGCCTTCACCGTCGGCACCCCCGTCACCGCCGGCGGGCAGCAGATCGGCACCGTCATCTGGCAGGCCCCGTCCGCCAACGCCGACGAGGAACTGATCGTCGCCAAGCTGGACGCCCCGTTCTGGGTCCCCGGCCTGGAGCTCACCGCCGCCAACGAGGACGGCGCCGACACCCCGGTGCGCACCGTCACCCAGCCCCGCGTCATCGCCCGCTCGCTCACCACCCGGATCCACTGATGACCAAGACCACCGAACGCATCGCCCTCACGGGCCTCGGGCTGATCACCGGCGCCGGCGATGACGTGGAGAAGAGCTGGGCGTCGATCTCCCAGGGCGTCTCCGGCATCCGCACCAACACCCTCTTCCCTACCACCGAGCTGCTCACCGACTGGGCCGGCATGGTCACCGCCGAGCAGCCCGCCGACCTGGACCGCTGCTACGCGCTGGCGGCCACCGCGATCCGCGAGGCACTGCGCAGCTCCAGCCTCGACCTGGACACCGTGGACCGCGACCGGGTCGCCGTGGTGGTCGGCTCCAGCCTCGGCGCGATGCCCACCTTGGAGACCGTGCACCGCGGCCTGGTGAAGGACGGCGTGCTGGACGCCGTCCAGGCCGCCGCCTCCCAACTCCCCTGCGTGGGCGACTACATCGCCGCCGAGTTCGACCTGCGCGGCCCCCGCGTGGTCCTCTCCAACGCCTGCGCCGCCAGCGCGGTCGCCCTCGGCTACGCGGCCGAACTGCTCTGGAAGGGCGAGGTCGACTACGTCATCTGCGGCGGCGTCGACCCGCTGGCCCAGCTCTCCGCGTACGGCTTCTCCGCCCTCGGCGCGCTCGACCCCGAGCCGTGCGCGCCGATGTCCGCCTCCACCGGGCTCACCCTCGGCGAGGGCGCCGGCTTCATGGTGCTGGAGTCCGCCGAACGGGCCGCCGAACGCGGCGCCGCCCCGCTCGCCGAACTCGGCGGCTACGGCCTCTCCTGCGACGGCTACCACCAGACCGCCCCCGACCCGAGCGGCAAGGGCGCGGCCGCGGCGATGGCCCAGGCCCTGCAGACCGCCGGCCTGGCGCCCGAGGACGTCGACTACGTCAACCTGCACGGCACCGGCACCCCCGCCAACGACGTGTCCGAGCCCAAGGCCGTGAAGCTGCTCTTCGGCGCCGAGGTGCCGCCCGCCAGCTCCACCAAGTCGATGCTCGGCCACACCCTGGGCGCGGCCGGCGCGGTGGAGGCGATCGTCTCCACCATGGCGATCGACCGGGGCGTCATCCCGCCGACGCTCAGCACCCGCGGCGTCGACTCCCCGTTCGGGCTGGACATTGTCCCGAACACCGGGCGGCCCGCCCCGCTCGAGGTGGTCGCCTCCAACTCCTTCGCGTTCGGCGGCAACAACGCCACCGTCGTCCTCAACAAGCCCGGCCGGCCCGCCCGTTCGGCCCGGCGCACGCAGCCCGTGCACCACGTCGTGGTCACCGGCGTCGCGGGACTGGCCGGCTCGTCCGCCTCCACCGAGGAACTGACCGCCGCGCTCGCCGCCGGAAAGGTCGGCTTCGACACCCTGGAGCAGGTCGCCGGCATCGGCGAGCGCCCGATCGGCCGGATCGACGTCAAGGCCGTCGCCAAGCGCCTCAACCCCAGCAAGGCCCGCCGGATGGACCCGCTGGGCGTGCTCGCCGCCGGCGCCGTCGGCGACCTGTACGAGCGGCACGGCAAGCCGTCCCGCGCCGAGGCCGAAGGCACCGGCATCGTGTTCGCCACCGGCTACGGCCCCGTCACCTCGGTGCTCGACTTCCACCGCGGCGTCATCGAGAAGGGCATCACCGGCGCCAACCCGGCGACCTTCGCCAACACCGTCGTCAACGCCGCCGCCGGACACGTCGGCATGCTGCACCGCTACCGCGGCTACACCGCCACCATCGCCAACGGCGGCACCTCCTCCGTCCTCGCGCTCCAGCTGGCCGCCCGGGTGATCGCCCGCGGCATGGCCGACCGGATCATGGTCGTGGTCGCCGACGAGTTCCCCGAGCAGGCCCTGGCCACCCAGGCCCGACTGCCCGGATACGCCAAGACCGCGCACATCGAGCCCGGCCGCGGCACCGGCACCGTGCTCTCCGAGGGCGCGGCCGCGATCCTGCTGGAGTCCGAGGCCTCCGCCGCCGCCCGCGGCGCGAACGTCCTGGCCGACGTCCGGGGCTTCGGAGCCTCCGGCGAACCGGCCGGCATCGGACGGATCGGCCGCGACGGCGAAGCCTGGGCCCGCGCCCTGCGCGGCGCCCTCGCCGAGGCCGACTCCACGCCCGAGCAGATCGACACCGTGGTCTCCGCCGCCTCCGGCTACCGCCTGGTCGACGTCGCCCAGTCCCGCGCCCTGGCCCTGGCCGGCCTCTCCGACCGCCCCACGGTCACCCCCAAGGCGCTGCTCGGCGAGACCTACGGCTCGGCCGGCGCCCTCGGCCTGGTCGCCGCCCTCGCCGGGGACGCCCCCGCCGGACGCCTGCTGCTCTCCAGCTTCGCCTACGGCGGCTCCTACGCAGCCGCGGTGTTCGACGCGAGGCCGTGATGGGCACCGTGCGCACGGCCCTGCGGGCCGCCGGGGACTGGCTGACGGAGGAACAGCGTCCGGAGACGGACCTGGTGACGCTCGGCTGGGCCGGCCGACTGGGCCCGGTACTCGCCGCGGCGGGGCCGGTGGCCGGCCCGGGCACCGGCCCCGTGCCGGCCGCCCGGGCCGCCGGGGACTGGCTGACCGAGGAACAGCGCCCGGAGACCGACCTGGCGCCGACGGACGGCCGGTTCAGGACGCCGGACTCGGGGCCCGGCGGGGCACCGAACTCCGGCCGGGTGCCGGGCGGCGGCCCGGCACCCACCCCGGCACACCGCCCGCAGGCCCGGGCGGCGACGGAGATCACGGCCGGCGCGCCCGCCCCGCAGATCAGCCAGGACGACGAGGCAACCATCGACTGCCTCGTCACCCACCACCCCAACCTGCCGCGCGACCGGATGGGCAACCGCCTGAACGACGCCGGCCGGTGGCTGATCACCGAGGCGGTGGCCAGCCTGTACGGGGTCCGGCTGCGGCCCCGCGAACTGGCCCGCGACGAGCACCGGCGGTGGAGCGTCCCGGCCCTCGGCCTGACCGCCTCGGTCGCGCACTGCGCCACCTACTCCACGGTGGCACTGGTCTCCGACCAGACCGTCGGCGTGGACCTGCAGGACCACCGGGACCGCCCGTACGCGATGCAGTGGCTGGGCGCGCTGCTCGGCCGCCCCGACGGCGAACCCGCCACCATGCGGGACTTCGCCGAGTGCGAGGCCCTGATCAAGGCCTCCCACCTGCGCAAGGAGACCTTCGCGGGCGTCCGGCTCCCGGACTGGCGACCGGGCTGGCGGCCCACCAACACCGGCCACCTGATCCGCTCCGCCGACCTCGGCCACGGCCTGCACCTCGCCCTCGCCACCGACGCCCCCGCCGCCGTCCGCTGGTGGTGGCAGCCGAACCCGACCGCCCCCGCCACCCGCACCGAAGCACTCACCCCGGAGGCCGCCGCATGACCGCCACGGCCCACCCCCGGCCCGGGGCGGAAGCCGTCGTGGCCCGCACCTGCCCGCGATGGGACTGCTCGGCCGAACCCGTCGACCCGCAGACGGACTCCGGCCCGGCCCCGACGCCGGCCGAACCCGGCAGCGCGCGGCGCCAGGTCGTGGCACGCACCTGCGCCCAGTGGGACTGCCTGCCCGAACCCGCCGAGGGCGTCGTCGCCCCGGCCCTGGAGCTCGTCGCATGACCGCCACCGCGACCCGCAGCCGGCGGTCCGAACTCGGTGGCGCGCAGCGCGGCTTCGGCACCGTCGCCGCGACCCGCACTCGGCGGCCCGAGCTCGGTGGCGCGCAGCGCGGCTTCGGCGCCGTCGCCGCGGCCTGCACTCGGCGGCCCGAACTCGGTGGCGCACAGCGCGGCTTCGGGACCGTCGCCGCGACCCGCGCCCGGCGGCCCGAACTCGGTGGCGCGCAGCGCGGCTTCGGCACCGTCCCCGACGCCCGCAGCCGCTCGCGGCGAGGCGGACCAGCGTCGAAGCTCGAACTCGCCACCTCGGCACCGGAGTTCGCCGCAGTCCACGCCCCGCAGTTCGAACCCGCCCGCGCGCAACGCGACTTCATCGCCGTCCCCGACGCCCGCAGCCGCTCGCGGCGAGGCGGACCAGCGTCGAAGCTCGAACTCGCCACCTCGGCACCGGAGTTCGCCGCAGCCCGCGCCGAGCAGTTCGAACCCGCCTGCGCGCAACGCGACTTCGGCACCGTCGCCGCCGCCCGCAGCCGCTCGCGGCGAGGCCGCCCGGCCGCACCGCAGCGCCGTTCCGTCGACCGCCCGGCGCCGAAGTTCGTACTCCCCGCCGTCCGCACCGAAGCCCTCACTCTGGAGCCTGCCGCATGACCGCCACGGCCACCGCCACCGCCGCCCCGGCCCGGGCCTACACCCGGCGGATCTCCCAGATCGAGCGCGGCTACCTGAACGCCAATGCCACCGGCACCCCGCAGCTGATCCAGATGGTGATCGAGGGCGAGGGCCGCATCGACCCGGAGCAACTCGCCGACGCGGTACGGCAGTCCACCGCCGTCAACCCCGGTCTCGCGGTCCGTCGCAAGGGTCCCAACTGGCGGGCCGAGGACACCCTCCCGCCGATCACCGAGCTGCCCGCCGACGCCGGGTTCGAGCACCCGTTCTTCCACCGCGACCTGGACGTGGTGGCGGGGCCGGTCTGCGAACTGGGCCTCGCCAACGGGCCGGTGACCACCCGACTGGTGGTGCGGGCCAGCCACATCGTCACCGACGGCCGCGGCCTGCGCTACTGGATCGAGGACCTGTTCCGCGCGCTGCGCGGCGAGAGCCTGCTCGGCGCGGACTCCACCGTCGACGACACCCACTTCCGCACCGCCGCCGCCCCCGTCCCGGCCGCCCCCGTCCCGGCCCGGGTGGAGGGGTACCCGGCGATCCTCGGGCAGGGGCCCGCCGACGGGACGGCGCTCTGGCTGCGCCGCTCGGTCGCGGCCACGCCGTCCGCCGCCACCGCCCGGATCGGTGCCGCGGTGTCCCGCCTGCTGGCCGCCGAATCCGGTCGCCTGATCATCCCGGTGGACCTGCGCCGGCACGACCGCGAGGTGCGCTCCACCGCCAACCTGACTTCCCAGCTGGTGCTCGATCTGCACCGTGAGGACCGCTGGAACCGGCTGCACAGCCAGCTGCTCGCAGCCATGCTCCGCAAGCGCGAAGTCGCCGCCCTGGAACGGGACTTCCTGCGCAGCAACCCGTTCGCGAACTCGCTGCGGGAGGCCCAGGAACTGGACGGCACCCGCTTCCCGTGCACCGCGATCCTCACCGACCACGGCCGGATCGACACCGAGCTGTACCGCACCGCGCAGTTCCGTCCCACCGAGTACTACACGCTGCCGATGCTCGTCCCGTACGCCGAGATGTTCCTGAGCACCTGCCAGCTCGACGGCCGCACCGAACTCACGCTGTCCTGCCGCAACCGGCCCGACGCCCGTCCGGCCGCCGAGGCCGTCCTCGACGAGGTCGAACGCGCCCTGCTCGCCACCGACTGACCCGGCACCCCTCCTCCCTCCCGCTGATGAAGGACCTGCGAAGATGCCCACCAAGCAGCCCGCCCGCACCACGGTGAACGCGGTCAAGGGCACGGCCCGCCGCAAGCCGGGTCCGGCGCGCAAGCCCGCCGCGAAGCCCACCGCCGCCGCGAAGCCCACCGCCGCGAAGCCGACCACTGCCGCCGCCCCGAAGCCCGCCGAGTCCAAGCCGGTGGTCGAGGAGACCGTCGCGGTCGCCGCGGCCGAGCCCGAGACGCCGGCCACCACCGCGCAGACCGAGGCCCCGAAGGCCGACGCCGCCCCGCCCCAGGCCGGCCCGCCCCAGGACGCCCCGCCCCAGGACGCCCCGTCCAAGGCCGCGCTGATCACCATGGCCGCCGCCATCGCCGGCGGGTTCATCGCGCTGCTGGACACCACCATCGTCAACGTCTCCATGCAGGAGACCACCGCCCGGTTCGGCGGCATCAACCAGGTGCAGTGGGTGGTGACGGCCTACCTGCTGGCGCTGGCGGCGACGATGCCCGCCACCGGCTGGCTGGCCACCCGGTTCGGCACCAAGCGGGTGTTCGCCGCGGCGACGGCGCTGTTCGCGCTGGGTTCGCTGGGCTGCGCCGCCGCCCAGTCGCTGGACCAGCTGATCGCGGCCCGCGGCCTGTCCGGTGCGGCGGCGGGCATCCTGACCCCGGCGTCGACGATCCTGCTGACCCGCGGTGTGCCGCGCGAGCACCTGGCCAAGATCCAGGGCCTGAACGGTTCGGTGATGCTGATCAGTCCGCTGCTCGGCCCGACCATCGGCGGTCTGCTGGTCGCCTGGGGCGGCTGGTCCGCGGTGTACGTGGTGAACATCCCGTTCTGCGCGATCCTGCTGGCCGCCACCCTGCGCTGGGTCCGCAAGGACGCCCCGCCGGCCGGCAGCGCCAAGCCGCTGGACCTGCTGGGCCTGGTCTCCTCGGCGACCGCGACCGTCTCTCTGGTGCTGGCCATCCACGCGTACGCCGAGCGCGGCGCCGAGGTGAGCGCCTCGCTGCTGGTGCCGCTGGGCCTGGCGGTGGTCGGTGCGGCGGTGTTCGTGGTGCGTGAGCTGAAGGCGAAGTTCCCGCTGCTCGACCTGCGGCTGTTCCGCATCCCGGTGTACGCGACCGCGGTGGTGAACATCTTCTGCCTGGGCTTCGTCCTGTACTCGCCGATGATGCTGATCCCGCTGTACTTCGAGGACGCCCGCGGCGAGTCCGCGGTGACCACCGGCCTGCTGATGTCCGTCGGCGGCCTGGGCGTGGTGACCGCCGCCTGGCTGTCCCGGGTGCTGCTGCGGAAGATCGGCGGCGGCGCGACGGTGCTGATCGGCATCTGCCTGACGATGATCGCCACCGTTCCGATGACCGGCCTGACCGGCACCACCCCGTACTGGCTGATCTGCGGCAGCCTGGTGGTCCGCGGCCTGGGCACCGGCCTGACCATCGTGCCGACCATGACGCGGGCGTTCCAGTCGATCCGTCAGGAGTCCATCCCGGACGCCTCCGCGCAGCTCAACCTGACCCAGCGGATCGGCGGCGCGCTGGCCATCGCGGTGGTCACCGTGGTGCTCACCGACTCCGCCCGCAGCCACCACGGCATGGTGCCGGCCGCGTTCGCGCATTCCTTCGGCTGGCTGCTCGGGGTGTACGGGGTGACGCTGCTGCCCGCACTGGCGCTCCTCCTCGCGGACCGCCGGGAGAAGAAGCGCCAAGCCGCGACGGCGTGACGAACCGCCAAGCCGCGACGGCGTGACGAACCGCCAGCGCGACGCCCACAAGGCCTGTCCGGCCGATCCCGCCGGACAGGCCTAGCGCGTGGCGGGGAGCCAGCCGTCCTGGACGGCGTGCACCCCGGCCTCGAAGCGGCTGCGGGCGTCCAGACGTTCCATCAGGTTGGCGGCGAACCGGCGGGCGGTGCGCGGGGAGACGCCCATCCGCTTGGCTATCGCCTCGTCGGTGTGGCCCTGGGCGAGCATCTTCAGCACCGCCAGCTCGTGCGGCGGCATCTCGTTCTCGTCGCACTTGGGCGCGTCGCCGACCGGGATCGCACTGGCCCACACGCCCTCGAACAGCGCGCACAGCGCGGCCACCGTGCCGGCGCCGCGCAGTACCACCGCGCCGGCCCGGGCGTTGTCGGTGTCGATCGGCAGGACCGCCTGCTGGCGGTCGAAGATGATCATGCGGATGGGGAGTTCGGGCACCGTCCGGACCTGGCCGCCCTGCAGGTTCAGCCAGGTGACGTGGTCCAGGGTGGGCCGGTGGTTGCGGACGCTGTCCAGGTAGACGGTGCGCATCTGCACCCCGCGCTCCAGCAGCGCCGCGTTCGGCTGCCGGCTGGCCCGCAGGTCCTCCTCGGTGTGGGCGCCGCCGGGGGCGAAGGTCGCCACCTCGCAGCGCACCGATCCGGCCAGTTCGGCCAGCCGCTCGCGGATCGTCTCCGGGCCGTCCAGCTGCTCGGACGCCGCGTCGGTGGCGGTCGGCCGGAACGCCGAGCACTCCGCGATCAGTTGGGCCGCCGCGGCCCGCGATGCCTCTATCCGCAACTGTTGGGCCGCCAGCTCGGCCTGCTGGCGGGCCAGCAGCACCTCCATCGCGGTCTCCGGGCCGACCGCCCGGAACCCGATTCCCTCGCGGGCGGACGGCTGGATCAGGGCCAGTTCGCTGAGCCGGTCGAGTCCGGTGCGCACTCTGTCCTCGGTGAGGCACAGGGCTGTGGCCAGCGCCATGACCCCGGCCCGCGGGTCGGCGAGCATCCGGCGGTAGATGGACTCGGCCTCCGCGTCGAGCCCCAGAACGTCCAGCATGGATCGGTCCCCGTTCGATCAGCGCCAGTAAGTAGGTCTACATGATTTCCTGAGCTTACTGACACCGGGCAACCACACCCTGACCCGCACATTCCGGAAACGTGTCCGGACAACAACGGCCCGGACACGGCCCGTGAAACGTTCGGAAATCCACCCGTCCTCAGGCTGTCACCAGCAGCTGACGGTCCGCCGGTGCGGCCGGGGCACCGGCCCCGTCCGACGGCTCGGGCAGCAGCCGCGAGCAGTCCCGGACCAGGCTGTGGAACGAGAACAGCGCCGCCCCCTCCTGCCGGATCAGGTTGTTCTCGAACAGCGCGTCCAGGCAGCACTCCACCTCGTCCGCGCTCAGCCCGGTCACCGCCGCCGCCCGGTCCACGTCGAACGACCCGGCGGGCTGACGGCTCATCAAGCAGCTGAACCGCTGCTGGGCCCGGTCCAGGTACTGGTAGGACGCGCGCAGCAGCGCCATCAGGTCGCGGTCCCCGGTGCGCAGGCAGCGCGCCCGCCGCTCCGGGTCGGCCAGCCGCTCCACCAGGTCGGCCACCGACCACGCCGGACGGTCCCGCAGGCGGGTCGCGGCGATCCGCACCGCCAGGGGCAGGTAGCCGCACAGTGCCGCTGCCTCCGCCGCCCGGACCGGCTCCCGCGCCACCCGGCGCTCCCCGGCGATCCGGGCGATCAGCTCCACCGCGTCACCCGGCGGCAGCACGTCCAGCGGCAGCGCCACCGAGCCGTCCAGCGCGCTCAGTTTGCGCCGGCTGGTCACCAGCACCAGGGTCTCGCCGGCGCCGGGCAGCAGCGGGCGCACCTGGGCGGTCGCCGCCGCGTCGTCCAGCACCAGCAGGCAGCGCCGGCCGGCCAGCCGGGAGCGCCACAGCGCGGAGCGCTCCTCCAGCGAGGCCGGGATCCGCTCGGGCCGCACGCCGTCGGCGCGCAGCAGCGAGGCCAGCGCCTGGGCGGGCGGTACCGGCGGCTTGGACTCGTCGAAGCCGTCCAGCGCGGCGAAGAACTGGCCGTCGGGGAAGTCGCTGGTCACCCGGTGCGCCAGGCGCACCGCGAGGGTGGTCTTGCCGACACCGCCCATGCCGTCGATGGACAGCATCAGCGGAGCTCCGGCCGTCCGCTGGGACACCGCCTCCTGGAGCAGGACGAGTTCGCCGGTCCGGCCGGTGAAGTCGGAGAGGTCGTGCGGCAGGCAGTTCGGCCGCTGGCCGGGCGCCGGGTCGCTGCCGGCCGGCGGCCGCGTCGTGACCGGTTCGCCGACCTGGCCGGGGGTGTCGTGCACGCCGGGCGCGTCCGCGAGGATCTCCGCCTGCAGCGCCCGCAGTTGGGGGCTCGGCTCCAGGCCGAGTTCGTCCGCCAGGAAGCGGCGGCCCTCGTCGTACACGGCGAGCGCGTGCGCCTGCCGGCCGCTGCGGCACAGTGCCGTCATCAGGCTCCGCCGCAGCGAGTCGCGCAGCGGGTACTCGGCCAGCAGCGCCGTCAACTCGCCGACCAGCGAGGAGGTTTCGCCGACCTTCAGGCGCAGCGCCATCAGGTCCTCGAGTGCGGTCAGCCGCTGCTCGTTCAGCTTCACGGCGGCGCTGGTCACCGCGGGGCAGTGGATGCCGGCGAAGGCGTCGCCGCGCCACAGGTCCACCGCGGACTGCAGCAGCCGGATCGCCTCCAGGACCTGCCCGTCGCGTTCGGCGGCCCGGGCCTCGCGGACCTTGCGGGTGAAGCGGTGCGCGTCCACCGCGTCCTCGGGCACGGCCAGCCGGTACCCGACGTCGACCGTCACCAGCCGGTGCTCGCCGGCGGCCAGCACCCGTCTCAGGTCGCGGATCGCGTTGTGCACCTGCGGTCTGGCCGACGGCGGCGGGTCCTCCCACAGCTCGTCCACCAGGAAGTCCATCGGCACCACCCGGCCGGCGTTCAGGAGCAACAGCGCCAGGAGTCTCTGCTGCCGCATGCCCCGGACGTCCACCAGGACGCCGCCCTGACGCGTCTCCAGCGCGCCCAGGACCAGGTATTCCATCGTCTTCACCCCCGTGAGTGTCGGTCGGATGTGTGCTCGTCGGTGTCGTGCGGGGGCTCAGCCGCCCCAGGTGACGTCGCCGTTCGGGGCGGCGCCCGGGCCCGGGGTGGCCGTCGCGGTCTGCGCGACCTGACCGGCGCCGGTGCCGTCGGCGAGATTTCCGGAGTGTTCCACCGTTGTCGCGGAAAAGGCCAGGGTGGCAATTGCGGCGAGCGAGAAAGCGAGGAACTTGGAGACGCGGGCGACCGGCACTGGAATTCTCCTCGTAAGTGGTGGGATTTCTTCGGGATTGCTTTCCCGGGTTTTCTGCCGGCGTCCGCGCTCTGCCGACACCGCTACTGTGCTCCGCCCCCGCCCCGGTGGGAACGGGTCGCGCCTGGACGGAACATGCACTGTCCTAAGCCGTCCACGCGGCGGCTAGTCGAAGTCCCACCAGGGCCCGGGAGCCAGTGCGGTGCCCACCGAGAGGACGGCGAAGCCGACCAGCGCGGACTCCTTCCGTACCGCCCGCCGCACCAGCCCGGCCGCCCGGTCCTCCGCCTCCAGCAGGGTGGATGCCAGGCTGAACACACCCACGGTGACCTCGTCGGATCCGGTCAGATGGACGCTCACGTGCTCCAGCGCGTCCGGGACTTCCGCGTGAGAACGAATCAATTCCGCCAGGTCGGGAGGAGCGCCTCGACCGACCGGCGAGCGTAGTCGCGCGTGGACCAGATACATACTCTTATCTTCGACCCCCTCACTAGGGGCCCGGTCGATTCCGGCCTGGTCGATTTAGGTCATGACATAAACCGACCAGGCCCGGCATCGGGCCATTTCGGGCCGAAGGGCGACAGCGCCCCGGGAGCGGCCGGCGCTCCCGGGGTCGCGTCAAGTCGTTGTCCACAGGTCTGTGGACAAGCTTGCGAGTGGAACGTCAGCGGCCCTGGAGCGTTTTGACGTTGTCGCCGAAGCTCCAGCCCTTCGAGCCGTCCCAGTTGATCGACCAGTCCATCAGACCCTTCAGCTGGCCGTTGAAGGCGCCCCAGGACTGGCTGACCAGGCTCGGCGCCATGTACCCGCCGCCCGCGCCCGGCTGGGCCGGCAGGCCCGGGACCTGCTTGTCGTACGGGACCTTGATGGTGGTGCCCTGGATGGTGATGCCGTTGTTCAGGCAGGTGGTCTGCGCGGTGAAGCCCTGGACGGTCCCGGCCGAGTAGGAGTCGCCGGAGCAGCCGTACATCGAGCCGTTGTAGTACTGCATGTTCAGCCACCACAGCCGGCCGTTGTCCACATACTTCTTGATGACCGGCAGGTAGGCGCCCCAGATCGAGCCGTAGGTGACGCTGCCGCCGGTGACGTACGCGGTCTCGGGGGCCATCGTCAGGCCGAAACCGGCCGGCATCTGGGCCAGCACGCCGTCGATGATGCGGATCAGGTTGGACTGCGAGGGGGACAGCGTGCCGATGCTGCCGCTGCCGGACAGGCCGGTCTCGATGTCGATGTCGATGCCGTCGAAGTTGTACTTCTTCAGGATCGGCACGACGGTCGCCACGAACCGGTCCGCGACGGCGCTGGAGCTCAGGTCGATGCCCGCGGCGGCGCCGCCGATCGACATCAGGATGGTCGCGCCGGCCGCCTTGGCCTGGCACATCTCGGCGGGCGTGGAGACCTTGACGCCGGTGTCCATGCCGTCCTGCCACAGCACGGTGCCGTCCGAGAGGATCACCGGGAACGCGGCGTTGATGACGTTGTACCCGTGCGCGGCCATCCGGCTGTCCGTGATCGGCGTCCACCCCATCCCGGGGTGCACGCCGTTGGACGCGCCGTCCCAGTTCTCCCAGTACCCCTGCAGCACCTTGCCGGCCGGCCGCGGCTTGGTCGGACAGGTCGCGTCACCCGAACTCGGGCTCGACGACGGGCTGCTGGACGCACTGCCGGACGGGCTGCTCGACGGGCTCGACGACGGGCTGCCGGACGGGCTTGAGGACGGGTTCGACGAGGCGCTGCCGGACGGGCTTCCGCTCGGCGAGGGGCTGCTGCCGCCGGGACCGGAGAGCGTGACGTCGTCCGCGTAGTACGCGGGCTGCCCGTACCAGCCGTGCACGAAGACGGTCACCGACGTGGTGTTCGCGCCGGTGCTGAAGGAGACGCTGAGCTGCCCGTACGAGGCGTTGTCGGCCGTCCAGGTGGACGGGGATCCGGTCAGCCCGGTGCCGGTGGCGCCGAGGTAGACGTAGCTGCCCTGCACGTACGCGCTCAGCGTGTACTGCGAGTTGGGCTGCACGCTGATGGTCTGGCTGCACTGCGCGGTGTCCTGGCCGCCGGGGGTGGCCTGGAGCGCGGAGCTGCCGGAGTGGACGGGGCTGCCGACGGTGCCGGCGCCGGAGCAGGTCCAGCCGGAAAGGCCGTTCTCGAAGCCGGAGTTGACCACCAGGTTGGTGGTGTCGGCGGCGGCCGTGACGGTGCCGGCGACGGCGAGGCCGGTGCCGACCACGGCGGTCGCGCAGATCCCGGCGAGCGAGCGCTTCAGCATGCTCGGTCCGGCGTCCGGCCGGATCACCTGCGTTGCGCGTTCCACGCCGGCCCGGTGCGGGCGTGGCATGCGTGAGCTCCGACGGAACATGTGGTGCTCCCTTCCCGCCGAGCGCCATGGTGGGGACCGTGCGCGTGGGGGCGTGACGCCCGGCTCTGGGTGAGGTGGGGGACATGTGGGGCTGTGCCGACCGGATCGTAAAAGTGCTGGCAGAGCCCGTCAATAGGTCTGGACCAAAGGCAAGGGTGGTCTGGACCATCGGCGAGGGGCGGCCGGTCCTGGGAGCGCCGCGGCCCCGAATTCCCTTACCGCATAAGCAGGGTGAACACTGACCCGGTGCGCCCTTCCGGTGCTCCGGAGCGCCGCGTCATGCCGGTCGCGGCCCCGGACGTCGAGTGGAACGAGCCCTGGACGTGGACTGCCGAAACCCCGCCGCCCTGCTGGCCGAGGCCTGCGCCGCCGCCGGTCGCCCGAGCGTCGGCGCGGAACTCATCCGGGCCGGCGAGAACACCCTGTGGCGACTGCCCGGCGGGGTCGTCGTCCGGATCGGCCGCCCCGGCCAAACCGCCGTCGCCGCCCGCGAGTTGACGGTGGCCCGCTGGCTGCGCGCCCACCGCGTCCCGGCCGTCCGCCCGCTCGCCGACCCGCCCGAACCGCTCGTGGTCCGCGGCCGCCCCGTCACCTTCTGGCACGAACTGCCCCCGCACCGCCACGCCACCGCCCCCGAACTCGCGGCCGCGCTCCGCCGGCTCCACCAACTGCCGCCCCCCGAACCCGGGTTGGAGGCCATCGACCCGTTCGTCCGACTCCCCGCCCGGATCGACGGCGCCACCACCCTCGACACCCCGCAGCGCGCCTGGCTGCACGCCCGGCTCGCCGACCTGCGCACCGCCTGGGCCGAACTCGACCACCCCGCCCACCGGTTGACCGTCGTCCACGGCGACGCCTGGAGCGGCAACCTCGCGGTCACCGCCACCGCCGCCCACCTACTGGACTTCGAACGCACCGCCCTCGGCCCACCCGCCTGGGACCTCACCTCCACCGCCGTCGCCCACGACTCCTTCGGCAGCCTCTCCACCCCCGGCTACGCGGCCTTCTGCACCGCGTACGGCGCGGACGTCACCGAGTGGCCCGGCTACCCGGTCCTCCGCGCCATCCGCGAACTGCGCCTCGCCCTCTACGCCTTGCAGCAGGCCGCCACCGACCCCGCCCGTCACCGCGCCCAGGCCCACTACCGACTGGCCTGCCTGCGCGGCGAACACGGGCCCCGGCCCTGGCGGTGGACGGCCATCGACTGACCAGCCGTCAGTCCACGCAGGGCACCCCGTCCAGCTTCACCGGCGCCTGCCCGGAGTTCCCCGAATACGCCTCCCCGGTCTCCTCGGAGATGTTCGGCGAGACCGACGGCACCGGCCCGCTGCCCAGCAGGATCTGCTTGGCCGCCCCGTCCGCCGTGCGCACGTGAGTCCCCTCGAACGCGATCGGCAGCGTCGTGGCGGTGCCCCGCCCGGCCGCCAGCGCCGGCACCTGGCGGACGAAGTCCACCGGGCTCCACCCCTTGTCGGTCACCAACTGGTCGGAGAACGCGTCGTACAGCGCCGACAGCTTCGCCGGATCCGCCAGCACCCCGCCGGTGCGCAGCTTCGTCAGCACCCCGGCCAGGAGCGCCTGGGCCCGGGTGGTCCGCTGCACGTCCGAGCCGTCGCCGATGCCGTGCCGCTGCCGGACGAACGCCAACGCCTGCGCCGGGCCCAACTCCTGCTTCCCGGCCGGCAGTCGGACCCCGCTCCAGGAGTCCTTCACCGCCTCGTTCAGACAGACCGGCACTCCGCCGAGGGCATGCACCACCCGGTCGAAGCCGGCCATCGAGATCTCGGCGAAGTGGTCCACCGGCATCTCCGCGACCTGCTCCACGGCCGTGATCAACGCGGCCCGCCCGGCCTCCCGGCCACGGCGCCGCAGCTCGTCCGCGGCCAGGCCCTGCCCGCGCAGCCGGTTCATCTCGGCGAGTTCCGCCTTCGGGTACAGGTCGCTGATGACGGCGTTCCCGTCGTGTCCGTCCGGCACCAACAGGTCCCGTGGTACGGACAGTTGCCGGACCTCGCCACCGTCCTTCGGGACGTGCACCAGGATCAACGTGTCGGGGCTGTCCGGGCCGGTGTCCACCGGCCCGCCCAGCGCGCCGAGGCCGGACCCCAGGCCCACCAGCAGGATCGTCACGCCCTGCTCCGGCGGCGCCGAAGGCGGCGGCGTCGCCGAATTGGCCAGCTCGATGGCGTTCGACCGCACCCCCGGCACACCGTGCGGCACCGTCAGCACCCCCGCCCCGACCACCACGGCCGCTGCCAGCGCACCCCCCAGCAGCGCCGCCCGCCGCCGCCGGGCCCGCTTGAGCCGCCGCCCCACCGCCAGCCCACCGTCCACCAGTCTCGCCGTCACCTCCGGACCGGGCCCCCCGCCCGCCTGCCCGAACGCCGCCCCCAAGTGCACCTCGAACTCCCCGTTCCCGTCCGTCACTTCACCACTCCCTCGACCGAAATCCCCGCTCACCGCGCCACCAGCTCCGCCAGATCCGCGCCCAACAACCCCCGCAACTTGACCAGCGCCCTCGAACACCGGGTGCGCACGGCAGCCGAACTGTCCTTCACCATCGCCGCGGTCTCCTCCACACTGCGGTCCTCCCAGTACCGCAGCACCACCACCGCCCGGTCCCGCGGCGGCAGTTGACCGAGCGCATCGACCAGCGCCAGCCGCAACGCCGAGTCCGGCCCGTGCTCCACCAGCTCCGGCAGCACCTGACTCGGCCGCTCACTGCTGCTGCGCCGCCGCTGGTGCGTCAGATACGCCCGCACCAGCACGGTCTGCGCGTACCCGGCCGGATTGTCGATCCGCCCCGCCCAGCTCGGCCGGTACAGCCGGTGCCACTGGGTGTACATCTGACCGAGCGTCTCCTGCACCAGATCCTCGGACAGATGCGCGTCCCCGCCGGTGAGGAAGTACGCCGAGCGGTAGAGCTGCCCGGACCGGGCCGCCGCGAACGCGACGAACTCCTCCTCCAGGGCCGCCCGCCGTCGAGCTGTGGCCACGTTTCCTCTCCCTCCACCGGATCCGCCCTATGACGGCCCGGCATGGCCAGGATGTTTCATCCGGCTCGCGAGAAGATTCCTGTCCGGTAGCGGACGGCTCCCGCGACCCCACCTGCTGGAAGGACGGAAAAGCCCCACCGATCGCCGACTGTGCGGGTGCGAGGACAGGGGCGCGGGGAACTGCGCGAAGCGGAAGGATCCGACCGCGAGATCGCGACGCAGGACAGTGACTTGCACGTGCTCGCGACCTAACGGACAGGCCTTGCGCTTCGCGCAGTTCTCCCCCAGCCCTGGCGGGCCGGGAGGTACCCCCACGCGCCCCTGTCCTCGCACTCCCTAGTTCCGGAACGCCCCCACCCCGTTCGGCGTCCCCAGCCCCGTCGGCCCGTCATACCCCGGCCCCGCCGTGCACAGGTACGCCGGCCGGCACGAGGCCGTCGAACCGCTGACCACGTCGTTGAGCGCGTCCGGGTGTGCGTACGGGAAGCTCGCCGGCCGGCTCCCGACCGCCGGCTCGCCCGCCAGCGCGTACGTCGCGGCGATGATCGGCGCCGCCGCGGAGGTCCCGCCGTAGGTGTACCAGCCGCTGCCGCCGTAGGTCTGGTAGACGGCGACGCCGGTCTCGGGGTCGGCGACGGCCGCGACGTCGGCGACCGTGCGCCGGGTGCAGCCGGTGTCCGTCTGCCACTTGGGCTTGGTGAGCTTGGTGGAGCACCCGCTGCCGGTCCCTTCGGTGGAGCTCGTGGACCAGACGTCCTCCGCCCAGCCGCGCGGCGAACTGTCGTTGCGGAGCGAGGTGCCCCCGACGGCCGTGACGTGCGGCGAGGAGGCCGGGAAGATCACGCCGTAGCCGCCGTCCCCGGAGGCGACGGCGATGGCCACGCCGGGGTGGTCGAAGTACCGGGTGTCGTAGGAGGCGGCGTTGCCGTTCTCGGGTGCGCCCCAGCTGATCGAGACGATCTTGGCGCCCATCGCGACGGCGGTGTTGACGGCGGCCCCGAGGTCGGCGACGCCGGCGCTGTCGGCCTCCACGAGGAGCAGGTGGGCGCGCGGGGCGATCGCGGAGACCATGGCGAGGTCGAGCGCCGTCTCGCCGGCCCACGCGCTGTCCGCGCGCGGGATCCGGGTGCCGCCGCGCTGGTCGGTCTTGCGGAAGCAGCCGCTGTCGGTGGTGCAGGCGGGCAGCCCGTAGTGGGCGCGGTAGACGCCGAGGTCGGCCTCGGCGTTGGGGTTGTCGTAGGCGTCGATGATCGCCACGGTGGTGCCTTCGCCGCCGTCGGCGGGCAGCCCGTACGCGGCGAGCAGGTCGGCGGGGCCGTAGCCCTCCCGATCGGTGGCGGCGCTGACGACCCGCAGGGCCTGGCAGGCGGCGGTGTCGGTGTGGGCGGGGCGGGCGCAGTTGTGCACCCAGCGGGTGCCGCGGTGGGTGGTGTCGGCGTGCGTGGGGGTGGCGGCGGTGAGGGTGGTGAGCAGGACGGCGGCGGTGAGGGCGAAGGTGCGCACGGACTTGCCTCCGGTCGGGACTGCGGACCGGTGGCGCGCGTGAAGCTCCCTGCACGACCGGTCACGGTTCGTACAGGGAGTGTTGACGCCGCGTCAACGATTTATGCGTGCATCACTCGGCCGGTAGATGGTCGACGGCGCCGACCTGGACGCCGGCCTGGCTGTGCCGGCGGGCCGGTTCGCGGCCGGGCGGCTGGGTGGGCCGCTCGGCGGGGGTGCCGATCTTCTTGGTGGGGCGGCTGACGGGCTTGCCGGCTTCCACGTGCAGCGGTTCCTCGTCGTGCAGGACGGCCAGCACGCTGCCGCGGCGGAGGGTGTAGGTGGTGGTGGCGTGGGTGATGTCGACCCGCAGCAGGTGTTCGCGGACGCTCATGGAGAAGCACAGCCGCTGCAGTCCGGCGGGCAGCCGGGGGCGGAACGACAGGTGTTCGCTGTGGTCGCGCAGGCCGCCGAAGCCGGCCACCAGGGCGATGCAGGCGCCGGCCAGCGAGGCCATGTGCAGGCCGTCGCGGGTGTTGCCGCCGAGGTCGTGCAGGTCCATCAGGGCGGCTTCGGCGGTGTAGTCGTACGCCAGGTCGAGCTGGCCGACCTCGGCGGCGATGACGGCCTGGGTGCAGGCGGACAGCGAGGAGTCGCGGACGGTCAGGCGCTCGTAGTAGGCGAAGTTCCGGGCCTTCTGCTCGGGGGTGAAGAGGTCGCCGCGGGTCTGCATGGCGAGCACCAGGTCGGCCTGTTTGACGACCTGCTTCCGGTACAGGTCGAAGTACGGGTAGTGCAGCAGCAGCGGGTACTTCTCGGGCGGGGTGGCCTCGAAGTCCCACATCTGGTGGTCGGTGAAGCCGTCGGCCTGCGGGTGAACGCCGATCTGCTCGTCGTACGGGATGAACATCTTGTCGGCGGCGTCGCGCCAGGCGGCGGCCTCCTCGGTGTCCACCCCGAACGCCGACGCCTCGTGCAGGTACTTCAGCGCGGCGTCGGCGGCGTTCCACAGGTTGGACTGCGCCATCACGTTGGTGAAGACGTTGTTGTCGGCGACCGCGCTGTACTCGTCGGGGCCGGTGACGCCCTCGATCCGGAAGTTGCCCTTGGCGTCGTGGTGGCCCAGCGAACGCCACATCCGGGCGGTCTCCACCAGCAGTTCCAGGCCGTGGGTGCGTTCGAACTCGGCGTCGCCGGTGGCCCGGACGTAGCGGACCACGGCGGCCGCGATGTCGGCGCCGATGTGGAACGCGGCGGTGCCGGCCGGCCAGTACCCGGAGCACTCCTCGCCGCGGATCGTCCGCCACGGGAACACCGCACCCGCCAGGCCCAGTTGGGCGGCTCGCTCACGGGCCATCGGCAGCGTGGTGTGCCGCCAGCGCAGCGCCTGCTTGACGGCCTCCGGCAGGCAGTAGGTGAGCACCGGCAGCACGAAGGTCTCGGTGTCCCAGAACGAGTGCCCGTCGTACCCGGGGCCGGTCAACCCCTTTGCGGGGATGGCCCGTTCCTCGCTGCGGGCACCCGCCTGCAACACGTGGAACAGCGCGAACCGGACGGCCTGCTGGAGTTCGACGTCGCCCTCGATCTCGACGTCGTTGTCGCCCCAGAACCGGCCCAGGAACTCCTTCTGCTCGTCCACCAGGCCGTCCCAGCCGGTGTACCGGGCGGCGGTCAGCGCCGCCTCCACCTGGTCGCGGACGGCGGGCAGCGAACGGGTCGCCGACCAGCCGTACGCCACGAACTTCACCAGGCGCAGCTTCTGACCGGCGTTCAGCACCGTGGTGATGGTGATCCGGGCCTGGTCCTCCGAGGACTCGGCGGCGGTGTCGATCCGCTCCGGCCCGTCGATCACGTGGTCGATCCCGGCGGCGACCCGCAGCCCGGAGAACCGGGTGCGGTGCACCAGCACGCCCTTCGTCCCGTCGGCGTGCCGCAGTTCGGCCGTCAGCGGGGCCTCCAGCACGGCCGCCGCCCGCGGGTCGCCGTCCCCGCCGCCCGGCATCTGCTCGTTGGCGACCAGCTCGGACTGCAGCACGATCCGGACCGGGCTGTCCACGGCCTCCACCGAGTAGTCGATCGCGCACACCGCCCGCTGGGTCAGCGACACCAGCCGGCGGGAGCTGACCCGCACCGTCCGCCCGGCCGGCGAGGTCCACTCGGCCACCCGGCGCAGGATGCCGTCCCGGAAGTCCAGGCTGCGCCGGTGGCTGCGCAGTTCGCCGTACCGCAGGTCGAACGGCTCGTCGTCGACCAGCAGCCGGATCAGCTTGCCGTTGGTGACGTTGATGACGCTCTGCCCGGACTCCGGGAAGCCGTAGCCGCTCTCCGCGTACGGCAGCGGACGCAGCTCGAACACGCCGTTCAGGTAGGTGCCGGGCAGGCCGTGCGGCTCGCCCTCGTCCAGGTTGCCGCGCAGCCCGATGTGGCCGTTGGACAGCGCGAACACCGACTCCGCGCGGGCCTGTCCGGGCAGGTCCAGACCGTGCTCGCTGATCCCCCACGGATCGACCGTGAACGCCTCGGACGGGCTCATCCGCGCTCCCCGAGCAGCTCCGACAGGTCATCCACCACCACGTCCGCGCCGTGCTCGCGCAGTGCCTCCGCCTGCCCGGTGCGGTTCACCCCCACCACCGTGCCGAAACCGCCGGCCCGGCCCGCCGCGACGCCCGCCAGCGCGTCCTCGAACACCGCCGCGTGCTCCGGTTCCACCCCCAGTCGCTTCGCGGCGGCCAGGAAGGTGTCCGGCGCGGGCTTGCCCGCCAGGTGGTCGCGGGCCGCGGTGATCCCGTCCACCACCACGTCGAAAAGGCCGTCGATCCCGGCGGCCTTCAGCACATCCCGGCAGTTCGCACTGGACGAGACCACCGCCCGTGGCAGCCCCGACTCCCGCAGCCGGTGCAGGTACGCCACCGAACCCTGGTACGGCTGCACGCCCTGCTCGCGGATCATCCGCAGAACGGTCTCGTTCTTCGCCGCCGACAACCCGTTGACCGTCCGCGCCCCCGGCGGATCCTCCGGGGTGCCCTCCGGCAGCTCGATCCCGCGCGACGCCAGGAACTGCCGGGTGCCGTCCAACCGGGGCCGGCCGTCCACGTACCGGTCGTACTCGCCGACCGGATCGAACGGGACGAACGGGGCGCCGGTGCGCTCCGCCTCCGACCGCAGAAACCCGTCGAACATGTGCTTCCACGCGGCCGCGTGCACCTTCGCGGTCTGGGTCAGCACCCCGTCCAGGTCGAACAGGAAAGCGTTGATTCGGTCCGGAAGTCCCAACATGCTGCCAGTCTCACCCGCCGTCGCCACTCCATGCAGGTCATCACCCGGAACGGCGCGTCGTGGTCAGTCCGCGGCCGCGTGCACCCCCGGATGCGAGTGGCCGTCCGGCACGAAAAGCGGCTGCGGACGCCCGCTCTGCGCGTAGTCCTTCAACCGGACGATCGCCTCCGCCCACCCGCCCGCCGCCGCCGGGACCGACGCCACCGTGTCCGGCCCCCACCCGAGATGGCGCAGCAGCAACAGCGTGTGCCGCGACCCGTCCGGATGATCGAACAGGTCCCACGTCACCGTCGTGCCCTGCCACGTCGGCGGATACATCCCCACACTGCGCCACCCCACCCGGTCCAGGTCCGCACGCTCACGCCGGAGCCGAAGCGGCTCCGGCGCATCCGGCACCGTGACCAGCAGATCCTCCCCGTCCCGCTCGATCCCGGTGCTCCACCACGACGTCAACCCCACCCGGGTGTCCAACGCCGCCAGCAACCGCTCCCGGGACGCCGCGACGTCGACCTGCAAGGCGATCTCGGCCATCGCACTCACCTCACCACCCACCATCGCGCGAAACGCACGCGGGCGCGAAACGCAGACGGACGCGAAACGCAGACGGACGCGAAACCAGGGGCGCGGGGAACTGCGCGAAGGGGAACGCACCCGACCGCAAGATCGCGGCGCAGGACGATGACTTGCACTTGATCGCGACCCAACGGACGGGCGTGCGCTTGTCGCCCAGTCATCGCTGCGCAGGGGACATCCGGGTCGAGACGCCCACGCGGTTGAGCGCGTTGATGGTGGTGATCATGCCGATCAGGTGGGCGAGTTCGGTCTCGGAGAAGTGCTTCGCGGCCTCGTCGAAGACCTCGTCGGGGACGTGCGTGGTGGCGACCAGGGTGATGGCCTCGGTGAGGGCCAGCGCAGCGCGCTCGCGAGGGGTGAAGAACGGCGTCTCGCGCCACGCGGACAGCGTGTGCAGGCGGTGTTCGGCTTCGCCGTTCTCGCGGGCGTCCTGGGAGTGGATGTCGAGGCAGAACGCGCAGCCGTTGATCTGGGAGGCGCGCAGGTCGACCAGGTGGGCGATGACGGGGTCGCCGAGGCCGGCCTGGGCGAGGCGGTCGAGGGCGATCAGGTTGCGGTGGAACTCGGGGGCGACGCGGGCGAGGGCGAGGCGCTGGGCGGGGGCGGGGGCGGGGGCGGGGGTCTGGTCAGTCATGAACCCCACGCTAGGCGGGGGTTGGACCGGTGGTGTGGTTCATTGGGGGGATGAGTTCCTGGGCCACTTTCGGCGGCGATCTGCATCTCGACCTGACTGCCGGGCGCACTCGCGGTCTCGGTCTGCGGGCCGCCCTGGAGGACGCGTTGCGCACGGCCGTGCGGGACGGCCGGCTCGCGTCCGGCACCCGGCTGCCGTCCTCGCGGGCGCTCGCGGCCGACCTCGGGATCGCCCGCAACACCGTCGCCGAGGCGTACACCCAACTCGTCGCGGAGGGCTGGCTGATGTCCCGCCAGGGGTCGGGCACGGTGGTCGCGGAGCGCGGCCCGCAGCGCGCGCCGGCCGCACCGCCGCCGGGCCTGCGGCAGCCCGTCGCGCTGCGGTACGACCTGAAGCCGGGCTCGCCCGACCTGAGCCGGTTCCCGCGCGGCGCGTGGCTCGCGGCGGCCCGCCGGGCGCTGGCGACCGCACCGCACGACGCGTTCGGGTACGGCGACCCGCGGGGCCGGATCGAGCTGCGCCGGGCGCTGGCCGGCTACCTGGCGAGGGCCCGGGGGGTGCGGACCGATCCGGAGCGGCTGCTGATCTGTTCGGGCGTGCAGCAGGGTCTCGGCCTGGTCTGCGCGGCGCTGCGCGAGCAGGGTCTCGGGGCGGTCGCGGTGGAGGCGTACGGGCTGCCGCCGCAGCACGCGGTGCTCGCCGCACAGGGGCTGCCGATGCGTCCGCTTCGGCTGGACGCGGGCGGCGCGGTGACGGCCGAACTGGCGTGCACCGACGCCGGATTGGCGCTGTTGACGCCCGCGCACCAGTTCCCGATCGGGATGCCGTTGCGGGCGGCCCGGCGGGCGGAGGCGGTGGACTGGGCGCGGCAGGTCGGCGGTTATCTGCTCGAGGACGACTACGACGGCGAGTTCCGCTACGACCGGCACGCGATCGGGGCGATGCAGGCGCTGGACCCGGAGCGGGTGGTGTACGCGGGCACCGCGTCCAAGTCGCTGGCGCCGGGCGTGCGGCTGGCCTGGCTGGCGCTGCCGGCCGCGCTGGTGGAGCCGGTGGGGCGGCACAAGCAGCTGGCGGACGGCCAGAGCGGCGCCCTGGAGCAGCTGACGCTGGCGGAACTGATCGAATCCGGCGGCTACGACCGGCATGTCCGGCGCAGCCGCCAACTGCTGCGTCGCCGCCGCGACCGGCTGGTCGAGGTGCTCGCCGAGCGGGCCCCGCGGGTGCGGGTGACGGGGATAAGCGCGGGCCTGCACGCCGTCCTGGAACTGCCCGGGGATTCCCCGGGCGAGGACGAACTCCAGGCCCGCGCGCTGCGGGCGGGGCTGCGGGTGCACACCCTGGGGTGGAGCCGGGCCGAGGGCGCGGACCGGCCGCCGGAGTGGCCCCCGGCGCTGGTGGTCGGTTACGGCACGCCACCCGACCACGCCTTCGAGGCCGCCCTGGACGCGCTGTGCACCGTACTGGGCCCCTGACGGGCCGGTTACTTGCCGTGGCGGCCGACGTAGAACAGCAGGAAGAGGAAGCCCACGAAACCGTGGCCCGAGACGATGTAGATCCAGACCCGGATCCACACCCGGTTCGAGGCGCGGTAGCCCGCGTCGACGGTCTCCTTGTACTGCGGGACGGCGGGCTTGGTGTCGGCCATGGCGGTCTCCTGACGGTGGTGGCGGACGGGGGGTGCGGGGGCTACAGGCGGGGGGCGTCGCCGAGGCACAGGTCGCCGGCGGGGCTCTGCAGCAGGGTGTGGAGGAAGATCAGGTCGAGACCGGTGTCGGAGTCGGCCGCGATGCAGTGCGGGGTCAGCGAGTCGAAGTGGGCGGAGTCGCCCTCGCCGAGCAGGTGCACCCGGTCGCCCAGGGTGAGCCGCATCCGGCCCTTGGTGACGTAGAGCCACTCCTCGCCGGGGTGCACCCGCACCACGGCGTCCTGCGAGCTCGGCGGGACGTGCACCCGCAGTGCCTGCATGGCACGGCCCGGCGCACCGGCGCGCCGGTACCCCCAGCCGCCGGCCCGGCCCGGTTCGACCACGCCGCCGCGGATCACCGGATCCGGCTCGGCCACCTGCTCGCCGAGCAGCCCGGACACACTGGTCGCGTACGCCCTGGCGAGGCCGAGCAGCACCGGCAGCGAAGGCTGACGTCGCCCGGTCTCCAGGCGGGACAAGTAAGCTGGCGACAGGCCGACCCGGGCCGCCGCGGCCTCCAGCGTGAGCCGGCTGGTGACCCGCTGCTCCCGGAGCCGCGCGCCGAGGCCCGCGACTTCCTGGTCGTCGCCCAGTGGACTGTCTGTCATGACTCCAGTCCACACCCTTTGTGCCTCACGGGCAACAAACTTGCCCCACAGGCAAACGGGCCGTCCCCTCCCTTGCTTTCCCAGTTTCCTCGCCCTTATTCGGACGGCATTCGCAGGTCAGGGACGGGGCACGTTCCGCAGGTTGGACCGGGCCAGGTCGATCATCCTGCCGACACCGCCGGTCAGCACCGTCCGCCCGGCGGCCAGCGCGAAACCCTTGAGCTGGGCGGCGGTGATGTGCGGCGGGATGGACAGCGCGTTCGGGTCGGTCACCACGTCCACCAGGGCCGGACCGGGCCGCTCCAGGGCGTCGGCCAGCACCTCGCGGACCTTCACCGGATCGGTCACCCGCTTCGCCGGGATCCCGCAGGCCCGGGCGATCGCGGCGTAGTCCACGTCACCGTTGTCGATCTCCCACTCCGGATAGCCGGAGACCAGCATCTCCAGCTTGATCATGCCGAGCGCCCCGTTGTTGAACACCACCGTCTTCACCGGCAACCGGTGCTTGGCCACCGTCAACAGCTCGCCCAGCAGCATCCCGAGCCCGCCGTCGCCCGACATCGACACCACCTGCCGCCCGGGGAACGCCAGTTGGGCCCCGATCGCGTGCGGCAGCGCGTTCGCCATCGAACCGTGCAGGAACGAACCGATCACCCGCCGCCGCCCGTTCGGCGTCAGATAACGGGCCGCCCAGACATTGCACATGCCGGTGTCCACGGTGAACACCGCATCCTCCGCGGCCACCTCGTCCAGCACCGACGCCACGAACTCCGGATGGATCGGCCGGTGCTTCTCGATGCCCTTGGTGTACGCCCCGACCACCGTCTCCAGCGCCCGGCAGTGCCTGGTCAGCAGCCCGTCCAGGAACGACCGGTCCGTCTTCTGCTCCAGCAGCGGCAGCACCGCCCGCAACGTCGCCGCCACATCCCCGTGCACCGCCAACTCCAACGCGGTACGCCGGCCCAACCGCGTCGCGTCGTGATCCACCTGTACGGTACGGGCCTGCGGCAGGAACGAGTCGTACGGGAAATCGGTGCCCAGTAGCAGCACCAACTCGGCCTCGTGCAACGCCTCGTGGCACGCCCCGTAACCGAGCAGCCCGCTCATCCCGACGTCGTACGGGTTGTCGAACTGCACCCACTCCTTGCCGCGCAACGAATGCCCGATCGGCGCCTGCAACGTCCCCGCGAGCTTCATCAGCTCCTCGTGCGCACCCCGCACCCCCGCGCCCGCGAACACCGCCACCGTCCGCGCCGCGTTCAACGCCTCCGCGAGCGCCTGCACCTGCGACCACGGCGGCGCCGCCACCGCCTGCTCGGTCAGGAACGTACTCCGCCCGGTCGGCGCCGGCGCGGGCAACGCGGCCACATCGCCCGGGAACGCCAGCACCGCGACGCCACGAGCCCCCAACGCGTGCTGAATCCCCACCCGCAACAGCCGCGGCAACTGCGCCGGGCTCGACAACAGCTCGCACCAGCCACTGCAGTCCGTGAACACCCGCTCCGGATGCGTCTCCTGGAAGAACCCCGTCCCGATCTGCGCCGACGGAATGTGCGAGGCCAGCGCCAACACCGGAACCCCACTGCGATGCGCGTCGTACAACCCCTGGATCAGATGCGTATTGCCCGGCCCGCAGCTCCCCGCACACACCGCCAACCGCCCCGTCAGCTCGGCCTCCGCCGCCGCCGCGAACGCCCCCGCCTCCTCGTTCCTGACGTGCACCCAGGAAATCCCCTCGGCCCGCCGGATCGCATCCACCACCGGATTCAGACTGTCCCCCACCACCCCGTAGACCCGCTCGACCCCCGCCTGCTGGAGCACTTCCACCATCTGCTCGGCCACGCTGCCCACGGGATCACCTCGCGCCACGGGAAATACGGACATTCCGCACCATATCGAGGGGGAGCGCCCAGGGGCGCGGGGAACTGCGCGAAGCGGAAGGACCCGACCGCAAGATCGCGGTGCAGAACAATGACTTGCACGTGCTCGCGACCGTACGGACAGGTCTGCGCTTGTCGCGCAGTTCCCCAAGCCCCTACTTGTTGCCGTCGAGCGTCGTGCCCACCGCCTCGCAGACGCCCGTGGCCCGTTCCACGACCTCACCGACCACGGGGTAGTTCGCGAGGTCGCGGTGGCACAGCTCCGTGCTGGACGGCATGTCGCCGTGGTAGCCGGTGTCCACGCCGTGGGCCTGGCTGAGGCTGCCGGTCTGGATGAGGGGGGTGGGGGTGGTGGCGTGGGCCGGTGCCGTGCCGAGGGCGAGCCCGGAGAGGGAGAGGGCGGCGAGCGCGGTGAGCTTCTTCATGGCAGGTGCAACGAGGGCCGCCCCCGCCCGGTCACGTGTCGACCCGGCGGGGGCGGCCCCGGCGGCGTGCGTCAGGAGGTGCGCACCAGCAGGCTGCTGACGCTGTTGCTGACGAAGGAGGGGATCGGTCGCGGGTCCGCACCGTCGGCCAGCCGCAGGGCGGGGTAGCGGGCGAACAGCTCGCGCAGCGCCGTCTCGGCCTCCAGGCGGGCCAGCGCGGAGCCGATGCAGAAGTGCGGCCCGTGCCCGAGTGCCAGGTGGCGGTTGTTGGTGCGGGTGAGGTCGAAGCGGTCGGCGTCCTCGTAGTGGTTGCCGTCGCGTCCGGCGGCGGCGTACGAGGAGAGCATGGCCTCGCCGCGGCGGATGAGGACGTTGCCGACGGGGATGTCCTCCAGCGCGTAGCGCATCGGGAACTGGCCGACGGGGCCGTCGTAGCGGAGGGTCTCCTCGACCACCGCGGACCAGTCCACCGTGCCGTCCAGCACGAGCGCGAGCTGCTCGGGGTGGGCGAGCAGGGCGCGGACCGCGTTGCAGATCAGGTTGAGGGTGGTCTCGTGGCCGGCCACCACCAGCTGCATCAGGATGCCGATGAGCTCTTCCTCGCTGAGCCGGTCCTGCTCCTCGCGGGCGGCGATCAGCGCGGTGGTCAGGTCGGCCGCGGGCTCGGCCCGCTTCCCGGCGGCGACCTGGGCGAGCAGTCCGGCCAGGGCGCGGGCGGCGGCCGCGCCGGCGCCGGGGACGGAGGAGGAGCTGACCAGGGTGTCGGAGAGTTCGTGCAGCCGGTCCTGCTGGTCCTCGGCGAGGCCGAGCAGTTCGCCGACGACCTGCATGGGCAGGGGGTAGGCGAAGTTGGTGCGCAGGTCGAAGTCGCCGTCCAGGGTGGCGATGTTGTCGAGCAGGCGGTGGACGCGCTGTTCGATGGCGGGGGCCAGTTCGGCGATCCGGCGCGGGGTGAGGGCCTGGGAGACCAGGCCGCGCAGGCGGCGGTGGTCGGCGCCGTCCGAGGTGGTCATGCCGGGCACGGTGATGAAGGTCATCAGCGGCCAGCCCTCGGGGATCCGGCCCTCCTGGTACAGGTTCCAGTGCTTTGCGTTCTTGCCGACCCGTGGGTCGGCGAGAAGTTCCTGAAGGGTGTCGTGGTGGGTTATCGCCCAGACCACCACTCCACCAGGTAGCTCCACCAGGGTCGCCGGTCCGTTGGCGCGGAGCCGTTCGTTCTCGGCGTGCTGGTCGGCCCCGACGGGGTCGAGTTTGACGGGCTGGAGCTGGTCTGCGGTGTCCATGCGGTCCTCTCGGGCGAAGCGGGGCGGGGCGGGACGAAGGCGCTGTACAGCACCGGCAGGCTGACCAGGGCACGCGACCAAGGCGACGGTCGCCATGTCAGCTCGTGTGCGGGGATGGCGAGTTGTAGGTCGGGGAGGCAGTGCAGGAGGGTTTCGATGGCGGTCTCGACGATCAGCCGGGCCGGGTCCTGCGCGGGGCAGACGTGCCGTCCGGCGCCCCAGGCGAGGTGGGCCCGGTTGCCGGCGATGCCGTCGGGGCCGTGCGCGGACGGGTCGTCGTTGGCGCCGGCCAGGCCGAGCACCAGCATGTCGCCGGCGCTGATGTACTGGCCGCCCAGCACGGTGTCCGAAACCGCCCACCGGCCGGGGAAGTTCTGCACCGGCGGGTCGCGCCACAGCACCTCGTCGAGGGCGTCCGCGACGGTCGCCCGGCCGCCGGTCAGGGTGGTGCGGAAGCGGCGGTCGGTGAGCAGCAGCCGCACCGTGTTGCCGATCCAGTTGATGGACGACTCGTTGCCGGCCACCAGCATGACCATCAGGTTGTGCGCCATCTCCTCGTCGCTGAGCGCGGCGGGGTGGGCGATCAGCCAGGACACCAGGTCGGCGCCGGGCTGCGCGCGACGGCTGACCGCCAGGTCCATCAGCAGGCCGAAGAATTCGGCGGCGGCGCGCTGCGAGTCCTTGCTGCTGTCGACCAGGTCGGTGATCAGCCCGACCAGGCGCGGACCGTCCTCGGGGGGCAGGCCGAGCAGCCGGGTGAACACCAGCAGCGGCAGCCGCCGGGTGAACTGGGTGACCAGGTCGGCGGTGCCGTCCGGGCCCCAGCTCTCGATCAGCGCGAGCGCGGCCTCCTCGGTGGTCTGCCGCAGCTGCCGGTGGTCGATCTTCGCCAGCGTGTCGGCGATCGCGGAGGACAGCCGGTGGTGGGCGGCGCCGTCCATGCTCTGCAGGGTGGGCCGCCACATGGTCATCGGGATCAGGTGCGAGTCGGCCCGCAGCCGGCCCTCCTGCTGCACCCGCCAGCGCCGCGAGTCCTTGGAGAACAGCTGCTCGTTGCGGGTCAGTTCGAGCAGTTCCGGGTAGCCGAGGACCAGCCAGGCCTCGACGCCGGGCTCCAGCTCGATGGGTGCGACCGGGCCGTGCTGGGCGCGCAGCCGGGCGTACAGGCTGTGCGGGTTCTCGGCGACCGCCGACCCGTACAGCGCGGAGCCCTGGGCGCGGGTGTACGGGCAGCCGGTGGCCGCCCGGTGGTCGGGGACGGTCACGGCAGCTCCTCGGCGGCGGCCCGCAGGTGGTCCACGAAGTCGATCAGCAGCTTGTGCGCGGCGTCCGGGTCGCGGACGTCGCAGGCCAGGATCGGGACGTCGGGCAGCAGGTCGAGGGCGGCGCGCAGTTCCTCGTCCGGATAGGCGGGGGTGTCGGGGAAGACGTTGACCGCCACCGCGAACGGGATGCGGTGCTCCTCCAGCAGGCCGAGGACGTCGAAGGACTCCTCGATCCGGCGGGAGTCCACCAGCGCGATGGCGCCCAGCGCGCCGCGCGACAGGTCCTCCCACAGCGGCCAGAACCGCTGCTGGCCGGGCGTACCGAACAGGTACAGCGCCAGGTGCTTGTTCAGGGTGATCCGGCCGAAGTCCAGCGCCACCGTGGTGGTGGTCTTGTGCGGACGGCCGGTCAGGTCGTCCACCCCGGCGCCGGCCGCGGTCATGGTCTCCTCGGTGCGCAGCGGAGCGATCTCGCTCAGCGCGGCGACCAGGGTGGTCTTGCCGACCCCGAACGGGCCGGTGACCAGGATCTTGACCGCCCCCTGGACAGTGGACGGCAGATAGGTCGGCTCAACGGAGCTGACGGAGGCCAACCAGCACCTCCTCGAGCAGTGAGAGCGGGACCTGTTCGGCCTGCCGCACCGGCGGCAGGACCTGCACGGCCCCGAGGTCCAAGAGATCGCCGACCAGCACCTTCAGGACACTGATCGGCAGGCCGAGGTGGGCGGCCACCTCGGCTATCGACAGCAGTTCCCGGCAGAGCCCGAGGATCGCCTGCTGTTCGCGGTTCAAGGCCGTACGGTCGACCGCGGCCCCCGGCAGGGTCCGCACCAGGCTCTCGAACTCCAGCACGTTGCGGCTGGCCCGGCTGCGGCCACCGGTGATCACGTAAGGCCGAACCGGCCCCCGCCTCACCGCAGGTCCCCGGCGGTGGCGTGCTCCTGCCGCGGTGCGGCGGTCAGGTGGCTGCCGATCCGCTCGACCAGCGTCTGCATCTGGTAGGCCACCAGGCCGGCGTCCACCGACTCGGAGGCCAGCACCGCGAGGTGGGTCCCGGCGCCGGCGGCGACCACGAACAGGTAACCACCGCCGAACTCGATGATGATCTGCCGGGTCGGCCCGTCGCCGAAGCCCTGCGCCACGCCCCGGGACAGCGACTGCAGTCCGGAGCAGGCGGCGGCCAGCCGCTCGGCGTCGTCCCGGCCGATCTTCGGGCTGCGGCCCATCTCCAGGCCGTCGTTGGACACCACGACGGCGTGCTGGACCTCTGGGACGGCGACGATGTCGGTCAGCAGCCAGCCGAGATCAGGGGTTGTAGTCATGGGAGTCTCCCGAGCGCTGGGGAAGTTGGGGGGCGGGGAATTCGTCGTGGCGGTCCTGCTCGGGCCGCCGGTCCTGCTGTGCGGCGGAACGGCCGCTGGCGGTCCCGGCCTGGAACATCGACATGAATGTCTGCGCCTCGCGCGCACAGCGCGGCGGCGGCGCGGGCTGCTCCTCGGCCCGGGACCCGGTCTGCTGCTGCGGGGCGCTGCCACGGCGGTTGACCCGCCGCGGCAGGGTGCCGCCCTGCGTGGGAACGGACGGCCGGTCGTCGTCCGCGACGACGGCCGGGCGACGGGCCGGCAGCGCGGCCGCCGCCGGTTCGGTGCGAGGGATGCTGCTCGCGGGCACCGACAGCGGATCGGTGAGCAGCGCGGACGGCAGCAGCACCACCACCCGCACACCGCCGTACGGCGAGGGCGCGGAGTTGATGGTGACCCGGAAGCCGTACTGCTCGGCGAGCCGGCCGACCGCGGCCAGGCCCAGCTGCGGGACCTCGCCGATCCGCGACACCTCCAGCGAGCCGCCGCCGGACAGTGCCGCGCCCGCCTTGGCCACCGTCACCTCGGTCATGCCGACGCCGCAGTCGTCGATCTCGATCACCGCGCCGTTGTGGACCGGCATCAGCGTGACGTAGACCTGGGAGCTGGGCGGCGAGTAGCGGGTCGCGTTGTCCAGCAGTTCGGCCACCGCGTGGATCAGCGCCTCCGCGGCGGCACCGAGCACGGCGGTGTCGACCCGGCTGTGCACCACCACCCGCTGGAACGGCAGGATGCGCGACTGGGCGCCGCGCACCACGTCCTCCAGCGAGACCGGCTCCGGCCAGTGGCGACCCGCGCGGGAGCCGCACAGTACTGCCAGGGTCTGGGCGAGCCGGGCCTGCTGGGCGGCCGCGTGGTCGGCGCGCAGCAGTCCTTCGAGCAGCACCGGGTCGTCGTGGGTGCGCTCCATCTCGTCCAGTCCGGCCTGCTGGTCGTGTGCCATCACCAGGATGCGGCGGGCCACGCTGAGGAAGGCGCGGCGGGTGGCCGCGTTCATCTCCTGCTCGCGCAGCGCCGTCTCGGCACCCGCCTGACGGTCCGCCAGTTCGGCGGCCAGCCGGTCGCGGGTGGCGGCGAGTTCGTCCTCGGTGGCGGCCAGCCGGCCGCGCAGGTTTCGGGTGACGGCGCGGGACCGAGCGGAGGCCGCGAGAGCGAGAAGAGCGAGCAATGCGGCTGCTGCCAAGCACCATTGAGTGGTCGTCACCCGCCGAATTCTAGGGCGGACTTCCTACTGGCGTATGAACTGATCGAAGCATCGCTGTTCAGAACGCGTCAATGTCGGACAGAACCGGCAGCGTCGGACGTCCGTCAGGTGGCGTCCCGGTGGACCGTCGGTAACGCCGGACGGCCGGGCCGGAGCTCACGCTCCGTCACATTTAGTGCGGGCCTCCGCTACTGGCCGTCCACCTCGCCGTACGGCTGCGGATCCTTCGCCGTCACCGGCCGCAGCGAGCGCAGCGACCGGGCCACCGCGAAGCAGCGGGCGAGCGTCGCGCCCCAGCCCTCCGGCTGCGGCAGCGCGTCGGACCGCGTCCCGGCCGCCGACCCGTCAGAGGTGGCGCGGGGGGCGGGGATCAGTCCCGTGCCGTGCTCGATGCGCTGAGTCACCTGCGGCATGTGTGCTGTCCTCCGTGCTTGTCGGTCACCCGTGAAGGTCTTCACGCGGTATGACTTCCCGACTGAAGGACAGTGTTACGCACCATTGGTGTCGGATCCGTGGGGAACCGGTTGCGAAATGGTGTGGAGGGGCGCGCGGGGGCCCACGCGCAGGCGGGAGGCGCCGTCAGGCCGGTGAACCGTCCTCCTGGACCTCCTCGGCGATCGGCCGGTCCGGGGCGGAGAGGGTGTCGGTGTGCGGGGTGGTGCCGCCCGTGTGCTCGGGGCCGGCGTGCGCGCTGGGCGCGGTGAGCGAGGCGACCACGCCGACGGCGAGCGAGGCAAATGCGAGCAGGCTGCGCTTCTTCATATCGGGTAGAACGCGCCAGGCCCCCGTCAGGTCACGCGCCGCGTCCGCCCGGCCAGTGGCCGAGGCCGTCGACCAGCACGCCGGTCAGCCGCTCCAGCGTCACGTCCGGCCCCTCGGCGAGCTGGAACGCCCCCGCCGTGGTCAACGAGGCGTACCCGTGGGCCATGGCCCGCAGGGTGCGTGCGGCGTGCACCGCCTCGGAGCCCTCCAGGCCGTACCCGCGCAGGACGGCGAACAGCACGTTCACCAGCCGTTCGCCCGCCGCCATGAGCTCCGGGTCGGGCTCGGGCGCCTGCGGCAGCGCGGCGTAGCGACGGGGGAACCGGGTGGCGTACCCGGCGTACGCGGCGAGCAGGGCGGCGACCGCCTCGTCGCGGGAGTGGCCGAGGACGGCGGCGGCCAGGTGGTCGGTCAGGTCGTCGAGGGTGCGGACGGCGACCAGGCGGCGCAGCTCGGCAAGGCCCCCGGGGACGTGCTTGTACAGCGACGGGGTGGCGACCCCCGCCTTGGCGGCGACGGCGGCCAGGGTGAGCGTCTCGGCGCCCTGGGCGTCGATCAGGCCGAGGGCGTGGTCCACCACCGTGGTGGGGGAGAGTCCGGCGCGGGCCATCAGCGGGCGACCTCGTTCAGCTCGTTCAGGAAAGGGAGCAGGGCGTCGGCGACGGCCTGGGGGTAGCCGGCCATCGGGTAGTGGCCGCCGTTCTCGATCATCACCTTACGGCCGCGCAGCGCGGCGGCCTGCCGGTCGGCGATCAGCTCGGGGTTCGGGAAGTCGGGGTCCTTGCTGCCCATCAGCACCAGCGCGGGCACGTCGACGGCCTCGCACCAGCCGACCGGCGCGGAGTCCCCCGTGAGGTAGCCGCGCAGCGCGGCCTTCCGGGCGGGCTCGCGCAGCATCTCGGCGAGGCCGGCCCGGTAGGCGTCGAAGTCGGCGGGCCGCGCGGTCGGGTAGTAGAACTTCTGCATCGAGCTCCACAGGCCGGGGAACGCGGTGACCAGCGGGGCGGCCAGGCCGAACAGGGCCTTCTGGAAGGCGTTCAGCGGGAGGTTCTCGATGAAGGCGTCGATCAGCACCACCCCGGCGGTCCGCCCGGGGGCGAGCTCGGCCGCGCGGACCACGGTGGCGCCGGTGTAGGAGTTGCCGGCCAGGACGGCGCCGCGCAGGTCGAGGTGGTCGAGCAGGGCGACCAGGTCGTCGGCGATCGCGGCGGGGGAGTAGTCGGTGAACCCGGTGGAGGACTCGCCGAGGCCGCGCAGGTCCATGGTGATCACCCGGTGCCCGGCGGCGGTCAGCAGCGGTGCGAGGTGCCGGTAGGTGGCGCGCTTGTCGAGCATGCCGGGCAGCAGGACGACCGGGACGCCGGTGCCGGGGGTGTCGTCGTAGGCGATCCGGCCGCCGGGGACGTCGACGTACCGGGTGGTGCCGAGGGTGCTGTTCATCGCGGGCCTCCTGGGCGGGCGTTGCGGTGCGCCGGGCGCTGGAGGCCCGGCCGACTGCCGATAGCCATAAAGCTAAGGCTAATAGCCTTAGCCGTCAAGCCGTGGAGGCCAGCCGGATCGGTCAGATCCCCTCCACCTTGAACGGGTCGTGCTCGGCGAGCAGCTTGTCCAGCCGGGCCTGGTCCACCCGGCTGGTGATCGCGCCCTCGTCCTGGCGGTCCCGGATCACCTTGGCCAGCGTGAACGCGGAAGTGATCTCGTACAGCAGCCCGACGGCGAGGAAGGCGCGCATCCAGGCGCTCACCGGCAGGTAGGCGATCCCGAGCGAGAGCGCGGCGGTGGCCAGTCCGAAGGAGACGGCGGCCTGGGCGAAGTAGGCGGCGGTGGTCCGGTGCGGCACGGTTGCGGTCATGGCATCAGGGTCGCGCCGGCCCGGAGGCGTGGCGTGAGTACGGATACTCAACCACTCGGTCACAATCCGTCAGGTTGGCCCTGGTGAACCGTCACAAATCACCCATAGGGCGTCAGGAAATCTTCGCTGTCTCGTGGTAGCGGCTTGGAATCATGGGGTCCATAGGATTAACGTTTGATAACGCAGCGCGGTCGGCAACGCCGTAACCATGCGGCACCGTGCGCCACGCCTAATCCACTTGGGCACACCCTTCGGGGCGTCCCAGGAGCCGGGGAACCACGTTTCCACCGGGGTGAATCGGGACGGCCCTGGGCCCGACCGTAGGAGACCTTCCACCTCCGAACCCGTCAGCTAACCCGGTCGGCGGCAGGGAAGGAAGGAGCACGCCCCCGTGGCGTCGACCTACACCGAGAGCACCGGCACCCAGTTGCTCGACCACCCGGTCGAGCCGGAAGCCGCCCGGCACCGGCTGCCCCGTCAGTCCCGCGCCGGCGCGCCCCTGCTGGGCGTCACCGCGATGACCGCCGCGCTCGGCGCCACCGCACTCGGCGCCGCCCCCGCGCAGGCCGCCGCCCCGGTGCCCGTCACCGCCGCGGACGAAGCCTCCGACGGCCTCCTCGCCGGCGACCCCGGGCTCGCCCTCGCCGCGCGCATCCAGCAGCAGGCCGACGGCCAGCGCACCGCCGCCGACGAATCCGCCCGGCTGGCCGCCGCGCAGGAGGCCGAGGCCAAGCGGGCCGCCCAGCAGGCCGAGGCCGAACAGGCCGCGCACACCCTGCCGGTGGCCGGCTACCAGCTGACCGCGCACTTCGCCCAGTCCGGCGCGCACTGGGCGCACCTGCACACCGGCCTGGACTTCGCCGCCCGCACCGGCACCCCCGTCGCCGCCGTCGCCGGAGGCACCGTCACCTCGGCGGGCTGGTCCGGCCCCTACGGCTACCGGGTCATCCAGACCCTGCCCGACGGCACCGAACTCTGGTACTGCCACCTCTCCCGGATCGCCACCGCCTCCGGCCAGGTCGCCCCCGGCACCGTGCTCGGCGCGGTCGGCGCCACCGGCAACGTCACCGGCCCGCACCTGCACCTGGAGGTCCGCCCCGGCGGCGGCGCCCCGATCGACCCGCTGCCCTGGCTCCAGCAGCGCGGCCTGCAGCCGTAGTTCTTCCGCTCATCGACGGCCGCCGCGCTCGGGCAGGAGCCGACGGCCGAACACCGCGCAGCCGAACAGCAGCCCGCCGGCCAGGAAGAACGGCTCGTACAGCACGGTCGCGAAGCGGGCCATCGCGTCCAGCTCCGCCACCGAGCGGTGACCCGCCGCCAGCGCCAGCCAGTCCGGCACGGAGGGCGCGGCGTGCACGATCAGCAGCACCGCCGTGCCCCGGGCCGCCCACAGCAGCCCGCGGGCCGGCAGCCGCTCGCCCCACGGCCGTATCAGCGCCAGGGCCAGCGCCGCGGCCACCGCGCACAGCGGTACCGCGATGATGTCGATCACCAGCAGCGGCGTGTTGTCCAGCACCGACAGCCCGCCCGGCAGACCGGCCCGGCCGCCCAGCAGCCAGTACAGGTGCACCAGGGCGAAGACGGCCGACCAGAGCGCGGCGGCCTGCGCGGCGATCCGACGGAACGGCGGGCGCAGGCCGACGGAGGTGGCGCCGGCCGGAGTCACGATGTCCATGGCTCCACCCTGGCCCGGCGGCCCCGCCCCGCGGATCGTCCGGACGGCCAGGACCGATGGCTCATCAGGACGATTCCGGGGTCCTCCGATCGGTGGACCCCGGCGAGCCACAACCCTCAGTACACCTCGGGGGCCAGCTCCGGGTACTCCTCCAGCAGCAGCCGGGCCAGCCCGGGCACCGTCCACTCGCCGCACAGGTCGATCGCGGCCTGCGCCACCGCCTCCTCGAAGTCCTCGAACTCCCCGGAGAGCTCGTCCGGCATCGGCAGGCCCCGGGCGTTCAGCTCGGCCAGGTTGCGGTAGCTGCGCCGCATCAGGCCGTGCTCCAGCAGCCGGCGCGCCCCGTCCGTGGACACCCCGACCAGCAGCGCCCGCTCCGGACCCCAGCCGCCGTCCGGATCCACCCCCGGCACCCGCTCGTACGCGGCGAAGCGCTCCTCGACGTCCAGCGCCCGGAAGTCCTCCAGCCAGCCCCGCACCTGGTCGAGGTCGTCCACCGGCACGCCGTCCGCGCGCAGCAGCAGCGTGTACAGGCGCGGCCAGGTCAGCAGGTCGGACCGGCGCAGCAGCGAGTCCACCAGCACCTGGCCCTGCCAGTCGGCCTCCTCGCGCAGCTTCTCCAGCCGCTTGGCGTTCAGCCGCCGCGCCGCCCGCTGACGTTCGATCAGCAGCCGCACCGCCGCCGGGTACGCCCAGGCGTCGCCGTCCGGCTGGACGTACAGGTGCAGCTGCTCGTACAGCAGGTGCTCCAGCACCGGCGAGGACAGCTCCGGGAAACCGTCATGCAGCCGGGCTCCGCCCAGCTCCAGCAGGGTCAGTACGGTCCGCACCGCCGGTTCGGGTACCGCCTCCAAGCCCTCCTCGGCCGCCCAGTCCAGCAGGTCGGCGGCACGGGTACGGGGGAGCAGGTGCAGGTCTTCGTCGTCCACCCCGGTACGTTAACCGGTCCGCGCGGGGCCGACCGGTAGGGTCGAGTCCCATGCAGACCGTCCGGTTGACCGGCCCCCGGCTCACGCTGCGGGAGTACCACCACACCCCGGAGGAAGTCGCCGCGCTGCACGCCCTCCACGGCGACGCCCGGGTGATCCGGCATCTCCCGTTCGACGCGGCCGACTTCGAGGAATGCGCCGACCAGATCGAGCTCTACCTCGACGAGGCCGAGGCCGAGCCGCGGCAGCACTACCGGCTGGCCGTCGACGACCCGGCGGGCGAACCGATCGGCCAGGGCGCCCTCACCCGCGACGGCGAACACGCCGCCCAGCTCGGCTGCGTACTGCGTCACGACACCTGGGGCCGCGGCTACGCGGGGGAGGTCACCGCGCTGCTGTGCGCGCTCGGCTTCGACACCCTCGGCCTGCACCGGCTGTTCGCCCGCACCGACCCCGACAACCCGGCCGCCGCCCGGGTGCTGACCAGGGCCGGCTTCCGGTACGAGGGCCGGATCCGCGCCGAGTCGCACTGGGATGGCAGCTGGCACGACGCACTCCAGTACTCGCTGCTCGCCCCCGAGTGGCGGGCCGTCCAACTCGCCGCCCCCGCCCTGCGACCCGGGGGTTAACCCCACCATCGATCGGGAAGCAGACCTCATTCCGGAACCCCGGCCCGGTACGGCACCTTGGAGTAGTGCCCGACGCCGCCGACCGGCGGTACCGCCCCGACCACCCGAAGGACCGCGGATGTCCACCGCTGCGTACCGTGCTTCCACCGGCGACCACTCCACCCGGCCCGGGTTCTGGCGCGCCCCGTTCTCCCGGGCCGCCTTCCGGGAGCTCGGCTTCGCGCTCAGCGGCCTCCCGATCGCCGTGCTCGGCTTCTCCCTCGTCGTCGCGCTGTTCAGCTCCGGTATCGGGCTCGCCGTCACCGCGCTCGGCCTACCCGTGCTCGCCCTGGTGACCATCACCGGCCGCGGCTTCGGCGCCCTCGAACGCCACCGGATACGCACCCTGCTCGGCCTCGACCTGCCCGCGCCGGCGGCGGTGAAGGCCGGGCGGGAGGGCTTCTGGGGCCTGATCACCGCCCGGCTCGGCGACGGGGCGGGCTGGCGGGGCGCGCTGTACCAGTTCGTCATGTTCCCCTGGGCGGTCTTCAGCTTCACGGTCTCGCTGGTCTTCTTCGTCGTCGGCTGGGCGCTGCTGCTGTTCCCCGCCTACCAGTGGGTGTGGCCCCGCTACACCGACTGGAACGGCTACCGGGTCGCCAACTGGACGGATTCGAACGGCGCCCAGCACGTCTACGAGCTCGTCTCGCCGTACCAGATCGGCGCCGTCAGCCTGCTCGGCCTGCTGTTCGTCCTGCTCACCCCGCAGCTGATCCGCGCCCTCAACGGCGCCAACCGGCTCGCCGCCCGCGGCCTGCTGGCCGACCGCTGACCGTGCGCCGCTGAACATGCACCACCCCCCGGGCCCGTGGTCGGATGACTGCGGGCCCGGGCCGCACCCCGGGCCCGTCGAACGTCCGGAGGGACGGAGGACCGCCGATGTGCCCGGTCAGCAGCGCCCGCCCCGTAGACCGCCCCGGGCACCGCCGCGCGCCGGCCGCCGGGCCCGTGCTGATCACCTCCCGGCCGCTCGACGAGTACTGCGCCTACCTCGGCCTCACCCGCGCCGACCTGAGCCGCCTGCCCGGCCCGCTGCTGGACTGCCCAGGCGGCGCCGCCGCGTTCGCCGCCGAGGCCCGCACACTGGGCTGCGAGGTGGTCGCCGCCGACCCCGGCTACGCGCTCGGCCCCCGCCGGCTCGCCGAACTGGCCGCCGTCGGCCACGACACCATGGCCGGCGCCATCCGCCGCGACCCGGCCCACCACCTTCCCCGCGGCCGGCACGGCCGGCGCCGCCCCGACAAGTACCTGCGCAGCTGGGAGCGGGCCCGCCGCCTGTTCGCCGCCGACGCCGCCGCCCACCCCGGGCACTACGTGGCCGCGGCGCTGCCCCGACTCCCGTTCGCCGACGGCAGCTTCGCCCTCACCCTCAGCTCCTACCTGCTGTTCGCCTACCCGGCGCTGTTCACCCCCGCCGACCAGTTCCGCGCCCTGCGCGAACTCGCCCGGGTCACCGCCCCCGACGGCGAAGTCCGGATCTTCCCGCTCTACGACCACACCGGCAGCCTCAGCCCGCACCTCACCGAGCTCCGCGCCGCCCTCCGCCACCACCGGATCGCCAGCCGCGTCCTGACCACCACCCCGCCCCACCGCATCCTGGCCCTGACCCCGGCCCGGTGACCGCCCCTCAGCAGGAGTCGGCCGGGGCGGGCGCGTCCCGCAGCGAGTGCACCGCCCGCAGGTAGGCGCCCACCGCGTCCCGGCTGCGGGACAGGCACTCCACCCGCTCGGTGAGCTGCCGGTGCTCGTGCTCCAGCGCCGCCAGCGTCTCCGGGGTGGCGCCCCGGACGTGGTACTGGCCGCTGGTCAGGCAGGGCAGCACGTCCCGGATGGTGCGGGTGGAGAGCCCCGAGTCCAGCAGCGAACGGATCTGCCGGACGCGTTCCACCAGCGCCTCGTCGTACTCCCGGTAGCCGTTCGCCGAACGCTCCGGCTTCAGCAGGCCCTGCTCCTCGTAGTAGCGCAGCAGCCGGGGCGAGGCCCCCGCCCGGCCCGCCAGTTCGCCGATCCGCATCCGCGTCTCCCGTCCACCGGAAAGGACTTGACCTTCACATCGATGTGAGGGTTCGAGGATAGCGGCATGACCGCGACCCACACCGAACTTCCCATCGGCACAGCCCCTTTGACCCCGCGCCAAGGCCTGCGCTGGTCCCCGCTGCTGGCCCTCGCCACCGCCGCCTTCCTGGGCATCGTCACCGAGGCGCTGCCCGCCGGCGTCCTCCCCGAAATGGCCCACGACCTGCGGGTCGGCGAATCCGCGATGGGCCAGTCGCTCACCGGCTACGCCCTCGCCACCGGACTCTCCGCGATCCCGCTCGCCCGGGCCACCGCCCGCTGGTCCCGCAAACGCCTGGTACTCGCCGCCGTCGCCGTCCTGCTGGTCGCCAACGCCGTCACCGCGCTCTCCCCGTCCTACCCCCTCACCATGGCCGCCCGGATCGCCGCCGGCGTCGCCGTCGCCGCGATCTGGTCCGAACTCGTCGGCTACGCCCGCCGCCTGAGCCCACCGCACCTGCACGGCCGGGCGATCGCCGTCACCGGCATCGGCGTCCCGCTCGCCCTCTCCCTCGGCATCCCGCTCGGCACCTGGTCCGGCCGACTGATCGGCTGGCGCCTCACCTTCGGACTCGTCGCCGTACTGGCCGCCGCCCTGCTGCTCTGGCTCGCCGCCGCCGTCCCCGACGCCCCCGGCCGGCGCACCGGACGGGCCGAACCCCTCCTCGCGGCGCTGCGCCTGCCCGGCGTCCGGCCCGTGCTGTTCGTGGTCGCCGCGTTCGTCCTCGCCCACAACGTGCTCTACACCTACATTGCCGCACTCCTCGACCACTACGGCATGGCCGACCGCCGCGACCTGGTCCTGCTGGTCCTCGGCATCACCTCGGTCGCCGGACTCGCCATCACCGGCGCCCTCGTCGACCGCCGACTGCGCCACCTCACCCTCGCCGCCACCGCCGCCGTCCTCGCCGCCCTCGGACTCCTGCTGCTGCCCACACCCGCCGCCCCCCTGGTCCTGCTCGCCGCCGCCCTCTGGGGCCTCGGCTGGGGCGCCGTCCCCCCGCTCTTCCAGACCGCCGCCGCCGACGCGGGCGGCGACCGCGCCCAAACCCTCCTGGTCGCCACCTGGAACACCGCCATGGGCCTCGGCGGCGCCGTCGGCGGCCTCCTCCTCACCCTCTCCGGCCCCAACGCCTTCCCCTGGTTCGCCCTCGCCCTCCTCCTCCCCGTCCTCGCCGTCACCACCCTGGCCCGCCGCCACGGCTTCCCGCCGAAGCGCCCATGAGAGACCTGAACGGCCGGGAAACGCAGGCGGGTCGTCGCCACGGTGACATGGTTGTCACAGCAGCCGGCCCGGAGAACGCAGACGGCCCGTGGGCTGCTCCTCGGGCCGGGCCCCGCTGGGCGGGGGCGGCGGTCGAGGCACCGGGGATGTACCGGTGAGCCCACGGGCCGGGTGACTGCTGGGAATTAGCCTGAGCCGGAGGCCAGTAGGGCCTCACCGCTGCGCAGGCAGGGGCGGCTCTAGCGAGCAGCCACCTCACGCATCCTGAAGGAACTCAACTCAGGATCACCTCCTTTCAGTGTGCCGCCAGCGTAGGCACCGCTGTCGGGGTGGGCAACGGATTTATTCGCCGGGCAATTCACGGCGGGCACGACGAAGGCCCGGAGGCGATGCCTCCGGGCCTTCGTTTGCTACTGAGTAGCGGGGACAGGATTTGAACCTGCGACCTCTGGGTTATGAGCCCAGCGAGCTACCGAGCTGCTCCACCCCGCGTCGGTGAACACGACTCTACGTGACTCCTGCGAGAAAGGGAAATCCGTTCTCCGCGGGCACCCGCGCAGGTCACCGCGCTGGTCGGCCGGGACCGGCCGGCTGGCGGGTGCGGCGGGTCTGCGCCCACACCGCGAAGCAGACCAGTGCCGCGAAGCACGGCACCATCACCAGGCCGTACACCAGCAGGAAGCCGTCGGTGCCCAGTCCGGCCGCCGCGTTCCACACCCCGTGCAGGCCCATCGCCAGCAGCAGGCCCGCCGGGGCGCCGAGCCGGGCCGCCCAGCGGCGGCCGGTGGTCAGCGTCACCGCGAGGCCTATGCCGGCCAGCGCGGTGAACAGCGGATGCGCGAACGGTGACAGCAGGGCCCGCAGGACGAAGGTGTGCACCGTCCCGTCGAAGTCCCGCAGGCTCGGTGGGCGGCCCAGGCCGATCGCGTCCAGCCGGGCCTGCCGGTCAGCGGTGAACGCCCGCCCCAGGTAGAGCGCGTTCTCGGTGAACGCGAAGCCGGACGCCGTGACCCCGCCCAGGACCGCCCCCGCCGCCAGGGTGCGCGGGTGCGAACGGGCCCGCAGCCGCCAGGCCGGCGCGGGCCGGAACAGTGCCACCGCCCGCTCCGGGTCGTCGTGCCGGTGCCACAGCAGGCGTCGCAGCCGTCCGCACGGGCGGCCCGGTTCGCACTGGTGCCGCCGCCGCAACGGCAGCAGCAGCATCAGCAGCGCCGAGCTCTTCGCCACCTCTTCGATCAGCGGCGTCGCGAACTCCGCGCCCCACGTCTCCCCGCGCGCGCCCCGGTGGGCGATCAGGAAGTCGCTCGCCCAGCCGTTCGCCATGATCGCCACCGTGGTCGCCGCGCAGGCCCCCCAGGCCAGGCAGAACAGGGTGTGCCGGATCGGCACCCGCGCGGTCTGGTTCAGCCACGCCAGCGCCCCCAGTACGAACGGCAACGGCAGCAACGCCAGCCCGAGACCCACCAGCAACCCGGCCGTCCCCGTCTGACGCTGCACCAGATGCAGGATCAGCACCCCGGACCCGGCCAGCGCCAGCGCCGCCACCGCCGAGGACGCGGCCGGCCGCCGCATCGGCCACAACCGGCGCACCACCGACGGCGCGACCCGGATCACCCGGCCGCCACGCTGCCCCGGGATCCGCCCCACCGCCGACAGGTACACCCGCACCCGGTGCGCCCCCGACTCCGGGAACGCCCGAGCGCCGTCCCGGGAAGGCGGCAGATCGGCGGCCATGGCGGCGACCCCTACAGGCAGGCTGGGGGAGGCCTTGCCGCCGGGCGGACTGCTCACCTGCAGAAGCGTAGGCGAATCCTCCACTCCGGCGGGAGTGGGGAGCACAATCCGTACGGCCGGGGTGACAGACCGTCAGCAAGGCGAAGCGGCGGACGCCGCTTCGGTGTTGTTCCTACCCGTGATGTCGCGGGGGAGAACGCGCCCGCCGTCGTCAGCTCTCGTAGTGGTAGCGGCACTGCGCGATCAGAATCGAATCGTCGGTGGCCTTGTAGATCAGGCGGTGCTCGTCGTTGATCCGCCGCGACCAGTACCCCTGGAAACCGTGCTTCAGGGGCTCCGGCTTGCCGATTCCCTCATTGCCGTGGCGGGCGACATCAGCAATGAGGGCGTTGATCCGCTTGAGAATCCTGCGGTCCTGGACCTGCCACCACAGGTAGTCCTCCCAGGCGCGGGAGGCGAAGATGATCTTCACTCGGGATCCGCCAGCTCCCGTACGCTCCCGCCGCCGTTCTCCAGCTCCTCGATGGAGGCCAGCAGGCGCCGTGCGTTCGCGGGGCTGCGCAGCAGGTAGGCCGTCTCCTTCAAGGACTCGTAGTCCTCGAGCGAAACGATGACGACCGGCTCGTGCCCGGCGCGGGTGATCACTATCTCCTCGCGGTCGTCGACGACGGCATTGAGCACCTCGGCATACCGGGCGCGGGACTCCGAGTACGACATGGTCTTCACGGTCCACCTCCTGCGTACAGAAAATTGTACGCAGGATGCCCAGGGTCCTCAAGCTTCATTCCCCCGCAGGGGCGATCCGACGGGCCGCGCAGCGGGCTAGCGGCGGCGGAACAGCAGGTCGTGCACCGCGTGGCCCTTGGCCAGGCCGGCCCGTTCGAACTTGGTCACCGGACGCCAGTCGGGGCGAGGCGCGTAGCCCGGGACGCTGCCCGCGGGGTGCTCGTCCGGCTCCAGCCACGGCGAACCGTCGCCCTCCGGGTGCAGGTTCTCCAGCTCCGGCGAGGCCTCCAGTACGGCCAGCATCTGCTCGGCGTACGGCTCCCAGTCGGTCGCGCAGTGCACCAGCGCGCCCGGGGCGAGGCGGGGCAGCACCAGCTCCAGGAACGACTCCTGGATCAGCCGGCGCTTGTGGTGCTTCGGCTTCGGCCACGGGTCCGGGAAGTACACCCGCAGGCCCGCCAGCGACGCGTCCGGCAGCATGTCGCGCAGCAGGATGACCGCGTCGCCCGCCGCGAGGCGGACGTTCTCCGAACCGTCGCGCTCCAGGAACTGCAGCAGGTTGCCGTGGCCCGGGGTGTGGACGTCCGCCGCGAGGATCCCGGACGTGGGGTCGGCCGCCGCCATCGCGGCCGTGGTGTCGCCCATCCCGAAGCCGATCTCCAGCGTCACCGGACGGCCGTCGAACATCGCCGGCAGGTCCATCGGGGTGCCGTCGATGGCGTGGCCGAAACGCTCCCAGCCGCGGTCCAGCGCACCCGCCTGCGCCTTGGTCATCCGACCACGACGCGGCTGGAAACTGCGGATCCGTTGCTCACGGTGCTGGGCCTCGGTGGCCTTGTGCGGGTACATCGGCGCGGGGTACGCCGCCGGGGCGGCGGACAGCCGGGCCGACGCGGGCAACTGGGGGCTGGGGGCGGAGGAAGTCACAATCACACGAGTCTACGGGAGCTCGAAAATCGGGTGATCGGGCGCTGGAGGCTGCGCATCCAGGGGCGCGGGGAGACTTGCGCGAGCTGGCGCCCTGGTTTCGCGCCCGCCAGCTCGCGTTCACCCGGCTGCGGCCATGGCCCGGCGGGCCACCTCCCGCCCGATCGCGAGCGAGGCCGTCGCCGCCGGCGAGGGTGCGTTGAGGACGTGGACGAGGCGGCCGGTGCCGGCGAAGGCGAAATCGTCGAGGAGGGTGCCGTCGCGGGCGACGGCCTGGGCGCGGACGCCGGCGGGGGCGGGGCGGAGGTCGGATTCGGTGATGGTGGGGAGGAGGCGGCGGACGGCGGCGGTGAAGGCGCGTTTGGAGAGGGAGCGGTGGAGTTCGCCGAGTTCGTAGCGCCAGTGCCGGCGGGCGATCGTCCAGGCGCCGGGGAAGCGGACCGTCCCGGCCAGGTCGCGGAGGCTGATGGTGTGCCAGTCGTAGCCTTCCCGGGCCAGCGCGGGGACGGCGTTCGGGCCGACGTGGACGTCGCCGTGGATGCCGCGGGTGAGGTGGACGCCGAGGAACGGGAACGCCGGGTCGGGGACGGGGTAGACCAGGCCGCGGACCAATGACCGGCGGGCGGGCGTGAGTTCGTAGTACTCGCCGCGGAACGGGACGATCCGCAGGCCGGGGTCGTCGCCGGCCAGCCGGGCGATCCGGTCGCTGTGCAGTCCGGCGCAGTTGACCAGCACCGCGCAGCGGATTTCGCCGGTGGGCGTGGTGACGGTGACCCCGTCGGCGCGCCGGGCGATGTCCAGGACGGGGGTGGCGAGCCGCAGTTCGGCGCCGCGTTCGCCGGCGAGGGCGGCGTACCGGCGGGCCACGGCGGTGTAGTCGCAGATGCCGGTGGTGGCGAGGTGCAGGCCGGCGATGCCGGTGACCTCGGGTTCGTGGTCGCGGATGCCGGCCGGGTCGAGCTCTCGCAGCGGGATGCCGTTGGCCCGCCCTCGTTCGGCGAGGGCGGCGAGGCGGGGGAGTTCGGACGGGTCGGTGGCGACGACGAGTTTGCCGGTGACTTCGTGGGCGACGCCCTGCTCGCGGCAGAACTCGACCATCTCGCGGGCGCCTTCGGTGGCGTAGCGGGCCTTCAGCGAGCCGGGCCGGTAGTAGACGCCGCTGTGGATGACGCCGCTGTTGCGTCCGGTCTGGTGGGTGGCGAGGGCGCTCTCCTTCTCCAGCACCATGACGGAGGTGCCGGCCCGGGTGAGCGCGTACGCGGTGGACAGGCCGACGATGCCGCCGCCGACCACCAGGACCTGGACGTCGTGCTTCAAACCCGTGCCCTTCAGCCGCTGGTGAGGACCAGACGGGCGCGTTCGGTGAGCTCCTTGACCCGCTGCTCGTTCTGGTAGGGCTCCAGGCGGCGCAGCAGCTCGACGACGTACTCGCGGCTGCGGTGCGAGGAGATCCGCCCGGCGACCTCGACGGCGCGTTCGCCGGCGGCGACGGCGGCGTCCAGGTCGCCGGCTTCGGCCTCGGCCATCGCGGAGACGATCAGCCGCAGGCCGTGCGAGCGGACGAAGCCCTCGGTCGGGCGGGCCAGCGCCTCGCGGGTGAAGTGCCGGACCTTGGACGGCACTCCGAGGTCGCGGAAGCACTCGGCGGCGTCGGCGGCGAGGCGGTCGTAGGCGTAGAAGTCGATCCAGGTCGGGTCGTGGTCGCCGGGGCGGGCCCGGTCCAGGGCGGCTTCGGCGGCGGACAGCGCGGTGCTGCAGGCGGGGGCGTTGCCGGCTTTGGCGTGGGCGCGGGCCTCGACCAGGTGGAAGAAGCTCATGGTGCGCGCCGTGGCCAGGCCCCGGTTGCGTTCCAGGGCGGCCTGGGCGAGGTCGACGGCCTCGTCGGGGAAGGAACGGTAGGACGCCTGCAGGCTCATCGAGGCCAGCACGTACCCGCCGAGCGGCACGTCGCCGGCGGCCCGGGCCAGGCGCAGCGCCTGGATGTAGTAGCGCTGGGCGGCCTCGTGCTGGCCGGTGTCGAAGGCCATCCACCCGGCCAGCCTGGTCAGTTCGGCGGTGGCGCCGAACAGCGCCCGGCCCACCGCGTCGCTGTACGAGGCGAGCAGCAGTGGGGCGGCCTCCACCCGCAGGCACTCCGGGACCATCGAGGAACGCCAGTCGCCGCCGCCGTACTTGGAGTCCCAGCGGCGGGCCTCCTGGGCGGCCTCGCGGAGTTTGGTGGCGTCCGCGTGCCCGGCCCGGTAGCCGGACAGGTCGGGGGCGGACTCCCGGGCCACCGAACCGTCGGCGGGCGTGATCAGCCAGCGGGAGACGGGGGTGGCGTACGCGGCGACCGAGAAGGTGCCGGCCAGGCTGTCGCTCCACCGGCCGCCGCCGGGGCCGCGCCGCAGGTCCAGGTCGACGCGCCAGAGCTCGGTGGCGGAGCGGACCGCCTCGGGGACTTCGCGCGGGAATTCCAGGCCGAGTTCGGGCGTGGGGTGCGAGTCGGCGAGGCCGATCTCCTCCAGCGGCACCGGGCGGCCGAGCTTGTTGCCGAGCGCGGTGGCGATCAGGTGCGGCACCGGGCGCTGCGGCACCATTCCCTTGGTCACCCAGCGGGCCACCGAGGTCTTGTCGTAGCGCAGGGTCAGGCCGCGCTGCGCGCCGAGGTCGTTGACCCGGCGGGCGAGCCCGGCGTTGCTGATCTGGGCGAGCGCGAGGAGGGCGCCGAGCCGGTCGTTCGGCCCTCGTGAGCTGACGGTCATGGTGGCGGTGGCACCCCCTGGCGACGTCGTGCGCGGATGGCGGCGAGTCGCGACGGCAGCAGCACGCCACCGGACTGCTTGCACCTAGCGTAGTCGCCCGCGTTCCCACGGTTAAGAGGTCGCATTCCGGTTGGCGGGAACGCGCTGATGCCACGCTCGCCGACCTGACGCCCCCGGAGCGAGGGGCCGGCACCTGCCGCACAACCGTGCTCCCGTCCCGTGCCCGTGTGCGCCATCCGTGCTCCCTGGCCGCATCGGCAGGTGGGCGATTCGCTGGTGCCTGTGGATCGGCCCGCCGTCGAGGACCCGGCGGGCCGGGGGAAACGCTGCCTCAATCCCCGCGGGCAGCGGCGCGTCCGGGAGGGCATGCGGATGCCCTCCCGGCTCGTGCGATGCCTTTCGGCCAAACTCGGCCGCTTTCGCAGCGTCCACGGACCACTTCCGCGCCGTGCTGTCCGGCCACCGGCCGCTCCCCGGGCGGGAGTTCGAGGACCCGCACGGCCCGGGCCCCGGAGGGGGTGGCCCGGTTCGTGCGCCCCGCCGCGCAAGCCTGGCCCGATTTGGCCCCACCGATGGCACGATGTCTCCTGACGGTGCGCCAATTCCCCACACATCATCGGATGTTCGCCGCGCGCCGAAGGCACGACGGAGGCGCGATGCGGTGGCTCACCGGCTGGAGCGGCCCGACCGCCGACCCGGCGCTCGCCGCGGTCCGGCCGATCGCCGGCACCCTGCTCTGGAGCGGCCCCGACCCGCTCTGGGCCGTCGGCGACTGGCGCCCCGACGAACTGCGCCTCGCCGTGCTCCGCCCCGGCGCCCCCGCCACGGTCCGCGGCGGACTCGACCCGCGCGACCCCACCGACCGCGCCGACCAGGACACCCCCGCCACCCTGCGCCTCGCCGTCGCCGGCCGCTGCGGCGCCACCGACCGCGAACTCGCCGACGGCCTGGCCGCCGCCCGCGGCGGCGCGCTGCGCCACCTCACCCACTGGCCCGGCAGCTACACCGTCGTGCTGCGGGCCGGCACCCGCTCCACCGTGCTGCTCACCGACCTGGCCGGCGTCCAGCCGGTCTTCCACACCCCGTTCGCCGGCGGCACCGCCTACGCCACCGCCGCACTGCCGCTGGCCGACCTGGTCGGCGCACCCCTGGACGCCGGCCACCTCGCCGCCCGCCTCGCCACCCCCGAGACACCCGAGGCGCTCGGCGACCGCACCCCCTTCCGGGGCGTCCGCCGGGTGCCGCCCGGCCACGCCCTCGGCATCCGCGGCGGCCGCGCCCACCACACCGCGCACCCCGACGAGCCCGCCGAGGCCCGGGCCGAGGCGCCTGCCGTCCGCGAACTCACCCGCGCCCTGCTGGAAGCCGTCCGCTGCCGGGTCCGCGCCACCGCCCCCGGCGACCGGCCCCGGCTCGGCGTCGACCTGTCCTACGGCACCGCGTCCGCCACCGTCGCGCTGCTCGCCGCCGCCGTCCCGCTGACCACCTGCCCGCACCCCGGCGCCGCGCTCGAACGGCCCGCCGCCCGCACCGGCGCCGTCCGGGGCTCCTGGGCCCGCGGCGGCGCCGGCGAACGGCCCGAACCCGAGACGCTCCCGGCCGTCACCCTCGGCGACGCCGACGGCCTCGCGCTCGCCGTGCACGCACCCCGACTGCGCCACCTCGTCGTCCCGCCCGTCCTCCCGTACGCCGGACTGGACGGGCCCGGCGGCCCGCTCACCGACGAACCCGGCCCCGCACTGCTGGTCGCCGCCCGGCACACCGCCGCGCACCGGGCCGGCGGCGCCGACCACCTCACCGGCCACGGCGCCCGGCAGGTCCTCGACGGCCACCCCGCCCGACTCGCCGACCTGATTCGGGCCGGCCGCCCGCTCCACCTGCTCCCCCCGATCGCCGCCCTGGCCGGCGCCGACCGCGCCACCGCCGGCACCCTCACCGCCACCCTGCACACCCCCGTCACCGTGCTGCGCGCCGCCCGCCGCCTCGCCCGCACCCGCTACGCCGACGCCCTCGACGACCTCGCACTGCGCCTGCGACTCCGGCACGAACCGGGCGAGGCAGGCACCATGGGCCGCGCGATGGCCGCCGAACTGACCTGGCACCGGACCGGCCCGGCCGCCCACCTGCTGGCCGACGAACCCCTCGCCGCGCTCGCCCAGCACCTGCGCACCGCCGCCCGCGACGGCGCCCCCACCGAACCGCCCGGCGCCCGCCGGGCCCGGCTCGCCCTGCACCGGCAGGCCGCCCACTACCGCACCCTGGTGCACGCCACCGAACAGCACGGCCAGCGCCTGCACGCGCCGTTCCTCGACAACCAGGTGGTCCGCGCCGCCCGCCTGCTCCCCGACGAGATCCGGCTGCAACCCGGCGCCCGGCCCGCCCTGCTGGCCGCCGTGCTGGCCGGCGCCGGCCGCACCGACCTGCCCGCCGACTGGGGCCGCACCACCGGACCCGACCCGCACACCGCCGCCCGGAACGGCATCCGGGCCGCCGCCCCCGCGCTCGCCGAACTGCTCGACCGCCCGCTGCTCGGCGAGGCCGGACTGATCGACACCCCCGCCGTCCGCAAGACCCTCGCCGCCGCCACCGACCCCGCGCAGGACGCCCCGCCCGCCACCCTCGCCGCGCTCGGCGAGCTGATCGCCGTCGAACTCTGGCTGCGCCGCCTCGCCGCCCGCCGCCCCGGCTCGGCCTGGACCGGCCTGCCAGCCCCGCGCCGCACCGCCCTGGAGCGCTGAGCGTGCCTGCCCGGCCCGGGCCGGTCCGCCGGATAGCTTCGGGGCCATGACCCTCCCCGTCAGCACCGAGGCCCCGCCGCCCGGCGCCGCGATCCTCACCGCCTGCGACGGCTCCGACGCCTCGCTCTGGGCGCTCGACCGGGCGATGACCGAGGCCGAGGCACACCACCTGCCGCTGCACGTGCTCGCCGTGGTCAACCCCTCGCCCACCGGCTGGGCGCCGGGCATGGCCGACCTGGTCCAGGAGAGCGTCCAGCGCCTCACCGCGAGCATGTCGGACGGCCTGCGCCGCGCCGTCGACACCGTCCAGGCCGCCCGCCCCCGCCCGTACGCCGGGCCGCTCACCCTGCACGTGCTGCTCGGCAACGTGGTGGACGTGCTGCTCCGGGCCGCGGACGGGCGGCACACCCTGGTGCTCGGCACCCGCGGCAACGGCGGCTTCTCCCGGCTGCTGCTCGGTTCGGTCAGCACCGCCGCCGTGCACCACGCCGGCTGCCCCGTGCTGGTGGTCCCGGCGCCCGCCGAGGACGCCTGACCAGGAATGACCGCCGGTGGTTGAGCGTTCATCTTCCTGTTGGAGGCCACCCGGCCGCCGCGAACCACCCCGACAGGAGCCCGCCCCGCCATGAAGGTCGAAATCTACTCGGACATCGCATGCCCCTGGTGCTACGTCGGCAAGCGGCGCTTCGAGCAGGCACTCGAGCGCTTCGAGGGCAAGGACGGCGTCGAGGTGGTCTACCGCCCCTACCAGCTCGTCCCCGACGCCCCCGAGCAGGCCCGCCCGCACCGCGAATGGCTCGCCGAGCGCTACGGGCCGCAGTCCCTCGCGATGGACGCCCGGATCACCGAGGTCGGTAAGACCCTCGGCATCGACTACGACTTCGACGCCGCGCTCGAGGTCAACACCCTCCGCGCCCACCGCCTGCTGCACCTCGCCGAGACCGAGTACGGCCCCGCCGTGCAGGCCGCCCTCAAGGAGCGCCTGCTGAAGGCGCACTTCTCCGAGGGCGTGAACGTCGGCGACGTCGAGGCGCTGGCCGGCCTCGCCGCCGAGACCGGCATCGACCGCGAGCGCGCCGCCGCCTACCTGGCCGGCGACGAGGGCGAGGCCGAGACGCTCGCGCAGCTCGCCGAGGCCCGCGCCATCGGCGTCACCGCCGTCCCCACCTTCGTCTTCGAGGGCCAGTGGGCCGTCCAGGGCGGCCAGGAGGCCGACACCTTCCTCCAGGTGCTGCGCCAGGTCGAGGCCGAGACCTCCCGGCAGCTCACCCCGATCGTCCCGGACGGGGAGACCTGCGCGGACGGCAGCTGCCAGATCTGAGGCCCGCTGACGTACCTGGGCGCCCAGCAGGGCCTGGCCGGGCGCCCGGTACGTCAGCAGCTGAGACTGGCCTGCGCCCAGTCCGCCAGGTCGATCACCGGGACGGAACCGCGGGCCGTGGTCACCACCAGCCGGATCGAGGACTGGCCGGCCAGTTCGGCGTGCACCGCGACCGGATCGTCGTTCGCGGACAACTCGCCGGAACTCCACAGCACTTCACCGTTGTCGCCCTGCACCGCGAAGATCACCCGCCCGTAGGTCACCCCGAAGTCGTCCAGCCCGGCGACGGCGTCGAACGACCGGCAGCTGCGGTTCAGGTCGATGGTCACCCGGGACGGCACCTGGACCGCCAGCACGTGCCGGTAGAAGTCGCCCTGCATCCACGCCCCGGACCGCTGCATGGCGGACCCGGCGCCGCGGATGGTCGGGGTGCCCGGGGTGCGGTGCCCGCGGTTCAGCGGCAGCTCGTCCAGCCAGAACCGGCTGACCGTGCTGGTGCTCGGACTCGGCGAGGGGCTCGGGGGCGGGCTCGACGGCGCCTGGACCGGCGGCTCCGGGCTCGGCGCCTCGGACTGCGGGGCGGACGGCTCCGGGATCGGCGACCGCGACGGCGTGGAGCTGGGCTTCGGCGTCGGACTCGGGGTCTGCGACGGCGACTGGGACGACGACGGTGACGACGGCGATGACGTCGGTGCGGCGGGCGTCGGCTTCGGCGCGGCCGCCTGCGGCACCGGCGTCGGGGCGTCCGGCACCGCGCTGATCGGCGGCGGCGCGGCCACCGGCGGTGTCGGCTCCGGCGAACCGGTGAGCGCGTACGCGGCGACGGCCACCGCCACCATGGCGATGCCCGCGGCGATCCCGGCCTTCGCGGCCGTGCCGAGCCCCTGCCCGGCCGCCGCGGTCGCCCCGCCACCACCGGACGACCCGCCCGCCGCCGTACCGCCGCCCGCCGCCGCCGCACCGCCGGCGACCGCGCCCGTGACGGCGGCCCCGGCACCGGCCGCGGCCACCGCGGCCGTGAACCAGCCGGCGCCGACCCAGAGCAGCGCGCCCCCGGGCAGCACCGCCCGCAGACTGTGATTGATGTCGGCCAGCTCCAGGTACGCGGCCGTGCAACGGGTGCAGTCCTGGACGTGCTTGCCGACCTCCGCCGACGCCCGCTTGCGCAGCGAGCCGCGGGCGTACGCGCCCAGCCGGTTCGCGTACCCGGCGCAGCCCGACTCCTGACTGCCCGACACGTGCGCCTGCAGGAACGCGGCGGCCAGCCGGTCCCGGGCCCGGTGGGCCTGCACGGCCGTCGCGTTGGCGGTCTTGCCGAGCATCACCGCCACCGTCTTCGGCGACTCCCGCTCGACCTCGGTGTGCCAGAGCACCACCCGGTCGTCCTCCGGGAGTTCGGCGTACGCCCGCATCACCATGCGCTGATCGGCCAGCGCCAGCGCCCAGGCGTCCGCGCCCGGGTCGGCCAGATCGAACTCGATGGTGGCGGCGGACGCCTCGGCGAACGTTGAGAAGTCGTCCACCAGTTGCTCGCGCCGGTCCGAACGCATCCAGGCCGCCGCGACGTTGCGCACCGCCGTCAGCAGGTAGGCGCGGACCGCGAACTCCGGCCCCTTGCCCGCCTTCAACGCCTGCAGGGTGCGGGCGAACACCTCGCCCGCGAGGTCCTCGGCGGTGAAACTGTCCCGGCAGCACGTCCGGGCGTAGCGGCGCACCGCGTCCGCGTGCCGACGGTAGATCTCCTCGTACGCGGCGTCGTCGCCGGCCCGCACCCGGGCGGTCAACTCGGCGTCCGAGGCCGGGCGTTCACCGTCCACCGGATCGGCCGGCGGGGGCACCGCGGCGCGCACCGCGAACTCCTCGGTGATGAACGCCTCCGGGCTGACCCCGCCCTGCCCGGCGGGGGCCTGGCCCGGCACCCGGCCGGTCAACGACTCCCGGGCGGGGCTGCCCGCCTGGTCCGGGACCTGCGCGGCACCCAGCCCGAAACCGAACTCCCCGCCCTCGCCCTGCTCCTCGGGATTCACCTGGCACCGCCCGCCCGCACGGCGCGCGACCCGGGCCGCCCCTCGAACTCGACGGCGGGCACGGTACGCAACGGGACAATGGCTCCAACCACGGGCAAAGCATGGCATGGTGCGGCGACCACCGGTAGCCGCCCGGTGCGGCACCCACTCTTCCGTGCCGCCGCTCGCCGAAGTGTTCGGAGATCGACGGCGCAAGCACCGCGCGTACCCGGACAGTTCCGCGCGCCGCCCGCGCCGGGCGGCGCCCCGTCACTCGAACGATGCGTCACCGGCCCGGCCGCCGATTCCACGGCCCCCGGTGCCGGTTCAGGCCGCGCGCAGACCCTGCAACAGGAGCTGGAGCAGCCGGCCCCCGGCACCACCCTCACCGCCGTCCCCGGCCTCGAACGCCGCCGACGCGTGCACCGGCACCGCCGCCGTCAGCACCAGCACCACATCGGACACCGTCACCCCCGGCCGCAACTCGCCCGCCGCACCCGCCCGGGCCACCAGCGCCGCCAGCAACTGCAGCAGCAGCCGCGGATCCGCACTCGACTCACCCTCGGCCACTCCGCCGAACGCCCGCAGCTCGGCACCGCGCTGCTCCGGCACCCGGCCGATCTCCTCGGCATAGCGGAACGCCTCCGGCGGCAGCAGCCGCCCCGCACCCGAGGACGCGGCCCGCTGCAGGAATCCGGCCAGCGCGTCCCACGGACCGTTCAACCCGCCGTACAGCGACTCCCGGGCCTGCGCCGTCAGCCACGACACCTCCTCGGCGGCGATCCGCTGGACCAGCACCTCCTTGCTGGGGAAACGCCGGTACACCGTGCCGACACCAACCCCGGCCCGGCGCGCGACCTCCTCCATCGGCGCCCCGTACCCGAGCTCGCCGAACACCTCACGGGCAGCCCGCAGCACACTCTCCAGGTTCCGCCGGGCATCCACCCGCAAGCGCGAACCCGCACCTCGCGGCTCACCCGGGCGCTCGCCCGGGCGCTCACTCGGCGGGAACGCGTACTGCTCCCGCGCACCCGGCCCGCGCTGCTCCGGCACCACATCCACCGCGGTCCTCCCGAACGCGCCACTTGGCGACCGCTCGGCCAACTGTTCCTGCTCCGACATGCCAACCTCCCCCGAGGCACCCCGTCCCGGGCACCCGAACGGTCACTGCGCCCCCTGGTGTGCGCTGCCGACACCGGTCGGTCCGACGTCCGCGCACTACCTTCCCCGGATGGCTCCCGGGCAGTCGCACCGACGCCACCGGGCTCGCAGGTACATGGACCGGCACCATCGGCGGTCCGAACCACAATCCGACCATAGTTCAAGGAAGTTCGCCGCAGAAGTGGACCACCCGCCACCCCGAACGGCCCGATCTCGCCCCCACTCCGGACAAATCCCCCCAGCGTCGCCCATCGGCCCACGTGAGGCCCATCACATCCGGTCGGCGACACCCCTCTGCCCCGACTCGCCCTCCTTTGCCAGGTCTTGATGATCCATCAGCGCCCTCGAATCGCACCCGCCCCAGCTCCGAGCTGGTCGAACGTACACGTTTCCGCCCGCCGAACGACCGTTCCTCGCTAGCGTGATCAACGCACTCGCACAACAACCACACAACTTTGCCGACCACATGGGGGGTCATGATGCGGCAAGCAGAACCCGGGGGAAACGGGGGAAACGGATTCACCGTTTCCCCCGACGAGTTGGAACAGTCCGGCCGGACGGCCCAACAGACCGCCGAAGCCATCCCCGGCGAGACCGGCGGCGTCCTCGCGGCCTCCGACAGCGCCGAGAGCGGCCTCCGCGGCTGGCAGACCGGCAGCGAACTCAACTCCTGCACCGACGAGTGGAAGCGCCTGCTCGACAACCTCTCCCGGGAGATGGACTCCCAGGGCGACAAGCTGATCCGCACCGCCGCCAACTACCGCAAGGGCGAACAGGACGCCACCAGAAGCGTGGGCGCCGTCGACGCCCGCGACCTCTCCGCGCGCGCCCCACGCGGCGTCCCGACCGTGCCCGCAGGCACCGGCACCGGGGGCCCGGCTCGGGCGCACTCATCTTTGGAGCGGCCACGGGCTGGGGGATCGGGCACACCGTCGATCCGCACCACCTGTGGTTCGGCCAGGACCCTGTGGGCGAGGGCTTCGGAGCCAACCGCTTCGATGTCGCCGACGGGCCCATGCTCAGCTTCGACTCGCACTCCGACTACTGGAACCACGATGGCCGGACCCCCAGCGATTCGCTGGACAACATGGCCGACATCGTTTCCGGGCATATGGACCAGGTCAGGAGGCAGGAACAGCGGTGAAGACGCGACTCCTGGGTACGGCGCTCGTCGCGGCCTTGCTGTTCGGACCACTTGTCACCGGCTGTTCGGCCTTCCGTGATGACAAGCCGGTGGTCGCGCTCGACGCGGCCCGGTCGACCATCGACACCCTGTTGGACGGGGCGACGAAGGCCATCACCCCGGCGGTGGGCTATGACGACGACTTCTACACCCCGAAGGTGCATTCCGACTGGGCCCATCAGTCGGACGGTAAGGCAGGCTTGTCGAAAAGGCGTGTCCTGAATCCCCGGATCGCGGACGGGAAGGCCGACACCCTGCTCGGTCAACTCATGGACCATTGGAAGGCGCAGGGCTACACCGTCACCCGCGACGACACCGCCCGTCGGGTAGGGGCCACCATGCCGGACGGCGCTCGGATCTTTGTGACGATCGAACCGCACGGGAACACCCACCTCGATGCCACGGTCGATCCAGTGAAGGACCCCGGAACCTTCACTCTGTTCAACGACGAGCAGACCCCTCGTCCATCCTCTGCCGCAACTCCCGCCGGCCGGCAGGACGACCCGTACTGGTCGCACTGACCGTCGCCCAACCCCCGTGCCGCCCCCGCCAGTTGCTCGGTCGGGGCGGTACGGCGCGTTTCGGGGCCGCTTTCCGGACCGGATTCGGGCCGATCCGGCCCGGAGTGTGGACAAGAACCCTCCGGTGGGTGCGTCATAGGGGGAACGTGAAACGGGTCACAGCCCGAGGGCCGGCCGGAGGTGCCCCATTCGGATCCTGATCATCGGCGGCGGCTGCGCCGGACTGAGCACCGCGCTGCGCCTCCAGCAGTTGCTGCGACCGCAGTTGAGGGACCGCCGGATCGACATCACGATCGTCGAACCGCAGCCGTACCTCACCTTCCAGCCGCTGCTGGCCGAGGTCGCCGCCGGCTCCATCGACCCCCGCCACGTGGTCGTCCCGCTGCGCACCGCGCTGCCCGACTGCCGGGTGCTCACGGCCCGCGTCACCAGGATCGACCACGCCGTCCGCACTGCCTGGGTGGATGCGGCGCCGCGCGGCGAGCTCCGGCTGCCCACGGAAGTTCCGTACGACGTCCTGGTGATGGCCCCGGGCGCGGTCTCCCGCACCGCACCCGTGCCCGGCCTCGCCGACCACGGCATGGGCTTCGCGACTGTCGGCGAGGCGGTCGCGCTGCGCAACCATGTCCTGGAGCAGCTCGACCTGGCCTCCTCCACCCGCGACCCGGCACTCCGGCAGGCCGCCCTCACTTTCGTCTTTGTCGGCGCGGGCTACGCGGGCGTCGGGGCCCTGGCCGAATTGGAGGACATGGCTCGCACCGCCACCAAGGGCTTCCACAACCTCACCCCGGAGGACCTGCGCTGGGTACTGGTCGAGGCCAGGGACCGCATTCTCAATGAGGAGATCCCGGAACTCGCCGCCCACACCCTCGCCGAACTCCGCGAACGCAATATCGACATCCGGCTCTCCACCACCCTGGAATCCGCCGTCGATCAGGTCATGGTGCTCTCCGACGGCGGGCGCTTCGCCGCCCGCACCCTGGTGTGGACGGCCGGCATCCGTCCCGCCCCGGTGCTCGCCCTCACCGACCTTCCGCTCGACCACGCGGGCCGGATCACCTGCCTGCCCACCCTCCGGATCGCCAACCCCGACGGCACCGCCCTGACCGGCGCCTGGGCGGCCGGTGACTGCGCCGCCGTCCCCGACCAGGCCGGCCAGACCTGTGCCCCCAACGCCCAGCACGCCCTCGCCCAGGCCAAACTCCTCGCCGAGAACCTCGCCGCCGAGCTCGCCGGTCAGCCCCTCACCGACTACCGGCCGGGCGACCCCGCCTGCTCCACCTCGCTCGGCCTGCGCCGGGCCGTCGCCCACACCCGACGCGGTGCCCGCCTCACCGGCCGCCGCGCCTGGTGGCTGCACCGCGCCCGCCAGCTGCGCCGCCTGCCCAGTCGGGAGCGCCGGATCAGGGTCCTGATGGACTGGCTGTTCGGCGGCCTGTTCCCGCGCGAGGTGGTCGCGCTCGGCGCCATCGAGCATCCCCGTGCCGAGTTCGAGTCCGGTTTCACCACCGGCCCCGGTACGTCCGGCCCCGGCAGCTGACAGATCCCGTCACCCGCGCTACGGCCCGCACGGAAGCACACCCCGGCGCACGCCCGCCGGAACGCGCCGCATCGGGGGCTCGACTTCCGGAATCACCCCGGAGCCTGACAGGATCGACCCCGCCCACCCGTCACGCCTTGTGCTGATGAACGCACACAAGGTGATGATCACACCGCAATCGACCCCCAGAGCAGGCACACCCCACATCAGTTCCCCCCAAGTCCCCCAGTTCCCCCGAGGAAGCGGCCGACGTTGAACCTCATGCGCTGGAGCGCCCGGCTCACCGGAGCCGCCAGGCGGACGCCCCCCACCACCGCGGACGAACCCGTCACCGTCCCCGGCCAGCGCGACCGCGCCGCCTCCGGCTCCGACCTCCGCGACCCCGAACAGCTCTACGACCTCCGCGACGTCCTGCATCGCCTGCCCGCCCCCGTCGCCCTCACTCACGGCCCGCAGCACTCGCTCGGCTACGCCAACCGCGCCTACCGCGACCTGTTCGGCCCCCGCACCCCCGGCCGCCCCGCCGCCGAAGCCCTCCCCGAACTCACCGCGCTCGGCGTGCTCCCCCTGCTCGACCAGGTCCTGCGCAGCGGCCGCCCCCGCAGCGTCAAGGCCCGGTGCATCCTCGGCCTCGGCGGCAACCGCTACTACAACATCGCCTGCGTCCCGCTCGGCCCCGACGAACACAGCACCCCCGCCGGCGTCCTGATCTTCGCCACCGAAGTCACCGACCAGGTCCAGGCCGCCGGCCGCCTCCGCGACGCCGAACGCCGCCAACGCGAAGCCGCCGTCACCCTCCAGCACAGCCTGCTCCCGCAGAAACTCGAACAGCCCGCCGACCTCCACGTTGCCGCCACTTACCAACCCGGCGGAGCCGAAGCAGCCGTCGGCGGCGACTGGTACGACGTCATCGGCCTCGGCGGCGGACGCACCGCCCTCGTCATCGGCGACGTCATGGGCCGCGGTCTGCGCGCCGCCGCCGTCATGGGCCAGCTCCGTACCGCCGTCCGCGCCTACGCCCGCCTCGACCTCCCGCCGCACGAAGTAATGACCCTGCTCGACGGCCTCGCCATGGAGATCGACGCCAACCAGATCGCCACCTGCACCTACGCCGTCTGGGACCCAGCCACCACCACACTCGTCTACGCCTCCGCCGGCCACCTCCCCCTCCTCCTCCGCGCCCCCGACGGCACAGTCCTGCGCGGCGAGGAACAGAACGGCCCACCCCTCGGCACCGGCGGCGCCGGCCACCTCTCCCACACCCTCCGCCTGCTCCCCGGCACCACCGGCGTCCTCTACACCGACGGCCTGGTCGAACGCCGCGACCAGGACATCGACCAGGGCATCGACCACCTCGCCCACACCCTCACCGGTCCCGTCGCCGCCCCCGACATCGTCTGCTCCCGCCTCCTGCGCGCCCTCGGTGTCTCGGCGGAACACGATGACGACGTCGCCGTCCTGGTCTTCCAGGTGGCACTTCCCGGCACCACTTGATGCCGGGTCCGAAGGTGTGTAGAGTTCTCCGAGTTGCCTGACAGGGAGCACCGAGCACGCGTCTGCGTGGACGGTCCCGGGGCGGCCAATCCCTGAGAGCCACCCAGTTGATCCGTAGCGGGTCGCGTCCTTTTCGCGTCTCCGTTCGTATTTGCTGTGCGCGATTTCGGAGATTGCGGCGGATTCGCTTTTCGGAGCGGGGATCGGCTAGAGTTTGAAACGTCGGAACGGCCGCGAGGCGGGGAAGACAAACAGCAAGTCGGATCGAAACTCCGGAAAACGGAGCGGAAAACATCTGATAAGCTGAGAACACGAAAGAACGAAGCGCCCGGAGGGCCCGCAGGAATGCGGCTCGAAGGAAGTGTCCGTTCCTTGAGAACTCAACAGCGTGCCAAAAGTCAACGCCAGATATGTTGACATCCCCGGCCGGTCCTACTGGATCGGTTGGAGATTCCTTTATGAAGTAACACTAGCGAGGACGCAGTGCGCAGGACCGCCCTATTCCGGTGGTTGCTGTGCCGCTCTTTCGTGAAAGCATTCACGGAGAGTTTGATCCTGGCTCAGGACGAACGCTGGCGGCGTGCTTAACACATGCAAGTCGAACGGTGAAGCCCTTCGGGGTGGATCAGTGGCGAACGGGTGAGTAACACGTGGGAAATCTGCCCTGCACTCTGGGACAAGCCTTGGAAACGAGGTCTAATACCGGATATGACCTGCTCCTGCATGGGAGTGGGTGGAAAGCTCCGGCGGTGCAGGATGATCCCGCGGCCTATCAGCTTGTTGGTGGGGTAATGGCCTACCAAGGCGACGACGGGTAGCCGGCCTGAGAGGGCGACCGGCCACACTGGGACTGAGACACGGCCCAGACTCCTACGGGAGGCAGCAGTGGGGAATATTGCACAATGGGCGAAAGCCTGATGCAGCGACGCCGCGTGAGGGATGACGGCCTTCGGGTTGTAAACCTCTTTCAGCAGGGAAGAAGCGCAAGTGACGGTACCTGCAGAAGAAGCACCGGCTAACTACGTGCCAGCAGCCGCGGTAATACGTAGGGTGCGAGCGTTGTCCGGAATTATTGGGCGTAAAGAGCTCGTAGGCGGCCTGTCGCGTCGGATGTGAAAGCCCGGGGCTTAACCCCGGGTCTGCATTCGATACGGGCAGGCTAGAGTGTGGTAGGGGAGATCGGAATTCCTGGTGTAGCGGTGAAATGCGCAGATATCAGGAGGAACACCGGTGGCGAAGGCGGATCTCTGGGCCATTACTGACGCTGAGGAGCGAAAGCGTGGGGAGCGAACAGGATTAGATACCCTGGTAGTCCACGCCGTAAACGTTGGGAACTAGGTGTTGGCGACATTCCACGTCGTCGGTGCCGCAGCTAACGCATTAAGTTCCCCGCCTGGGGAGTACGGCCGCAAGGCTAAAACTCAAAGGAATTGACGGGGGCCCGCACAAGCAGCGGAGCATGTGGCTTAATTCGACGCAACGCGAAGAACCTTACCAAGGCTTGACATACACCGGAAACTGGTAGAGATATCAGCCCCCTTGTGGTCGGTGTACAGGTGGTGCATGGTTGTCGTCAGCTCGTGTCGTGAGATGTTGGGTTAAGTCCCGCAACGAGCGCAACCCTTGTTCTGTGTTGCCAGCGA
>NZ_JBIALQ010000004.1:0-234823 GCF_042873545.1 Kitasatospora sp. NPDC004615
GCCGGCACGACGGCGGCGAAGCCGGGTGCGAAGCCGGCGAACGGGACGGCTGCGAAGCCTGCCGGTACGACTGCCGCCAAGCCGGGCGCGAAGCCTGCCGGCACGACGGCGGCGAAGCCGGGTGCGAAGCCGGCGAACGGGACGGCTGCGAAGCCTGCCGGTACGACTGCCGCCAAGCCGGGCGCGAAGCCGGCCGACACGACGGCGGCGAAGCCGGGTGCGAAGCCGGCGAACGGGACAGCTGCGAAGCCTGCTGGTACGACCGCGGCCAAGCCCGGCGCGAAGCCGGCCGACACGACGGCGGCGAAGCCGGGCGCGGCTCCTGCCGGCACCACGGCCGCCGAGCCGAACCAGTTGCCCGCCGACACGACCGCCGCCAAGCCGGGTGCGAAGCCGGCCGACACGACGGCCGCCAAGCCGGGCATGTCGCCCAACAACGGCACTGCTTCCAAGCCGAACCTGTTGCCCGCCAAGAACAACCTCAATCCGGGCATGTCGCTGGACAATATGGGCATCAAGCCCGGTCACTCGATCGGGTTCGGTGACGCTTTCAAGTTCGCCGGTGTCAAGACCCCCAGCGGCATCCAACGGCCGGGAGACGTGGCCACACCTGGTGGCGTCCCGATGACCGGTGAGGTTGCTACGCCCGGCGGGGCGCCCGTCGCGGGCGGCGTTCCCGGGAGCCAGGAGGTCAGCTCGCCGGTCGCGCTCCGGCCCGTTGACAAGGTCTACCCCGCGCTGCCGCCGCCCGGCCGACTCGTCCACGGCGAACCCGTCGAGCGTGCCGCCGCCGCGCCCGGCCGTTGACGTACTGGCCGCCCGGTAGTCCGGTCCACGGAGGAGCCGCCGAGGACCTGCGGATGCGGGTTCGGGGCGGCAACGCCGACGGGCAGTTCGGTGGCGGCAATGCCAATTCGCCGAGGAGCGGCCAGAGTTCGGTGGCCGACCTGCCCGGGACTGAACTCGAGAAGGTCACCGTCGTCGGCGTCAACGAGATCGCCGCCCCCGTGACAGGCGACTTCGGCCTCGCCAACTGAGGCCCCGCGGACGGAGGTTGGAGGCCCGCACCGTCGGACGGTGCGGGCCTCCCGCGTTCCTGCGGCAGTTCGGGCGAGCGCGGCGTCCGGGCCGGGGTGTGCGGACGCGGTTCCGGGCGGCATCGCCCCGGCCGGCCCCCACCGCCGCGTCGCCGCAGCGCTGCGTGCCATCGCAAGTTCCGCGCGGCAGCATGACAACCCGGTCGGTGAACTCCTCACCGCGCTCTGCGCGTGCGCGGCCTGCTGCTGCCCCCGTACACGGGCAGCCTCGGAACGCCCGAGACGAGGAACGCATCACCACTGCGCTGCGCCTGCTCCACGCCGGGCGGCGCCTTCCCGGCGAGGCGCAGGCTGCGCTCAGCCACGTGACCAAGGTCCGGTCTGCGGCGTGAGCGCCGACCGGTCCTTGGTCACGCCATCTGGATCGGGACTACCTGAGGTCGAGGCGGGCGCGGATCAGGTTGGGATCGGTGCCGGTGGAGTACGCGGCGCTGCCGATGTAGGCGGTGCGGCCGCGAACGGCGATGGAGGTCGGGTTCTGGAGGCCGTCCGCCGCGGTGAGGACGGTGGAGTGGGTGCCGTCGGGGTTGACCAGGATGACCTGGCTGGGCCCTTCGACGATGGCGGCGAGGATCTGGTCGCCCTCGCCGGTGAAGTCGAAGTCGTCGACGGGACCGAGGCCGGTGGCCCGGGTCTCGACCGCGCCGGCCCGGCCGCCACGGCCGATGGGGACGCGCATGATCGTGCCGTAGGAGATGTTGGTGACCCAGACCGCGCCGCCGTGCACCTTCAGACCGTTGGCGCCGAGGTCGTCCACGGTCGGCGCGAATTCCGGGGCGGTGGCCCAGCGGGTGGCGGTGCCGCCGGCCGCCGGGACGGTCCAGATCGTGCTCAGGTTCGAGTCGGCGATGTAGAGGGTGCCGGTGCGCCGGTCCAGCGCCATGCCGTTGGGCAGGCTGTCCGCCGGAAGGGAGACGAGGTGCTCGGGTGCGCTGCTGCCGGGCGTCAGCCGCCAGACGCCGGTCATGTCGGCGCTGCCCGCCGCGTACAGGACGTACAGGGTGCCGTCGTTGCCGCGGGCGATGCCGGTGGCGATCGGCTGACCGAAGGCCGGGGTGTGGACGCCGCCGTCGGGCGGGGTCGGCAGGGTGGCCAGAATGCGGGTGCGGCCGTCGAGGTCGACGTGGGCGATCTGGTGGCTCACGGAGAAGGTGACATCGGCCGAGCCGTCCGGCTCCAGAGCGATGTTCTCCACTGTCTGGCCGGCAGCCGCGTCGAAGTGCGCGACGAAGCGCGCGTGATTGACGTCGGTCACCGGGGCGGAGGCCGCGGCGATCGTCGAATCGACGGCGGTCACGGCGGAGGCCGGGCAGGCCAGTGCCAACGTGAGCCCCATGGCGGCCGCCGCGATCCCCGTGGCGGCTGCCGATCCGGACGTGATCTTCATGGACAAGTTCCTTTCCCCCGAACGAAGTTGTGCCACGACATCATGTGGGACGCTACCTCCTGGGTGTCGACGGCACACAGCGAAGCGGGTGTCCGGATGGTTCCGAAGTATTCGGAACGGGTCGCCCCGGTATCAGGTCACTTCTGGTGTGACTCCAGGGAATCGTGCGGCAGGCGGTCGGGACGAGTGATTCGAAGAAGTTCGAAACACGCATGCCCGACGGGCTGTTGACTTGCACGGCGGTCGGTGCGCCGGGCCGGGCGGGAGAAGTGGGGCCGATCGGGCCGGCGATGGTGGGCGGTCGAGAATTCGGCTGATCCGGCGGTGGGGTCGTGCGAGCATCGGCGGGCGATCGACTGCAACGAGGAGCTGTACGGCCCTCGCGCGGGTGGTGGAGACCAGTGAGAGCTGCCCGTCGCAGTGGGATGCCTGGACGACCAGCGGCCAGGCATGGCGGGCTGCGGCCGGGGCCGATTTTTGGTCGTCGCGGCAGGTCATGGCCTGGCATTCTGTGCGGGCCGCCTTGGACCGTTCGATGGGGAACACATGAGCTATGACCTGGAGTGGGTGGAGTTGCCCGAAGCGGCAGCGGAAGCACGGACTCGGTGGGAGTCCTGCACCGCCCGTGGCCTGGCCTGCGATCACGTTCCGAGGTGCTCGGAGGCCTACTTCTCGCTCACGGCGCCGTTTCAGTTCCAGCTGAACCTCGCCGGGATGGCGGTCTGCCGGGACGTGATGCGCCGCACCGGCATGACCTACCCGGCCGAGCAACAGCCCTTCCCCGCCTGGCCGTTCAAGGACATCGAGGACTGGCGGTCGGCCGACCAGGCCCGCCGGGACGCCTACAACGCGGCCGAGCGGGCCGCCTCGGCCCAGACCGTGGCCGGGCACACCGGGATTCCGGAGTTCAAGCTGCTGAGCAACGGCCCGTGGCTGGTCGGTTCTCAGGAGATCACGCAGGCACTGGACCGCTACGAGGAGGAACCGGCCGACGAGCGCGCCGAGTTGGAGACCGGCGATCTGTGGCGCGAGTGGCTCGGGTGGCTGCGCGAGACGGCGGCCCATGGAGGCTTCACGGTCGGCTGAAGTCTGCTGCGGGTCTGGGCTCGGGGCTTCCGGAGTGTGGCCAGAACCGGTTGCCAGGGCGGGAGATGGGCCGTCGTAAGGTGAGGGCGAGCCGAGACGATCAAGGAGTTGACCCCATGCCGGACGAGATCGCGCTGCGCCCCGTCACCGCCGACGACCTCGACCTGTTCGAGCGTGAGTTCGGTGGGCCGGAAGGTGTCGGCGCCTACCAGTGGTTCGGCTTCCGTTCGGCGGACGGGTTGCGGCGGCGCTTCGCGGAGAGCGGCCTGCTCGGTGCGGACGGTGGCGTACTCGCCGTTGCCGAGGCCGGGCGGACGGTGGGGCGGGTCGAGTGGTTCGCCGGGAGCTGGGGGCGGCCGGAGACGTCTGCGTGCTGGACGCTCGCCATCGGCCTGGTCCCGGCGGTGCAGGGGCGTGGTGTTGGCACCCGGGCCCAACGCCTGCTCGCCGACTACCTGTTCGCCCACACGCGTGCTGAGCGGCTCCAGGCCTGGACGGACTGCGCCAACGTTGCAGAACAGCGGGCCCTGGAGAAGGCGGGCTTCTCGCGCGAGGGCGTCCTGCGTTCCGCGCAGTGGCGTGACGGTGGGTGGCACGATCAGGTGATCTACTCGCTGCTCCGCACGGACTCCTGATCGGTCGCGGTCACCGGGCGGCGCATGCACACCCGGTCGGAGAGGTCGAGGCCGAACGCGGCCTCCTCAGTGAGGACTTGGCGCAGCCCGGGGGTGAGGTCTTCGTTCGGGAGTTCGCGGAAGCCGAGGCGTCGGTAGTGCGGAGCGTTCCACGGAACGCTCCGGAACGTCGACAGCGTCAGAGCGGCGAGCCCGCGCCCGGCCGCCCACCCCGCGACGTGGTCGATCAGCTCGGGTGGGCCGCTGGTGCGGCTGGGGGAGGTCGAGTTGGTCGCCCGGGCGCCTTCCGAGGCGAGTGCGGACCTCCGCCGCCGCGCCCTGGACGGGAACGGGCGGGTCGAGGTGCGCACTGACCGGTACGGGGCGGCGGAGGCACCGGCGTGGTGCATCTCCCTGAGTGTCGCGCAGGAGTGGGGGCTGACACCGCATCGTCCCGGCCCCGCTCCCGCCCGACTCCGTGCATGTGGGCGTCGCCGAGTACCGAATTCTGGTCAAGGCGGGGGAGGTCGGTGCGGACGCGGTGGGCGCGGACGGGGCGGTGCCGGCCGGGAGCTCCGGCTGAGCGGCTGCGGGTGGCGTCAGCGCGCGAACTTCTCGATGGCCTCCGGGGTGACAGGGGTGAAGAAGTTGACGAGATTGCCGTCCGGGTCGCGGAACAGCAGCGACCGGTTGCCCCAGGGCATTGTGGTGGGCCCGCTGACGAAGTCGGTCACGAAGCCGGTCAGGTTCCGGTGGACACGGTCCACGTCGTCGACGAGGAACTCGGTGATCACGCTGTGGTTGTCCGCCGGGCGGGCGGAGCCCGGGGCGAACAGTGGGACGGTGCGGGTGCCGGCGATCGCGAGGGTCGCGCCCGCGGTCGTGAGCTCGGCGAAGTCCTCGGTGGCCCATACGGCCCGCGCTCCCGTGGCCCGCTCGTAGAAGCCGACGAGTCGCGCGACGTCGCCGGTGATGATGCGGATCGAGACGAAGTTCATGGAAATCTCCTTGGCCGTGCTGAGGCGTGCACGTCGGAGGCTAGGAGAAATAGTGGACAGAATCGGTCCTGTATTCGCGTTAGGCTGCGGACATGCCCCGACCCACCGGCCGCGTGCTGACACTCCTGGAACTACTGCAGTCGGGCGGCACCCGCACGGTGGCCGAACTCGCCGACCGTCTCGGCGTCGAAGGGCGCACCGTACGGCGGTACGTGGACCAGCTGATCGACCTGGACGTGCCCGTGGAATCGGTGCGAGGCCGCTACGGCGGATACCGGCTGGCGCCCGGTTACCGCCTGCCTCCGCTCATGCTCAGCGACGACGAGGCGCTGGCCGTGCTGCTCGGCCTGGCCGCCGGCCGCCGGGCGGGACTCACCACGGCGGAGCGCACGGCGAGCGAGACGGCGTCGGCGAAGATCCGGCGGGTGCTGCCCAAACACACCGCCCACCGGCTCGACGCACTTCTGGAAGCCCTCGCCTTCACAGATGAGCCCGGCGAGCCGGACCACCCGGACGCCGGGATCCTGCTCACCCTCGCCGACGCGGTGCGCTACCGCCGACCCGTCGCCATCCGCTACACCGACCGCGAGGGACGGCACAGCGAACGCACACTGCACCCGTACGGGATCGTCGCCCATGGCGGCCGGTGGTACGTGACGGGCCGGGATGCCCGGATCGGCGAGGACCGGACCCTCCGACTCGATCGCATCGCCGCCGCGAGGACCCTGCCCGGCTCGTTCGAAGCACCGGCTGGTCCGGATCCGGTACAGCGCGTGCTGTCAGGATTCGCCACGGCCGAGTACCGGCACGAGGTGACCCTGCGGATCCACGGGACGGCCGAGCAGATCCGCGCGCACCTCCCCGCCGCCGTCGCGAGCTTGGAGGAGCATGAGCCCACGGCCGGCCAGGACCCGGCCGTCGAGCGCTGGTGGCGCGTCGAGATCCGGGCGCAGCGGCTCGACTGGGTGCCGCGGACACTGGCCGTGCTCGACCGGCCATTCGTCATCGAGCGCCCCGACGAACTACGCGACCGCGTCATCGCGCTCGCCGACCGCCTCGCGTCCCACGCCCGCCAAACCTGACAGTTGAGGCTACTTCTCGGCCGCAGGTGTGGACGGGCATCAGCCACGGCCGGGCCTGGACAGGTGTGCAGGGCTGCCCAGTTGGTGGACGGTGAGGTGGTCGGGCGGGAAGTGTTTCCGGCCCGCCAGGTGGGGTGGGGCCGTCGCGTCGGGAATGGTGAGGTGCAGCCGGAGGTGGTGGGGGAGCTGCGTCAGGTCGAGCGAGGTGCAGTTGTGGTCGGCCACCAGGGTCAGTTGTTCCAGGTCGGGGAACAGGCGGCGAAGGTCGGCGATCGGGTAGCCGGAAGGGACGTCGATCAGCGTCAGGTGATTGACGCCGGTCAGTGGTTCTCGTCCGGGCAGTGCGGCGGGGTCGGGGGTCAGCAGGGTGAGGACCAGCAGTTTCTGCATGTTCCGCAGGATCGCCCACAGCTCGTCGAACCGTTGCTCGGCCCGGACGGAGCGAATGGCGAGGGCCTCAAGTGGCAGGCTGCGCAGCGGAGTCAGGTCGTCCAGCTCCGGGCACTGGTAGAGGCCGAGACTGCTGAGGCGCGTCCACTGCCGGAGGAAGAAGATGTCCCGCAGCCCGGGGAGCGTCGACAGGGTCAAGTATTCGATCCGGTCGGCCAGTTGGCTCCATCGCCGTGGATCGACGGGCATGGCCGGTCCGCCGAGCCAGACGTGACGCAGCGTCGGGTGGCCGACCAGTGCGTCGATCTGCGCGGGCGACCGCAGCTGCACAGGGACGCCGGAGAGATCGGCCCGGTCCACCACCTGCCGGGCGAAGGTGTCGACCTCGAAGTGCGGCCACTGGTCGATCACATTCGGCAGCGGGTCCTCCTGCTCGGCCAGGGTCGCCAGCAGGGCGAGTGCGTCGGCCCCGCCGATGAGACCCAGGACGGTCGGGACCAGGGGGTGTGCTTCGGCCAGCAGATCCGGGTCGTGCTCGGCGATCTCCCGTAGCAGGGGGACGAGTTCTTCTCCGACGCCGGCCAGCTGGAGGGCGGCGACCTCGCCGGTGAGGAGAGTGGGGAGGTGGTCGCGGAGCCGGGCGAGGACGGTGTCGCGGACCTCGCCGTCGAGTTCCGGGGCGCCCGGGAGGCAGGTGGCGGCGAGGAGATGGATGACGGGCCTGAGATGGTCGGGGGCGGCCTTCGCGGCGGCGAGGACGGCGGTGAGGAGTTCGGCGCGTTCGCGGCGGCCGCAGTGGCCGACCGTCATGCGGATGACGTCGCCCCACTGCTCGTCGGCGGCGTGGCCGGCCAGCAGGCCGAAGTCGCGTTCCTCGCGGAACTCCATCGCGGCCAGGTAGTCCTGGAAGGTGCGGTGGATGAACTGGAAGGTCTCGGGGCCGGTTTCGGTGATCAGGCCGGTGCGGTTGAGGAGATGGAGGTAGGCCGGCTCGGCGTCGGTGTGCCGGGCGACGGCGGGCAGGTCGCGCAGGGCCTTGGCGAGCTGGGCGACGGCGTCGCGGCGATGGCCCTCGGACTGGTTGTTGCGTACCAGCCAGTGAGCGATCCGGCGGAGCATCGCCAGCTGCTCCTCCTCGGACGCCTGGAGCTGCTCCGCGCCCTGCACCTTGCGGCCCTCGTCGCGCTTGACCAGCATCATCGCCATCGCGTCGCGGTACAGCGCCATCCGGTGACGCGGCAGTGCGCCGTCCGACTCCCGGTTCAGGGCGCAGATCATCGCGCAGAGCAGTGGGCTGTCGGTGAGCAGGGAGAGTTCCGGCACCGACTCCAGTGCGCGGAGCAGATCGGCCTGGTCCTGTTCGACCTCCTGCTGCCAGCGCCGCTCCTCCGCGTCGCTGTGCGGGGAGGCGAGGAGTTCGCGCAGGGCGGCTCGGTGCCAGCGTTCGATGAACTCGCGGCGGTCCTGACTGCTCATCGGACAGAGCAGCAGTTCGTCGAAGCCGAGGTGCGCGAGCCAGTCGCGGGGGACGGCGGAGGGGCGGACGGTGGCCACCGTCAGGAGGTCGGGGTAGTGCTCGAGGAGGCGTTCCAGCCAGCTCAGTGCCTCGTCGCGCTGCTCGTTCGGCACCTCGTCCAGGCCGTCGACGAGCAGGACGGCGCGGCCGCGGCGGAGCTGCCGGTCGGTCCAGCCGGCCGGTTGGCGGTCGGCGCACATTCGGTCGTCGAGGGCGAGGAACTGCTCGGGCCGGGGTTGCATGACGCCCTTGCGGTGCAGCTTGCGGAGTTGGAGGACCAGCGGGATGCGGTGGTTCAACGCGGCGAGGTCGTTGCCGAGGGTGCCGTTCATCGCGCCGACGGCCAGCCACTGCACGAGGGTGGTCTTGCCGGAACCCGCCTCGCCGCGGATCAGCACCCGGCGGCGGCCCGCGAGGATCCGCTCGGCGCGCTGGGGGCCGAGGTCGGGACCGGTGGTCGTGGACCGGATCTCCAGGCTCAGATAGGAGGTGGTGAGGTCCCAGCCGCGGCGGCCGTGGCCGGTCGCCTGGCGAAGGCCGAAGATCCGGATCCGGCCGTAGTCCGCCTCGATGGCCTTCGCGTAGTCGCGTTCGAACCTGCGGTCGGCGATCTCGGTCACGGAGAGGCCTTCCGCACGCGGGAGTTCACCCAGGTGTTCGTACAGCGCCTCGCAGAAGCTGGGGTGGCTGAGCAACGCCGTCACCGTGACGAGCTCGAACTGGGAGTGTTCCCAGATGGCCGGCATTCGGTCCTGGACGGCGATGCCGAGCAGGTGGTCCCGGGCAACCGCGCCGGCACCGGACAGGCCCAGCCACGGTGAGCCGATGCCGCGTTGGGCCCGCGGCAGGTGCTGCTGGACGACCAGGACCTGGCGGCCGGTTCGCGTTCCGGCGGCCGGGGTCAGGGTGGCCAGTACCTGGACCGTGTCGAGGCGGCCCTCCTGGTCACGCCCTGCCAGCGGGAAGCCTGTCAGATGGCAGCCCAGTAAGGGATCGAGCGTGTCGAGGGTTCCCCAGCGCAGTGGTCTGAAGCGTGCTGCCGCGTCGGCGGGGAGCAGGTCGCGATCGGCGAGCAGCAGGGCGGCGTCGAAGCCGGCGGACCGCCAGACGGTGGTGCAGGGCGTCCAGCCGGTGCCGCTGCCCAGAACGGCGGCCTCCGGTGACGGCCCGCCGACATGGGCCGCCGTCAGGATCAGCCTCGGGCTGAGCAGGAAGCCGCTGCCCTGGGTGGCGCCCCGGACGGCTGCCACGTGGTGGGGGCGAAGAGCCAAGGTCAGAATCCGTCCCGGCTGCCCAGGTCGTCGTTGGAGATGTTGACGCTGCCGCCGGTGTCCGCGTCCTTCGGGGTCAGGGTGACGGACACCTTGTGGGTCCGCGTGCTCGCCACGCCCGCCTCGGTGTCGGCGGAGAGGACCCAGGCCTTGATGCCGGCCTTGGCGCGGGCGTCGCGCTTCAGTTCGACGGTGAAGTCGAGGGTGACGGGGCCGACTTCGAACTGGATGGCCTGGCCGCGGCCGCGTTCGGAGGCGTCGAGGAGTTCGAGCCGGATCGCCTCGATCGCGTCGGCCAGTTCGATGTCATGACGGTCCATTGTTCGCCCCCACGGCTCGGAGTGTTCGGGGCCGAGCGTAGGGGGTGAGGATGTCAACGGTGGTGCGGTTGGGTCAAATTGAGCCGAGGTACGCGGCGAGGTAGGGCGCGGTCGGGCTGGTGGGGGTGGCGGCGACCACCGGCGGGGTGCCGGTGGCGAGGATGCGGCCGCCGGCCTCGCCGCCGGAGGGGCCGAGGTCGATGAGGTGGTCGGCGGTGGCGATCAGGGGGAGGTGGTGCTCGGCGAGGAGGACGGTGGCGCCGGCGTCGACCAGGCGGTGCAGTTGGGCGGTGAGGATTTCGCTGTCGGCGGGGTGCAGGCCGGTGGTGGGTTCGTCGAGGAGGTAGAGGGTGTGGTGGCGGCGGGCGTGGTGCAACTCCGCTGCCAGTTTGACGCGTTGGGCCTCGCCCCCGGAGAGTTCGGGCGCGGGCTGGCCGAGGCGCAGGTAGCCGAGGCCGACCTGCCGGAGGACGGTCAGGACGCGGGCGGCGGCGGGGACGTCGGCGAGGAACGGGGCGGCGGCGTCGACGGTCAGGGCGAGGACGTCGGCGATGGTGGCGCCGCGGTAGGTGATTTCCAGGGTCTGCGGGTTGTAGCGGCTGCCGTGACAGTCGGGGCACGGGTTCCAGGCGGTGGGGAGGAACAGCAGCTCGACCTCGATCGCGCCCGCGCCCTCGCAGGTCGGGCAGCGTCCGGAGGCGACGTTGAACGAGAACCGGCCCGCGTCGTAGCCGCGCCGGCGGGCCTCGTCGGTGGCGGCGAACAGCTTGCGGACGGTGTCCAACAGGCCGGTGTAGGTGGCCAGGTTGGAGCGCGGGGTGCGGCCCAGCGGGGTCTGGTCGACCGTCACCACCCGGCCCACGGACGGGTCGGTGGCCGCCGCGTCGGCGGCCGCGCCGAGCAGCGTCGACTTGCCCGCGCCGGAGACGCCCGTCACCGCGGTCAGGACGCCCATTGGCACGTCGACGTCCACGCCGCGCAGGTTGTGTCGGGTCACACCGCGCAGGCGCAGCAGGCCAGTTGGGGTGCGGCCCCGGGACGCGGGCGGGGGCGGCGGGTCGAAGAGGAAGCGGCGGGTCGCGGAGCCGGGCACCTCGCGCAGGCCGTCCACCGGTCCGCTGTACAGCACTTGGCCGCCGCCGGTGCCCGCGCCCGGGCCGACGTCCACCAGCCAGTCCGCGCCGCGCACCACCGCCATGTCGTGCTCGACCAGGAAGACCGTGTTGCCGGCGGCGCGCAGCTCGGTGAGGACCTCGCGCAGCGCCTCGGTGTCCGCCGGGTGCAGGCCCGCCGACGGCTCGTCCAGCACGTACACCACGCCGAACAGGCCGGAGCGCAACTGGCTCGCCAGGCGCAGGCGTTGGAGCTCACCGGTGGACAGGGTGGGGGCGGCGCGGTCGAGCGAGAGATAGCCGAGGCCGAGGCGTCGCAGGGCGGCGAGCCGGTCGGTCAGGTCGGTGGTGAGCAGACCGGTCGGGCCCTCGCCGGCGGTGAACGGGCGCAGCAGGGCGACGAGTTGGTCGGCGGGCAGAGCGGCGAGCTCGGTGATGGGCAGGCCCGCGAACGTCACCGCCAGGGCCTCGGGGCGCAGTCGGCGGCCGTGGCAGGTCGGGCACGGGGACTGGGTCATGAACGCGGCGGCCTTGGCACGGGTCGCCTCGCTGCGGGACTCGGAGAACGCCTTCAGCACCAGGCGGCGCGCACTGCTGTACTTGCCCTGGTACGGACGCTGGATCCGGCCCGGCTCGCGCTCCGGATGGACGGTCACCACCGGCTGCTCGTCCGTGAACAGGATCCACTCGCGGTCGCGGGCCGGCAGCTCCCGCCACGGCCGGTCCAGGTCCTGGCCGAGCGCGCCCAGGATGTCCCGCAGGTTCTTGCCCTGCCACGCGCCCGGCCAGGACGCGACCGCGCCCTGCCGGATCGACAGCGACGGATCCGGCACCAGCGACTGCTCGGTGACCCGGTGCAGCACCCCCTGCCCGTGACACTCCGGGCAGGCGCCGGCCGGAGTGTTCGGCGAGAACGCGTCCGAATCCAGCCGCGCCGCGCCCGTCGGGTAGTCGCCGCACCGCGACAGCAGCATCCGCAGCAGGTTCGACATGGTGGAGATGGTCCCGACCGAGGAACGCGAGGACGGCACCGAACGGCGCTGCTCCAGCGCGACCGCCGGCGGCATCCCCGTCACCGAGTCCACCTGCGGCGCCTCCACCTGCCGCAACAGCCGCCGCGCGTACGGCGAGACCGACTCCAGGTACCGGTGCTGCGCCTCCGCGAACAGCGTCCCGAACGCCAGCGAGGACTTCCCCGACCCCGACACCCCGGTGAACGCCACCACAGCCCCGCGCGGCACGGCCACCGCCACGTCCCGCAGGTTGTGCACCCGCGCGCCGCGCACCCGCACCATGCCGTCGTCGTTGCTGCCGCTGAAGATCTCCGTGCCGTTCACCGTGCCACGCTACCCCGCGACGCACCCTGCGGCGGGCTGCGCCACCGGGGCCGCCTGGTCGGAGGCGGAGGCGACGGCGACGGTGACGGTGACGCCGACGGCGGCGAGCGGGGCGAGGTTGGCGAGCGCGGTGGCGAAGCGGGCCTGGGTGTCGCGGGCGGTGCGGCCGTGGAAGAAGGCGGCGAGCAGGCCGGTGAAGCGTTCGGACTGGACGACCCGGACCCGGCCGTCGCCGAGGTCGGTGATCAGGTAGGAGTGCTTGTTGTCGAGCAGCCCGGGCACCAACAGGCGTCCGGCGCGGGAGAGTTCGCGGCCCGGTTCGACCACGGTGAGCACCGGGTGGAAGGTCAGCTCGCGGCCGGAGGCGGTGCGGACCACCTCGGTCTGGCGGGCGCCGACGGCGAGTTCGCCCTCGACCCGGACCACCACCGGGTGCCACTGCGGGTAGCGGTCGTGGTCGGTGAGCAGCTGCCAGACGGTCTCCGGGGTGCCCGGGAACTCGGCTTCGGCGCTGACCTCGCAGGTGAACAGGCTCATGATGGTTTCCCCCGTGGTGATTCGGTCGTCGGGTGTCAGTGGTGGCGCGCGAGGGTGGTGTCCACCAGGGCGCGCGCGAAGCGGTCGTCGATCGGGTCGCCGCTGATCAGCACCCGGTAGTAGAGCGGGCCGACCAGCTGGTCGATGATCAGCGCCGGGTCGGCGTCGGCCGCCAACTCGCCGCGGGCGGCGGCCCGGACGAGCAGTTCGGCGGCCGCGGTGCGGCGCTGCGTCCACAACGGGCGCAGCGCGTCGCCGAGTTCGGGGTGGCGGGTGCCGGCGGCGATCAGCTCGGCCACCAGGGCGCGGGTGGCGGGCAGGCGCAGGCCGGCCGCGATCGCGGTGAGGGTGGCGGTCAGATCGGCCCGGACGTCGCCGGTCTCCCGGATCGGCGCGGTCTCGAACATGGTGGCGAAGGCGGCGACCACCAGGTGGTCCTTGGTGGGCCAGCGCCGGTACACGGTGGTGCGGGCGACCTCGGCGCGGGCGGCCGCCTCGTCCAGCGCGAACCCCGCGTAGCCGCGCTGGCGCAGCAGCACGCGCGCCGCCTCCAGCACCTTGGCGTCGACGGCGGTGTCCCGCGGCCTGGCCATGTCCCCACCCCGATTCCGCTACGCGTGTCTCGTAATGAGGATGAGGCTAGTGGGAGCGGCGTCATTACGCAACAGGCGTAGCGGAATCCTCAGGGGCCGGTCGGCCAGCGCCAGTTGAGGAGGGTGTCGCGCATCAGCGTGGCGGCGGGGGAGAGGCGGGCGGACTCGGACCAGTGGAGGGTGAGGGTGCGCCGGCACGCGGGGTGGTCGACGGCGAGGAGGGCGAGGGGGAGGCGGGTGGCGATCTGGCGGCCGACGGCGGGGATCAGGCCGACGCCGAGGCCGGCGGTGATCAGGTCGGCGATGGCCGCGAGTTCGTCGCTCTCGCAGACGATCCGGGGCGGGTGGCCGAGGGTGGTGAAGAGCTGGTCGAGCAGGCGGCGGTTCCAGTGACCGGGGCGGGCGGTGATGAACGGGAGCGCGGAGAGGTCGGAGAGGGCGACGGAGCCGCGGCCGGCCAGCGGGTGGTCCCGGTGCACGGCCAACCAGACCGGCTCGTCCAGGAGTTGGGCGCTCTTCAGGCCCTCGGTGCGGACCGGCTGCGAGGCGACACACAAGTCCACTTCGTGCGCGCGGATCTGACGGTCCATCAGATCGGCCGAGAGCTGCCGCAGGTCGATCTCGGCGGCCGGGTGGGCGCGCTTGTACGCGGCCAGCGGGGCGGTGAAGGTCAGGAAGGTCTCGGACGCCAGCCGGACCGTCCCGAAACCGTCGCCCGCCGCCTCCGCGACGGCCCGGCGCCCGGCCTCCAGTTCACCGAGGGCCCGCTCCGCGTAGCCGCGGAACAGCCGGCCCGCCTCGTTCAGGCGCAGCCGGCCGCCGCGGTCGAACAGCGGGGTGCCGAGCTCGTCCTCCAGTCGGGCAATGGTGCGGCTCAACGAGGGCTGGGCGACCCGGAGTTCCTCGGCGGCCCGGCTCAGGTGTTCCAGCCGTGCCACCACCAGGAACTGGGTCAGTGCGTGCAGGTCCATGGCCGCCCCCCGTGTTGCTGCAACGGGTCATCGCCGTCCATGCCGGGAACGGCATAACCCCATAGCAATATTGATCTTAGACGGGATAGCCGCGGGGACATAGCGTCGAGGAGGTGCAAGTTCCGTACCCCGTACCAGGATTGAGGGAGTGCCCCGTCATGGCTGTGTCAGCCGTCCCCGAACCCGCCGAGCCCGCCGAACCGGCCGACCGCGCCGACCGCGCCGGCCGTGCCGGCCGGACCGGTCCCGCCGGGCAGGTGCTGCGCGTGCTGGCCGCCGTGCACATGGTGGCCGTGTACGGGCAGCCGGTGTTCGCCGGCGTCTACCTCAGTGGCTCGTACGACGGTCTGGGCTGGCACCTGGCCGGGGCCAACGCCGTTACCAGCCTCGGCTATGCGCAGCTGATCGCGGCCATGGTGTTCTGGTACCGCCGCCGGGTCGGCTGGCCGCTGACCGGCACCGCGCTGGTGGTGATCGCCGAGACGGTCCAGTACTTCGCCGGGATCGACGGCGCGCTGTGGCTGCACCTGCCGCTCGGTGTGGCCACCATCGCCGGCCTCACCGTCCTCACCGTCGGCCTGCTGCGCGCCCCGCTGCCCGGCCGGGCGCCGGAGGTGTCCGGTGAGTGAGCGCCAACTCATGGTCAGCAGGCGGCGGTTGCTCGCACTGGGCGGCGCGTTCGGGTTGCTGACGGCGGGCGGCCTGGCCTCGGCCGCGGCGCTCGCGCACCGGCCCGCCGGGACGGGCGGGCTGCTGCGCAGCGGGATCGAGCTGCCGCCCGCGTTCCAAGTGCCGCTGCCCAGGCCGCAGGTGCTGGCGCCGGTGTCCACCAGCGGGGGCGTCGACCGGTACGAGATCACCCAGCGGGAGGCCGTCGCCGAGATCCTGCCCGGCGTGCGCACCCCGGTGTGGACGTACGGCGGCAGCTTCCCGGGCCCGACCATCGAGGCCCGCCGCGGCCGCCCCACCGTGGTCACGCACCGCAACGAACTGCCCGTCCCCACCGTGGTCCACCTGCACGGGGGACGTACTCCCGCCGAGTTCGACGGCTACCCCACCGACCTTGTGCTGCCCGAGAGTTGGCCCGAGAGCGGCGGCCACGGGGGACATGGCGGTCATGGTGGCGGGATGGCGGACCCGCGGGCCGTGCAGAGCCGCGTCGTGCGCGAGTACACCTTCCCCAACGAGCAGCGCGCCACCATGCTCTGGTACCACGACCACCGGATGGACTACACCGCCCCCGCGATCTGGCGCGGACTGGCGGGGCTGCACATCATCCGCGAGGACAGCGAGAAGGCGCTCGAACTCCCGGACGGCGAGCGTGAGTTGCCGCTGGTGATCACCGACCGGGCGTTCGCCGCCGACGGCAGCCTGGTGTACCCGTCGCTGGACCCGGCGCTGCGCGACCGCCCCGGGGTGCAAGAGCCGTACATGGCAGGGGTGTTGGGCGATGTGGTCCTGGTCAACGGCGCGCCGTGGCCGGTGCACGAGGTGGCGGCGGTACGGCACCGGCTGCGCGTGCTCAACGGCTCCAACGCCCGCCACTACGAGCTGGAGGCGGTCGACCAGGACGGGCGGGCGCTGGAGTTGGTGCAGATCGGCGCCGACCAGGGCCTGCTGGCCGCGCCCGTGACGCACCGCCGACTGCCGCTCGCGCCGGCCGAACGGTACGACCTGCTGGTCGACTTCGGCCCGGTGCCGGTCGGCGGGACGGTCCGGCTGCTGAACCGCCTGGGCAGCGGCCGGACCCGGGAGGTGATGGCGTTCCGGGTGGTCCGGGCGCAGCGGGAGGACACCCGGGTGCCGCAGGCGCTGGCCACCGACCTGCCGGAGTGGCGGCGCGAAGAGGCCGTCCGGACAAGGGAGTTCGCGTTCCGCGCCGGACGGATGGGCGAGGGCCACGGCTGGCTGATCGGCGGGCGCCCGTTCGACCCGGCGCGGGAGGACGTCGGCGTCCGGCTCGGCGACCTGGAGGTCTGGCGCCTGATCGCGGATGTCCACCACCCGATCCACCTGCACCTGGTCGGCTTCCGCATCCTGAGCCGGGGCGGCCGCGCGCCGCTGCCGCACGACGCCGGACTCAAGGACACCGTCTCGCTGCGGCCGGGCGAGGCCGCCGAGATCATCACCCGCTTCGACGGCTACCGTGGCCGGTACCTGTTCCACTGCCACAACGCGGAGCACGAGGACATGGGGATGATGGCGAACCTGGAGGTGCGGTGAGACGCCTGCGGGCAGCGGAGGGAGCCGGTGGGCGTCAGTTGGCGATGATCACGGGCGAGGAGGCGCCGGCCACCAGCAGGTGGGGTCGGCCGGTGCCGTCCGCCGGGACGGACCAGAGGTCGGTGCCGTGGCCGCTCTTCGCGGGGAGGGCGTAGCCGAGCGTTCGGGCGTCCAGCCAGGTGGCGTGGTCGTTCACGGCGCGGGTCTCGGCCACGGGGTGGTCGTGCAGGTCGGCGAGGTCGAGGACGTAGAGGCGCCAGGGGTCGGCGGGGCCGGCGGAGACGCGCTTGCGGAAGGCGATCCGGGTGCCGTCGGGGGAGAGCGTCGGGCACTCGACGTTCTCCCGCAGGGTGTGTGCCGTCCAGGTCTTCAGATCGCCCTCGACCAGGTGGGTGTGGCCGTCGGCGGAGACGGTGGCGTAGAAGTGGTTGTCGTCGGCGGCGACGTTGACGCTCCAGTAGTTGAGGTCGGTGGCGTGGGAGGGGACGCCGTCGACGGTCAGCGGGATGTCCTCGACGGACTTGGCCAGGTAGCCGGAGCGCAGGTCGAGGACCGAGGTGCGGCTGGCGTAGCCGGCGGTGGCGTGGGTGCCCCGGGTGACGGTCGTCCAGGACAGCACGTGCCCGGACGGGGAGACCCGGGCCCGGTTCGGGACGCCGGGGAGGACGAGGGTGTGCAGCCGGTGGAAGTGCCGGTCGTAGATCACCGCTTCCGTGCAGGCGGGCCGGCCGGGCTTGATGCGCAGGCACAGGGCGCGGTCGCCCGCGGCGTAGAAGCGTTCGCAGGACGGGCCGCCGACCGTCGCCGGGCCGTCGCCGCCGCGCGGGGTGCGGGCGATCCGGCCGGAGGCGGCGTCGCGGTAGTAGAGGCCGGGTTCGTCGAGGGTGAAGGTGGCGTCGGCGGGGACGATCCGGTGCGGGCCGTCGCGGTGGCAGGTGTGCAGGGCGAACCCGAGTGCGGCGCCGAGCGTCGTGACCACGACCACCACCAGGACCACCAGGCGGGCCGCGGCCGTCGGCCGCTCCGTCAAGTCCGGTGCGGAGCCGGTGTCTTGGGTGGCGTCGAATACGTCCCCTGGTGTGGTCTCGGTCGTCATGAGGGTTTCCCTTCGGGCGGGATGCGCCGGCCGGCGGTGAGGGGATGCGGCCCTACACCATGGGTGGGCCGCGCCGAGCCGTTTCCTTCGGAGATTAGGTGAAAGGAAAGTTTCCTACCAGTAAGTCCGGATAAGTCGCCACCGCGAACTGCCGTACGGGAAAGGCAGGCTGACGACGCAACGGATTGTCGGAAAGTGTGGGTAACGCTGTTACCGGCGGGCTACGGTGTTACCCGTGAACACGCCCTACCAGGACGCCCAACGCATCGGCCAGAGTGCCGTGCGGACCGCGATCCTCGACCACGCCATCGACCTCCTGGTCACCGAGGGGCCCGCCGCGCTGACGATGCGCCGGATCGCCACCGGCATCGGTGCCTCGACCAAGGTCCTGTACACCATGTTCGGCGGGAAGGAGGGCCTGGCCGACGCGCTCTACCGCGAGGGGTTCGCCCGGCTGAGCCGCGCTCAGCAGCAAGTCCCGCGCGCCGCCGACCCGTTGACCGTATTGAACGACCTCGGAGCCGCTTACCGCGCGCACGCCCTCGCCGAACCCGCCTACTACCGGGTGATGTTCGAGCAGGCGGTGCCCGGCTACCGGCCCGGACCGGAGGCGCTGGCCGACGCCGACCACGCCTTCGACGCCTCCGTCGCGGCCGTCCGGGACTGCATCGACGCCGGCGTCTTCGCGCCCGGCGACGCGCACGAGATCTCCAAGCTCCTCTGGGCGGCCGCCCACGGCGCGGTGAGCCTCGAACTCGCCGGCCACTTCCCGCCGGAGAGCGCCGCCCACCGCTTCGACGCACTGATGGCGGCGGTGGGCCGGGCGTTCCTCGCCGAACCGCACGGACGGTTTCCGAGCGACCCGAACGGACCTTCCGCCGTCGAAGACTCCCCCGCCCAACCGCACGGACAAGGACAGCCGGCATACGGACCTTCCGCCGTCGAAGACTCCCCCGCCCAACCGCACGGACAAGGACAGCCGGCATGACGATCAACCGCTATCTGACGGGCAGCTTCGCCCCGGTCACCGAAGAGATCACCGCCCACGACCTGCCCGTCACCGGCCGCATCCCGGCCCACCTGAACGGCCGCTACCTGCGCAACGGCCCCAACGCGCTGGGCATCGAGGACCCCGCCGCGCACATCTGGACCCTCGGCCCGGGCATGGTGCACGGCGTCCGGATCCGCGACGGCCGCGCCGAGTGGTACCGCAACCGCTGGGTGCGCTCGGCCGCCGTCGCCGACCACCTCGGCGAACCGCGCCGCGGCACCCCCGTCGACCCCCGGCTGGACTTCGCGCCCAACGTCCAGGTCGCCGGGCTGGACGGCCGCACCTTCGCGCTGATCGAAGGCGGCATCCGCCCCTACGAACTCGGCTACGAACTCGACACCTTGGGCCCCTGCGACCTCGGCGCCACCCCCGAGGGCTACAACGCCAACGCGCACTCCGTCTACGACCCGCACACCCGGGAACTGCACTCGCTCGCATTCCGGTACGGCAGCGAGCACGTCCAGCACATCGTGATGGACCACCACGGCACCGTCCGCCGCACCACGCTGATCCACACCCCAGGCAACCCGTACATGCACGACTTCGCGCTCACCGAGCACCACGTCGTCCTGTTCGACGCCCCCGTGGTGTTCAGCCCCGCCCACCTGCCCACCGGCGTGCCGTTCACCTGGGACGACACCCACCAGGCCCGCGTCGGCATCATGCCGCGCAGCGGCGGGCCGGTGCGCTGGTTCGACGTCGCTCCCTGCCTAGTCGGCCACACCCTCAACGCGTACGAGGACGGCAGCGAGGTGGTGATCGACGTGGTCCGCCACCCCGAGGGCTTCACCATCCGCGACTTCGGCCGCAGCCGCCCCACCCTCGACCGGTGGCGGATCGACCTGGCGGCAGGCAGGATCCGCGAGGAGCGACTGGACGACCGCACCCAGGAGTTCCCGCGCGTCGACCCCCGCCGGGTCGGCCGCCCGCACCGCTACGGATACGCTGCCGCGGCCGAACTGTACGCCGCACCCACCGGCCCCGACGACCCGCGCCCCAACGAGGGGTTCAGCAGCGCCCTGCTCAAGCACGACCTGCTGCGCGGCACAGTCGAGGCCCACGAGTTCGGCCGGTTCGGCGCCGTCGGCGAGGGCGTGTTCGTCCCCGCCGAATCACCCACCGCCGAGGACGACGGCTACCTCATGGCGTACGCGCACGACCCCGAACGCGGCGCGGCCGACCTGGTCATCCTCGCCGCGCAGGACTTCGCGGGCGAACCCGTCGCCCGCATCCACCTGCCCGTCCGGGTGCCGCTCGGCCTGCACGGCAACTGGGTGCCTGACGGATCATCAACTCGCTGACGGCGCACCGGCCTTCGGGATCACGGCGGTGGTGCTCGCGATGGTGTGCCGGGTCGGCGCGGGGAGCGTGGCGTGGCGGCGGCGCTCACGGTGCAGCTCGACGTGCACGGCGACCTTCGCGCGCAGCGCCCACGGATCGACCGGCTTCGGGATGAAGTCGACCGCGCCCGCCGCGTAACCGCGCATCGAATGGTCCGGATCCGTGCCGATCGCGGTGACGAAAATGATCGGGATGTCGCGGGTCCGGGCCCGGCGCTTGATGGCCGCGGCGGTCTCGTAGCCGTCCATCCCCGGCATCTGCACATCCAACAGGATCACCGCGAACTCGTCCGGCTCCAGCAGCGCCCGCAACGCGTCCGGGCCGGACGCGGCCCGCACCAGCCGGTGGCCGTGCGGCCCCAGGACGGCCTCCAGCACCATCAGGTTGTCCGGCCGGTCGTCCACCAGCAGCACCTTCGGCGGCGGACCCTCCTCCAGCGGGCACGCCGGCTGCAGGGGGATGTCCGCGAGGCCCTGCTGCTGCTCCACCAGGGCGAGTTGACGCTCGAACAGGTCGCACCGGGTCTCCGCGCAGGCCGCCCGCTCCCGGGCGCGGGCCAGCTCCTCGGCCAGCCGCTCCACCTCCTGGGCCAGCGCGTCGCGCTCGGCGAGCAGGTCGGCGCGGTCGGGCGTCACGGGTGGTTCGGTGTGCTCCTGCGGCGCGGACGGCTCGGGGCGGTCCGGCGGTGCGGGCAGCAGGGGCCGGGACTCCAGGCGGACCAGCCGGGCGTCCAGATCGGCGATGGTCTGCCGGGTGTCGTCCAGCGCGTGGTCCAGCTGCTCCTCGCGCGCCCCCGCCCGGCGGGCCTCCCGGTCCGCCGCCTGCAACTGGCCCTCCAACTGCTGCACCGCCCGGCCGATCGACGCCGCCGTCTTCAGCGCCGCCACATGCCTGCGGCGCAGCCCCTCCAGGGCAGGCGGGTCGAGCCGGGTTCCGCAGTCCTCGTCGAGATGGTGCAGCAACTCCTCGACGAACTGCCACGGCGCGATCCGCGACCCCGCCAAGTACCGGGACAGCGTGCCCGGGTTGAGATAGCACCGGGTGGCGTACCGGCGCACCGAGATACCGAGCTCCAGGAACAGCTCCCGCAACGTCTCCGCGAACTCCCGGCACTCCCTGTTCAGTTCACGATCCAGCGGCAGGAGCCCGCCGTCCCGGACAGGCCCCGCCATCACGCTCCACACCCCCGTCGGCCGTTCGTCGATCCGCCGGGTCGCCATGTACGCCGCACCCGAATCCTCCACCCGTACCCGCCGGCCCGTCACGGGCCGGTCGCGCCAACCCCGGCCGCCGCTGCGCCGGGGTGGACAGCAGCATGCCGGATCGTGAGGGTGTTGCGCGCCCCGCAACACGCGGACGCGCCGGACCGGCAACAGGACTGGTGTCCCGTAATTTTGAGGCGATGTCAGATTGACGAGCCGTCAACCAGCTGTCGGCTTCACCGCTTTCCGCGCCCCGCGTGTTCATCCGTACGGGCGAGGGCGGAGAGCCTGCGAGGCCGTTCACGTGAGCGGCGCGGCTCCGCCCGAACCCGCACTGCCTCGATCAACGCCCGCTCCGCACCGCCCTTCCCGAGCCCCGGAATGTACGTCACCCGCAAACACCCCAGTGCGCCCAGGGTGCCCTTGATCACTGAGCCGCCGACTCGCACCGCTCGAGCCACTCGAGGTACCAGGTGCCAAAGGTGTGGCGGTTTCCCGCCGCGTCGACGTACGGCTCGAAGGGCGGGTTGATGTCCTGCTCCCGGTCGCGGAGTTCCCCGCGATGCGGGCCGACGACGATGAGCCAGCCGGATGCCCCGCACCCGTCGTTGCTGAGGTGGATCGCACCCCGCCCGCGCTCCCGGTACCGGCGTTCGCCGCCGGCCTCACCGAAGGCCCTGCGGAAGTCCGAGCCGTCGTCTGCGCCTCGGGGCGTGGGCTCGTATCCGGCGGCTCGAAGGATTTCCGCCTGGCGGGTCGGCCAGTCCTCGGTCTCGACGAACGGCCCGCTGGAGTCCAGCAGCCAGCGCAAGTTCTCGTCGTCGTCCCAGACCCACCCCCACCTGCCGTCGACTCGGCGCAACGAGGTGAGCTCGAACCACGGACCTGGGCCGTTCACCCCGACCTCGGCCAGGAACGAGCGGTAGTCGGCAGGGAGTTCGACACCGCACTGCGCCTCGACCTCCGCGATCTCGTCGGGAGTCAGGACGGGTTCGAACGTCGGATGCCGAGAGGGCGCGAGGCCACGCGCACGCCGATCCGCCTCCTCCACGGCGATGACCCGCTCCCGGACTGACGACCAGTCGATCTGGCTGTTCATGGCACTCCTACTCGACGACGGGCGGACTGTAGCGCCCGCCACCGACACACTGGGCGGACGTACCGAGGCTGTAACAACGATTGCGCAGGTCCGCGTGCGCGCCGCACCGTCGGCCGGGTGTCGTGCCCTGGGGGAGGTGAGGGCGTTAAGCAGGGCAGTTGGCTCAGCGTGAGTAGGAGGACTCCTTGATTGCACCTCAGGTCCGCAGGGTTGCCCTGGCGGCGGCTGCGGCGGCCGTGGCGATGATGACGGTGATGCAGCCCGCGACGGCTGCCGGTCCGGTGCGGCGTGCGTTCGCGGACCGGACGGACAACGGGTTCCAGAGCGACTGCCTCACGGCCATCAACGCGTACCGGGCCAAGCACCAGGCACCTCCGCTCGCAATCGATCCGGAGATCGTGGAGTACGCCAAGTCCCGCGCACAGAAGATCTCCGAGCCGGGCGGCTTCCAGCACGACGGTCTGGCCCGTGCGTACGGCGAGACCCTCAGCTGGAGCTCGTTCGCCGGCGACAACCCCGAAGGCGGCTACACGCCGGACGGTTGCAAGGACGCGGTGGACTCCTGGTACGCGGGGGCCGCGTCCTACGACTACAGCAAGCCCGGTTTCTCCCGCGAGACCGGCAACTTCACCCAGCTGGTGTGGAAGTCCACCACGAAGATCGGCTGCGCCCGGGTGGGCGGCCGGCGCGACGGCGGCCCCGACAAGGACGGTTACTTCTGGTTCGACACGTACATCGCGTGCGACTTCGCACCGCGCGGGAACTCCGCGGCGGATCCGAAGGACCCGGGCAAGTCGTACCGGGAGAACGTCCTGCCGGTGGTGAGGTCGTAGGGCCGTCGTCAGAGCTGAATTCCGGCCGAGAACCAGGGCGGTGTTCAGCCGTCCCGCAGGATGCGGTGGGCGATCGGCGGGTGCACGCGCAGCAGCGCCGGCAGGGCGCGGGAGGCGCCACCGCGACGACGGGGCGGCCACGTTCGATGCCCCGGACGATCGTGGCGGCGGCCTCGGCGGCCGACAGCTTGCGGACCGCGCCCTCCCGGTCCGCCGTCATCGCCGTGTCGACCAGGGCAACACCACCTCCTGCACCCGCACGGACGGCGTGTCGGCCTGCACCTGGTAGCGCAGCGACTGCACCAGCGTGTGCACGGCGGCTGTGGGAGCTGTGGGAGCTGTCGGAGCGGCTGACCGGCGTCCGGTTCGACGTCTGAACCACCAGGGCCGTCAGCGCGTCAGTCCGACAGGCCGTCAGCCTGACAGCTCCGCGCGGAGGGTGTGGGCGGCGGCGACCAGGCTGTGGAGCGCGGCGCGGGTCTCGGGCCAACCGCGGGTCTTCAGGCCGCAGTCGGGGTTGACCCACAGGCGCTCGGCGGGGACGGCGGTGAGCGCCAGGCGCAGCAGCAGGACGGTCTCGGCGGGGAACGGAACGCGCGGCGAGTGGATGTCCCACACGCCCGGGCCGACCTCGGCCGACCAGTCGGCGGCGGCCAGCTCGTGGGCGACCTGCATGTGCGAGCGGGCCGCCTCCAGGGAGATCACGTCCGCGTCCAACTCGCCGATGGCGCCCAGGATTTCGCCGAACTCGGCGTAGCACATGTGGGTGTGGATCTGGGTGTCGGAGCGCACCGGCGAGGTGGCCAGCCGGAACGCCCCGGTCGCCCAGTCCAGGTACCCGGGCCACCCGGCCCGGCGCAGTGGCAGCGTCTCGCGCAGCGCCGGCTCGTCCACCTGGATCACCGCCGCGCCCGCCGCCTCCAGGTCGGCGACCTCGTCGCGCAGCGCCAGCGCGACCTGCCGGGCGGTGTCGGCGAGCGGCTGGTCGTCGCGGACGAACGACCAGGCCAGCATGGTGACCGGTCCGGTCAGCATGCCCTTGACCGGGCGGTCCGTCAGGTTCTGTGCGAACGCGTACCAGTCGACGGTCATCGGGGACGGGCGGGAGATGTCACCGGCCAGCACCGGCGGCCGCACGTACCGGGTGCCGTAGGACTGCACCCAGCCGTGCCGGGTGGTCAGGTAGCCGGTGAGCTGCTCGGCGAAGTACTGCACCATGTCGCTGCGTTCGGGTTCGCCGTGCACGAGCACGTCCAGGCCGGCCTGTTCCTGGCAGGCGATCACCTCGCGGATCTCGTCGGCCATCCGCGCGTGGTAGTCCGCCTCCTCCAGCAGTCCGGCGTTCAACTCGGCGCGGGCGGTGCGCAGTTCGTCGGTCTGCGGGAACGAGCCGATGGTGGTGGTGGGCAGCGGCGGCAACTGGAGCCGGGCCCGCTGGGCGGCGGCGCGGACGGGGTACGGGTCGGCGCGGCGGGTGTCGGCGTCGGTGACGGCGGCGGCGCGGGCCCGGACGGCCGGGTCGCGGGTGATCGGGGATGCCGCGCGGGACGCCAAGTCGGCCCGGTTGGCGGCGAGTTGGGAGACAATGGCGGAGGTCCCCTCGCGCAGGGCGCGGGCCAGCAGGGCCGTCTCGGCGGCCTTCTGCCGGGCGAACGCCAGCCAGCGGCCGATCTGCTGGTCCAGGTCGCGCTCGGCGACCACGTCCAGTGGGACGTGCAGCAGCGAGCAGGACGGGGCGACGTCCACCCGGTCGGCGAGGCCGAGCAGGGTGGCGAGGGTGGCCAGCGATTTCTCCAGGTCGTTGATCCACACGTTGCGGCCGTCCACCACGCCCGCGACCAGCCGCTTGCCAGGCAGGCCGCCGACCGCGGCGAGATCGGCGAGGTTGCCGGCGGCCGGTCCGGTGAAGTCCAGCGCCAGACCCTCGACCGGGGATTCGGCAAGTACCGGCAGGGCCTCGCCGAGGCGGTCGAAGTACGAGGCGACCAGCAGTTTCGGACGGTCCGTCAGCGTGCCGAGGTCGCGGAACGCGCGGGCGGCGGCGTCCAGTTCGGCCGGGGTGCGGTCCTGGACGAGCGCCGGTTCGTCCAGTTGGGCCCATCCGGCGCCGGCGGCCCGCAGGTCGGCCAGCAGTTCGGCGTATACCGGCAGCAGCCGGTCCAGCAGGGTGAGCGGCTCGAAACCGTTCGGGGTTCCGGGCGCGGCCTTGGCGAGCAGCAGGTAGCTGACCGGGCCGAGCAGCACCGGGCGGGCCCGGTAGCCCTGGCCGAGTGCCTCGCGGAGCTCGCCGACCTGCTTGGCGGAGTTCGCGACGAACACCGTGTCCGGCCCCAACTCCGGTACCAGATAGTGGTAGTTGGTGTCGAACCACTTGGTCATTTCGAGCGGCGCGAGTTCCTGGGTGCCGCGCGCCATGGCGAAGTAGCCGGCGAGCGGGTCGGCGTCCACCGCGGCCCGGTGCCGGGGCGGGATCGCACCGACGGCGACGGTGGTGTCCAGCACGTGGTCGTACAGCGAGAAGTCGCCGGTGGGGACTTCGGTGATGCCGGCGCCGGCCAGTTGACGCCAGTTGGCACAGCGCAGTTCGGCGGCGGCGGCGAGCAGCGCGTCAGCGGTGACGTTGCCCTTCCAGTAGCCCTCGACGGCCTTCTTCAGTTCCCGGTCGGCGCCCTGACGGGGGTAGCCGTGGACAGTTGCCGCGGCTGTGGACCTCGTGGTCAAGGGGACTCTCCTTCGCGAGCCTCGAACCTGGGTCCGACGACACCGCGGAAAGCGAAGGCCCGCGAGTCGTGCTGCGCTGTCAACTGCGCCTGCCCGAGCGATGGTTGGCCGACCCGCCCACGAGGTCACCGGAGGGCCGGGAGCGAGCGGTCGCACCCGGGCAACGGGCAGGTCTTCGGACTCGTGGGCCCCGCCCGGGCCGACGCCCGGACACCTACTGGCCGTCGCTTCCCGGGCCCGTCCGGACCCAGTGCGTATGACGGCGGTCGTTCCCACTCACCGCTGCGGGGCAGTCCCGGATTCCCACCGGGTTCCCTCTTACGACGCGCCTGCCCAGAGGCAGTGCGCGAACCAGTTGCGCGATCAGTCTAGAACGAGGCGGACGGGTGGGGGAGTTGGGCTCCGCACCCGTCCGCTCGATGGGTGTGCGGGGTCAGTCCTCGGTGCGGCGCAGCAGGTAGCTGTCCATGATCCAGCCCTTGCGTTCGCGCGCCTGCTCGCGCAACTCCGCGATCCGGTCCGCCTGTTCGGCGAGCGGACCGGAGGCCAGGATCTCGTCCTCGGTGCCCAGGTAGGCGCCGTAGTGGATGTGCACACCCGCCGGGTCGATCTTGGTGAACGCGGCCTGCCCGTCCAGCATCACCACCGCGTCCTCCGAGCCCGGCCCGAAGCCCTCGGCGGCGAGGCGGCGCCCCGTGGTGATCCGCGCCGGCCGCGCGGTGCGGGTCAGGGTGGTGCGGTGGCGGGCGGCCAGGACCGAGATGCTGCTGATGCCGGGGATGACGGTGTACTCGAACTCGGTGCGGCCGCGCGCCAGGATCCGGTCCAGCACGGCGGTCACGCTGTCGTACAGCGCCGGGTCGCCCCAGACCAGCAGGGCACCGGTCTCGCCGTCCGCCAGCTCCTCCATCACCGCCTGCTCGACCAGATCGGCCCGCCGCTCCCGCCACTCCTCGACGGCCTCCCGGTACGCGGCCGTGCTCCGATCGCGCGCGGGGTCGATCAACTCGACCACCCGGTGCCCGGGCCGCCCGTGCTCGGCGATCATCTGTCGCCGCAACCGGATCAGGTCCTGGCGCTCCTCGGGCTTGTCCAGGAGCAGGAACGCATCCGTGCGGCCGATCGCCTTGACCGCCTCCAGAGTGAGGTGGTCGGGATCGCCCGCGCCGATGCCGATGACGAGAAGGGTACGCATGACGCCGATTCTGCCTGGTCCCTCCCGCGCAGCCGCAGGTGGGAGGCACGTTGGGGAACGGATGCTCCGTCAACCAGCTGCCGCCTTCGAACCCGGCCGGGTGTCGTCCTTCCGCGGGGGCCGATCCCCAGGGGCGCGGTGGACCAGGGCGGTGCAGGGGTGGGCGAACGGTTTTCGGCCCCGATCCGGCGGTAACGCCGCAGGTGGGACGCGGTCTGTTCACGGACCCGGCGGCCTGCCAGGCTCACCGCGCCGGACACCGACCAGGAGGGGCAACGGAGATGACAGGACTTCGGCAGACACTGACCAGATGGATCGCGGTGATGGCCGTCCTGCTGGGCGCCGTCACGCTTGTGAGCGCGCCGACGGCGCAGGCCGCTCCGGCAGTGGCGCAGGGAGCGACGACCACCATCTGCGGGTACACCCCCGTCCCCGCAGGCTGGGTGATCACCAGCGAGAACTGGGCCGGGTGCAGCGGCTACGGGCTGTTCACCATCACGGAGTTGGGCGACGCCACCACCATCCAGGCCTGCTCCAACTCGCCCGTCCCCGACCACTGGGTGATCACGGCGATGCAGACCGGCCCGACCTGCGGCAGCAGTTACCCGCTGTACTCGCTGCTGAAGGTCACCACCCAGACCACGCTCCAGGACTGCGCCCAGTCCGCGATCCTCCCCGGCTGGGTGATCACCGCGGTCCAGACCGTCTCGCCCGCCTGCGGCACCTACGGGACGTACACCGTGACGCTGATCCCGCCCACGGCGACCTCGTACCAGGCCTGCGCGATGTCGCCGATCCAGGACGGCTGGGTGATCACCTCCTCGCAGAACGGCGCCGGCTGCGGCAACTACCCGCAGTACTCCCTGCTGAAGGTCACCACCCAGACCACGCTCCAGGACTGCGGCCAGTCCGCGATCCTCCCCGGCTGGGTGATCACCGCGATCCAGCCCAACTCGCCCGCCTGCGGCACCTACGGGACGTACACGGTGACGCTGGTGACCACCCAGACCTCGCTCCAGGTGTGCTCCAACTCCCGCATCCCCGACGGCTGGGTGATCACCACGATGCAGAGCGGCGCCGGCTGCGGCAGCTACCCCGGGTACTCGCTGGTCAAGGTCGCCGACCAGACGACGCTCCAGGTCTGCGGCCAGTCCGCGATCCCGTCCGGGTATGTCATCACCCAGGTGCAGAGCAACAATTCGGCCTGCGGCACCTACAACGTCAACACCCTGACGAAGGTCACCACCCAGACCAGCCTGACCGTCTGCGGACAGTCGCCGATCCCCGCCGGCTGGGTGATCACCCAGGCGTTCGGCAACTCCGGACTGTGCGGGGTCTACACCGTGTACACGCTGACGAAGGTCACCACCCAGACCAGCATGGTGGTCTGCGGCCCGTCCCCGATCCCGGCCGGCTGGGTGGTCAGCAACCAGGTCAACGGCTCCCAGTGCGGGACGTACACCGTGCTGCTCATCACCAAGACCTCCTGACCCTCCGCCCCGCGCGCCGGGCTCTCACCTGCGGGGCCGGCGCGCGGGCTCCAGGGTTCCCACAAGTGGGCATGAGTGGAACGGCTCCGGCTCGCCGGAGTGAACGGGACGGGCGGGCCCGGGTCCTGGCACGCGGCCGGCGGACGGCTGGTGCTGACGTCCGCGCATGTGGTCGTCGACCGTGTGGAGCCACTGTTCGCCTGCGCCGAGGGGTTGGTGGTGCGGCGGGGGCTGTGCCGGCGCGGGTGGTGACGGTGGTCAGTGGCAGGTCGGAGCCTGCTGGTGGTTGTCCGGCGGGGCCGCTGCCGCGGAAGCGGGTCGGCGAGCGTCTTGAGGGTTTCCCGGAGGCGGTTCACTGACGGGGCGTCGGGCGGGTAGCGCCGCCGCCACCGCCCGTCCCCGACCGCTCATCGTCTGGCGTCCTCGTCGCGGTGATTCCGTAGTACCGCGGGCGGGCGGACGTCGCGGCGCAGCAGGTAGATGCCGGAGGCCGCTGCCAGGGCGGCCATGCAGGCGGCGAAGACCAGGCCGGCGTGGGTGAGGCCGAGCGGGCCGCTGAGCAGGCCGATGCCGATCACCGGTACCGAGATGCCGAAGTACGCCACCACGAACAGCGCCGACAGCACCCCGCCGCGCTCCTCGGCGGGGGCCGCGTCCGCCACTTCGCCGACGGCTCCGCGCAGCCCCATGCCCTGGCCGGTGCCGCCCACCAGCGCGGCCAGGACGAGTGGCGTCAGGGTGTCGGTGGCGAGGGACAGGGCGAGCAGGCCGAGTCCGGCGATCAGCACCAGGCAGCCCAGCGGGATCGCCCGGGCCGCGCCGAGTCGGGGCACCAGCAGCTGGCCGCCGGTGGACGCGAAGAACGCCAGGCAGACGATCGCGCCGACCGCGGCGTGGTTGTGCACGTCCAGGTTCTCGGCGAGGAACGCCGGGCTGACCGAGGTGAACACCCCGAGCAACGAGAACCCGGCGAACGCGGCGATCCCGGCCGGCACGAACACCCCGCGCACCTGCGGCGGCAGACTCGGCCGGCGCGGGCGCGCCGCACGCAGCGGTTCGGCGTCCGGCACCGTCTCGGGCAGCGACCAGGTGACGGCGAACGAGGCGGCCAGCAGCGCCAGATGGACCAGGTACGGCAGCGTCAGCGGGTGGGAGGTGTACTCGGCGAGCAGCCCGGACAGCAGCGGGCCGAGGCCGAGGCCGCCCATGTTCGCGGCGGTGGCCACGAACCCGGCGCGGGCCCGGCGGCCGGGCGGGGCGAGTTCCAGCACGTACGCGGTGGCGGTGCCGGTGAACAGGCCCGCCGACAGTCCGGACAGCAGCCGGCCCAGGAAGAGCAGCGGCAGACCCCCCTCCGCCAGGAACGCCACCGCGGCCGCCGCCGCGCAGCCGAGCCCGACCAGCAGCACCGGGCGCCGCCCCACCGCGTCCGAGACGTTGCCGACCAGCAGCAGCACGCCGATCACCCCGAGCGCGTAGACGGCGAACACCACCGTCACCATCAGCTCGGAGAAGCCGATCTGCTCCTGGTACAGCCCGTACAGCGGCGTGGGCAGCGTGGTGCCCGCCATGCAGACGGCGAACGCGCCCGCCGCCCCCAGGTACCCCGAACGCTGACGACCGGTCATGCGCCCCACGTAACCACGGGCCCGCCGCCCCCGCTCCCGGGCGGAGCGAAGGCGCAGGTCAGGGGTGTCGGTGACGCACTGTTGAATGGGCGCCATGACTGTTCGTGAACTGGTGTCCGTGCTGCCCGAACCCGCTGTGCTGCGCGACCGCTGCCGGGCGATCGCCATGCTCGACGTGATCCTCGACGGGTACGGCCTCATGCACACGTTCGTGCCCGGCTGGCGGGAGGGCGTGGATCTGGCGCGGATGGAGAACGGCGGGGGCGACCTGTACGCGATCGTGTTCGACCCGGCCGGGGTGTTCCTCTACGGCTTCGACCACGAGAGCGACGCGACGCCGTGGCGGGAGGAGGACCGCGCGCACTGGCCCGGGCTGCTCGACGGGCTGCCCGCTTCGCTCGCCCGCTACGCGAAGGAGCCGGAGTTCCAGTTCGAGGGGTTCTTCGACGCCTCGGTGTGCGCGTGGCGCGAGGCCGGTGACAGCGCCTGGCGGTGCGGGCCGGTGGAGTTCGGCCCCCACGAGTCGGACGGCGGCGGCTGGCTGTTCGACCTCGTCGTGGACGGGAGCCCGGACGCCTTCGTGGGTTTCGCCGAGGACTACTACGAGCGGTCCGTCGATCGGGACGCGGTGGCAGCCGTCCTGGCGGGCGCCCCGCTGACCCGGGCCGTCGTCGCGTCGCTCCGGGCCTCGGCGGACTTCGACATCGTCGCCGGGCAGGCCCGCAAGCTGGGTTGGGCCGTCGTGGGGGAGGCTGCCGCCGGGTGAGTGAGACTCGGGGATCCGGGGCCCGGCCTGCGGGGGAGTGGGTGGGGCGGGTGGCAGAGTGGCCGGGTTCCGATCATCCGATGGATGTGCGGCGGCCGGTGGGTTCAGGGGGCCCGACCGGTCAGTGGCGCGTCCGGTGCAGTTGAACGAGGGCGGTGGACTTTCATGTCCCGTGGCACCTCCCGGTCCTGGCGAGCGACAGTGCTGGCGCTGGTCGTGGCGCTGCTGCTGACGATCGCCGCACCCGCGGTCGCCGAGCCGCTGCCCGTTCCGGACAACGAGACCGTCCAGGAGTCGGCCGACGGCGAGACGGCGGGCGAGCAGGCCGGCGAGGAGGCCGGCGAGGAGGCCGGCCAGTCGGTGGGGGAGGAGGTGGCCGATGGCGAGGCAGCGGGGGAGGAAGTGGCCGGTCAGCCGGCCGGGGCGGCGCTCGACCAGTTGGGCAAGGACCTCGCCGAGGTCCGGCACGAGGCCGAGACGGCGGAGCAGCGTTCCACCGCGGCAGGCGTCCAACTCGAGCGCAGGAAGAAGGAGTCGGCGGACGCGGCGGCCGAGGCCGACCACCAGCGGGCCAGGGTCGAGGAGGCGGAGACGCAGGCCGCGCGACTGGTCGCCGAGCAGTACCGCAACGGTGCGCTCGGGTCGCTCGGCCCGCTGGCCCGGCTGTTCCTCTCCGAACGGGCCGAGGATTTCCTCGGCCACCAGCACCAGGCGTTCGAACGGTCCCACAGCGCCGCCGACGTGCTGAACGAGGTGCGCGAGGCCCGCGGACGGCTGGTGCTGGCCGCCGAGCAGGCACGGCAGGCCGAGGAGGCGGCGGCCGCCGCCGCGCAGGACTCCCAGCAGGCCGTGGAGCAGGCCCGCACCGCCGCCGCCCGGACCGCCCAGCTGCTCGACTCCACCCCCGCCGACCAGCTCGAACTGCTGGAGCAGCTGGACTACGACCGCGCCGACGAGTCCCGTCAGCAGATGCTCGCCGCGGGGGTGTTCGGCCCCGGCGGCAGCGCGTCCGAGGCCGGCCGCAAGGCCATCACCTTCGCGCTCGGCCAGCGCGGCAAGCCGTACCTGTGGGGCGGCACCGGCCCCGATGCGTTCGACTGCTCCGGCCTCACCTCGCAGGCCTGGCTGGCGGCCGGCGTCCCCGTCCCGCGCACCAGCCAGGAGCAGTGGGCGGCGCTGCACCGGATCCCGCTGCGCGACCTGCGGCCCGGCGACCTGATCATCTACCAGAACGACGCCAGCCACGTCGCGCTCTACGTGGGCGGCGGCACCGTCGTGCACGCCCCGCATCCGGGGACGGTGATCAAGCTCGCGCCCATCACCATGCTCCCCATCCTCGGCGCGGTCCGTCCGGACCCTGAGTCCTCGTCCGCGTCCTGACCGGCTGCGGGCTCAGCGGGTGGCGGTGACCGGACGGACCTGGGTGTCCGGCTGGGTGGTGGTGCGGTGGTCCTGCGGGTTGGCGCCCTCCCAGTGGACGGTGAGGCTGCCGGTGTCGTTCGGCGGGGTCAGCACCATCGAGGTGACCTTGAACTCGGACTGGCCGCGCTGCCCGCGACCCCGGTACGGCAGGTAGTCGATCAGCACGTACGCCGTACCGCCGGGCGGCAGCGTCACCTGCCGGGCCTGCGTCGAACGGGAGCGCGGCAGGCTCCAGGTCGTCCCGTCGCTCACCAGGTCGACGCCCGGGAAGCCCTGCATCGTGCAGGTGGCGCCGCTGCGGTTGGCCAGCTCGATCCGCTCCACCGCGGGCCGGTCCGCGGCCGACACCACCGAGCCCGCCGCCACCGTCGCCCGCAGGTCCGCCGCCGTGCACGGGCGCGTCCCCTTCGTGGCGGGCGTGCCGGGCGTGGCGGGCGTGCTGGGCGTGCTGGGCGTGCTGGGCGCGTTCGCCAGGACGGGCGACACCGGGAGTTCCGCCGAGACGGGCGCCACCGGGGCGGCGGGCCCGGCGGGCGCGGCCGGGGCGACGGGGCCGGACGGCCGGTCGTCGGCGCACGCGGCGAGGGACACACCCAGGGCCGCCACCACGGCGGCGACGGAGAGCTGACGGACACGCATGATCTGTTCCACCCGTGATCTCGGCGGCCCCGCAGCGGGGCCGCGCCGAAACTGATGGCCGATCACCACTCGAACCCACCCCCGGGACCGGCACGTCCCCCATGCTGGCCCCCGCCGATCAACAACGGATCAACAGCGATCGGACGCCCGGCCCGGGCAGAATCGAACGGCTGCCACCGGCCGGTCGCGGCAAGGGACTTGCGGCCCGGCCGAGCCCGCCGAGAGGGGCCGGACGGCCCGGGGCGCGGGGACGTACGGGACCTGCGGCGGCGCGGGCGGGGTTCGTAGCGTGGAGGCACGACCGTGCGTGGGGTCCGTCGGCCCCGGGGCGCGAGGCAAGAGTCCAGGAGGACCGCATGTTCTGCTACCAGTGCGAGCAGACCGACCGTACCGGGACGGTTCCCGGCTGCGCGGCCGCGATCGGCAACTGCGGCAAGGACGCCGCCACGTCCGATCTGCAGGATCTGCTGATCCACGCGGCGAAGGGCATCGCCCAGTACGCCGCGGAGGCTCGCACCCTCGGAGCGGCGGACGACGAGGCGTCGCGGTTCGTGCTGTACGCGATGTTCACCACGCTCACCAACGTGAACTTCAACCCGTCGCGGTTCGGCGCGCTGATTCAGCAGGCCGTCGCCCACCGCGAACGCGCCCGCGCCGCCTACGAGGAGGCCGCCCGCGCCGCCGGACAGGAACCGCGCGAACTCACCGGCCCCGCCGCCTGGCAGCCCGCCGACGACCCGGACACGCTGCTGCGGCAGGCCGCCGAGGTGGGCGTGGACGCCGGCCTGGCCCTGGTCGGACCGGACGTGGTCGGCCTGCGCGCGCTGCACCTGTACGCGCTGAAGGGCATCTGTGCGTACGCCTACCACGCGCACGTCCTCGGCAAGGAGAGCGCCGAGGTGTTCGGCGGCGTGGAGAGCGCCCTCGCCCACCTCGCGGGCGAACCCACCGACGTCGCCGACCTGGTGGAGCGCGCCGTCGGCCTGGGCCGGCTCAACCTGGCCACCATCGAACTGCTCGACGCCGCCAACACCGGCGCGTACGGCGCCCAGCAGCCCACCGCGGTGCGCACCACGCCCGTCGCGGGCAAGGCCATCCTGGTCAGCGGCCACGACCTGCACGACCTGGAGCAGCTGCTCAAGCAGACCGCCGACCAGGGCATCAACGTGTACACCCACGGCGAGATGCTGCCCGCGCACGCCTACCCGCTGCTGAAGGCATACCCGCACCTGGTCGGCAACTACGGCGGCGCCTGGCAGGACCAGCAGCGCGAGTTCGCCGCGTTCCCCGGCCCGATCCTGATGACTTCCAACTGCATCATCGAACCGCACGTCAGCTACCGGCGGCGGATCTTCACCACCGGCCCCGTCGGCTGGCCCGGCGTGCGCCACCTCGCCCAGGGCGACTTCGGCCCCGTCCTGCAAGCCGCCCGCGCACTGCCCGGCTTCCCCGCCTCGCCGGAGGAGGAGCCCGAGCGGATGCTCACCGTCGGCTTCGGCGCCGACGCCGTACTCGCCGTCGCCGACCGGGTCACCGCCGCCGTACGCAGCGGCGCCATCCGCCACTTCTTCGTGGTCGGCGGCTGCGACGGGCCCACCCCCGGACGCGACTACTACACCGACTTCGCGGTCGGCGCGCCCGCCGACAGCGTGGTACTCACCCTCGGCTGCGCCAAGTACCGCTTCAATGGGCACGACTTCGGCGACATCGACGGCATCCCGCGGCTGCTCGACCTCGGCCAGTGCAACGACACCCACTCGGCGATCCGGATCGCCGCCGCCCTCGCCGAGGCCTTCGACTGCGAGCTCAACGACCTGCCGCTGACCCTGGTCCTCTCCTGGACCGAGCAGAAGGCCGTCGCCGTACTGCTCGCCCTGCTCGCCCTCGGCATCCGCAACATCCACCTCGGCCCGACGCTGCCGGGCTTCCTCACCCCGAACCTGGTCGACGCGCTGGTCCAGCGCTTCGACCTGCGGCTGATCGGCGACCCGGCCGCAGACCTCGCCGCCGCGCTGGAACCGGCCGCAAAATGACTGACCGTCAGATTCCCGGCCACCAGGTGGTGTTGACCACCACCGACGGCGCCCGGCTGGAGCTGAGCTGCCCGCCCGGCGGCACCGTCCTGGAGGCGGCCGCCGAGGCCGGGGCCGCACTGCCCGCCTCCTGCAAGCAGGGCACCTGCGGCTCCTGCCACGCCACCGTCACCTCCGGCGAGTACGACCTCGGCCCGCACAGCGACCAGGCCCTCCCGCCCGACCAACTCGCCTGCGGCGGAGTCCTGTTGTGCCGCACCGTCCCGCGCGGGCCGCTCACCGCCGAACTCCCGTACCCGCAGTCGCGGATCCTGTACGGCGGCGTACCGGAACGGCTGGCCGAGGTGGCGTCGATCACCACCGTCGCCCGGGACACCGTCCGGCTCGAGGTCACCCTCACCGACAGCCCCGACTGCCAGTTCGACGCCGGCCAGTTCGTCGAACTCGAACTGCCCGGCACCGGCGTCAAACGCGCCTACTCGCTCGCCAACACCGGCAACTGGGAAGGCCGGATGGAGTTCTACATCCGGCTCCGCCCCGACGGCGCGTTCTCCGGCCCGCTCGCCGAACGCGTCCGCCCCGGCGACCCGCTGACGGTCCACGGCCCGCAAGGCGCCTTCGGCCTCCACGAGACCGGACTGCGCCCCCGCTGGCTGCTGGCCGGCGGCACCGGCCTCGCCCCGCTGCTCGCCATGGCCCGGCAGATGGCCGAGTGGCAGGACCCGCAGCCGGCCCGGCTGTTCCTCGGCGCCAACACGCCCGAGGAACTCTTCGGCGACGCCGAGCTCAAGGCGGTCGCCGCCGAACTGCCTGGCTTCCGCCACGAGTTCTGCGTCCGCGAGCCCGACCCCACCTGGACCGGCCCGGTCGGCACCCCCGCCGACCTGCTCGCCGCCGCCCTCGCCGAACACACCGGCCCCGCTCCCGACCTCTACGTCTGCGGCCCCCCACCCATGGTCGACGCGGTCCGCCGCGCCGCCCCCGACTGCCAGGTCTTCCACGAACGCTTCCTGGCCACCTGACGGAGCCATTGCCGTCGGCTGTTTCCGGGCGGACGTCCTGGTCCTGGGCGTTGCTCAAAGGGCCGTCTCGGTAGGGGCCTTGTGCCCGGACAGGTTCGAGGGTGAAGTGATGTTGGGTGGCCCATCGGATTCATCAGGTGGGCCACCCAATGCAGGTTGTCGTCATGGCGGTGATCTTGAATCCGCCGGATCCTGCGGCGGGGTAAAGGACTCCGAGAGCAACCCCCGTGACCGCGGGGACGACGTCGAGCACGAGCGCCTGGTCCACCTGCGGGTGGAGCAACCCCCGCGAGCGCGGGGACGACCACTCGGTGACGTCCTTGTCGGCCTTCGACCGGGAGCAACCCCCGCGAGCGCGGGGACGACCAGCTACCTGCGTACACGACCGTCGCGGTGGCGGAGCAACCCCCGCGAGCGCGGGGACGACCACCTGGCCGCCGACGACGTTGACGAGGCCCTGGAGCAACCCCCGCGAGCGCGGGGACGACGGGCTGGCGACGGTCATGGTGTGTGCCTCTCGGGAGCAACCCCCGCGAGCGCGAGGACGACCGGTGATACGCGGTGGTCCTTTTCATGCTGAGGGAGCAACCCCCGCGAGCGCGGGGACGACTGGTCCTGGTGCTCGCTGTCCATGCCAGGATCGGAGCAACCCCCGCGAGCGCGGGGACGACTCTCGGGGTGTCAGGTGAGGGTGAAAGGCGGGAGAGCAACCCCCGCGAGCGCGGGGACGACGCCTCCCCATCCTTCACCTGCCACTCCCCGCCCGAGCAACCCCCGCGAGCGCGGGGACGACGCCTGATCGCGGCGGGGGAGGGCGCAACTGCTGGAGCAACCCCCGCGAGCGCGGGGACGACGTGCTTCCTTCATCCCGGGGACCGCCGCCTGCGGAGCAACCCCCGCGAGCGCGGGGACGACCGGCACGCCGTGCCGGGGCCGCTGACCAGCGGGGAGCAACCCCCGCGAGCGCGGGGACGACCGGCCGCGAGGCCAGCTCCGGATGGCCGAACGGGAGCAACCCCCGCGAGCACGGGGACGACTCCGGGCGTCCGTCGGCCGCTGTGGGACGAGGGGAGCAACCCCCGCGAGCGCGGGGACGACGTCGTGAAAACCGGTTCCGGTTTCCCGGTGTGGGAGCAACCCCCGCGAGCGCGGGGACGACCCAGGCGGTCCGGTAGCGGTCGCCTCGGGTGCGGAGCAACCCCCGCGAGCGCGGGGACGACTTCTCGAACACTGACCGGAACGGGCTGCCGAGGGAGCAACCCCCGCGAGCGCGGGGACGACGGGTGGGAGTACCCGAACGAGCCGGGGCGGACGGAGCAACCCCCGCGAGCGCGGGGACGACACCGGTTCAGCGGCGGCCGAAGTGGAGGGGGTGGAGCAACCCCCGCGAGCGCGGGGACGACCCTGCCGGAGCGGGGATGGTGCGGCTGGCAGTGGAGCAACCCCCGCGAGCGCGGGGACGACGAAGCGAACCTGATGCACAAAGACCCGATCACGGAGCAACCCCCGCGAGCGCGGGGACGACCCGGCCCCGGCTGCGTTCGCCGGACCGAAGATGGAGCAACCCCCGCGAGCGCGGGGACGACGGTCAGCTCTATATGGACGCCACCAGCATCCTGGAGCAACCCCCGCGAGCGCGGGGACGACGGCCGGTAAAGCGTCGCCACCCCGGTGGAGACGGAGCAACCCCCGCGAGCACGGGGACGACTCGAGGATGAAGCCCGGGTGGATGCCGTGGGCGGAGCAACCCCCGCGAGCGCGGGGACGACAGCCAGGCCGAGGCCGCCCCCGGCGATCTCGTGGAGCAACCCCCGCGAGCGCGGGGACGACACGGGCTTCCCGGTGACGCCCGCGTACACGTCGGAGCAACCCCCGCGAGCGCGGGGACGACGCTTTGTGACCTGCGGCGATGCGCGTCAGGTGGTGCTGATTGATTTAGTTCGATTCGGGCGGGAAGCTTGCATGCTGTTCATGATATTTCGTCATTTTGCTTGACTGTCCGGCGAGTTGTCGGTGCCGAGATCTACTCTTCCGAAGCGTACCCGTACATGGAGGTCGGAACGGTGCCCGAGGACCGCTGGCAGTTATACCCCGCCGAGGTCAGGGCATGGTTGGGCGCGTTGTGGGGGAAGTCGGCCGGGCGGGCCGGGGGGACCGCCAATCTGTTGCTGTCGCACATGTTGGACACTGCGGCGGTGGCCGAGGTCGTATGGGACTGCTACTTGCCGCCAGTTACGCGGCGGCAGGTGGATCTTCTCGCCGGGGGGCCTGGGAAGGGGCGGCGGCTGTTCGCGTGGTTGTGCGGGGTGCATGACTTCGGCAAGGCCGTTCCCGCTTTTCAGCGCCTCGATGTCGCGGGGGAGGCGGCAGTCCGAAGGACCGGCCTCTCTTGGGACAAGTATGCGGTGGATAGGGAGACTTGGCGTCACGACCGGGCCGGCGGCCGGTTGCTGCGGGCGGCGCTCGCAGGGGCGGGGTGGGCGGAGGAGCACGTCGAGTGGCTGTGGCCGCTCGTCGCGGGGCACCACGGGCGGTTCCCCACGTTGGGGCAGTTGCGGCCGAAGAAGGAGGACCTTCAGGGGAAGGGGCCGTCCTGGAAGTTGGCGCAGGCGGCGTTGGTGGAGGTGTTCTCCCGTGAGCTCGGCTACGGCGACTCCGGGGGCGAGCCGCTGGCAGCGGTGGAGCCTGTCGTGGTGCCGTGTCGCGCGGTGCAGCTTCAGTTGTCCGGCCTGGTGGTGATGGCGGACTGGATCGCCAGCGACGAGAGGCACTTCCCGGGAGTATCGGACCTGGCGGCGGTGACGATGTGCCGGGCCCGGCAGCGGGCCGCGGCGGCGTGGACGAACCTGGGCCTGCGCGGGGGTTGGGGGGTGCTGCCGGTGCCGGGCCCGGAGGCGTTCCAGGACCGTTTCGGCCACGGGCCACGGCGCTCACAGGAGCTGGTTCTGGACGTGGTGCGTCGGATGGACGGGCCGGGCCTGGTGATTGTCGAGGCTCCTATGGGGGAGGGGAAGACCAAAGCGGCTTTGGCGGCGGCCGAGTTGATGGCTGCTCGGTACGGTGCGGACGGCGTGTTCCAGGGGATGCCGACCCAGGCGACGGCCGATCCGATGTTCACCCAGATGCGGTCGTGGCTGCGCGAGGTCGAAGACGGGCTCGACGACCAGGTCGCCCTGTTGCACGGCAAACGGATGTTCAACAAGGAGTGGCGCGGCCTCTTGGAGGGCGCGGGCCAGTGGGGGCAGGACGCCGACGACTGTTTCGCGTCGGTGGGGGAGGACGAGTACAGCCTGCCCGCCCTATGGTCGGACGGCTGCCAGGAAGCGGAGCGGAGGGCGCCCGCCGAATGGTTCCTCGGCCGTCGCCGCGGTCTGCTGAGCCCGTTCGCGGTCGGGACGATCGACCAGCTCCTGTACGCCGCGACCCGCACCAAGCACGTCATGCTTCGGATGGCCGGCCTGGTCGGCAAGGTCGTGATTCTCGATGAAGTGCATGCCGCCGACGTCTACATGTCGCAATTCCTGCTGGAGGGCCTGTGGTGGCTCGGGCAGGCAGGGGTGCCGGTGGTGCTGCTGTCGGCGACGCTGCCACCTGAGCAGCGACGCCGCCTCGTCGCCTCGTACCTGGCCGGTACACGGTCGGCGGAGGCAGCGGAGGTTGAGGAGCTTGCCGAGCCTCGGGGCTATCCGAGCGTGACGGCGGTTTGGCCCGGGCCGGGTGGGGCGCCGAAGTCGCTGGTGGAGAGCACCGAGCCATGGCGCGAGGACTTCCCGGTGCGGGTCGAGGTACTGGACGAGCCGCCGAGGCGGGTTGGCACCGGTGGAGCGCCACATGAACCGGGTCCGGCGGACGCGGCCCTCGTGGAACTCCTGAGGCAGCGTCTGGCCAAGGGCGGATGCGTCCTGGTCATCCGGAACACGGTGGCCCGCGCCCAAGCCGCGTTCCAGGCGCTCGGCAAGGAGTTCGGTGAGGATGTGCGGCTCCTGCACGGACGCCTCCACGCAGGCCACCGGGCGGACCGGACCGAGGAGGTGCTGCGCCTCCTCGGCCCGCCGCAAGCGGGCGTCGAGCGTCCGGATCGGCTGATCGTGGTGGCCACCCAGCTTGCCGAGCAGTCCTTCGACGTCGATGCAGATCTGCTGATCACCGACCTCGCCCCGATGGACCTGCTTCTTCAGCGCATCGGCCGACTCCACCGGCACGACGGCGTGCGACGCCCCCGCGCGCTGGCCCGGCCGGCCGTGGTCGTCACCGGCGTCGGTTTCGATGACGACGGAGACGCCAACGGCGCGCCGTACATCCTGCGTGCGTCCAAACGTATCTACGGGCGCTATCTGCTGCTGCGCACAGCTGCGGAGGTCTGGTGGACGGCGCGGGATGGGAAAGGCACCTGGAGCGTTCCCGGCCGGGTGCCGGACCTGGTAGCCCGGGTTTACGGCACGGACTCCGTCGTCCCGGCCGCGTGGGCGGGTGCCGAGGCTCAGGCCCGGCAGGAGTGGGAGGAACGGCAGGCCGGGCGTCGGGCGAGTGCCGCCGAGTATGTGCTGACCAGGGCGGGGGAACACGGGGCGCCCACGCTGGCGGGCCTGCACTTCGGGGGCCACGGGGCGCTGTCGGAGGGGCAGTTCGAGGCGCTCGTCCGGGACGGGGACCGCAGCGTGGAGGTGGTCCTGGTCCACCGGGACGACAAGGACGGTTTTCGGGCGGTGACGGGCCGTCGGCTCGGACCGAACGGAGAGGTCGCGGCCGAGGTGGTGGACGACGTGCTCTCCGGGGTGGTGCGCCTGCCCGCAATGCTGACGGACGAGGCCGAGCGGGCACTCGGTCCGCTGCCGGGCTGGCGGGACCATCCGTGGCTGCGCCACGCTCCGGCCCTGGAACTTGACGGGCAGGGCGAGGCTGCCATCGGTGACGTCCGGCTGCGCTACGACGACCTGCTCGGACTCGTGGTGACGGGCGGGCAGTCGTATCGGTAGGGGCGGGCGGAGCGTCGTTCCGCTCGCACGTTCCTCCTCCTCGCGAACGGGGTGCCACGTGCGTTCGGCGCCGGGCCGGAAGCCATGCAGTCATCCCCGTTCGATCCGAGCCTTCGGGGCCAAGAGGGGCAATTCAAGCATTTGCCCACAAATAGGTAATGCTTGATGCCACGATGAACCAACAGCAAGCTGAGCAAGGCCAGTTGGGAGAACAGTGCGTGCCTGGCTACAACCTGGTCGACGAGCCGTGGCTGACGGCGCGCCCCGTCGGCGGCGGGCCGCCCGTGAAGCTGGGAATCGCCGATGTGCTGGCTCGGGCCCACGAACTCGAAGGCCTCGTCGTCGAGTTCTCCACCCAACTCCCGGCGGTGCTGCGCCAAGTCCTGCTGCCGGTCGTCGCCCACGCTACAGGCGTGCCCCGGACGCTTCGCGAGAAGGGCGACCGGCTGGTGCAGAAGGACGGGTTCACGAAGGATGAACTCGAGCGGATTCAGGCATACTTCGACGATCACCGCGTCAGGTTCGACCTCTTCGACCCGATCGCTCCCTTTGCGCAGGTCGCAGGGCTGCGCACCGCCAAGGACGAGACGAAGGGCTCTGCCGCGCTCGTCGCGACCGCGGCGAGCGGCAACAACGTCCCGCTGTTCGCCAACCGCACGGACGCGGATCCCCTCGACCTGGCACCGGCCCAGGCAGCCCACTGGCTGGTGCACGCCCACTGCTGGGACACCGCTGCGATCAAGACCGGGGTCGTCGGCGACGATCAGGTCAAGGCAGGCAAGACGACAGGGAACCCGACCGGCCCGCTCGGCCAACTCGGCGTCATCATCCCGGCCGGGGGCACCCTCTATGAGACCCTCCTGCTGAACCTCCCGGTTACTGCGCCGTCCGTCGTCGGTGTTCCGCAGTGGACGAGGGGTCCGCACGGTCCGGCCTGGAAGGTGCGTGCGGCCGAAGGACTGCTCGACCTCTGGACCTGGCAGGCCCGTCGGATCCGGCTCGTCCCGCACCAGGACCAGGACGGCCGGCTGAAGGTCGCCCGGGTCGTCATCAGCGCCGGTGACCGGCTCACTCCCCTGACCGGTCAGGAACCGCACACCGCCTGGACGTTCACCGGGCCCGCCAAGAAGTCCACAGCCGTCGTACCGGAGCGCAAGCCGCGTAGGCACACCCCGGGCAAGGCCGCCTGGCGGGGCCTGGACGCGCTCCTCGCCCCTACCCGGCAGAACACCGAGGGCCTGTTCGAGACGAGCATCCTGCTCGACGAGGTCAGCGCCCTGCGGGAGATCGGCACCCTCGATGCCGACTATCCGCTGCGGGTCGAGACCTTCGGCGTCGTCTACGGCACCCAGTCCTCCGTCATCGAGGACGTCATCCACGACTCCATCCCGCTGCCGGTACTGGCCCTCAGCCAGGACAGCGAGGCACACCAACTACTGCTGGATGCTGCGGAGCAGGCGGAACGGCTGGCCCATGCAGTCAACAACCTGTCCGCAGACCTGCGCCGGGCCGCCGGCACCGACCCCATCCCCTGGGACAAGGGCCAGCGTCCCGGGGAGGTTCTCCTGCACGGCCTCGATCCCCTGGTGCGTCGCCTGATCGCCGGTGTGCGCGCAGCTGGTACCGGCGAGGACGTACTGGACCAGGGCCGACTCGCCTGGGAACAGGCTGCCCACCGCCAGGTGTGGGACGTGGCGAGCACGCTCCTGCTGGCCGCGCCCGCCGGCACGTTCGATGGTCGGACTCTTGAGCAGGGCGGTAGAGCGGGAAGGACCCAGACCTACAAGCTTGGCGCAGCCTTCGCGAATTTCTTGCGTCAGGTCAACGAGATTCTCCCCCGGCACGCTAACTCTGCACTGCAAGCGGCAGCCGGTCGGGCAGCCGGCACCGGTCTCACCCCCGGTACCGGGCTCGCCGCCGACTTCGATCCCGCCACTGGAGCGGACTATGACCACTGAGCACACCACCACCGCCAACCGGCGCCGGTACTGGGACGCATTCACTGGCCCCGACCACACCTGGCGCATCGACCCCCGCACCGGAAAGCCCGGCCGGCCGCCGGGCGAGGAACTCGCGGCACTGCGCTCCGGCCTGGGACGGCCCGTCATGGACAGCCCCAAGATGTGGCCGCTTTACAGTTGCGAGGTCAACGACGTCCTCGCGCTGCGCGACGAGGTCTCCGACGAACAGAAGGCCGAGCACGCCGCCCTGGCCCTCTTCGGTCTGCATCAGCAGGGCCAGTCCGCGCCGATGCACCGGCGGGGCGTCAAACTCGGGGCGGCACTGCGCGCGCTGCGCCGCACCGGCAAGTTCAGCGAGCAGGCACTGGACACCCGGGTCGCCCAACTCGCGAGCGCCACCAGCGTGTCCGCGCTGTTGGTCCACCTGCGCGGGCTGATCACCCAACTGCGAACCGTCGGCCAGCCGTTGGACTACGACCACCTGATGGCGGACATCCAGGCCTGGCACCGCGTCGACCGGCGCCCGCAGGTCCGTCTCAAGTGGGCCATCGGCTACCAGACGTGGAAGGACCAGGAACCCGCCGACTCCTGAGAGCTCCTGACCCTTCCACCACCCACAGCCCTTGCCATCCCCGGGGAGAAGCGCATGACCGACCGTCTCTACATCGACATCCACATCCTGCAGACCGTCCCGCCGGCCAATCTCAACCGTGACGACAACGGGAACCCCAAGGAGGCCTACTTCGGCGGCACGCGCCGCTCCCGCGTCTCCTCCCAAGCGTGGAAGCGGGCCACCCGTATTCACTTCACCCAGGGTCACGACCCGCAGGACTTCGCCACCCGCACCAAGCGGATCGCCGCCCAACTCGCCAAGGGCATCGTCACGCGCACCGGCCTCGGGGACGAGGATGCCCGGCGGATCGCCGGCGCCCTGATCAAGTCGACCGGGATCTCCGCCGGGAAGAAGGAGGGCGACACCGCGTACCTCCTCTTCTACGGGCGCCGCCAGTTGGACGGCATCGTCGACCTGGTCGCCGGGAGCACCACCGACCTTGCCGCCCTCGACGCGAAGGCGCTGGAGGAGGCCGTCAAGGAGCTTCCGGTCAAGCAGCAGCTGCAGACCGGCCATCCGGCAGACGTCGCGCTCTTCGGCAGGATGGTTGCCGACATCCCCGGCCTGAACGTCGACGCCTCGACGCAGGTTGCCCATGCGATTTCCACCCACGCCACCGAGCTGGAGTTCGACTACTACACGGCCGTGGACGACGAGAACACTGCCGAAGAGACCGGCGCGGGCATGATCGGCACCATCGGCTTCAACTCCGCGACGCTCTACCGCTACGCCACCGTCGGCCTGCACCAGCTGCGGGAGAACCTCGGTGACGACAAGGCCGCCGTTGATGCCGTCGACCTGTTCGTCGACTCCTTCGCCCGCTCCATGCCCACCGGCTACGGAAACTCCTTCGCCCACCGGACCCGTCCGAGCCTGGTGGCCGTCGTCGTCCGCGCCGACCAGCCGGTGAACCTGGTTTCCGCCTACGAGAACCCCGTCCCGGCGAGTCGGGGCATGGTGGCCGAGTCCGCGCGCCGCCTCGCTGCGGAGTTCTCCACCGCCACCGAACAGTGGGGCGACTGCCCCGTGCACGTCAGCATTTGCCACACCGTCAGCACGGACAGCGACGGGACGGCGCAGAAACTGACAGAGGCCTTCGGCGCCAACCGCACCTTCACCGAACTTCGCGACGGCCTGCGTGCCGTCCTCACCGAGCGGACGAACGACAACTGATGCCTGCCGACCCCATCTCCCCCGCGCCGGGGCAGAACGAGGAACAGGCGGTGCTCGTCCTGCGCCTGGCCGGGCCGCTGCAGTCCTGGGGTGATCGCAGCGCCTTCAACCGCCGCGAAAGCCGGCCCCAGCCGACCAAGTCCGGAGTTGTCGGCCTGCTCGCCGCCGCTGCGGGGCGGCCCCGCGGAGCCGACCTCGCCGATCTGGTCGATTTGCGTCTGGGCGTACGCGTCGACCAGCCGGGAACGCTGTTGCGCGACTACCACACCGTCAGCGACTACCGGGACCGGCCGCTGCCGCAGGCCGGGGTCAACGCCAAGGGCGTTCAGAAGCCGACCTCCCCGGCCAAGGACACCCACGTCACCCACCGCTACTACCTCCAGGACGCGGTGTTCGTCGCCGCTGTCCAGGGCCCGGCTGCTCTCGTTGCGACGCTTGCCGAGGCGATCCGCCGGCCGGCCTTCCCGCTCGCCCTCGGCCGCCGCTCCTGCGTCCCCACCCAGCCGCTCGCGATCGGAGCGGTGCGCGGCGGCACCCTCGAGGACGCCCTGGCCGAGGAACCGTGGCAGGCGGGACGTGTCGCCAAGGAGGCCTTCCGGCGGAGAGCCACGCGGGGACCCCAGCCGTTCTCACCACACCACATTGACCTGGCCGCGACCTTCGACGACCCGTCGGGCGACGACACCGTCCAAGACGTTCCGCGCTCCTTCGCGCCCCGCGACCGCGGATTCTCCACCCGACGGATCCGCCATGCCTGGCTCGACGTCCCCACCGGCTTCGCGCCGTCCGCCACGATCGCGCAGCCGGCCTCGGCCGCCGGCGGCCACGACCCGTTCGCCCTGCTGGGCTGGTGACCCGATGACCTACCTCTCCCGCGTCCGCATCAACCCGCTGCGCGCCGCGAGCCGTACCCTGCTCGCCAACCCTCGTGCCTTGCACGGCGCCGTCGTGGCAGGCATCCCCGACACTTCCCCCGGCGACCGGATCCTGTGGCGCCTGGATGCCGACCACCCGCGCCGCCCCGTGCTGCTGGCCCTCACGCCGTCCAAGCCGGACTGGACCCATATCGTCGAACAGGCCGGGTGGCCCGACGCCGAAGGCGAGCACTACGCGATCCGCGACTACAGCCCCCTGCTCGGTCAGCTCGCCATCGGCCGGGAGTTCGCCTTCCGGCTCAAGGCCAGTCCCGTCCAGAACACCTCCAAGCCCGACAAGCCCGGCGCGCACCACACCAAGACGGCCGCCGAACTCCACCACCGTTCCTATCGGATGGCCCACCGCACCGCCGCCCATCAGCTCACCTGGTTCCTGGAACGCACCCCCCGCTGGGGTTTCATGATCCCCGCAGCGCACACCGACCAACCGGCACCGGGCCTCGAACTGCCCACGGCCGTACCGTCCTTCGACGCGCCCCCCGCCCAGGAAGTGCGGATCACCGACCGCAGCCGTACGACCTTCACCAAGCCCGGCACCCGCACACCCGTCACCCTCACCACCGCAACCTTCGAAGGTCGCCTGCGCATTACCGACCCAAGCCTCCTGCAGACCGCCCTCCTCGGTGGCATCGGCCCGTCCAAGGCCTATGGCTGCGGCCTGCTCACCCTTGCCCCGCTGCCCACCGGATCCCGCTGACCGATGGCCGACATCTGGTGGAAGGCCCACCCCCACGACCTGCACCGCCTTGCCGACCGGGTCTCCAGCGTCTACGTCGAACGCAGCCACATCGACCGCGACGAGAACGCTGTCGTCGTGATCAACAAACGTGAGACCGTCCGTGTCCCCGCCGCCATGATCGCCGTCATGCTCCTCGGCCCTGGCACTCGCGTGACTCACGGCGCGATCAACCTCCTCGCCGACTCCGGCACCACCGTGTGCTGGGTCGGCGAGCAGGGCGTCCGCATGTATGCCGCCGGGCTGGGGCCAAGCCGTGGTGCGGGTCTCCTCAACCGGCAAGCCTGGTTGGTGAGTCGGACCAAGGAACGCCTGGCCGTGGCACGGAACATGTACCGGATGCGATTCCCCGGTGAGGATGTCGACACCGCCACCATGCAGCAGCTTCGCGGTCGTGAAGGTGCCCGCATCCGCAAGATCTACCAGTCCGAGTCACGTCGGACCGGAGTCGCGTGGAACGGCCGCGTGTACAAAGCCGGTGACGCGTATGCCGCAGGTGACGACCTCAACCGGCTCCTGTCGGCCGCCAATGCCGCGCTCTACGGCATCTGCCACGCCGTCATCACCGGCCTGGGCGCGAGCCCCGGGCTCGGCTTCGTCCACACCGGTCTGGCCACGTCGTTCGTCCTCGACATCGCCGACCTTTACAAGGCCGAGTACACCATCCCGCTCGCCTTCGACCTTGCCAAGGAAGGCCACACCGAGGAACGTGACGCCCGTCTCGGACTGCGCGACCGCATTGCACAGGACAGACTGCTCGGCCGAATCGTCAGCGACGTCAAGACCCTTCTCAGCCCGGACGGGACCGCGATGTCCGACATCGAGGTCAACGAACTCTGGGACGAACGCGTCGGCACGGTTCAGGGTGGCGTCAACTGGTCAGGCACGGAAGGAACCCCGACGCACGCCATGTCAGATCCGGGAATGGGAGACGACCACCTGGCCATCATCGGCCCGGAGTTCACCCAGGGTACGAGCGGCCCATGACCGTCATCATCCTCATCGCAGCCCCCGACGGCCTACGCGGCCACCTCACCCGCTGGATGGTCGAGGTCAACGCCGGCGTCTTCGTGGGCACCCCCAGCCGCCGCGTCCGCGACCGCCTCTGGGACCTCCTCGCCACCCGCATCGGTGACGGCCAAGCCGTCCTCGTCGAGCCTGCTACCAACGAGCAAGGCTGGACCGTTCGCACCGCTGGCAAGGATCGCTGGAAGCCCATCGACTTCGACGGACTGATCCTCTCGGCCCGCCCCCACCGATAAACCCACAGCTCACAAAGCCCCGGCCCCGCACACGCGGGGATGGCTCTCATGGTCAAGGCTGGCACTACGCCGTCGCTGGCACGGCCCCGCACACGCGGGGATGGCTCCGCGGGAGCGGTGCCGTACCGGGACGGCGGGTACCCGGCCCCGCACACGCGGGGATGGCTCCTGCACGACGCGACGGACTCCTTCTTCACCGCCCTCGGCCCCGCACACGCGGGGATGGCTCCTGCCACCTCCACCACCTGTGCCCGATCCGGCACTCGGCCCCGCACACGCGGGGATGGCTCCAGCCAAGGGGGGCTTGAGAGATGAAGATCAGCAGGCAGACGGCGCTCGGCCCCGCACGCGCGGGGATGGCTCCACCTCGCTCGGGTCGGAAACCGCCTTCAACGACTCGGCCCCGCACACGCGGGGATGGCTCCGGACCACCGAGCCCGTCACCGCGAACCGGCCACTCGGCCCCGCACACGCGGGGATGGCTCCTACCCAGCTCGGTCCGCCCCGGGGCGGTCCGACTCGTGGGTCAGGGAGTGGTGCAGACAGCGAAGGCGCGGATGGACTCGGTCTGGGAGCTGGTGTTGGTGCCCGCCACGATCCAGGAGTCGCCGTTCGGGTGGGAGTCGGTGAGGAAGATGTCGATGTCGCTGGTCGCGGCGCCACCGCCGATGGGTACCTCGCCGGGCGGGCAGGTCGCGGTGGCGAATGCGCTCCCGTGGGAGCCGGCCACGTCGACGAAGTCGCTGACGACCTGGTCGTACCTGGCCTGGGCCGCGCGATCCCCGGCGGCCGGGGTGTCGGGGGCGGCAATGGCGGGTTTGGCGGCGGGCTTGTCGACGGCCCCAGCGACGGCGGCGGTCGCGGCGCCTGCGGCCAGGACGCCGAGGGCGGCGAGGGCGATCAGGGCGCGGGGCTTGGTGCGGGCCATGGCGGCCTCCTGAGGTTCTGGGTGGGGTGTGTCGGACGGGGGCGGTCCCCGTCGAGCCCGATGCGTACCCGGAAGCCCGCCCGGCTGCGAGGACGGCCGCGGCGGTGACTCGGTCGGTGGAACACCGCTGCCTGGCCGGGCTAACAGGGCTGACGGCCAGTCGTGGTAGGGACAGCGGCGCGCGGTCGGCAGCCCGCGCCGCAGTAAGAGAGGCGAAGTGCGGACAGCAGCGGGCCTCGTGGTATCCGTGGTACCCCGACGGCCCGCCACTGTCCCCTGTCGAGCAGTTACCGGCTCAGGCCCCTGAAGCGTCGCACCGCGAGCGGGAGGAACACCGCCACCAGGGCCGTAGGTCCTCGACGGCGATCGCCGGGTCGTGGTCGTTCAAAGCGTTCCCCTCCAGCAAGTGATCCAGGCAGAAGTGCAGTAATCAAACTTGACTAGTCCGGGACGGTAATCTGTTGCGCGCAGCTGGTCAAATTTGATTAGTCTGATCCCGGCGAGGAAGGAGCCACTCATGTCCGCCATCCGGCTACTGGTGCTCGGTGCGGTCCGTCAGCACGGACGGGCGCACGGCTACCAGGTGCGCAACGACCTGGAGTTCTGGGGGGCGCACGAGTGGTCGAGCGCCAAGCCGGGCTCGATCTACCACGCGCTCAAGCAGATGGCGAAGCAGGGGCTGCTGGTCGCGCACGAGGTCGCGCCGAGCGCCGTCGGCGGACCGCCGCGGGTCGAGTACGAGATGACCGAGCAGGGCACCGCGGAGTACTTCGAGCTGTTGCGCGAGGCGCTGACCTCGTACGACCAGAAGCTCGACGTGCTCTCGGCCGCCATCGGGTTCATCGTCGACCTGCCGCGGGACGAGGCCGTCGCGCTGCTCCGGGAGCGGATCGCGGGGCTCGAGCGGTGGCGGGCCGAGGTCACCGGGTACTACGTGCCGCAGGACGGGCCCGAACAGCTCGGCCACATCGGCGAAATCATGAACATGTGGGTGCACTCGGCCGACAGCGAAGCGGAATGGACGCACGGCCTGATCGGGCGGATCGAGGGCGGCGCGTACACCTTCGCGGGGGAGGGCGAACCGTTCGTGGGGGTGCTCGCCGAGGGCGAGCCGAACCCGTACGCGACCGGGCCGCACCCCGAGGATCCGCAGTAGACGGGGGCCAATGGCTATGCGGGCGGCGGGAGTTGAGATCAGGACGATGCAGGGGGCGGAACAGATGACGGGAATGTCGCGCGAGCAGGCGGAACTGCTGGCGCAGTGCGCGGTGGCCTTCGAGCCGGGCGATCCGGCGCGCACCGGGAGGCTCGTGTACCGGTACGCCGACGCTGCGCAGCTGATGTTCGGCGAGCCCGGCGAGGCCGACCTGGTCACCGCCGACGGCGGCACCCTCGCGGTGCGCCGCTGCCCGGTGCTGCGCCTGACCGTCGCCGAGGCGCTGCCCGCGCTCACCCTGACCCGCCGGCCGCACGGCGAAGCGGCCAGCACCCCCAGCGCCGCGTTCTGGGGCGCCGCCACCGCCCTCGCCCTGCACCTCGCCGCGCGCGAACGGCTGCTCCCCGGCGTGTCCGACGCCGGCTACGACACCTGGCGGGTCGGCCCGCTCGACCCGGAGGACGTCCGGCGCCTGCGCGAACTGGCCGCGGCGGCACCGGCGGAGGCGCTCGCCGTTCCGCTGCCCGTGCCGCCCGGTGGGCCGCTGCTGCTGCCCGACGTCGACGGGCTGCTGCGGTCCTTCGTCGATGCGGTCGCCGACACGCTGCCGCGCACCGCCGACGCACCCGCGCTGGCCGGCCGCCAGGCGTTCGCCGCCGTCGAGCCGCAGTACGTGCCCCAACTGCGCGGCTGGGCCGAGGAGATCTCCGCCGGCCTCGACTCGGGCGTCCGGCTGGCGCTGCGCCTGGACGTGGTGTCCGGCAGCGGGGAGACCGGCCTGCGGCTGGTGCCGCAGGTGTCCAGCCTGGCCGATCCGACCGTCCGCGCCGATGTGCACGAGCTGTTCGCCGGGGTCGGGGCGGCCGGGTTCGGGCCCCGGGCGCAGGCCGACACCGTGCTCGCCCTGCGGCGGGCCGCCGACATCTGGCAGCCGCTCGCCCGCCTGCTGCCGGTGCCCTCGGCCCTCGAGTTCGCCGACCACGAGGTGCAGGACCTGCTCGGCGACACCGCCGACCGGCTCGCCGCCCACGGCGTCGAGGTGCGGTGGCCCGAGCACGCCGTCCGCTCCCTCACCGCCCGTGCCGTCCTCGGCGGCGAGCGGGCCGCGCCCACCGACCCGCGAGCCTTCTTCGGCGGTGACGGCACGGTCGATCTGCGCTGGCAGTTCGACCTCGACGGAGAACCCCTCACCGAGCAGGAGACGGCCGAACTCGCCACCAACGAACGGCCGTTGGCCCTGCTGCGCGGCCAATGCGCACTCATCGACACCGACCTCGCCCGCAAGCTCCGCGAACGCGAGCTACCGCCGCTCACCGCCGTCGAGGCACTCGCCGTCGCCCTCACCGGGTACACCGAGATCGGCGGCACGCAGGTGCGGATCGCGTCCAGCCCCTGGCTGCTCGCGCTGCGCCGACGGCTGGCCGAACCCGACGGCGGCACCGAGCCGGTCGAGCCGCCCGCCGCGCTCGCCGCCACCCTGCGCGACTACCAACTGCGCGGCCTGCGCTGGCTGGACCGCCTCACCTCGCTCGGCCTCGGCGGCTGCCTCGCCGACGACATGGGCCTCGGCAAGACCGTCCAGCTGATCTCGCTGCACCTGCTGCGCCAGCAGCACCCGGACAGCGCCGGCCCCACCCTCGTGGTCTGCCCGGCCTCCCTGCTGGGCAACTGGCAGCGCGAGGTGGAGAAGTTCGCGCCCGGCACGCCCGTCCGCCGCTACCACGGCCCCGAGCGGACGCTGGACGGCGCCGACTCGGGCTTCGTCCTGACCACCTACGGCACGATGCGCCTGGACGCCGGGCGGCTCGCCGCGCACCGCTGGAGCGCGGTCGTCGCGGACGAGGCCCAGCACGTCAAGAACCCGCACTCCGACACCGCGAAGGCGCTGCGGCTGATCCCCAGTGGCGCGCGGATCGCGCTGACGGGCACCCCGGTCGAGAACAACCTCTCCGAACTCTGGGCCGTCCTCGACTGGACCACCCCCGGACTCCTCGGCGCCCACGGCCAGTTCCGCCGCCGCTGGATCGCCGCCATCGACGCCGAACGCGCGGAGTACCAGGCGGAGTCGGGGGAGTACGGGCCCACCGCCGAGCGGCTGGCCGAACTGGTCCGGCCGTTCCTGCTCCGCCGCAAGAAGTCGGACCCGGGCATCGCCCCCGAACTCCCGCCGAAGACCGAGACCGACCGCCCGGTCGCCCTCACCCCCGAGCAGCGGACCCTGTACCAGACCCAGGTCCGCGAGGTCATGGCACAGATCGCGGCCACCGACGGCATCGCCCGGAGCGGACTGGTGCTCAAACTGCTCACCGGCCTGAAACAGATCTGCAACCACCCCGCGCAGTTCCTCAAGGAACCGGCCGGCACCCCACTGGCCGGCCGTTCCGGAAAGCTGGAACTGCTCGACGAACTGCTCGACACCATCATCTCCGAGGGCGGAGCAGCGCTCGTCTTCACCCAGTACGTCACCATGGCGCGGCTGCTGGAGACACACCTGCGCGGGCGCGGCGTTCCCACGCTGCTGCTGCACGGCGGCACCCCGGTGCCGCGGCGGGAGGAGATGGTCCGCCGGTTCCAGGACGGCGAAGTGCCGGTCTTCCTGCTCTCCCTCAAGGCCGCCGGCACCGGACTCAACCTCACCCGCGCCGACCACGTCGTGCACTACGACCGCTGGTGGAACCCGGCCGTGGAGGCGCAGGCCACCGACCGCGCCCACCGCATCGGGCAGACCCGCCCCGTCCAGGTCCACCGGATGATCGCCGAGGACACCGTCGAGGACCGGATCGCCGCCCTGCTCGAAGCGAAGAAGGGCCTGGCGGACGCGGTACTCGGCGCCGGGGAACAGTCATTGACGCAGCTGACCAACGAAGAGCTGGCCGACCTGGTCGAACTGAGGAGTGCGGGATGAGCGGGAACGACACGGGCGCACGGGGCTTCCCGGCCTTCACCGCGCGCCGGGGCAGCCAGGTACGCGGCCAGTCCTGGTGGGGCAGGGCCTGGGCGGACGCGCTGGAGGACACCTCCCTCGGAGAGCGCACGTTGAAGAAGGGCCGGGCCTGCGCGCGGACAGGCCGGCTCGGGCCGATCACCGTCAGCCCCGGGCGCCTCTCCACCACCGGCCACGACGGCGACACCCCGTTCACGACGGTGCTCACCCTGGAGCAACTCGACGAAGACGACTGGGAGTTGCTCTGGGAGAAGGCCGCCGACCGGCCGGACGTGATCGAGCAGCTGCTCGCCGGAGACCTGCCGCCCGACCTGCTGGAAGCCGCCGAGGACGCCCGGGTCCGGCTGCTGCCCGGCTACGGCGATCTGGAAGCGGACTGCGACTGCGACGCGTTCGACCACCCCTGCGAGCACACGGCCGCGCTCTGCTACCAGCTGTCCTGGCTGCTGGACGACGACCCGACGCTGCTGCTCCTGCTGCGCGGGCGCGGCGCGCAGCAGGTGCGGGAGGAAGTCCGGGCCGCCGTGCTGATGCAGGCGATCGTCGGCAGCCTGGGGGAGGAAGAGGCGGAGGTCGCGCTGCCGGACGGCACGCCGGCCGAGGAGGTGTTCGGCCGCCGGCCGGCACCGCTGCCCGACCTGCCGCCGCTGCCCGCCCCGCCCGCCCGGCAGGACGCGGCCGACCCGCTGGAGCGGCTGGTCGCCGACGCGGCGGTGCGGGCCCGCGAACTGCTGGCGTACGCCCACGGGTTGGACGACCAGGCCGGGGCCCCCGGGTAACTACGGCCGGGGCACTTCAGTTGCCCACTCCAGGTCGTAGCTGGCCGTCAGCCCGCCCGGCGCAGGTGGCGGGGGCCGGCCGGGCGGGGTTGCGGACAGCGTCGGCGGCGCCGACAGCACGGACCGCTCTCGCCGATCGCGTTCAACGGCAGGACCATCACGACCACTGCGGACGGCTGTTCGCCGACCTCCCCGGCGGCCGGGGTCTCGTGACGGCTCCCGTCCGGCTGATCGAGCCCGCTGCCGGGAACGGCTCGTGCGGCGCGGAGGAACCATTCCAATCGCGAGGACCCCAGGCCGAGCGCCTCCGCGAGCTGCTGGACGGAGCGGCGCTGCGGTCGGCGCACCCGGCCCCGCTCGATGTCGCTGATCGTCCTCACACTCACCCGGGAACGCCGGGCGAGTTCCTCATGTGTGAATCCCACTTCACGACGGAGCGCCCTCAGCATGCCCCCGAATGCCGAATCCCCTTGTTGTGCCTTCGACACGTCACCCCCCAGAATCTTGGTGATGTATGGGAGCGATCCCACACGGATCGGGAGCGTAGCAGCACCTAATGTCCAGGTCAGCCGCGACACGCGCCACTGGTTCAGCAAGGAACAACGGGACGTGACGGCCTCTCAGCAACGGTGAGAGCGCTCCCACCGGCGCTTCCGCGGACCCGGCCCGCCGGCCGGTCGGGAAGGTGCCCGACCGGTCGGCGGGACCGGCGGTCACAGGGGCATGGCCTGCCAGCCGCCGAGGCTGGTGGGCGTCGTGCCCGTGCGGTAGTAGACGCGGCCGTCCGTCCCGATGGCGAAGACGTACAGGACACCGGCGCCGTCGACGAGTGCGGTCGGGTAGTCGAGGACGGTGCCGCCGAGGTCCTGCCAGGCGCCGTAGCCGGCGTTCGGGGCGGTCTGGGCGGTGGTGCTCACGCCGCCGCCGCCGTTGCGTTCGAACAGGACGACCCGCCCGCCGAGGTTGGCCATCGCCGGCTCGCCCACGCCCTGGTGGCCGCCGAGGCTGGTCGGGTACTGGCTCCACGGTCCGCCGGGCTGGGTCTGGTAGCTGACGAGCATCGCGCCGGTGCCGGCCTCGCGGTAGGCGAGTTCGATGCGGCCGTCCTGGTCGAGCGCGGCCTTGGGCGGGCTGGCCGGCCGGGAGTTCGGGATCGGGCCCGGGCCGTTGATGGCGTCGTTCGGAGCGGTCTGCCACCAGTTGACGACCCCGTCGCGGGTGCTGGCGAAGACCTCGATCCTCCCGACGCCGTTGCGGATCGCGGTGACCGGGTCCTGGATGTCGGTGCCGCGCAGGTCGTCCCAAGTGGTCGTCCAGGCGCCGTTCGGGCTGGTCTGCCGGATCGCGCTGAGGCCGCCGCCGCCGTTCTTGACGAAGAGCTCCAGCCGGCCGTCCTGGGAGGCGACCACCGCGGGCACGCCGACCTGGCCCGCGTTGCTGAGCCCGGCGTTGGGGTTGCCGAGGTCGGCCCAGCTGTCCCGCCACACGCCGTTGGGCGTGGTCTGCGGGACGGAGACGATGTGGTGGTCGGTCAGGCGGCGGGCGAAGACCTCCATCCGGCCGTCCGCGTTGGTGCCGACGGCGATGCCCGGCGCCAGCCGCCCGCCCGGGTCGGCGAACCGCGCCGGGCCGCCCCAACTGCCGTCTCCCTGGCGCCAGTACGTGTAGAGGGAGCCCGCCCGGACGACGAAGACCTGCGGCCGGCCGTCCTGGTTCAGCCCGGCCCAGGAGGTGCCCCGCGACCAGCGGTAGTACATCCGGGAGAACCAGGCGGTCTCGTAGTTCCCCGAGTGGTCGTGGCTGGCGTACTCGGAGACGAACACACCCTTTGCGCCGACCGTCGCCGGGTCGAGGTTCACCGGGCAGTCGCTGATGTTGTAGTCCCGGTAGTTCACCTGGATCAGCGAGCCGCCGTACTGGCTCGCCGCCATGCCTGCGAACTTCGCGGCGGAGATGTGGTCCGAGTGGTCGTCCTTGTAGCGGGTGTCCGGGAGTTCGTCCTGGGCCCGGAGCACGGTCGGCCGGTACGTCACCATGATCTGCCGCAGCACCTCGACGACGTCCGCCGCCGTGTAGGCCGACGGCCCGGACAGCGGGCTGTCCTTCGGGACGACCGTGGTGTCGGTGCCGCCGTTCAGCACGTTGGCGAGCCCGGCGTCGTGCAGGTTGAGGAAGATCAGGTGAACCGACCGGTCCCTGAGCATGTACCGCTCGACCTGCTTGCCCGCGACCGTCCACGCCTCGACCACCCAGCGCCCGATCTCGTCGGTCGCCGGGTCGTTGTCGCCGACCCCGCTCATCCGGGAGTAGGCGTTGACGGCGCCCATCTGGCGGTTCCAGGTGCGCAGCGGGTCGCCGGCCGGGTCCCAGCAGCCGCCCGCGCACGGGTCGCCGGTGATGTTCCCTGCGGTGACGAACACCGTGACGGACGGCGTGCCGTTGGCGAGGGCGTTGGACAGGTCCGGGTTCATGAACAGGATGTCGTCGTCCTCGTGGGCGACGACCTGCATGAACAGCGGCCCGGAGTCGGCGGCCATCCGCGCGGCCGTACCCGTGCCCGTGCCCGTGCCCGTACCCGTATCCGTGGCCGCGGCGGCGCGGGTCGTGTTCCCGTTGGCCAGGACGGGTGCGGCGAGGGCGGTCAGCGCGACGGAGGTGAGGAGTTGCCGTCGTCCGATTGCCATGTGATTTCCCCTCATTCGAGATTCGAGGTCGGCAGGTGATCACGCCAGGAGGAGATTGGCGGATTGCCGGGCAGGAAGTGCCCGGGACGGTATATCGCAAATACCGTCAGGCGCGACAGTCAACTGACGTACGATCAAGCCACTCCGGCTGTTTCTCGCCGATCTTGCCTGTTCAGTGCGGCTTCTGCTGGAACTTCCCCATGGTTTCCGCCTGATGTTCCTCCTGGCGGAATGCGGGCCGAAGGTGATTGCATGGCGGATGGCGAGCGGGCTCCGAGATTTCTCGGCGCATTCCCGGGCCTCCTCCTCCGGGAAACGGATCGCCGCCATTTTCTTCGTCACGCGAACCATGCGGGCAAAGGGTTTCTCCGCACCCGGCGAAAGGACTCCCGCGCACGTCGCCCACCGCCCGCCGGGGGCTGCCGAGGTAGCCGCCGCCGGCCCGGACCAGCGCCAGCAGGTGGTGCGCGGCGGCGACTCGGCCGAGCAGCACCCGGGCGGCGGCGCGGTCGCCGATGTCCGCCGCGGTGACCATCGCCCCCAGCGGCAGGCCGAGGGTTTCGACCATCGCGTGCCGCTTGCGGCCGTTGACCCGTTTGCCGCCGTCGAGGCCGCGGCTGTCAGGGCCGACGACGGCGTTCGCCTTGACCGACCGGGAGTCGATCACGCTCGCGCTCGGCTCCGGATCCTGCTCGGCCCGCGCACCCGGCCCGGCAACGACAGCAGCGGCCGCACCACCGCCCACTCCGCATCCGACACCTCCTCCTGGCACCCACCAGCGAAGGCTGGTACCTACCCGCCGAACTTGAGACACGGGTACGACAGACGACGTGTGTTCCAAGCTCGTCGGGTGCGCGTTACGCGGACCGTCGGCCCCCGACGAACTCGCGGGTGATGGAGGGGCCTCGTCGCCGACGACGAACCGGCGGACCGTGCGCAGGCTCGGCTCCCGGTGCGGGCACGGGGCGGGCACGGGGCGCGGTCTTCGGCGGGCGATGCCGCCGGCTTCTCGGCCTACCGAACCTCGGCGGGCGGCTGCTGAAGCTCCTCCTCGGCGGTGGTCGTGGTCATGGCAACCTTCCCGGGGTGTTGGTCGAGAGGGTGGTGGGGTGTCACCGCTTGGTCAGTTCGGTGAGGTCGGCGATCACCTCGGAGGCGATCACCGGGTCGAGCTCGGCGAAGGTCGGGAAGGTGCGGTTGTGGGTCCAGTAGTCGCCCGGGCGCCTGTCGAGCCACACCGTTTCCAGATGCTGCTCGGGGTAGGAGTCGTGCATGCCGACGGCGATGCCCTCGTCCGGGGCGATCACTACGTAGAGGTCGGGGCCGACCCGGCGGGACAGCCAGCGTTCGATGCCGTTGTCCGCGGGCTCGCCGCGGCGCCAGCCGCGTCGTTCCATGCCGACCAGCCGGGCGGTGGGCAGCACCGGACCGTTCTCGAAGCGGGTCAGGCGGTGGCCGGCCCGCTCCTCGTCGGTCAGCGTGTACACCGGGCGGCCGAGTTGACGGAACGGCTGCAGGATCTCGTAGCCGGCGAACAGCTCCGACCAGCCGGCGAGGCCGTTGCCGAGGCCGTCGCCGAGCAGGAGCGGGTGCGCCAGCCGGACGGAGGCCGTGGCCGGCAGCGTGAACGCCTCGTCCCGGACGTCCGCCAGGGTGCGGTCCTCGGCGACGCGGAACGCCGTCACCGTGCCGTCCGTCCCGGACAGCCACACCAGGCGGCGCACCAGGTGCCACAGCAGCGGATGCCCGATGAAGAGCTGGTCGAACTCCTGTGCCGTCCAAGAGCGCCCAGTGACCATCGCCTCCTCCAGGCGGCGGATCTGGTCTCCCGCCACCGTGCGGACGTCCTTCTTGAGCGCGGCGAAGCGCTTGCGCTCGGCGGGCGCCAGCTCGGCGTCGTCCCGCGCCCCCGGGGCGGGCAGGTCCTTGCGGCGGGCGCCGGCCGCGTCGAGCAGGTACGGCTTGAGCTGCTCGTCGAAGCCGACCGTGAACGTCCGGGTGCCGTAGTCGATGACGGTGGTCCCGTCGGCCTCCAGCCCGAAGTCCGGGACCAGGCGGTCGGACAGCTGCTCCCCGGTCAGGCCGAGACCGGCCGCCACCTCGGAGATCTTCTCCTGGGCCCGGGTCTTGAGCGCCTTGAACTTCACCCGCTGCGCGATGCCGTGCAGATGCAGCAGAGCCACGTCGGTGCCGATGGCGGCCAGCACCTCCAGGCCGTCCACCGCACGGTGGTGGGCCCCCTCGCCCGGCCAGGCGCGGAGCACCGGCGTCAGCCGGCGGACCGTCCCGTCGTCACCGAACCGGCCGAGCACGTGCAGCGCCCAGCCGTCCTGGGCGGGCATGCCGGCCAGCCGCCACTGCTCGAACACCGCCCAGCAGAACTCCGTCAACGACTGCGGCTCGCACAGCAGGGCCACCTCGTCGAGGCCGGGGTAGAACGCCTTGGGGCCGGACAGCGCGAGCATGGTGAGCACGTGCCGCACCGCCTCGGTGGGCAGGGCGCGCTCGCCGCCGCGCAGCAGCAGCTGCGGCAGCGTCACCGGCTCCGCCCAGTCGCAGGGCGGGGGCAGCTTCGCCGGGAGCGCGGTCACCAGCGGGTCGGCCGACAGCAGCGTGCCCACGGCCTCCTCCGCCTTCGGCCCGAACTCGCCGGCCACCGCCCGCACCGCGGCCGCGCCGTGCGCCTCGGCGATCACCCGCAGGGCCTGCTCGGCGCCGAACCGGGCTGCCCCGGCCTTCCCGAGCGCGGCGGGCAGCAGCAACCGGGCCGCGTCCGTGCCGTGTCGGACGAACCAGGAACTCGCGGTGTTCCCGGCCGACTTGAGGCGCACCAGCCAGTCCGCCATGGTCTCGGCCACCCGGGCGTCCAGGTACGGAAGCAGCAGGGGCGCGAGCGTGGCCGGGTTCCTCATCGCCGCGGCCAGGATCGGTTCGAGAGCGTCCGTCCCGAAGCGGGCGGCGACCCGGCGCAGGTCGTCCCCGGCGTACCCGACGCGCTCACCGACGCTCCAGTGCGCGATCAGGGGCCTGGCCAACTCCTCCTTGCCGTGCACGAACAGCCCGAGCTCGGCGTACTGTTCGCCGGGCAGTCGCATGGCCTCGGGCTGCCCGATCCTGGCCCGGATCGTGGCCGCGACCCGCTGCCAGTCGTCGTCCGACCAGCGCGTGTACCCGGGCTCGGAGATCACCGCCCACGCCTCGCGCTCACCCGGCAGCCACCGCATCTGCGGTTCCTGCGGCGCGGCGAGGCCGGTCAGTGCACGGGGCTTGCCGGCGGAGCGCGGCCGCGTCCACGGCGGGCTGGTGAACAGCTCCGGCAGCGAGTCGGGGCCGACCTCCGGCACCCGCTCGCCGAGGTCGGTGAGCGGCTCCACCAGGGCCGCCTGCTCCGGCGTCAGCTCCGGCAGCAGTTCGAGCGCGGTCGCGCGGTGAACCGCGACGTGGCCGGTGAGGAGCTGCCGGGCGAGCTGCTGCGTGGCCGGGTCGGTGGAGGCCACCGCGGCCTCGGCGAGCAGGCGCAGAGCACGCCGGGGGAAGCGGCGGACGCCGGCCAGCAGGGCAGCGCGGGTGGACTTGATGCCGTCCTGCTGGGTCAGCAGCCCCCGGAAGCCCTCGTCGGAGGGGAGCTCGGCGAGCGCGTCCAGGATCCGCTTCCTGCCGTCCTTGTGGTGGTAGCTGGTGGTCAGGTCGTGCAGCATCACCGGTGCTGCGCCGCCGCCGAGGCCCTGCACCACGGTCGCGATGATCTCGGTGGACCAACCGTCATAGCCCAGGCTCGGCAGCGGGGGGAGCTTCTCCAACGGCTCCGCCGAGGAGAGCGAGCACAGCAGCATCGACCACTCGACGCCGTCCAGTCGGGAGCCCGACGCGACGCACTCCTTCACCCAGGCGGTCTCGGACGGCACCAGGTACGCCGCCACCACCAGGCGGGTCAGGTCGTTCCGGCAGCCCGTCAGGGCCTCGACCGCCGCGCGGTGGGTCTCCTCGTCACAGTCCGCCAGCAGCGACCGGACCCGGTCCGCAGCGGGACGGTACCCGCCGCGCCTCTGGTCGGCCCCGTGCCGGACGCGGGGGTGGACGGACAGCTGGTTGATCCAGTCGGTCTCGACAGCCGTCGCGAACAGCTCGACGGTGGCCCTGGCCGCGAACGGCAGGCCGAACTCCGCCACCCAGGCGTCCACGGCCACGCCGACCTCGTTGCAGCGGGGATACGAGAACACGGCGGCGAGCACTGCCGCACCGAGCGGGTCCCGGCTGCCGGACCGGTGGGCGCGGGCGGCCGCGACCAGCTCCGGGTCACTGTGCTCCGAGGTGAGCGCCTGCTCCAGCCGGTCCCCCCGCTGCCGCAGCCCGTCGCGGTACGAGGTCACCGGGCTCTTCCCCGGCGCGGACGGCTTCCGGGGAATGCCGCCCCGGCGCGGGATCAGGGCCCGACGCCAGGCGTCCGGCATGACGAAGACGTCCTCGTCCTCGGGGCCGACGGCCCTGTCCGAGCCGCCCTCGACGAACTCCGAGCGCCGCACAGCCACGCCCCTCTCCTCGAACTGATGATCAAGAGGCGAACGCTAGCGAGTCCCACCGACAAGCCCTTGGCCGACTGCCCCCGAAGGCCAGGCGGTTCGGTCGCGGATGTGGTCGAACTCCTCGACCTCGCCGGACAGGACGTCGAAGTGGGGGAGTGGGGCCCACAGGCTCCGTTCCCCGATGACGTACAGGCGGTGTTTGGCGCGGCTGGCGGCGACATTGAGCAGGTGTGGGGTGCGGGCGGCCCAGCCCCGGGCGCCGGGCCGGCCGCCGCCGAGGACGAGGATGACGACGTCGGCTTCCTTGCCCTGGGCCCGGTGGACGGTGGCGCAGCGTTCGTCGAGGACCTCGAAGGTCCAGCCGGGGCGATCGCCGCAGATCTTCTTGCACTCGGAGACGAGTGAGCGGAAGGGGGCGATGATGCGCAGCCGGGTGAGATCGATGCCGTGCTGGTCCAGGCGGTCGAGGACGAACTCGAAGGCACGGCGGTCGCGTTCTCCCCAGGGGGCGTCCGGTGGCCGGGTGGGGTCGTCGGTGTTGAGCCAGCGGCTCGGCAGCAGGCCGTCGCGTTCCTCGTCGGGGAAGGCCTTGCGTGGCGTGCCGTAGACCATGAGGCCGCCATAGGCGACCTCGTTGCTGATGGTGAACATCGGCTCTCCGCAACGGCGGTGGACGCGCAAGGGGGAGCCGACCCAGACGTGTTCGTCGTCGCCGTCAGGAGCGGGCAGGTAGGTGCCGTAACGGTTGGTCCGGTCGGCGACGGCCTGGGCGGAGGTGGCCGAGGGCAGCCACTGGTCGTCGACGCCGTAGGCACCAAGCAGCCGGCGTTGCAGGACGGTGGGCATGGTGACGACGGGTTCGAGCTGGAGGGGGTCGCCGACGAGGACAGCGCGGCAGGCGCGCCACAGGGCGCCGACGGCGGCTTGCGGGGTGGCCTGGCCGGCTTCGTCGACGAGGACCCAGCCGATGGTGCCCTGGCCGAGACGGGCGAACATGCTGCCGATGGAGGAGAAGGTGGTGGAGACGACCGGGATCAGGAGGAAGAGGGTCTGCCAGGCGCGCTCGACCTCCTCGTCGGGGATCGGCCCGTTGGTGTTCGTCATCAGCTCCATGAGGACCTGGAGGTTCCCGTGGACCTGCTTGGCTGCCCCGGCGACGAGGGCGCGGTGCAGGTCGAGGGCACGCAGGAACAGGTCACTGCGGGCGATCGACCAGGCCTCGTCGGACCACGGCGAGCCGAGTTCCTGCTCGCGCTCGTCGAGGTGGAGCCAGTCGAGCGGCAGGGAGGGCAACGTCGATGCGGCATCCCGCAGTTGGCGGTGGCGGACGCTGAGGTCGGCGACGGCGGCGTCCAGGTCGCGCCGGGCCGCCGTCGCGGCGGTGCGGGCGGCCGCGAGGTCGGCGCTGGCCGCGTTCTCCCGGGCGAGGGCGGCCTGCTCGCGGGTCTGTGCGTTGGCGAGTGCGGTCGCGGCGTCGGCGACCACGCGGTCGGCGTCGGCGTGCAGGCCGGCGGCCAGGGCTTCGATGTGGACGGCGTCGGCGACCTGCTCCACGGCGTCGTCGAGGGCGCGTCGCTGCTGGACGAGCAGGTGAAGGATCTCGGCCTGGGTGCGTTCGCGCTGCTGCTCGGCGGCCTGCCGGTCGGCGGTGCTCTGCAGCAGTCGGCGCAGACCGCCGCGCATACCGCGTTCGACGGTGGGGGAAGCGTCGTAGCGGGTGGTCAGCGCGTCCACGTACTCGCGGTGGTGCGCGGCCCGTTCCCGCGCGCCGGACAGGCGTGCGCGGGCGGCTGCCAGCTCCTGGCGGGCTGCGGGTACCAGTCCGCCGGCCGCGCGGAGCTCGGCCTCGGCCGTCGCGGTGGCGGCACGGGCGGAGGCGACGGCGGCGTTGGCCGCGGCCAGGCGGGTCACGGAGGTGGCCACCCGTTCGTCGGCCAGCGCGATCGCGGCGTCCAGATCCGTGATCCGCTGCCGGGCGCGCGGGGATTCGACGGCCTCCAACTCGGTGGCCAGGCGGGTTCGTTGACCGCGCAGGCGCTCCACCTCGGCCTCGGCCACGCGGAACGCGGCGACGGCCTCACGCCACGACGGCACGGGCCGGGCCGGGGCCGCGGTCGGGGCCGCGGTCGGGGCAGCGCCGGTCCCAACGGCCGGGTTCTGTCGGTAAGTTGGCGAGTTCGGCGGGATCCAGCTGCTGAGGATCGCCTTCATGCCGGTGAGCGGCGGCAGGCCGGCGGCGGTGCGGGCGTCGGACTCGTCCGACGGCAGGCGGCCCCACCAGAACCGTTCGCCGAACTCCTTGCGGTTGGCCTTGTTGCCGAGCACGGCTGCCACCAGGCCCCATGCCGGAGCGCCGCCGAGGAGTGCCGAGGCGAGATCGGAGAAGTGGTCCGGGCCGCCCCGCCAGGGCTCGTCGAGCGCGTCCAGCCCCGGCAGTTCCGCGGTGATGTTCTCCACCGCGCCGTTGTTGGAGGAGGTGACCACGATCTCGAACCCGGTCAGCCGCGGGTCCAGCCGGGCGACGTAACGCCGGTGCTTGCCCTGCCGGTCCAGGCCCCGCCAGGCACGGCCGGTGAATGCCTGCCCGGGTCGGTCGAAGCCGGCCATCACCGTTGCACGCTCGACCACCAGGGCGGCCACCAGGTCGCGCAGCATCGTGGTCTTGCCGGTGCCCGGCGGACCGTTCACCGAGAACAGCCCGCCCTCGGTGCCGTCGCGGTCGGCGAGCATCCGGTCCACGGCGAACTGCTGGCTCAACGCGAGGGGGAAACGAGCCGGTGAGGGCCACCGTCCGGCCGGAACCAGAGCCGGAGCCACCCCGGCCAGGACGGCCTCGCGCACCTGCCGTACATCGGTGCGCGCCGCCATGTCCACCGAGCCCTGTTCGGTCAGGTAGGCGTCCAGCGCAGGCCCGAGCCCCTGGCCGGCCGCCGCGCGCACCCGGGCCAGGTCGGGCGGAAGAAGGCTGTTCAGGAACGGCGCGGCGGCGGCGACCTTCGTCCGCGGATCACGCGGACGGTGGACCAGTCGGCTGCGCACGCGGATCACCCGGGGACGCAGGTGTGCTTCCACCCCGCACAGGTCCGCGATCTGCGCGGTCAGTGCCACCAGGTCGGCGAGACCCACAGGCCGGGGACCCGGGGCATCCTCCCCGGCCGGCGGGCCAGGGGAGGGTGCCGCAGGGGCGGGTGCCGGAAGCTCGGGTGCCGCAGGCTCGGCGGAGGAGCCGCGCTCGGTGTGGCCCGGCCGGCCGTCGTCCGCGTCCTCCGGGGCGACACGGCGGGCAGCCGCCCAGTCGGCGGCGCGCCGGACAAGCGGCTCGGTCGCGCCCTGCACTGCGGCGCCGGCGACCTCGCCGAACAGTGCCCCCACCGCGCCCACGGCGGCGCCACCCAGGATCTCGGCCAGCAACTGCCGCCATCCGGAGGCCGTTGACGCCGGTGCGGGAGCCGTCGGGGCATGCGGGTGGGGCTGGTGCTCAGGCACCGGTCCGGAGCCCGAGGTGTAGGGAACGGGGGTGGCGGCCAGCGTGTCGATCGCGTTGCCGAAGGCGTCATTCAGGTCCTCGAAGCCGTCCAGCCACTCCGGTACGGACGGTCCGGGATCGAAGAGTCGACCGGTCGCCCACGCGCACGCGGAGATCACCGACGTGTCTTCGATCGGCCGGCCCTCGTCGTCCAGGACCAACGCGAACATCGCACTCTGCCCCGGCAACACCAGCTCGGCCTGCGGTACCCTGGGATCCGGGTCGGTTCCTTCGGGCAGCATCGCGATCATTGCCTGGCGCAGCAGCTCCAGGTCGAAGACGCCCCCGTACACCTCGTGGCGCCACATCTTGCCGTACGGGGCCCGGCGCTTGGCGGTGTCCGGGTGCTGCGGATCCCACGGCAACGGCAGCCGTTCCCGGCCCGGTTGCGGATCCATGTCGACGACGTATTCGTCCGCGGGTCCGGAGCGTGCGGCGCGGCGCCGGCGCCGCAGCGCAGGGATGGCCGGCGGGCTGAACAGCTCGATCGCTCGCCAGCACTCCAGCAAGGCCTCCCGGCCACGGTCCTGCGCGTGTCCGCTCCGCACCCACTGCCCCCGCGTTGAACGTGCGGCGTGTGGCCGCCCCTGTGTCGATCAGCTGCTGGCCGAATCTACCGGACGGTCACTGGGCCGATCGTCGCGTGCGGGCCGTTGGTCCACCGTGCGAGGGCCTGCTCTCGTCGCCGGCCGCATCCCTGCCCGCCGAACGACTGCCAGTCCTGTACCCCGACCGGCGCTCCGCGTGGGTGGCGGCGCGTTCGACGCGGGCCTCGACGGAGATCACGCCATGGAAGCGTCCGGACCCGGGGCCGTGGCTGACCGATGCAGGGCGAGTGGGACGCGATGGTGTGGGCGAAGGTCGACCGGGCGTTCAGGCGGGCGAAGGACTTCGCGGACGTGGCGCATTGGACGGGGAGAACCGGCGAAGAAAACGGGTCGATCCTGGGCGTTCGGCGACATGCGCTCACCTCTTGACAGGCACTGCCGATGCTGGATTACTTGGCCGAAATCGAGACGGTAACCGAATGTTCGGTCGGGCGACAAGAGTGGTGAAATGCACATGAATCGACCACCCGACGGCGCGGTCGCGGCAGGACCCGCCCAGCTGATGTTCGCCGCGGACACGGCGTCCCGGAGCCTGGGAATTCAACTCCTGGCCGCCGCCGACGGAACGGCTTCGGCGACCATGACGGTGACCCCGCAGATGGTCAACGGCCACGGCATCGCGCACGGCGGATACCTGTTCCTGCTGGCCGACACCACCTTCGCCTGCGCCTGCAACAGCCACGGTCCGGTCACCGTCGCGGCGGGCGCCGACATCACCTTCGTCGCCCCGGCACGCGAAGGCGACCTGCTCGTGGCGACGGCACACGAGCGCACCAGATTCGGCCGCAGCGGCATCTACGACATCACCGTCCTGCGCGGCGACGAGGTGATCGCGGAGTTCCGCGGCCGCAGCCGCAGCCTCAAGGACGTGAAGGAGACACGATGAGCACGACCACCGGCACGACGCGTTCCGTCGGCGGGCCCCGGCGACTGGGCGACGCACTCCCGACCGGTCTGCGGGACGAGGGCGAGCGCCTGGACCCCGAGGAGCTGAAGGCACTCCAGCTCACCCGGCTCCGGAGCACCCTGGAACACGCCTACCGGAACGTCGACTTCTACCGCCGCAAGTTCGACGAGGCCGGCGTCCGGCCCGAGGACTGCCGCACACTCGCCGACCTCGTCCGCTTCCCGTTCACCACCAAGGCCGACCTGCGCGACAACTACCCCTTCGGCATGTTCGCCGTCCCGAGGGAGGACGTCCGCCGGATCCACGCCTCCAGCGGCACCACCGGCCGCCCCACCGTGGTCGGCTACACCGCGAACGACCTGTCGATGTGGGCGGACATGGTGGCCCGGTGCATCCGCGGGGCCGGCGGCCGCCCCGGCGACATCCTGCACAACTCCTACGGCTACGGACTGTTCACCGGTGGCCTCGGCGCACACTACGGCGCCGAACGCGCGGGCTGCACCGTCATACCGGCTTCCGGCGGCATGACCGCCCGCCAGGTCCAGATCATCCAGGACTTCCGGCCCAGGATCATCATGGTCACCCCCTCCTACATGCTGACGCTCCTCGACGAGTTCGAGCGCCAGGGCATCGACCCGCGCACCAGTTCCCTGGAGATCGGCATCTTCGGCGCCGAGCCGTGGACCGAGGAGATGCGCCGTGAGATCGAGGAGCGCCTGGACATCCACGCCGTCGACATCTACGGCCTGTCCGAGGTGATCGGCCCGGGGGTGGCCGGCGAGTGCGTCGAGACCAAGGACGGCCTCCACATCTGGGAGGACCACTTCTACCCCGAGGTCGTCGACCCCCTCTCCGACGAGGCGCTGCCCGAAGGCGACAGCGGCGAGCTGGTCTTCACCTCCCTCACCAAGGAGGCCCTGCCGATCATCCGCTACCGCACCCGCGACCTCACCCGGCTGCTGCCCGGCACCGCGCGGCCCGCCTTCCGCCGCATGGAGAAGGTCACCGGCCGCTGCGACGACATGATCATCCTGCGCGGCGTCAACGTCTTCCCCACCCAGATCGAGGAGATCGTCCTGCGCATCCCCGCCCTCGCCCCGCACTTCCAGCTGGAACTGACCCGGCGCGGACGCATGGACCACATGACCGTGCGTGTCGAAGCACGGCCGGACGCGAGCGCCGACGAGCGCGGGGCCGCCGCCGCAGCCCTCGCCAAGGGCGTCAAGGACGGCGTCGGCATGACCGTCGGCGTTGATGTCGTCGACCAGGACACCCTGGAACGCTCGCTCGGCAAGCTGCGCCGGGTCGTCGACTCACGGAAGTCGTGATCACACGTCTGGGACCCTGATGGCGTGACCCGTCCTCCGTCCGACGGCGTCCCCGGCCCGGCGGCCCCAGGCCCGGCGTCCCCCGGCCCGGCGCCCCCGTCCCCGACCGGACCCCCGCCGAGGCCCGGCGACGGGGCCCGGCGACGGGGCCCGCCGGGTCGCTCGGCGGGGCCGCGGGCCGCACCCTGTGCTGGGCGCCTTGACACCCGACCCCGCCGCGCTGAGGACTCAGCCCGGCGGATCCACCGGAAGCGTTCGGGTGGCTCCGCCGGGCCGTGGGGCTCAGCTGGTCTGGATCGCGGTGTCGTCGATCACGAAGGAGGTCTGCAGCGAGGCGTCCTCGACGGCGTTGAACTTCACCGTCACCGACTGACCGGCGTAGGCCGACAGGTCAGCGGTCTTCTGGGTGTAGCCGGTGTTCTTGTCGAGGTTGGAGTACGTGGCGACCGAGGTGCCGTTCGCCGTGACGGTGAGCTTGTCGTACGCGCTCGAGGTGGTGGTCTCGGCGGTGTCGATGTGGAGCCAGAAGCTCAGGGTCGCCTTGCAGCCGGTCGGGATGGTGACGGTCTGCGAGATGCTGTCGGTGTGGCTGGAGCCGTAGCCGTCCATCCACGCCTTCCACGAACCGCTGTGCGCGGCCTGCGAGGCGGAGCTGTCGACCACGCCGGAGGTGGTGGTCCACGGGGCCGCGGTGCCGGTCTCGAAGCCCGCGTTGCCGAGGAGCTGCGCCGGGGTGCAGGTGCCCTGGTTCGTGGTGACCGTCCAGGAGAACGTGGTGGAGGCGGTCTTGTTGGCCGCGTCCTTGACGGTGACGGTCACCGAGGAGCCGCCAGAAGTGGTGGCGGTCCCGCTGATCAGGCCGGTGGAGGCGTTGATCGACAGGCCGGCGGGCAGGCCGGTGGCCGAGTAGCTCAGCGGGGCGGTGCCGCCGGATGCCTGGATCTGCAGGTTGACCGAACCGTTGACCACGGTGGACTGGTTACCCGGGTTGGTCACCGACACGGCCGCGCCGGCCGGCTTGGTCAGCAGGCAGCCGCTGACGTTCAGGTCGATGACCCGGCCGGTGCCCAGGCAGGTGGTGAACCAGTACGTCTCCTCACCGTAGCTCTGGCCCTTGGTGACGGTCGTGGTGCCGTCCGCGGCCACCTCGCACGGGTTGTTCATGGTGCACATCGCGCCGTCGTCGTTCCCCGTGTTGTTGATGCCGACGACCTTCTTGCTGGCGGCGTCGACGATGGGCGAACCGGACGTGCCGTGCGTGGTGTTGCAGCCCGTGCTGTAGCGCAGCGAGTCGTGCCAGGTCCACTGGTCCTCGCGCAGGGTGCCGACGAACCCGTTGATCGAGCAGTTCCACACCTGCTTCCAGTACGAGGACGGTATGTACATCGCCGACCCGTCGACCGGATGGGTGTCGCTGATCGTCAGCGCGGTCGCCCCGTACTTGGAGGTGATGGCGGCGAAGGTGTCGGTGAGCTGGTACAGCGCGACGTCGGTGCCGGTCATCGTCGCGTACAGCACCTTGTCCGCCTGGACGGTGCCGAGCGAGGTGCCGGAGGAGTCGAGCAGCGTGCCGCTGCGGCTGGCGCTCGCGTTCTGGATGACCTGGCCGGCCGACGGCATGGTGGGCAGGCAGTGGCCGTTGGTCAGCATCATCGCCCGGTCGGTGTCCACCGAGCTCGGGTAACGGACCAGCGAGGCGGAGCAGTTGCTCAGCGCGATGGTGGAGGTCAGGTCGCCCGCCTGAACGGCCTGCGCGGGAGCGGCACCGAAGGTCAGGGCACCCGCAACGACCGCGCCCGCGCCGAGCGCGGCGGCGAATCTCTTGAACATGGCTCTCCTCGTGGGGGATTGCGGACGTGCGACCGGTTGGTGCACGTCTGCGCCGCACGAAAATGCCATGGCCACTTCAATGCGGTCAACCATGTCGACGGAACTCGCAATCGAAGCCCTCCGCAGAAGCCCCCGTCGGGCCGGAGTTCTGGCGCACCGTCAAATCGCGTATGACCGAAACCCGTTCGTCGCCGATGGGCTGCGCACCTTGGCCCCCGCTCCGGGGATGCGAGTTGCCCGGTGGCGATCAGGGCGAGGCGTGAGAAGAGAGTGCCGGAGAATCCGAAGAGTTGACGGAGCGTCCGACCGCCACTGCCACCCTGGAGGCCGACGCGCCCGTCGGCGGTGGAGACGAGCCGGTCGGCTACGGAGACCGCGCCCGTGGGTGGTGAGGATCAGGGCGCGGCCGCCGTCGGCTCCGTCTCGACGTTGACAACTCGATTCGCCCCGCCGATCGACGGCTGGCCCCTCCCCCTCCGAACGGGGGCGACCTGCGAACCGTGGTTTGCGATCCAACGAGGGGCCAGAACACTCTGGGGCTCCGCGCCGAGCAGGTGCGGCAGTGACCTGGGAGGATTCAGCGGATGCTTCATCTTCCGCTGGTGGTACGGGAGTCAGGCGATGTCGAAGACGGCCGTGACGGACACGAGGTCCGACCAGCGCTACGCGTGGGTGGCGGCGCGTTCGACGCGGGCCTCGACGGAGCGGGCGGCGAGGGTGGGGGTGGCACGTCGCCCTCCACATCGGCGACGACCAGATGATCGAGGCCTCCGCCCGGGCACCGACATCAAACAGGCCAGCCTCTGGATCATGGGCCGCCCCGACTTCTACGCCCGCCCCTGACGCCGCCCGCCCCGCGGTGACGACGGGTCAAAACCGCTCGGCCGGCGGCGGATCGGGGCACACTGCGACGGCAGGAAGTCCGCACGCCCGAGGAGCTGCGGCGGCTCGGCGTCGGGACGGCGCTGCTGCGGGCCGCGATGCCCGCGGTCGTGGAGTCCGGGCGCGGCATCGTCCGCGGCCAGCCGATGAAGCCCGACTCCGCAGGGTCGGCCTGGGCGGCGGGCCTCGGGTTCGAGGTGACGCACAGCATGGTGATGCAGGTCCTGCGCCTCGCGGCGATTCCCGCACGGCTGTGGGAGGTTCCCGTCCCGGCCGGCTACCGGCTGACGCAGTGGACCGGCGCCTGTCCCGAGGAACTCGTCGACTCCTACGCCGCGGCCCGGCGGGCGATCCAGGACGCCCCGTCCGGCCGGTCGAGCCACCGGGAGCCCGCCTGGACGCCCGAACTGGTCCGGGACGCCGACCGGGAACTCGCCCAGGCAGGCGCCGAACAGCGGGTGGTCGTCGCCGTCGACGACAGCACCCGGCAGGTGGTCGGCGTGCACGTCGTCCACAGCTACCCGCACCGCCGGGAGATCGGCTACATCCACGACACCTCGGTGCTCGCCGCGCACCGCGGGCGCGGGCTCGGTCGGGCGATGAAGGCCCGTCAGACGCGGACGATCGCTGCCGAACGGCCGGACCTGGAGCTGATCTGCACCACCACCGCCACCACCAACACCCACATGATCGGCATCAACCACGCGCTCGGCTACGAGACGGCCCGGACGATGAACTGGGTCGAGACCACGACGGCGGGGCCGGCCGGGAAGCCGGCCTGAACGACCGGGTCACAGACGGTGGACGGTGGAGGTGTCCTCCGCCCAGAGCCAATTCACCGGCTGGTAGCGCTTCTTGGCGGCGTTGCGGGCCTTGGCGATGCCGGACAGCGTGGCCTCGACGGCGGCGGGGAGGTCGGCGAGGTCGGCGGGGACGGGGACGCGCAGCACGAAGTGCTGCTTGCGGTGGGCCAGGAGGAGTTCGCCGGCGGGGGTGCAGTCGAGCAGGGTGAAGTGCACCAGCGGCTTGAACGGCTTGTCGGCGGTGGACACCCGGGCCCGCAGCGCCCCGTCGGCGGTCCAGGCGTACAGGCCGTAGCGGTTGAGGTGGAAGGCGCGGGCGCGGTACGGGTCGGCGGCGACGGTGAAGTCGAAACCGGTGAACGGGCTGTCCTGGTACAGGTGCAGGCCGCCCAGCCGGCCGCGGACCGTGCCCCGGTCGTCGATCAGCGCGAAGCTGAACTCCTGGCCGCGGCTGCCGGAGCGGAAGGTGTGGCCGTACACCGGGACGACGAACAGGTCGTCGCCGAGCGCGGACGGCCGGGTCATGAACGAACGGTCGTAGCCGTAGAGGCTGCGGCGCGTCCCGGTGAGCTCGGTGAGGGCCTCGGCCAGCGACGGCGACGGGCGGTTGGCCCCCAGCACCGGTGCGTCCCCGAACACGACGTGTGGCTGGGCGTCGGCGTCGGTCTGACGGGGCGTCCGGTCGGTCAGCGTGGCGATCGCGCGCAGCCGCGGCTTGTGCCCGGGGGCGAGCACGTCGCCGGGCTCGGTGACGGCGACCAGGTTGAGGATCGCGCCCGCCCAGTTGTCCACCTTGAACTCGGAGGTCGTGCACAGCAGCCGCCCGCCCGGCGTGACCGCGACCGACGCGGCGAACGGGTCGCCCGCCGGCCCGTCCGCGAGCACGCCCGCCGTGGGCATCGGCCAGCCGGCCCGCACCTCGTCCAGCCCGGGGGAGACCAGGTGGGTGCTGCCCGGCCTGGTGCTGACCGCCAGCGAGCCGTCCGGGAGCACCGCCAGGTTCGCGTCGTTGCCCCAGCCGACGGCCGCCACCCGGTCGTCCGAGTGCTGCTCCAGCACGGCGGTGGCGACGGGCGTCCCGCCGGCGTCGTAACGGGTGATCATCCGCTCGCTGAAGCGGGGCACCGCCGGGTCGCGGGGGTACCGGTCGTGCCGCCACAGGATGCTCAGCACGTAGGTGTCCCCGGCGGGGGTCGCCACCGCGTGCTCCGCCTTCATGCCCCAGTCGTGGGCCTCCGGGTCGAGGGCGTGGCGCCGGACCAGCGAGGCGGGCGCGGTGACGGGAAGCAGTGTCATGCCGGACATTCTTTCGGATGCCGCCGACAGCTCCTGACGTGCCGTCGGGTGCGGGCGCGGCTCCCGGGCGGGCGGCGGGAAACCGGATGACCGGCTTCCGGGGGCCGCCGCACCGTGGGCGGATGGGCAACGACGCACAGCAAGGCATCGAGATCCGGCCGATCGTCCGCGAGGAACTGGCCGTGTGGGAACGGGCGATCGCCCGCGGCTTCCTCCGACCGCATGTCGCCCCGGCGACACAGTGGCGCGAGTGGACCATCACCGGCGCGTCCAACACCGCCCCGGCCGCCGCCGACGGCGAGCAGCTGGCCGAGCAGCCGACGCCCGACCTGCCCGGCGGCGGCGCGGCCCAGGTCGCCGAGATCGAGCAGGCCCTGCTGACCGCGCTCGCCGCCAGCGAGCAGAAGGGCGCCGTCGTCCGCGCCGAGCGCTAAAGCACCCGCCCCGCCCCGCCCGGGTTCCGGTACGGAGCCACCATCGACTTCACGGACGGATGGAGGCTGTGCGCCACCTGCGTTCTCTGGGGCTGGAGTGCAGCGTGAGGTGAGAAAGGGCGGGTTTGGCCAGCTCAGTGCCGGTCTGATCCAGGCTGAGCCGTGCTACAGGTGTGGTGCTGTTCCCTGATCAGGTGACCCCACTCCTGAACCCTCTACATGGTCTCCGGGATTGGTGGGCTCGCATGTCGGGTCGTTCACGAGCGGTGCTGACCAGGGACGATACCGGCCAGTGAAGATCGCGTTCCGATTCACTGGAGATCGTTTCCCGAACGGCTCCTACGTAGGGGGTATCTCCCATCCGCGTTGACATCCCACAGGTGTCGGAGCTGGCTGGAACACTGCGGCCGTGATCGACAGAACAGCCGCCAGTCCTTTAAGCGCTCTCGCAGCGTCCGTACCGTCTCCCGCCTTGGCCGAGCTCACCGGCACCGCGTGGAGTGAGTTGCCGCACTTCTGTACCGGTCTGCACAACGTGCCCGACACACCGGACATCCTTATAGGACTACTCGACAACGATCACACCCGCCGGGCGCGAGCGGTCTGGGACCTGTACCGGCTGCTCCTCAACCAGGAGCGGGTGTTCCCGGCGACCGCCCCGGCGGCTCTGGTCGTCTCCGCCCTCCTCGACGATCCGCGCATGCTCACCAGCGGACAGTGGGAGCGGAGAGCCGGCACGCGACCGCTGCGCGCGGAGCTGTTGAACTGGTTGGCCTCGTTCGCCGATGTCGCTCGTCTGGACCCGGAGGACGGTGCCGGCGCACCGCAGGATCTTGCCGCCGCTCGCGCTGTACGGCCGACGCTCCACACCCGCGTCGCGGCCTTTTGCGAGGACGACGATCCGCAGGTGAGGGAGGCTGCTGTCGCGGCCACCGCCCTTCTGCTGGCAGATCCCGCCCTTGCCGCGTCGATCCTCCGCTACGCACCCGTCGTCCGCGATGTGCTGGCCCGGAGCGCGGACTCGTACTACCGGTGGATCGCGCGGGAGCGGTTGGAGACCTGGGGCGAAGACATCGCAGACCTCACCACCGCGGAAGAGGAACACCGCGCGGCTGTGGACCGGGCGCACAAGCTGGCGAACAACCCGTTCGACGAGGGCCAGGGGCAGGCGATCCGATGGCTGGCCGAGCAGCCGGAGGACACCGCCGCCTTGGAACCCCCGGGCCGATGGCACCCGGACCGGGCGGCACCGGAGCGAACGGCCCCACACGAGCCGGCACCCGATGCGCCAACAGCCGTCCAGGGAGGCGCGCCGGAGCATCGGGGCCTGTGGAGGATCGCCCGAAGCGAGGAGCGCGACGAGTGGACGTTCACGCCGCACATCGGGGTGGGGCCGCTGCACTTCGGAATGACCCTGGAGGAGATCACCGCCGCCCTCGGCGAAGAGGGGGCTGTCTCGGGCTACCACGCTCCCGACACTTACGAGCGCAGGCTCATCTACGTCGACTTCCGCACCGCTGGAGTCAGGGCGCTCTTCCGGATGAACCGCCTGCAGTGCGTGGCCGTGAACGCCCTCACCGGTCCCCAGGTACGGCTGGACGGTGTTCCGCTGACCGGCTGCGTACCGTCCCAACTGGAGGACTGGCTCATTCACCGGCCACTGCACGGCCCTCTGATGTACAGCGTCGCCGGCGACCCGGTCTTCCCCGACCTCGGCCTTGCGATCCGTTCCCAACGCGCGGGCGACATCAACCTGACCCGACCGCTCTTCCTACTGCACAACTGGCTCGACCTCTGGCACTCACTGCCGAGCGAGGAGTGGAACTACCGGTAGAGGTTGCCCGGGCGCGATCTCGCGATACAGGGCGACGCTCCGCTGAGGAAGCAGCGTTCCCAGCGGTTTCCGGATGTGTATCGGCCAGGGCGTCATCCTGGCCGAGCGGGACGGCAGGGTAGTCGGATCGCCCTGAAGATCGGCCTCGCCGCGGTGTGCTTGGCTGAGTCCGTCGCGGTAACGGTGATCGGCATCGTCTGCCACGCTTGACAGCGGGAAGTGCGGTGGCCGAGAACGGCGGTGTCGCGGGGGCAGCGTGCTCCGCGACACCGCCGTTGTGGTCAGTCCTTCTCGCCGCCGCATTGGTTCAGGGCCCGCTCGTCGATGCCGTCGGGCACGTAGTGGGCGGCGTTCTCCTGGAGGTCGAGTGCGTCGAGCAGGGGTTGGATGTTCACGCCGTCACCGCTTTCGGGTTGCGCCGGGTGGGTGTGTTCGTGCCGGTGAGGCGGCGGGCCATGACCTGGGTCATCGCCCAGTAGATGCGGGAGGCGGCGGAGGCCGGGCGGTGCTCGTGGTCGCGGACCAGGCGCCGGTGCACTTTCAGGATCCCGTAGGTCTGTTCGACCCTCCAGCGTTTCGGCTGCGGGACGAACCCCGCCTGGTGCGGGTTGCGTTCGACGGTCTCGACGTCGATGCCGACAAGGCCGCCGTACGTGGTGACCTGCTTCTTGAAGCCCTGGTCGACCAGGGCCTTGTGGACGCTGCCGCCGGTGTTCTCCACGACGTGGTCCAGCAGGGCGATGCCTGCGGCGTTGTCGTGCGTGTTCGCGGCCAGGACGATGACGGCGATGACCAGTCCCAGGACGTCCACGGCCAGGGCCCGTTTGCGGCCCGGCACTCGTTTCGCCGGGTCCCGGCCGGTCGTGGAGGCGGGGACCCCGGCGGCCGCGTGGACACTCTGCGTGTCCAGTACCACCAGGGTCGGGTCCTCTAATCGGCGGGCCCGCTCACGGACCTGGCAGCGCAGGAGTTCATGGACGACCCGGTCGGTCCCGTCGTCCCGCCACGCTGCGAAGTAGTAGTAGGTCGCACTCTTCGGCGGCAGGTCGTGCGGGAGGTAGGCCCACTGGCAGCCGGTCCGGCCCTGGTAGAGGATCGCGTTCACGATCTCCCGCATCGAGTAGACGCCCTGATGGCCGCTCACCGACCGGCCCTTCCATGCAGTCAGCACCGGCTCGATCACGACCACTACTCGTTCGTCAAGTCGCTTGGGTAGGGCTTGCGTTCACTCACACCACCACCCCAACAGAGCACCGCCCCCGGACGGGCGGACTCCGCCCCTCCCCACACCATCAGGTGACAGCAGAATCGGTCAAATACTCACGAACCGCCCTCTTGTAGCCGCAGCACACTGGGCTGGTAGGACGCGGGCCGCCAACCCGGGACCGGCACCGCGCTGTCATGCCCTATTGCATGGTGGCGCGGGTCCTACGGGGCGCTACGGCCCGGCTCGCTGAGAACTACTTTTCTCGCGCACGTGGGAGGCGTCCACGCAGACGCGCGTTCAGTCGATCAGTCCGGCCGCATTCAATTCGGCCAGGAGTATGCGGTGCAGGGCCGCGAGCACCCCTGCCTCCTGCCAGCGGCCGAGCCAGCGCCAGCAGGTCTTCCCGGAGCCCAAGCCCAGTTCGGGCAGCACCTCTGCCAGGTGATACCGGTGTACAGCACGAATAGGATGCCCTGCAGGCACAGCCGGTCGTCCAGCGGACGCGGCCCGGCGACCGCTCCGGCCACGCTGACAGCAGCAGCTCGACCCGGCCCACAGCTCGTCGTCCACGATCCACGGTTTGTTACTCACGCCATCGCGAACGGACGAATCGTCACATCGGTCGCTCCCCACCAGTAACGATCACAAAGATCGTGTTATGAGTTCCTATGGAGCGAGGTAGGCCCATCAGTTGTAGAGCCGCTGTGCTTGGCTAAGATGCGATCGTTTCGTTTCTCGCCCCCTGTTCGCTTGTCGCTCTGCATGGACGACCGGTTCGGCGGTGCCCGCTCATGCGGGCGCCGAATGGATGGGGCTGGCGGCTACTTCGAACGAATATGCTTTTCCCGGTTAGCGCTGAGACGGCAACGCTCCAACACTGACTCTGGTATGCGCAATGAAAGAGGTTCTTGATGAGTTGGCGGGGTGGGCCGGATGCTCCTTCGGTGTGGAGCGAGGAAGGGATGGAATTTCATGCCGGCACAGTAGAAGACGTGCGTTTTGTCGTTGCTCACATGCCGGTGGAAGTAAAAAATGGGTTCGTCTACGGCGCCGTTCCATGGAGTAATTTCAGCCATGCATACGGGCCCGGTAGTGATGTGCCCGATCTTCTGGAGCAGGCTCGCACCGGCGATGAACGTAGCTCTAATGAAGCGCTCAGCAAACTTTCGGGGAGACTGCTTCAGCAGGGTACCAGTTCGGCGGCTGGTGCTTTGGCGATTCCCTTCTTGGTCCGCATTGTCGTTGCCCTCCCCTTTCATCGTGCCGGTATCCTGCGGGTCATTGCGGGCTTGGTTCGACGCCAGTATTTCGGGGACGGTAGCCGCACCGGTCTACTGCGAGCCGCTCGTGCCGATGACCAGATAGTATTTGAACCCTCCGGCTACCTTGCAAACTGGTCGGTACAGGCCGCTCGCGAGGCCTTGGCGGCCGACGCTGGCTTGCTGCTGCCATTGCTTGGCGATCCTGATCCGGAAGTGCGCCAGGCTTCTGCCTACGCCTTGGCCGCCGTTCCGAACCGGCCCGCGTCAGTCGCAGACTGCCTGAGCGCTCGGTTTCAGGATGAAGAGGATCCCGCGGTACGTGCCTGCCTGGTGCTGGCAATCGGCCAGCTTGCGTGGGAAGAACGGCACCCGGATACCATCGATCAAATGTGTGCTTGGTGGCAGGATTACAGTCAGCCTGCAGAAGTCAGGGTATGCGCGGCCCTGACATGGCTGTGCCTCACCGACGGCCCTGTCCCCGACAACCTTCGAGCCTTCCTGGAGCTGTCCGTCACGGACGATCTCGCCGCTCTTCTCGAATCGATCCCGTGGTTGGACCACATCGTCGACGGCGGGTTGCGCCGCTGTCTTGATCAGATGTTCTATCCAGAGAGATACCCCCACTTTACTAGCTGCCTTGATTAGCAAATACCGCACCCTCCTATTTGACTCTCGCTTCACAGTGAACGACGCCACTCCGGTGGTTCTGCAACGCTTCCGCGTTGCTACCCGCCTGGACGGCTTGTGCTGATCAGCCACTATTGCGCCCCAAGTCGTAATGCGGCCCTGATCCGCGGACGCTGCGACTGGGCGCGGACCGCCGGACGGTACTCCGACGCCCGGCCCCTGTTTCCCGCCACGCACCACCACGGAACGAGCAGGCGAGCGGCCCCATCGAGGTACCGGCCACCAGGGGCAGATGACCTTGACGAGCGGCGACCCGCGTAGCCGGTGACTCGGTGGCCACCGGGGAGTCGACTCACCGCCGCCGCTTCGCGACAGCTCCGACTCAGGGATCTCAACAGCTCCAGACCAGAGAGAGTTACCTCACCTGGTACGCCCGCAGTCGGCGTAACAGCGCCCTCGCCCACTTCGCCGGCACCGACCACTTCACCCAGCCCGGCACCGACCGCACCCACGCCCAGGCGCTCCGGCACATCCACTTCGTCGCCCTCCGCCCCGACTTCCAGTGCCGCAGCATCCAGCAGCTGCTCGACCAGGCTCCGGGGAGCGAGCGAGCCCGCTGGGATCCGTACACCCGCGCCCTCGCGGCGTTCGCCCTCCTCGGAAGCTCCGCCCCCGGTGCCCTCGAAGCCCTGGACCGCACCCTCGCCGAGGCCGGCGACAACCTCCAGGTCTGCCACGCCCTGCTCCACGGCCTCTGGCTCGGAGACGGACTACCCGACCAGGCCGAGCGGCTCCTGGAGTTGGCCGCCTGGCCCACCTTCGACGACACCGACCCGATCATGCTGTTTCGCACGGCCACCGCCTGGCGGAGCCTCGGCCGTCGATCCGAAGCCCTCGACGCGATCGACAGCGCCATCGAAGCCCTCGACCCGAACCAGCCCGAAGTCCACGCCGACCTCGTCCGTGAACGCGCTCTGATCACCGCGCTGGCCCGAGAACCGCGGCACCACCGAGGACTATGACCCCGCTCGCCTCACGGCGGCACCGGGAATCGCCACCCCCTGACGCAGAGGACCAACTCGAACAGCCGAACCCCCAGGACCGTCAGCCCGCAGCCCCTCACCCGAGCCTTGCCGGAGGGGAGGAAGCCCGGACCTACCAGCGCGACCTGAGCCGCTGGGCCGCCTGCCGCGCCCACATCCAGCAGGCCATCAACTCGGCCTCCGCCCCGCGGGCAAGCGAACCGACCGCCACCGCACCACCCCCGCCGGCGGTAACCGCCTCGCTGGCCAACCCGGCACCGCTGAAGGTCACGGTCCGCCCCGCGGACCCGGCCCTTGAACGAGCGGGCCGACCATCGCCGTTGACGAACTACGCGGCAGCCGCGTAGCTCGTGCGCAGCAGCTCCATCGACCGATCGAGGTCCTCCACCGACCCGATCCGGACCTCCAGCTCGCCCGTCCCGAGGTACCCGATTCTCCGGACGTCCCGGGTCCAGCCCGGGATCAGCTGGACCGTCGTCGGGTCGACCCGCAGGAAGACGACCAGAGCCTGAGCCTGCGCCAGCACCCGGACGCAGGCGAAGTTCCGCCGGCGGTAGGCAACGTAGTGCTGCAGCGGCACCGCGTGGCCATCGCCCAGGTCGAGCAGACGGGCGTCGAGCTCCTCGTACAGCCCGCGGATCTCGCCGCCGGCCTGCACGAGGACGTCGGTGACCGTCCGACGGCTGGCCGCGACCGGGCGGGCAAGCTCCGTCCGCCGACCCGAGAGGGCGCCGCACCCGCCGGGGACCGACGCCGCCAGCTCCAGCGTCACCAGGTCATCCCCGTAGCGCCGGTAGACCATCATGTCGATCCGGTGGTGGGACATCCCGGCCGCCACCAGGTCGTACCGGACTGGGGAAGAGGCAGTGTTCCGAGCGTGCGCTATTCCCTTGTTTAGTGCTGCGACAGGCGGTTAACTGGCCGCCCTGGCGGCGTTCGGGCTAGGTTTCACTGAGACACAGAGTCATGACGCCGGAGGGGGAGAGCATGTCAACCGAGTTGGTGCAGCTGGTAGAACAGACCGGGCCCTATCTCAGCGCGGCGGTCACCGCGTACGGGGCTGCTGTGCTCACACGGGCTCAGGATGCGGCCGTGGATGCGACGGCGAATCTCGGGCAGCGCATTATTCAGACGGTATGGCACCGGAGGCGGCGCTCGGACCAGGCCGCCCTGACCGTTGCGCTGGAGGAGGCCGCCGCCGAGCCGGAGAGCGCTGAGGCTGCTGTGGACCTGCGTCGACAGATCGAGCGTGCCCTCCGTGAGGATGACCGGCTCCGCGAGGACGTTGCCGCGATGTTGCCGCCCGCCCCGCAGGTCGTCATCACCGCCACGGGCGAACGAAGCATCGCGGCCCAGAACATCGGCACCGTAATCAACGGTGACAACACCACAGTTCAGCGGTGACACTGCCCGATGAGCCGCCTGCCCAGTACTGGATCACGTCCAACGGCCGTCGCGGACTGGCCGCGCAGCACATAGGCATGGTCGTGAACGGCAATCTGATCTTGACGTCAACCGAGGCCGGTGCCGGAGACATGCCGACACTGACACCAGCCGACAGCGGGTCCGGGCAAGGGCCGTCTGCTGGAATCGGCCCGACATACTGGAATGCACCACCGAAGAATCTGTCGTTCACCGGCCGAGACAATGTGCTGGCTGAGTTGCACGCGAGGCTGGTTGAGGGCACCACGGCCCTAGTGGCCGCGCCACCCCAGGCCCTGCAGGGGCTCGGAGGGGTCGGCAAAACGCAGCTGGCGCTGGAGTACGCGCACCGCTACAAGGCGTATTACGACCTGATCTGGTGGATCGACGCCGAGCAGACCGAGCTGATCACGTCTGCCCTCGCCGAACTGGCCCGACTGATCCGCCTTCCCGTCGGCGATGACGTTGACAAGGCGGCCGAAGCAGTCCGCGACGCGCTGCGCCGGGGCATGCCGACCGCCCGATGGCTACTGATCTTCGACAATGCCGACACCCCCGCTGATGTTCGCCGCTTCTTCCCGGACGGCCCCGGGCATACCCTGATTAGTTCCCGAAACCCGAACTGGTCTGGCCTGGCCAGGGTGTTGTCGGTGGACGTGTTCGACCGCTCGGAGAGCATCGATCACCTGTGCCGCCGGGTCGGTGGCTTGTCCCGGGAGGACGCCGCCCGGGTTGCCCACGAGGTGGGCGACCTGCCGTTGGCCGTCGAGGTCGCCGCCGCTTGGCTGGAGTCCACCGGGACCCCGGTGGACTCCTACGTCACCCAACTGTGGGCCGCTGCCACCAAGGTCCTCGCCGCCGGTGAGACCCCGCTGGACTATCCGACCCCGGTCGGTCTGACTTGGAACGTCTCGATCGCTCGGCTGCGCGAGCAGTCGCCGGCTGCCGTCCGGTTTTTGGAACTATGCGCCTTCTTCGCACCCGAGCCGATCTCGCTGAAGCAGTTCTTCTACTCCGAGCCGATGCGGCTCGCTCTGGAACCGTACGACCGGGAACTGACCGACATCTTCATGCTCGGCAAGGTCTTGCGTGCGGTCAGCCGCTACGCCCTCGCCAAGATCGACGTGGCGAGCGACAGCTTCCAGATGCATCGTCTTGTGCAGGCCGTGGTTCGCAGCGGCATGAGCGAGGACGAGAAGAGCGCCGCGATGCACGGAGTGCACCGCATCCTGGTCAGCTCCCGGCCGGTTCGCGGCGATACCGACGATCCTGCCAACTGGCCTACGATGGAGCGGATCTGGCCCCACCTTGCACCCTCGCACGCCCATGACTGCGACGAACGCGAGGTTCGCGAACTCCTCATCGACCGGGTTCGCTACCTCTGTAAGCGGGTCGACCTCGACCAGGCCCTCAGCCTTTGCCGGCAACTCAACGAGATCTGGTCGGCCCGGTACGAGGCTGAGTCGGACGAGGCGAATCGCCGCACGTTGCGCAGACAGATCCTCAGCCTCCGGTTCCACCGCGCGAACGTGCTCCGTTCCATGGGTTCCTACAACGATGCGCTGGCCCTTGACGAGGAGACCCTCGCAGGGCAGTGGGAACTGTTGGGCGAGCACCACCCGTACGCCCTGATCACCGCCAACTCACTCGCCGCCGACCTGCGGTACCTGAACCGCTTCAACGAGGCGCTGGCCATGGACCAGGAAACCTTCAACCAGTTCGTCGATCAGTTCGGCAAGGACCACCCGCTAACCCTCGCGGCGGCCAACAATTTGGCCATCGACCACCGGCTGGTCGGCAACAGCCAGGCCGCCCGCGACCTCGACCAGGACACCTTCGAGCGCCGCCAGATGGTATTGGGCCCGGTCCACCCGTACACGCTCAGCTCCAAGTCCAGCCTGGCCCGCGACCTCCGCGAGCTGGGCGACTACAAGGGCGCGGTCGAACTGCTCCGCGATGTCACTGACGCCTTCGCCGAACTCCCCCAGAGGGACCTCCCCGAGGACCTGCGCAACGCCAAGTCCCTCGCAGTCTCCCTGCGCCGCGCCGGCGCCTACGCCGAGGCCCGCGAACTCACCGAACGCACCTACCAGCGCTACCTCGACCTGTACGGCCCCGAATTCCCCGATGCACTCGCCTGCCGGCTCAACCTCGCCGCCGACCTCAGCGCCGCCGGCGACAAGGAGACCGCCCGCGACCTTGCCGCCGACGCGTTCGACGACCACCGCCGCCTGATCGGCGAGGACCACCCGTTCACCTACGCCTGCGAGAACAACCTCGGCATCTACCTGCGCGGCAGCGGCGACCTCGGCGGCGCCGTCCACCACGGCGAACTCGCCGCCGCCGGCCTCGCCGCCGGCCTCGGCGACGACCACCCCTTCACCCTCAACGCCACCATCAACCTGGCCAACGCCTACGCCGAGAGCGGCCGCCTCGCCGAAGCCGAACGCCTCGGCCGCACCGCCTTCGACGGCCTCTCCGCCCGGTACGGGCCCAGCCACCCGGACGCGCTGGTGTCCCAGGTGAACCTCGCCGTCACCCTCCGCGCCGGCGGGCGGCGCGCCGAGACGGAGAGCCTGCGGCTCCAGGCGGTCGCCTCGCTGGTCGAACTCTTCGGCGACGACCACCCGACCATCACCGCCGCCCGCACCTGGCAGCGCATCAACCGCGACCTGGAGACTCAGCCATTCTGAGGGCTCGCCATCTCTCCATGCTGTCGGGCAAGGGAGCGCAGCCGCCGTCGAGTCGTGGATGACCTGCCGCTGGCCTGACTGAGGTACAGGGCTTGGGCTGGCTCTCGGCCGCCGCCAGGCGGCGTGTCACGGGTGCCCTGGGGCGACAGGGTGACAGTCGTGGCGGCCCCCGAAGGACTTCCGGGGCCGACTCAGAGGGGCGCGCCCTCGCGGCGGCGAGCGAGACCGTTACGTGTCGCCGCGTTGGCGGGCGGCCAGGTCGTCGGCCCAGCTGCTCTGTGCGTACTGAGCCCAGCGGTAGGCGCTGCTGGGCGTGACGCCGAACAGATCGCTGACCACGATGGGTGGCAGCACGCTGACGGCCTCGATCACGGCCGTGTTTCGGGCGCCGAGGCTGGGCAGGCCGTGCTGGTTCATGAGGCTCTGGAGTCTGCTTGAGCTCGGGGGCTTGCTCGCCGGACGACCAGGAAACAGGAAGCGCGGTGTGCCGGGTGCGGGCTGGCGGAACATCGAGTCGCCGGCTGGTCGGCTGACTCCAGGAGGCACTCGGGGCGGCATGTGGCTGCGGCTTCGGCTGCGGGGCTGGGTGTTCTTCGTCTGGTGGGACGTGCTGCTGGGGTGGCCGGTGGCTCGAAGGGGTGAGCCATGCTGGGTGGGTTCCCTTCTCGGGATGAGGCATCTCGAAGCGTGTCATATGGTGCAAATCCGGACTCTTGGTGCCGCCATCTCGGGCTCTGGCGCGAACAGGGGAGGAGGGCTGCGCCGTGTCCGACAGTGCCGAGCCGATCCACGCACGCCTTGCGGAGCTGGCCCGCCCGCAGGAACCTGACCAGGTTGTTGTCGATCTCGGCTGCGGTGAGGGACCGACGCTGCGCGCTGTCAGCCGGATAGCGCCGCAGGCTTCCCTCATCGGGATCGACCGTTCGGCGGAGTCGCTGCGCCAGGCGCAGGAGGCTCTGGCAGGCCACAAGGGGTCGACGGCGACGGTCGTTGCGGATCTGCGCGATCCTCTCCCATGCTCCGACGAGAGCGTGGACGTCGTCCTGTCGTACAACACCACCGAGTGCCTGCCGAACCCGCAGGCGATGCTGGCCGAGGTGGTACGAGTCCTCCGGCCTGGCGGGCGGGCGGTCATCGCGCACGTCGACTTTGACTCGATGGTCGTCGCGGGCGCGGACGCCGATCTCGACCGGCGGGTGTGCCACGCGTTCGCGGACGACACGCAGAGCTGGATGGATCACGCGGACGGCAGGATCGGCCGCAAGCTCGGGCTGCTCCTCGCCCGCAGCCCGCTGGAGCTCGTCGGCGTCGAGCCGTTGCTGGCGTGGTCGACCGAGTTCACGGGGCACGCACAGGATCGGGTTGGCCAGATCCGGAAGGCTCTGCTGTCCGCCGCCAGGCATGGTCGTGGCGCGGTCACCCCTGAAGAGGTCGAGGCTTGGTACACCTCGGTGTGCGATGCGGACCGGCTGGGTGGCTTCTTCTTCTCCGAGCTGGCGTTCATCGGGGTGGCGGAGAAGGCCAGGGGCGACCGCAGCGGGCATGGCGCAGCCTCGCACGACGGGCGGCAGGCGGCACCCGTGCGGGCCGGTTCGATGCCGCATCTCCCGACTGCTGCTTGACTGACGTCTATGGGGAAGTGGCGTTCGCGAGGGCGGTGGCGGCGAAGGTGTACAGGGCGTTCGCGGTGGTGTTGAGAGGGGCCGTGGTGTCGAGCGCCAGCGCGGGCTGTTCGGGGCCGGGCCACGACAGCTCCGGCGCGTCCGGTGCCGGGTTGGTCCGGTAGGCGCGGACGGCGTCGCGGGCGTGGCGCACCGGTTCGGGGGCGCGGATGTGGATGAGGTGGAGGCGTTCTCCGAGGAGGTCTGCGGCGAGCCGTCGTTCCGCTTCGGTGGAGGTCATCAGGGTGACGATGCCGACCTGATCCTGGCGGCGGCGTGCGCGAGGGCTCGGAGCGTGGCGAACGCTTGCTTTCCCGAAGTCGGAGGGGTTCGTGCTTGTTGCTGATGGCCACTCAGGATGAGCTGCGATCAATGGTCTTGAGTGTTCGGGCTGCGCTCCGTAGCGAAGGGAGTTGGGCCGTTGGCTGTGGGGGGAATGGGATACTCGGCAGACGGCGCCGGCTGACTCGACCTTGCGGCGCTGTGCGACGCCTGCGGCCCGGCCGCGGATCCGCCTTCTCACAGAAGTGGTCCTTCGATCTATGCCTACGGTCCTCTCCATCGCCGACGCGCTGCGCGAGCGCTTCGCACAGGCGATCTCCACAGCGTTCCCCGACGCCGCGGACAGCGACCCCCAGCTGCGACGAAGCGACCGCGCCGACTTCCAGGCTAACGGCATCATGAGCCTGGCCAAGCCGCTGCGCGCCAACCCCCGCGAGGTGGCCGCGCGTGTGCTCGACAACCTCGGCTCTGACCAGGTGATCGCGAACCTGGAGGTCTCCGGGCCCGGCTTCATCAACGTCACCGTCACCGACGCCGCCATCCTCGAGCGCCTCGCCGCCCGCGCAGCCGACGTCCGACTCGGTGTCGGCAGCAACGCCGAGGCCGGCGTCACGGTGATCGACTACAGCCAGCCGAACATCGCCAAGGAGATGCACGTCGGCCACCTGCGCTCGACGATCATCGGCGACGCGCTGGTGCGCACCCTGGAGTTCACCGGCGAGAAGGTCATCCGGCGCAACCACCTCGGGGACTGGGGCACCCAGTTCGGCATGCTCATCCAGTACCTCGTCGAACACCCCGACGAGCTCGCCGACGACACCGAGCCGGACGACTCCGGGCCGTCGATGTCCCGTCTCAACCGCCTCTACAAGGCGTCGCGTGCCAAGTTCGACAGCGACGCCGACTTCGCCGATCGCGCGCGCCGGCGCGTCGTCGAGCTCCAGGCCGGCGACGCCGAGACCGTCGCGTCCTGGCAGGGCGTGGTCGACGAGTCGAAGGTCTACTTCGAGGCCGTCTACGCCCGACTCGGTGTCCTCCTCGAAGATGCCGACGCCGTCGGCGAGAGCTACTACAACCCGATGCTCGCCGACGTGTGCGCCGACCTCGAAGCCTCCGGCGTCGCCGTCCGCTCCGACGGCGCCCTGTGCGTGTTCTTCGACGACATCAAGGGCCCCAACGGCGAACCCACCCCGCTGATCGTCCAGAAGAGCGACGGCGGCTACGGCTACGCCACCACCGACCTCGCCGCCATCCGCGACCGCGTCGGTCTGCTCGGCGCCGACCAGCTCCTCTACGTCGTCGACAGCCGCCAGGCCCTCCACTTTCAGATGGTCTTCGAGACCGCCCGCCGCGCAGGCTGGCTCCCCGACAACGTCCGCGCCCTGCACCTCGGCTTCGGCACCGTCCTCGGCAAGGACGGCAAGCCCTTCACGACCCGCTCCGGCGAGACCGTCCGCCTCATGGACCTCCTCGACGAAGCCGTCGACCGGGCCGGCACCGTCGTCGCCGAGAAGAGCCCCCAGCTCGCCACCGAGGAACTCGAAGACCGCGCCAAGCAGGTCGGCATTGGCGCGGTCAAGTACGCCGACCTCTCGACCTCCCGCACCCGCGACTACATCTTCGACGCCGACCGCATGGTCTCCCTCAACGGCGACACCGGCACCTACCTCCAGTACGCCTACGCCCGAATCCAGTCCATCCTGCGCAAGGCCCCCGACGGCGTCACCCCGACCGTCCATCAGGACCTGGTCCTGGAGCCGGCCGAACGCGCCCTCGGCCTCCTCCTCGACGAGTTCGGCGCCACCATCGACCTCGTCGCCGAGACCTTCGAACCCCACCGCCTCTGCGCCTACCTGCACAGCCTCGCGGCGGCGTACACCGCGTTCTACGAGCACTGCCCCGTCCTCAAGGCCCCCAGCCGTGAGGTCATGGAGACCCGGCTGCTGCTCTGCCAGCTCACCGGCCAAACCCTCCGGCAGGGCATGGACCTCCTCGGCATCGGAACGCCCGAGAGGTTGTAGCTTTATAGGCGGCCGTCGGGGTGAGCAGCCATCTGAAGGGCGACCTTGCGCTGTCTCTTCTCCGCTTCGTCCAGGCCGTGCTGCCAGGCGCACGAGCCCTTCCCGACGTCGTGGACCAGGGCCAGGTACTCGGCCAACTCGCCCGCGCTGAAAGCCGATCCGAACCGGCGCGCCAGTGAGGCGGATCCTCGGAGATGGTCCTCCAGAGTGTGGCGGGCACCTGGTAGGTTCCGGCTGTGGGCCCACAGTGGTGCCACTTCGCTGTTTGAACTGTCCATAGTGGTTACCTTGTTCACGGCCGGACCGTACCGCTGCCGACTGACGTCAGCAGGCAGTGGTTCGGAACCCCGAGTGTGCAGCCGACACGCGGATCGCACCGAAGTAGGATGTCCGAACTCTGTGGATTTGCCTGTCCGGTTGGTCGCGCAAGCGCGCGAGAGACGGCCGGTTTCCGCTGATGGGCCGGCGTGGCGGTCGCCCTTCGGGGCGGCCGAGGATCGCAACGTGTACTCCGTGCGCACCCCGGGCCCCGACCAGCCCCGTGGCGGTCGCCCTTCGGGGCGGCCGAGGATCGCAACACCGACGTCACACCGAACCTCGCAGCCCGCGCAGCGTGGCGGTCGCCCTTCGGGGCGGCCGAGGATCGCAACACCGACCGTGGCGTGTCGCAGACCGTCGGCGGGGCGTGGCGGTCGCCCTTCGGGGCGGCCGAGGATCGCAACGCCAAAGCCGCTGGCCGCTTCATTGACGCGCTCGGCGTGGCGGTCGCCCTTCGGGGCGGCCGAGGATCGCAACGTCGGTGCCGCGATCTCCGCCGCGGTGCAGGGCGAGGAGTGGCGGTCGCCCTTCGGGGCGGCCGAGGATCGCAACCCGATGGTCCAGGCCGACAAGCACGACGTCGAGCTCGTGGCGGTCGCCCTTCGGGGCGGCCGCGGATCGGAACATCCCGCCCATGCTGCACCGAGTCGGTTGACCCGCCGGTGGCGGTCGTTTTGCGGGACGGCCGCGGATCGCAACGTCGCCGACGCGGCCCGGCGCGCCCATCAGATCGGACTGCGCCCAGGTGCGGTCGTCTCGTGGTCGGCGTGAGTGGAACGAGGGAGGCTCCGGGGCGGCTTCCGCGCTGAGGAGGGCTCAGAGGAGGAAGGCGGTTCGGTCTTCGGGTTGGGCGGGGTCGAGTCCGCGGTGGGGGTGGTAGGCGCCGTTCCACAGGAGGAGGTTGCCGATGACGGGTTCGGCGAGGCCGGCGGTGAGTGCGGCGTCGGCTTCGTGGCGGGGGAGTTGGGCGGTGTGGGGTTGGAGTCGGCGCAGTGGTTCTGTGCCGCACGGGTAGGGGGATCTGAGGGCGGCGATGTCGGCTTCGACGGCGGCGCGGTGGGCTTCGTCGCGGATGACGACGACGGGCCGGTTGAGGGTGTCGTCGATCATGCGGAAGGCGTCGTCGACGGCGGGGAAGTCGAGTTGGGCGCGCAGGGTGTCGATGTGGGCGCCCATGCTGGCGGGGCCGCTGCCTTGGAGGGTGTAGCGCAGCGGGTAGTACTTGTCGAGGGCGTCGAGGTTGTCGGGTCGGGCGAGGTTCGGGCCGATGTGGGCGGCGGTGGCGTCGAGTGCGGCGGAGTAGGCCTTGTCGCGGGGCTGTCCGGCGTCGTGGACCTTGAAGACGACGACGGTGCCGTGGGCCTGGTGGCCTTCGCGGTTGCACCGGCCGGCGGCCTGCTGCAGGGACTCCGCGGGCGCCCAGGCGCGGAACACACGGGGGAAGTCGAGGTCGACGCCGGCTTCGATCAGCTGGGTGGAGACGACGTGGATGTCGCCGCCGTACTCCAGGAGCCTGCGGATGTGCTCGATGACCTCACCGCGGTGGCCGGCGGTCATCCGGGTGGACAGGTGCAGGACGGTGCCGCTCGCCCGCTCTTCCAGGAGGCGGTGCAGGTGTGCGGCGTCCTTGGTGGTGTTCACCACGGTCAGTGTCTGACGGCCGCTGCGCCGGCCGATCTCGTCGGCCATCGACTCCCAGGTGACGTCGGGGCCGGTGCGCCAGTCGTAGGTGACGCGCCGCAGCTCTTCGAACAACTCGGCTGGGTCGGCGATGAGTTGGCGGCGGGGGAGGCCGTCGAGCTGGGAGAGGGACCAGAAGGCGGGCTGGGTGGCAGAGGTGAGGACGACGGTGGTGCCGAAGTGGTCGACCAGGCCGCGTAGGGCGCTGAGGATCGGGGCCAGGAGCCGGTCCGGCAGGGCCTGGACCTCGTCGAGGACGATGACCGCGCCAGCCAGGCGGTGGATCTTGCGCATGGCGGCGGGCCGGTGGGAGAAGAGCGACTCGAAGAGTTGGACGGTGGTGGTGACGACGAACGGCGCGTCCCAGTTCTCGGCGGCGGTGCGCGCCCAGGTTCCCTTCGCGCCGTCCAGGTCGACCGAGCTGTGATGCTCCAGAACGGTCGGGGGAAGGTCCGGGTCGTCGGGGTCGAGCATGTCGCGGTAGGTGCGGGCGTTCTGCTGGGTGATGCTCGTGTAGGGGACGGCGACGACGACACGGCGGTGGCCGTGCGCGACGGCGTGGTGAAGGGCGAAGCCGGCGGAGGTGAGAGTCTTCCCGCCGCCGGTGGGCACGTGGAGCACGTACATGCCGGGCGCGCCGGTCGCTGCGGCCACCGTCTCCTCGTAGACCCGCCGGCGGATGCCGTCGATCTTCGAGGCGCGGCGCCGGGACAGGGCTTCGTTCCGGCGCGTGTCGAAGACTTCCAGCAGGTGCGTCATGTCGGCGTCGGCCCGGACCTGCGCGGGCGTGTTTGCGAAGTGGGCGCTGGTGTCGAGGAAGTCGGCGTCGACCACGCAGCTGAACAGCATCCGCACCAGCAGGTCACGGTTCAACTTGCCTTCCGGGCCTGTCGCGTGGGCGAGCCAGGCCGGCAGGGTGATGCGTCTGGTCGGGACGATCTCCGGGACGACGGCCGCCGTGCGGGCGATCGCCTCCTCGATCAGTGCCTGGTTCGCGTGGGCGCCGGTCTTCACGGCGTGGACGAGGTCCTTCACCGCCTGGAGTTCGGGGAGTCCACCGTGGTGCCCCTGCACGACGGCGCCGAACGGGACCCCCGCGTGCGAGGCGGCCAGCCACGCGCCAGCCTCCTTGTGGGGGACGCCGACCTTGCGCTGCTTCTTCTCCGCCTGGTCCAGGCCGTGCTGCCAGGCGCACGAGCCCTTTCCGGCGTCGTGGATCAGGGCCAGGTACTCGGCCAACTCGCCTGCGCCGAAGGCCGATCCGAACCGGCGTGCCAGCGAGGCGGATCCCCGGAGATGGTCCTCCAGGGTGTGGCGGGTACCTGGTAGGTTCCGGCTGTGGGCCCACAGTGGTGCCGCTTCGCTGTTTGAACTGTCCGTAGTGGTTACCTTGTTCACGGCCGGACCGTACCGCTGTTGACTGACGTCGGCGGGCAGCGGTTCGGAACCCCGAGTGTGCAGCCGACACGCGGATCGCACCGAAGCAGGATGTCCGAACTCTGTAGATTTGCCTGTCTGGTTGGTCGCGCAAGAGCGCGAGAGACAGCCGGTTTCCGCTGATGGACCGGTGTGGCGGTCGCCCTTCGGGGCGGCTGAGGATCGCAACGTCAACAAGACCAACCGGCACGCGGGCGTGAGGCTGGTGGCGGTCGCCCTTCGGGGCGGCTGAGGATCGCAACTCCTGGCCGAGGCCGTACAGGTGGGCCTGGACGCGGGGTGGCGGTCGCCCTTCGGGGCGGCTGAGGATCGCAACTGCTCGGACCCGAGTGCGCAGCAGGACAACGCGCAGGTGGCGGTCGCCCTTCGGGGCGGCTGAGGATCGCAACTTGTGGTTGAAGTAGCGCACGATCCGGTCGAATGCGAGGGTGGCGGTCGCCCTTCGGGGCGGCTGAGGATCGCAACGACGTCGTAATCCCGGACGACGAGAAAGACCCGGGGGTGGCGGTCGCCCTTCGGGGCGGCTGAGGATCGCAACTCCGGGCCCGAGCCAGGAGATCCGCCGGTCCCAGGTGGCGGTCGCCCTTCGGGGCGGCTGAGGATCGCAACGTCGGAGGCGAGCAACAGGGAGTCGATCACCACGAGTGGCGGTCGCCCTTCGGGGCGGCTGAGGATCGCAACGCCGACACCGACGCCCGGGTGGCCGCGCTGCGGGCGGGTGGCGGTCGCCCTTCGGGGCGGCTGAGGATCGCAACGCCGAGGGCTGGCGCGGGGTCGGCCAGGGCTCCTGGTGGTGGCGGTCGCCCTTCGGGGCGGCCGAGGATCGCAACGCCGACTACATGACCAAGGAGATGACTGGCGGCGACACGTGGCGGTCGCCCTTCGGGGCGGCCGAGGATCGCAACGGCGGCGACACTACGGACCAGGCCGTGGTCGAGCTCGAGTGGCGGTCGCCCTCCGTGGCGGCCGAGGATCGCAACTCGCTCCACAACTACCTGCCCGATGCCCACGTGAGGTTCCCCCGCTGACCTGGACAGCTTGATACTGGGACGGATGGTCCCGGAGGAAGCAGCCCAGGTAGTGAGCAAGCAGAGCAACAGGAGCAAGCGGTACACAGCCGAGTTCAAGCGCGACGCGGTCGAGCTCGCGCTGTCCTCGGACAGGACTGTCACCGAGGTGGCCCGGGATCTCGGCGTCAGCTCCGAGGGGCTGCGGAACTGGGTCAACCAGGCGAAGGTGGACCGGGGCGAGGGCCCGACCGGCGCCCTGACCAGCGCGGAACGCGAGGAGCTGGCCCGGCTGCGGCGGCAGAACCGGGAACAGCAGCAGACCATCGAGCTTCTGAAAAAAGCCGCGGCCTTCTTCGCGCAGGAGACGCTGAAGTAGGCGCCCTGTGCGCCTTCGTCGACGCGGAGAAGGCCACCGAGACGAACCCCGGCGGCTTCAGCGTGGCACTTCTGTGCCGCGTCCTGGGTCTGCCGCGCTCCACCTACTACGCACATGCCGCCACCGCCCCGGCCCGGCGGGTTCGGCAGCGGGCCGAGGAGAGGCTGGTGGGTGAGATCCGGGTGCTGCACGCCGGCTCGCGCGGCGCCTACGGTGTCCCCCGGATCCACGCCGCCCTGGCGCGGGCCGGCCGGGTGGCCAACCGCAAACGCATCGAGCGGCTGATGCGCGAGCACGACATCACCGGCATCACCCGCCGCAGGCGTCGGGGGCTGACCCGGCAGGCCAAGCGGGCCGTGTTCGCCACCGACCTGATCGGCCGGGACTTCACCGCCCCCAGAGCCGGAATGCGACTGGTCGGCGACATGACCGAACTGGTCACCGGGGAAGGGAAGTTGTATCTGGCGACCTGCATCGACCTGGCCACCCGGGAGGTGGTCGGCTGGGCATTGGCGGACCACCACCGCGTCGAGCTGCCGGTCGCCGCGCTGAGGCTGGCGGCCGGACGCGGACAGTTGGAGGCAGGCTGCATCATGCACACCGACCGCGGCAGCGAGTACACCAGCAGTGAATTCCGGTCTGTGATAAGCGAGTTGGGAATGAGACAGTCGATGGGAAGGGTCGGCTCCTGTTACGATAACGCCGCAGCGGAGAGCTGGTTCGCCCTGTTCAAGGCCGAAATCGGCACCACAGTGTGGGCCACCCGAGCCCAGGCCCGGGCCGACATCTTCCGCTTCATCGAGGTCGAGTACAACCGCACCCGGCTCCGCAGGCACCCCCAGCTCGGGTACCTCACCCCATTTGAAACCCGGGCAAGACTGCGGCACGACTTCACCCCCGCAGCGTAGAAACCCGCTGTCCGAGATCAGGGGGGAACTTCAACGTGAACGAGTGGCGGTCGCCCTTCGGGGCGGCCGAGGATCGCAACCGCGACGCCGTCGACATGGGCACCACGTCCGACCTGTGGCGGTCCGCCCTTCGAGGCGGCCGAGGATCGCAACAACGAGGGGCCCGCCGATCTCGGGCTGCTGCCCGCGTGTGGCGGTCGCCCTCTGGGGCGGCCGAGGATCGGAACCGGGCAGAGTTGCGGCCGTGCGGCATGGAGATTTCCGGTCATTGCTGACTGCTGTTCGGTCGTGGATCGGTCGCCATCGATTCCTGGATGATCTTTGGAGTGGGATTGTTGGCCTTTTTGCCTGTTCTTGGCTGATGCCGATCGAACCTGCTCTCCATGGTGGGTGCGGAGAAGCGTCTGCGCTCCGGTCGTTGTCGGTGGGCTGGTCTACGGTCGCCTCGGCGCAGCAGAACTGATGGTGCGTCATCTTCTGTGTGTGGAAAGGCGATTGTGGTGGCCGGAAGGGTTGCTGCGGCGGGGGAGCGGGATGCTCTTGCTCGTCGTCGGGGGAATTCGGGGTGGGTGTTCCCGGATCTGGTGGTGGAGGTGTGGGGGCCTCTTGCGTGTTTCACCAGGCCGGAGTTGAAGTCGGAGCGAGTGAGTTATCCGGTGATGACTCCGTCGGCTGCGACGGGGGTGTTGGAGGCGATCTACTGGAAGCCCGAGTTCCGGTATGTGGTGCGGGCGATCGAGGTGCTGCGGCCGGTGCAGTGGATGCAGGTGCGTCGCAACGAGGTGAAGTCGGTCGTCACGGCGAAGAAGGTGCAGGAACTCCAGACTGTCCCGGGCGCCCGGTACGACGTGGAGGAGGACCGGGATCAGCGGAACACGATGGCGTTGGCGGACGTCGCGTACCGGATCCGGGCGCAGATCGTGGTGGCGCGGCACGCGAACGCGCCGGAGGAGAAGTTCCGGGAGCAGTTGCGTCGGCGGGTGGACCGGGGTGCGTGTTTCTCGCAGCCGTTCCTGGGGTGCCGGGAGTTCAGTGCCTCGTTCGGGCCGGCGACCGAGGCGCCCGCGTTGGCGGGGCGGATCGAGGAGCTGGGGGTGATGCTGCACTCGATCGTCTACACGCCGAAGGGCGAGCGCTACCGGTGGTTCCGTGCGCGGCTGGTGGACGGGGTGATGGAGGTGCCCGAGGAGCCGCTGTCCGTGGACGCGGTGGCGATGCCGTCGGCGCCGTGGCGTGTCGACGGCGAGGGGTGAGCCGGTGCTGTTGCAGCGGTTGGCCGAGCAGGCCGGGCGGTTGGAGGGCCTGCCGCCGGAGTTCTACCGGTACCGGCAGATCGACTGGGCGCTGGTGATCGCGACCGGTGGCGCGGCCCCGTCCTTGGCCGATCGCCGGCCGCCGCCGAAGTCCAGGGGTGAGGCGACGGTCGAGGCGGTGCCGTATGTGCAGCGGTCGGGAACGCGCGTGCCGCCGTTCCTGCTGGTGGACACCGCCGAGTTCGTCCTCGGCCGCGCCCGCGGCGAAGGCGACGAGCACGGGCCGAGCGAGAAGGACGTGGCCGAGGCCGCCCGCCGACGAGGGGAGTAACTCGCCCTGCTGCGCCGCTGGGCGGACGCGGTGCCTGACGATCCGTCGGCCGGCCTGGCGCTGGAGGTACTCACCCGGGGCCTCGCCAAGAGCGAGGTCCCTCCGGAGGTGGACGCCCGGCACACGGTCGGCGTGCTGGTGGACGGCCGCTGGCTGCACGAGCGCGCATCGGTGCGGGAGTTGTGGGCGCGCGTCGTGCGCGAGCGCAAGGGCGCCGGCGGTGCGGAGCAGGAGCTGTGCCTGGTGTGCGGCGAGCCGGGCGATCTGCTGTCGACGATCCCCGAGCCGATCAAGAAGGGCGCGATCCCGTCGACCGGCGGCAGCAACGAGGCGCAGCTGGTCAGCGTCAACTCGCCCGCGCAGGGCCGTGGCGGAGCCGTCAAGCTGGTCAACACCCCGGTGTGCGACCGCTGCGGGGGCCGCTCCATGGCCGCGCTGAACACCATGCTCGCCTCCGGCCGGCACCGCCGTTCCCTGTCCGACGGCGTGCTGCTGTGGTGGACGCGCGAGCCCGTCGACGAGCCGCTCATCGAGCTCATCGACGACAACGACCCGGATCCGGACGCCGTCGCCCACCTCATCGACGCCCTCCACGAAGCTCCCGACCCGGCCGCTGCCGGCCGCGTCGACCCCAACGACTTCTACGCCCTCACCCTGGGCCTGAACAACGCCCGCACCGTGGTGCGGGAATGGCTCGACGTCCCCCTGCGCACCGTCAAGGCCAACCTCGGCGCCTGGTTCGAGGACCACGGCGTCCACGACGGCTGGCGCGGCACCACCCGCTACCTGCCCCTGTGGCACCTCACCCTCGCCGCCGGCCGCCACAACGGCACCCAGTACGTCAAGGGCACCGCACCCCACGGCATCGAACGCGAACTCCTGCACAGCGCCCTGCGCCGCACCCCGCCACCGGCGCGCCTGCTCCCGCTCCTGCTCCAGCGCATCCGTGCCGACCACCGCATCGACGCCCCGCGCACCGCGCTGCTGCGCCTCGCCCTCAACCGCTCCCACGACCGAACGGACCGCCCGATGCCCAGGCTCGACTCCGACAGCACCGACCCCGCCTACCTGTGCGGGCGGGCGTTCGCCGTCCTGGAGGCGATCCAGGCGGCGGCCCTGCCCGACGTGAAGGCCACCATCGGAGACAAGTACTTCGGCACCGCGATGACCGCCCCGGCCGCGGTCCTGGCCAACCTCCGCCACGGCGCCAACGCCCACCTCAAGCGGCTGCGCCGTGACAAGCCGGGTGCTCACGCCGCCCTGAGCGAGCGGCTGGCGCAGGTTCTCGGCGCGCTCACCGACGACCCGCCCACGCACCTGTCGCCCCGCGAGCAGGCCCGCTTCGTCATCGGCTACGAACAGCAGCGTGCCGCCGACTTCGCCGCCCGCGCCGTGGCAGCAGCTGCCAAAGCCGCCGCGAAGGCGGCCAAGGCCGCCGCGAACACCCCCGACGAACAGCCCTCCTGACCAAACGCCAATCCCCGTCCGTGTACCACTTCTTGGAGAACGAGACCGCCATGACCGACGCCCACCTCGACCCCGCCCGCAAGCACGACTTCGTGTTCCTCGTCGAGGCCGTCGACAGCAACCCCAACGGCGACCCCGACGCTGGCGGAAGCCCCCGCACCGACCCCGTCTCCGGACAGGGCCTCATCACCGACGTCGCCATCAAGCGCAAGATCCGCAACACCGTCGCCATGCTCAACCAGCACCAGCCCAAGCCCGGCTACGACATCTACGTCGAAGCCGGCGTCGCCCTCAACAGCCAGCACGAACGCGCCTACACCGCCCTCGGCCCCAAGACCCAGCAGGCCGACGCCCGCACCTGGATGTGCCAGACCTTCTACGACATCCGCATGTTCGGCGCGGTCATGAGCACCGGCAAGAAGCCCGCCGGCCGCGTCCAGGGCCCCATGCAGCTCACCTTCTCCCGCTCCATCGACCCGATCACCCCCCTCGAGATCGGCATCACCCGCGTCACCCCCACCAAGCAGGAAGACGTCGACGCGTTCAACAACCCCACCGAGGACAAGAAGGGCAAGGAGACCGAGATGGGCACCAAGCACATCGTCCCCTACGCCCTGTACCGCGGAGCCGGCCACTTCAGCGCCCCGCTCGCCAAGCGCACTGGCGTCACCGGCGACGACCTCGCCATGTTCTGGCGCGCCTTCGAGATCATGTTCGAACACGACCGCGCCGCCGCCCGCGGCAGCCTCGCCCTGCGCGGCCTCTACGTCTTCACCCACGACGACGCCTTCGGCCGCCTGCCCTCCCACACCCTCTTCGACCGCATCCGCATCAAGCAACTCCACGACGCCACCGCCCGCAGCATCACCGACTACGGCCCCATCGATATCGACGAAACCGGCCTCGCCGACAAGGGCGTCACCCTCACCCGCATCGTCGGATGACCCACCCCAACCCCCGCCCGGGAGACGGCGACCAACCCCAAGTCGCCCTCTCCTGGCTGAAGCACTACACCTGTTTGCCCTCTTAATGGCGGTCGTCCTTCGGGACGGCCGAGAATCGCAACACCGAGGACGCCGCCACCACCCGCGGAACCCTCCTCCACCAACGCGTCGACACCCCCGGCAACCGCGGACGCGGCACCATCCGCACCCTGCACGCCCTCCCCGTCTGGCACGACGAACTGGGACTCACCGGAACCTGCGACACCGTCGAACTCCACGACAACGGCACCATCCTGCCCGTCGAACACAAATCAGGCCGCTTCCACCCGGGCGGCCCCGCCGACGTCCAAGCAGCAGCCCAAGCCCTCTGCCTGCAACACATGTTCCAACGACCCGTACCCCACGCCGCGATCTACTCCGCAGCCGACCGACGACGCCACACCCTCACCATCACCCCCGAACTCCACCAACGGGTCGCCACCACCACTCAGGCCGTCCGCGAACTCCTCACCACCCGTCAACTACCGCCACCCGCAACCGACAACCGCTGCCGCCGCTGCTCCATGGCCACCATCTGTATGCCCACCGTCCTCACCCGCACCCGTCAGTACCACCACGCCCTCACCGACCTCTACACCCTCCCCGACGAAGAACTCACACACCCATGACCCTCGAACTCCTCAACACCCTCTACGTCCAAACCCAAGGCGCCGACCTCCGCCTCGACCAGGAGGCCCTCCGCATCCACCTCCCCGACACCCCCGGCCGCAAGACCCTCCCCCTGCGACGCCTCGACGCCATCGTCCTCTACGGCCACATCAACCTCTCCACCGAACTCCTCACTCGCTGCGCCCAGGACGGACGCCCCATCACCTGGATGACCCGCGGAGGACGCTTCCAAGCCCGCCTCGAAGGCCCCGTCCGCGGCAACGTCCTCCTGCGCCACGAACAACACCGCGCCCACACCGACCCCCACCAACGACTCGCCATCGCCCGCAACACCGTCGCCGGAAAAATCCGCAACAGCCGCTGGATCCTGCTCCGCGCCGCCCGCGACACCAACCCGACCGCACAGACCCGCATCCGCGAAGCCGCCGCCAAACTCGCCGAAGCACTCACCGACACCCAGCACACGGACACGCTCGACACCCTCATGGGCATCGAAGGAAACGCCGCCCGCAACTACTTCGCCGCCCTCCGCGACATACACCGCCCCACCGACGACATCCCCGCCTTCACCCACCGCAACCGCCGCCCACCGACCAACCCCGTCAACGCCACCCTCTCCTTCACCTACGGACTGCTGCGTAACCTCGTCCACGGCGCCATCGAACAGATCGGCCTCGACCCCTACATCGGCTTCCTCCACGGCCTGCGCCCCGCGAAACCGGCACTCGCCCTCGACCTGATGGAAGAATTCCGACCCGTCCTCGCCGACCGATTCGCCCTCACCCTCCTCAACCGCCGAGAACTGAGGGCCCACCACTTCGACACCCTCGCAGGCGGAGCCGTCAACCTCACCGAAGACGGCCGCAAAACGGTCCTCGCCGCCTGGCAGGAATGGAAGACCCAACCCTGGGAACACCCGGCAGCCGGCCGGACAGTCCCCGCCGCACTCCTCCCGGTCCTGCAGTGCCGCATCCTCGCCCGCCAGATCCGAGGCGACCTCCCCGGATACCTACCCTGGACGGCCGGCTGATGGACCTGCTGCTCACCTACGACGTTGACACCACCACACCCGAAGGCCGCCGCCGACTCCGGAAAGTCGCGAAGCTGTGCGAAGGCCACGGCCTGAGGGTCCAGAAGTCCGTCTTCGAGATCGTCGCCACCGACGTCGACCTCCTACACCTCCTCAACGACATCGGCAACACCATCGACGAGAACACCGACAGCATCCGGATCTACCGCCTCCCGCACAACGGCTTCAACGACGTACGGACACTCGGCATCGCCCGAGTGCAACGCCACCGTGAGGACCTCATCCTGTGACAGACCAAGCTTCGGAACCCCAAGTGCACACACGCCACGCGGATCGCACCGAAGCGCGATGTCCGAGTTGAGCGGAATCAGCCGGTGAACAGCCTCCCCATCACAGTTGCTCGGAACGCGTTCACCCTGGTCATATGCCGTGGCGGTCGTCCCTCGGGACGGCCGAGGATCGCAACCAGACCGTCGCAGACAGGCCCGGCGGCGGGCGGGCCGTGGCGGTCGTCCCTCGGGACGGCCGAGGATCGCAACCTCGCCCCCGCCCTGCGCGCCATACGAACCGACGGGTGGCGGTCGTCCCTCGGGACGGCCGAGGATCGCAACTTTGTGGTGCCCGCACCACCGAGAATGTAGGTGAAGGTGGCGGTCGTCCCTCGGGACGGCCGAGGATCGCAACACCCGCAGGTCGGTGCGGAGGCCGGCAGGTACCTCGCTGGTGGCGGTCGTCCCTCGGGACGGCCGAGGATCGCAACTCCCAGGCGTACCGGTCCTGGTGACGCCTGACCAGGTGGCGGTCGTCCCTCGGGACGGCCGAGGATCGCAACCACGCTGCGGCGGTCTCGGGCAACTCGGTGGAGGAGTGGCGGTCGTCCTTCGGGACGGCCGAGGATCGCAACTCGTCCGTCGGGTCGGCCCACCAGCGACGCCAGGCGGTGGCGGTCGTCCTTCGGGACGACCGAGGATCGCAACGAGTCGGACCAGGCCGTCAGCCACCCGACGGACCTGTGGCGGTCGTCCTTCGGGACGGCCGAGGATCGCAACAACGCCACCACCTCTCCGGTGTGGATCGGCGACACCGGTGGCGGTCGTCCTTCGGGACGGCCGAGGATCGCAACCTGTCGAGCGGCCTCGGCTCCGCCACCGTCGTCCCCGGTGGCGGTCGTCCTTCGGGACGGCCGAGGATCGCAACACTGTTGCCGCGGCGTCGGTCCGCTGCTCGCCGTCTGCTACATCGGCGTCCGGCGGCGGTACCTGGGGAACCTCGTTCACGAGTCTGCCCATTCCATTCTGATGGCCCGTTGCCGGACGGACCGCCTCGTAGGCCGGCTGCTGCCCGCTCTGCTCGGGGGAAGACTTCCTCCGCTACGGCCGCAGCCATTCCGTCCACCACGCCAAGCTCGGCTCGGGTGTTGGTCAGTTTCATCCTGGCGGATGATGCGCGCACGACCCGCGCACGATGTGACGGGGCGGGGCGGTGGATGAAGGTGTGGTTCCCGCGACCGAGGAGGGAACCCGCAGTGGATCGATTGGACCGGGTGGGTTGGCCGGCTGCGTACGGGGCGGCGCTGGTGATGACGCCCTATCTGTTGATCAAGGTCTCGTGGGTGGTCGGCGCGATCGCCGGACTCTTACCGATCGGCGACGGATTCGGCCTGGCCGGCTGGGTGGTGCTCAACGCCGTGACCATCGGCATGGCAGGCACCGCGATCGTCATGGCCCTCGCCCTCGTGCGGCCCTGGGGAATGCGGATACCGGGGCCGCTGGTGGCGTTCGCGGTCTGGGTGGGCTCGGGATTCCTCGTGGCCATGGAGGCAGAACCAGACGCCGACGGGCGGGCCAGGCGGCCAGGGCCGCGTCGGCCTCGGCGTGGGACCCGCAGGGGAGGCGGTGCACAGCGGCCAGGCGCAGGTCTGTGTGGCGGTGCAGGCATGCTTGCCGAAGGGCAGGCGCGGCGAGCGTTTGCGCGAAGGTGCCCGGCCGCAGCGGCCCCTCGGCGCGGCCCGCACGGCGGTGCGGGCCTGCCGGACACGGGTGCGCCCGGGGCGCTGACGTGGGCCGGCCTGGCCGGTGGCGGACTGCTGACGGTGGGCGACGTACTGCTGGTGCGGGCCCGTAGTGGGACGAGTGGCGGGGCAGTGCTTGCCCTCCCTCGCCAGATGAGAGGAGAAGCGCGGAGCCGGCCGGTTGCCCCTGGGGCCTTTCGGGCGCGAGGGGCGCTGTCACGCGTCCGGCCCGGCGCCGGGACGCGCGAGCGACCCCGCCACCAGCCGAAGCCGGGATGGCCGCATCGCCCCAGCCACCTACTCCCGCCCTGATGGGCGGTATGCATTCGATTGCCGTGACACCCCTTGCTGCCGCGCGCCGACGGCAGCAGCGGTTCGGATTCCCTGGCTAGAGCGTGTGGTCGAAGACCGCGGTGACCGGGGCGTGGTCGGACCAGCGCTCGGCGTGGGAGGCGGCGCGCTCGACGTACGCCTCGGTGCAGGTGGCAGCGAGTTTCTGACTGGCCATCAGATAATCAATCCTCCAGCCGGTGTCGTTGTCGAAGGCGCGGCCCCGGTAGGACCACCAGGAGTAGGGGCCCTCCTGGTCGGGGTGGTGGCGGCGCAGGACGTCGACGTAGCCGTGGTCGTCGAGGACGCGGGAGAGCCAGGCGCGTTCCTCGGGGAGGAAGCCGGCCTTCTTCTGGTTGGCCTTCCAGTTGCGGAGGTCGGCCTCGCGGTGGGCGATGTTCCAGTCGCCGCAGACCAGGACCTCGCGGCCCTCGGCGGCGGCGCGCTCGCGGAGGGCGCCGAGGTGGACGAGGAACTCGGCCATGAAGCGTTCCTTCTCGTCCTGCCGCTCGGTGCCGACCTCGCCGGAGGGGAGGTAGAGGGAGGCGACGGTCAGGCCGGGGAGGTCGAGTTCGGCGTAGCGGCCGGAGGTGTCGAACTCGGCGGAGCCGAAGCCGATTCGGGTGGCGTCGGGTTCGCGGCGGGACAGGACGGCGACTCCGGCGCGGCCCTTCGCCGCGGCCGGCGCCCAGACCGCGTGCCAGCCGTCGAGCCGGGCCAGCACCTCGCCGAACTGCTCGGTCTCGGCGCGGACCTCCTGCAGGCAGACCACCTCGGACTTGGTGTCGTCGATCCACTCCAGGAAGCCCTTCTTGGCGGCTGCCCGGATCCCGTTGACGTTGACCGTGGAAACACTCTTCACCCGGCGAGGGTACCGGGTTGCGGTTGCGTACCGGTTCGCCGTGCCCGGCAGGAACCCTTCCCATTGGTCTTGACCATGTCCACGGGCACCCCCTACTGTCACTTACTGCAAAGACCTTTAATAAAGAAGGACGGATAAAGCCCGCCCTCCCCACCTGCCAAAACCGGGGAGCAGTGGCGGGCCCCGACGGCCTTCAGGGTGGAGGACACGGTGGGGCAAGGAACGCTTCCGGCGGTTGCGGAGCCGAAGTACTGGCACCTGCGCTCGGTGCTGCTGCGCACCATGGACGCCGAGTTCTCCACCGGTCAGGTCATGCCCAACGAGCGTGAGCTCTCGGCCCGTTTCGGTGTGGCCCGGGCCACCCTGCGGCAGGCGCTCGACCAGCTGGAGCTGGAGGGCCGGCTGGTGCGCCGTCGCGGCATCGGCACGCTCGTCGCCGCCCCGCGCATCGGCATCCCGGTCGGCGACCGCGAGTCCGGCCGGGCCGGGTCCGCGCGCGGCCAGGAGTGGAAGGTCGTCGACTGCACCACCGCCGCCGCCCCCGCCGCGCTGGCCCGCACGCTCGGCATCGCCGAGGGCGAACAGGTGCACACGGTGCGCCGGCTGCGGATCGTGCAGGGCGTGACGGTCGCCGCCGAGGCGCTGCACGTGCCGGCCGCCGGGCTGCCGCGGCTGGCCGTGGTGGTGGACGCGAGCGACCGGGCCCGCGGCGTGCTGCGCCAGCTGGAGCGCCTGGGCGTCGACAACGAGTCCCGCTCGGTGGAACTGGGCGTGGCGGAGACCGCAGAGGCCGCGCTGCTGGAGCGCCCCCCGGGCACCCCGGTGCTGGTGGTCACCACCCAGTACGCGGCGGCGGGCCGGCTGGCGGCCGTCGGTGTCTCCACCTACCGGGCCGACACCTGCAAGCTGACCTTCGGCGAATCCGGCGCGGCCGTCCAGGTCGCCACCCCGGCTGCCGCCAACGTCGCGGCCACCGCCGCGTCCTGACGAGCCGCAGGCAGAAGTTTGACCGTGCCACCCCTGTTTGCCGCATCGGACCGGTGAACAGGGGTGGCACAGCTATGAGTTGGGCCGATCGAGAACCGGTGCGCACCTGAGCCCGCGACCGGTTCGGCGGCGGCCGGGAGCTGATGTCGGGCCGGGAGGGCCGACGGCCGACGGCGATCTCGTGCTGGCGGACCGCCTGCCGTGGGACGGCCTTACCGGGACGGCGGATCGACCGCGAACAGCTGTTCCTCGACGTGGTCGAGGGCGATTCGCAGTGCGCCCATCGCCACCACCTCGGAGCCGAGTGCGGCGAGGGCGACTTCGGGCGCGCGCAGGGTGTAGCGGGAGAGCTGTTCGCGCAGCGGTTCCAGGACGCCGTCCAGGCCGGCCGCCCAGCCGCCGACCACCACGAGTTCGGGGTCGAGGGCGAGGACGAGTGCGGTGACGTCGTGCACCAGGCGGCCGAGGAAGCGGTCCATGGCGACCTGGGCGACCTGGTCGCCCTCCCGGGCCAGTCGGAGGACGCGGGCCACCGCGGCCTCGTCCAGCGGGTCGAGGGGCTGGCCGGTGGTGGAGAGCAGGCGTTCGGGGGTGGCCTGCCGGCCGAGCAGGTGGAGCGCGCCGATCTCGCCGGCCGCGCCGCCGAAACCGCGGTGCAGCCGGCCGCCGATCAGTGAGCCGGCGCCGGGGCTGAGGCCGGCCATCACGAACACCACGTCGCCCTTGCCGACGGCGGCGCCCTTCCAGTGTTCGGCGATGGCGGCGAGGTTGGCGTCGTTCTCGATCACCACGGGGCAGCGGAACGAGCGGCGCAGCCGGGCGCCGAGGTCGAGGCCGGTCCAGCCGGGCATCGCGGTGCCGAGCCGGATGACGCCTTCGCGGTCGACGATGCCGGGGGTGCCGACGACGACCTCCCACAGGCTGTCCCGGGAGACACCGGCCTTCTTCAGGACCTCGGCGACCGTGGTGCGGAGCTGGCTGAGCCGCTCCTCGGCCTCCATCGACTCGTCCACCGGCTTGGCGAAGCTGGTGATCACCTCGCCGGCCAGGTCGGCGAGGACCACCCGCAGGTCGTGGACGCCGACCTCGATGCCGAGGACGTGCCCGGCCTCGGCGCGGAACCGGAACCAGCGGGCCGGGCGGCCGCGTTGGCGGCCGGACTCCTGGACGTGGTCGACCTCGGCGACGAGTCCGGACTCCAGCAGTCCTTCGATGACGCCCTCGACGGTGGGTCTGGACAGGCCGGTGTCGCCCACGAGTTGGGTGAGCGTGACGGCCTGTCCGGCGCGCAACGACCGCAGGGTGACCGCGGCGTTGATCCGCCGCAGCAGTGAGGAGTCGCCGCCGGTGAGCCGATCCGTCAAGTCGCTGCCCTTCCGCTTCGCGCGACTGCCCTGGCGCGCGGTGCCATGAACGCGGATCGCGGCGCACCGGCGTGTGGTGCCGGGCGCGCCCCCGCGCAAGCCGCCGCCCCTGGCCAGGCACAACGCGTGTGCCGTGAGTGCCGGGGCGTCTGCCCGGATCGTACTCGGGCACCCTCCGCGGAGCGAGCGTTTCCGCAGCTCATCATGGCTTCGGTATCGAAACGGTACGTGGTCTGTGATCAGTCGGTGATCGTGCGGCGGCATCCCGGTGGTTGTGTGGTGGCGTCCCGGTGATCGTGTGGTGGCGGATCCGGGTTGCGCGGTGGTGGCGATCATTGCCCCTAGGCTGTGCGCCATGGGGAACGACACCACCACGCTGCGGAGTGCCGCGGACCGTCATATCTCGTCCGCCGACACGGAGTTCGTGCGCGCCCACACCCGGCCCGGGCCGGTGCCGTTCGTGCCCGAGGTGCGGCTGCACATGGCGCAGGACGCGATCGCGCTGTGGGAGATCACCGAGCGGGAGCGCGGCGAGATCGGACTGCCGCCGCCGTTCTGGGCGTTCCCGTGGGCGGGCGGCGTCGCGGTGGCCCGGCACGTGCTGGACCGGCCCGAACTGGTCGCCGGGCGCACCGTGCTGGACCTGGCGGCGGGCTCCGGCCTGGTCGGCGTCGCGGCGGCGCTGAGCGGCGCGGCGCAGGTGCGGGCGGCGGAGATCGACGCGTACGCGGTGGCCGCGATCGCCGTGAACGCGGCGGACAACGGCGTCACGGTGACGGCCGAGTTGGCGGACGTGCTGGACGGTGACGGTGACGGCTGCCAGGTGGTGCTGGCCGGTGACGTGTTCTACGAGCGGGCGATGGCGGCGCGCTTCCTGCCGTTCCTGGAGCGCGCCGCCGCCCGGGGCGCGACCGTGGTGGTCGGCGACCCGGGCCGCGCCTACCTGCCGCGCGAACGCTTCACCGCGCTCGCCGAGTACGCCGTCCCGGTCGCCGCGGACCTGGAGGACGCGGCCGTGAAGACCACCACGGTCTGGGCGCTGCGCGGCTGACGCATCGTCAATTCCGGTCCGCCCGAAGGTTGGGCGAGCCCGAGGGGGCGGGTGGTGTACGGCGAAGACGGGTGATGTAGGGCGAGGACGGGTGGTGTGCGGCGAGGACGGGACGGGCGGCGGGTAGCAGTCCGTGCCCGACCAGGTCGGAGTCGGCGTGGGGGTGGAGTGTGCGTACGGGGTGTTCGGACGTCAGCTGGTGGACGGCGCGGGAGTCCGGCTGGGTGTCGCGGTCGGCGTCAGGTAGCACGGACTGGCCGACGGGGCCGGGGTGTCGACGGCCGGGAGCGGGATGCAGGTGTTCCGCGGCTGCCCCGGACCCCACAGCTCCAACGAGCTGATCCGGTACGGCCCCTGCTGGTACCAGCCGTGGAAGTACACCATCAGCGTGCGGGTGTCCGGCCCGGTGGTGACCGTCCCCGTCAGCTCGTTCCAGTCGTTCTGGTTCGACCACAGCGCGATGTCCGTGGTGCCGGAACCGGTGACGCCCGCGAACACGAACGGCCCGGTGACCCGGGCGCTCAGCCGGTACGTGGAGTTCGGCTCGACCGTGACGCGCTGGGTGCAGCCCGCGTAACTGCTGTCGGTCGGATGCCCCTCCAGCGTGCCGAACGCGTCGGACGGCGGCAGCACCAGGCCGCTCTCGCAGCTCCACGCCAGCATCCGATTGCCCTGATTGAAGTGCCCGTTGTCGACGACGTCGACGGTCGGCAGCGCCGCCGACGCGGGCGAGTCGAGGCCGAGGCCCAGGCCGACGCCGGCCAGCGCGAGGGCGGCGGCCGCGAGGCCGATCGGCAGGCCGTCGCGGCGGTAGTGACGGGAGGTTCTTTGCGCACGCATGCCATCTCCGAGGTGGGGAGGATCGGGACGGGAAGCGGTGCGAGGGAGTGGCCCACACCTTGCTGGCGCGGGGCCGGTGCCGTCAAGAGCGGGACCGTAAATGGCTGGTGGCGCGGGCATCGCCGCTGGTAGGAAGAGGCGCCATGAGCGAGTACGAACTGCGGGCCGCGCTGCCCGCCGACATCGACGCGGTGCTGGCCTTCTGAGCCGAGGCCGCCGAGGGCACCAGCATCAGCGACGACCGGGCGGGCGTGGCAAGGCTGTTGGAGCGCGACCCGCAGGCGCTGATCCTGGCGGTGGCGGAGGACGTGATCCTGGGTACGGTGATCGCGGGCTTCGACGGCTGGCGCTGCCACCTCTACCGGCTGGCCGTCCACCCGTCGGCCCGCCGCCGCGGCATCGGCGGCGCGCTGCTGGACGCCGCGCACGCCCGCTTCGAGGCGCTGGGCGGGCGGCGGGCCGACGCGATGGTGCTGGAGCACAACGAACTCGGGCAGTCGGCCTGGCAGGCGGCCGGGTACGGGCGCGAGGCGCGGTGGCGCCGGTGGACCCGGCCGCTGGGCTGAGCCGTCGTCAACTTGGCGTGCTTCAGGCGGACTTGAGGGTTCCGCCGTCGACGACGAGGTCGGCGCCGTGGATGTTGCCGGCCCGGTCGGAGAGGGCGAAGACCACCAGGTCGGCGACCTCCTGCGGAGTGGAGAGCCGGCCGGACGCGGTGCCCGCCTGGGTGGGCAGTCCGTCCAGCAGGGCATCGAGGGGGACGCCCATGGCATCGGCCATCCGGCCGCCGTAGCCGCCGGCGGAGGTCCACTGGTCGGTGGAAGTCGGGCCGGGCGAAACGGTGTTGACGCGGACCCCGCGCGGCGCGAGTTCCTCGCTGAGGCGCTTGCCGAACTGGGTGAGTGCCGCCTTGGCCTCCGCGTACCCCACCGGGGAGCCGGTGGGGATACGGGAGTTGATCGAGGACACGTTGACGATCGCGCCGCGCCGCTCCAGCAGGCTGGGCAGCGCGGCCCGGGTGGTGCGCACCGCCGACATCACGTTCAGGTCGAACAGCGACTGCCACTGCTCGTCCGCGACGTCCAGCACGCCGCCCAGGGCGAACACGGAGGCGTCGCCCGCGCCCACGTTGTTGACCAGCAGATCGATGCCGCCGAGCGCCGCCAGTGCCTGCTCGACCGCGCTCTCCGCGCCCTGGCGGGTGCTCAGGTCGGCCGTCGCGACGGTGGCGACCTCCGCCAACTCCTTTGTGGCGGTGCGGGTTGCGCCCACCACCTTCACTCCCTCGGCGGCGAGCGCGCGGGCGACGGCGAGGCCGATGCCGCGTCCCGCGCCGGTGACCAGGGCGGTGCGGCCGTTGAGTCCGAGATCCATGGTTCCTCGTTTTCGGTCGATATTCTTGAACTTGAGGTCAAATATTTGGGCATGCGAAACCGCGCGGGCGGCGCGGTCGATGCTTCTTCGGCGTCCGGGTTTCAGTGTCCGGGTTTCAGTGTCCGAAGACGGTGGCGACGGTGGTGTCGACGACCTCGAGGACCGCCTCGCGGTCGTAGGCCCGGGCCATCACCCGCAGTCCCGCGAGTGCGGTCATCAGGAACCTGGCCTGCGCGCCCGCGTCCACCGAGTTCGGGACGTCGCCCTCCAGCTTGCCCCGCTCGATGCGCGCGGCCAGCAGGTCGGCGCTGCGGTCGGTCATTCGGCGCACCGCGAACGCGGCGTCCGCGTCCCGTCCGCCGAGCTCCAGCGCGGTGTTGACGGCGAGGCAGCCGCGACGCACCGGGCCGTCGAAGTCCGCGTCCACCAGCATCGCCAGGAAGGCGCGGATGCACTCCTTCGTGGTGCCCGGCCCCGCCAGGAACTCCTCGGCCAGCTCGGCGCCGCCCCGGTCGTACGCGTCCAGCGCCCGCCCGAAGAGTTCCCGCTTGGAGCCGAAGGCGTGGTAGAGGCTGCCCTTTCCGATGCCCGCCGCCTCGGCGAGTTCGGCCGGGGAGGAGCCGGCGTAGCCGTTCGTCCAGAACACCTCCATCGCCTGCGCGATCGCGGTGCCCTCGTCGAACTGCTTCGGTCGTCCCATGACCTGACGGTACGACATATTTGACCTCGGGGTCAATAATTCGTGGGCCGCGGCCGCGGCTTGTTCCACCCACCCGTCGGCGTCCTGCACGTCGATCGCTCCGAAGTCCCCCGCCGGAGTGCCGACATGAACCGGGCCGGCTGGTATTACTGGGACATGCAGGAAGAAACCGCACGCTCCGCGATCGACACGTTCATCTCCGCGTTCAACGCCTCGGACGACAGCTATGTGACTGCCCTGCTCTCCCAGGCCCTGACCTCGGACGTGGTCTTCTGGGGGCCGTTGGGCCGCAGCGAAGGAATCGCGGCGGTCGAGCGGTTCGTGCTGGACATCCGACGCCACCCGGCGGGGACCGGCACGATGACGCGCTGCTCAGCAGTGGACATGCCCGACGAATGGGCCCGGTACCAGTGGGTGTTCACCATGCCGGACGGAGGCCCCCGCCTGGCGGGAACGGACGTCGTCCATCTACGACGGAGCCTCATCGACCAGGTCATCGTCTTCGCGGGCGAGATCGAGCCGTTCGCCTCCTGAGTCGTCCACCTGTCGCTGTCCTTCTCCTGAACGGCAGGGGTCAGCAGCTGTGGCTGCTCAGCTGCCGGTAGAGCTCCTTGTGTCCGTCCGGGGTCGGGTGCACGCCGTCGACGAACTGGTGGGGCTGGTCGCGGAGGGGTTCCCACATGTCGATGAAGTCGATGTGGTTGTCCTCGCACCAGGCCTGGAGGGTGACGCGCAGGGTGAGTGCTCGCGCCGTGGTGAAGCGGAGGCCCTCGTAGTCGTCGAGCCGTGTTTCGTCGAGCCAGGACGGTCCGACGACGACCATGCGGGCGTTGTGGCGCTGGGCAGTTGCGGCCAGCGAGGCGAGATGGTCGGCGAGCGAGGCAAGATGGTCGGCGAGGTGGGGCATTTGGGTGTCCGGCGCGGCGACCGGCACGGCCGAGTCGTTGATCCCGGCGGCCACGACCAGCGTGTCCGGGTGGCGGGGAGCCAGTAGCGGGGGTGTCTGCTGGGCGACGTCCGCCAAGGTGCTGCCGGGGATGGCCAGGTTGAAGACCCGGTGGGCGTTCTCGTCCAACGCGATGTGCGTCGCCGCCAGGTGTCCGGCCCAGCCGCCCTGGGGGTCGCAGCGGCCGTAGGCGATGCTGTCGCCGACGATCACGATGCGCGCCGCAGGGCGCAGCGGCCTCGCGTCCAGGTAGGACCAGGCCGTCCGGCCCGAGGTGAGGACCACTCGTCGGCGGGCGTAGTCGTCCACCTCGTAGGCGTCGGCAGCGGCCAGTTCCTGGTCGGTCAGGTGCAGGACGGCGCCCTCGACCGTGCCGCCGAAGTCGCGTACCAGGGTGAGGTGTTCGTGCCGGCCGCTGGTGGCGATCACGGATTCGTCGGTGATCGTGAGGGGCCTGGTCGTGTGACCGGCCAGGGAGGCCGTGGTCGTCGGCACCGTGCGGCCGAAGAGGGTGGTTTGCACCTGCGGGTCCAGCAGCGTGCCGAAGCAGAACAGGGCGTGGGGGCGGGACTCGGTCACTGCGGTGCCGTGGCCTTTCACTCGGAACGATCACGTCACCTTATCGGCCCGTGGAAGCCCGTCCCTGTGCCGCTGACGAGGGCACTTCGCCCGGGCCGCGCGCGCATGCTTGTCGGTCGGACTGCTCGCGGCGTCATGTGTGCGCGCTACTGGCCGAGCAGGTGGGCGAAGTCGTAGCCGAGGCCGCCGAGCGTCGGAAGCGCGCCCAGGTCGGTGATTGCGCCGACGGGGATGCTGTAGGTCTGGTCCGGGGTGAGGGTGGCGGCGGCAGCGGCCGGGGTGGAGGCGAGGAGGAGGGTGGCGAGGGCAATGAGGGCGGTGCGCACGGTGGACTCCTCTGGGGGCCGGGGTTGACGCTTGGTCAACGGGCGGGCAGGGGAAGGGGTGACGGGGGACCGCCCGTTCGGGTGCAGAGGAGGGTGCGTCAGGACGGGAGGGTGCGTCAGGACGGGAGGGGGCGTTAGGACGGGAGGGTGCCGGCTTCGGTGGTGAGGCGGGTGGCCAGCTCCTCGGCGAGGCGGGCCGCGGGGCCCGCGGCGGCGGGAGAGGGCGAGGCCGAGGTGGCGGCGCGGGGCGGGTTCGGCGAGGGGGAGGGAGAGCAGGTCGGGGTGGTCGGTGAAGCCGATCCGGGGGATCAGGGCGACGCCGATGCCCGCGCGGACCAGTGACTGGGCGAACTCGTAGTCCGTCGCGGTGCAGGAGATCCGCAGGTCCACCCCAGCCGGCGCGCCGAACCGGACGAGCTGCCCGGCGGACTTGCCGCAGCCCAGGATCCAGCGCTGGTCGGCGAGTTCGGCGAGGTGCAGGTCGGTGCGGTGGGTCAGCGGGTGGCGTCGGGGAAGGACCACGCGCAGCGCATCCTCGGCGAGCGGCGTCCAGTCCAGGCCGGAGCGGTCGCCCGGGCGGGCAGGCGGTCGCCGAGGCCTCGGCGGCGCGTCGCAGGTGCCGCGGGTCGCCGTTGACCGTCCACGAGTCGTCACCGGGCCGGCCCCGGTCGCCGGAGGGAATCGACGAGCGCGGGGTCGATGCCCCAGTCGGCGTCCCACCCGAACGCGAGCACCGGCGTCCGCAGCCGCCACAGGGCCAGCGCGGCGGCCTGGCGCTGCTGGACGGGCGTGAGTGCGGCTGATCGCCCGGTCGGTGCCGGGTCGTCCTGCCGGAGTTTCTGGTGCGTCGTTTCCCGCTCGTGGGTAGGTGATTGACTCAAGGGACGTCGATGCCCCCGCACCGGGGTCTCGCTGGTTCGAGGTGGTCAGGCCGGTCCGTAGATGGCGCTGCCGGCCTTGGTGACCAGTGCCCAGTACCGGTCGCCGTAGGACCAGTGCCACCACTCGGTGGGGTAGTTGACGAAGCCGGCGTCGCCCATGGTCCGGGCCAGGAGGTCGCGATTGCGGCGCGCCCGGTCCGACAGTCCCGGGGCGTCCAGCGGACAGTACTTCTCGTCCCCCGTGCGGTGGCCGTTCACGGCGCCACCCATGTCCAGCTCGACGCCCTCGGCATCAACGAGCGTCAGATCGAGCGCCGCCCCGGCACAGTGCGGCGCCACCTCGACCGGGGAGACGAAGGCGCTGGCCCGGCGCCGCAGGTCGACAGGGCCGGTGATGCCCGAGCGGCGCAGGCGGTCCTCGTAGCGGGCGAACCGCCGCGCCTGCTCGGTGCTGCTGCGATGCCCCTCTACGACAAGGAACCTGACGCCGTCGGGAAGCCGTTCGGACGCCGAGCGCAGACGTTCGAGCACGCCGGTCCTGACCCGGCCGTAGGCCCCCGCCTCGTCCCGTTCCCGGGAGTCCAGCGCAGTCGCCGGGACCGAGGCGATCTCCGCGAGAGGCTCGCCGCAGTCCTGCACGGGGATGTTGACCACCTGGGGATCGCTCAGCAGAATCATGGACCCTGAGCCTAGAGCTTGTCCGGCCGCCCGGCCCAGACCGGCAGCGCTGCGCCGCACGCAACACCGTCGAACGAGTCGTCAACAGGCTCGAACACGCGTGATCGACCGGGCAAGCTCCAACTCATCGGTCAGTCAAGGCCTTCGATGATGCGGAAGTCACGCTCGACGGCGTCGCCGAGGACGACCAGCGCCTCCTGGTATGCCTCGCTCTCGCGGGCCGCAACGGCCTGTTCGAAGCTGTTGAACTCGATCAGTATGGTGCGCCCGGCGATTCCGGCGTCGTGTGCGACGACCTGACCGTCACGGGCGAGGACCCGCCCGCCCCCGGCTCGGACGGCCCGACCGGCCAGCTCGTTGTAGGCAGCCAGCTTCTCGGGGTCCGAGATCGTGCGGTAGGAACTGACCCAGTAGCCCTTGGCCATGGAGCCCTCCAGTGTTTGAAAGAGCACTTCCGACTTCGACTTCATACTTCAGATCGACCGCACCCGGCGACTGATATTCGGGCTGCTGCGGAGTCCTCGCCGGTCGGCCCCGATTCGGCCCCGATTCGGCCCGGCCGGTCCGGCCGGTTCGTGCTCGCAGGACCGGAGAAGCGGTGGCCGGAGTGATCGATCAGGCTGCCCCTGGCGCCGACGGGCGGCGTTCGGGGCGTCAGGGCGTCAGGGCTTCAGGGTGGCGAGGGCAGCGAGGATGCGGGACCAGGCGTCGGCGGATTCGGTGGGGCGGAAGGTGGCCGGGCGGTCGGGGCAGAGGAAGCCGTGCGGGGTGTCGGGGTAGGAGACCAGCTCGTGCGGGACTTCCGATTCGGTGAGGCGGGCGTCGATGCGGGACCAGTCGATGGGTGGGACGAGGTGGTCCTCGGTGCCGACCAGGCCGAGGACGGTGGTGCCGTGGGCGGCGAGGGTGGCGGCGCCGGTGGGGGTGAGCGGGGGCTGGGGGGCGGCGGTGAACGGGGTGGTGTCGGCGTCCAGCAGCCAGCCCGGGTAGCAGGCGACGATCAGGTCCAGCGGGAGGCGGGTGCCCGCGACGAAGGCGAGGTGGCCGCCGGCGGAGAAGCCCGCGAACGCCCGGCCCGGGCCGGCGCCGAGGGACGCTCCGACGGAGAGTGCGGCGGCGGTGTCGGTTGCGACCTGGTCGGCCGTCAGGGCGGACAGCAGTCGGAAGCCCTCGTCCCGGCCCGCCGCGTCGTACGGCAGATCCGCCCGGGGGACGGTGCGGCCGAAGAAGTCCGGCGCGACGGCGGCGTAGCCCGCGGCGGCCAGCTGCTCGCAGACACCGCGCACCCAGGCCGTCACCCCGAACAGTTCCATCCCGACCGCCACGGTGGCCGGCGGCGTGACGCCCTCCGGAACGGCGACGAACACCTCCGGGCCGGTGGTCTCCGGCCGGGTCCAATACGTCCTCGGCTTCGGCGAGTTCATCGTCCGTGTCCCCCTCGTACGGCCCGGCGCGGCGCCGGTCGAGGCCACGCTACCCGGACGGGGCGGGCCACCGGGCTGAAGGCGCGGGGGAGTTGGGTGTCCTGCACGTCCGGCGGGCGGGGGCCCCGGCGCCGCGCGGGCGTCCGGGCGTCGCGCGGCTACGAGGCCGGGCGGTAGGTGGTGACGGTGCCGCCGTTGCTGAACTCCAGCGTCTCGACGGGGGCGAACGGGCGCGGGCGGAAGTCGCCGGCGAAGGCGGGGAGGCCGGTGCCGGCGACCACGGGGTAGCGCTTCCAGATGAGTTCGTCGATCTCCGGGAGGAGTTCGCCCGCGAGCTTGGCGCCGCCGCAGAGCCAGATGTCGCCGTCGCCGGGCTGCTGCTTCAACTCCCGTACCAGGCCCAGCGGGTCGGTGCGGACCACGTTGACCGCAGGGTCGGTCGGTTCGGGGAGGGTGGAGGAGACCACGTACTGCTTCAGGTGGGCGTAGGGGCTGGTGACGCCGATGTCCAGGGCGGGGCGGTAGGTGCCAAGGCCCATCAGTACGGTGTCGAAGCGCTTGTTGGGCGCCCCGTCGAGGCCGATGTGGGGACGGGCATGGGTCGGCATGGTCTCGGGGAACTCGGCCCGGAGGTAGTCCACCATGTCGTCGCACTGGGGGTAGAAGTCGAACTCACCGGCCGGGCCGGCGATGAAGCCGTCGATGGAGACGGCGACGTAGTACACGAGCTTTCGCACTCGGTGCCTTTCGAAGAAGGGTGACCACTCGGTCTGTAGTACTCTGCTTGGAGTGGTAAGAACGTAGCACTACGAGTGGAGTGGTTACAAGCGATGGCCCGAAGCAATCCCGAACGACGCGTGGCACTGCTCGACGCCGCGATCGAAGTCCTTGCCGAGGAAGGTGCCCGGGGGCTGACCTTCCGGGCAGTCGACCAGCGCGCCACCGTCCCGACCGGCACCGCCTCCAACTACTTCAGCAACCGCGACGCCCTGCTCACCCAGTGCGCCGAGCGCGTCTACGAACGCCTCGGCGCCGACCCCGAGGCCCTCGCCCAGGGCCTGACCGGGCCGCGCGACACCGCGCGGGTTGCCGAGCTGATGCACCAACTCGTCGACCGGATCGCCGACTTCCCGACCGGCTTCCTCGCCCTGCTGGAACTCCGCCTGGCCGCGCTGCGCCGCCCCGAGCTGCGGGAGACGGTCACCCGGCGGATCGGCGCGGACCTCCAGTTCAACATCGACTACCACCTGGCGGCGGGCCTGCCCGGCGACGCCACCGCGGTTCGGCTGCTGTACCTGGCGCTGAACTGGCTCATCCTGGAACGCCTCGCCCTGCCCGACCTGTTCACCGCCGAGCAACGCGCCGAGCTGGTGGACGAGTTGGTGACCCGGGTGATCGGCGCGCCGGCGGAGTAGCGCCACCCGCTGCGCGGGGCGGGAGGGGCGGTGGCGCGCCTGGCGCTCGGTGGTGTCGGGTGGCCGTCGCGCGGGTGTGCAGGTGGTCGACGGCCGGCCTGTCGTGCGCGCGGTGCTTCGCGGGGCGTCAAGTGACGGTCGGCGTCGGCCAGTTCGATGGGGTGGCGCGAGTCGGTCGGCTCGCCGGGGGAGAGGGTGAGCGGCGGCGCGGTGCTCCTCCCGTGGCAGCGTCCGGTTCTCGGCGGGATGACGACGTGTCGGGCCGGGGTCGCGGCAGTCGATCGGGGTTCGGGGTGGTGAACGTCTGTTGAGGTCTGATCGATTGACGGTCAGTCAAGCAGCTTCGAACAGGGGCGGGAAGCCTTTGCGTGCAGGATTCTGCGCGAAGTTGTTGACAAGTGCTCGATCGGAGCCCGGATACTGCATCTCATTGCAGAACGGGCCACCGAAGGAGTACCCGTGTTCTCACCCCCACGCAGGCCGGCCGCCGGCGCTCTGGCCGCCGTGCTGCTGGCCGTCGCAGCCGGTGTCGCGCCGACCGCTTCCGCGGCTTCCGCCACGCAGCCGGACGCCGCGACGTACAGCGTCACCGTCGGCGCGCCGGTGACGTACAGCCACCCGACCGACACCCCGGCGGTGCCGTACCTGGACAAGGACGGCACGTTCTGGTTCCAGCAGTCCGCGGCGCTGTACGGCGCGAGCGACCCGCGGTACTGGGACTTCTTCACGGGGACGGACTTCGACACCGCCACCCGTTCCGGTGCCGTCTCCAACGCCGTCAACCCGGCCAACGCGCAGGACAAGAACAACGACACCACCTGGCGCTGCAACAACAGCCCGACCGGGAAGACCGCCACCGCCGCCCCGAGCGGCAGCGGTTACGCGCAGAAGAACTACTGCGACCTGTCGGGCGTCTGGATCGACCCCGACACCGGTGACTGGTACGGGCTGGTGCACAACGAGTTCACGCCCCAACCCTTCGGTGACGGGCTGCACTTCGACGCCATCGACTACGCGGTCTCCACCGACCAGGGCAGGACCTGGACGATCCGCGACCACGTGATCACCTCGCCGTACAGCACCACCCGCGGCGACACCGCGCAGTTCCCGAACCAGACGTACTCGTACGGCGACGGCGACCAGCGCCTGCTGGTGGACGCCGCGTCCGGGTACTTCTACGTGTTCTACGGCTCCCGGGTGGTCGACAAGAGCGGTGGCTGGAAGGCGTTCTACGAGCACGTCGCGCGCGCCCCGATCGCGGGCAAGATGGCGCCGGGCTCCTGGCAGAAGTGGTACAACGGCGCCTGGAGCGAGGCCGGCGTCGGTGGCCGGGAGTCGAACATGGTGCCCGTCGGGGCGTCCAGCAGCACCGGGTACACGCCCGTCTCCGGCGAGTACGACCCGGCGAACGCCGGCACCTCCGCCCAGCAGATCGCGGCCGGTCAGATGCCCGCGACCTCGCCGCTGTTCGTCATGGACGTCACGTACAACGCCTACCTGGGGCTGTACATCGGCGAGCCGCAGGCCGTCGACCAGAGCGGCAACGCGCCGCAGCAGTTCTACGCCACCGACAACCTCGCCACGCAGAAGTGGTACCCGATCGGGGACACCGGCGGGTACCACACGGCGTCCTGGTACCGCTGGTTCCTGGACGGCGCCAACCGGACCAGCTCGGCGATCGTCGGCAAGTCGTTCCGTTCGTACTGCGCGTTCGGCTGCTCCGGCGGTGCGTCAGGGCAGTACGTGAACGTCAGCATCGACTCCACCGCGCCCGCCGCGGCGCCGGTCGACCTGACGAAGGCCTACCGGATCGCGACCAGCGGCGGCCGGGTGCTCGCCCAGGCGTCCGGCACCGCCACTTCGGTGGCCGCGCCCACCGGGTCCGCGCTGGAGTCGTGGACCTTCGCGGCCAACGGCGACGGCTCCTACCGGATCGCCAACTCCTCGACCGGGCAGCTGCTCGGCGTCAACTCCGGTGCGGTGGCGGGCCGGGCCTGGGGCGCGCAGCCGACTGTGACGGCCGCGCCCGTCGGCGGGCCGAGTGTCGGCCAGCAGTGGTGGGTGCTGCGCGGCACCGACGCGAACGGCGCCGCGGACGGCACGGTCAAGCTGGTGAACCGTTACAGCGGCCTGGCGCTCGGCCTCTCCGCCGCTACCGGCCGACTCGCCGAGACCGTCCCCGCCCGCTCCTGGACGGACACCAGCGGCAGCGCGGTGGGCGCGGGCCGCACCGCGAGCGAGCAGGCACTCACCCTCACGGTGGCCGGCAGCGCGCCCGAGACCGTCACCGTCACCAACCCCGGCAACCAGGCCACCAAGGTCAACACCGCCGTCTCGCTCCAGCTCGGCGGCAACGACTCGGCCGGCAAGGCGCTCAGCTGGACCGCCACCGGACTGCCCGCCGGACTGACCATCAGCCCGGCCGGACTGATCACCGGCACCCCGACCACCACCGGCTCCGCCACCGTCACGGTCACCGCCTCCTCCGGGACGGCCAACGGCTCGACCACCTTCACCTGGGCGGTGAACCCGGCGCTCACCGGCACCCATACCCTGACCGTCTCCGGAAAGGCCCTCGACAACCCCAACCACTCCACCACAGCCGGCACCCAGCTGATCACCTGGGCGCTCAACAGCGGGCAGAACCAGCGTTGGATCTTCACCCCGCAGGCCGACGGCAGCTACCAGATCAGCAACGCCGAATCGACCCTGTGCATGGACGTGAACGGCGGCTCCGGCCGCGCGGGCGCGGCGATCATCCAGTACACCTGCACCGGCGGCAGCAACCAGCGCTGGATCGTCAGCGCCGTCGGCAACGGCTACACCGTCGCCTCGCAGAAGAGCGGACTGCTGGTCACCACCGCCTCCACCGGTGACGGCGCCCTGGTCACCCAGCAGCCGGACACCGGCTCGGCGCTCCAGCGCTGGACGATCGGCTGACGGGTAGACGAAGAAACGGCGCGACGGGGGATCCCGTCGCGCCGTTCCTGTGTGCCCGCTCAGCCGGGGTGGTGCGCCGCCGCGAACGCCTCGGCGTCCCAGTGGCCGCCCAGCGACGGGGCGAGTGCGGACGCGGCCAACTCCCGGAAAGCGGCCGGGGACCGGTCGGCTGCCGCGCCTTCCGGGAGGGCGCCCAGCAGCGGGGCGCCGGCGGCGGACGGCAGGTCGGCCAGGTTGCAGCGGGCCGCGAGGTCCGGGTCGGCGGGCCAGCTGCCGACCACCACGCCGCGCAGCGCCAGGCCCCGGTGGCGCAGCGCCTCCGCGGTCAGCGCCGTCGCGTTGAGGGTGCCCAGGCCGGCCGCCGCGACCAGCAGGAACTCGGCCTGGACGCCCGCGAGTTCGCAGGCGGCGGCGAGGTCGGCGAGGGTCCGGCCCCGCTCGTCGTAGCGGACCAGCAGCCCGCCCGCGCCCTCCACCAGCACGCAGTCGAAACGGTCGGCCAGGTCGGCCACGGTCTTCGCCACCTCGTCCGGCGCGAGGGTCGGCAGACCGGACCGGCGGGCCGCCGTGTCGGGCGCCAACGGCTCGGGGTAGCGGGCCAGTTCGACGCCGTGCACCAGCGGCCCGGCCAGCCGGGCCACCTCGTCGACATCGCCCGGCTCGCCCGGCGCCAGCCCGGTCTGGCCGGGCTTGAGCACTGCCACCGGATCGGTGCGGAGCGCCGCGAGGGCCGCGGTGGTGACGGTCTTGCCGACCTCGGTGCCGGTGCCGGTGACGAACAGTACGGGCGACATGGTGCTTCCTCAGGAGGGTGGTTCAGTTGCTGTGCGCCGCGTGGGACGCGGCCGCCGCCGCGGCGACGGCTCGGCCGATCGCGGCCACGTCCGCGTCGTCGGTGACGAACGGCGGCATGGTGTAGATCAGGTCGCGGAACGGGCGCAGCCACACGCCCTGTTCGGCGGCGGCCGCGGTGGCCGCCGCCATGTCGACCGGTGCGTCGAGCTGCACCACGCCGATCGCGCCCAGCACCCGGACGTCCCGTACCCCGGGCTGTCCGGCGCACGGTGCGAGGGCGTCGCGCAGTGCGGTCTCGATGCGCTTGACCTCGGTGCGCCAGTCCTGGCGCAGCAGCAGGTCGATCGAGGCGTTGGCGGCGGCGGTGGCAAGCGGGTTGCCCATGAACGTCGGGCCGTGCGCCAGCACCGGGACCTCGCCGCGCGAGATGCCCTCCGCGACCCTGCTGGTGCACAGGGTGGCGGCCAGCGTCAGGTAGCCGCCGGTCAGCGCCTTGCCGAGGCACATCACGTCCGGGGAGACGCCCGCGTGGTCGGCGGCGAACAGTTCGCCGGTGCGGCCGAAGCCGGTGGCGATCTCGTCGAAGACCAGCAGGACGTCGTGCGCGTCGCACAACTCGCGCAGGGCCCTCAGGTAGGCGGGGGAGTGGAAGCGCATGCCGCCCGCGCCCTGCACCACCGGTTCGACGATCACGGCGGCCAGCTCGCCGGCGTGCCGTTCGATCAGGTCGGCCAGGTGCGCCAGGTACTCCGGGTCGGCCGGGGCGTCGTACCCGGCGGGCGGCTCGGCGGCGAACAGCTGCTGGGGCAGCACCCCGCCCCACAGGTGGTGCATCCCGCCCTCGGGGTCGCACACCGACATGGGGTGGAAGGTGTCGCCGTGGTAGCCGCCGCGCCAGGTCAGCACCCGCCGCTTCTCCGGCCGTCCGAGCGACTGCCAGTACTGGAGGCACATCTTCAGCGCGACCTCGACCGCCACCGAACCGGAGTCGGCGAGGAACACGTGCTGCAGCGGCTCGGGCGTCAACTCCACGAGCTTGACGGCGAGTTCGACCGCCGGGCGGTGGGTCAGCCCGCCGAACATGACGTGGCTCATCCGCTCCAGCTGGTCGCGGACGGCCGCGTCCAGCTCCGGGTGCCGGTAGCCGTGGATCGCCGCCCACCAGGACGACATCCCGTCGATCAGCTCCTCGTGCCCGCCCACCGGCTCGGCCAGCCGCAGGCGCACGCCCGCGGCCGACTCCACCACGAACGGCCGGACCGTCCCCGGCATCGGACCGTACGGGTGCCAGACGTGCGCCCGGTCCAGGTCGAGCAACTGCGCGTTGCCCGTCACGCGTTGGGCGCCAGTTCGGTGCCCGCGCCACGACGGCGCACCCGCACCAGGTCGGTGCGCGCCTCGTCCTCGGCGGCCTCGGTTTCCGTGGTGGCCGTCTCGGCCTCGTCGGCCTGGTGGCCGCCGCACGGGCCGCAGCCGCCGCCCGTCCCGCAGGTGGTCTGCTCCTCGTGGCTGCCGCAGGCCGAGGCACCGCCGCCGCAGCCGCCGGCCGACGCGCGGTGACGGGGCAGGGTGGTCTGCTCGGCGCCCTCCACCTCGAAACCGGCGTCCTTGATCATGTCGAGGTCGGCCTGTCCGGCCTGGCCCTCGCTGGTCAGGTAGTCGCCCAGGAAGATCGAGTTGGCGATGTGCAGGCCCAGCGGCTGCATCGACCGCAGGTGCACCTCGCGGCCGCCCGCGATCCGTACCTCGATGTCCGGGCAGACGAACCGGACCATCGCCAGGATCCGCAGGCAGCGCTGCGGCGTCAGGTTCCACTCCTCGGCGAGCGGGGTGCCCTCGAACGGGATCAGGAAGTTCACCGGCACCGAGTCCGGGTCCAGCTCGCGCAGCGCGTAGACCACGTCCACCAGGTCCTCGTCGCTCTCGCCCATGCCCGCGATCAGCCCCGAACAGGCCGACAGGCCCGCGCCGTGGGCCTTCGCCACGGTGTCCACCCGGTCCGCGTAGGTGTGGGTGGTGGTGATCTCGCCGTACGTGCTCTCGGAGGTGTTCAGGTTGTGGTTGTACGCGTCCGCGCCGGCCGCCTTCAGGCGCTCCGCCTGATTGTCTGACAGCAGCCCCAGGCAGGCGCACACCTCGACCTGCTCGTCCGCGTCCTTGATCGCCGCGATGGTGTCCGCGACCCGGTCGATGTCCCGGTCCGTCGGCCCGCGGCCGCTGGCCACCAGGCAGACGCGCTTCGCGCCGCCCGCGACACCCGCGGCCGCCGCCTCGGCGGCCTGCTCCGGCTTCAGCCAGGTGTACTTGAGGATTTCCGCCTTCGACCCCAGCCGCTGCGAACAGTACGAGCAGTCCTCCGGGCACAGCCCGCTCTTCAGGTTCACCAGGTAGTTGAGCTTCACCCGGCGCCCGAACCACTGCTGGCGCACCCGCCCGGCGGCCGCAACCACATCCAGCAGCTCGTCATCCGTGGTGGCCAGTACGGCCAGCGCCTCCTCGCGGGTGGGCAGTTCCCGGCGAAGGCCCTTGTCGGTCAGCGTGTCGAGGAGATCCATGGCCCGATCCTGCCCGGGCCGCCCCGCCGTCCGCCAGAGGGAACACACCAGAAGATCGCCCGGAGCGTGTGCGAGTAGTCACAACAGGCCTTGACCTGCCGCTTTACGCACGATCTGACGGTATTCCGATAGCCGGCGGACGCTGCGAGACATTCCTCACACGGTCACGGTGGTTTGCGCCCTGCCGCTCAGCTTCCCTTCCTGAGTGGACGTGATCTGTCGGATCACCAGAATCGCGAGCACCGCCGAAGCCAGGCCGGTCACCACGTCGAAGGCCGAGTAGCCGTTGTCGCCCGCGCCGAGCTGGTCGAGGACCGTGGCACCGACCGTCTGGGCGAGCCAGGCGGCCCACCAGGCGTTGATCAACCAGGTCTTGCCGGCGGGCTCGGTCGCGCGCCAGATGTCCAGCGCGATCCGGCGCGGAATCCACCACATCGCCAGGGGGACGAACCAGGCGCCGACGGCCCATCCGGCCGAGTACTTCTGAATATCCGGACCGAAGCGGTCGACGTTGAGCCGACAGCGCCGGAACCAGAGAACGAATGCGACGCAGCTGCCGACGACCAGCACGACCAGGAGCGGCACGAGCATCGGGAACACCGCCGACCGGGTGCCGCCGGCCGCGGCGACCGCCGCCTGCGAGGCGGCCTCAAGGCCGATCAGCACCTGCGCGGCCAGCGCCAATCGCCGGACGCCGGTGGCCGATCTGTCGTCGGGCAGGGACTGCGGGCCCGGCATGTGGTGAACGTTCTCGGAATGCACGGAGATCCCCCGCCGAAGTGGTGCCTGCGGTGTGGATCACTCGCAGTGATGGCGTGAAGAATAGGGGTCTCGTTCGAATTCTCAAAGCGAGTTGCCCCGGCTCAACAACTACGCACCGCGGCCTCGACCTTGCCGAAGTCCCCCACCGCGAAAGCCTTCGCCGGGATGGTGAAATACATCGTCCCCGCGTCACCCCAGCCCCAGCCGAGACCGGTGTCCTCGGCGAGTTGGAGCAGATGGACGGCGGGCCCGCCGGCGTCGCGGCCGGTCACCGCATAGGCGTAGGAGGCGTCCGGCCAGCCGAAGGCGCAGTGCTGTCCGGCGGTGTTCCCGTCGAGGTCGCCGAACGCGGCGAGGATGAGCGACGCCGCGCCCCAGTGCCTGTCGGAGTCGAACTCGACGTCGTGGTCCTCGACGTCCCAGGCGTCCGGGAGCATGGTCGACCCGACGGCGCGGACGGGGCGGGCCGGATAGTTCCTCGCCGGTTCGTGCGCGGTCCTTTCGACCGCTCGTGCGGGGTCCGCCGGAATCACCCGGTGGGCCTGCGGGCCGGAGGTGTCCAGTTGTCGGTAAGTCTCGTACGGCACATCCGGAGCGAGGGAGAAGAAGTTGAGCAGGCCCGGCCGGGTGGGCAGTTCACTGCCGAGCGGGGCGGCGAGGGCATCGGTGTCGAGGACGGCGAGCAGGGACAGCGGAACGCCGTCGAGCTCGGGCCACCGGGTTTCCGGTTCGAGGAGGGCCGGGCCGCCGAGCCGGCATCGGCCGGTGGCCGGGGCGCCACCGCTCGCAGGCTCCAACCGGAAGCCGCGGCGGGCCATCGCGGCGAACTGCGGGCCGGCTCGCTCTCCGAGCCGTTCGACGCAGACTCGGTGCATCTCGGCAGTGTCGTGGAATTCCATGCCGTCATCGTCTCAACTGCCGCCCACAGTCGGCTTTGCGCCGATGCGAACACAGCTCGGTCGAGGCTCCTACGGCTTGCGTGCGAGGGCGCAGGAGATCATCCGTTCCCACACCGTCGGTTCGTGCGGGGGCGTGCCGGTGTTGGGGGCCGGGGCGGATTCCGGGCGCCAGAGTGAGCAGTTGACGAGGCCGGGTTCGAGGAGTTCGAGGTCGCCGAACAGGGCGGTGATCTCTTCGTCGGTGCGCCAGCGGCCGCGGCCGAACGCGTCCTGCAGTTTCTGTTCCGCGATCCGGGTCTGTTCGTTGTCGCCGTCGCCGGTGCGGAAGTGCGAGATGTAGATCCGGCTGTCCGGCGGCACCCGGTCCGTCCACCAGTGCACCAGCTCGCCGGGCTGCTCGGCGTCGTTGAGGTGGTGCAGGACGGCGCTGAAGACGATGCCGACCGGCTGGTCGAAGTCGATCAGGCGGGCCACGTCGGGGTGTTGGTGGATGCTCTCCGGCTCGCGCACGTCCGCCCGGATCACCGCGGTGCGTTCGTCGGCGGCCAACAGGGCGCGGCCGTGGGCGAGTACGGTCGGGTCGTTGTCGACGTAGACGACGCGTGCGTCGGGGCGGTGCCGTTGGGCGACCTGGTGCACGTTGTCGGCGGTGGGCAGGCCGCTGCCCATGTCGATGAATTGACGGATGCCGTCGTGGGTCATCGCCGCCACGGCGCGGATCAGGGCGCGGCGGTTTTCGATCGGGACCGCCACCGAACCCGGCAGTTCCTCGAGGAAGAAGTCGCCGATTTCGCGGTCGACGGCGTAATTCTCCGTGCCGCCGAGCAGATAGTCGTAGATGCGAGCGATGCTCGGCCTGGACGGATCGATCCCCGCGGTGTCGTTGGGCATCGGGACCAACTCCTGTCGCTCGGACTGTCGGCGCCCCAACTGTAGGAGAGCACCCGCCCGCCCGGGACGGCGAATCGCCGGGTCCGCGCACCTGGTGGCGGCCGTGGCCACGGCGGGGCGGTGAACAGTTCGTTGGGGAAAGGTGGCAGACGGATCGGGCCTGCCCGGGTACGGTCGGAGGCATTGGGACGGGAGGGCAAGGCATGACGGCAATGGCGGAGTCCGGCACGCTGCGGGTGCCGCGGAGCATCAATGGCATCGGGCATGCGCTCACCTATGACGAACGGGCCCGGTTTTACGGCGAGTTGGGGCCGGTCGAGGATCCGCTCGACCGGGAGGCCGTGATCACGTCCTGGTGGCTGCGCGCCATGTCCGCGGCGTACGGCAGCGACCGGTCCGGCTTCCGGGCCGCCGTGGGCCCCGTACTTGCCGCCGCCCGGTCGCGACAGATCGGGGCCGTGGCGTGAAGGGTTGGCGGTTCTGGCTCCAGGACCAGCCCGCCCAGACGATGATCGAGATCTCCAAGGCGGACGACCTGCTGTTCGCCCTGGTCACCGCCGCCCTGGTGACACTCGACGGCCGGGCCGGCTCCGCCCTCGACGAGTGGGGCGACCTGCGCAGCGCGGTGCTCGCCCCGTCGGTCACCGCCGAACTGTTCGTCAACCCCGAGGAACGCACCATCGACGTCCTGCGCCTGGTGTGGGTGCCGGGGCTCGGTGAGTGACTCGATGGGTGCCGAGGTGGTGGTGGCCGGCGCCGATCGGCGAGCCGGCGCGTCGCCCGGCGCCGTCAGTGTGTTGATGAGGCAGTGGCGGCAGGAGGTGGAGGGGGTCGAAGAGGGGTACTCGTGGTGCGCGCCCGAGTTGATGAACGACCTCGGGTGCCGCACCACGCCGGCGGAGGAGTGGCCGCAGCTGGCCGCGGCGGTTCGCGAGGCCTGGGAGCCGGAGCTCCGCGGGCTGGACGAGCGATTCCGCGCCGCCACCATCCCCTGGCCCGGGCACGGCGACGGCGACGGTCAGTGGTGGATGTGGCGGATTCCGCGCCTGATCTATGCCGAACCGGGGGAGCGGTGCGACGAGCGGGGCTGGCCCGCGGGCTGGGACATGATGCCGTTCGCCAAGCCGGATGCGGTGCGAGTGATCTTCTGACAGTCGCCCAGTGTCCGGTCGGCGCGCGCAAGTTGGACATAACGTCATATCTGCCGATAAGTCGATTGGTGGCTCCGGGCCTGCAATGGCAAGGGTGCTTCCGGTACGCCCGACCCGAAGGTGGGATTGTGGGATGACCTGCTTAGAATCTGCGCCATGACCATCCAGGGGGACGCGCCAGCAAGCACCGACGAGGACCTGCCGGTGGCCGGACATCGGGCCGTCGGCGAGCGGAGACGACTGGCCGTCCTGTGGAGCGTCGTCGCGGTACTGGCCGCCGGCGGCGTCTGGGTGGTGTCCACCCCGCACCCCGGCGACATCCTGCCCGGGCTCGGGCCGACCAGCACCCTGCCCGCTGCCGCCGCTGCCACGCCCGGGCAGGTGCCCAAGCCGCTGACGGAGTCTCAGGCATTCGGCGCGGAACGGTACTTCCCCGCCCAGCGCACGTACGACTACGACGCGTTCAAGGCCCGCCGGACCGCCGCCCGCGACGGCGCCGACTGCCAGAACGTCCAGATCGACAAAACGCACAATCTGCTGGAGAAGCTCGACTGCCAGAGCTGGCTCGGCGTCGCGCTCACCCGCAACGACCAGCCCGTGATCAGCAGCCTCACCGTCCTGCGCTTCAACGACCCGGGCGCCGCCTCACGGGCCGTGCAGGCCGTGCGCGAGCACGCGGCGGAGTTCGAATTCACCTTCCCCGACGGGCTGGTGGCCCCCGCCGCAGGCGTCAAGCCGATGGCCGCGACGCGGGTGGAGCTGGTCGGCCACTACATCACCATCGCGGTCTCGCGGTATGCGGACCAGCGGCCCGGCGACGGCCCGGACGACGTCCTGACCGCCAGCGCCAGGACCGCCGCCGCCATAGCCGGCCAGCCGTTCATGTGGATGTAGCACCGGATCGTTCTTTTGTGGTCACCCCGAGTGCGGTCACCCCGAGTGCGGTCACCCCGAGGAACCCCGCCGCGCCGCACGCCAGCACCGCCGCCAGGGCGAAGACCGTTGCTGCGCCCGACGGCAGGGCCAAGCCGCCCAGCACGGTGCCCGCGCCGATGCCCAGGTAGATCGCCGACGAGTTCAACGACACCACCAGCGGAGCCTGTTCGGCGGCTGCCGCCAGCAAGCGGTGCTGCTGCGCCGGGGTCTGGCACCAACTGCTCGCGCCCCACAGGAACGCCAGCGCTCCGGCCGGGATGCCGCCGCCGCCCAGATGCCCAGCCGCGAGCGCGGCCAGCACCGCGAACGACACCGCCATCGCCGCGTAGCCCGCCGTCAGCACCCGCACCGGACCGACCCGGTCCGTCCAACGACCTGCCAGCAGGTTGCCCGCCACCGCGCCCGCGCCGTACAGCGCCAGCGTGACCGGTACGGCGATCCGCCCCGAGACGCCGACCGCAGCCAGCACCGGCACGCTGTACGAGTACGGCACGTAGCAGGCCGCCATGCCGAGCACCGTCAGCGGCAGCACCGAGAGCACTCCGGGGTGGTGCAGCGCGGCGAGCCGCCTCCGCAGCGAAACGGGCTCGGCACCCGGGAGATGAGGAAGCGTCAGGGCGACCGCGAGAGCGCCCAGCGCGGACAGGGCCGCGACCGCGCCCAGTGCCGCCCGCCACCCCAGGCCGGCGGCGGCCACCCGTCCGAGTGGCACGCCGAGCGCCGTGGCCACCGTCAGCCCGCCGATCACCACCGCGAGCGCCCGCCCCCGCGAGTCGGCTCGCGCCAGCGCCGCGGCCGTCGCGCCGGCGGTCGGGGTGAACGCGGCCGCCCCGAGAGCCGCGAGGACGCGGCCCGAGAGCAGAACGGCGTACGTGGGCGCCAGTGCGGACAGCGCGTTCGCGGCGGCGAGCAGCACCAACGCGCCGACCAGCAGGGCGCGGCGGGGTAACCGGGCCGTGGCGACGGCCAGGAGTGGCGAGGCCAGCGCGTACACGGCGGCGAACAGGCTGACGGACTGACCGGCGGTGGCGGTCGACAGGTGGAGTGTGCTGGCCATGGCGGGGAGGAAGCCGGCGGTGATGAAAGCGTCGGTGCCGACGGCGAAGGTGCCGAGGGCGAGTACGGCGGCGGGCCTGGGGGTGGTGCTGGGCATGGTGGGGCTCCTGGTGGGATTCGGGATACTTGGTGTCCGGAATTTGCTGATGGGTGCGAAGGTGCGAAGTCAGGGCGCGGGGAACCGCGCGGCAAGCGCAAGGCCCGCCCGTCCGCAAGGTCGCGATCAAGTGCAGGTCATTGTCCTGCGCCGCGATCTTTCCGGCGGGTGCGTTCCCCTTCGGGCAGTTTTTCGTGCCCCTGAATGCTTACGCGGCGGAGGCCAGGCGCGCGTAGTTGCGGCGGACGCGGGTCACGGATGCCGCCGGGGCGTCCCCCGCGAGGTCGGCGATGGTGCGGGCGGCGAGTTCGCGGCGCCAGGCGAGTTCGGCCCGGCGCATGGCGGCGGCGATGCCGCAGGGGCGGGCGAACTCGCGGGCATTGGCGCCCTCCGCGGAGGCGCCGCGTTGGCGGATCTCGGCGCAGGTGAACAGGGGGTCGGCGCCCTCGACGGCCGTCACCACGTCCATCATGGTGATCCGGCCCGGGTCGCGGGCCAGGCGGACGCCGCCGCGCGGGCCGGGGGTGGAGGTCAACAGGCCTGCGCGGGTGAGTCGTTGGAGCACCTTGTTGAGGTACGTCGGCGACAGTTCGAACATCGCGGCCAGCCGGGCAGACGGCACCGGGTCGGGTTCGTCCAGCCATACCAGGGTGAGGCAGCAGTGCAGGCCCCACTCGACGCCTTCGCTCGTCCGCATATTCGGGATACTAGCTGTCCGGAAAGCTCCCGTGCCAGCAGGTGGCCGCGCAACGGGGGCCGTCAGTAGGGCAGTTGGTCGGTATCGGCCAGGATCTGTTCGAACTGTGCCACCACCCGGTCGAATTCGGCGGGCTGCTCGGCGGCCAGCCCCCGGTAGAGGCCGAGTGCTTCGAGCGCGGCGTCCCGCGCCTGTGCGCGGTGGCCGAGGCTGAGCCGGACGACGGCGAGGATGCGCAGGGCGGCGGCCAGTGGCGAGAGGTGCAGGGCCGGGTCGGCGCGGTGGAGTTCGCGGCAGATGCGGACGGCTTCCAGAGCCGGGGAGAGCGCGTCCGGCGCCCGGCCGGCCAGGCCGGAATGGGTGGCCAGAACGATCAACGCGTGGGCCAGCAGCGGCCGATGGGTGTCCGGGTCGGTGGCGGCGAGGGTGCGGCGGAGGGCGGTCGACTCCTCGGCCAGGGCCAGGCCCTCGGCGAGCTGCTCCGGTTCGACCAGGCAGTCGGCGAGGCTGGTCAACGCGTCGGCCAGCAGCGGGAGATGGCTGCCCGGGGCGGTGTCGGCCAGCTTGCGGCTGTGCTTCAGCGCCTCGCGGGCAGGGGCGACGGCGATGGCGGGGCTCCCGGTGAGCCGGAGTTCCTCGCTGAGCAGGATCAGGGCGCCGACGAGCCGGGGCAGGTGGGTGCGCGGGGCGGACTCGGCCAGGACGGTACAGACCTCCACGGCGTCCGCGCAGTACAGCACCGCGTCGAAGTGCCGCCCCAGGGAGCCGAGCAGGCGGGCGATGCTGTCCAGCGACTCGGCCAGGTAGGGGAGGCCGGCGGTGTGTTCGAGCTTCCGGAGGAGAAGCACCACTTCGAAGCGGACGTCCATCTCCTCCTCCGTCCGGCCCAGCTGGTGGAGGTGGTTGGCGCGATGCTGAAGTGCCATGCCGAGCTTGACCGTGTGGGCGGACGGGGTGGCGGAGTCGAGTGAGTGGTAGAGCCCGATCGCCTCCTGAGCCACCGTCAACCCCTCTTCGGCGCTGTTCTGCCTGCCCAGGTGACGGGAGAGGCAGAGCAGCGCGGCGGCGAGTGCGGAGCGGTTGGCGTCGGAGGGGGCGGCGTTCAGCGTGCGGGCGGTGGCCACCAGTTCCCGGGCCAGGGCCAGCGCCTCGGACTGCCGGTCGAGAGCGCTCAGGTGGTCGGCGAGCGTGGTGAGGACGGTCAGGAGTCTGGGCAGGTAGGAGTCCGGGTTGCGGTCGGCGAGTCTGCGCAGCAGCTCGGCCGCCTCCTCGGCGGAGGTCAGCCCGTGCTCCGACCGGAAGAGCAGCCCGCAGATCTTGGATTCGTTCGCGAGCGCCATGGCGAGGTCCGGCAGGTGGGCGTCCGGGTCGAACTCGGCGAGCGTCCGGCACATGGTCACCGTCTGGCGGGCGACGGCCAGGCTCTCCGTCAAGTGGCCCAGGTCGCCCAGCCGGATGGTGAGGCCAGTCGAGGCACTCACCAGCTGCCCGAGCTCCACCTGCCCGCCGCTCTCGATGCACCGCAGGTGCAGCGCGACGGCTTCGTGAACGGCGGCCAGCCCGTCGCCGTGGTTCCCAAGGGTGCCAAGAACGGTGGACAGGTTGAGGAGGGCGCCGGCCAGCCCCGACAGGTCCGTCTCGGCGCGGGAGCGGTGGAGTTCGATGCTCTCCAGCGCGAGTTCCAGCCCCTCCTGGGGACGACCGACTTCGGTGAGCCGCAGGGAGAGGTTCCCGAGCATCGTGGCCAGGCCGACGGTGTGGCGCTCCGGGTCGGCCGCGAAGAACGTCCGGTACAGCCCGATCGCCTCCTGGAGCGGCGCCAAGCTCTCCTCACCGCGGCCGAGTTGGTCCAGCCGGATGGAGAGTTCGTGCAGCGCGAGGGCGAGCGGCAACCCGTACCGGCCCGGGTCGGCGGCGGCCGGCCCCCGCAGGCGGCCGGCTAGGGCCCGGGCGAGCCGCACCGCTTGCTGGACCAGGACCTGACTGCTGTTCGGGAGAAGCAGGTTGAGCTCCTCCAGTGCGTCCAGCGGCGTTCCGGGGTCGGCGGTGACCGCGTCCAGCGCCGACAGCAGCGGCCCCGGACGGGGGCTGCGGGTCGCCAGCGGGACGAAGTACGGTGCCAGCGTGGTGTGGTGACGCACGCATATGGCGGTCAGGTGCTGATCGAGCCGGCCCGCGAGTGCGGGATGCGCGGCGGCGCGGGTGTACACCGTCAGGAGCTGCGCGGTGCCGTCGGCGTCGAGGGCGGGCAGCAGCTGCTCGGGCAGGGTCGGGTCGGATTCGAGGACGCGGGCGATGTGGCGTTCGGCGAGCCGGTCGGGCGGCAGCGGGCCGAACGGCTGGGGTGCGGGGGCGAGGTAGAGCGCGCCGAGCCAGGCCGTCACCGTGTCGCGGCGGTCGCGGGGTTGGTCGGCCAGCGCCGGGAGTTGGCGCCACAGCCGGTCGGCCTGCTCGCGGTCGGCGGCGCCGGCCAGGTTCGCGGCGGCGACCACCGTGTCGAGTGCGCGCAGCGACAGTGCGGGGGAGAGGCCGAGCGCGGCCGCCGTCCGTTGCCAGTAGCGGCGTTCGTGGCCCAGCAGCCGGTCCTCGACCACGGCGGCCCCCGGCCGACCGGCGAAGTCGGCCGAGCCGGTGGTGTCGAGCAGGTCGGCGAGCGCGGCCATGTGGAGGGTCAGCGCATTGTCGTACCCGGCCCGGCCGAGTTCGGCGGGCACCGGCAGCGCAGCCGCGACGCCCGTCCAGTCCGGCCCCGACTGGCCGTCCACGAACGGCAGCGCGGCGGCCAGCGCGTCCAGCGCCGCCCGGTACGCGGCCGGGCGGGCGGCCGGCTCGTCCAGCAGCGGGTCCAGCCGCCGGGTCGGGGCGAACTCCAGGTGGTCCTGGGCCAGGTCGTCGGCGGTGACGGCCTGCTGCCACCAGTCGCCGTCGGTGCGGGCCAGCAGCAGGAGCTTGAACGCCGTCGGACCGCGGTGCGCGGCCGCCGCCTTGACGAGGGCCGCCAACTGCTCGGTGCGGTGCTCGGCGTAGTCCAGGACGATCAGCAGCGGACGCGCCGCCCGCCGACAGTCCGCCAACTCCTCGGCCCCGGCGTCCGGACGCGGCCACAGCGCCGCCCACTGCCGCTCCGACAGCCGGGCCGCCAACTCGTGCGCCAGCCGGGTCTTGCCCTGACCGCCCGGGCCGTGCAGCAACCAGGCGCCGAAGCCGCCGCGTTCGCACCACTCGACCAGTTCGCCCAGCAGCTCCGTCCGCCCGTGGAACGGCACCACCTGCCGGGCCGCCCGCAGCAGCGCCGCAGGGGAGCGGACCGGACCCGCCGCCCGCTCCGGGGCGACCGCCGGATCGGCCAGGTGCTGCAACTCGACCGGCTCCAGCGCCGCCGCCGGAACCCCGTGCGTCGCCAACACCGCGCGGAACGACGGATCGTGGTGCAGAACATAGGCGGGCACCAGGTTCAGCTGCGCGCCGCCCGAGTGCGCCCGTTCGGAGGCGACCACCCCCACCAGCAGGTCCTCGCAGTGCACCGCCGCCCCCGACAGGCCGCCCCACGGGGAGCCGGTGGACCACTGCGGCGGGTGCTGCCGCAGGTCCAGCACGTGCCGGTTGTCGACGTAGCCGGTGCCCGGGTTCAACTCCCCGACCAACTGCACCGCTTCGGCCGGACGCCCCGGGCGCTGGCCGACGTCCGGCAGTCCCCAGGTCTCGCAGGCCGTCCCCGGACGGTCCGTCACCAACCGCCCCCACCGCACCGGCCCGGGCGGCTCCGCCCACAGCGACTCGTCGAGCAGCAGCAGCGCCGCATCGTCCCGCCCGCCCGGCGTCCCGCACCACAGCACCTCGGCGCCGACCGGCCCCGCACCCGCCGGCTGGAACACCTCCAACGGCCCGTCCCCGCCCACCACATGAGCGGACGTCAACACCAGCCGCCCACCGACCGCCCACCCCGAACCCGGACCGCCCGGCCCACCAACCCCCACCAGCCGTGACCGCTCCACGACGCCCCCTGTTCACGCTGCGAATCGCCATCACCCTAGACGAGCAGCGAACGGTGCCACGAACCGTCACCGGCGGTCCGGCCCGGGCTGCTTCGGGGTCGGCCGCGGCTCGGGTCGCGCGGCCGCGGCCACCACGGTGGTGGCGGACCGGTGTCGGCGGACGAGGAGGCAGGCCACGGCGCCCAGCGCGACGACCGTGACGGGGAGGGCCAGGGTCGGCCCCATGGCGTGGACGATCCCGTGGTCGAACGCGGCCGTCGCGGCCCGGTCGACCTGCCGGGCGAGGTCCGCCGGGGTGCCCGGGGGCAAGGCGGGTGTGATGCCGAGGCCGGTCTCCTGGCCGGCGCCGGCGGCGTTGCGGAAGGCGGCGAGGAACGGTTCGCGGACCTCGGCCGGGAGGTCGGGCGCGCGCCGGACCGCCTCGTCGTGCAAGGCGACGGCCAGGCGGTTCTGCAGGACGGCCCCGACGGCCGCGCTGCCGAGGACGGTGCCGATCTGGCGGATCGTGTTCAGCACGCCGGACGCCGCCCCGGCCATCGACGGCTGCACGCGGTACATGGCGACGGTGACCATCGGACCGAACACGCAGCCGATCCCGACTCCCGTCGTGACCAGCGCGGGCTGGAACTCCCACCAGGCGCGGCCGACATCGGTGGCTGCGGCGAGCCAGGCCATTCCGGCCGCGAACAGCGTCAGCCCGGCCATCAGGACGTACGTGCCGCCGACCCGGTCCGCCAGCCGTCCCGCGACCGGCGACAGCACTGCCGACACCAGCATGGCCGGCGCCATCACCAGCCCGGCGGCGAGGGCGTTGAAGCCCAGCACCGACTGGAGGTAGATCATCACCGGGAGGAACAGGCCGAGCATGCCGACCTGGACGGTCGCGGCGACGAAGCTCATCACCGCGAAGTCGCGGTCCCGGAAGAGCGCGAACGGGAGCAGCGGTTCGTCGTTCTGCCGGGCGCGCTGGTGGAGCAGGAACAGCACCAGCAGCACGGCCGCCGCGCCCAACAGCGACCGGATTCCGGCGTTCCAGGCGTACCGCTGGCCCTCGGTGAGTGCGAAGGTCAGGCACACCAGCGTCGCTGCGGCGAGGACCACCCCCACCACGTCGACTCGTCGGCGGCTGCCGGGCCGGAGGTCGGGCACCAGCGCCACGGCCATCGCCAGCACCAGCGCCCCGATCGGGACGTTGACCAGGAAGATCCACCGCCAGCCGGCCGCGCTGACCAGCAACCCGCCGAGGGTCGGCCCGGCGATGGTGGCCACGCCCGCGACGCCGCCCCACACGCCCAGCGCGGTGCCCCGGCGTTCGGCGGGGAAGGTGCCGATGATGATGGTCATGGTCTGCGGCATCAGCGCCGCCGCGCCGAGGCCCTGCAGGGCCCGGGTGGCGATCAGTTGGCCCGGGTCCTGGGCCAGCGCGCACAGTACGGACGCCGCGGTGAACAGGGCGACACCGCCGACGAACATCGCGCGCGGCCCGCGTACGTCGCCGAGCCGGCCGAACGTGATCAGCAGTGCGGCGAGCACCAGGATGTAGACGTTGATGACCCACAGCATCTCGTCCAGCGAGGCGTGCAGGTCGCCGATCATGCTGGGGATGGCCACGTTGACGGCCGTCAGGTCCAGCAGGGTCATGAAGAACCCCAGGCTGAGCGTGACCAGCACCGCCCAGGGATTGCCGCGCCAACGACTCATTTCGCTTTCCCTCCTAGCGTGTCCCCCACGGAAAGCGCCCCCTCGTTCCGGCTTGGAGCGTTCCGGCTTGGAGCGTTCCGACTTGGAGCGTTCCGGCTCGGAGGAGGGGGCGGGCGGTGCGTCAGTTCTTGGCGGGGGCCTGGAGGCTCCACACCCGGCCGTCAGGGTCCCGGACGGTCATCTCACGGGTGCCGTAGTGGGTGTCCTGGAACGGGGTGACGACCTCGACGACCGGGTCGGGCCGGAACCCGTCCGGGTCGGGCACCTTCAGTGCGAGCTGCACGCCGGGCTGCCGGTCCTCGGGGATCTCGACCACGACCAGGTAGGGGCCGTCGCCGTTGCGGAACACGCCGGAGCCGTCGCCGCTGGTGGGCTCCAGTCGGTAGCCCAGTTCCTGGAAGAACTTGGCGCTCCTGCCCCAGTTGTGGGTCTCCACGAAGACGGCCTCGAAGCCTTCGGTTGCCATGTCAGGACTCCTTTTCGGAAGAGGGCTGCTGCTTGCCGGCCTGCTTGCCGGCGTCTTCGAGGTAGGCGCGCAAGGCCGCCGCGACCAGAGCGGACAGTGACATGCCCGTTTCGATCGCGTGGATCTTGACCTGCCTGATCAGCCCCAGCGGGAGGTACACGTTGAACTGCTTGACGTCCGCATCGCTCACGAGCCCATGCTAGCTCGCTAGATTGCTAGCATGCTAGCCCGCATTTCCGGAGGCCGCCGGGAGATCACTCAGAACCACTCCGGCGGCGTGTCGGCGGCCGTCCGGTCCAGCGCGTCCAGCAGGTCGAACTGCGGGCCGGTGCGGGGGAGTTCGACGCGGAGGAAGTAGCGGGCGGCCTGCCGCTTGCCGTGGTGGAAGGGGGTGTCGGCGGTGCCCAGGGCGAGGTACTGCTCCAGCCAGATCCAGGCCAGCACCACGTGCCCGACCGCCTCCAGGTACACCGAGGCGTTCGGCAGCGCGACGTCCGGGTCTCCCGCCGACCACAACGCGCCGGTGGTGTGCCGGATCCGTGCGGCGGCGGCGTCCAGCGCGGACGCGAACTCGGCTGCTTCGCCGCCGAGTTCAGCAGCCCGTGCCGTGGTGGCGGCGAACGCGCCGAGCAGCGCGGCCAGGCCCGCGCCGCCGTCCAGGACGACCTTTCGGCTCAGCAGGTCGAGGGCCTGGATGCCGTGCGTGCCCTCGTGGATCGCGTTCAGGCGGTTGTCCCGGTAGAACTGCTCCACGGGGTGGTCCCGGGTGTAGCCGTACCCGCCGTGCACCTGGATCGCCAGGTCGTTCGCCGCCAGGCACCACTGCGCGGGCCAGCTCTTCGCCACCGGCGTCAGCACCTCCAGCAGGCGCCCCGCCGCCGCCCGCGCGGCCGGGTCCGGCGCCGTGCGCTGCTCGTCGATCAACCGGCTGCAGTACAGGCTGAGTGCCAACGCCCCTTCTACGTAAGCCTTCTGGGTGAGCAGCAGGCGCCGGACGTCCGGATGCCCGATGATCGGAAGCTGCGGTGCGGACGGGTCGCGGGCCGTCAGCGGGCGGCCCTGCGGGCGGGTGCGGGCGTACTCGAGTGCGTGCAGGTAGCCGGTGCAGCCGAGGGCCGCCGCGCCGAGTCCGACGCCCGTCCGCGCCTCGTTCATCATGTGGAACATGCACGCCAGCCCGCGGTGCAGCTCACCCACCAACTCGCCCACTGCGCCCGGCGCTTGGCCCGGAAGGTGGCGGCCCTCGCCGAAGTTCAGCACCGTGTTGACGGTGCCCCGGTACCCCATCTTGTGGTTCAGTCCCGCGAGCACCACGTCGTTCCGCTCGCCGAGCGAACCGTCCGCCTCCACCAGGTACTTGGGCACCGCGAACAGCGACAGGCCCTTCACGCCCGCCGGCGCGCCCGGGGTCCGGGCCAGCACCAGGTGCACGATGTTCTCGCTCAACTCGTGGTCGCCGCCGGAGATCCACATCTTGGTGCCGAACAGCCGGTAGCTGCCGTCCGGTTGGGGCTCGGCCCTGGTCCGGACATCCGCCAGCGAGGAGCCCGCCTGCGGCTCCGAGAGGCACATCGTCCCGAAGAACCGCCCCGCCGCGAGCGGCCGCACCAGCCGCTCGCGCTGCTCCGAAGTCCCGTACACCGCCAGCAGATTGGCGTTCGCGACGGTGAGGAACGGGTACGCCGCCGTCCCCACGTTCGCCGCCTGGAACCACGCCATGCAGGCGTTCGTCACCAGCGTCGGCAACTGCTGACCGCCCAGGTCGTGGTCCATCGCCGCCGACATCAACCCCGAGGCGACGAACGCCTCCAGCGCCGGCTTCACCTCCGGATGCAGCACCACCCGCTCCCCGTCGAACCGGGGCTCCTCCAGATCGTTGCGGCGGTTGTGCGGGGCGAAGTGCCGCACGGCGAGATCCTCCGCGAGGTCCAGCACCGCCTCGAACGTCTCCCGGTCGTGCTCGGCGAACCGCTCCCGCCCGGTCAACGCCTCCGCACCCAGCCACTCGAACAGCAGGAAGTCCAGATCCCGACGCGACAGCACCAACCCGGCCACGGCACACCCCAATTCGGCGACGCAGGACGCCCTGAGGAGACGTCCAGTGGCCGCAGATCATAGGCCGGACCGGCCGCCGAACACGCACGGGCCGCCGCCGTTCGGGGAACGGCGACGGCCCGGGGTCGGTGCGGTCAGCGGTGCAAGGTGGTGACGGTGAGGCCGGGGGCGGAACGGATCTCGGCCTCGGTGAAGCGCTCGGTCACCCACTGCTTGGCGGCGTAGCGGCGGGTCTGGTCGGTGAAGTGCGGGGAGGTCGGGTCGGCCGACTGCCCGTAGGCGAGCAGCGTCCGGGTGCGCGGGCCCTGCTGGGTCAGCTCGGTGGCCATCAGGAAGCTGGAGCCGTGCGGGACGCCCGCACCGGCCGCCGGGTAGGTGCCGCCGCCCGCGCCCGAACTCGGCTGGGCGGTCAGCACGTTGAAGCAGCCGAGCTGACCGGCGCAGCCGTGCAGCGGGATGCCCGCCCAGCGCTGGACGGCGCCGATCGGGGCGTCCACCGGCAGCCCGGCGGCCGCCAGGCGGCGGACGGCGTCGGCGAACGCGCGCTGCGCGTCGGCGTTGTCGGCGGCGATCCCGCGCGGGGTGGTCAGCGGCCGGGTCGGGTCGTACGGGACGGTCTGCCAGGCCGTGGTGCGGGTGCCCGCCAGCGCGTCGCGGTACGCCTGCCACAGGACGGTGCCGCGGCTGTCGGCGTCGGCCCGGGTGTCCCAGGCGGCGAGCACGTCGCACGCGGCGCGCACGTCGACCCGGGTGCCGTCGGACGCCGTGAGCGCCGGGTGGGCGCGGCACAGGGCGACGGCGTCGTCGCGGTCCAGCTCGGCGCTCTGCACGCGGTTGCCGAACATGGTGGCCCGGAGCGTGTCGAGGGTGAAGCCGGGCGCGCCGAGGCCGTCGGTGCCGGCCCGCCGGTCGGCGATCATCCGCAGGCCCAACTGCGGGCGCGTGGCGATCCGTTGAGCGGCGTTGTAGACGGTGGGCAGGCCGGCCATCGGCGCGTCCGCGTTGGTCAGGTAGGGCCCGTTGTTGGAGTTGGCCACGTAGTCGGTGCGGGTCAGCGCGGGGTGGTTGGCCGGGCCGAAGATGCCGGGCACCAGTGCGTCCGGGTCGCTGCCCGGGTCGCAGGCGGTGGTCGAACCGTCCAGCACGCCGGTGGACCAGGGGCCGGGCACCAGGCAGCGCGTCAGCTGCGCGTCGGGCAGGTGCGGGACGGCGGAGGAGTCGGTGAAGTAGGCAGTGCCGGTGGAGTCCACGGCCGTGGTGTACGCCCACGGGTTGCCCTGGTAGGTGCGCTGGGCCTGCCGAAGCTGGTCGAGGTTCTGCGAACGGCTGACCGCCAGCCACTCGTTGAGCGAGCGGAGGTTGCCGGCGTTGGAGTCGCGCAGGGTGTATGCCTGCTCGCCGGTCCAGCCGTCGGCCAGCACGTAGCCCTGCCGGGACCGGTAGAGGCTGCGGTCGACGGTGGAGAGCGTCCCGTCGGAGGCCCGGACGGTGACCTTCACGGTCTCCGTGGTCATCCGCTCGGCCTTGCCGTCCACCAGGTACGCGGTCGGGTCGCCCGGCACCAGCGACAGGCGGTACAGGGTCGCGTGGTCGGCGTAGCTGGTGGTGTGCGTCCAGGCGAGGCCCTTGGTGTGGCCGATCTGGATGAACGGGAGGCCGTACAGGCCGGCGCCGGCGACGTCCACGACGCCGGGGATGGTCAACTGCGCCTGGTAGAACCGCTCCGGGCCGGTCCACTGGAGGTGCGGGTTGGCCAGCAGCAGACCGTGGCCGTCGCGGTCGGCGTCCCGTCCGATCGCCCAGGCGTTGCTGCCGGTGTCGGGGGTGTCGTCCGCGCTGTGCGACCAGGGCGCAACGGTGGGGGCTTCGGCGGCGGTGGCTCCGGCGGGTGCGGCGGTGGTGGCGGCTTGGGCGGCGGTGGCACCGGCGGGTGCGGCGGGTGCGGCGGTGGTGGCGGCTTGGGCGGCGGTGGCTCCGGCGCCCGGGACGGCCTCGGCGAACTGGGTCTTGGCCACGCCCGACATGGTGTTGACGTTGTAGAGGACGCTCCAGATGTCCTCGGCGGTGATCGGCCCGACCCAGCCCTTCCCCCGGCAGGACGGGTCCGGGAGGTGGTCGACGCCGGTGTCGTGCAGGTAGCGGTTGTACCCCGCGACGTACCCATCGACCAGCTGCCGCGCCTCACCGGTCGGGCCGAGCGGCGCGGGTTCGGCCATCAGCCGCCGCACCGTCCCGGCCTGCAGCAGGCCCCGCTGGTAGGTGTCGCTGTCCAGGTTGCCGGTCCGGTCCGAGGACCGGCCGTCGGCCCCGAACCAGCGCGAGCGCTCGCCGCGCAACGTGACCACCTGGTCGGCGAGTTCGCAGAGGTTGTCCTGCGCGAAGGCGTAGCCGTAGCCGTACCCGAGGCCACCGAAGTCCTGCGCGAGCACGTGCGGGACGCCGTACTCGGTCCGCCGGATCTTGGCGGTCCAGCCGGCCCCCTGGCCTGCTGTCAGTTCGGTGTCGGCGGCGGCTTGTGCCGAGGCGGGCGTGAGCGCGGTCAACAGCCCGGCCGCCAGCCCGAGGGCGAGCGCCCCCGAGGCCAACCGGCGCATTTTCGCGCGAGACTGACGAGCCGTCAGTTTCGTGTTCTCCGTCATGGCCCCACGCTGCCGTTACGGCGTGGGCCGGTCATCGCTCCACGGGACGAGGCGGCCCTCGCCCGCGAGACGTACCCGGGTGCCTCCGGGGTAGGGGCATCCCTTACATCCCTGGGCCCACGGGCGATCCGGGCCGCACGAACTAGAGTGGGGCGAATGGCCGACCTTCAACCCATCGTGGTCTCCCCCTACGACCCAGCCTGGCAGGCGCAAGGACTCGCCCTCGCCGCCGAGTTGCGCGCGGAACTCGCGCCGCTGCCCCTGCACGTCGAGCACATCGGCAGCACCGCGATCCCCGGCATGGCCGCGAAGCCGGTCTTCGACCTCCAGATCAGCGTCACCGATCTCGCCGAAGCCGAACGCGCCTTTGACGGGCCTTTGGCCGCGATGGGATTCCGGTGCTCCCCGTACCAGCGCGACCACGTCCCGGCCGGGCTGGACGACGCCCCCGGCCGGTGGGCCAAGCGGCTGTGGCTGCGCCGCGGACAGGCCGGCGCCGACTGCAACCTGCACGTCCGGCTGCTCGGCTCTCCCAACGAGCGCCTGGCGCTGCTCTTCCGCGACTGGTTCCGCGCGCACCCCGAGGCGGTGCCCGCCTACGCACAGTTCAAGACCGTGCTGGCGGGCGCGGTCGGTGACATCGACACCTACTCCGACGTCAAGGACCCGGTCGTCGACCTCGTCATAGCCGTCGCCAACTCCTGGGCTGCTGCCACGGGTTGGGCCCCGCACAGCAGCCTGGCGTAGCGCGTTCAGACCGCAGGGATGCGGGCGCGCAGGAGGCAGAAGACGTTGCCCTCGGGGTCGGCGAGGACGTGCCAGCTCTCCTCGCCGGTCTGGCCGACGTCGGCGGGTTTGGCGCCGAGGGCGAGCAGGCGGGCGAGTTCGGCGTCCTGGTCACGGTCGGTGGGGCTGACGTCGAGGTGCAGGGGCAGCCTGGCCGGGCGCGGGTCGGTGGTGGGGCTGAGGATCAGGGTGGGCTGCGGGCCGCCGAAGCCGGTGCCGGGCGGCCCGATCTCGATGCCGCCGTCGGGCTCGCGGCCCAGTTCGACGTAGCCGAGCACCTCGCACCAGAACGCGGCGAGCAGTTCGGGGTCGGCGCAGTCCAGGATCAACTCGCTGATGCGGCATGACATGTGGGGCAGTCTAGGCCGGAAGGGGTGCCGGGCGGGTGGGCGCCGGGGATAGGCTGCGCGGGCGGTTCGGGTGAACGGGGGTGGGGCGTGGACGTTCTGCGGGGCAGTCACCGGGTGCACTTCGTCGCGGCGTGGGTCCTCTGCGCCGTCGAACTCCTCTGCCTGGCCGCCACCGCGCCCCCGCTGCGCTGGGCGGCCCCGGCGTGGCTGTGGGCCCCGACGCTCGGCGCGATCGTGCTGGTCTTCGGCACGGCGCTGGTGCGTTCCTGGTCGGTGCGGTTCCTGCGCCGGGGCAGCGGCTTCGGCCTCCTCAAGTACCTGTGGCTGCTGCCGCGCGGCGTGCGGCTCTGCTACGCCGTCGCGGTCTGCCTGATCGCCATCGGGCTGGCCACCGCCGGCGACGCGGCGGAGGTCCGCAACGACGAGTCCGGCCACTACTGGACGAAGCGTGAACCCGGCTCGCACGGACAGAAGTTGGTGCCGGTCCGGATCGACGCGAACGAGTACGCGCGGCGGCGCGGAGCCGAGATCCGGATCTTCACCGGAGTCCCTGCGGCGTTCGCTGTGATCGGCAGCTTCCTCGTCCTGACCGCCGCGCAGACCGCGCACGGAGCCGCCGACGCCGCGGACGCCCCCCAGGAGAGCGGCCGACCGCGACGACGGCGGTAGTGCGCTCGGGGCGACTGGTAGCCGAACAGGACACCCTCTACAGGAGAACCAGCGACTGTGGGAGACCCTGCACGGCATGCCGGCACCGGGCCAGCGGGCAATGCCGGACGAGCTGCTGGCGGTGCCGGCCGGAGCGCGGGTCTCGGAGCTGGACCGGCTGCGGCGCGGGCCGGTGCGGGTGCACCTGACGACCCGCCGGGGCGGCGCGAGCTGGCTCAACATGATCAACGACCAGGCCGCCGGGCCGGGTGGGAAGGTGGTGACCAGCACCCCGCGCGACTCGCTGTACGTGCTGGACCTCCTCTACGACCGCGACGGCGGGCGGCGCCCGGAGACGATCGTCACCGACACCGCCTCTGTAATGGTTGGCGCTGTGCCGGACATTTCCTGGTGACAGCTGTTTCAGAGGAAGGGCGCACATGCCAGGTCAGGAGGATCCGCGGGAGCGGCATCGGTGGCTGGAGGCACTGTACGGGGCCCATGCCGACCGGGTGATGGGCTACCTGGTGCACCGCACGGATCGTGATACCGCGCAGGAGATCGTGTCGGAGACGTTCCTGCTGGCCTGGCGCAAGCAGAAGTCGGTGCCGGACGATGCGCTGCCGTGGCTGCTTGCGGCGGCACGCCGGCTGCTGGCCAACCGGGTGCGCTCGGACCTGCGGCGCCAGGCGCTCGCGGAACGCATGCAAGCGGTGCTGAACGACGCTCCTTCGACGGCCTTTGAGGACCGCGTCGCGGACCGCGAACACGTCTTCCGGGTGCTGATGCTCCTGACCGAGACCGACCGAGAAGTCCTGCTACTCGCCGGCTGGTACGACCTGACCGCGCAGCAGGCCGCCACGGCGCTGGGCTGCAGCAGGGCGGCCTACACGCTCCGCCTCCACCGCGCCCGAAAGCGGTTCCGCACGGCTCTGGAACAGCAAGCGTCTCTCACCACCATCAACTCGGAGGTACCCGCGTGAGGAACGACCCGGTGCTGAACACCATCCAGCAGCTACGCCCGCAGGACGCTGAGGGCTGGGCGCAGTCACCTCAGGGGCAGCAGGTCCTCGATTCGGTGCTGAGCCAGGCACAGGCCCCGGCCGAGCGGAGGCGGCCGTCGCGGACGGTGGTGGTCGGCGGCGCGCTACTGGCCATGGTGGCAGGCGGTGGCGCCATGGCTGCCGCAGGCGGGCTGCCGTGGAGTGAACCGGGGCAAACCGCGATGTGCGCGCGGACGCTCTCCCCGGACGCGGACCTCGCCGAGGTGTCCACCACGAAGGGCTTCGATTCCCGGAATCCGGGTGCATCCTGCGCCCGGCAGTGGACGCAGATGTGGGGTCCCTCCGAGCCCGTGCCGACGTCCTTCACCGCATGCTTCCACCCAGGTGCCGACGTCACGGACCCCGACGGCGGCTACCACCGTGACCCGCATGCCCCCGGCGGGCCGGTCATCTACCCCGCTGATGGCCTGAGCCCGGAGCAGGCGTGCGCCCACATCGGGGCCAAGCCCATCCCGGTCGGCCCGTAACTCTTTCCGGCGCGGGGACGACGACAATGGCGTCGCACCGGCCCGGGCCGCGCTCACGCTGCCTGCTCTACTAAGGACGATTCCTTGATCGAATTACAGGGCCTGACCAAACGCCACGGTGCCAGGACGGTCGTTGACCGGCTCAGCTTCCGGGTGCGGCCCGGTGTCGTCACCGGCTTCCTGGGGCCCAACGGGTCCGCTGAGCGAGATGGCGCAGACCGCCGACCACCTGATCGTGATCGGGCAGGGCCGGCTGCTGGCCGACGTTGGCAGGTGGTGTGGAGCATGGCCTTGATGTCATCGGGAGGCGCGCCGGAGGGAGTGAACGGTGTCGCTCCGTCCGGCGCGGCCTCGTTGTGGTTTCGTCGCGGCCTCGTTGCGGACTCAGCCCAGGCGGGGCCAGATGAGCAGGTGGGGGAGTAGGGTCGGGTCGTCGCCGGTGACGCGGACCGCGGTGGGTGGGTGGCGGCGGTGCAGGGTGAGTAGCAATTCGCTGGCGGGTGCGGTGAGTTCGAGGGCGACGGGGTGCTCGTCCGGGGCGAGGCGCTTCGGGCCGGACGCGGTGATTTCCGCCAGCCAGCTCGGGCCCTCGTCGGTGCGCAGGCGGATGCGGGCCGGGCCGTGTTGCCAATCGGTGGCGGTGCCCCAGGAGAGGGCGAGGAACTCGTCGATGCCGTCGACGGCCACGGCCGGTGCGACCGGTTGCGGTGTGCCGACGGCGAGTTGGGCGTCGTAGGCGTGCACGGCGGCCTCCTGCACCTGGTGCCGGGCGGCCGCCCCGGTGTCCTGCGGGGCGTCGGCTTCCTGCCACCACGTCCAGCAGGGCCGTTGCGGCCCTGCCTCGCGAAGTGCCTTGAGGAGGGCGGAAGTTGCCTCTGCCGAGGCGGCCAGTGCCTGTTCGGGGGAGAGGTCGGTGTCCGGCCTGATCCTGATCGGGACGAAGCCGGGGCCGGCGGTGACGGCGGCCGTCCAGAAGCGTTGGACGACGGTGAGGTGCGCGAGCAGGTCGGGCAGCTGCCAGTCCGGGCAGCTGGGGACGGTGGCGTGCGGGTCGGGCGCGGTGGCGATGGTGTGGCGGAGCATCGCGGAGTGTTCGTCGATCTGGTTCAGCAGCGCCGGAAAGGCGGGAGTGAAAGCCATTGCACCTGCCTATCACGCAAGACCGGCGCCCCGCGCGGGAATTGTTGCGGAAAGCACACTGAATGGCACTATCGAAAAATTGTTGAATATGATATGCTGTCAGAAAGTGCTATTAGTGTTTCCGGGCATGGAAAGCCATGCACAGCCGAACGCCCACCAGCCCAGCCGGACCGCCCTGATGTCGGCCGCCGCCCGAGCCGCCCACCTGCTCGTCGACCAGCAGCCGCCGATCTTCGCCGACACCCTCGCGGTCACCCTCCTCGGCGAGAGCGCCGAGCAACTGATCGGCTACCACCGCCAGTTCGGCACCCACCCGATCCTGGCCGGCGCCCGCACCACCGCCGTCACCCGCAGCCGCTGCGCCGAGGACCGCCTCGCCGAGGCCGTGGCCCGGCGCGGCATCGACCAGTACGTCCTGCTCGGCGCCGGCCTGGACTCCTTCGCCTGCCGCAGTGAACTCGCCCGCGGCATCCGGGTGTTCGAGGTGGACCACTTTCGCACCCAGAGCTGGAAGCGGAACCGTCTGGCCGTCTCCGGGATCACCGTCCCGCCGGCGGTGTCCTTCGTCCCGCTCGACCTCGAACAGGGCGGCGCCTGCGCCCTGACCGCCGCGCTGACGGCCGCCGGCTTCGACCCGCAGCGGCCGGCCGTGGTGAGCTGGCTGGGCGTCACCATGTACCTGAGTGTCGAGGCGATCGGCCAAGTGCTGTCCACTATCGGTGAGTTCGCGCCGGGCACCGAACTGATCGCCGAATACCTGCTCCCCGCCGAACACCGCGACCCGGCCGGGCAGACCTACGCCGAGCAGGTGCAGGCCGCGGCCGCCGAGGGCGGCGAGCCGTGGCGAACGTTCCTCACCGTCGAGGAGATGGACACCCTGCTGGGCGCCCACGGCCTGCGTTCGCTCGCCCACCTGCGGCAGCGCGACACCGTGGACGCCCAAGTGTGGGAGAAGCGGACCGACGCACTGCGCCCGTTCGAACTCTCCGTGCTGGCCCATGCGGTGGTGCCGGAGCGCTGACCGTCGGCGGGGCGGTCAGAGCCCGGCCGGGTCGTCCAGGACGGCGCGCAGGCGGGCGACGCACTCGGCGACGAAGGCCGGGTTGCTCGTCCAGTAGTACGGCACCCCGCTGATTGCTGCCGCCACTGCCCAGCCACAAGCCCGTTGCCAGGTCTGCTCGTTGAGGTCCAGCGCCGCCCGGTAGGCGTGGCGGGCGGCCGCCGGGAAGTCCCACAGCGGGGCGTGTTCCGCATCCGGGAACCCGACCGACAGGCCGCCGAAGTCGATGATCGCGCGCAGCCGGCCGTCCCGGACCAGCAGGTTGGACGGCTTCAGGTCGCCGTGCAGCCACACCCGGGGGCCGGACGGGGCGGGCAGGGTGAGCGCCTGGTGCCAGATCGCCTGGAGCCGGTCGAGGTCCAGGTCGAGGCCGGAGAGGGCGTGGGCCTGGGCGAAGGACTCGTCGATCGCGTCGGCGATGGCCGTCAACTCCCCACCCCGGTACCAGTGCAGGCCGCCCCACTCGCTCTCGTCCGGCAGCGGGACGGCGTGCAGACTGCGGACCGCCGCCGCCAACTCCGCCCCGAACGCCGCCCAGTCGGGCACCGAATCCGGACCGGGTTCGGTGCCCTCGATCCACCGGTACACCGACCACGGCAACGGGAACCCACCCCCCGGCACCCCCTCGTGCACCGGCTCCGGCACCCCGCACGCCAACTCCGCTGCCAGCCGCGGCAACCACACCTGCTCCTTGCGCACCGCGCCGGCCGTCCCCGGCGTCCGGGGCAGCCGCACCAGCAACTCGTCCCCGAGCCGGAACATCCGGTTGTCGGTGCCCGACCCCGCCGCGAGGATCGGCAGCTCGGCCCACTCCGGCCGTTGTTCGGCCAGCAGGCTGCGGACCACGGATTCGTCGGTCGGGATCTCGTCCTCGTGCAGTGTCATGCCGCGAGTATTCAATACGGGCCCGTTCCGCTGCGAACGGAATTCCGGCCCGCGCAAGCAGGGAAGGGGCCGCTCGCCGGGTGCCGTCCGCGGACCCGGCGGGCGGCCCCTCACGCCTTCTCGACCGTGTAATACACCTCGTACTGCCAGGAGTTGACCGCGCCCGGCTTCGAGCTGCACGTCCACTTCTTGTCGGTACCCGGCTTCAGGTCCTTGATCGGCACGTCCAGGGCGAGTTGCCCCAGCTTGTCGTCCGGGTCGAGTCCGCCGAGGACCGCATTCGCCGCCGTGCCCGCGGTCGACACGAGCAGCTCGCCGGTCGGGACGGGTAGCGCCCCCGCCGCGGCGGTGATTCTGGCGGCCGCGTCCCCGCGCCGCTGCCAGTCGCGCTTCGAGTCCTGGTTGTAGGCGGCAAGCCCGAGATGCAGCGTATCGGTGTCCCTGACAGGGCCGTTGAAGACCACACGCTGGTCGGCGGGGAACGGAAGCTCCTGCCCGTCCTTGATCTGCATGGGGGAAACCAGAGCCGGCTGGGTCTTTCCTCCGGCGACGGTGGCTCCCACCACGTAGAAATCGTCGGCTCCGCTCTGGTTCTCGGTGTTGATGCACTTGACGCGGTTGAGCGTGATCCTGAGATTCATGGCAGCCTTCCGATGCTGTCCGCGAGAGATGTTCATGGGCCGGCGGACCTCGAGGGGCTACCGTCACACGGACCCGCGAGGGCGCCGTCGAGGTCCGGGCCAGGGGTAGCCGAGTTGATCGGCGAACTTCTTCGAACCTCCGCAGACCTCGGCGACCTCGCGAGGATCCTCGGCCGTGAGGTGCGCCTCAAGGGCTTCCGCCTGGTCGGCGGGGCGGTCGGCCGAGATCGGGACGGTCAGCTTGAACTGAATCCAGGGGCGGTCCTCGCTGATCGCGGCGCGGCCGGGGTGAAAGAACAGGACGTTGATCCGGTCGGGTTCCCAGGGCCAGGCGGAGACGTCCTGCAGCTCGCACTCCCAGGCGGTCAGCCACTCGGTGCGCTCCCGGAGTCGTTCCGCCAGCAGCCTGGCGACTGTTCGGGCCGGCCATTCCCAGGAGTGATCCGCCCCGGCCCGGCGGAGCTCGGCCGCGTACTGGGCGGCGTCGAACCGGAACTCCGGGAGGTCGACGCCCTCGGCATCGACCGGGTTGCGCCAGCCGTCCCAGACCACGTGCGGCCCGTCGCGCCGGACAGTGACGTAGATCGCGCCGCAGCACGCCTCGGTGCAGCCGGCCTCGGCGAGCCGCACCTCGCGAGGGGTGTCGGTTGCGAGCAGCGGCGTTTTCGGGCCCAGCAGATCGCGGGGATCGACGGCCGGGCCCTCGTCGAACACCTCGGCCAGGACGTCCCGTCCGTCGACGATCGGCCGGCACTCCACCGCTGTGGCCTGCCGGTCTCCGAGCCGCGGTACGACGAGGCGGAGGGACAGCAGGTGCGGTTCTGTGGTCACTGCCCGATGGTCTCGAAGGCAGCGGCGGTTGTCAGCTGCGTTACTGCCTGGAGGGCAGCTGGGCACCCCGCTTGCCGGGAGCGGGCCGGGCCGTCGCTACTTGATGAACACGCTGGCGCCGAACTCCTGGGTCGTGCTGCCGCCCGGAGGAACGACCGCGATCACCTGGCCGGTGCAGTTCGGGCCGTCGTAGACGAGGGCGTACTCGTCGGTGTCGTTGCGCAGGATGAGCGGGAAGATCTGCGCGTTGTAGCAGCCGCTCGGATTGTTGATGGTCTGGTTGGGAGCGATGATCAGCGTTCCATTGGCCGCCAGGGCCGCGCCGGGCAGAGTGAGGGCGATGGTGCCCGCGGTGGCGAGGGTGCCGAGCACGGTTGCGAGACGTCGCACGGTGACTCCTTGGGATTGGGGTGAGCGGGGCCGAAGTGCCCCGGGCCCAACCTCGCTTCCCGACGGAGCCGCCGCAATTCCCGTGCGCCGAGCGGGCGTACGCGTACGCATGGACGGTCACGCGGGGACGACGGGCAGCAGACCGCGTTCGGCGAAGACCTGCTTGGCGGCGAAAGTGGCGTTCAGGGCGCGCGGGAAGCCGCAGTACACGGCGGAGTGCAGCAGCGCCTCGACGATTTCCTGCGGCGTCAGGCCGACGTTGAGCGCCGCGTTGACGTGCACCCGGAGCTGCGGCTCGCAGCCGCCGAGCGCGGTGAGCATGCCAAGGGTGACCAACTGGCGATCGCGCGGGGCGAGTTCGGGGCGGGAGTAGATCTCGCCGAAGCCCCAGGCGGCGACCTGGTGGGCGAGTTCGGGCGAGATGTCGGACAGTGCGGCGAGCACGTTCTCGCCCGCCTCGCCGTCGATCCGGCCGAGGACGTCGAGGCCGTGCTCGAGACGCTGCTGGCGGGTGGTGGCTTCGGGGTGCGCGGCGGTGGGGGTCATGAGAGCGGTCTCCAGTGGTTGGTCGGTGTCGGGGGAACGACGGACACCGTAGGAGTTGGAGTGCGCTCGAACGCAAACGGCCCGGCCCGCCCCGGGAGATGACGGGACGGGCCGGGCCAACTGGCCGGACGTCAGGGCTTGAGGATCAGGCGGATCGGGTTGCCCTGCTTGGTGTGCAGGCGCTCGACGGCCTCCGCGGCCTGCTCCAGCGGGAGCACCTCGCTGACCGAGCGGGAGAAGTCCAGCCGGCCGCCGGCGGCGAGCGCGATCAGCTGCGGGACGGCGTTCTCCTCCGAGCCGTAGTGGCCGCGGATCTGCTGCTGGAGGTAGGAGAACCGGACGCTGTTGGCGACCGTCAGCGGCTGGTCGGTGAGGCCGACGAGCACCAGGCGCCCGTGCGCGCCGAGTACCGTCAGCGCCTGCTCGCGCACGGCGGGGACGCCGGCGAAGTCGAACGCGGCGGCCAGGCCGGCCCCGCCGGTCGCGGCGCCGATCTTCGCGGCGAGCTCCGGGTCGGCCGAGTCGAGGACCAGGTCCGCGCCGAAGGCGAGGGCCCGCTCGCGGGCGGCGGGGGACGGGTCCACCGCGATGACCGGGTTCGCGCCGATCGCCCGCAGCAGCTGCACGCCGTGCGCGCCGAGACCGCCGACACCCCACACGCCGACCGGCTCGGCCGGGCGGATCTGGCCGGTCGTGGTGATGGCGCCCCACGGGGTGGAGACCGCGTCCGGAATGATCGATCCCTGCTCGAACGGGATCGACTCGGGCAGCCGGATCAGCGTGTCCTTGCGGGCGAGCGCGTACTCGGCCCAGCCGCCGTCGTAGTCCACACCGCGCGTCCAGGTGGTGCCGTCGCGCTTCTCGCCGGCCTGCAGCACGACCCGGTCGCCGACCTGCCAGGCGCCCGCGTCCGGGCCCAACTCGGCGACGGTGCCCGCGACTTCGTGCCCGAGGGTGACGCTCTCGCCCGGCAGGTACAGCGGGGTGAGCGAGCCCTCGATCAGGTGCACGTCGGACAGGCAGACGCCGGCCGCCTCGACCTTGATCAGCACCTGGCCGGCGCCGGGGACGGGACGCTCCACCTCCTCGACGCTCAGCTTGCGGGTGGGCAGGTGCAGACGGACGGCGCGCATCCGGGCCATGGTCGATCCTCTCCGGCCGACGGCGAACTCGTCGGCGGCCTCGTTGCCGCAGCGCCCTGCCGGGGTATATCGCAAGGCGACTTGCATTGCTGAGGCTACGACGCGACACACCGCAATGCAAGGAGGCCTGCGTTAGGCTTCGGGCGTGTCGAAGGAGAAGCGGACGGGATCCACGAAGAAGCCGGGCGGGCCTGCGGGGCCGGATTCGACCGGCGACGCACTGCCCGAGGGGAGGTCCGCCACCCCGCTGCGCCGGCGCGGCGCCGCCATGCGACGGGCCGTGCTCGACGCCACCGTGCGCCTGCTCGCCGAGGGCGGACTCGACGCCGCCAGCGTCTCGGCCGTCGCGGCCGCCGCCGGCGTGCACGAGACGTCCGTCTACCGCAACTGGGGCACCCGCGAACACCTGCTCCGCGAGGCACTCGCCGACTACACCGACCACGCCCTGCCACTGCCCGACACCGGCAGTCTCCGCGAGGACCTGCGCCAACTCCTCACCGCCCTCGGCGCGTTCCTCGACACCCCCGAAGGCCCCGCCCTGCTCCACCTGAGCATCGCCCCGGCCACCGCCGAGACCCGCAGCGGCCGCGACGCCTACTGGGCCGAGCGGCTGCAACGCGCCGAGATCCTGCTGCGCCGGGCCGCCGAACGCGGCGAGATCCGGCCGGACGTCGATGCCCGGGCGGCGGTCGAGGCGCTGATGAGCCCGCTGCTCGCGCGCCACCTGCTGCTCGGGGAGCCCGTCACCGCCGAGTTCCTGTCCTCCCTGGTGGACCTGGTGGTGGACGGCCTGGCCCCGCGCTGAGGCCGACTGCCGTGCGCTGACCGGCGACGGTGCTGGTCCGGGTCCGGTTCGGGGGAGGGTGTGCCGGGCATGTCCGGGGGATGACCGACCCCACCGACTTCGACCCGGCGGCGGCGCTGGAGCAGCTCGCCGCCGCGACCGGCCAACTGCTTCGGACGGCGTCCGGGTTCACCGACGCCGACGTCCGCGCGCCGTCGCTGTTGCCGGGCTGGTCGCGCGGGCACGTGCTGACCCATCTGGCGCGCAACGCCGACGGTGGCCGGCGGTTGCTCGGCTGGGCACGGACGGGGATGGAAGCGGCGGAGTACCCGAGCCTGGCCGCCCGGGACGAGCAGATCGAGGCGGGCGCGGGCCGCGGCGCGGCCGAGCTGCTGGCCGACCTCCGGTGCAGCGCCGTCGCATTCGAGGCCGAGTACCGGCGGATGCCGCCCGAGGCGTGGCACCGGACCGTCCGCTGGACTCGCGGCCAGGAGCGCCCCGCGTTGCGCGCCGCCGATGCCCGGCTGTGCGAAGTGCTGGTCCACCACGCCGACTTGGACGCGGGCTACACGCCGGCCCACTGGCCGGCCGACTTCGTCGAGGCGATGCTCGGCCGGGTGGTGGCCTCCTTCGCCGCACGCGAGCACGCACCCGCGATGCGACTGCACGCCACCGACACCGGCGCCACGTACGGCACCTCCGGGCCGCGTCAGCCGGTGGTCGGCGGGCCGCAACATGCCCTGCTGGCCTGGCTGATGGGTCGATCCTTGGGCGCGGACCTGCTGGTGCGCAACGCTCTCGCGCTCCCCGCGCCGCCGTTCCTCTACTGAGGCGTCCGGCCGGATTGCGAGCCGTCCGTAGTCAGAGCGTCACTCTCGCCGAATCACAAGATCTACGCCTCTTCCACTTTTCGCCCCGCTCGGGATACCTCTTGAAGTGCCGGGCCGCACCGGCCCGTTGACGGAAATCGACTCTCCGGAGGACAGCCATGGGCGAAGACTGGTACGTGGACGACCGATGCACCGGGTGCGACGTGGCGCGGCAGCTCGCGCCGGGCCTGATCGTGCAGGTGGGCCGGGGCTCCGAACTGGTGCGACAGCCACGCGACGCAACGGAGCTGGCGGCCGTGAATGCCGCCGCGTTCGCCTGCCACACCCGTTCGATCCGCCGGCACTCGGGCCCGCTGGACCCGGCGGCGGACCCGTTCCCGCTCGCCATCGACGCCAACGTCCTGCTCTGCGGCCACAATTCGCGGCGCACGGCCGCCGCCAACTCCTACCTGCTGCGGCGGCCGGACGGCACCGTGATGATGATCGACACGCCGCGCTGGTCGGAGTCGCTCGCCACCCGCTACGAGAAGCACGGGCGGGTGACCGACGTCCTCCTGACCCACCGCGACCACGCCGCGCACGGCCGCGTCTACGCTGACCGACTTGGTGCTCAACTCTGGATCCACGAGGGCGACTTGGACTCCTCACCGGACGCCGACCGGGTGCTGCGCGGCACCGATCCGGTCGAGATCGCCGAGGGCGTCGTCGCTCACCCCCTGCCGGGCCACACCGAGGGCAGCGTGCTGTTCCTCGCCGACGACCGGTACTGCTTCAGCGGCGACAGCCTCTACTGGTCGCGCGCCGCCGGGGCGTTGGCCGTCGCCGAACACGTCACCTGGTACTCCATCGAGGAACAGGCCGCCTCACTCGCCCGCGTCGCACCCCACCTCCGGTTCGAGTGGATCCTCCCGGGCCACGGCGACCGCAACCACCTGCCCGCCGAACAGATGGCCGAACAACTGTGCGCCCTGGTCGCCCACGTCGGCCAACTGGCGCCCGTGCCAGTGGATTTCGACGCCCATCAGTGGTGAGGACGGCTGTCACCGGCGCTTGGGATCATGGTCGTTGCCGGCGTGGGCACGCGGGCATCACGACCCGGAGGTGGCTCGAACGGACCCGTGGCAGAAGCTGTCGGCGTTGGTGGAGGAACGGCTGAAGGCGGCCTCGCCCGGTGAGCGCGGTGTTTTCGCCGCCGGCGTCGCGGAACGGCTCATGGGCCGGCACGTGGCGCTGCCCGAGGACGAGCAGGCGCCTTCACGCTGCGCCTGCGCCCCCTGCTGAATGCCGTGTGGGAGGGCGTCCTCGGCGACTCGACGGCCTTCCCGGCGGTCAACCGCGGCGTCGCCGAGTTCATGCTCAGCGAGTACTGCCACAACGACGGCCAGAACGGCCCGGACGACGCGGACGAGCCCGCCGCGGCGGCGATACTGTTCGCCGCGCACGCCTACCTGTTCGGCTGCCACGACTTCGCCGTTCGGGCCGGCGGCCGGGCGGTGGAAGCCGTTGACCACCACCTCCAGTACCTGCCCGAGACGGCGGAGGACGAGCTTCCGATCGACTCCGACGAGGCGCTGGCCGCCGACCTGCGGCGCCAGCTCCGGGATCTCGATCTCATCGCCGACTTCTCGAAGGAGCTCCGCCACGCAGAGATGGGACTGCCCATCGACACCTCGATCCGCCTCCACGCGGAGCTGCGGACCCCGCTCTCCGGTCAGGAGTGGGCACCCGAGGCGGGTACCGTGGCCCGATGACCATTCGGGTGATCGTACTCAACGGCGGTTCCAGCAGCGGAAAGAGCAGCCTCGCGCGCGCGTTGCAGGCCCAACTGCCGGAGCCCTGGCTGACGTTCGGGATCGACGGGCTGATCGAGGCGATGCCCCCGGAACTGCTGGCCGGGGACGCCGGGCTCGACCTCGGCGGGGACGGCACCGTCACCGTCGGTGACACCTTCCGGCGGCTGGAGGCCGCCTGGATGGCCGGTGTGGCCGCCACCGTGCGGGCGGGGGCGGGCGTGATCGTCGACGACGTGTTCCTCTCCGGATCGGAGTCCCAACAGCGCTGGCGCGAGGCCCTGTTGGGCCTGGACGTGCTCTGGGTCGGAGTCCGCTGCGACCCGGCCGAGGCGGCCGCGCGCGAGCGGGCCCGGCCCGATCGGACGACAGGCATGGCCGAGGACCAGGCGGAAAGGGTGCACCAAGGCGTCCACTACGACCTGGAGGTGGACACCACCCGCACCCGGCCCACCGAGTGCGCCCGAGCGATCACGGAGCGGCTGGCCCGACCGGGCCCGAGGACTGTCGGTGGTCGTCGCTAGCGTGCAGCGGTCCGATCGACCGACTGTGCAGCGAGGTTCGCGATGACCGTCCGATTCCCGGCCGAGTGGTGCAACACCACGACCTGGCAGCGGCCCCCCGCGGGCTGAGTGTGCGGGGGGCCGCCGGGGCGTCAGTGCGCGCCCACCGCCGTGATCTTGACGACTGCGCGGCCTTCCTCGTCGGAGCCGTACAGGTCGACCTCGGCGGAGATGCCCCAGTCGTGGTCGCCGTTGGGGTCGTCGAAGATCTGGCGGACGCGCCACAGGCCCTCGTCCTCGACCTCCTCGATCAGCAGCATCTTCGGGCCGCGGGCGTTCGGGCCGGTGAAGAGGTCGTCGTACTCCTCCCAGTACCCGTCCATCGCGTCCGCCCAGCGGTCGGCGTCCCAGCCGTCCTCGCCGTCGAGTTCGGCGAGGGAGTCGTAGTGCTCCAGCGCGCACAGCTCGACCCGGCGGAACAGCTCGTTGCGGACCAGCACCCGGAAAGCGCGGGAGTTCGCGGTGACCGGCGCCGGCTTGTCGTCGAGGCGGACCTCGCCCGCCTCCGGCTCGGTCGGGTTGGCCAGCGCCTCCCACTCGTCCAGCAGCGAGGAGTCGACCTGGCGGACCAGCTCGCCCAGCCAGGCGATGACGTCCTTCAGGTCGTCCGTCTTGATGTCGTCCGGGACGGTCTGCTCCAGCGCCTTGAACGCGCCCGCCAGGTAGCGCAGCACGATGCCCTCGGTGCGCGCCAGCTCGTAGAAGCCCACGTAGTCGGTGAACGTCATGGCGCGCTCGTACAGGTCGCGGACCACGGACTTCGGCTGCAACGGGTGGTCGCCGATCCACGGGTGCGCCCGGCGGTACACGTCGTAGGCGTGGCCGAGCTGCTCCTCCAGCGGCTTCGGGTACGTGATCTCCTCGAGCCGGTTCATCCGCTCCTCGTACTCGATGCCGTCGCGCTTCATCTCCGCCACGGCCTCCCCACGCGCCTTGTTCTGCTGCGAGGCGAGGATCTGCCGCGGGTCGTCCAGGGTGGCTTCGACGACCGAGACCACGTCGAGCGCGTAGGACGGCGACTCCGGGTCGAGCAGTTCGAACGCGGCCAACGCGAAGGTGGACAGCGGCTGGTTCAGCGCGAAGTTCTCCTGCAGGTCCAGGGTCAGGCGCACCCTGCGGCCCTCGGAGTCCGGCTGGTCGAGCTGCTCCACCACGCCGCCCTGCAGCAGCGAACGGTAGATGGCGATCGCGGTGCGGATGTGGCGGCGCTGCGCCGGGCGGTCCTCGTGGTTGTCGGTGAGCAGCTTGCGCATCGCCTCGAACGCGTTGCCCGGGCGGCCGATGACGGACAGCAGCATCGCGTGGCTGACCTTGAACCGGGAGACCAGCGGCTCCGGGTCGGCGCCGATCAGGCGCTCGAAGGTCTCCTCGGTCCACGAGACGAACCCGTCCGGGGCCTTCTTGCGAACGACCTTCTTGCGCTTCTTCGGGTCGTCGCCGGCCTTCGCCAGCGCCCGGTCGTTCTCCACCACGTGCTCGGGCGCCTGCGCGACCACCTGGCCGACGGTGTCGAAGCCGGCCCGGCCCGCGCGCCCGGCGATCTGGTGGAACTCGCGGGCCCGCAGGATCCGCACCCGCTGCCCGTCGTACTTGGACAGCGCGGTGAACAGCACCGTGCGGATCGGCACGTTGACGCCGACGCCGAGCGTGTCGGTGCCGCAGATCACCTTCAGCAGACCGGCCTGCGCGAGCCGCTCCACCAGGCGCCGGTACTTCGGCAGCATGCCGGCGTGATGCACACCGATCCCGTGCCGGACATAACGCGAGAGGTTCCGACCGAACTTGGTGGTGAAACGGAAGTTTCCGATCAGCTCGGCGATCGCGTCCTTCTCCTGCTTCGAGCACATGTTGATGCTCATCAGCGACTGCGCCCGCTCCACCGCCTCCTTCTGCGTGAAGTGGACGACGTACACCGGCGCCTGACCGGTGTTCAGCAGCTCCTCCAGCGTGTCGTGGAGAGACGTCCGCCGGTACTCGTAGAACAGCGGCACCGGGCGCTCCGCCGAACGCACCGCGACCGTCGGGCGGCCGGTGCGGCGGGTCAGGTCCTCCTCGAAGCGGCGGACGTCGCCGAGGGTCGCCGACATCAGCAGGAACTGCGCCTGCGGGAGTTCGAGCAGCGGGATCTGCCAGGCCCAGCCGCGGTCCGGCTCGGCGTAGAAGTGGAACTCGTCCATCACGACCTGGCCGATGTCGGCGCGCGGGCCGTCGTGCAGCGCGATCTGCGCCAGCACCTCGGCGGTGCAGCAGATGATCGGCGCGGTCGGGTTGACCGAGGCGTCGCCGGTCATCATGCCGACCTGCTCGGTGCCGAAGATCTTGCACAGGTCGAAGAACTTTTCCGACACCAGCGCCTTGATCGGCGCGGTGTAGAACGTCCGCTTCCCCTCGGCCAGCGCGGCGAAGTGCGCGCCCGCCGCGACCAGGGACTTTCCGGAGCCGGTCGGCGTCGCCAGGATCACGTTGTTCCCGGAGACCAGCTCGATTAGCGCCTCCTCCTGGGCGGGGTAGAGGGTGATGCCGCGCTCCGACGCCCACTCGGCGAAGGTCTCGAACAGCGAGTCGGGCGTGGCGGGTTTCGGCATCAGGTCCAGGAGGGTCACTCCGCTATCTTGCCCGTCCGACATGACCATGAGCAAAGCTCGGGCCCGCACGGTCCGCCCGTGCTGCCGCCGACGCGCCCTGGCGATTCCGGTCCGTGCCTGGCTTGTCGCCGTGCGTTACGGGATGATCGGGCGGCCCGCCCCCGGAACCGTCGGGGGCGACCCGACGGAAGGACCCTCATGCGCAAGCGAGTTGCCGGCCTGGCTGTTGCCGCCCTGGCGATGGCGGCCGGACCGGCCGCGGCGTTCACCGAGACGGTGGCCGCGACCGGCGCCCCGAGCGGAGTCGTCGCGATCTGCCCCGAGGGCGTCAACCCCTCGGACGTGCACGTGACGAACGGCGACGGCACCCCGCTCGGGCCCGACCAGCGCGTGCACACCACGGCCGTCGGCGCCACCGGCGTCGGCGCGTGGATCGCCCCCTACCAGGACTCCCCGCCGCCGCCGGCTTCGATCCGCCTGACCATCACCTGCACCGACTCCGGTCAATGAGTCAGGGGCAGGTGACGACCTGACCGGCCCAGGACAGGCCGCCGCCGAACGCGAACAGCAACACCCGGGCGCCGGACCGCAGTTCACCGCGCTCCACCAGCTTCGCCAGCGCCAGCGGGACGGACGCCGCCGAGGTGTTGCCGGAGTCCACCACGTCCCGGGCGATCACCGCGTTCTCGGACAGGCCCAGCTTCTGCACCAGCGACTCGATGATCCGCAGGTTCGCCTGGTGCGTCACCACCCCGTCCAGCTCCGCCGGGCTCAACCCGGCCGCCCGGCACGCCTGCTCGGCCAGCGCGGGCAGCTCCGTGGTCGCCCAGCGGAACACCGCCTGCCCGTCCTGCTCGAACCGCGGCTGCCAGGCGTCCAGCAGCCGCACCGCGCTCGCCCGCGACGGATCCGACCCCCACACCACCGGCCCGACACCGGTCCCCGGGCCGTCGGTCGCCGACAGCACCGCCGCGCCCGCGCCGTCGCCGAGCAGGATGCAACTGCGGCGGTCCGTCCAGTCGGTGACGTCCGACATCTTCTCCGCGCCGATCACCAGCGCGTGCCGGGCGGCGCCCGCGCGCAGCGAGTGGTCGGCCAGCGAGAGCGAGGTGCAGAAGCCCGCGCAGCCGTTGTTCACGTCGAACGCGACGGCGGACGGGATGCCCAGGCGGGCCGCGACCTGCGCCGCGATCGACGGGCAGCGGTCCATCGCGCTGCACGTCGCCACCGTGATCTGCCCGATCTCCGCCGGTTCCAGCCCCGATGCCGCCAGCGCCTTCGCGGCGGCGGTCGCGGCGAGGTCCGTCACCGACTCGTCCGGCCCCGCGATCCGGCGGGTGGCGATACCCGTCCGGCGCCGGATCCACTCGTCATTGGTGTCCACCATGGCCGCCAACTCGTCATTGGTCAGCACCCTGCTGGGCTGGTGGTGGCCGAGACCGGCGATACGGACTCCGGGCATGGCAGTTCCCTTCCGCAACAACGGCCACCGGCCGCGCGCCGGAGGCAACGGCCTGGAATATAGCAACCGACCGATCGGAAGCTAAACGCCGCGCGTCACGGCTCCGCCGGACAGCCGACCGGCGGGAGGCCCGCTACGTGGCGTCCTGCCGGTGCTGATGGTGGTCCCCGCTGGTGGTCACAGCCCTCTTCGCTGCCCAGGGATCCACCGCGAGATCCGGACGGTCGGAGCTTCGACGCATTCGTGCCGGTCGGATCCGAACGCATGCATCGACTTGGCCTCCGCACTCATGGGCTCACCGGGACTCTGAAGCGCCCCACCCGGCCGTCATCGTCCGTCGTGGGGCGGCCCACAATTTTTCAAATCCCTTCGTACTCGTCAAGGCCGTATCCGACTCAAGTGGCTGGCGTGACAGAATTCCGCCATGCGGGGCCATGTCTGCTTATGCCTGGTATGCCCAATCGTCGAGATCATTTTCATCACCAATATTCGGAAATCGATCTTCGGATCCTGGAAAAGAATCTTGAGTGCCGTTCTGTCGGGCCCCTTGACGGTCGGTCGAATGCGGTGCGAATGTTCTCGCCGTTGGTCCGGAGCGAATGCGGGCCATGTTCTGTCCGCGAATTCCTGGTAGGGCTGGTGGGGTCGGAAGATGTCCTTCTGGTGCGTACCTGGAATCGGTAAGACTCGGAGGGGAACATGCTCAAGAACGTCAAGCGGCTCGTAACCGGTGCGGCTGTGCTGGCCACCGCCAGCGCCGGTCTGATGATCGCCCCGTCCGTCGCCCAGGCCGCCACGTACAACGGCGCCTGCGGCTCGGGGTACTCCGTGATCGGCATCCTGCCGGTCACCGGCGGCACCGTGTTTCTGACCTACAACGGCTCCACCAACTGCGTTGTGACGGTGCGCAACAGCCCGGGGTCGGCCGTGTACATGGGCGCCTGGATCGAGCGGTCCGACGGCAGCGGATACCAGGGGGACTTCGGGAACTACACCACGTACGCCGGGCCGGTCTACGTCTACGCGCCGGGCTCGTGCATCGACTGGGGCGGCAACATCGGCGGCTCCTACGCGTCGCAGTCGAACTCGCACTGCGGCTGATGCCGCAACCCGCGTCGCACTGACCGGGTAAGCGGAAGAATGGCCGGCGTCCCATGTCGGCCATTCTTCTGCCATTTCTTGGCAATGTCCTGAAATTTGGAATCGAGGCCCTCGGAGTTCGCGGTAATTCGCTTCTCGGGATTTCGGTCAAGTCCCTTCTTGGCGCGATTTTGGCCATGCTCGGGTAATGCCCGGACCGGCATCGACGGAGACCTCCATAACGGCACAAAGCCCTGCGGCGCAGGCGCCTTTTCGCGTTCCTTGACTCGCGCGATGGCCAATCGGACCCGAGGTGCCGACAGTTGAGCGCCACGTATTGTGGTGGCGCGGTGAACCGAACGATCTTCCGGCCATTGCTGCCGCTGCTGGCCACCGCCACGGACCTCGACGCGACTGGCCCGGCCGATTTCGAACTGGGGGACGGAATCCGGGGCTGGCCGGAACAGTTCGCGCGGGCGGCCACCGGGGACGTGTACTGCTTTATCGGCGAAGGCGGCGAGGCGCGCCCGGTGGCGCACGTCAGCCTCGACGGCCAGGCAGAGCCCGGACGTGCTCGGGCTGCTCCGGCTCTGCCTGATGGCCCCGCGGTGGTGGGACGCGGTGGGCTGATGTGCTGCGCGGCGCCTCACCTGTCGCCCTGATGCTGCTGGTGGTCACCGACTTCCGGGGCATCGCCGCCGGCCTGGCGGCCCGGAACGGTGCCACCGTCCAGGACGTGGTCCTCAAGGGTCACGACGCCGGCCGCTTTCTGTTATTCGGCAGGAGCCGCACGGCCGGTGTTCTCCTCCTGGTCCGGTCCGGCTTCGGCCTGCTGCTCGTCGTCCCTCTGCAGATGGCGGTCCCGGACGGCGGAGGAAGCCGGACCGTGCTCCGGCCGGGCTCGGCGGGGCGGAACGCCGTACGACCTGGTGTGGCCGCTGACCTCCCCGGGTTTTTGCTCTGCCCTCGGCGAGGCGCCGTCCGACGCGCTCCGGCTCTGCTTCGACGTCGTGGCGATCCTTCGGCACGTGCTCGACGCCTTCGCAGCCGCGAGTTGTCGGTGGGGGAGGGCATGATCGTCGCGGTCGGCGCGGGGTGCGTCGGTGTGGCGGACTCGTGGGCGGCTCGAATGGACACCTGGCAGGAACTCGACGCGGTGGTGGCGGAGCGGCTGAGGTCGGTGTCGTCCGAGGAGCGGCAGGTCTTTGCGGCGGGCGTCGCGGAGCGGCTGATGCGTCGGCATGAGGCTCTGCCCGAGGGTGAGCGGGCGCCGTTCACGCTGAGCCTGCGGCCGCTGCTGGACGCCGTGTGGGAGGGCGTGCTCGGCGACTCGACGGCTTTCGCGGCGATCAACCGCGGCGTCGCCGAGTACATGCTCAGCGAGTACTGCCACAACGAGGGCCAGCACGGTCCGGACGACGCCGACGAGTCTGCCGCGGCGGCCGCGCTGTACGCCGCGCACGCCTACCTGTTCGGCTGCCGGAAGTACGCGAGCTGGAACAGCGGCCGGGCGCTGGAGGCCGTTGAACAGCACCTGGAGCAGCTGTCCGAGACGGTCGAACTCTCCGATGCCGACCCGGACGAGGCGATGTCCGCCGAACTGCGGCGGCAGCTGCGCGACCTCGACCTGATCGCAGGCTTCTCGAACGAGCTCCGCCACGCCGGCCTGGGCCTGCCCGTCGACACCTCGACGCGCCTCCACGCCGAGCTGCGCGCACCGCTCTCGTCGGAGTTGCTGCTGCCGCTGCTGGCCGGCGACGAGGACGCCGTCGCGTTCTTCGCCGCCGTCGCGGACCTCGACGCGACGAGCCCTGACGACCACGAGCTGGAGGACGGGGTACGGCTCGCGTCCGGGGCCCGGCTGGAGCAGTTCGCGCGGGCGGCCAGCGGGGACGCGTACTGCTTCGTCGGTGAGGGCGGCGAGGAGCGTCCGGTGGTGTACGTGAGCCTCGACGGCCAGGCCGGGTTGCTCGCCGTCGGGCTGCCCGAACTGGTGCGCCTGTGCCTCGCCGTGCCGTGGTGGGGAGAGGTGCGCGGAGGTTCGCTCGACGGGCTCGGGGACGCTGCCGACGACTACCGGGCGGACATCCCCGACCTCGGCGCCCGCCGGGACCGCGCCGCCCGGGCCCTCGGCCTCGACCCGGCCACGCTGCCCTCCGAGGCGACGGCCCTCGCCCGGCTCGCCGAACTCTCCCGGGGGCCGGTGGCCGCGGTGAGCCTCGTCGTCGGTCCGGACGGAGACCCGTTCGACCCGCTGTTCGACGCCGATCGGGACGCCGATCAGGGCTGAGTGCCCACCCGGCCTACTCGGGCGGCCCGTCGAGCGGCGGGATCACGTCGAGCTGCTGGAGGAAGCCGAGGACGTCCTTGTCCGACCACTTCTCGGCGAGCTTCCCGTTCTCGATGCGGTGGACCACCGTCGCCGTCATGGTGATCGGCCGCCCGGTCGCCGGGATGCCCGGCAGGTCGCCCACGCATGTGCCGCGGCCCGTCAGCCGGGTCACGACCTTGTCGCCCTCCGCGATCTGGTCCTCGATCTCGTGCACCCCGGGCGTAGCCTCCCAGAACAGGCGGAACGCCTGCTTCAGCCCCTCGCGTCCGGGCGCGAGCCCGGGGAACGGCGGCGGTGAGTGGTCCACGTAGTCCGCGGAGACCAGCTCGTCCATGGCCTCCAGGTTGCCCGCATCGATCTCCCGGTAGAACCGGCGGACCAGACTTTTGTTCTCTTCGATGGACATGGGTGCCTCTCCGCACGTTCGGCCGCGCCGTCGGACCGGCGCACGACGCCCGAATCCTCCCCCCGCCCCGTCCCCGGCGCGCATGGACGCGGTGGCCGTTCACTCAGAAGCAGCCACCCGGGTCACTCGCCACCGCCCGCACCCTGACCTGCCGCTCCACCCGGCAGCCGGGTTCACCGCACCAGGCCGGCACCACGTAGGATTTCCGGACCGCACCGCGCGACCGAGAGGGGAACGATGAGCCCGCGCAACACCGTGGCCGAGGCGCGTCGGACCCGGGACCGGATTGTCGACCGGAGCGTGGCGCTGGCGTCGGTGGACGGCCTCGAAGGGCTCACCATCGGGCGGCTGGCCACCGATCTCGGGCTCAGCAAGGCCGGCGTGCTGGGGCACTTCGGCACCAAGGAGACCCTCCAGCTCGCCACCCTGGAACGGGCCTCCGCGCTCTTCACCACCCTCGTCTGGGAGCCGGCCGCGGACGCCGAACCCGGGCTGCGGCGGCTGCGCGCCGTGTGCGAGAGCTGGATCTCGTACCTGGAACACGCCCGCGAGGTTTTCCCCGGCGGGTGCCTGTTCACCACCGCCGCCGTCGAGTTCGACGCGCATGACGGGCCCGTCCGCAAGAACGTCGCCCGGCTGCTGCTGGTGTGGCGCCGGCGCCTGGCCGGCGAGGTCCGGCTCGCGATCGAGGCCGGGGAGCTGCCCGCCGACACCGACCCCGAGCAGATCGTCCACGAGCTGACGGGGATCTACCTGGCGCTCAACCAGTCCCTCCAGCTCCTCCGCGACCCGCTCGCCGCCACCCGCACCCGTCACGCCCTGAACCGCCTGCTGCCCGCCGCGGCCTGACGACCGGCCCGGGCGGGATGCTGGGGGCATGATCGAACGAGAGACCGCGATCCGGGTCGTCGAGGAGCAGCTGGAGAGCGAGTACCGGCGCCAACCGGTCGCGGGGCGGCAGCGGATGGTGGTGACGGGCGCGGCCGAGCACGAGCTGGTCTGGATCGTCGGGTACACCTCCGAGGAGTTCGCCCGCACCGGGGACCCGGCGCACATGCCGGGCGGTTGCGGTCTGTACCTCGTCGACCGGCTCGACGGAGGCCTGCACTCGGTCGGCACCGTTTCCGCCGTGACCGGCGACTGGGAGGCCGACTACCGCGCCCGGATCCGCGGGCTCCCAGTGCGCACCGCGGTGGACGATCTGCACGACGAGATCCGCGAACTCGACACCGGGCAAGGGAATTTGCATGCCGTGCGGGCGCTGCGCCGGAGACTCCCGGTCCTGACGCCCACCGAGGCCCTCCAGTACGTGCGCGCCCTGCGGGACGGTGGTGTCCCGGCACACCTGGCGGCCGTCCCGACGGCGGAACTCGTCGAGCCCCTCAACCCGGTGCTCGCCGTCCACACCGTCCGGGCCGGCGGCGGAAATCCGATGGTGTGAGGAGCCGGGGGTCACCACGTGGTCGTTGCGCGCCGCGTCACTGGCAGTATCGGGGCCATGACACACGACATCCGCGAGATATTCGAACAGGCAGGCTGCGAAGGCGCGTTGTGCGTCCGGCCGGTGGTGGGCGACGGCGAGATCGTGCTGAACGCGGATCAACCGGTGGTCCCGGCCTCGGTGTTCAAGGTGCAGATCGCGCTGGAGGCGGAGACCGCGTTCGCCGACGGCCGGTTGGACCCGCGTGAGCGGGTGACGCTGACCGCCGCCGAGCGGACGCCGGGTCCGGTCGGGAGCTCGCTGTTCGCGGACGACGCGGTGCTCTCCTTGCGGGACATGGTTGTCCTGATGCTCACGATCAGCGACAACCCGGCAACCGACGCGCTGCTGCGCCGCGTCGGCGTCGACGCGGTGAACGCGACGGCGGCGCGCCTCGGGCTGACGGGCACGTTCGTCACGGCCGACCTGCGGACCATGCTCGACACCATCGGCGAGGATCTCGGGCGCGCCGACTGGGCGGACCTCCAGACCTGGGCGGCCGGCGCCCCGGCGGAGGAAGTGGCCCGGGCCGACGCGGAGCTGCCGGGCGTCCGCGCGATGGACCCGTCGCAGGGGACCCGGACCACCCCGCGCGACATGGCGGCCCTGCTGCGCCTGATCTGGACGGACCAGGCGGGCCCGGCCGCCGCGTGCGCGCGGGTGCGGGAGGTGATGGGGCAGCAGTTGACCCGGCACCGGATCGCCGGTGGGTTCCGGCCGCCGGTGCGGGTCGCGGCGAAGAGCGGCAGCCTGCTGGGCATTCCCCGCAACGAGATCGGCGTGGTCTCCTTCCCCGACGGCCGCCAGTACGCCGCCGCCGTCTTCACCCGCTCGCTGCCCGGCTCGGACGACGCCGCGATCAACCGCGCCATCGGCACCGCCACCGCCCGGGCCGTGGCTGCCCTGGGTGCCTGAGACGGGTTCACGCGGGGGACATCACCTCGAACAGGTTGCCCGCGTCGTCCGTGAAGTAGAGGCCCCGGGCGCACAGCGGGTGGTCGATGCGGCCGTTGTCGGGCGCCGACGGGTCGTTGCCGTACGGGGTGCCGGTGGCGCGCAGCCGGGCGAGGACGCCGTCGAAGGCGGCCGGTTCGACGTCGAACGCGAGGTGGTGTCCGGCGGGGTCGGGGACGGTGAGGAAGTCCAGCGTCAGCGTGGAGTTGACGCGGACGGGGGCGAAGTGGCGGTCGGGGCCGGCGTACTCCAGGCCCATCACGGTGGCGAAGAACCGGGCCGCGGCCTGGTTGTCGACGGCCGGGACGATGGTGTGGTTCAGGGTGATGGTCACGATCGGCCTTCCGGGTCGTCGAGGGCGCCGTGCAACAGGACATCGACCAGCTCGGCCGGGTCCAGGGGCGGTGCGTCGGCCGCGCCGGCGAACAGCAGGGCGAGGAAGAGCGAGGCCAGGCGCTCGGCCGGCAGGCGGAGCAACTCCCGTTCCGGCTCCATGAGTTCGGCCAGTGCCCGGCGGACGGGGAGGGTGCCGGCCGTGCGGTCGGGCGCCTCGCCGGTGCGGGCGGCGGGTCCGCGCGTGGTGTGCAGCGCGCCGAGCAGGGCGCCCAGCCGGTCCAGGTGGGCGCGCAGCGCGGTGGCGGCCTCGGTGAGCCGGTGGGGGAGCGGCAGCGTCAGCGGGATCAGGGCGAGCCGGTCGAGCGCGGGTTCGGGGCGCAACGCTTCGGCGACGCACGCGTCCAGCACGGCGTCCTTGTCGGCGAAGACCCGGAAGATCGTCCCCTCCCCGATCCCGGCGGCCCGGGCGATCCGGCGGGTGGTCACCGCGCTGCCGTACTCGATGACCAGCGGCAGCGCGGCCCGGACGATCATTTCGCGCCGCTGTTCGGCGTCCATCGACGGTGCTCTGCGGCGCCGTTCGGTCGGGGTCCCGGTCATGGGCGCCAGTATCGGAGTGAGCGCTCACTCCGGTCAAGCCGGGCCAGGGCGAAAACCGGGTGACAGCACGGCACTTGGCGTGGCAGGGTGCGAGGATGATCAGCTGTCGAAAGGCCGATGCCGCGTAACCGGCCGGGCGCCCTGCGGGCCGCCGCCGTCGCGTTCGTCGATCCGCCGCCGAGGATCCGTGGCCTGTCCGCTGCCGCGAGCCTGGATGTGCACCGGGCCGAGTGCGAGCGGCCGAGTTTCTTCCTGCGCCCCGGCGCCACCGGGCTTGCGCTGCGGCGGTACCGGGCGTTCCTGCATCCCTTCGGTGGGCGGCCGTTGTACCCGCGGGAGTCCCTGTGCCCGTCCTGCCCGGGGTGCGCCGGCGACGACGTCCGGCACTCGCGGGACGTGCTGGGCGAGGTCCTGCTCTTCCTGCCGGGTCGCTCCCGCGCCGAACTCGGCCGGCTGGTGCGCCCGTTGGATGCGGAGTTCCGCCGTCGGACGCTCCCTGATCCGTTCGCGGGGGAGCGGTTGGGGGCGGGTCTGGGCTGGTGGCATTGGCGGCTGGGGGAGAGCGCGTGGGACCGGTGAAGCGGTGCCGGGGCGGCGAGTTGGCGGTGGACGGCGGGATGATTTCGGCACCGTAAAACGGACTATCCGTAAATCGCCCCTATGTTGACTTTCCGTCGTCTTCCGCGTGGCACACCGGCATTTCCCGTGCACCTCCTAGTCTCGACGATCTACGGTGCCTCTTCCGCCGGGCCTTCGAGCGAGGAGTACGACTATGAGTCGTGTCGTCAGGGCTGCCCTGTTCCAGACCGCGTGGACGGGCGACAAGGAATCGATGATCGCGGCGCACGAGGCCGCCGCCCGGGAGGCCGCCGCGCAGGGGGCGGGGATCATCGGGTTCCAGGAGGTGTTCAACGCGCCGTACTTCTGCCAGGTGCAGGAACCCGAGCACTACGGGTGGGCCGAGGCCGTCCCGGACGGGCCGACCGTGCAGCGGATGTGCGCGCTCGCGCGGGAGCTGGGGATGGTGATGGTGGTCCCCGTCTACGAGATCGAGCAGGCCGGGTTCTACTACAACACCGCCGCCGTGATCGACGCCGACGGCAGCTATCTCGGCAAGTACCGCAAGCACCACATTCCGCAGGTGCACGGATTCTGGGAGAAGTACTACTTCAAGCCCGGAAATCTCGGCTGGCCGGTGTTCGACACGGCGGTCGGAAAGGTCGGCGTGAACATCTGTTACGACCGGCACTTCCCGGAGGGTTGGCGGGCACTCGGGCTCGCGGGCGCGGAGATCGTCTACAACCCGTCGGCGACCAGCCGCGGCCTGTCCGCCTACCTGTGGCAGCTGGAACAGCCCGCCGCCGCCGTCGCGAACGAGTACTTCGTGGCGGCGATCAACCGGGTCGGCGTCGAGGAGTACGGCGACAACGACTTCTACGGCAGCAGCTACTTCGTCGACCCGCGCGGCCAGTTCGTCGGCGAGGTCGCCTCCGACAAGCGCGAGGAACTCGTCGTCCGGGACCTCGACCTCGACCAGATCGACCAGGTGCGCCAACAGTGGGCGTTCTACCGGGACCGCCGGCCGGACGCCTACGGCCCGCTGACCGAGGCGTGAGCGCCATGACCCGGACCCTGATCACCGGCGGACTGGTCGTCACGGCCGCCGAGGAGATGCCCGCCGACGTGCTGATCGAGAACGGCACCGTCGTCGCACTGGGCCTGCCCGGCCGCCACCAGTGGGCCGCGGACCGGGTGTTCGACGCCGACGGCAAGTACGTGATCCCGGGCGGCGTGGACGTCCACACGCACATGGAGCTGCCGTTCGGCGGGACGAACGCCTCCGACACCTTCGAGACCGGCACCCGGGCCGCCGCCTGGGGCGGCACCACCACCATCGTCGACTTCGCCGTGCAGTCCAAGGGCGCCTCGCTGCGCGCCGGACTCGACGCCTGGCACGCCAAGGCCGACGGGCGCTGCGCCATCGACTACGGCCTGCACATGATCATGTCGGACGTCAACGAGTCGACGCTGCGCGAGATGCCCGGACTGATCGGCGAGGGCGTCACCTCGTTCAAGCTGTTCATGGCCTACCCGGGCGTCTTCTACTCCGACGACGGCCAGATCCTGCGCGCCATGCAGCAGGCCTCCGAGACCGGCGCGCTGATCATGATGCACGCCGAGAACGGCCCCGCCATCGACGTGCTGGTCGAGCAGGCGCTCGCCCGCGGCGAGAGGGACCCCCGCTACCACGGCGAGGTCCGCAAGGCGCTGCTGGAGGCCGAGGCCACCCACCGCGCCATCCAACTCGCCCGCGTCGCCGGCTCGCCGCTGTACGTGGTGCACGTCTCCGCCCGCGAGGCGCTCGCCGAACTCGCCGCCGCCCGCGACCTCGGCCTGCCGGTGTTCGGCGAGACCTGCCCGCAGTACCTGTTCCTGTCCACCGACAACCTCGCCGAACCGGACTTCGGGGGCGCCAAGTACGTGTGCTCCACGCCGCTGCGGCCCAAGGACCACCAGGCGGCGCTCTGGCGCGGGCTGCGCACCGACGACCTCCAGGTGGTCTCCACCGACCACTGCCCGTTCTGCTTCAAGGGGCAGAAGGAACTCGGCCGCGGCGACTTCTCGAAGATCCCCAACGGCCTGCCCGGCGTGGAGAACCGGATGGACCTGCTGCACCAGGCCGTGGTGGACGGCCACCTGACGCGCCGCCGGTGGATCGACATCGCCTGCGCCGCGCCCGCCCGGATGTTCGGCCTGTACCCGCGCAAGGGCACCATCGCCCCCGGCGCCGACGCCGACGTGGTGATCTACGACCCGCACGCCACCCACACCCTGTCCGCCGCCACCCACCACATGAACGTCGACTACTCGGCGTACGAGGGCCGCACCGTCACCGGCCGGGTGGAGACCGTGCTGTCCCGCGGCGAGGTCGTCCTCGACCGCGGCCAGTACCTCGGCCGCCCCGGACACGGCGCCTTCCTGCCCCGTTCCACCTGCCAGTACCTCTGAGAGCGGAGATTCCCGCAGTGGATTTCGGACTCGTCCTGCAGACCGACCCGCCGGCCTCCAAGGTCGTCGAACTGATGCGCCGCGCCGAACAGCGCGGCTTCCGCTACGGCTGGACGTTCGACTCCGCCGTGCTGTGGCAGGAGCCGTTCGTGATCCACAGCCGGATCCTCGAACACACCGAGCGGCTGCACGTCGGCCCGATGGTCACCAACCCCGGCACCCGCAGCTGGGAGGTCACCGCCTCCACCTTCGCCACCCTCAACGACATGTACGGCAACCGCACCGTCTGCGGCATCGGCCGCGGCGACTCCGCGATGCGGGTGGCCGGCCGCCGCCCCAACACGCTGGCCCGGCTCGGTGAGGCCATCGACGCCATCCGCGACCTCGCCGAGGGCCGCGAGGCGATCGTCGACGGCACCCCGATCCGGATCCCCTGGATCAAGGACGGCCGCCTGCCCGTGTGGATGGCCGCCTACGGACCCAAAGCGCTCGCCCTGACCGGACAGAAGGCGGACGGCTTCATCCTCCAACTCGCCGACCCCTACCTCACCGAATGGATGGTCAAAGCCGTCCGCCACGCCGCCGAACAGGCCGGCCGCGACCCCGCCTCGATCACCGTCTGCGTCGCCGCGCCCGCCTACGTCGGCGACGACCTCGACCACGCCCGCGAACAGTGCCGCTGGTTCGGCGGCATGGTCGGCAACCACGTCGCCGACCTGGTCGCCCGCTACGGCGAACACTCCGACCTCGTCCCCGAGGAACTCACCGCCTACATCAAGGACCGGCACGGCTACGACTACAGCCACCACGGCCGCGCCGGAAACCCCTCCACCGACTTCGTCCCCGACGGCATCGTCGACCGGTTCTGCCTGCTCGGCCCCGTTGAGGCGCACATCGAGAAGCTGCGCGTCCTGCGCGAGGCGGGCGTCGACCAGTTCGCGGTGTACGCGATGCACGACGCCCGGGAAGCCACCATCGACGCCTACGGCGAGCACGTCATCCCGGCGCTGGCCCGTTGAACCGGCGCACCTTCCTCGCCCTCGCCGCACTCTCCGGCGCCACCGGCACGGCCGGCCTGGCCGCCGGCTGCGGATCCGGCACCGGGCACCACCCCGCGCCCCCGCCGCTCGACCTGTCCACCCCGCTGCGGATCCCGCCGCTGCTGCACCCCCCGGCGGATCTCGACGGCGTCCGCCGCTTCGAACTGATCATGGCTGCCGGGCAGTTCGAACTGCTGCCCGGCAAACCCACCACCACCTGGGGCTTCAACGGCGCCTACCTCGGCCCCACCCTGCGGGCCGGCCGCGGCGACCGGATCGCGATGACCGTCCGCAACGCCCTCCCCGAAGCCAGCACCGTCCACTGGCACGGCATGCGGCTGCCCGCCCGGATGGACGGCGGACCGCACCAACTGATCGCCGCCGGCCACCGCTGGACCCCCACCTGGACCATCGACCAGCCCGCCGCCACCACCTGGTACCACCCCCACCCGCACGGAGCCACCGCCAAGCACGTCTACCGCGGCCTGGCCGGGCTGTTCCTGATCGACGACGACCACGACGCCGAACTGCCCACCGGCTACGGCACCGACGACATCCCGCTGATCCTCCAGGACAAGAACCTCGACGACCACGGCCGGATCGACGGCGACCCGCTCAAAGGCCCCTTCGGCATCCTCGGCGACCGCATCCTGGTCAACGGCACCTACAACCCGCGCTTCGACGTCACCACCACCCGCCTGCGGCTGCGCCTGCTCAACGCCTCCAACGCCCGCATGTACCAGCTGGCGTTCGCCGACCGCCGCCCGTTCCACCTGGTCGCCACCGACGGCGGCCTGCTGGCCGCACCCGTCGAGACCGGCACGCTCGCCCTCACCCCCGGCGAACGCGCCGAGATCGTGGTCGGGTTCGACCCCGGCGACAACGTCGTGCTGCGCACCCTCGACACGGGCATCGACATCGGCATGGGCGACCTCGACCTGATTCGCTTCGTCGCCGCCGAGCAGCTGCGGCCCGCACCCGGCCTCCCCGCCGGCCTCCCCGCGCCCGCCCCCATCGTCCCGCCCGCCGACGCGAAGGTCCGTCACTTCACCCTCAGCGGACGCGACAGCATCAACGGCCGCCCGATGGACATGCAACGGATCGACGAGGTCGTCCCCGCCGGAGCCGTCGAGATCTGGGAGGTCGAGAACAGCACCGGCGCCTCCCACAACTTCCACATCCACGAAGTCGCCTTCCAGGTCCTGAACGCCCAAGGCACCCCCACCGGCGGCCACAAGGACACCGTCTTCACCCCCGCCCACACCACCGTCCGCCTGGCCGTCCAGTTCGGCCCGTTCAGCGACCCCGTCGAGCCGTACATGTACCACTGCCACGTCCTGCGCCACGAGGACGCCGGAATAATGGGCCAGTTCGTCACCGTCGCCCCCGGAACGGAGAGCGCGGTGCCGCGCACGTACGCGGGCCCCGCGCACGCGCACTGACCTGCAGGCTGTGTCGGTGCGGGCTGGGATGCTGCCCGGATGGAACAGACGATCAGTTATCTGCGCGGCGACGCCACCGCGCCGCAGGGCAAGGGCGTGCGGATCATCGCGCACGTCTGCAACGACCTCGGTGGGTGGGGCAAGGGATTCGTGCTCGCCCTGTCGCGGCGGTGGCCCGAACCGGAGGCCGCGTACCGGCGGTGGCACCGGGAGCGGGCGGGGAACGACTTCGGGCTCGGTGCGGTGCAGTTGGTGCAGGTCGAGTCGTACCTGTGGGTGGCGAACATGGTCGGCCAGCGCGGCATCAGGACCGGCCGCTCCACCGGCGTCCCCGTCCGCTACGAGGCCATCGACACCGCCCTCGCCACCCTCGGCGGCCATGCCCGCCGCCTCGGCGCCTCCGTCCACATGCCGCGGATCGGGTGCGGGCTGGCGGGCGGACGGTGGGAGCGCGTCGAGCCGCTGGTGGCCGCGCGGCTCACCGCGCGCGGGACGGCCGTGACGGTCTACGACTTCTGATCCGTCCTCAAGTCGATGTCCCGGGTGGGGTGTTGACCCGATGCCGGAGGTCTGCCTAGATTATCTTTGCTTGCAAACATAATCCGGAGTGGGGGAGAGCCATGGACGAGAGCTTCAACCAGCGGGTCATCAGGAAATTCCGGGCGCAGGGCGGACACGTCGAGGACTTCCCCGCGATCCTGCTCCTCACCACCGCCGGACGACGCACCGGCCAGCCCCGCACCACACCGCTCGTCTACCACCAGGACGGCGGCCGCTACCTGGTGTTCGGCTCCAACGGGGGCGACGCCGCGCACCCCCAGTGGTACCGCAACCTGATCGCCGCGGGCGGCGGCATCGTCGAACTCCCCGACGGCGAGGGCGGGGTGACCACCCTCTCGGTCCGCCCCGTCGAACTCGGCCCCGCCGAACGCGACCACCAGTACGCCGAACAGGCCCGCCGCGTACCGTCGTTCGCCACCTTCGAGGAGCGCACCGACCGCACCATCCCGGTCCTCGCGCTGCACCCGCTCGACCTCTCCGCCGACCCCGCACTCGCCGGCCGGGTGATCGAGCAACTCCGGCTCCACCACGAGGACCTGCGCCGCCAGCTCGCCGAGCTGCGCACCCGCCTGGACGGCGCCGGCCCCGTGCCCGGACCCGACCTCGCCGCCCAACTGCGCGAGCACTGCCTGAAGTTCTGCTACGGCCTCGGCATGCACCACACCCGCGAGGAGGGCGCCTTCACCGCCTTCGAGCAGCAGTACCCCCAGCTGATCCCGGCCCTCGCCCGGCTGCGCGTCGAACACCGCACCGTCGCCGAAGCGCTCACCCGCTTCGAGGAGCGGCTGGCGGCCCCCGGCGTCGAGGTCGCCGAGCTGCGCGCCGAACTCGACCGGCTCACCGACGGCCTGGAAGCCCACTTCGCGTACGAGGAGACCCACCTGCGGCCGCCGTCCGCCCCGCACCCGCCGCGCTGACCGGCCCGTCCGGTACGGTGAGGGCCGGCGGCCAGGAATCGGACAGCGCTTGGAGGTTGGATGGCCCGCGCGGAGTCCGAGCAGGAGCGGGACGGCGGCCTGACCGCGCCGGACGCTGTGCGGGCCATGCTGCTGCTGATGCCCCGGGTGGCGGCGCGGGTCAAGCGGATCGCCGTTCCCGACGCGCTGGCCGGCTTCCAGCTCGCGCCCCGGCACCTGTCGCTGCTCTCGTACCTGGTGTACGACGGCCCGATGCCGGTCGGGATGCTGGCCGCGCGGCTCGAAGTCGCGCCCACCACGGTGAGTTTGATGGTCGGCGACCTGACCCGCCAGGGCGTCCTGGAGCGCTGCCCCGACCCCTCGGACCGCCGCCGCACCATCGTCTCGCTCAGCTGCGACCCCGCGACCCGCACCGCGATCGAGCGCTGGCTCGCCAACGGCGCCGCCGCCTGGCAGGCCGCGTTCGCCCCGCTCACGCCCGCCGAACGCGCGCTGTTCGTCCGCACCATGACCGCCTACGAGCAGGGCGCGGCGGGCGCGGCGGGCGCGGCGGGCGCGGCAGGCTCGGCGGGCTCGGACGGCGAGTAGGGCGGTGGCGGCCAGGGGCCGGCCAGTAGGCGGCGGGCCTCGGTGACGGCCGCGCGGGCCAGGTCGGTGCGGCTGAGGGCGTCCGGGGAGAGGCGTTCCGGGCCGAGGTCGATCAGTGGGCGGAGCGATTCCGGGCGGGCGAGTGGGGCCCAGCCGCCGTGGGTGATCACGCTGATGCCGGTCGAGGCGCGCAGGCCGCCGTCCACGATCAGGCGCAGCCACCAGCGGACCAGTTCCCAGCGGGCGCGCTCGTACGGCAGGTCGGTGTCGTCGGCGGGGAGGGAGTCGGAGAGCCGCAGTTCGGCCAGCACCTGTTCGAAGAGGGGTACTGCCTGGTCGTGTTCCTTCTCCGGGAGCCGGGCGAGGCGCGGCAGTGAGGGCGCGTCGACGCCGAGTGCGTCCGCCACCAGGCCCGCTGTGATCAGCTGATCGTCGTACACCTGGCGGCCCACCAGCCGTTCCAGCGCCAGCATCCGCAGGTACTCCACCGCCTCGGCCGCGGTGGTGGCCGTCGGATCGTGCGGGGTGGTGACGGTGCTCTCCGGATCGCCCACCACGAAGTACGACCAGAACGGGACGGTGAAGACGGCGCGCGCGTTGCGGTTGCCGGGCATGTTCGTGAACTCGACGCGCAGCCAGTCGGCCAGGTCGTGGCCGTACTCGATGATGTCGGTCTGGTGCACCGACAGCACCGGGTGCCCCGGCCCGAACGGCGCCGGCGGCAGGTAGCGGTGGCCATGCAGCGGCACCAGTTGCGGCACGGACGCCAGCGCGGCCCGGGCGACCCGCTCCCGCTCCGACGCGTCCTCCGGCCGCGGACCCCAGCGCGGATACCAGAACCCGTTGCTACGGACGTCGAACAGCGTGCCCTCGACCGGCCAGGCGAGTTGCTCGCGCAGTGCCTCCGGATCGCCGTGCCGCCAGTCCGGCCAGCGCGGTCCGGTCGGCAGGCCCGCCGCCAGGAACACCCGGTGGTCGGGCGCGAACCGGAACCCGAACCGGGCCTCCACGGCGTCCAGTTCGCGGTCCGTCAGCCCCGGCTCGACGTTCCGCAGCCGGCGTTGCCAGATCCTGGCCGTCTCGATGCTCGGCACCGTCATCGTGCGCCCTCTCTCCTCGATCACGCTCACCGTATCCGCCCCGACCGGCGGTTTTACGGCCGGTGGGTCTGGCCGTAGGTGGCGGTGAAGTCCTGACCGGTACGGAGAGGCGCTCCCAGCGGATGGCCGCCGGGCCGCTCGTGGAGTCGATGAGGACGATGAGGCGATCGGCCGACTGCCGGTCACGGGGCGGGAGATGGCGGGGGAGAGCGGTGAGGAGTTCGTGGGCGGGTCGGGTGCTGACGGACCGGGCGATGTCGGCGGCCGGGATTCGGGCCGCATCGTCGGAGTCGGTGGCCGCTGAGGAGTCGAGGGCGAGCCGGACCGCGCCCATGCAGGTGATCACCCGGACGTCCTCGACGGTGGCGTCGGTGTCGAACTGCCAGATCTCGGACCGACGCCCGAACCTGGCGAGGGTGGCAGGGACCCTCCGCGCCGTGGACACGATGCGCTCGGCGACGACGCCGCCGGACTCCCAGAGCGGACTCACCGCACTCGCCCCTCCACCGACCGCGGGCCGGGACGATGACCGGCCCGCGGCGGGTGTTCCGTCAGTCCTTCAGCCGGCCCTGCAGGGCCTTCGACAACTCGGCGATACAGGCGGCGAGTTGGGTGTTGGTCAGCTGGCTCGGGTCGCCGCCGCAGTTGGCGGTGGGTTGGCCCGAGGGCTGGGGCTGGGGTTGAGGTTGGGGTTGGGGTTGGCCGCCCGGGGCCGGGATCTGGCCGGTGAGGGAGACCAGGTTGGGGGTGACGGTGGCGTCGCCGGAGAGGTCGATGTAGTCCTGGGTCTGGCCGCTGAAGTCCACGAAGCCGCGCCACATGTCCCGGCCGAACGGGATGATCTCCTGGAGTGCGCCGCCCTGGCCGGCGCTGATGGTGATCGAGGTCTGCTGCGCCATGTAGGAGACCATCCGGCTGGCCAGCACGTCCAGGTTCACGGCGGGGGCGTCGTCGCTGCGGACGTACACGTGCAGGTCGTTGAGGCCGCCGCCGGCCCGGTCCGCCTGGAGGACGGCGAACGCCACCACCAGCTGGGAGGAGCTCTCGCGGGGGACCAGTGGCGTCACGTAGTACAGGTGGCCGTCCGCTTTCGAACGGAGCAGGAACTCACCGGGGTTGGTGGCGTTGGTGCCCGCCGAGGTGTGCGCGAAGCCGAAGCCCTGGTCGTCCTTCGCGCCGCGGCCGCCCAGCCACTGCACCTCGTGGATCTGCGAGCGCACCACCGACGCCGGGTACACCGCCCCCGGCAGCTCGCCCGGTTCGACCTGCGCCCGGTACGTCACGTCAGGCTTCCCGTTCGACGACCCGCGCAGCACCAGCACCCCGGCCGGGGCCAGGACGGTGCGCTGCTTCCAACCGGTCTCCCGGGCCACCGAGATGACCACCACCGGCTGGGCGGTACGCGGGTCGGGGCCGTCGCAGTAGCCCCAGATGTCCTGGTCGCTGTAGACCAGTCCCGGGAACCTCTCAGCGAGCAGGTTACGCAGGCTGACCGCGCCCGTCCCGCCGAACGCCCGGTTGAACGCGTGGTCGCCGCGGAACGCGCAGCTGACCACCGAGTTGGACTTGCCGTCCCAGACCGCGACGCCCTCCATCGGCTGCTCACCCGAACCGTCCAGCACCGCGGTCCACGCGCCGCCACTGGCTGCGCCGGGGAGGTAGTGCAGGCTGTGGTTCATCAGATGAACGCCCGAGGAGAGACCGGCGCTGTCCGTGAGCGCCTTGGTTGCCGCCGCGTACGAGGCGGTGCGCGCCTCGAAGTCGAAGGCCGGCATCGACGCGGTCTTCACGCAGGCCGGCACGTCCGCCGTACCCACCAGATCGCACCGGCCGCCGTCACCGGGCCGGGAGTGCTCCGTCACCGGCAGCACCGAACGGGGCGTCCCTCCACCCGCAGGTACGTCCAGCACCGTCGCCGCCGCGTAGAACCGGCCGGCGTCCTTGTCGTTGTCCCACACGCCCGTGCCGGCCCGCACCAGCGAACCGACCAGCGCCAGCAGCACCACCGAGACCGCGAGGCGCGCCCGCCAACCGCCGAAGCCCACCCCCGTCTCGTCCACGGCGTACACCACCGCCCAGACCGTGCCGCACAACCCCACGGCGAGCCAGAACCAGAACAGCGGCGCGGCATCGACCAGCCCGCCGTGCGGGAAGAACTGCCGCTTCAGCAACAGCACATAGCTCTGATCCTGCTGCCCGAACCCACCGAACACCGCATGCTTGACCACCCACACCAGCCCGGCGGCCAGTGGCATCCACAGCCACCACACCGCCAACCCCCGTGCCACCAACCTGACATGACGACTCATCAGCAAACCCCTCCCACTCGCCCGGACCTTCCCCGCCCCGCCGACCCGCCAAGCCTGCCACGCGCCCCCGACAGCACCTGCGGCCGGCCGGTGGCGGATGTTGTGGAGGCTTTCGGGGGTTCGTTCCAGCCGTCGCGGGGGCGGGCGGCGATTCAGCGCGGAGCGGGCACCGGCTGCGGGCTGTCCAGCCGTCGCGGGGGCGGGCGGCGAATCAGCGCGGAGCGGGCACCGGCTGCGGGCCGTTCGTCATGAGGCGCCCGCCTTCTCGCGCAGGAGTTCCCTGGTGATGCTGTCGAGCCGCGCCGCGGCGCCCTTGTCGAACGCAGGGCGCAGCAGGCTGAGGTGCGTGCCCTCCGCGAAGGCGCTCAGCGGCTCCCGAGGCGGGGAGTCGACGATCTCGAGGATCGGCGGGACGGTGAACTCGACCGGCTGCGCGGCCCGCTTCATCCGGTCGATGTGTGCCGCGGTGACGGCGTCGAACTCGCCCGCGAAACCGGTGCGCGTCCCACCGGGGAACAGCAGCACGTACCGGGCGCGACGCGCGCTCCCGTCCTCGGCGAACGAGACACCGAGGAGGTCGTTGAGCCGGCCGCCCTGGAACATGGCCGACCAGCCGTCGTAGCCCCGTTCGAGCCCGAGGTCGTTCCAGTGGATGCCCGGCGCCCCTACGCCGGGACCGGCGATGTTCATCACGACCGGCGTCTCGGCCTTGTTCATCAGGTCGGCCAGGCCGTACCCGAGCAGGTACCGGCTGAGGTAGTAGAGCGCGAAGTTGTGCTCGATCCCCTCGGAGGTGACCAGCCGACGGCTGCGGAAGTACCGCGCGCACAGCACGAGTACGTCCACCGCCTCGAACCGGTCCTCGATCTCCGCGATGACGCGCCGGTTCTCGCTGACGAGGCTGAGGTCGGCCTCGATGAAGAAGGCGCGGTCGGCCGCGCCCGACTTCTGCGCCGCGTCGAGGTACTTCTTCCCCTTCACCGGGTCCGGAGCGATGACGACCACCTGGTCGCCCCGGCCGAGACAGGTGTTGGCGAGCGCCTGCCCGATACCGGAAGTGCCCCCCGTGACAACAACGGTCTTCACGTGATCCTCCTCGGAACACTGGGTCGTGAGATTCCGCGCAGCAGAAGAGATCCCGCCCTGGACGGGACGAGTCGCGTTCCTACTGGACGTTGTTCCTACTGGACGTTGTTCAGTTCCTGCGCCGACGAGGCCGCCGGAGCCGCCTCGCCCTCCACCGCTGGTGTGGGACGCATCCGGGACGCGAGGACGAGCGTGAGGACGACGACCACGGCCATGGCCAGGAAGACGTCGGAGTAGGCCGAGCCGTGGTGGCCGGAGAAGAGGGGGTTGATGGCGTCGCTGCCGCTCTGCTGCCTCGCGGACACCAGCACACCGAACACGGCCGGGCCGGTACCGGCCCCGAGGAACTGGGCCCCCTGGAGGATCCCGAGGCCGGCACCGACCTGCTCGGGGGGCAGTTCGCTCGCCGCGGCGCCGATGATGGTGGTCATCACGAACATGAAGCCGATGCTCAGCCCGAGGATCCCGGCACCGGCGAAGACCACCGAGGAGCCGCCGGCGAAGGACGAGAGGAACAGCGAGAACAGCCCGATGAGGCCGAGCCCGAGGAGCACCAGGACCCGCGCATCGACGCGGCCGGCGAGGCGTCCGATCCACGGCGAGAGGAGCGCGGTCACGACGCCGGCCGGGATCATGACCAACGCGCCCTTTCCCGGGGTGAGTTCGTTGACCTCCACGAGCAGCAGCGGGACGAACACCAGACCGCCGAGGTTGACGGCCATCGCCAGGAACGCGACGAGGATGCCGGTCCGGTAGACGCGGTCGGTGAACAGCGACGGCGGAACGAACGGCTGATCGACCCGGACGGTGCGCACCCCGAAGACCACGAGCGCCGCGACGGCGACCAGCAGGCTGCCCCAGGACAGCGGGTCGGTGAAGCCGGAGACCTGCGCCCGGGTCATGCCGAACAGGACGAGACCGGCCCCGAGGCCGAGCAGGACGCCGCCCGGGAGGTCGAGTCGGCCCGAGCCCTGCGGAGCCTCGTCCGGGAGTACCCGCAGGGCCGGGACCAGCAGTAGCGAGACCACGAGCGTGATCCAGAACAGTGCGGGCCAGCCGAGCGCCTCCCCGATGCCGCCGCCCAGCGCCGGCCCGGCGGCGGTGCCGACGCCCGCACCGGCCGAGACGACGCCGATCCCGGCACCGCGCCGCTCCGGCGGCAGCAGCGTCGTGACGGCGATGACCGACAGCACGGGGATCGCGGCCGCGCCGACGCCCGTCACGATCCGCCCGGCCACGAGCACGGCCAGGTTCGGGGAGAGCGCGCAGATCAGGCTCCCGAGGGCGTAGCTGAGGAGCGCGAACGCGAAGAGCCGGCGCAGGCTCACCCGGTCCGAGATGCGGCCGTACAGGGGGATCCCGATGGAGAACATCAGCAGGAAGCCGGTGACGACCCAGGCGAGTTCCGCCTCGGAGGCGCCGAACTCGGACCCGATCGTCGGAAGCATCAGGTTGACCATGTCGCTGGCCGTGACCGTGACGAGGATCGCCGGCATCAGGACGGCGAGTAAGCCCATCCCCGAGCCGGTCCGCCCGGTCGTTGTCGACGTGGAAGTCATTCGAGGCCCTTCGGGTGACTTACCGCCACCATGGTAGTTACAGTTTGGGCAAAAAAGCGGCGGAGGCACTGCCTCCGCCATCGATCAACTGGTGACGCGTTGCGCGAGCTCGCGCTCACTGGCCAGCACTTGCCGGACGAGGTGGGCGATCGTCGTCCGCCCGAGCCGTTCCTTCATGGCCCGCTCCGCGTCCTGGAACTCCGCCTCGAGCAGCTTCTGCATGTTCCGCCCCACCTCGCACTCGGCGCTCGGCGGGTGCGGGTGCCGCGACAGGATCGGCCCCGCCTCCACCGCCGTGTAGGCGTCGTAGAGCGTGATCTCGCGGGCGGGCCGGGCGAGCGACCAGCCGCCGTTGCGCCCCTCGGTGGACGAGACCAGGCCGGCGTCCCGCAGGCTGCCGAGGATCCGCCGCACCAGAACCGGATTGCTGGCCAGGCTCTCCGCGATCTCCGCGGATGTCAGCGAGTGGTCCCAGCGCCCCAGCATGGTGAGTGCGTGGATCGCCACCGCGCTCCTGCTGCTGATGCTCACCGTGATGATCCCTTCGCGACGGTCGCCTCGCCGATCCAACTGCAACCACGCTAGTGGCGGTTCGATCCGGACGTCAATCCGCTGCGCGGCCGTCACCGCCCGGCGGACCATGCTTCGCGGCGCGGCCGTCACCGCCCGGCGGACCATGCTTCGCTGCGCGGCCGGCTGCGGCCGAGGACTGGACCGACGCCGCTGTGGGCGCCCAGCAGGACGGGCTGTGGGTACTGACCGGGACGCAGCGGCGCGCCCTCGCGGAGCGGACGCTCCTGGGGCTGCCGACCCGTCACCGCCCTCCAAACGTCCAAGCCGCCCGCAAGATCCTGACTGCATGCACGGGCGGCCGATTCTGCCTCTCTCTTCCCTACCCCCGGACCAGTGCGGACAGGGAATCCGCGTCGGCCGGGGAGTCGGCGACCACGGCAAGCAGCGAACCGTCCGCGAAGACCAGGTCCACCCGCTCGGGCTGGCGGGAGCGGCGGACGCCGGTGCGGTGCAGCTCCGCGCGGCCGAAGGCACCCATCAGCTCACCGTTGTCGTGGTCCACCAGCAGCACCCGCCGCTCGGTGACCGCCAGCAGCGCCCGGTTGTGCCGAAAGGCACGGTGGCGCAGCGGCCCGGTGCGGACCGCGATCACGAACCGACCGGCCAGCGAACCCCATCCGCCCACGAGCGGCCTGCCGTGAAGCGCCCGGCGGAGCCCCTTGAAGCTCTTCTCGAACAGCGCCTCGCCGAGCTCCTCTACCCAACCCGCCACGTTGAGCAGTTGGAACGGCAGCAGGAGGACGGTCAGACAGCCCCGCCCCTTGCCGGGCCGGGCCGGCTCGCGGCCGGGCACCGGTGGCTTCTCGACCCGGTACCGCCGGGGAAGCTCCCGCCGGAGGTACGGGTCGAGCCCGAGGTCGCAGACCCCGAACAGCCGCTCTCCCGGCTCCAGGTGCGCCTCCGGCAGCCGCATCCAGCCCACCAGGTGTTGGCGGTACGCCTGCTCCGCCTTGGGACCCCGCCGTGCCATCAGCCGAACGCCTCCTCGATCCGGGTCTTCGGCACCCGGTAGGCGGGCGCCAGCTTCTCGCCGTCGAACTGGTGGGTCACCGCGTCAATGTTGGTGTCGCTGTTGATCGCGTCCCCGATCGGCGCGGCCCCTGGTCCCGCTCCGCGCTGGTGGCGGCGGTACGTCACTGCGCACCCTATCGATCACCGTGCGGACGTTCGAAGGCGACCGATCGCTCAGCCGGGCCGGTTCAGCATCGCCGGCAGGCCAGGCGGCGGCTCATGACCGTGATCATCGACCACCGAGCCATCGCCTCGGTGGTGTCGGTGCGGGCCTCGTAGGCGCGGGCGAGGCGGCGTGAGCGCATCAGCCACGCGAACGTCCGCTCCACCAGCCACCTTTCGGCAGCACAACGAAGCCGGACGTGGCCCTCGGCTCCGACGCCGCCCGACCGGCCTGGCCCTCACAGGCAACAACGACCGGGACCAAGTCCGGGGCCACCAAGGTCCGGTGAGGCAGCGGCAACCTCACGTGAGACAGGACAGCGCGGTGGGAAATTAAATCGCTTGGCGGGGGCGAAGGGCGGTTGCTAACGTACGGATCACCGTGACAGGACGCGAGGAGGTGAACACCCATGAGAGCTGGACCAAGGTGGGTGCTCCCCCTTTTCCTCACGGTGTGCGGCTGATTGAGCTGCTGTCGGGAGCGCCTTGGTATGCAGGCACTTTCGAAGGGCGACAGCCATGAACACTGTGATGATTTCCCGGGTCGACGAGGCCCAGTGGCAGGCGGTGGCGGACGAGCGGATCGTCGGCCACGGTGATGTCTCCGAGCGGCCCGACGGCCGACTCTTCGTCAGTATCGACGTGTGGCAGGACGAGGCGTTCGACCCGCTTGCCGAGGCGATGCTGGGCGAGCTGTCGGGCAGCGTGCTGCACACGCTGGTCGGCGGCGGGGATGCCGAGCTGGCGTCCCGTTGGGAGCGGGCCGGGTTCGCCGTCGAGCGGCGTGAGTGGGAGTACCTGTTGCCCACCCGCACGGACGGTGGTGGCCAGGTCCCGGAGGGCGTGACGATTCTTCCTGCCGGTACGGCGGACGAGCGGCTGCTGCGTGAGCTCGACCGTGAGGTGCGGGCGCAGGTCGAGGCTGAAGTCGGCTGGCACACGATGCCCGTCGAGCTCAGGTCCGGCCCGGCGGGGGACACGTTGGTGGATCCTTCGCTGTACGCCGTCGCCCTGGTGGACGGGCAGTACGCGGGGCTGATCCGGGTGGTGTCGCGGGGCAGGCGGGCCCGGATCGGGCTGCTCGCCGTGCGTGCCGAGTACCGGCGGCGCGGGGCGGGGCGGGCCCTGCTCGGGCACGCGCTGGCCGCGCTCGACGAGGCCGGCACCGAATCCGCGTGGACGGAGATCGACCAGGCCAACACCGCCGCCACCACCCTGTTCGAGCACTTCGGTGCCCGGCGCATGGGCCACCTCGCCGAACTGGTGCGCCGCCCGCACTGACACCGGCACCACCCACCACATTTCGCTTCACCGACTCGAGAAACGAGCTGTCTTGCCGCGTATCGCCAAAGGCCTGGAAATCGAGGGCACCGTACTGGAGTGCCTGCGCAACGCCACCTTCAAGGTGGAACTCCAGAACGGCCACCAGGTGCTCGCCCACATCAGCGGAAAGATTCGCAAGAACTACATCAAGATCCTCCCGTTCGACCGCGTGCTGGTCGAGGTCAGCCCGTACGACCTGACCCGAGGCCGGATCCTGTTCCGCTACCGCAACTGACTCGCCGTCGGGCAGTGGCCGCCACCCCGGCGTGTGCGAAGGCGCACATCGGGGTGGCGGCCGTTGCCCCCGGGCGGGGGAGGGTGACAGAGTGCCGGGCATGGAAGAGTCGCAGGTCAGGACAGGGACGCGGGGTGCGCGCCCGGAGACGGTGTTCGACTGGGTGGACGCGGCGGCCGCCGAACGGGAGGCCGCCGGGCTGACCAGGCGGCTGCGCAGCCGTCCCGCCGAGGACGAGGTGCTCGACCTCGCGTCCAACGACTACCTCGGGCTGACCAGGCACCCGGCGGTCACGGGCGCGGCCGCCGAGGCCGCGTTGCGCTGGGGCGGCGGGTCGACCGGATCCCGCCTGGTCACCGGCACCACCGCGGCGCACACCGAACTCGAGCGGGAACTCGCCGAGTTCTGCGGCTACGAGGCGGCCCTGGTGTTCTCCTCCGGCTACACCGCCAACCTGGCCGTGCTCACCGCACTCGCCGGCCCGGACACCCTGATCGTCTCCGACGCCCACAACCACGCCTCGCTGATCGACGGCTGCCGCCTCGCCAAGGGCCAGGTCGCCCGGGCCCGGCACTGCGACCCGCAGTCCGTCCGCGAAGCGCTCGCCGTCCGCACTCAGCGGCGCGCCCTGGTGGTCACCGACTCGGTGTTCTCGGTCGACGGCAACGCCGCCCCGCTCGACCAACACCTCGAAGCCGCCCGCGAGTTCGGCGCCGCACTCGTCCTCGACGACGCCCACGGCCTCGGCGTGCTCGGCCCCGGCGGCGCGGGCGCGGGAGCGGCCTTCGGCATCGCCGGCCAGCCCGATGTGGTCGCCACCGCGACGCTCTCCAAGTCGCTCGCCTCCCAGGGCGGCGTGGTGCTCGGCCCCGAACGGGTGATCCGGCACCTGATCTCCGCCGCCCGCACCTTCATCTTCGACACCGGCCTCAACCCGGCCGCGGTCGGCGCCGCCCTCGGCGCGCTGCGCCTGCTGCGCGCCGAACCAGGCCGGGCCGACGACGCCCTCCGGGTGGCCCGCGAACTCTCCACCCGCCTGGCCGAGTTCGGCCTCGACGCCACCGCACCCGACGGCGCGGTGGTGTCGGTGCGGGCCGACGACCCGGAGCACGCGGTGCGCTGGGCCGCCGCCTGCCGCGACGAAGGACTCGCGGTCGGCTGCTTCCGTCCCCCGTCCGTCCCCGACGGCGTGCCCCGGCTGCGCCTGACCGCCCGCGCCGACCTGACCGACGATCAGATCGCGTTCGCGGTCGGCGTGGTGGTCAAGACGCGATAGGCCCGGTCAGTTGAAGACGACCTGGTCGACCGTCCAGAACGCCGAGTTGGTGCCGGTGTAGCGGAACTGGAAGCGCGCCGTGGACGCGCCCGCCGGAACGGTGACGGCCAGGTGCTCGACGGTGTTCAGGTCGGCCCGGTAGGACTTGACCAGCTGCGGGGCGCCGTTGTCGAACACCACGTACACGTCGCCGGTCTGCGGGCCGTCGATCTTGTAGTCGGTGGCGAAGGACAGCGTGCCGCGGCTCAGTCCGGCCACCGGGTAGGCGGGGGAGATCAGCGTCGAGTCGAACTGGCCGGCGCCGTGCGCCTTGTCGTCCCACTCGTCGGAGTCGGCGACCGCGAACACGTTGCGCGCCCGGACGTTGGTCTCCCGGCTCTGGGCGATCTGCGCGGCCGTCCAAGTGCAGGAACACCTCGTCCGGGTTGCCGTGAGCGAGGAAGTCGGCGGCGTCGGCGGCGGTCTTCGGGTCGTTCTCGCTCTCCGCGATCCGCAGGTCGGCCTTGCCGTTTCCGTCGCTGCGCGGGTCGGGGTTCGGCCGATCAATTCGTGCTCGGGGCGGTCGAGACCGCAGAGGAGCGCCGTCTCGGCACCCCGCCCGCTCTCCCGATGCTGCTCCACCGCCGCAGCCGCGATGACGCCGGTCGGCCGCTGGAGCTGGTTCGCACGCTGTGTCGCGGCGATCGGTTCAGTTTCACGCTCGACCTGACCGCTCCGACGACGGATTGACGGGGCGGCGGCTCCGCGTCGAGTCTTGACCGCGTCCGGCCAGCGCTCTAGCTTCCTGGGACGGTAAGGAATACTTCCTAACTGTTGGGAGCTGCTGATGGTCACGCCCAGGAGACCAGCCCGACGCGCCGCCCTCGGCGGCCTTCTCGCCGCCGCGCTCACCGCCACCCCGCTCACCCTCGCCGCCGGCCCCGCGCAGGCCGCCACCACCGGAGTGGTGCGGATCGACCAGGCGGGGTTCCTGCCCGGCGAGGCGAAGCAGGCGTATCTGATGACCAGCGCCGCGGTCTCGTCCGCGAGTTATAGCGTGGTCGATGCGTCCGGCGCCACCGTCAGGACCGGAACTGTCGGCACGACCAGTCTCGGTTCGTGGAACACCGCGTATCCGGCCGTCTACCCGATCACCCTCACCGGCCTTACCGCGCCCGGTACTTACCGGGTGGTGGTCGCCGGCGGGGTCAGCGCCGCCTCGCCGAACTTCAAGGTCGCCGACCCGGCCGCGCTGTACGGCAAGTTCGTCGCGGACGGTGTCACCTTCTTCCAGACCCAGCGCGACGGCGCCGACACCGTCGCCGGCCCGCTCGGCCGGAAGCCGGCTCACCTGAACGACGCGAGCGCGAACGTCTACGCCGTCCCGTCGTTTCAGAGCGGTGGTTCCGACGTCATCACCAACAGCGACCTGTCGAAGATCGCGGGGCCGGTGAACGTCAGCGGTGGGTGGTTCGACGCCGGTGACTATCTGAAGTTCACCCACACCACGGCCTACGCGGACGCCGTCCTGCTCGCCGCCCAGCGCGCACTCGGCAGCGGCGCGCCTGCCGCACTCGGTGCGGAGGCGCAGTTCGGTGCGGCGTGGCTGAACCGGATGTGGGACCAGTCGAGCAAGACGCTGTACCTGCAGGTCGGTATCGGGTCCGGCAATGCGAGCGGCAGCTTCGTCGGCGACCACGACCTGTGGCGGCTGCCCGAGAGGGACGACTCCGACAGTGCGTCCGCCGACCGTTACGCTGCCGCGCACCGGCCGGTGTTCCGGGCCAACACGCCCGGCGGGCAGGTCAGTCCGAACCTGGCCGGGCGGGTCTCCGCCGCGTTCGCGCTGGCCGCCCAGGTGAACGCGGCCACCAACCCGACCCAGGCGCAGGCGTACTACCAGGCAGCGACCTCGCTGTACGCGCTGGCGAACACCTCCGCCCCGCCGAACCCGCTCACCACCGCCGCGCCGAACGACTACTACCCGGAGTCCACCTGGCGCGACGACATGGAGTTCGGTGGCGCCGAACTCGCCCTCGCCGCCCAGCAGTTGGGTCAGAACGCCACGCCTTATCTGACCGCCGCCGCCAACTGGGCCAAGGGCTACCTGGCCAATGACAAGGGTGACACCTTCAACCTGTACGACACCAGCGCGCTCGCCCACGCCGACCTGATCCGGGCCATCGCAGGCGCGGGCAACCCCGGCGGGCTGGCCGTCAGTTCCGCCGATCTGGTCGCCGACCTGAAGCGGCAGACCAAGGTCGGCGCCGACCGCGCCGCCGCCGACATCTTCCACGCGGGCGGGGTCTACACCGACTTCGACGCCGACTCGCACAGCTTCGGCCTGCTCGCCACCGAGGCGCTCTACAAGCAGGCCAGCGGCGACACCTCCTTCGACAACTACGCCACTCAGCAACGCAATTGGCTGTTCGGCGCGAACCCGTGGGGCACCAGCTTCATGGTCGGAGAAGGCACCACCTTCCCGCACTGCATCCAGCACCAGGTCGCCAACCTCAACGGATCCACCGACGGGACGGGCGCCATCCCGATCGGCGCGGTGGTCAACGGGCCCAACGCGTCCAGTATCTTCAGCGGCGGACTCGGCAGCTACCAGGACGGCATGAAGGCCTGCCCGCCCGGCGGCGCCGACCCGTTCAACGCGTTCACCGGCCACAGCAGCCGGTACGTGGACGACGTGCGCTCCTGGCAGACCTCCGAGCCCGCCATCGACATGACCGGTTCCGCGATCATCGGCGCCGCCCTCCAGCAGGCCGTGAACGCGCCCACCACCCCTGGCAGCGCCGTCAGTTACGAGGCCGAGGCCACCGCCAACACCCGCACCGGGCGGGCCGCCGTGCTCGCCTGCGCGGACTGCTCCGGCGGGAACCGGGTCGGCTACCTGGGCACCGTCACCGCCGGGACGGGCGCGCTGACCGTCAACGGCGTCATCGTCGCCACCGCCGGGACGTACCGGGTGCAGATCGCCTACACCAACGGGTCGGCCGGCGCCCGGACCGCCGAACTCTCCGTCAACGGCGGCCCGGTGCAGAGCGTGAGCTTCGCACCGACCGGGGCCTTCACCGCGCCCGGCACCGTCACGGTGGCGCTCGCGCTGGCGGCGGGCAGCAACAGCGTCACCTTCGCCAACCCGTCCGGCGCCGCGCCCGACCTGGACCGGCTGGTGGTGCCAGGCACCCCGGGGTGACATCCCGGGGTGCCGGCGGAGCGGTGGGGCTGTCAGGCCGGGATGGTGGGGCTGTCAGGCAGGGATGGTGTAACTGTCGCCGTACACCTGCCAGTTCAGCGGGGGCTGGAGGTCGAGGTTGCCGGCGCGCAGGAAGACCCGCTGCTCGGTGTCGATCCTGGACGTGTTGCGGTTCGGGTTGCCGGCCAGCATGTAGGCCTTGCGGGCGTCCAGGAAGGCGTCCAGGTAGGCGGTCTCGTCGCCGCCCTTCGCGGGCGTCCTGGCCTTGGTCTGGGCGGTGGCGCGGATCGCGGCGAAGCCCTGCGGGCCGTGCACCACCAGCGCGTCGTAGTAGGCGAATTGGCCGAGCGCGTGCAGCCCGTCCGTCTTGGCCTGACTCACCGCGGGGGTGAAGTACTGCCGGTCGCGTTCCTCGTTCTGGGCCTGCTGGAGCGCCGGGTCCTGCGCGGCGCGCTGCCAGTCGCCGACGAAGGTCGGGTCGAGGCCCTGGTGCGAGGGGCTGCCGTCGAGCAGCGCCAGCGCCGGCAGGTACTTGGCGAGGATGTTGCCCGGCTTGAGGGCGGTGTAGCGGGTGATCACGTCCGCCAGGTCGCCGGTGCCGGAGCAGAAGCCGATGATTCCGGCGGTGTAGCCGTTGCCGTCGCCGATGTCCTCGATGTACGGGTACTGGGAGCGCCAGTCGAGGGTGGAGTTCTCGGCGCTGGAGACCAACTCCTGCGCGTACTCCTTCCACTTCGGGTCGGTGAGGTCCGGCCGGGTGGTGGCGGGCGCGGTGGTCGCTGCCGCGGTCGGCGACGGCTTCGGCGCCGCCTGGGAGGTGGCGGTGGCGGTGCCGGTCGCGCTCGGGAGGGCGGTGGACGGGGAAGAGCCGGGTGCGGACGGGAGCGCGGTCGCGGACGGGGAGGCCGAGGAACTCGCCGCCGGGGAAGGGGAGTTCGATATGGATCCGGCGGTCGACGGCGGGGCCGAGGCCGCGCCGTGACGCCGGCCGGTAGCGGCTTCGCCCTCGGGGCCGACCACGGCGATGCCCGCGGTCACTGCCGCGGCCACCCCCACGGCCAGCGCCAGCTGGACGGGCCGCGGCCCTCTACCTGATCTGGTGCGGTTCGCGCCGCTCTGCATGGGTCGGGCTCCGTTTCCTGTCGGCTACCGCCCCGCCCGGGGGAGCGGGGCGACGGTCGGCCGGACCAACAGCCGTCGCACGCCCGAAGGTTCCACCCACCGGCTCGGGACGTCCGGATCCGGACGGGCCCTGACGTTATCTCAGAAACGGAACGACGTCTTCCCGACCCAGCCTCCGGTCAACTCCTGAACGGCCGCGCCGTCCAGGTCGGACAGCTTGGTGCCGACGAAGCCGCGGGCCGACTCGGAGGTCTGGATCCGGAACGGCGGCCGCTCGGCGGTGAGCGCCGCGACGATCGGGGCGGCCGCGTCGGCGGGGCTCTGTGCGTTGCCGAACGAGGCCCGGGCGCGATCGAGGTACGCCTCCATGGCCGGGGCGTACGGGCCGGCCTCGGCCAGCATGGCGGGAATGTCGAGCTGCTGGCTTGCGACGAACTCGCTGGCCACCGCGCCCGGTTCGACGACGGTCACGCTGACGCCCGCACTCGCCGCGACCGGGGCGAGCGACTCCAGGAAGCCTTCGGCGGCGAACTTCGCCGCGCAGTACGCCTCGTTGAACGGCTGCCCGACCACACCGCCGACACTGGTCACGGTGACCACCCGGCCGCCGGAGGCCCGCAGGTGCGGCATGGCCGCCTGGGTCGCCTCCACCACGCCGAAGAAGTTCACCTCCATCGCCCGGCGGAACGGCTCGGTGCCGCTCTGCTCGACGGTGCCGACCACCCCGGCACCCGCGTTGTTGACCAGCGCGTCCAGCCGCCCGTGCTCGGCCACCACCTCCGCCACGCAGTCGGCGACCGAGGCCGGGTCGGTGACGTCCAGCGTCTTCACCTGCACCCGCCCGGCCACCCCCGCCGCCTCGGCCGCCTCGCGCAGCGGACCGGCCTTCGCGGGGTCGCGCATGGTGGCGACCACCTGGAAGCCCGCCGAGGCGGCGGCGACGGCGGCGGCCAGGCCGATGCCGGACGAGGTGCCGGTGATCAGAACAGTGCGGGTCTCGTTCACGAGGGGCCTCCATAGTGCGTGTGTGTGCACACACCATAGGAGTGTGTGTGCGCACACGCAAATTGGTACGGTGGGGGAATGAAACGCTCCGACCTCAGCCTGGGGGAACTCACCGCCCGCGACCACGCCTTCTACGGCCTCGTCTGGGCCGGCGTGACCCTCACCGCGCAGGCCGACCGGGCCCTGCGGCGCGCGCACGACCTGCCGCTGTCCTGGTTCGAGGTGATGCTCTGGCTGGACGGCCAGGACGGGCCGGTCGCCGCCTCCGACCTGGGGGAGAAGACCCTGCTGAGCCGCAGCCAGGTCTCCCGCGTCACCGACGCGCTGGTGGCACGCGGCCTGGTCGAGCGCCTCCCGTCGCCGACCGACGCCCGCTCCGTCCGGATCGCGCTCACCGCGGCCGGCCGCCACACCTTCGCCGAGGCCGACGCCACCCGCCGCGCCGCGCTCGCCGAGTCCTTCGACGACCGGCTCGACGACCGGGACATTGAGGCGCTGGAGCGGATCTGGGCGAAGCTCAAGCGACGCGAGCGGTCGTAGGCGCCGCGGGCGGAGCGGTGCCGCGGGCGGAGCGGTGCCATGGGCGAATCGGTTCCGCGTTCCTGTGCGGACTATTGACGGGTATGGTCAACGTCCTTAACTTGAGGCGGACACTTCACTCGCCCGCACCCCCGGAGCGTCCAGTGTCCGCAGGTTTCAGCCGGAGAATCGGCCTGTTCCAGGCCACCGCGATCAACATGAGCCAGATGTGCGGGATCGGCCCGTTCGTCACCATCCCGCTGATGGTCGCCGCGTTCGGCGGCCCGCAGGCAGTCATCGGGTGGATCGCCGGCGCGCTGCTCGCCCTGGTCGACGGCCTGGTCTGGGCCGAACTCGGGGCCTCGCTGCCCGGCGCCGGCGGCACCTACGTCTACCTGCGGGAGGCGTTCCAGTACCGCACCGGACGGCTGATGCCGTTCCTGTTCGTGTGGACGGCGATGCTGTTCATCCCGCTCATCATGTCGACCGGCGTGCAGGGCCTGGTGCAGTACCTCACCTACCTGTGGCCGGGCATGACGACCGTGCAGGGCGACGTGGTCGGCGTCGCCGTGCTGGCGCTGGTGGTGCTGCTGCTGTGGCGCAAGGTCGAGAACATCGGGCGGCTGACCGTCGCGCTGTGGGGCGTGATGATCGTCTCGGTGGGCGCGGTGATCCTCGCCTCGATCACCGACTTCCACCCCTCGATGGCCTTCGAATGGCCCGCCCACGCCGTCGAGTTGACCCATGGACAGTTCTGGATCGGCTTCGCCGCCGGCCTGACCATCGGCATCTACGACTACCTCGGCTACAACACCGCCTCCTACCTCGGCGCCGAGATCAAGAACCCCGGCCGCACCATGCCCCGGGCGATCATCCTCTCGATCCTCGCCATCATGACCATCTACCTGCTGATGCAGATCGGCGTGCTCGGCGTCGTCCACTGGCAGGACATGCTCGACCCGGACAACGTCGCCTCAAAGTCCGTCGCCGCAGCCGTACTTGAGCACACCTGGGGCAGGGCCGCCGCCGACACCGTCACCGGACTGATCCTGATCACCGCCTTCGCCTCCGTGTACGCCGGACTGCTCGGCGGCTCCCGGGTGCCCTACGACGCCGCCCGCGACGGCATGTTCTTCCGCGCCTTCGGCCGGCTCCACCCCCGGCACGGCTTCCCCGTGCTCGGCCTGCTCACCATGGGCGCCGTCACCGCCGCCGGCTTCCTGATCGCCCGGCACCTCGGCAACTCCGCCGCCCACCCGCCGCTGACGGTCCTGATCACCTTGCTCACCACCGTCATGGTGATCGTCCAGGCACTCGCCCAGATCGCCGCCGTCACCGTGCTGCGCCGCCGCCAGCCGACCCTCGCCCGCCCCTACCGGATGTGGCTCTACCCGGTGCCCTCGGTCGTTGCCGCGATCGGCTGGCTGGTCATCTACGGCTGGGCGGACCGGGCCAACCCCGGTATCCACCCGATCGAATGGTCGCTCGCCTGGGTCGCGCTCGGCGGCGCCGCGTACCTGGTCTGGGCGAAGCTCGAACGGGCGTGGCCCTTCGGGGAGAAGGAGATCCGCGAGGAGTTCCTGACGGCCCGGCAGCACCCGGCCGCCGAGCCGCCCGCGTAGTCAGCCGTCGGTGTCCCAGTTGCACTTGGAGGCGAGCATCTTCTTGAGGACGGCGTCGCTGTTCCCGGTGAGGACGGGGCGCCAGGTCTCCAAGTCCCAGGTCGGACCGCCGAGGTGGCCGCCACTGGTGTCGGGGTAGGAGAACTCCGCGTGGCACAGCAGCTGTTGGTACGTCGAGTTCTGCGCGGTCTGGGTGGCGCCCGGGAACATCCGGGTGTTGGACCACACCTGCCGCCAGTCCTCGTTCACGTCGCTCGCGGCGTCGTCGCCGCCCAGCACCTTCTTGAACGCGGCGGGCGTCGGGGTGACGTGGACGGACGTGTAGCGGCTGTCGGTCCAGTTGACGTAGACCTCGGTCTTGACCACCCACTTGGTGTTGGTGATGCCGCCGTAGCCGATGCACGCGGACTGGCAGGCCTCGAAGGCGTCGGCCTGGCCGCCGCTCCACAGCAGGTACTTGCCGGACTGGAAGTCCTGCCGCACGCCCTTGTTGTCGTCGACGTTGCCGCCGACGTTTCCGGTGCTGTACTCGTCGCTCGTGGGGTAGCCGTACGTCCCGCGCTCGTACCCGTACTGCCCCCACCACCAGCCGATGTTGCCGTGCACCGCGTGCGCCCCGGTGCTGGGGGACCAGTACACCGTGGCGCCCTGGAACTGCTGGCGGACGCCGACCCCGTCGGGGTTCTTCAACTCGTCGCTGATCGGGTACCCCAAGTACCCGCCCTCCCAGCCGTGTTGACCCCACTCGTCGCCGATGAGCCCCCACACGGCGTGCGCGCCGGTGGCCGGGCTCCAGTAGATCGAGCCGTTGTCGAAGACCTGCCGGCGGCCGACCCCGTCCGGCAGGCCGAGTTCGTCGCTCTTGGGACAGCCGAGGGCCTGCCGTACGCCGGGCGCCTGGGTGTACTCGGTCCAGATCGCGCCGTCGACGGAGTAGGTGCCGCAGATGACTTCGGCGGATGCGGGGGTGGCCTGGATGGTCGTCAGCAGGGAGGCGCCGGCCGCGAAGGCGGCGAGGGTAGCGAGGAACCGCGGAGCTGCTGGTCCGTTCATGACCAGCAGTATCCGTGGAGATGGATGGTATACGCAGGATCAGAAAGAGCCAAAGTTCGCGGTCACTTGAGAATCTGCCGGGACGGGGGAGTGATGTGCCCTGACGGCCGCCACGTACTCTCGGCCGCATGAACGCCGAACTGACCGACCGGGCGCGCCGCTTCGTCGCCATCCACGGCGTGCGGACACCTCGGCCACCGTTGAACCGGAGCTGGTGGCGCGAGCACGGCATACCTGAGGAAGTCATCGACCGGATGGCCGCCTTCGAGCAGGCGTGGGGCGGCCTGGTGCTCCCACCCGCCAACGACTACGAGGGCGGGCCGAAGCCGTTTCTTGCGGACGTACCCGAGGAGGACGAGCAGGGCTGGTGGTTCTGGGCGGGGGAGCAGCGGGCGTCCGTGCCGTTCGCGTTCTACGTCGGCCCGAACGAGGAGTTCTGCCTGACCGCCGGGCGGCCGATCCGGCTGTACGGCAGCACTGCGGGCGGACGGTTGGTGGCGTGGTGCGGACTCGCTGATCGAGGTGCATCGCGGGGAATACGAGCGCTTCCACCGGCCCGGTGAGCGTGTGCATGGACGGAGCCGGACGGCGCTGGTCTACGAGGGGCTCGACCGGTGGGGGCTCGGGTTGTCGCTGCGCCGAATGATTCGGCAACTCGGCAACGCGCAGGGTCGACGCGCCGGGGCAAATCGCACCCTGACAGCGCGTCAGGGGTGGCCCCGTGAAAGGCCAAGGATCACCCTTGCGTCGCCCTTGTGGGGTCGGCGAGGGAATGTCGCGGGAGCCCCCGGTGGATCTAGCGTCCTGCCGCCGAGCCGAATTCGGCCGCGACACCACACCCCTCGGTGTCGGCGGCCGTCCCCCACCAACGACCCCGGCTCGGTGGGAGGAATACCCGATGAACCGCAAGACCGCCCTGGCGGCAGCTGTTGCGGCCGCCCTCACCCTGGGCACCGCCGCGATGGCCACTTCGCAGAGCGTCGCGCAGGCCAGCCCCACCACCAAGCCCGGTTCCGGCTTCCAGGCGATGAGCACGGCGGGCCGGCTCGCGGCCATGGACCAGGCCGGCAAGGAGGCCGCCGCCACAGCGAAGGCGCTGGGCCTCGGGCCGGACGAGCGTCTGCTGGCCAAGGACGTCCTGGTCGACAACGACGGTGCCCGGCACGTGCGTTACGACCGCACCTACCGCGGCCTGCCCGTGGTCGGCGGCGACCTGATGGTGCACCGCGCCGCGAACGGCAAGGTCACGTCCACCACTTGGGCGCACGAGGGTGCGCTGAAGGTCGCGGGTGTGACGCCCAAGCTCTCCACGCAGGACGCGTCGAAGGCCGCCGAGCGCAGCGCCAAGCACGTCGAGGAGGCCCGCACCAGCAACCTGGACAGCAGCCAGCTGGTGGTCTGGGCGGTGGGCAAGGTCCCGGTGCTCGCCTACCGCAGCACCGTCACCGGCGCGGGCGAGGCCGGCGCGAACACCCGTGAGGCGGTCCTCGTCGACGCGGCAAGCGGCGCCGTCCTCGACCAGTACGAGGTCAACCCGGAGATCTCCGGCACCGGCAACGGCGTCAACGTCGGCCAGGTCTCCCTGGAGACCAGCCAGGGCGGCAGCGGTTACACGCTGACCGACGCGCTGCACGGCTCCACGGTCGTCTACGACTCGTACAACAGCCCGCAGTCCAACCCGGCGCAGAACGCCCGCACGTTCAGCAAGTCCACCAACTCCTGGGGCAACGGCTCCACTTCGAGCCGAGAGAGCGCCGCCGTGGACGCCTCCTACGGTCTCGCCAAGACCTGGGACTTCTACAAGAACACCTTCAACCGCAGCGGCATCCGCAACGACGGCCGCGGCGCGCCGGCCTATGTGCACGTGGACAACCAGCTGCTGAACGCGTTCTACGACGACAGCTGCTTCTGCATGTCGTTCGGCGACGGCTCCTCGCAGAACGGCAACACGCCGCTCACCGCCCTCGACGTGTCCGGCCACGAGATGAGCCACGGCGTCACCGCCGCCACCGCCAACCTGAACTACTCGGGCGAGTCCGGCGGCCTGAACGAGGCCACCTCGGACATCTTCGGCACCATGGTCGAGTTCTACGCCAACAACAGCACCGACCCCGGTGACTACTACATCGGCGAGAAGCTGCACATGGGCAACGGCTACCTGCGCCGGATGGACAACCCGGCCGCCGACGGCAACTCGCTTTCCTGCTACAGCAGTCGGGCCGGCTCGGTGGACGTGCACTACTCCTCCGGCATCGCCAACCACTTCTTCTACCTGACCGCCGAGGGCACCGGCGCCAAGACCATCGGCGGCCTGTCGCACAACGGCACCCCGTGCAACGGCGACAACTTCAACGGCATCGGCAAGGACAAGGCGGCGGCCATCTGGTACCGCGCCCTGACCACCTACATGACCTCCACCACCAACTACTCCTCGGCCCGCACCGCCACCCTGCAGGCCGCCGCCGACCTGTACGGCGCCAACTCGCAGGAGCGGTACATCGTTTCGAAGGCCTGGGCCGCCGTCTCGCTCGGCACCGCCCTGCCCGACCCGGGCGGCTCCACCGGCAGCCCGAGCCCGTCCCCGTCCGGCTCGCCCACCGGCAACCCGAACCCCGGAAACGCCCTCACCAACGGCGACTTCGAACAGGGGGCCACCGGCTGGACGCAGAGCGCCAACGACATCACCAACTCCAACCAGCAGACCCCGCACGGCGGTTCCTGGTACGCCTGGATGATGGGCTACGGCTCCGCCAACAGCGAGACCCTCGCGCAGAGCAACATCGCGGTGCCCGCCACCGGCAGCCCCAAGCTCACCTTCTGGCTGAAGGTCACCACCGCGGAGACCGGCACCACGCCGTACGACACCCTGAAGGTCAACGTCAACGGCGCCACCCTGGCCACCTACTCCAACGCCAACGCGAGCGCCGGATACGTGCAGAAGACCATTGACCTGAGCGCCTACCGCGGCCAGACCGTCAACCTTCAGTTCGCCGGCCAGGAGGACGCCTACCTGGCGACCACCTTCCTGCTCGACGACGTCGGCATCGGCTGACCAGGCCACCTGCCCACTGCCCGGTCGACCCCCGATCGGGCAGTCTTAAAGGGGACTTAACGCTGAGTCGCGACAGTGTCGTGTTCATGTGACACCCTCGCGCAAGCCCGGCGAAGGCGGCACACTGACCGCCATGACCGGCTTTCTCCCCGGCCCGGCCGGACCAGTCAACACCACGGCAGGTCCGGCCAGGCCCGCACTCGTCGACCGTGCGCAACTGCTCGCCGACATCCGTGCCACCCTCGCCGCCACCGGCGGTGTCCTGCTCCACGGCCCGGCGGGCATCGGCAAGACCGCACTGCTCGACGCACTTGCCCAACAGGCCGACGCGGCAGGGGAGTCGGTCCTGCGCAGCAGCCCCACTGCCGCCGAGGCCGAGCTGCCGCACCTCGCCCTGATCGACCTGCTCGGCGAGACCCTCCCCGCGCTCGCAGAGGAACTCCTCCCCAGCCACTTGCGCCACGCCCTCGAATGCGCGCTGCTGCACCGTGCCCCCCAACCCGGCGCCGCCACCGACCCGTTGGCCGTCCGCGTCGCCGTCCTGGAGACCCTGCGACGGCTCGCCGGACGCGGCCCCGTGCTCGTCCTGCTCGACGACACCCAGTGGCTCGACGAGGCCAGCCGCCAGGTCATCGCCTTCGTTGCCCGCCGCCTCACCGACCGCCGGGTCCGGTTCGCCGTCACCGAACGCACCGAACACGCCGACGCCGCCCCCACCATGGGCGCCCTCTGCCCGCCCACCGCCCTCGACCTCCCCGTCGGCCCGCTCGGCGAACGCGGCACCGGCGCCCTGCTGCGCGAACGGCTCGGCCTGCGCCTCGGCGGCCTCACGCTCGGCCGGGTGCACGCCGTCAGCGGCGGAAACCCGTACTACGCCCTGGAGTTGGGCCGCTCACTGGCCGCCGGCGGCAGCGACGCCGCACTCGCCGCCGACCCCGCCCGCCCACTCGACGTCCCGCACCGGCTGCGCGCCCTGGTCTCCGCCCGCCTCACCGAACTCCCCGGCACCGCCCGCGCCGCCCTCACCGTGCTCGCCGCCGCCCGCACCGGCACCGGCCTGCCCGCCACCGTCACCGAACCCCTCGCCGCCGCCCACCGCCACGGCATCGTCCGCCAAATCCCGGCCGGCACACCCCAGTTCAGCCACCCCCTGATCGCCGAAGTGGTCCTCGCCGACGCCACCCCCGCCGCCCTGCGCGACGCCCACCGCCTGCTCGCCGCCCTCACCGCCGACCCCGTCGAACAGGTCCGCCACCAGGCCCTCGCCGCCGAACACCCCGACCCGCGACTCGCCTCCCGGCTCACCCGCGCCGCCGACACCGCCCTCACCCGCGGCGCCCCCGGCACCGCCGCCGAACTCCTCCGCCACGCCGCCCACCACACCCCCGACCCCGACACCGCCGGACGCCGCCTGCTCGCAGCCGCCCGCAACGCCGCCGCCGCCGGACTGCCCGACCTCGCCCGCGCCAGCGCCGAAGCCCTGCTCACCGCCCCCGCCGCCGACCTGCGCGTGCACGCCCGACTCCTGCTCGCCCGCCTGCTCGGACCCGACCACCCCGGCGCCGAAGCCCTGCTCACCGCCGCCGCCGACGACACCGGCGGCCACCCCGCCCTCACCGCCGCCGTCCACCAGGAACGCGCCGTCCGCGCCCTGCACCGCGGCGACCGGGCAGCAGGATTCGCCGAACTCGAGACCGCCGAGAAGCACGCCGACCACGCCGACAACCCCGACCTGCTCGTCGAACTCCTCGCCCTGCGCGGCCCCATCACCCTGCTCACCGACCCCGCCCACGGCCTCGCCCTGCTCGAACGCGGCTGCCGCCTCGCCGCCGGCCGACCCCCCACCGCCGCCGCCGTCGTCTGCCGCGAAGGCCTCGCCGTCGCCGCCCTGCGCAGCGGCGACACCCACCGCGCCCTCGCCGAGGTCGAGACCCTGCGCACCGAGACCGAAGCCGCCGGCCGCACCGAGGACCTCGCCAACGTCCTCTACATCGCCGCCTCCGTCCTTGAGCGCGCCGGACGCTGCACCGAGGCCTACGCCGCCGGCCGCGCCGCCCACGACCTGCGCGAACGCATCGAACCCACCCCCGGCCCCGCCCGCGTCCTCGGCGGCGCCGCCGAACTCAACGGCGGCACCGCCGAACGCGCCGCCCACCTCCTCGACTCCGCCATCCGCGCCGCCGAGGACGACCACGACCACGAATGGCTCGCCTACGCCCACGGACTGCGCGGCCGGGCGTCCTTCCTGCTCGGCCACCTCCCGATGGCCGTCCACCACCTCACCCGCTGCCAACTCCTGCTCCGCCGCATGCAGTTCACCGACCCCAGCCTGTTCCTGGTGGACGCCGACCTCGCCGAATCACTTGCTCTCTCCGGCCGCCCCGCCGACGCCGCCGACACCCTCGCCGACGCCCGCGACCGCGCCACCCGCCTCGGCCGCGACGTCGTCCTCCTCGGCCTGCACCGCGCCGAAGCCCACCTCACCGCCCTCACCGACCCTCGCCACGCCGCCGACACCCTCCGCGCCCTCCTCCCCGCCGCCCACCCCTACCCCCTCGAACTCGCCCGCGCCCACCTGGCGTTGGGCACCCTCGAACGCCGCGCCCGCCGCCGCGCCGCCGCCCGCACCGCCCTCCAGGACGCCCAGGCGCTGTACACGGCCGCCGGGTGCCTGCCGTGGCTGCGGCACGTCGAGACGGTGCTGGCTTCCCTCGACGCGCTGGAGGCCGACCCGACGCCGACCCAGCAGCAGATCCTCGGGCTGATCCGCACCGGGGCGACCAACCGGGAGATCGCGGCGACGCTGCACCTGTCGGTGAAGGCCGTCGAGGCGAACCTGACCCGGCTGTTCCGGCAGTACGGGGTGCGGGGGCGGGCGGAGCTGGCCAAGTGCCAGGAGTAGGTGGGGTGTTGGTCAGCCGTCGACGATGATGCCGCCGAGCCGGACGATGGTGGCGAGGGTGTCGTCGTCGAACCCGCAGTCCCGGGAGAACCGGGTGCCGCGCAGGCGGTCGGTGAGCGGGGTCCGGGCCAGGATCTCGCCGGTGCGGAAGTCGAGCAGCCAGAGTTCGCCCACCCTGGTCGCGACGGCAAGCCGCTCACCGGCGGGGTCGGCCCAGATCCCGTTGACCGGAACCCCGATGGCGCACTCCCAGACCGGATCGACGGCCTCCGCCGCCATCGACCACGCCGTGAGCCGCCCGTGCTGGGCGAGCACCGCCAGCCCGATGGCGGCACGGAACGCGAACGCTTCGAGGTCGGTGTCCCCCTCGACCCGCAGCGGCAGGCCCTCGGGCCGGACGAGAGCCTGCTGGGCAATGGCGTCGATCGCCATGACGGGGCGCCCGCCGAGAAGGACCAGCTGACTGTCCCCGGACCCCGCCTGGGCGTCGTCGCCGTCATGGTGCAGCACCGCGACAGTCCGCCAGCCGTTCGGCGCGTCACTGTCGGGGACGAGGTAGAGCATCCGGTCGTCGTCGATGGCGATTACGCTCGCCCGGAAGTCACCGCCGAGAATCACCCAGTGCCGGGCGCCGCCGGCGGGCGGAGTCCAGTACTCGATCTCCCGGCCGGTCTGCGGATCGTGGAAGCGACCCTCCGTCGGCTCTATCAGCACCTGTCGGCCACGCCAGTGGACGGGCATCAGCATCGACCCGTTGAACACAGTGCCGCTCGCGGGCCGGCCGGCCCGGGTGTCGACCAGCCGGCCAGACTCGAAGTCGGCGGTCCACCAGACAGATTCGGTCCACTCGTGGAGGAACAGGGCATCGGTGAGGTCGAACCGCTGGGGAGGCCCGGCCGGGAGGCCACCGGGCCAGTACAACGCCCGGTCGCTCCGCCAGACCACGAGCTCCCCGCCAGCGGTGAGCAGACCGTTCCAGCCCTCGGCGGTCAGGAGGATCGACGACGAGAGCTGCGCGCCCGTCAGATCGGCCCCGGCGAGGTCAGTGCCCCTCAGGTCCGCCTCTGTGAGGTCCGCGCCACGCAGATCCGCGCGCGCCAGCGAGAGGTGACGGATGTCCTTTACCCAGGCGCCGAGCCCCCTGAGGTCGAGTCCGGCCAGCCGCGCCTCCTCCAGATGGCCATCGGCCTCGGCGAGCAGGCGCAGGCAGTTGAGCAGCGGCCTGCCCGGGCTGCTCGCGTGTGCCAGTTCCAGCAGCCGGGTGCGGTGGTCCGGGTGCTCGCGGACCATGGTGGCCAGGAACTCGAACACCGCGTCGTCCGACCCCAGTTCGCAGAAGGTATCGGCCAGCACCTCGGTCGGCTCGGGGCGATGCCCCAGCCCTCCGCCGCGTCGGTCGAATCGGCGAGCCCGGCAAGGGTGTTGAGATGGTGCGGCCCCAACTCGCCCGCCACGCACAGCATCACCGTCCGGTCGAAGCGCCCCCGGCGACGCGGAATGTCGACCAGCAGCGCGATCGCGTCCTCCCCGACCGGCCACTGCCCCTGCCGGATCTCGTACCCGACCGCCCGGAACCACTCCTCGGCGTCCCGCGCCAGCCGCTGCGCGGGCGTGAGCTCGGCCCGCCCGGGCTCGATTCGCAGCCGCCGGCCCTCCTCCTCGTCCCGCGTCCGGCTCACCTGGCTGAGCAGCGCCTTGACGGTCTCCTCCAACCGCGCCTCGTGCGGCGCCCGTGTCCGGTCCACCACCTGCTCGAACGCGGCGGCGAACGCGTCCACGTGCTCCTCGAACCCGTGCCCGAGATGCCCGAACTCCCCGGTCTCCCGGTTCCGTTCGACCGCCTCGGCGACCTCGCGGCGCACCCGCGTCAGATCCCGGAGCTCGAACGACCGGCGGAACGACCCGACTACGTACTCGTCCCGGAACACCGCCAGCACCGACTCCGCACGACCCGCGCAGTACTCGATCAGCGCGACGGCGTAAATCCCGTCGAAGTCCTGCGGCGGCTTCCGCGGATCCAGCCTGACGGCCTTCAACGCCCGCAGCACCCGCTCCTGCCGCATCGCCGCATCCGTCAGCGGCTTAGCCACCAACTTCCCGAGCACACCCGCCGCCGTCGCAACCACCGACATCCCGCTGCCCCCTTCGCTCCACCCGAACCCTATCCGCCGGACAGACCGTCAGTCGGAGACCAGGCCACCGAGCCGGACGATCGCGTCGAGGGTCGCGTCGTCGAGCCCGCAACCACGGGAGAACCGGGCACCGCGCAGGCGGTCGGTGAGGGCGGCGTGGTCGAGCATCTCGCCAGTGCGGAAGTCGAGCAGCCAGAGCTCTCCGAGGCGGGTCAGCACGGCGAGGCGGTCGCCGGAGGGCGGGGCGAAGAGGGCTTGGATGCCGAGGGCCGGTACGCCGACCTCCCACGACGGCTCGGTGGCCGGGCTGCCGGGCTGCCAGCCGCAGAGACGGTGGTCGGCCAGTGCGGCGGCCGCCATTCCGGAGGCAGCACGGAATACGAACTGCTCAATGTCCTCCCCGAACGGGAGAGACAGTCCATCCGGGTCGAGCAACGCACTCGCCGTGGTGCTGTCGGCGGCCGCAACCGGCGTTCCGTCGAAGTAGAGCAGGGCGCTCTCTGCCCCTAGGGTCAGCCCAATGCGGCTGTACGGCTTGCCGGCTGTGGAAGCGATCTCCACCGGCCGCCATCCGCCGGAAGGCGCGGGGTCGGCCGTGAGGAAGCGGAGCGAGTCCTGTGTCACGGCCAGGAGGCACAGGTGACCGCTGCCCGGGATGGTGGTGTAGTTGTCGTCCTCTCCGAGCGGGAGCACGAGTTCACCTGCGGACTGCCCGGTTTCGGGGTCGGTGAGGATGAATCGGGGCACGGGTGAGTCCGAGAAGGTCAGCAACACGTGACGGCTGCCCTGAACGGCCAGTGCAGGGGCGGGACTTCGTGTTGTCGCCGTGATCGTCCCGGTGCGCAGGTCGACCAGCCTGCGGCCCGCCCGGAAGGTGTCGGCGTCCCATCTCTGCAGCTGGGTGTCGAGGCGCGCGTGTGCCGGAACGCTGCTCGGTGTCGAGGCGATTTGGCCGTCGGGCCAGAGCAGAGCCCCGCTTATGGCTGCGATCATCAGTGCGCCGTCGGAGTTCATCAGCCCACAGACGTAAGGTCCGCTGACGTCCTCGTCGCCGAGCACGCTGGTGTCGGAGATCCGCGCTTCGCGTAGGTCCGCTCCCGAGAGATCGGTGCTGTGCGCCCGGACGCCCTCGATCAGCGTGCTGCGCAGGTCTGCGCCGGCCAACGAGAGTGTGAGGTCCGAATACCCGTTGCCGAGGCCTTCCAGGTCGAGCCCGCTGAGATCAAGTCCCGCCAGGCTGTGGCCCGTGGCGAGGAGGAGATTGAGGCAGTTGGCGGCGAGCCAGCTCGGGCTGTGCAGCTTGGTGTCCTCAGTGGCCCGAGCGACGTCCAGAAGACGGTTCTGGTGGGCGGGTCGGGACCTGACGATCGAGCTGAGGAAGTGAAGGACCGCGGCCTCAGCCGGCATGTGGCCTAAGGTCTTTCCCAACAGCTCGACCGGTTCGGGAACGAACCGGCCGAGGGCCGGCAAGGCACCCTCCGGAGACCGGGACGCGAAGTAGTCCGACCAGGTCCACTCGGCTTCGACACCGTCCGACGGCTGCTCGGCCGGCTGGACGGCCGCGAGGAAGTCGTCGATTAGCAGCCCGAGTTCGCCGGCGAACTTGAACGCGACCAGGAACTCCAGCAGGGACTTGTGCGACGGACCGTAGTTGCCCTCGGCGTCCCGCACGAACATGCCCTGGTTGCGCATGTCCTGTTCCCAATAGTCCAGATCCTTTGCGCTCTCGACCACGCTGCCGAAGCAGGAACGCAGATGCTCGGGGAAGTCGCGGTAGTTGAGGCTCAACTTCTGCTCGGACAGCATCTTCCACGCGACCTCGCAGAGGAAGTACAGCTTGTCGGCGCGCGAGGTGAAGGTCCGCTCGGCGTGGATGTCGCGGTCCATCTTCCGGCTGATCGCGTACAGGTAGATCCGGGCGAGGTCGATCTCCGCGCCCTGCTCGATCTCCGGCAGCGCGTCGATCACCAGCTCCGACATGACCGGACGGCGCATCAGCTCGCGAACATCGGGGTGGTTCATGACCATCCGGACCTGCGGCTCGTCGAGCCCGAACGACAGCAGCATCTCCACCTGCTCGTCGTCGAACGGCACCAGGTCGACGATGTCGAAGACGGGCCCGTCCAGAGCAGTTCCGGCGCGCGGGAGCCCCACCTTCGCACTGAACAGCTCGCGCGCCTCCTGGGCGTGGCGGAAGTGTTCCTTGCGGCTGCTCAGCAGGACCTTGCTGCCGGGCTCGACCACGGTGGCGAGCTCCCAGAAGTTGGCAACCACGGTGTGGCGATCGGTGCGGGCGGCCATCTCGTCGAAGCCGTCGAAGATGAGCAGCAGCCGGCCCATTCGGTTGAGCACCCGCACCACGTCGGAACTGCCCAGGTTGACCTTGTGCTTGTTGAAGAAGAACTCCGCCAGCAGGCCCTGCACCGTGGTCTGCTTGGCGTAGTCGCGCAGCGGTATCAGCAGCGGGATCCGGGGGCGGGGCACGCCGCGCCGCTTGGCGTCCCGCCACGCCTGCACCATGGTGTAGGCGAGGTGCAGCGCGAACCAGGACTTGCCCATGCCGAACTCGCCGAGCACGGACAGGTGTTGCTTGGCCGGCTCGTCCAGCCAGCGGGCCACGTAGTCGTCCAGGCCGCCGCTCTTCCAGTCGTACCTGCTGGTGGCGAGAGGCTGCCCGGTGGCCGGGTCGATCTCGGCCTTCTCGCAGGACAGCGGCACGTACCGGGTGTCGATGCCGCGCCGTCGCACCTCCTCCTCCACCCACGCCAGGTACGGTTCGAAGTCGGCCACCAGGTCGATCAGGTCGTCGAACGCGTAGGCGTACAGGCGGTCTTCGCTCCGGTCCGCCAACTCGCGGGCGGCCGCGCTGACCCGCAGGCGGGCGATGCCCCAGCCCTCGGCGGCGCGGTGCTGCTCGGTGAGTTCGGCGAGCAGGTTGAGGTGGTGCGGGCCCAACTCGCCTTCTACGCACAGCATCAGCATGCGGTCGAACTGGCCGGGCCGCAGCCGCGGGATGTCCACCAGCAGGGCCACGCTGCCGTCGGGGGCCGGCCACTCGTGGTGGATTCCGTAGCCGACTGCGCGGAACCATTCGGTGGCGTCCTGGGCGAGTCGTTGCGCGGGCGTCAGGCGGGACCGGGCCGGTTCGATGTGCAGCCGGTGGCGTTCCTCCTCGTCGCGGGTGCGGCCGGCCTGCTCCAGCAGGGCGTCGAGTTTGGCGTCGGAGCGGATTTCGTGCGGGGTCCGGCTGTTGTTCAGGACGGAGTCGAACGCGGTGACGAAGCCGTCCACGTGCTCGTCGAAACCGTGGTCGAGGTGCCCGAACTCGCCGGTCTCCCGGTTGCGTTCGACGGCATCGGTGATCTCCCGGCGCAGCCGGGTCCAGTCGTGGTCGTGGAAGGAGCGGCGGAAGGCATCCAGGACGTAGGTGTTACGGAAGACGGCGAGCACCGACGCCGAACGGTCGTTGCAGTACTCGATCAGGGCGATGGTGTAGATGCTGTCGAAGTCCCGGGGCGGCCGGCGCGGGTCGAGTTTCACGGCTTTGAGGACGCGCAGCACTTCTTCGCGCCGCATCGCCGCGTCGGTGAGCGGCTTCGCCACCAGCCGCGCGAGAAGCCCTGCCGCCGTCGCCACCAATGACATCCCGCTGCCCCCTCGTTCCGCCTGCCCCCGCCCGAACCCTATCGGGCCGTCGCGACGCGGTTCGACGGCCCGTCAGGTAACGGATCGGTCAATCGGGTTCGGCCCGGCCGGGACGTCAGGACAGCCCGATGCCGACGACCGGCCACATGTTCGAAGGGGAGTGCCTGCCGGTGGAGCGCTTTCCTGTCCGCGTTCTGACGGATCGTCACAGTGGCTCGCGAACGTCCGATTCGGACCCGCGTGCGCTTCCCGGGCGACCACCCAGGGGTGAACCTTCGGACTGCTGTTCCCCCGCCCGCGCAAGGGTCGCTGACTTCCCGTCAGGACCAGACGGACGCATGTTCCCTTTGCGGGCCTCCGGATCCCGTGGCTGTCTGGATCTCGGCAGGGCCACCACCGAGCCCCGCCGGAAACGACTACTCGGAGGAGATTCTCATGCGTGCTATCAAGCGTGTTCTGGCCATCGGCGCCCTCGCCGCCCCCCTGGTGATCGGCTGCGCCGGACTCGCCTCCGCCCACGAAGGCCACGAGGGCCACGAAGGCCCCGAGGCCCACTTCTCGCAGAGCCACTTCGTCGCCAACGAGGAGGTCGCCGGCGAGTCCAAGGTGTTCTCCGAGGTCGAGCCGGGCGGCGTCGAGCACGGTGAGGCTTGTGTCTTCGCCGGCGACGAGGGCGTCGAAGGCTCGCACACCGAGTCCGGTGCCCACTTCTAAGGGCTGACCGGAAGAATCACATTCAGGTGCCCGGCGGGAACCCCACCCGCCGGGCACCTTCGTGTGTCGAGGCAGCGGGCATCGCCGCCGAGCGGGTCGACCACTTGTTCGACAGGCGACCCGGCCCCGGGCGCCGGTGCAGCCCGGGCGACCACTCAGGGGTGAACCTGCGAGGCGCCCCTCCCGTGCTGGCGCAAGGGCGGCTGACGGATCGTCGGGACCACACGGAGGCAGCACCCTTTTGCGGGCCTCCGGATCCCGTGGCGTTCTGGAGTCGGCGGGGCCACCGCCGCGCCCCGCCGCCGAAACAACTACTCGGAGGAGATTCTCATGCGTGCTATCAAGCGTGTTCTGGCCGTCAGCGCTCTCGCCGCCCCGCTCGTCGTCGGCTGCGCCGGCCTCGCGTCCGCCCAGGAAGACCTCAGCGCAAACTTCGACCAGGGCCAGTTCGCCGCGAACCAGAGCGGTGCCGGCGAGGCCGACACGACTTCCGTCGTGTCCCCCTACGGCGTTCAGCACACCGACTTCATGATCTGGGCCGACGACAGCGGCGTCTCCGGCGCGTTCAACGGAGCGGGTGCCTCCTATTAGAACGGCCAGAACTGCAGAGCGGTGCCCGGCGGTCGGGGTACCCGCCGGGCACCGCCGCGTGTCGGCGCAAGGCAACCGGATCCCATTGGGAATCCAGCAAACTGATTGAGCGTCAAGTGGCAGCGCCGTGGCACGATGGGCCTCATGAGTGACGCTCCGCACCCCCTGCTGGTGGACCGCACGCCCTTCCCCGACGGCATCGACGCGCGTCTGCGTGCCCAACTGACCTTCCTGGTCGAGATCGACCGGCTCAAGACCATTCTGCGGCAGTCGCCGCTGGTGGCGGCCGAGCGCCGCGAGAACGACGCCGAGCACTCCTGGCACCTGGCGATGATGGTGACCCTCCTCGCCGAGTACGCGGACGAGCCGATCCACGTGGGCCGCACCGTCCAACTCGTCCTGCTGCACGACCTGGTGGAGATCCACGCCGGGGACACGCCGCTGTACGACGCGGAGGCGGGCGTTGATCAGGCGGAGCGCGAGTCCGCGGCTGCGGACAAGTTGTTCGGGCTGTTGCCGAAGGATCAGGCCCGGTGGATGCGGGAGTTGTGGGACGAGTTCGAGGAACGCCGTACCCCGGAGGCCCGGTTCGCGAAGGCGATGGACCGGTTGCAGCCGCTGCTGCTCAACTGGATGGCGCACGGCGGTACTTGGCGCACCCCTGGGGTGACGGCGGACGATGTGCGTGCCCGCAAGGCGGTGATCGGTGACGCGTCGTCGGCGCTGTGGGCGGCGGGGCGGCGGCTGATCGACGAGGGCGAGCGGCGCGGCTGGTCACGGAGCGGCGGCGGCAGCGGCAGCGGCAGCGGCGGCGTCGAGCAGGTCTGAGAAAAGCGACCGGGAGGGTGCCGTCCCGCACGGCACCCTCCCGATCACCGGCGGCCGGTCAGCCGATCTTCACGTCGTCGACCAGGAAGGTGGTCGCCAGCGAGGCGTCCTCCTGGCCGGCGAACTGCAGGCTGACGGTCTGCCCGGCGTAGGCGCTCAGGTTGACGGTCTTCTGGACGTAGCCGGCGCTGGCGTTCGCGTTGGAGTAGGTGGCGACGGTGGTGCCGTTGACGTTGACCTTCAGGGTGTCGTACGGCGTGGTGCCGCTCTCCTGGGTGGTCACCTTCAGCCAGAAGGTCAGCTTGGGTGTTCCGGCGGGCACCGCGATGTTGCTCTGCGAGAGGGTCTCGCCGGCGGTGGAGCCGTAGCCCATCATCCAGGCGTACCAGGAACCGCCGTGGGCGGGCTGCTGGTTGGAGTTGGTGATGTCGTTGGCGCTCTGCGTCCAGCCCGTGGTGCCCTGCTCGAATCCGCCGTTGACCAGGGCGTTGCCCCCGCCGGGGGTGCCGGTCGGGGACGGGGTCGGGGTCGGGGTGGGTGTGCCGCCGCCGGGGTTGGGCAGGGCGGTGCCGAGCGAGACGGCGGCCCAGGCCTTCGAAACGATGTACTGCTCCTGGGAGTTGGCGCCGTACAGGTCGGCGGCGGCCTGCAGGGTGGCGGTGCGGGCGGCGTTGTAGTCGGTGGTGGAGGTCATGTAGGTGGTCAGGGCGCGGTACCAGATGGCGGCGGCCATGTCCTTGCCGATGCCGCTGAAGCTGTCGCCGTTGCAGGTGGTGCCGTTGTGCGGGAGGCCGCCGATGGTCTTGGCGCCGGTGCCCTCGGAGGTCAGGTAGAAGAAGTGGTTTCCGATGCCCGACGAGTAGTGCACGTCGACCGAGCCCGCGTTGCTGTTGTAGCAGCCGAGCGAACTGCCGTCGAGTGTCGGGTCGTCCATCCGGCGCAGGTAGCCGTTGCCCATGTTGAGCTTCTCGCCGATGTAGTAATTCCCGGGGTTGACCGGGTCGTTGGCGTAGAACTCGACCATGGTCCCGAAGATGTCCGAGGTGGCCTCGTTGAGGCCGCCGGACTCGCCCGAGTAGTTGAGGTTGGCGGTGGCGGCGGTGACGCCGTGCGTCATCTCGTGGCCGGAGACGTCGAGTGCGGTCAGCGGGGTGTTGTTGTTCTGGGAGGAGCCGTCGCCGAAGGACATGCAGAAGCAGCTGTCGTCGTAGAACGCGTTCAGCAGCTGGTTGTCGACGTGCACGTACGCGGGGGCGCCGCGGCCGTCGTTGCGGATGCCCGAGCGGTTGAAGGTGTTCTTGTAGAAGTCCCAGGTCCTGGCGAGGCCGAACGAGGCGTCCACGGCGGCGCTTTCGCGGTTGGCGGTGGTGCCGTCGCCCCAGTTGTCGGTGGTGTCGGTGAAGGTGCTGGCGTTCTGCGCGGGGTTGGACTGCGGGCTGTTGTTGGAGTCGTAGACGATGGTCGAGCCGTGCAGCGCGTCGGTCAGCGTGTAGTTGCCGCTGCCGTCCTGGCTGGTCTCCAGGGTGACCTGGCCGACGTTGACGCCGTTGCCGGTGCCGGAGATGCCCTGCTCGGTCTCGTACTGGTCCAGCACCGTGCCGGTGGCGGCGTCCACCACGACGGCTTCCCGGGAGTTGGCGCCGGCCTCGCCCGCGCCGGTGACGGTGTTGCGGTACGCGAGGACGGGGGTCTTGCCGACGGCCCAGACCACCAGCTGGCTGGTGTCCAGGTTGGTGGTGCGGGCCTGCTTGACGTGCTTGGCGCTGCGTTCGGCCGTGGCGGAGGCGTCCTTGGCGGTCAGCCTCGGCGTCACGCCCGCGACCTGGACGGCGCCCTGGTGGGCCCAGGTGGTGGAGGTGATCGTCCCGTTCTTCGCGCGGTGCACGACCAGGTCGCCGCCGACCACCGGCAGCCCGTGGTAGGTGCGGTCGTAACGGACGTGCCGCGCACCGTTGTTGTCGACCAGGACCTCCTTGGCGACCAGGCGTTCGTCCGGGCCGAGGCCCAGCGCCTTCGCTGTGGCGGCGGCCTCCTTGCCGGCCTGGTCCATGGCCGCGAGCCGGCCCACGGCGCTCATCGCCTGGAACCCGGCACCGGACTGCGCGGTGGGGCTGGCCTGCGCGACGCCTTGCGAAGTGGCCATCGCGGCGGTGCCCAGGGTGAGGGCGGCCGCAACAGCTGCCGCCAGAGCGGTCTTGCGGTTCATCGCAATTCCTCCCGCCGGGCCGGGGTCGGTTGGGGGACGACCGGCGACACCGTAGGGGTTGTGGTGTCGCGGCCGGATTTCGGCTCGGCGGCAGGACGCTAGGACCGTTTCCCACCCTTGCGACATGGCACCGACAAGCGGCAAGGGAATGGCAAGGGGAGGGGCCGTCACTTCGTAGGGGAACCCATCGGGAGTGTGGCCAGTAAAGCTTCCGGAAAAGGAAGTTGACGGTCGCGTCAAGCTACCCCGGGAACCGGTCAAGGGACAAGGAGTCTTGACGCCCGCAATTCCCGCACCAGGCGAGAGCGGGGGCATTCCACCGGATTCTCTTGACGAAGGGAATGCCCGGGGAACGGAGTCCGCGCGGGCCGGCCGGAGTTGCGCCCGGGCCCCTCGGCGGAAGGTGTCCGTCCGGGTGTGCTTGGCTTGACGTCACGGCCGCGCAACGGATCGCGCGAGCGGGAGAGTTCGGAGAGAGGTGGATGGTCGTGCCGATCATCGCGGTGAGCGTGCTCAGCCACACGGGAGTGGTGCGTCAGCACAACGAGGACAGTGTGGCGGTCGGGCCGTGGACGCTCTGCGCGACGGCCACCGACAGCCCGCAGACCTTCTACTTCCCGCTCGGCGCCACCGCTCTGACGGTCGCGGTCGCCGACGGACTGGGCGGCCACCCGGGCGGCGACCTGGCCTCCTCGCTGATCGCCGGGCAACTCGCCTCCACCGGCGGGGGATTGACCGACGAGCAGGCCGTCCGGGACGCGCTGCAGGCCGGCCACGAGACTCTCCACGACGCGGCCGACGCCGACCCCGCGCTGACCGGGATGAGCACCACCGTGGCCGGGCTGGCGCTGACCGCCGAGTCCGTGTTCGTGTTCAACGTCGGCGACAGCCGGGTCTACGAACTCACCGACACCGGACCGGAGTTGCTCACCACCGACGACAGCCCGCCGCTCGCCGAGGGCCAGCGCACCACTCACCTGGTCACCAGCGTCCTCGGCGGCGCCACCCCGCGCGACGCCCTCGCCCCGCACGTCACCCGCCTGCCCGTCCGCCCCGGCGCCCGCTACCTGCTCTGCACCGACGGCCTCAGCGACCCCGTCCCGCCGGAGGAGTGGACGGCCCTGATCACCGACGGCGACGCGGACGAGGACGACCAGCACGCCGTCGTCGAACTCTGGCGCGCCGCGATCCGGGCCGGCGGCCCGGACAACATCACCCTCGCGCTGGTCCGGATCGACGACTGACGAGAGACCGCCCAAGGCCGCGAACCCGAAACGGTGAACGGCCTGCTGGTTCGACGCGTGGGCGTGGCTTTCGGAGGAGAATCGGGCGGGAACAGAGGAGGTGCGCCATGAGCACGGCAGCCCATGTCCCCCGGGACTATCGCGTCAGTGACCCCGAGAGGGCTCTGAAGTACGCCGTTCAGCACGTCGCGGGTGATCGCGCCGAGATCATCGAGGGAGTCATTACGCCCATGTCGCCGTCCTGGGCGCACGAGAACGCCGCCGAGGTGGTTCGTCGGCAGCTCACCCCGCGTCTGGAGGAACTCGGCCTGGTCTCCGGGTCGGGCAACCTCGACCTGCCGGGCAGCGAGAACTGGTTCATCCCCGACCTGGCGGTGGTCCCGGCCGAGCTCGCCGGGAAGACCGAGGGTGCCCTGCTGCCCGATCAGACCCTGCTGGTGGTCGAGGTCACCTCGCCGTCGAACGGCGAGACCGACCGCACCACCAAGCGCCGCCGCTGCGGCCAGTACGGCGCCCCGATCTACCTGCTGGTGGACCGTCAACAGCGCGAGTGCACCGTCTTCTCCGCCCCCGGACGTCTGGGCTACCAGGAAATCGACGGCCCGCACCCCTTCGGTAGCGCCGTTCGGCTGCCCGCGCCGTTCGATCTGGAGCTCGACACCAGCCGGTTCTGACGGGAGCTATGCGGTTGGCGGCAGCAGCTCCAGGACGACGGCCGTTCCGGCGATGGTGCGGTCTTCGTGCATGGTGATCGTCGCGCCGGGCTGAAGGTGTCGCCACTGTGTGGGGGTGAGGGGGGCGAGGCGTGCGGAGGAGCGTTCGCCGGGGCCGAGGGTGGGGGTGTGTTCGACCCAGAGGCGGGCGATGTCGAGGGTCGGGTCGCCGGTGGGGGTGCGGTTTCCGATGTTCCACATGGGGCGGAGGTCGCCGGCTCCGGAGAAGGGGGTCTGGCGTCGGCTCTCGGTGGCGGGGAGGAGGGTGAGGTCGACCCGGATGATGCCGTGGCGGGTTTCGTAGTGGCGCCAGTGGCACCAGGCCGCGCTGGTCTTCAGTTGCATCTGCTCGGCGGCCGTGCCGAGGGTCTCCCAGAAAGCGAGCGGCAGCGGGTGGGCGTCGCCGAGGTCCTCGAGCAGGTCGAGAGCGATCTCCCACTCGTCGTGGGCGAGGTAGTCCCAGACGTCGTCGATCGTGAGGTCGTTCTCGGTGGCGATTCCTTGGGGGACCAACAGGCCGGCGGATTCCAGCAGTTCGGGAACGTTCATGCCGGGCCGTCAGACCCGCTCGAGCGGGCGGTGCGGGCCGTCCGGGAGGGTGACGGTGATGGTGTCGCCGGGGTGGATCGGGCCGCCGGTGCGGACGATGCCCATGATGCCCGCCTTGCGGACGGTGTCGCCGTTCTCGTCGCGGAACACCACCTGCTTGAGCAGGCCGTGCTGGAAGTTGTCGATCTGCGCGCATGGGTTGCGCAGGCCGGTGACTTCGACCACCGCCTCCGGGCCGAGGTGCAGCAGGGTGCCGACCGGGAGGCCGAGCAGGTCGATGCCGCGGGTGGTGACGTTCTCGCCCAACTCGCCCGGGGCGACGGTGAATCCGGCCTCGGCCAGCTCGTCGAACAGCTCGGCGTGGATCAGGTGGACCTGGCGGAGGTTCGGCACCGTCGGGTCCTGGGCGACCCGGGAGCGGTGCTTGACGGTGACGCCGGAGTGCACGTCGCCCTCGACGCCGAGGCCCTCGAGCAGGCGGATGCCCGTCCGGTTGGGCTTGCTGAAGGAGTATTCGCCATTGCTGCTGACCGCCACCACGCTGCCGGACATCCGGACCGCCTCTCGTCGAACGAACACGCGGAGCACAAGGGTAGGCCGCGGTCAGTCCGGCGGTAGCAGGCGGGTACCCGGCGGGAGGGAGCCGGCGCGGTCGGCGTCGACCAGGTAGGCGAGCAGGGTGCCGCGGAAGGCGGTGGCGGCACGGGTCAGCGGGAGGTCGCGGCCGTGCGCGAGGGCGATGGTGCGGCCCAGGCCGGGCGGGGCGAAGGGGGCGGAGCACAGGCCGGAGCGGGCGGCGACCATGCCGGGGACGACGGCCGGCCCGAGACCGGCCCGGACGGCGGCCAGCACGGCGTCCATCTCGCCGCCCTCGACGGCGTAGGAAGGTTCGAAGCCGGCGGCCCGGCACGCGGCGAGGGTGGTCTCGCGGACGTCGTAGCCCTCCCGGAACATCACCAGGCCCTGGCCGCGCAGGTCGGCGATCCGGGCCCGGCGGCGGGGGAGCGGCTCGGCGGAGACCAGCACCAGGTCCTCGTGCAGCAGCGGCGTGACGGACAGGCCGGGGGGCGTGGCGGACGGCGCGGCGATGATCAGGGCGAGGTCGAGTTCGCCGGCCTCCAGGTCGCGGACCAGGTCGCGCGAGCCGCCCTCGGTCAGCCGCAGGTCCACCCCGGGGTGCAGCGCCCGGTACGCGCGCAGCACCTCGGGCACCAGGCTGGCGCAGAGCGAGGGCGGCGCCCCGAACCGGACCCGGCCCCGGCGCAGCTGCACCGTCTCGGCGACGGCCCGCCGGGCACTCTCCGCGTCGGCCAGGATGCGCCGGGCGAGCGGCAACAGTGCCTGCCCGGCATCGGTCAGCGAGGTGCCGGAGCGCGAGCGGTGGAACAGCTCCGCGCCCAACTCACGTTCCAGTGAACGGATTTGTTGCGAGAGTGACGGCTGTGAGACGTGCGTCAGTTCGGCGGCCCGGGTGAAGTGCCGGGCGTCGGCGACGGCGACGAAGTAGGCGAGCTGCTGCAACTGCACAGCAGCCATCATAGGCATTTCCTATTGTGGGCAGCGCTTTCATGTCTTGGACAGCTCCTGCGCACCGGGCCTACCGTCATGCCCATGGCTTCTGCTACCCGGACAAACCGGGTGAACCGGACCCCCACTCCCGGTCGGCATCCGTCCGCCGCGGCGGCACTGTGGCGCAGCTCCGTCGGCAAGAAGGCGGTGATGGCCGTCAGCGGGCTGCTGATGCTCGCCTACCTGGTGGCCCACATGCTGGGCAACCTCAAGGTGTTCTTCGGCCCGGACGACCTCAACGGCTACGCGCACTGGCTGCGCACCATCGGCCAGCCGCTGCTGCACTTCGGCTGGTTCCTCTGGCTGGCCCGCGCCGTCCTGCTGGCGGCCGTGGTGGCGCACGGCGTGGCCGCCTACCAGCTCTCCCGCCGCGACCTGCGGGCCCGCCCGCAGCAGTACGTGCACCGGCGGCGGCGGGCCAGCTACGCGACCCGGACGATGCGCTGGGGCGGGGTGATCCTCGGCCTGTTCATCGTCTGGCACATCCTCGACCTGACCACGCTGACGGTGAACCCGGCCGCCGAGGAGGGCCGCCCGTACCAGAACATCGTGGCCTCGTTCTCGACCTGGTACGGCGGCGGGATCTACCTGCTGGCGGTGCTCGCGCTCGGGCTGCACGTCCGGCACGGGTTCTGGAGCGCCGCGCAGACCCTCGGCGTCAACAACCCGCGCCGCGACCGGGTGCTGAAGTTCGCCGCGAACGCGCTGGCGCTGCTGCTGACCGTCGGCTTCGCGTCGGTGCCGGTCGCCGTGATGACCGGACTGGTCCGATGAACGCCCGCGACAACGGGCAGACCGCCCACGATGCCGGCGGGACCGGCCCGACGAGCGCCTGCGACAACGGGCAGACCGCCCACGATGCCGGCGGGACCGGCCCGACGAGCGCCCGCGACAACGGGCAGACCGCCCACGACGCCGGCGGGACCGGCCCGACGAGCGCCCACGACAACGGGCAGACCGCCCACGGCACGACTTCCGGGAAGGCCCCGATGAGCTACCTCGACTACACAGTCGGCGCGCCCGTCGCCGACACCCGGGCCCCGGCCGGGCCGATCGAACAGCGCTGGGACCAGCGGCGGTTCGAGGCCAAGCTGGTCAACCCGGCGAACCGCCGCAAGCACACCGTGATCGTGGTCGGCACCGGCCTGGCCGGCGGCGCGGCCGGCGCGACACTGGCCGAACAGGGCTACCACGTCGTGCAGTTCTGCTTCCAGGACTCCCCGCGGCGCGCTCACTCGATCGCCGCGCAGGGCGGCATCAACGCAGCGAAGAACTACCGCAACGACGGCGACTCGATCCGCCGGCTGTTCTACGACACCGTCAAGGGCGGCGACTTCCGCGCCCGCGAGTCCAACGTGCACCGCCTCGCCCAGGTCTCGGTGGAGATCATCGACCAGTGCGTGGCACAGGGCGTGCCGTTCGCCCGCGAGTACGGCGGCCTGCTCGACACCCGCTCGTTCGGCGGCGTCCAGGTCTCCCGCACCTTCTACGCCCGCGGCCAGACCGGCCAGCAGCTGCTGCTCGGCGCCTACCAGGCGCTGTCACGGCAAATCGCGGCCGGGAACGTCGAGTTGCACGCGCGCACCGAGATGCTCGACCTGATCGTGATCGACGGCCGGGCCCGCGGCATCGTCGCCCGGGACCTGGTGACCGGCGAGATCCGTTCCTACCTGGCGGACGCCGTGGTGCTCGCCACCGGCGGCTACGGCAACGTGTTCTACCTGTCGACGAACGCCAAGAACTCGAACGCGACGGCCATTTGGCGCGCGCACCGGCGCGGCGCGTACTTCGCCAACCCGTGCTTCACGCAGATCCACCCGACCTGCATCCCGCGCTCCGGCGACCACCAGTCCAAGCTGACGCTGATGAGCGAGTCGCTGCGCAACGACGGCCGGATCTGGGTGCCGAAGGCGAAGGGCGACACCCGGCCGCCCGGGCAGATTCCCGAGGACGAGCGGGACTACTACCTGGAGCGGATCTACCCGGCGTTCGGCAACCTGGTGCCCCGCGACATCGCCTCCCGGGCCGCCAAGGTGGTCTGCGACGAGGGCCGCGGCGTCGGCCCCGGCGGGCAGGGGGTGTACCTGGACTTCGCCGACGCCATCGCCCGGCTCGGCCGGGCCGCCGTCGAGGCCAAGTACGGCAACCTGTTCGAGATGTACCAGCGGATCACCGCCGAGGACCCGTACACCGTGCCGATGCGGATCTACCCGGCGATCCACTACACGATGGGCGGCCTGTGGGTGGACTACGACCTGCAGACCACCGTCCCCGGCCTGTTCGCGATCGGCGAGGCCAACTTCTCCGACCACGGCGCCAACCGGCTCGGCGCGAGCGCCCTGATGCAGGGCCTCGCCGACGGCTACTTCGTGCTGCCGCCCACCCTCAACGACTACCTGGGCCGCACCCCGCTCGACCCCGTCCCCGGAGACCACCCCGAACTCGCCGAGGTGGAGGCCGAGGTGACGGACCGGCTCAACCTGATCCTGTCCGTGGACGGCGACCGCACCCCCGACTCCTTCCACCGCGAACTCGGCGAACTGCTCTGGGACAACTGCGGAATGGCCCGCGACGAGGCCGGCCTGCGGCACGCGCTGGTCCGGATCCCCGAACTGCGCGAGGAGTTCTGGCGGCGGATCAAGGTCCCGGGCACCGGCGCCGAGCTCAACCAGGCGCTGGAGAAGGCCAATCGGCTGGTCGACTACTTCGAACTCGCCGAACTGATGTGCCTGGACGCGCTGCACCGCAGCGAGTCCTGCGGCGGCCACTTCCGCACCGAATCCGCCACCCCCGAGGGCGAAGCCGCCCGCCGGGACGAGGAGTTCAGCTACGCCGCCGCCTGGGAGTTCGCCGGCACCGGCGGAGCGCCCGTCCTGCACAAGGAAGAGCTCGCCTTCGAGCACGTCCACCCCACCCAGCGGAGCTACGCGTGAACCTCACCCTGCGCATCTGGCGCCAGCAGGGCCCGGACACCCCGGGCGAGATGACGATCTACCAGGTCTCCGGCATCAGCGAGGACATGTCCTTCCTGGAGATGCTGGACACCCTCAACGAGGAACTCATCCTGCGCGGCGAGCGCCCCGTCGCCTTCGACCACGACTGCCGCGAAGGCATCTGCGGCGCCTGCGGCATGGTCATCAACGGCCAGGCCCACGGCCCCGAACGCACCACCACCTGCCAGCTGCACATGCGGCACTTCAACGACGGCGACACCATCGACGTCGAACCCTGGCGGGCCGGCGCCTTCCCCGTGGTGCGCGACCTGGTGGTGGACCGCTCCGCCCTCGACCGGATCATCGGCTCCGGCGGCTACATCACCGCACCCACCGGTGCCGCCCCCGAGGCGCACGCCACCGCAGTCCCCAAGGAAGCCGCCGACCTCGCCTTCGAGCACGCCGAGTGCATCGGCTGCGGGGCCTGCGTCGCCGCCTGCCCCAACGGCTCGGCGATGCTGTTCACCGCCGCCAAGGTGGTCCACCTCAACGTCCTCCCGCAGGGCGCGCCCGAACGCGCCTCGCGGGTACGGAACATGGTGGGCGCGATGGACGACGAGGGCTTTGGCGGCTGCACCAACACCGGCGAGTGCGCCACCGCCTGCCCCAAGGGCATCCCGCTGACCGGAATCGCCCGGCTCAACCGCGAGTTCCTGCGGAGCTGACCGGACCCGGGCGGGCTCGGCCGATGGACACGCCCACGATCTGTGCAATGTGGGCGTTGGCGCGGTTCGAACAGGTGTGATCGAGGTCCGCTTATCGGATCATCACACCTGGAGAAATCATGCGTGTTCGCACCTCCCTCGCCGCTTCCGGACTCGCCGTGGCCTGCCTGCTCGTCGGGGCCGGCTCCGCCGTCGCCGACGCCACCGCGCACGGTGTGGCCGCCAACTCGCCCGGCGTCCTCTCCGGCAACCTGATCCAGGTCCCCATCGACCTGGATCTCAACGTCTGCGGCAACACGATCAACGTTATCGGCGCGTTCAACCCGGCGGTCGGGAACATCTGCGTCAACGAGTGACCGACCGCCCCGCAGGTCCGTGTGCCGCTCGGGCCCGCCGCGCACTGCGGGCGGGCCCGCGGCGGCACCCCGCAGTCAGCCCAGCCAGCTCCGCAGCGCCCACCACCAGTGCGCGGTGTGCTCGACGCCGCCGGTCAGCGGGTCGGCGCCGGTCAGCTCGCGCAGCCGCCGCAGCCGGTACTTCACCGTGTTGGGGTGCACGTGCAGCTCCGCGGCCGTCCGGTCGGTGCGGCCGCCGTGGGTCAGCTGGGCCAGAGCGGTGACGGCGAGTTCCCGGTGGAAGGGATCGGCCCGGTCCAGGGTGCCCAGCAGGTCGCCCGCCAGCAGGGCGCCGAGCTCGCCGTCGGCGGGCGTGGCGGTGAGCAGGGCGAGGTCGGCCAGCCGGTGAAGGCCGGTCAGGCCGGCCGACTCGGCGGCCCGCAGGGCGTGCCGGGCCAGCGCGTACAGGGGGGCCAGAGCGGACGGTTCGGCAGGCGGCGTGACGACGGTGGTCGGGCCGTCGAACGGCAGGACAGGCATGGGTCCGGTCAGCGCCGCCAGCCGGCCGTCCACAAAACCGCACAGGCCGGGACCGGCCGCGACGAGGGCCTGCTCGAGCGGCCCCGCCAGCGCCGGATCACTCACCGCCGTCACCACGCACCGGTACCGGCCGGTCGGCGAAAGCGGCGCACCGAGCGCCTCCACCGGTTCCCCGTGCAGGAGTTGACGCAGCGTCAGGGCGTGCCCCTCGCGGGCGGTGCGGGCCGCCGCCAGCTCCGCCACCCGGTGTTCCTGAACCATCCGGCGAGCCAGCGTGATGGTGATGTGATCGATCCGGGTCACGCCGTCCAGCAGCTCGTCCGCCGGGACGGCGCACCGGCGGCCCTCCGCGATCACCGCCTCCACCAGGTGCGAGCGCCCCGCCTGGAAACCGTCCAGCAGCGCCGCCACCGGCACCCCCTGCCGCGCCCGGTCCGAACCCAGCAGGGCAGCCGCCGCGAGCGCCTGCACCCCCGGCTCGCCGTCTCCCTGCAACGCCGAGCGCACCCCGTCCAGCAGGGCCCGGGTGTGCCGGCGCACCTCGCGCTCCGGCAGCGCGGCGACCAGTTCGGACGCGGCGCGCGCGGCCCGCACCGCCGCCGCGAGCACCTCCGGGTCCTCGGTGCGCCCGGCGACCAGCCGCACGAACGCCTCCACCGGCCGTCCCCCCTCCTGCGCTTGCCCGGTCCCCGTCTGTGGTTGGCCCCGGCGGACAACCGGTGCCGTTCACGTTGGGCGCCGCAAGCCTATGCCCGGCCCGCCCGGCCCTGGTGAGCTGTGCCCGCCCCGCACCCCACGGAGAGGTCACCCGCCATGTCTGACACCGAATCCCTGCTCGACCGCCTGCCCGGCGACCTGATCTTCCGGCTGCCGCCGACCTTCGACACCGTCGAGGAGGAGCGCCGCCACCGCAAGGAACGCCTGGCCGCCGCCCTGCGGATCTTCGGCAAGCTCGGGTTCGAGGAGGGCGTCGCCGGGCACATCACCGCCCGCGACCCGGAACTCACCGACCACTTCTGGGTCAACCCGTTCGGCATGTCCTTCAAGCACGTCAAGGTCAGCGACCTGGTGCTGGTCGACCACCACGGCACCGTGGTGGAGGGCCGCTACCCGGTCAACCAGGCCGCGTTCGTCATCCACTCGACCATCCACCGGGCCCGCCCGGACGTGGTCGCCGCCGCGCACAGCCACTCCACCCACGGGCGGGCGCTGTCCGCGCTCGGCCGCCGACTGGAGCCGATCACCCAGGACGTGTGCGCCTTCTACCAGGACCACGCCCTGTTCGACGACTACACCGGCCTGGTCACCGACCTGGAGGAGGGCGAGCGGATCGCCACCGCGCTCGGCCCGCACAAGGCCGTCATCCTGCGCAACCACGGCCTGCTCACCGTCGGCAGCACCGTGGACGCCGCCGCCTGGTGGTTCATCACCATGGAGCGCTCCTGCCAGGTCCAGCTGCTCGCGCAGGCCGCCGGCCCCACCATCCCGATCTCGCCCGAGAACGCCGCCCTCACCTACCGGCAGATCGGCAACGACCTGGCCGGCTGGGTCAACTACCAGCCGCTGTACGACCAGATCACCCGCGAACAGCCCGATCTCTTCGAGTGAGGGCGGGTCACTTCCTGGCCCGGCTCGGCTGCACCCGGCGCGGTTCGCCCGGCATCTTCGGGTGGTCCGGCGGGTAGGGGAGGTCACCCGCGTCCTGGTGCGCGTACAGCTCCAACACGCGTTCCAGGGAGCCGGGTCGGCGCTCCATGTCGGCATGCAGGTCGCCGAGTTCGGCGAACCGCTCGGGCACGGTGCGCAGGGTGAAGTCGCTGGGGGAGACCTGCTCGATCTCCTCCCAGCGCAGCGGCGTGGAGGCGGTGGCCTGCGGGCGGGGGCGCAGCGAGTACGGGGAGGCGATGGTGCGGTCGCGGGCCATCTGGTTGTAGTCGACGAAGATCCGCTCGCCGCGTTCCTCCTTCCACCACTTGGTGGTGACCTCGCCGCCGGTGCGGTGCTCGAGTTCGCGGCCGAGCGCGATGACGGCGTGCCGGCAGTCGGTGAACGTCCAGCGCGGCTCGATCGGCACGTACACGTGCAGGCCCCGGCCGCCGGACGTCTTCGGCCAGCCGGTCAGGCCGAACTCCTCCAGCAGCGGTCGCAGTTGGAGCGCGGCGCGGACCGCGTCGGTGAAGTCGGTGCCGGGCTGCGGGTCGAGGTCGATGCGCAGCTCGTCGGGGTGCTCGGTGTCCGCACGGCGCACCGGCCACGGGTGGAAGGTCAGGCAGCCGAGGTTGGCCGCCCACAGCACGGCGGCCTCCTCGGTCGGGCAGATCTCGTCGGCGCTGCGACCGGACGGGAAGGCGATCCGCGCGGTCGGCAGCCACTCCGGGCGGCCCTTCGGCGCGCGCTTCTGGTAGAAGAACTCTCCGTCCACGCCCTCCGGGAAGCGCTGCAGCGTGGTCGGCCGGTCACGCAGGCCGCGCAGCGCCCCGGGGGCGACGGCCAGGTAGTACTCGGCGACGTCCCGCTTCGTGTACCCGGGCTCCGGGTAGTACACCTTGTCCGGGTTGGACAGCCGCACCGTCCGGCCGCCGACCTCCAGTTCCACAGCAGAAGCCATGCCGTCCACGCTAGGCGGCCCGCCCACGCACCGCGCGTTGCGGTACGGCAGGGTGGACGACACGCCGGGCGCCCCGACACGCCGTGGCGCCGCGGGCGGGCCGGGGACCATCGGAGGCATGCAGCTACCCGTGATGCCACCGGTCTCGCCCATGCTCGCGAAGGCCGTGACCGCGATCCCGCCCGGCATGCAGTACGAGGCGAAATGGGACGGCTTCCGGGCGATCGTGTACCGCGACGGCGACGAGATCGAACTCGGCTCGCGCACCGGCAAGCCGCTGACCAGGTACTTCCCCGAGGTGGTGGAGGCCGTCCGGGAGCAGCTGCCCGAGCGGTGCGTGGTGGACGGCGAGATCGTCGTCGCGCACGACGGACGGCTGTACTTCGAGGAACTGCTGGAACGCATCCACCCCGCCGCGTCCCGGGTCCGCACCCTCGCCGAGCGCACCCCCGCCTCGCTGGTCGCCTTCGACCTGCTCGCCCTCGACGACGACGATCTCACCGCCCGCCCGCTGGTCGAACGCCGCGCCGAACTCGCCCAGCTGCTGGCCGACGCCGCCCCGCCGGTCCACCTGGCCCCCGCCACCACCGACCTGGACACCGCCCGCGGCTGGTTCTCCCGCTTCGAGGGCGCCGGACTGGACGGCGTGGTCGCCAAACCGCTCGACGCCCCCTACCGGCCCGGCGAGCGCACCATGTTCAAGGTCAAGCACGCCCGCACCGCCGACTGCGTGGTGGCCGGCTACCGCGAACACAAGAGCGGCCCCGTGGTCGGCTCCCTGCTGCTCGGCCTGTACGACCCCGACGGACGGCTCCAGCACGTCGGCGTCAGCGCCTCCTTCCCGATGGCCCGCCGCCGCGAACTCGCCGAAGAACTCGCCCCGTTGAGGCTCGACGCCGACGACCTGGCGGGCCACCCGTGGGGGGCCTGGGCGGACGAACAGGCCCAGGCGAGCAGCCGGCTGCCTGGTGCGGTCAGCCGCTGGACCGGCAAGAAGGACCTGTCCTGGGTGCCGCTGCGCCCCGAGCGGGTCGCCGAGGTCGGCTACGACCACATGGAGGGCACCCGGTTCCGGCATACCACCCAGTTCAAGCGCTGGCGGCCGGACCGCACGCCGGAGAGCTGCACGTACGGGCAGCTGGAGGAGCCGGTCTCCTACGACCTGGGCGAACTACTGGGCTGAGCGGCCGAGTTGATCAGCGCGGCGAAGCCGTCCAGCAGGCGTTGCAGGCCGAAGTCGAAGAGCTGGTCGAGGTCGAAGTCGTAGCCCTCCGTGGTGAGCCGGAGGAAGGTGGGGTACTCGGCGACCAGCTCCATGAACTGGGGCTCCTGCTGGTCCATCCAGGCCTCGGCGTCCTGGCCGGTGGCGGCCTCGGCGGCGGCCTCCATCTCCAGGTTGAGCGCGGTGCCGCGGACGTAGTTGAACAGCGTCAGGTAGGCGGTGAGCACCGTCTGCAGATCCAGGCCCTCGGCGGCCAGGGTGGACAGCACCCACTCGCCGAACGGCAGGGCGTTGGAGAGCGGTTGGGGGCGGGTCATCGACAGCGCGGAGGCCAGCCAGGGGTGCGCCCGGAACAGGTCCCAGATCAGCCGGGCGGCCAGCTCCAGCCGGGCCCGCCAGGGCAGTTCGGCGTCGGCGGCGGAGAACCTGACGGCGGCGAAGACCTGCTCCATCATCAGGTTGACCAGGCCGTCCTTGTCGGGGACGTGCCGGTACAGCGACATGGTGGCGGCGTCCAGCTCGGCCGCGACCCGGCGCATCGACAGCGCCTCCAGGCCCTCGTTGTCGGCGATCTCCACTGCCGCCGCGACGATCCGATCCGGCGTCAGGCCGCCCTCCACGGTGAGCCGGCGGGGGATCTGCCGCTCGCCTGCGGCGGGCCGGGCCGGCGCTTGCGCCCGAGCGGGCGCGGCGGCCTCGGCGACCAGCGTGCCGACGCCGGGGACCGCCCGGACCAGGCCCTGGCCGCGCAGCTCCGCCAGCACCCTGGTGGCGGTGGCCATCGCCACGTTCCAGCGGCGGGTGATCTCCCGGGTGGACGGCACCCGGTCGCCGGGCCGCAGCTCGCCGCGCTCGATCCGCTGCCGGAGTTCGCCCGCGATCTGTTCGTAGCGGTCCACCCGCTCCACCTCCGCACTAGTGCACCAGTCGGCCCATGCTAGCTGCCGGACTCGGCACCGTACCAGGGTTCGGGCGGCCCTGGAGCGCACTAGTGCACTAGTGCAGCAATCGCTGAAACCCGGTCGTTGCAGGTTGCGTAGTGCGGAGCGTACGGCGTACGTTCGGTGTCATGAAGAACGCGGACATCCTCGTCTCCGGCGGCGGCATAGCCGGACCCACCCTGGCGTACTGGCTACGCAAGGCCGGCTTCCGTCCCGTCGTGGTGGAACGCGCCCCCGCGCCCCGCCCCGGCGGACAGGCCGTCGACCTGCGCGGCGCCGGACGCACCGTCATCGACCGGATGGGCCTGCTCGACCAGGCCAGGCAGGTCGCCGTCGACCAGCGCGGCCTCGCACTGGTCGACCGGAACGGCAAGCACATCGCCCGGCTGCCCACCGAACTCTTCGGCGGCGAAGGCATCGTCTCCGACCTCGAAATCCTCCGCGACGACCTCGCCACCGTGCTCTACCGGGCCACCGCCGACGACGTCGAATACCTCTTCGACGACACCATCACCTCCCTCCGGGAGGACGCCGACGGCGTGCACGTCACCTTCGAGAACGCCCCGCCCCGCCGCTTCGACCTGGTGGTCGGCGCGGACGGCCTGCACTCCACCGTCCGCCGCCTCGCCTTCGGCCCCGAGAGCGAGCACTTCGTCCCCATCGGCGGCTACACCGCGTGGTTCACCGCCCGCCTCGAACTCGACCTCGACGACTGGTTCCTGATGTACAACGCCCCCGGCGGGCGGGTGGCGATGGCCCGCCCCGGCCGGGCCCCCGGCGAGGTCAAGGCCGGACTCAGCTTCCGCTCCGCCCCCCTCGCCCACGACCGCCGCGACCGCGCCGCCCAGCAGCGCCTGCTCACCGACCGCTTCGCCGGGGCCGGCTGGGAGGTCGACCGGCTGCTCGCCGCGATGGCCGAGGCCGACGACTTCTTCTTCGAACACCTCGGCCAGGTCCGCCTCGACCGCTACACCCGCGGCCGCACCGCCCTGATCGGCGACGCCGCCTGCTGCCCCACCCCCCTCACCGGCCTCGGCACCAGCCTCGCCCTGGTCGGCGCCTACCTGCTGGCCGGCGAGCTCGCCACCGCCAACGGCGACTTCACCACCGCCTTCGCCCGCTTCCAGGACCGGATGAAGCCCTACGCCGCCAAGGCCCAGGAACTCCCCCCGGGCGGCATGGCGGGCTACGCCCCCAACGGCCGCACGATGATCGCACTGCGCGCCGCCTCCATGCGCTGGATGACCCGCCGCCCGCTGCGCACCCTGATGGAGGCCCAGGCCGCGAAGGCCGGCGACGTCGAACTGCCGGACTACGCCAACGTGCTGTCTTCGCAGCGGAGTTGAACTCGCCGTCAGGAGCGGCCGAACCAGTGGCGCCTGGCCGGGGGCAGGGGCGCGGGGCTGTCCGCCGGTGGGTCGTCGTACTCGCGGGAGATCACCTGGACCTGGCCGGACTCGGGGTCGTGGCGGACCGTGTCCAGGCCCTGGCGGTCGAACTCGCGGATCCGCCGGACCAGCGCGTCGCGCAGGGCGACGGCGACCGGGTCGGTGGCTCAGTCGAGCTTCAGCTCCGCCTCGGATCCGTAGGACGCCCACTCGCTCAGCATCTGCGCGGTGAAGAATGCCTGCCAGTTCCGGGAGCGGATCCCGAGCCGGGCGACGCCGGTCTTCTCGAGAATGTCCCGCAGCCGTGCCGCGTCGCAATGCACCATCGCGGAGGCCGACGGCAGCAGTTCCGCGCCGACGTCCGCGCCGGTGAAACCGAGCAGCGTGGGGGGCATCTCGTCGTCGGGGAGGAACATCACCTTCCAGTCGGCGGTGACGGGAATGAACGCCCCGCCCTCGAACAGCGCGGAGATCACGGCCTCGGGCGCGGGCGCGTGCCCGTCCCGGCTGTCGAGAAGCTCGGCGAGACGTATGTTCGATGGCTCGGTCACGCGGCGCAGCATAGTGCCCGGACAGCGGCTGTCGGGGGCGGGCGGCATGATCATGCGTCATGCGCTGTGACATCTGTGAGCACGACCTGGCCAAGTGGGATCTGCCGCCTTCGCGGTGGACGCGTGAGGTCTGGATCTGTACCTGGTGCTTCGCGGTCGTGCGGGTCGGTGGCGACGGCGCGATCGTTCGGCAGGCGTACAGCGAGTGGGACTTGCGGTGGGAGGCGGCCTGGACGGACATGCTGCCGGACGCCCGGCGGCACGCGTACGGGTACTTCCGCCGCACGCTGTGCGGGATCGAGCGGCCGGACCTGGCCGGGTCGCCGTTCGGGATGTGGGGCGGCGGCCGGGACGAGTGTCCTGACTGCACCGCCGCCGCCCGGGCCATCGACGACCGGTGGCCGGAGGACCGGCGCGACGACCTCGGGCGGATCCTGGTGCCCGCGACCGGGCCCGCGCCGGTCCACCCGTCCGAGCGGGACCCGCTGCCGGGCGAACTCGGCCACCCGGACGTCCAGTTGCCGGAGGTGCGGCGGAGCCCGCCCGCGCGGGTGGTCGCGGCGGCGCACGGCGTGATCGGTGACGGCCCGGAGGCGGTGCGGCTGCCGGCGTGCTGGGCCGGGTACGGGATCGGGCCCTACCGGCCGTACGACGGGCGGGACCGGACCTTCGCCTGGTTCCAGGCCTACGCCCTGGACAGCGTGCCGCCGCTGGACGAGGCGTCCTTCGTCGGCGACTACGCGTGGTTCGGCGAGATCGGCGAACCGCTGGACTACCGTACCGCCGTGACGGACCCGATCGCGGCGGAGCTGGCCCGGGACGGGCTCGAACTCCCGGCGGATTTCCTGGCGTTGATCACCAGGTCCGGTCTGCACCGCTGCCTCGACCGGGTCGGCGGCGGCGCGTGGACGGACGTGTCCGGCCCGGTGCCCAGCCCGCTCGATCCGGCCGACCGGCTGGTGGCGTTCTTCCGGGACCAGCAGAGCTGCATCGTCTGGTACCTGTACCTGCACCACAACGGGCAGTCGGCGGTGGTCAGTTCGGACCGCGACCTCACCAGCGCCCCGGGCGACTACTACGGGCCGGACGGCGAGCTGGTGGTGCCGAAGCCCCCGGAGCTGTTCTGGAACGCGCCGAGCACCGAGCTCTTCGCCTACCGCTTCTTCGTCGAGGGCAGCCTCATCGACGCGATCGGGGAGCGCAGGCGGCCGGACGAGGTGGACCCCGAGCACCTCGCGTACCTGGCGCACTACCTGCCGGTGGTGAGCGGCGGCGCAGGAGGGCAGCGGGGTGCCGGGGTCAACTCGGGGGAGCCGGAGGCTGGTTGGGGAGCGCCGCCGTTCTGACGAGGCGGCACCGGTCCCGGTGGGGGAGGGCCGGTGCAACCCAGACTGTCAAGACCATGTCAAGGGATGCGCGGCGCGCAGCGCGGCCGACGGAGCCCCGGCGCACTGCTCCGTCCGGGTGGATCACGGCACGCCGCAGGCCGCCCCGCCACCCTGCTCGGGCACGATCGTTCAGCCCAGCTGTGGCACCCGTTAAGAATTCCTCGATGGACCGCACCCCCCGTGACCAGGCAGATTTCACCCTGCCCGGGCGGTCCACCGCCGCACGCCGGGCCGACCCCGGGCCTGCCGACCGCAGGACCGCCCGCACTTCGCGTCAGGAGCCCTCGCAGTGAAGGCACTCGTCAAGCTGGACGCCGCCCCCGGCCTGTGGATGACCGACGTCCCGGAACCGGAGATCGGCCCGAGCGACGTCCTGATCAAGGTCCTGCGCACCGGCATCTGCGGCACCGACCTGCACATCCGCAAGTGGGACGGCTGGGCCCAGCAGACCATCAAGACCCCGATGACCATCGGCCACGAGTTCGTCGGCGAGGTCGCCGCGCTCGGCGCCGCCGTCACCGACATCAACGTCGGCGACCTGGTCAGCGGCGAGGGCCACCTGGTCTGCGGCAAGTGCCGCAACTGCCTGGCCGGCCGCCGCCACCTGTGCCGCAACACCATCGGCCTGGGCGTCAACCGCGACGGCGCGTTCGCCGAGTACGTCGCCCTGCCCGCCTCCAACGTCTGGGTGCACCGCGTCCCCGTCGACCTCGACGTGGCCGCCATCTTCGACCCGTTCGGCAACGCCGTGCACACCGCGCTGTCCTTCCCGATGGTCGGCGAGGACGTGCTGGTCACCGGCGCCGGCCCGATCGGCATCATGGCCGCCGCCGTCGCCAAGCACGCCGGCGCCCGCAACGTGATGATCACCGACGTCTCCGAGTACCGCCTGGAGCTGGCCCGCAAGCTCGGCGTCACCCTCGCCCTGGACGTCTCGCAGCACACCATCGAGGACGGCCAGCACAAGCTCGGCCTGCGCGAGGGCTTCGACGTCGGCCTGGAGATGTCCGGCCGCCCCGAGGCCATGCAGTCGATGATCGCCAACATGACGCACGGCGGAAAGATCGCCATGCTCGGCCTGCCCGCCGACCAGTTCCCGATCGACTGGTCCGCCGTGGTCACCTCGATGCTCACCATCAAGGGCATCTACGGCCGCGAGATGTTCGAGACCTGGTACGCGATGTCCGTGCTGCTCGAAGGCGGACTCGACCTCAGCCCGGTGATCACCGGCCGGTACGCCGCCCAGGACTTCGAAGCCGCCTTCGACGAGGCCGCCGGCGGCAACTGCGGCAAGGTCATCCTCGACTGGACCACGCTGTAAGCCTCTCTCGGCAAGCCCGCTGACTTTCGTTAGGAGCGACACCCCCGTGTTCGACACCGTCCGCGACGACCTCGCCGCCACCCTCGCCGAGATCCGCGAAGCCGGCCTCTTCAAGCCCGAACGCGTCATCGGCACCCCGCAGTCCGCCGAGATCACCGTCACCTCCGGCACCGGCGGCCAGGTGCTCAACTTCTGCGCCAACAACTACCTCGGCCTCGCCGACCACCCCAAGGTGGTCGACGCCGCCAAGGAGGCGCTGGACCGCTGGGGCTACGGCATGGCGTCCGTCCGCTTCATCTGCGGCACCCAGGACGTGCACAAGGAACTGGAGCAGCGGCTCTCCCAGTTCCTCGGCCAGGAGGACACCATCCTCTACTCGTCCTGCTTCGACGCCAACGGCGGCGTCTTCGAAACCCTGCTGGACGAGCGCGACGCCGTCATCTCCGACGCCCTCAACCACGCCTCCATCATCGACGGCATCCGGCTCTCCAAGGCCCGCCGCCACCGCTACGCCAACCGTGACCTGGCCGACCTGGAGCAGCAGCTCAAGGCCACCCAGGACGCCCGCCGCCGGCTGATCGTCACCGACGGCGTGTTCTCCATGGACGGCTACATCGCCCCGCTCGCCGAGATCTGCGACCTCGCCGACCGCTACAACGCGATGGTCATGGTCGACGACTCGCACGCCGTCGGCTTCGTCGGCCCCACCGGCCGCGGCACGCCCGAACTGCACGGCGTGATGGACCGCGTGGACATCATCACCGGCACCCTCGGCAAGGCCCTCGGCGGCGCGTCCGGCGGCTACGTCGCCGCCCGCCGCGAGATCGTCGCCCTGCTGCGCCAGCGCTCCCGCCCCTACCTGTTCTCCAACTCGCTCGCCCCGGTGATCGCGGCCGCCTCGCTCACCGTGCTCGACCTGCTGGAGACCAGCGACGACCTGCGGGCCAAGCTCGCCGCCAACACCGAGCTGTTCCGCACCAAGATGACCGAGGCCGGGTTCGAGATCCTGCCCGGCGAGCACGCGATCGCCCCCGTCATGGTCGGCGACGCCGCCAAGGCCGGACGCCTCGCCGAGCTGCTGCTGGAGCGCGGCGTCTACGTCATCGGCTTCTCCTACCCGGTGGTGCCGCACGGCGCCGCCCGGATCCGGGTCCAGCTGTCCGCCGCGCACAGCACCGAGGACGTCGAGCGCGCCATCGCCGCGTTCATCGACGCCCGCGCCGCGCTCGGCGAGTAGGACCCCCACAGCCTGGCGCGGGCCGAACCCTCAACCGCGCCATCCGCGACGGGCCGCCCCCATCCCATCCCCCGGGCGGCCCGCCGAAGGCGCGGGGAGCCAACCCCCCGGCTCCCCGCGCCACCCTCCGGCCACCCGTACGGAGCAGTCCCGCGGCGCTGGCAGAATTGACCCGTGATCGACGCACGACGGCTACGGACCCTGCGGGCCGTGGCCGACCACCGGACCGTGACCGCCGCGGCGGCCGCGCTCTACCTCACCCCCTCCGCGGTCTCCCAGCAGCTCGCCGCCCTCGAACAGGAGACCGGCCACACCCTGCTGGTCCGCGACGGCCGGGGCGTCCGCCTCACCGCCGCCGGCGAGATCCTGCTCGGCCACGCCGACGCCGTCCTCGCCCAGCTCGAGCGCGCCGAGGCCGACCTGGCCGCCTACAGCTCCGGCGCCGCCGGCGAAGTCACCGTCGCCGCCTTCGCCACCGGCATCGCCATGGTCCTCGCCCCCGCGATCGCCGCACTCGCCGGCACCCACCCCGGCCTGCGCGTCAAGGCCCGCGACTCCGAGGGCGACGCCAGCCTGCCGATGCTGCTCGACGGCCGCGCCGACATCGCCGTCGCCGTCGAGTACCGCGGCGCGCCACGCCCCGACGACCGGCGGCTCACCCGGCTCCCGCTGTACGCCGAACCCTTCGACGCCGTCCTCCCGCTCGACCACCCGCTCGCCGCCGGCACCGGCCCCGTCGCCGTCGCCGAACTCGCCGACGAACCGTGGATCGGCCCCTACCCCGGCAACCCCTGCCACGACGTGGTCCTGCTGGCCTGCGAGAACGCCGGCTTCCAGCCCCGGCTGATGCACTCCTCCGACGACTTCAGCGCCGTCACCGCACTCGCCTCGGCCGGCGCGGGCGTCGCCCTCGTCCCCCGCTCCGCGCTGCGCGCCGCCGACCGCGGCCGGGTCGCCGTCCGCCCCGTCACCAGCGCCCTCGCCACCCGCAAGGTGTTCGCCGCGACCAGGGCCGGCGCCGAGCTCCACCCGCTGATCCGGCCCGTCCTGCACGCCCTCGCCGAAGCCGCCGGGCACCTCGACCGCCGCGCCGGGCAAGCCGTCTGACGGCTTTCCCGCCGCCGTTAAATCGGTGGACGGAGTGCTTCCGGTTCACTACCGTCGGTGCCCGAACCGACGGAACCGGGAGGGGGCGCGCCGCGATGGAGCAGCAGCAGGGCAGGCAGGAGCAGGACGAGCAGCACGATCCGCGGCGCCACGCCTGGGTGCCCGCGCAGCGCGCCGAGCGGCGGGCCGCCCTGGTGGCGCGGATACGCGCGGCCAACGCGGAGACGCTGTTCCTCGACTACAACCACCAGCCCTACACCGACCCGCACCCGGACGACGCCGTCGCCTTCGTGCTGCGCCTGGCGCAGGGCGGCTACGCCGGCCAACTGCCCGGCGCGGTCGCCGACTTCCGCAGCATGCTGGGCGCGCCGGCGGCGGTGCCGGGCGGTCGGGAGGGCTGACGAACCGGCCGGGCCACCCGCGTCCTGACTGCTCAACAGCGGTCTGACATATGCTGCCGGGTGGCCCGCGCCGGCCGTCAACCACCTTGCAGGAGTGCCCAGAATGAGCGACAACGAGACGGACCTCACCGCCGCCCTTCCGATCGGTGTCATCGGGCTCGGTGACATCGCGCAGAAGGCCTACCTGCCGGTCCTCACCGCGCAACCCGGCCTGGACCTGCGGCTGATGACCAGGGACCGGGCCAAGCTGGACCGGATCGGCGACGCCTACCGGATCCCGTTCCGGACCACCGACCTGGACGAGCTGATCGACTCCGGGATCCGGGGCGCGTTCGTGCACGCCGCCACCGAGCAGCACGTCCCGATCGTGGAGAAGCTGCTCACCCGGGGCGTCGACGTGTACGTGGACAAGCCGCTGGCCTACCACCTCGACGGGGCACGCCACTTGGTCGACCTGGCCGGCCGCACCGGGCGATCGCTGATGGTCGGCTTCAACCGGCGCCACGCCCCCGGCTACCTGCTGGCCGCCGAACGCCCGCGCGACCTGATCGTGCTGCAGAAGCACCGCGAGGGACTGCCCGAGCAGGCCCGCACCCTGGTGTTCGACGACTTCATCCACGTGGTGGACACGCTGCGTTTCCTGGCCCCCGGCGAGATCGAGCACGTGGACGTCCGCTCCCGGGTCCGGGGCGGCATGGTCGAGCACGTCGTGCTGACGCTGGCCGGCGAGGGGTTCACCGCGCTCGGCCTGATGAACCGGGTCTCCGGCTCCACCGAGGAGATCCTCGAGGTGTCCGGCGCCGACTCCAAGCGCGAGGTCCACAACCTCGCCGACATCGTCGACCACAAGGGCCAGCCCACCGTCCGCCGACGCGGCGACTGGGTGCCGGTCGCCCGCCAGCGCGGCATCGAACAGGTGGTGCTGCACTTCCTGGACGCGCTGCGGGCCGGCAAGACCCTCGACGCCACCGACGCGCTGCGCACCCACGAACTGTGCGAACTGATCGTGGAGCGCCTCGAGACCGCCTGACGTTCGGATCTCGAACCGCCCCGGCCCCTGCACGGGTCGCTCGAACGAGCGATTCACCCGATCGGTGCGCACCCCGAAAGGATCAGTTCCACCGGCCGCGGGACGGGGCATCCGCCCAGCAGAGCAGCCGCCGACCGGCCGCCGACGAGCCCCTGACCAGGCATCGGACAGGCGGCCGGGGGCCGGCGGCGCAACTGTACGGTGGCGGACGAGATCTGACCGCAGGAGAGCCACGTGACCGCACCCGACTCCGGGCACCCGCCTCACGACGGTGAGCAGCCCGACGGCCCGCACCCCGCCGCGGGCCACCCGGACCGGGTGACGTTCCACGCCGGCCGCGAAGGCATCTCCTGGGAGGCCCCCGACACCCCGGCGGACCGGCGCGCCATGCTGCTGTCGCTCGCCATCATCGGGACGGTCGCCACGATCGCCGTCCTCGCCATGAACGCGGCCGGCATCATCACGGCGCTCCCCATCGGCATCAAGTCCCCCGGAGCCGTCAGCACCCCCCACGCACCACCGTCACCACCCGCTCCCACGCCCGTGCCGTCGCCGCCGCTCCCGTCGCCGTCCGCCGAGCCCAGTCCGAGCGTCCGCGCGCCGCGCACCGTCTCGTTCCAGATCGACGTGGTCAGCACCGGCTACGAGCTGATCGACCTGGACGCCCCGAACGACAAGCCGCTCTCCGCCCTGGTCAGTGACGAGGACTGGAACGCGATGCCCGAGGCCGACCAGAAGTCCTACGAGCTCGTCGCCCACGACCACCCGGCGCCCACCCTGGTGCTCGGCAACCTCGCCGCCGTGCTCGCGCCCGGCACCGGGGTCACCGAGGCCACCTGCCGCGAAGCGGCCCGGGCCGGCACCATCAAGAGCTTCCGCTACGCCACCGCCGCCGAACGCCCCGCCAACGACGCCAAGGGCATCCGGGCCGGCGCGACGCTCTGCCTGACCAGCAGCCAGGGCGCCGTGATCGCCCTCCGGATCGCCGACATTCCGTACGACCTCGGCCTGGTCAAGCTCGACGTCACCATCTGGTGAGAGATTCCTCCTGGTCGCGGGTCAGGGCGCGGAAGCTCTCCAGCGCCTCCAGCAGGCGGCGGGCCTCCTCGCGGGCGGCGGACGGCAGGGCGGCCAGCAACTCGCCGACCGGCACCGGCTCCCGTTCGGCGAGCCGGCGCAGCAGCGGCTGCGCCTGCGGCGGCGTCAGCGTGCTGCGCAGCACGTGCCCGTTGGCGGCGCACAGCAGCGCCCCGCCGACCGGCTCGTACAGCACCCGGGCGCGGGCCCGCACCGCCGTGCCGTCGTCCAGGGGCCGCGGCGGCTCGGGCGGCGGGACGGGGCACAGGCCGGACGCGCTCATGTTGCGGAGCGAGAGCAAGGCGACCCGTTCCGCCATCAGGCCGGGGTCGCGGTACTCCTGGAAGACCCGCAGGGTCTGCTCCAGCGCCTCGGGCAGCGCGCCGTCCGCCGGTGGTTCGGGCACCGACAGCGGGGCGGTGGCGGCGGGCAGCCGCACCAGGGCGGCGTCCGGATCGACCATCGCGTCCGGGTCCAGGCCCAGCAGCAGGTCGTCCACGTCGTAGACCGCGCGGTGCGATTCGCGCGGCACGCCGACGTTGACGCTGGTCGCGGCCCTGCCGTCGACGCTCTCGCCGACGTGGTAGTAGCTCGAGGGCCAGTACAGCAGGTCGCCGGGCTCGGGTTCGGCGGTGAACGAGGTGTCCAGGTGGGCCTGGTAGTCCAGCTTGGTGGTCACCGGCTCGGTCCACGGGCACTCGCGCCAGAACCGCATCCGCTTGTGGCCTTCGAGGGCGAACAGGAAGGTGGCGAAGCGGTCCTTGTGGACGCCGACCGGGGTGTGGTCGTAACTGCCGTGGAAGAGCGTGGTGATCGCCCCCGACAGCGGCATTCCGGTGCGCTCCCACAGCGGTTCGAAGAACGCCCGCTGGCGCTCCCACTGGCCGGAGTGGAAGGCGTGGAAGGCGTGCACGATCAGCGCGTACCGGGTCTCCCGCGAGAAGGCCGCCAACTCGGCGTCCAGCCGCCGCCGGTAGCCGTCGAAGGTGCCGTCCTCGGCGCGCGGGAACCACGTCGCGGGCTCGGACTGCTGGAAGCGTCCGACGGCGAACTGGGCGCTCGGCGGCATCAGGTGCGGGCCGGGCGGCCGGGTGGCGATCGTGGCGGCGGCGAAGACCTCGGGCAGCTCGTAGGGCGCCGGGAGGACGCCCTTGATCAGCACGGGTCGCCGGTCCCAGTAGTGCGTGGTGAACTCGTCCCAGTCGAGCGGGCCCTGGACGACGGCCAGGTCGCTCGCGTGTGCCGTCGTCATCGGTCCGTCCTCTCGCTGCCGGTCAGGTCGATCGCCCGCAGCCGGTGGAGCTTGCGCAGCAGCGCGGTCACGGCGCCGTTGTGCTCGTCCGCGCCCACCGCCCGGCACAGTTCGCCGACCGTCAGTTCGCGGCCGGGCCGCAGCTGCTGGGCGATCCGCTCGCCCGCGGCCCCGGCGATCGGGAAGGCGTGCCCGTTGACGGCCCAGATCCAGCGGCCGGGCCCGTCGGGCAGCCGGACGATCCCGCCCGCCACCCGCAGATGGTGCCCGGGGGTGAGGGGGACGTCGGCGCGGGGCTCGGGTGCGGGTTCCAGTCCGGCCGTGGAGTACCAGGCCGCCCACCGGGTGCGCAGCGCGGCGGGCAGCTCCGCGCCCCCGGCCGCCGCGCGGGCCGCCTCGCCGACGGCGACCATCGGGGCGGCCGGGCCGGGCGGCCGGTCGGTGGGCGGGGGGAAGGGCAGGTGGGGCACGGTGCCGTCGTACTCCAGGCGGTTCCGGACGTCCTCGGCCAGCAGGTTCTTGACCGCGCCGGTCGCCAGGCGCTGGGCGCGGGGGACGGAGATCCGCAGCGTCATGCAGCCGTCGCGGTGGTGTTCGCGCCAGCGCGAGCCCTCCGGCCAGTACAGCAGTTCGCCGGCGGTGGCCCGCAGGACGCGGAACCCGCCGTCCGTCTCGGGCAGTTCGGCCTCCATGGTGCCCGCCAGCACCCAGGTCAGGACCGCGTGGTCGGAGGCGCGGCCCAGGCCCCGGGCGTGGGTGAAACCGTCGCCCTCGGTCAGCTCGGCCTCGACCGGCAGGCACGGCCAGCCGACCTGGTGCCACAGCTCGGTGAGGGTGTCGCGAACGGCCGACCACAACGGCCAGTCGGTGTGCAGGGGTTGGCGGACGCTCAGCAGGAATCCGGCGTCCGGCCCGCTGCCGGCTGGTTCGCCGCGCAGCCGGGCCCGGTAGTCGGCCGGGCTCGCGTCGGCGGCGTCGGGCAGCAGCCGCCCCGGCGCGCCGAGCCAGCCGAGCGCGGTGTGCAGGCGGACCTGCGGCAGCGTCCGGAACACCGTGCCGGCCCGGAACGGCTCGCAGGCGGCGACGATCGTGCGGTGCAGGTGGGCCGGGTCGGCCGGGGCGGGTGCCGGGAGCAGCGCGGGCTCCTTGCCCCAGACCCGGGCGAGGAGTTCGGTCCAGTCGGTCGCGATCACGCCTTGACCCCTTCGTTCTCGGGCGCCGGGCAGTTCTCGGGCGCGGGGTGGTTCTCGGGCGCCGGGCAGTTCTCGGGCGCCGGGTGGTTCTCGGGCGCCGGGTACTTCTCCGCCAGCAGGGCGGCGTAGTCGGCGAGCGGGGGGAGGCCGACGGCCGCGCGGCGCTCGTCCACCCGGTCCCCGTCCTCGATCGGGCAGGGGCGCAGTTCGCCGCCCGCGACCCGTTCGAACTTCGTGCCGTACAGCTGCGGGCGGCCCTCGGCCCGGCGCAGCGAGTCGGCGAGGTAGGCGGCGTCGCGCCGGTGCATGTCGCCGCGCTCGGCCGCCGCCTCGATCAGCGCCAGGCACTGGCGGGCGAAGGCGAGGTCGCCGGTGTGGTGCTGGAGCAGCGCGCTCGCGACCGTGGCGGCCTCCCTGCCGACCAGGCCGTGGCCGGGCCAGCCGTGCTCGGCGACCACGCCGCGCAGCCAGGCGATCCCGGTGGCGGTCAGCCGGTCGAGTTTCGCCTCCAGGTCGGTGTCGGTGAAGCCCCCGCGGGCCCAGGGGTCGCGCAGCGAGGCGTCGATCCGGCCCAGGCGCAGCAGCCGTTCGCGGACCTCGGCGGCCGGGCTGCTCAGCGGGTCGATGCGCAGCCGCAGGGCCGTCTCGTCCCACCGGTAGGTGATGCGGCGGGCCGCCCCGGGCCAGTCGAAGGACACCTCGCCCTCGCGGGGGCCGCGCAGGCTCAGCCGCACTCCGCGCCCGGGGTCGTACAGGTCTTCTCGCTGCGGATCCAGGTCGCCGTACACGTGCTCGACCGCGTCGCGCAGGGCGATGCCGAGGCCGGCGAGGTCCAGCTTGCCGCCCTCGCGGACGGCGGCGACGGGCGGCCACGGGCGGTCCGCGTTCCACTGCGGGGTGTCGGCCGGGTCGGTGCGCAGTTCGCGGCCGGGCGGCATCCGCATCGCGAGCAGCGGGCCGCCGTCGGCGGTGCGGAAGAAGTACGGGACGTCGCCGCGGGCGAGCTGCTCCGACTCGCTGTCGCTGAACGGGAGTTCGCCGCCGTCCGGGTACTCGGCCGTCGGGCGGGCGATCACCCGCACGACGTGGCCGGCGGCCCGCTCCGCGAGGAACTCGGCGATCCTGGCCCGGTTTCGGCACATCAGCGTCCAGGCGTCGAACATGCCGCGCAGCATGGCCGTCAGGTGGGGGCCGTATCCGGTGCGGCCCCCGGTGTCGCCGACCACGGTGCGGGTCTCGGTCCGGGTCAGCGGCAAGGTTCGCCGCTCCAGGCGCAGCGAGCCGTCCGGTTGGGGGCGCCAGCAGGTCGCGGGGCCGTCCAGGTCGCACCAGCGCGCGAGGTTCTCCAGGCCGGTGTGGTGCTGCGCGGAGACCGCGGGATCGAACAGCAGCCCGGTCTCGAAGAGGCGCTTGGTGTCGGCGAAGTACGCCTCCAGATCGACCGGGAAAGGCAGCGGTTCGCCGTCCTCCGGGCGCTGCCCGATCAGCAGGTTGCCGCCGATCAGGTCGGTGATCCCGAAGGCGAACGCGGCGGCTGCCAGCGACCCGGCGCGGTGCCAGTAGCGGTCTGCCGCAGTGGAGTCGAGGATGGCGCCGCGCAGGCTGAACCCGCCGTCGGCGCGCAGGACGCCCCACGCGTCCGGCGGTTCGATCCACTCCTGCCAGGAGTAGCACGCCCGGTCCGGGCCGCTGCCCGGGCGGATCCGCATGGTCGGCAGCCGGACCGGGCCGGACGCCGGGGGCAGCGCGTCGAGCAGGGCGAACACCGAGCCCTCGGTGGCCAGGAAGAGCAGTTCGCCGGTCGCCGGGCGCGGCTTGTACGCCAGCCGGGCGCCGTCGGCGAATTCGACGCGCAGCACCCGCTGGCCGCCGTTGTGGGTCTCGTCGCCGTTCGCCCACAGGCCGGTGACCCGGTGTTCGGAGGGCCGGTCGCGGGTCAGCCGCTCGACGAACAGGGTGAGGAACTCCAGGAACTGCCCGGCCCGCCCGGCGGCGAAGGCGGCGGCGCGTTCGGGCGGTCCGCCGACGCAGCTCTCCAGGGTCTCGGTGAGCAGCGGCCCGAACAGGTCCGCGTTCTCCGGCCGCAGTGCCTGTGGATCGATCAGCCGGGGGTCGGCGCCGGCCCGCGCGGACCAGGCGTCGATCTGCCGCAGCACCTCGTGCAGCGGCGCGAAGCGGGCGTCGGCCAGTGCGTGCTCCAGGGCCCGCGCCTCGGACGGGCCGCCCAGCGGGCGTTCGACGGCGAGCGTGCCGTCCGGCCCGGGGACGGCCACCGGCGGGAACGCCCGGCCGGCCCCGCCCTCGGCCAGCGCCGTCAGCAACCGGCGTGTCGCGGGCGGGAGTTCGGGCGCACGGCCGGTGCTGCCGTGGTCGCGCAGTTCCATTCGGCTCCTGGTCGGGTGGTCGATGCGCGACGCCGCGCGGCCGGTCGGGCCGGCCGCGCGGCGTCGTGGTGCTGCGTGGTGCCTGAGGCCTGTTCGGCCGTGAGGCCTGTTCGGCCGTGAGGCCTAGAGGTACGGGCTGCAGTAGATGCGGGCGCACGTCCCGGCCGTCGGCGCGGCGCTGTCCGCCGGAAGGCTCTGCTCCAGGTCCCCGATCACCAGGTCGAACTCCTCGTCCACGGTGAGGGTGGAAGCAACGGTCGTCTCCATCGGTTTCTCCTGTCGGTAGAAGTGGCACAGCAGGAGTCGGGCACCGCCGGATCCGGCGGCACCGCGACGTTCTTTCGGGGGAGCTGCTCCAGGTACGGCGCGCCGGGATTTCTTACTGCAGCGCGCAGTACATGTGGTTGATGGCGCAGGTCGAGGCACTCGGCGTGTGCTCCGGAGCGTCCAGCTCCAGTTCGCCGACCATGAGGTCGAACTCCGCGTCGGTGACGAGGGTTTCGCCCTTGGGCGCTTGCAGGGTAGGAGCTTCCACGAGAGTCCTCCTGGCAAGAGTGCACGACTGGCCACCGCAACATCCGGTGACGGGGCGTCGTGCGGTGGACCGAATCAGCCGTGGCCGCGCATGACGTGACCGCGTCAGCAAGTGTTTACCCAGTGGAACCGGTTCGTCAACATAACTTCCACACGTAACACCAGCATTGGCTGTCACAGCCCGGTCCGGTGTCCGTGCGGCCCGCTACTGTCGCCCGCGCGGAACGGGACGGAAAGGGAGTGACGGGTGGGACGGCGGGCGGTGCTCGACCACTTGGTGGCGTTGCTGGCGGACTCGGCCTGGGGCGACGCGCTGGTGCTGCGCGGGAGCATGGTGCTGCCCGCCTGGGTGGGGGAGGCGGCACGCGAACCCGCCGACCTGGACTGGGTCGTGGAGCCGTCCACCCTGGTGCCCGTCGACCTGGCCGACCCCCACCCGTACGTCGAGGAGTTGACGGCGGTTCAGCAGTGGCCCGAGGCGGCCGACGGCGCGGCCCGGTACGAGATGTGGGCGTTCGAGGAGTTCGAAACGCGCGGCCTGCGCGCACACCTCCCACCCGAGGGGTGCCACTGGGTGCCGGAGGCCGAGGCCGACACCGACGGGCCGGAGGCGGTGCTGCGCGAACTGATCGCCCGGCACCCGGTCGCCGCCCCGGGCATCGCGCTCGACCCCGACTCCGTCCGCGTCGACGGCGGGTGGACGTACCAGGACGACGGCGAGGTGCCGGGCGTGCGGATCGCCGTGCGGTGGACGGCGGACGGGCGGCCGGCGGGCGAGGTGGGCATCGACTTCGCGCGCGACGAACGGCTGCCCGAGCCGCCCGTGCTGACGGCCCTGCCACGCGGTGACGGCGCCGGGGCGACGCTGGTGCGGACGGCGAGCAGGGAACTCTCGCTCGCCTGGAAGCTGCTGTGGCTGCACGCCGACAGTCACGGCGCCGAGGGCCGGGCCCGGGCCAAGGACCTGTACGACGCCGTCCTGCTCGCCGAAGTGTGCACCCTCACCCCGGGCCTCCTCCGCCGCGTCCTCGCCCGCGAACCCGGCCACCCCGGGCGGCTGCGGCTGGACACCCTCGCCGTCGCCCCGTCCGACTGGGCGGACCTGCGGGCCGCCGACCCCCGGATCACCGGCACCGCCGACGAGTGGCTCGGACGACTGCGGACCGCCCTCGCCCCGCTCCATCCGTAGGCCCTGGCCGGCCGATCTTGCCGAGCGCGCGCCGCCGGATCATCCGACAGGACCGGCCGGCCAGGCCCGGGCCGGTCAGTCGGTCGAGCAGCAGTCCGCGGCCCCGCCGTGCTGCGCCGGGGCGGCCTGCCCGGCCGATCTTGTCGAGCGCGCGCCGCCGGATCATCCGACAGGACCGGCCGGCCAGGCCCGGGCCGGTCAGTCGGTCGAGCAGCAGTCCGCGGCCCCGCCGTGCTGCGC